>CAZMFB010000011.1:0-83508 GCA_964565475.1 uncultured Opitutaceae bacterium | reverse complement strand
AGAGTTCGAATCTCTCCGCCCCGACCAAAACTCATCTTGCCACTTTTCACCGTTCACGCCTGAATGAAATGGCTGCAATATGGGTTACAAGACGACATCGCGAGTAGCAGCACTGGCTTCTCTTTGGGTAAGCCTACTACAGGGTTTGGTTGCCCAAACCACCATTACCTCCAGTGGTTATATACAAGATTTCAATTCGCTAGGCTCTGGACTCCCAACTGATTGGACCGTGCGAACGGGTGCTTCCAGTAGCTCCCTTGGCACCAGCGGATCGTTCACAACCACAACCGTCAGTTGGGGTGATACAGGTGGTGCGTTCAAGAACCTTGCTTCTTCCTCAGTTGGCTCAAGTGCCAGTGTTGCCACTCAAAGTGCCGCATCAGACCGTGCGTTGGGTATTCGCCAAGGAGGCACTTTCGGTGATCCAGGTGCTGCATTCGTTTTTAATTTTAGTTCAACAGGTGCGAATCTCACTTCGCTAAACATCGATTTGCTGATGCTGAGCGTGCAGACGCGTTCGACCGTCTGGACCATTGATTATGGGATTGGCGCGTCGCCGACAGCATTCACCACATTGACGACATGGTCAGATCCCGGCTCTTTCGGCGCCACTTCTATTACTCTCAGCAGTGGGCTTTCCGGGTTATCAAACCAATCTAATGTATGGCTCCGGATAGTTGCATTGGCTGCAAGCACTGGAAGCGGAAGCAGGGACACTGTCGGCCTTGATAATCTATCTATCACAGCTACTGCCATCCCCGAACCTTCCACTTACGCCGCGATTGCCGGTGCGGTGGCCTTGCTGGGTGTGCTGGCGATTCGGCGCAAATCTGCCCGGACACGCAACCTCGCCTGACAAAAAAGCCCGCCGTTTGGCGGGCTTTGTCTTTGGAAAACCGAGAGTGCTTATTCGCTGCCCGGCTTGAGCGTGAACGGCGTGGTGCCGGTCGCGGGGGCCGTGGCGGGCTTCGGCGACTCCAAGGCGAGCCGCAGGGCGAGGCCGCGGCGGGCCCACTCGGTGGTCAGCTCGATCTTGGAGATTTCCTCGATGGATTTCAGCGCCTCGTCCTTCTTGCCCAGATCGGCCTGGACCTCGGCGAGGTGGTAGGCGGACTCGGCGCGGATGGTGGCGGGCTGCGTGGCGTCGGCCATGAAGGCCTTGAGCGACGTCTCGGCACCGGCCTTGTCGCCGCCGGCGAGGCGGCTCATGATCTCGCCCAGCTTGGCGCGGGACTGTGTGAGCCCCGCGGGCAGGGCCGCCGCGGCCTTGCCATAGAGCTCGGCGGCTCCCTTGAAATCAGCGGCCTCGAACTTCTTGTCGGCCAGGCGCAGCAGGGCCACGCCGGAGAGGCGGTGCCCGCCGTGGGCCGCGGCAAAGGCGGCGAGCTTGTCCGCCTGGTCGCCGGCGCGGGCGAACTCGGCCTGCACCGACTGCTCGCGCTGGGCGGAGTAATACAGCCAGCCTTCGCGCCCGAGCACTGCGAGCAGCGCGACGACGATGACGCCGTAGACGAAATTGCGGTTCTTCTCCCAGAAGCTGCGGACCAGAAACTCGAACTCGGCGGCGCCCGCGAGCGGGGCGGGTGCGGCTGCGGCCGGGGTCGGGTTGTCCTTGGGGGTGGTGGCGGGCGTGTCAGTCATGGCGGAAAGGTGAAGGTGTAAGGCAAATTCCCGGGGCGCTGTAAACCCCGGAGACGCGTCCGCGGCTCAGGCCGGGGTCACGTGGCCGCGATAAAGCTGCAAGGCCCGCACGCCCACGCGCTTCTGCTTCATGGCCCGGATGCCCTCGAGGGCGGCGAAAGCGCCGGTGATGGTCGTCATGATGGCGACGTTGTTGGCCACGGCGGCGGCGCGGATGGCGTTCTCGTCCTGCCGCGGGATCATGCCGCGCGGGGTGTTCACCACGAGCTGGATCTCGCTGTTCTTGAGCATGTCCACGCAGTTCGGGCGGCCCTCGTTGAGCCGGAACACCGTCTGCACCTCGACGCCATTTTCGCGGAGCAGCTTGGCCGTGCCGGAGGTCGAGCAGATCGAGAATCCCTGGGCCAGGAGCCCGCGGGCGAGCTCGACGACGCGGGGCTTGTCGGTGTCCTTCACGCTGATGAAGGCACGGCCGGAGGTGGGCAGCGCGGGCTTGGCTGCCATCTGGGTCTTGGCGAACGCGATGCCGAGATCGTCGTCCATGCCCATGACCTCGCCGGTGGAGCGCATCTCGGGGCTGAGCACGATGGCGGCGCCGGGGAAGCGGTTGAAGGGGAACACGGCCTCCTTCACGCACCAGTGCTTCGGGCGCACCTCGCGCGTGAAGCCGAGGTCCTTCAGCTTGGCGCCGGCCATGACGCGGGCGGCGAGCTTGGCCAGCGGGACGCCGATGGCCTTGGCCACGAAGGGCACGGTGCGCGACGCGCGCGGGTTCACCTCGAGCACGTAGAGCTGCTGGTCCTTCACGGCGTATTGCACGTTCATCAGCCCGACGACCTTGAGCGCCTTCGCCAACGCGTAGGTGGCCTGCCGCACGGTGTCGAGCATGGCGGGCGTGAGGGTGTGCGGCGGCATGACCATGGCCGCGTCACCGGAGTGCACGCCGGCGTATTCGATGTGCTCCAGCATGCCGCCGACGAGCGTCGTCTCGCCGTCGCTGATGCAATCCACGTCGAGCTCGATGGCGTCCTCGAGGAACTTGTCGATGAGCACGGGCTTGCCGGGCATGACGCTGAACACCTGGTGCACCACGTCGGCCAGCTCGGCCTCGCTGTAGAGGATGAACATGCCGCGTCCGCCCAGGACAAACGACGGGCGCACCAGCACGGGGTAGCCGAGTTCGGCGGCGCACTTGATCGCCTCGGGCTCGGACATGGCGATGCGGTTGGCCGGCGACTTCAGGCCGACCCGGTCGAGCACGGCGGCGAAGAGCTTGCGGTCCTCGGCGGCGTCGATGCTCTCGGGCGAGGTGCCGATGATGTTCACCCCGCGGGCCTTCAGCGCGCTGGCGAGATTGAGCGGCGTCTGGCCGCCGAACTGCGCAATGGCCCCCACGCAGCCCTCCTGCTCGTAGATCTCGAGCACATCCTCGAGCGTGAGCGGTTCGAAGTAGAGCCGGTCGCTGGTGTCGTAATCGGTCGAGACCGTCTCGGGGTTGGAGTTCACCATCACCGTCTCGAAGCCGGCCTCGCGCAAGGCGAACGACGCGTGCACACAGCAGTAGTCGAACTCGATGCCCTGGCCGATGCGGTTCGGTCCGCCGCCGATGATCATGATCTTCTTCTTCTTCGAGGGCAGGATCTCGTTCTCGTCGCCGTAGCTGGAATAGTAGTAGGGCGTGAAGGCCTCGAACTCCGCCGCACAGGTGTCCACGAGGCGGTAGGTGGTCTGGACGCCCGCCCGCTTGCGGTGCGCGCGCATCGCGTCGAAGTCGGTCTTGAGGAAGTGCGCCAGCTGGGCGTCGGAGAAGCCGAACTGCTTGGCCCGGCGCAAGGTCGTGGCATCGAGGGTGGCCGGCGTGCGCTGCTTCAGGTCCTGCTCCATCTCGTGCAGCTCGCGCAACTGGTGCAGGAACCAGCGGTCGATCTTCGTGAGGTCGAAGATCTCATCGAGGGACAGGCCGGCGAGAAAGGCCCAGCGGAGGTAATAGACCCGCTCGGCGTTGGGCGTGCCGAGCTTCTGGCGGAGCGTGGCGTCGTCCGGCACCTCGTCGTGGCCGTATTTGCCGCCGCCGCCCCAGCCGCGCGCGCCGGTCTCGAGCGAGCGGAGGCATTTCTGGAAGGACTCCTTGAAGGTGCGACCGATGGCCATGGCCTCGCCGACCGACTTCATGGCGGAGGTGAGCGTGGTGTTGGCGCCGGGGAATTTCTCGAACGCGAAGCGCGGGATCTTCGTCACCACGTAGTCGATGGTGGGCTCGAAGCTGGCGGGCGTGAGGCGCGTGATGTCGTTGCGCAGCTCGTCGAGGGAGTAGCCGACGGCGAGCTTGGCCGCGATCTTGGCGATGGGGAACCCGGTGGCCTTCGATGCGAGCGCGGAGGAGCGCGAGACCCGGGGGTTCATCTCGATCACCACCATGCGGCCGGTGTCGGGATCGACGGCGAACTGGATGTTGGAGCCGCCGGTCTCGACCCCGATCTCGCGGATGACGGCGAACGACGCGTCGCGCATCACCTGGTATTCCTTGTCGGTCAGGGTGAGGGCCGGGGCCACCGTGATGGAATCGCCGGTGTGCACGCCCATCGGATCGAAGTTCTCGATGGAGCAGATGACGACGCACTGGTCCTTGTGGTCGCGCATCACCTCCATCTCGTATTCCTTCCAGCCGAGCAGGCATTCCTCGACGAGCACCTCGTGGGTGGGCGAGGCCTCGAGGCCACCCTTGACGATCTGCTCGAACTCGTCGCGGTTGTAAGCGATGCCACCCCCGGTGCCGCCCAGCGTGAAACTCGGGCGGATGATGAGCGGATAGGTGCCGATTTTCTCGGCCACCGCGCGCCCGTCCTCAAGGGTGTGCACGACGCCGGAGCGGGCGCAGTCGAGGCCGATGCGCAGCATGGCCTCCTTGAAGAGCTGGCGGTCCTCCCCCTTGGCGATGGCGGCGGGCTTGGCGCCGATCATCTCGACCTGGTGGCGCTGCAGGATGCCCTGCTTGTGCAGCTCCATCGAGAGGTTGAGCGCGGTCTGGCCACCGAGGGTGGGCAGCAGCGCGGACGGCCGCTCCTTCTCGATGATCTTCTCCAGGATCTCGACGGTGAGCGGCTCGATGTAGGTGACGTCGGCGAACTCCGGGTCGGTCATGATCGTGGCCGGGTTGGAGTTCACGAGGATGACCTTGTAGCCCTCCTCCTTGAGCGCCTTGCAGGCCTGCGTGCCGGAGTAGTCGAACTCGCACGCCTGGCCGATGATGATGGGTCCAGCGCCGATGATCAGGATGGACTCAAGGTCGGTGCGTTTGGGCATGGGCGTAGGCGCGCGCGAGGCTTGGGGTCGCCCCACCGGCGCGCAAGCGGGAAAAGGGCCCGGGGCCCGCGCGGCTAGCCCAACCGCTTTTCGTCCACGCCGAGCACCATCGCCGCGCGCTTTTTGTCGCCCTGACAGGCGTGCAGGACCTGGGCAAAATAGCTCTTCTCCTGCCGGGCGAGATACTCGTCGAGCCTCGGCCAACGGTCCAGTTCATGCAGGCGCAGGGGCAGCTGTTCGGGGCCGATCACGCGCATCGTGGTCGTGGTGGCGATCTGCGAGATGACCTGGTTCAGCTCCGCCAGGTTGCCGGGCCACTGGTAGGCACGGAGGACGGCCATGGCCTCGTGCGTGAACTCGATCTGCTTCACGTCGAACTGCGGGTTCGTCGTGTGCGTGCAGATGTCCCGCAACAGGGCCGGCAGGTCCTCCGGGCGCTCCCGCAACGGGGGCAGATGCACCGGCAGGGGCGCCACGCGGTAGAACAGCTCCTCGTTGAAGGCGCCCTCGTCGGCCAGCCGCTCCAAATCGGCCTCGGTGGTGCAGATGAGGCGGAAATTCTGGAGGTTGTTGCGCAACACGGACACCAGCTCGGCCTGCATCTCTGGATTGAGACACTCGGGGCTTTCGAGGACGAGCACACCCCCCTTGGCCTGCGCCACCCATTCGCCGCCCGTGCCGTTGCGTCCGAGCAGGCCGGTGCGCACGGCGTCGTCCGCGGCCAGCCGGCAGTCCACGCGCACCATGGGCTTGTCGGGTCCGTGCCCCATCGAATGGAGCAGCTCGGCGGCAATCTCATGCCCGGTGCCACGCTCCCCGGTGATCAACACGGGGGTCTGGGCGGCGGCCAGCTTGCGCAACTGCCCGACCGCCCGCTTGATCTTGGCGCTCTCTCCCGGAAACCGTGAATCGAGGTCGCCCAGCTTCACCGTGGAGGTCGTGGCGGTGGCCTCGCGTTCGACCGCACTCTGACGGAACTCGAGAGCCCGTTTCAGGGTGCGCAGCAGCTCGTCGACCTTAAAGGGTTTTTGCAGGTAGTCGAAGGCGCCGAATTTCAGCGCCTGGATGGCGCTCTCCGTGCTCGCATAGGCGGTCATGATGATGACCACGGCGCTGGTATCGAACTCCTTGATGTTGCGCAGGAGCGTGAGGCCGTCCATCGGCTTCATGTCGATGTCGGCCAGCACAACGTCAAACTTGCCGGCCTTGTAGGTCGCGAGGCCCTTCTCGCCATCCGTGGCGAACGCCAGCTCGTAACCGATGGGCTGGATGACGGCGCCGAGCATCTCGTGGATGGAGACGAGATCGTCGACTATGAGCAGCGAGGGCATGGAGGGTTGATGCTCGGCACTGTGCCGGGCCGGTCAAGGCAGGCAAGCGGACTTCCGCCAATTTCACGGTTAATTGCCAAGCCGCCCGTGACGCCAGCACTTGGCGTCAAGTGGCTCCGGTGCTTCCCGGCGCAGACCGGGCGCGTGCGCTCAACCCATGCCGCCGGCAACCGAGCCGAGTTGGAAGATCGGGAGGAACATCGCCATGACGATGCCGCCGACCACCACGCCGAGGAAGACGATGAGCATGGGCTCGATCAGCGAGGTGAGCGCGGCGATGGTGGCCTCGCACTCGGTGTCGTAGAAGTCGGCGATCTTGTTCATCATGCCGTCCACGTTGCCGGTGGATTCACCGGCCTTCACCATGTGCTTCATCATGGGCGGGAAGAACGTGTTGCTCGCCAGCACCTCGGAGACCTGGCCGCCCTGGCTGACGTGCTTGGCGATCTCGGTGCAGGCATCCTCGATCTGCACGGTGTCGCTGGCGGCCGAGACGATCTCCAGCGTGCGCAGGATCGGCACGCCCGAGCGCATCAGCGTGGCATAGGTGCGGCAGAAGCGCGACAGCGCGATCTTGTGGACAAGGTTGCCGAAGATGGGTGCGCGGACGAGGAACTGGTCCTTCTGCTTCCGGCCGTTGGGGGTCTTGATGTATTTGTTCAGGCCGACGAAGGCACCGTAGGCCCCGAGGCCCAGGGCCCACCACCACGCCTTCATGAAGTCCGACAGGTCGATGAGGAACTGCGTGGGCGCGGGCAGTTTGGCGCCGAAGTCCGCGAACATGGCCGCGAACACCGGGATGACGAAGATGAGCAGCACATTTACGAGCGCGACCGCGAGGCCGATGACGGCGACCGGGTAGGTCATGGCGGACTTCACCTTCTTGGTCAGTTTGACCGTCGACTCGAAATATCCGGCCACTTTGCCCAGGATTTCCGCAAGGCCGCCCGAGGCCTCGCCGGCCTCCACCATCGAGATGAACAGCGAGTTGAAGGCGTTGGGGAATTTCCTCACCGCGCCCGAGAAGGAAGTGCCGGTCGAGATGTCGTTGCGCACGTCGCGGATGACGATGCGGAAGACCTCGTCCTCGGTCTGGTCTTGCAGGGCTTCCAAGCACGAGACCAGGGGCAGGCCGGCCTGCAGCAACGAGGCCAGCTGGTTGGTGAACAGCGCCAGTTCGCCGAGCGGCAGCTTGTAGGTCTTTGATTTCTTCTCGAGGGCCTTCTGCTTGGCCATCGCTTGCGCCGCTTTGACGTTGGACTGAGCCTTGCCAGCTTGGGGGGTCGCCATAGTGCGCCGGTTAAAGCGCATGGCCCGCCCTCCCGCAACCCCTTTCTCGCCCCGGGCTTGCACTTAACAAAAGCTTGCCGCGCCCTGCGGCCGACACAGGCTACGCGCCGCTCCCGCGGGCATAGTTTAGTGGTAAAACCTCTGCCTTCCAAGCAGGTGTCGACGGTTCGATTCCGTCTGCCCGCACCATGCTTCGCTGCGGCGCAGCTACGCATGGCGCAGCCAGCCCAAATATTTTAATCATTAGCGCCATCGAATGCGAAGCATGCCCTATGTAGCTCGAAGAGCGAAGTAAGGCCGCCTCTTGATTGTTTCCCCTTGAATCTCGTCCTCTTCTCGCCCGACGAAATCGCCCGGCCCCTGCCCCGCGCAGACCGTCGCGCCGCCCACATCTTGAAAGTCCTGCGACGGAAACCCGGTGACTCCTTCCAAGTCGGGCTGGTCAATGGACCGCTCGGCAAGGCCACGCTCGTGCACGACGCCCCCGAGGCGCTGCACCTCGGTTTTGTCTGGGACACCATCGCCCCACCCACGCCGCATTCGCACACATTGATCGTGGGCCTGCCCCGTCCGCAGACCGCGCGGGACATTCTCCGCGACGCCACCACGCTCGGCGCCACGGCGCTCTGGTTTGTCGCCACCGAACGCAGCGAACCCAGCTATGCCGCCAGCAGACTCTGGTCCACCGGCGAATGGAAACAGCACGTGCTCGCCGGCGCCGAGCAGGCCGGCAGCACCTTTATGCCCGAGGTGCGGTCAGGTGACACCCTTGAAGCCGCCTTCGCCGCCCTCGCGGCTCTGGCCCCGGAATCCATCTGCCTGGCCTTGGACAACTACGAGGCCTCGGAGCGCTTGGCCGATGTCGCGGTGCCCCCGCAGCGGGGCGTAGCCATTGCAATCGGACCCGAGCGCGGCTGGACCCAGCGCGACCGGGAGGCGCTGCGCCGCCGGCAATTCCGCTTTGCGCATCTCGGCCGCCGCGTCCTGCGCACCGAGACCGCCGTGGTCGCCGCCCTCTCGCTGATCCGTGCCAAGACAGGTGAGCCCTAGCCCGGGCCGCGCGCCTTCCGGTAGAAGCACGCCGTCGGCTGCCGGGCGCCTTTGCCCAGACGCTTGATCAATTCCCAGCCAGATGGTGCGAGCTCCGTTTCACCGGGCATCTCGAACACGACGAGTGCATCCGGGTTCGCTGCGAGCGATTCATCAAACATCCCGAACAACTGCGGTGCAACTCCCTCGATGATCTCATACGGCGGATCCACGAACACCAGGTCCGGCACCGGGCCGCCGATCCAGGCCCCCTTGGTCGCATCCGCCTGCACCACCCGCGCGCAGTCCCCCTCGACGCCCAGACTCTTCGCCACGGCGGCGAGGTTGGTGCGAACGCATGTCAGCGCCTTGGCGTTCGCCTCCACAAAAATACCGCCCGTCGCGCCCCGGCTCAGCGCCTCCAGTCCGTAGGCACCGCTGCCGGCGAACATATCCCAGAAAACCGCGCCGGGCACCACGGCCGCCAGGCTTGAAAACACCGCCTGCCGCATCGCATCCGTGGCGGGCCTTACCGCGTCCCCTTTTGGCAGAACCAACGGTATGCCTTTTGCCCTGCCTCCGGTGATCCTCACGTCTGTCCCCCCTTGTCGCCGGTGGCGCGCGTCATTGGGCCAAAGTCGTAGTTTCGGGGAACTCTTTGCAATGGTGGCGGTTGTAACATATCATGGCCTGCGGCAATTGCGGTTTTGGAGACCGCTGTTGTCGTCCCTAGGCCGGCCCTCTAGTGGCTGTATCCGACACCAATAGCAAACCTACACCACGCATGCGCTACCGACCGACCTTCGGCTTGCTCGCAGCGTTCGTTTTCGCGCCGTGCCTGCACGCCGCCGAACTGAACGTGTGGCCGCTCTTTGTCGGTTACCAGCATCCGGACGGACGGGATGAGGGCTGGCAGGCGGCCGGTCCGTTCCTTTTCGGCAAACCGGGACCTCAGGGATCCACCCTCACCGGCCTGCGCCCGCTGCACCTGCATGTCGACCAGCCGGACAGCACGCGGGATTATTTCCTGTTCCCCTTCTTCAGCGCCGAGCGCGGCCCCAACTATTCGCACGCCAGTTTCTTCAAGCTCATCAACTCCCGGCGCGACATCCCCGTGCATGGCCCCACGGTCCGCGGCTTCGATCTCTGGCCCCTCTACTTTTCCCGCGACACCGGCGACCCCGCCACCTCCTACCGCGCCCTCCTGCCCTTGCACGGCACGATCAGGAACCGCTTCGGACGTGACACGCTGAGCTGGACCCTCTTCCCGCTCTACGCCGACGTCGCCAAGAACGGCACGCACACCACCTATACCCCGTGGCCCTTCATCCGGCGCACCCACGGCGCGGGCCAGAGCGGATTCGAATTCTGGCCCCTCGGCGGCCGCCGCGAGAAAGAAGGCGAAGCCACCTTCTCCTACGCACTGTGGCCGCTCATCTACGCACAGCGCACCGGACTCAACACCGCCGAGCCCGAGGAGAAATTCGGCGTGCTGCCCTTCTACACGCGCGACGCCGGCCCCGGGCACAGGAGCGAGAACTGGCTCTGGCCCTTCTTCGGCTACACACACCGCACGGCCCCCTACCGCTATGACGAACAGCGTTGGCTCTGGCCCTTCCTCGTGCAGGGCCGTGGCGACCACAAGACCGTCAATCGCTGGGCGCCTTTCTTTTCCCGCTCCGTCGTGCGCGGCTATGACAAGACCTGGGTGCTGTGGCCCCTGCTGCGCCATGCGGCGTGGGAGGAGAAGGGCCTCGCGCACGAGCGCGCCGAGCTCCTGTTCTTCCTCTGGTGGTCGCTCGAGCAGCGCAGTCTGACCAACCCCACCGCCCCCACCGCTTCCAAGCGCCACCTCTGGCCACTCTACAGCGCATGGGACAACGGGGCCGGACGCCGCCAGTTCCAGCTCCTCAGCCCCGTCGAGGTCTTTTTCCCGCACAACGACCGGGTGCGCCAGCTCTACACCCCGCTCTTCGCGCTCTACCGTCATGACCGCCGCAGTGATGACGAGACGCACGCCTCCCTCCTCTGGGGTGCCGTCACCTGGCACCGCACCGTTGGCGAACGGGAATTCCACCTCGGCCCCCTCTTCGGGCTGCGGGCCTCGCCGGGCGAAACCCGGGCCGCCCTCCTTGGCGGCCTGCTCGGCCTGAAGCGCACCGCCGCCGGTTGGCGTCCCTTCCTGTTCGATTTCTCCCGTCCGCCGGTTACCGTTTCCTCCGCGAACCTCCCGCATGAACCAGCTCACTAATGTCCTCGGCCATATCGGCGGCACGGTGCTGCTCGCCGTCCGCGCGGCGCGTTACACGCCCACGCTCCCGCACCAGTTCGGCCGCTTCATCGACCAGTGCTACGTCATCGGTTACACGTCGCTGCCCATTGTCACCATCCTGACCTTTTTCATCGGCAGCGTGCTCGCGTTGCAGAGCGGTTACAGCATGGAGAATTTCGGGGCCAAGCAGTTCATCGGCACGCTGGTCGGCCTGTCCGTGGTGCGCGAGCTCGGCCCGGTCATGGTGGCCATCCTGGTGGCCGGGCGCGTGGGCTCGGCCATCACCGCGGAGCTGGCCTCCATGAAGGTCTACCAGGAGGTCGACGCGCTCGTGACGATGAACATCCCGCCCGAGCGCATCCTCGTGCTCCCGCGCCTCGCCGCCGTGCTCGTCATGATGCCCGTGCTCACGCTCATCGGCGTGCTCTGCGGTTGGTTCGGCGGCGCGCTCATCTGCCAATACACCGCCACCATCGCCGTGGACAGCGAGGCCTACTTCACCGCCCTCAAACGCTACATGGACATGTGGGACTTGTTCGACGGCCTGATCAAGGCCGAGGTCTTCGGCTTCGTCGTCGTGCTCGTCTGCTGCTACACGGGCCTGAATACCCGCGGCGGCCCGCGCGAGATCGGCGCCTCCGTCACCAAGGCCGTGGTGGCCTCCCTCATCCTCATCCTGGTGCTCGATTTCTTCGTCACCAAGGCCCTCATGTGACCCGCCCCATGGCCAACACGTCCACCCCTTACACCGCCTCGCCTTTCGTCGGCAAGACCTACGGCGTCACCGTCGCGGGACTGACCAAGAGTTTCGGTCGCACCACCGTGCTGCATGACATCAACCTCGAGGTGCGCCCGGGCGAGATCTTCTGCATCATGGGTCCCAGCGGCTCCGGCAAGAGCGTCCTCCTCAAGCACGTCGCCGGCCTCGAAAAGGCCACCCGCGGCGAGGTGCGCATCGGCGGGTTCGACGCGGCCGATCCCGCGACGCGTGACAAGGTGCACCTCGCCCTCGTCTTCCAGGCCGGCGCCCTCTTCAGTTCGCTCTCGGTCTACGAAAACCTCGCGCTTTACCCCCGCGAGCACCGCCTCTGCAACGAGGCCGGCATCCGCGAGCGCGTCCTGCACGCCCTGTCCATCCTTTCGCTCGAGAAGGCCGTGAACAAGTTTCCCTCCGAGCTTTCCGGCGGCATGCGCAAGCGCGTCGCCATCGCGCGCGCCCTCGTCATGGAGCCGCAGCTCCTGCTCTACGACGAGCCCACCTCGGAGCTCGACCCGGTGATGAGCGCCACCATCAGCGAGATCATCGCCACTCTGCGCGAGCAGACTGCCGTCACGAGCATCGTCGTCACGCACGACCGCAACCTCGCGCTGAACATCACCGACCGCATCGCCATCATCATGGACGGCCGGATCCGCGCCATCGGCAAGCCGGCGGACTTCACCCAGCCCACGGATCCCGCCATCGCCAATTTCCTCAACCCGGCCATCGACCTCGCCAATCCCCGATTCAAACAACTGGAGCAAAGCCATGAACAATAACCTGCAAACCGTCCGCGTGGGACTCTTCTTCGTCCTCGGTCTCGCGCTTGCCTTCATCACCCTGCAGGCCCTCAACGGCGGCCAGATCCTCCGTCCGAAGGGCTACACCCTCGTTGCGCCCTTCGCCAACCTCAAGGGCCTCAAGGCCGGCGACGAGGTCCAGATGGCCGGCGTCAAGATCGGCTCCGTCAAGGAGACCCGACTCGGCGCCCAGCGCGTCGAGGCCATCCTCATCATCCAACCCGGCGTGCAGATCCCCGACGACGCCGTCGCCTCCGTGCAGACCTCGAGCCTGCTGGGCAGCCAGCACCTCGCGGTCAGCTTCGGCCGCTCCGGCACCTTCCTGGCCGGCGGCGCCGAGATCAAGACCGCCACCACGACCGACATGAACGAGGTCATCGAGCGGCTCGGCTCCCTCGGGTCCAAGCTCGAGCAGGTCGCCGGCGACATCGGCAAGGCCCTCGGTGGCGACGGCGGCTCCGGTTCGCTCTTCTCGCGCGTGGACAAGCTCGTCGAGGAAAACGGCCCCAAGCTGACCGAGACCATCAGCAATCTCCGCGACATCACCGACAAGCTCAAGCAGGGCGAGGGCACGCTCGGCCGCCTCGTCAACGACCCCAAGCTCCACGACGAGCTCCTCAGCGCCGTCGGCGAGATCAAGACCGCCGCAGCCGACGCCCGCACCTTTGTCAGCGACACCAAGGGCATCGTCGCCGACGTGAAGGCCGGCAAGGGCACGCTTGGCGTGCTGCTCTACGACGAGGCCACCGCCGGCAACATCAAGGTCACCGCGCAAAATCTGCGCGACCTCTCCGCCAAGCTCACCAGCGGTCAGGGCACCTTCGGCAAGCTCCTCGCCGATGACACGCTCTACAAGGAGGCGCAGAACCTGATGAAGAAGGCCGACCGCGCGCTCGAAGGCCTCAACGATCAGGGCCCCATCACCGCCGTGGGCGTCGCCGCCAACGCCCTGTTCTGACGCCCGGCGCACGCAATCGCTCACCGTTCTTGGCCCTCACCCTCCAGCTTCACCCCGGCGAATACGCCGTGTGCCGGCTTGCGCCCGGAGACGCCATACCCGCGTGGGCCGACGGCCCGGGCTTCTGCTCCATCACGCGAACACCGGAAGAGCTCTCGATCATCTGTCCGGTCACGCGCGTGCCCGCCGGTGAGAAGCTGGAGCGTGATTGGCGTTTGTTGCAGTTGGTCGGCCCGTTCGATTTTGGCGCCGTGGGCATCCTCTCCTCGGTGCTCGCCCCGCTGGCCGCCGCCAGGGTCAGCTCGCTCGCCGTGGCCACGTTCGACACCGACCATCTGCTGATCAAGTCCGCCGCCCTGGCACCCGCCCTCGCCGCCCTGCGGGCCGCAGGGCACAACGTCAGGGAATAATCCCGCGCCCGCGGGCTTGTCAGGACGGGGCCGGTCCGCTAACAAGCGGCATGTCGATTTTCCGGCGCATTTTCAATTTTGAGCGGGCCAAGGTCGAACAGCTCGAAAAGCGCCTGAATCAACGCTATGCGCCCGGCCCGGGCTTCCCCCTGAGGGCCGTCCTCCACAATGCCGGGCGCGAAAGCCCCGCGGCCGTGCAGGATATCTCGGGCAATGGCGTCCGCCTGCTGCTGGCGGCCCGCGGCGACCTTCAGCCCGGCCACCACGTCCGCGTGGATTTGCTGCTGGCCCAGCACCGCCTTGAGCTGGAAGCGCGCATCGCCCACCTGCAGGACCTGAAAGTCCAGCTGAGCCTTGGGCTGGGCCTCATCTTCAAGGAGCCCGAGCCGCAGAAGACCTATTACCAGCTCATGCAACCGGTCGTCATCGGCCAATCCCTGCGGGTCATGGCCCCGGAGCAGATCATCCAGGATACCATCGGCTTCACCAAGCGGGTCTATGTCGGTGATTCCGACTCCATGCTCACCATGTGGCACGAGGAGCGGCCCGGTTTCCCGCCCAACCGCTTTGAATTCCGCATGGCCGACTATTTCTGCCGCGGGAAACTGCAGCTCGACCGTCCCGGCGCCTATGCCTTGGAATCCCATGGTGAACACGATGCCGCCGTCAGCCGGCCGGTCTTCGATACCTCGGGTGGGCTGCACGACGAGATCTGCCAGCTTTATCGCTGGGTCCTGCCCAACCTGTCGCCCGCGGTGCCCGCCGAGACCCGCACGTTCCTGAAGTTTTTCGCCGGTTGAGGAATTATTAGTTTGTCGACTTGCGCCGGTAGAGGCCGTCGAAGGCGGTGGTCCAGGTCTTGCCGACATCGGTGGATTGCTCCCAGTGCTGGCGGACGGTGCCGTCGGGGTTGGGGGTCCACGTGATGCGCTCCTGCTGTTTGGTGTCGTTGGGCAAAATAGTCTCGCCGGTCATGACCATGCTGCCGTTTTCGAGACCGCCGTAGAGGTCGAGCACGAGACCTCCGTTGTCCATCCAGCACTGGTGCCAGCGCTTGGTGGCGGCATCGTAGCCGTTAAGGCTCATGCCGGTGTAAGCACCGGGCGTGGTGTAATTCTCGACCAGCACGCGTCCGCCGTGGCGGGCCTCGATCCTGTTGTGGCCGGCGAGCTTGCCGGTGGCGCGGACGGTCACCTCCCAGTCGCCAATCCAGAAATCAAAGTCGTGGTTGACGGGCGGGACTGGGGGCGTGGAGGGAGCCGCCGGCGGGCTTTGCTGGGCCAGGAGCGCGAGGGGCAGGAGCAACAGGGGCAGGATTCGCTTGGTCATGCCCGCAGCCTGTGCCGCCCGCACCTCGGGGCCGAGCGGCAATCGCCCAATTTCCGGGTTCGTGCGACCTACCGGTGGATTGGCGCGACCAGCCGCCGGTCTCCTACCGGCCGATCCGGGCGCCGCCCTGGGCGTAGTAACGGGCACGGAGACGCAGGCCGTTGAGTCGGATGAAGCCGGTGGCGTCGGTTTGGTTATACCAGCTCTTCACGCCCTCCATCGACGCGATCTTCATGTCGTAGAGGGAATACTTCGATTTGCGGCCGCAGGTGATGATGTTGCCCTTGTAGAGCTTGAGACGGACGGTGCCGCTGACGTGCTTCTGCGACTCGTCCACAAGGGCCTGGAGGGCCTCGCGCTCCGGAGCGAACCAGAATCCGTAGTAGACGAGCTCGGCATACTTCGGGATGAGTGAATCGCGCAGGTGCATGACCTCGCGGTCCATCGTGAGCGATTCGATCTGGCGGTGGCCGTGCATGAGGATGGTGCCGCCGGGGGTCTCGTAGACGCCGCGGGATTTCATGCCGACGAAGCGGTTCTCGACGAGGTCGACGCGACCGATGCCGTGCTTGCCTCCGAGTTTGTTGAGGGCCTTGAGCACGCCGGCGGGGCTGAGCTTCCGGCCGTTCACGGCGACGCAGTTGCCCTTCTCGAACGTGAGCTCGACGTATTCGGCCTTGTCGGGGGCGTCCTCAGGGGAGACAGAGAGCTTGAACATGCCCTTGTTCTCCTTGGTGGTCGGGTCGAACCACGGGTCCTCGAGGATGCCCGCCTCGTAGGAGATGTGGAGAAGGTTGCGGTCCATCGAATACGGCTTTTTGAGCGAGGCCTCGACCGGGATCCGGTTGGCCTTGCAGTATGCGATCATCTCGGCACGGCCGGGAAATTGTGCGCGGAAGGAATCGATCTTCCAGGGCGCGACGATCTGCAGGTGCGGGGCAAGTGCCATGTAGGTGAGCTCGAAGCGGCACTGGTCGTTGCCCTTGCCGGTGGCGCCGTGCGCGACGGTGTCGGCCTTTTCCCTGCGGGCGATGTCGATCTGGGCCTTGGCGATGAGCGGTCGCGCGATCGAAGTGCCGAGATAATACTGGCCCTCGTAGATCGCATTCGCTCGGATCATCGGGTAGATGAAGTAGCGGGCGAATTCCTCGACCAGATCGAGGGTGTAGTGCTTCGAAGCCCCGGTCTTCCTCGCCTTGGCCGGGAGGCCCTTCAATTCCTCCTCCTGACCGATGTCGGCCGCAAACGTGACGATTTCAGCGTCGTAGGTTTCACGGAGCCACTTGACGATGACGGAGGTGTCGAGGCCTCCGGAATAGGCGAGGACTATCTTCATGGTGGAGAATGGGTATGTGAAATCCGTGTGTCGCGCCGAGCAATCGTAAAACAGGTTTACGGGGCGATTACACCTTAGGGTTTGCCTTGCCGAATGGCCCTGCTATCCACGGGCGCATGTCAGTGAACCCCTGCCTGCCCCGCCGGACCAGTCGTGGCTTTACCCTCTTGGAAATCATGATCGCGGTGGTGATCATCGGATTTCTCGCCGCCATGGCCGTCCCGGCCGTGCAACGGGTGGGCAACAACGCCAGGTTGGGCCGCATGATGAGCGACTTCCGCACCTTCGCACAGGCCTATGAACAGTTTGCCGCCGAAAACGGCGAGTGGCCCCCCAATGCCGGCACCGGTGTCGTTCCCGTCGGCATGGCCCGCGCCATCAAGGCCGACGTGTGGGAGGCGCAAACCCCGATTGGCGGGCGCTGGAACTGGGACGCCTACACCTTCGGAGTCACCGCCGGCATTGCGGTCACAGGATTTACCGCCGGCGACGATCAGTTGCTGGTAATCGACAACCGGATCGATGACGGTGACCTGTCGACGGGCATTTTCCGGAAGATATCCCCGACGCGGGTGATGCTGATCCTCGAGGAGTGAGCCGGTTCAGCGCCCGGCGCTTTGGGCGAGGTAGGCCATGATGGCCTTTTGGATGTGCAGCCTGTTCTCCGCTTCGTCAAATATGACCGAGCGCGGATGGTCGAGCACCTCCTGGGTGACCTCTTCTCCCGCATGCGCCGGCAGGCAATGCATGAACAACGCATCCGGCCTGGCCGCGGCAAACAACTTGGCATCGACCTGATAGGGCAGCATACGGGCCGCCCGTTTCACCTGTTCATCCTCCTGTCCCATGCTGGCCCAGACATCAGTGTAGACGATGTCGGCACCAGCGACCGCCACGCGGGCATCGGAGGTGAATTCGAATTGGGCACCGAGCTTCGCCGCCGCGGCACAGATCTCCGCTCCGGGTCCAAATCCCTCCGGGCCGGCCAGCGCCACCTTCATGCCGAAGAGGTGCGCGCCGAGGATCCAAGAATTGGCCATGTTGAAGCTGCAATCGCCCAGGTAGGCGATTTTTCGCCCGCGCAGGGCGGAAAAGAGATCGCCGGCCGAACCGGCCCAACGTTCGGCAGCAGTGAACGCGTCGGCGAAAATCTGGCACGGATGCAGGAAGTCGGTCAGCGCGTTCACCACCGGCGTGGTGCCATGCCGGACCAGCTCGGTGATGTCGCTGTGGGCGTAGGTGCGCACCACCAGCCCGTGGACAAACCGCGAGAGCACCCGCGCCGTGTCCGGCAGCGTCTCGCCCCGGCCGAGCTGGATGTCGTTCTTCGAGAGGAAAAGCGGGTTGCCGCCCAGCTCGTGGATGCCGACCTCGAACGAGACGCGCGTGCGCGTGCTGCTCTTGGAGAAGACCAGCGCCCAGGTCTGGCCGGCCAGCGGCTTCTCGTGCTTGCCGCGCTCACGCTTGAAGCGCCGCGCCAACGAGAAGATCTGCGCGGCCTCGGCGGCGCTGAAATCCGTCTCGGCTAGGAAGCTGCGGGCAGGCATCAGGCGGCTTCCTTCTTCCTGAGCACGCCCCGGATGATGTCGGTGGCGAGCCGGAGGTGTTCCGGTGTGGCGATGAGCGGCGGGAGCAGGCGGATGACGTTGCCGCCGGCCACCGGGCACAGCAGGCCGCTTTCGCGGAGCAGCGGCAGGTAGGCCGCGGGATCGCTCGTGAGCTTGAGGCCCAGCATATAGCCGCGGCCGGTGACGCCGGCGACTTGCCTCGGAAATTCGACCGCGAGTTTCTCGAGGTCCGCGCGCCAGACGGTGCCGTAGGTCTTGACCTTCGCAATCAGCCCGTCGCGTTCGATGACATCGAGGGTGGCCAAGGAGGCGGCGCAGGCGAGCGGTGACCCGCCGAAGGTGGTGCCGTGTGAGCCGGGCGTGAACAGCTCGGCATGCTTCTCGGCGGCCCAGATGGCGCCCATCGGGTAGCCGTTGCCGATGCCCTTGGCCATGCCGATGGCATCGGGCCGGATGCCGCTGTGCTGAAACGCATAGAATGCACCGGTGCGGCCGATGCCGCATTGCACCTCGTCAAGCATGAGCAGGAGGTTGTGCCGGTCGCACAGCTTGCGCAAACCGTGGAGAAACTCATCCGTGCAGGGCATGAGCCCGCCTTCACCCTGCACCGTCTCGATGAAGATCGCGGACGTGTTCTCGTCTACCAGTTCGGTGAAGCTCTGGAGGTTGTTCAGTTCGCCAAAGACGAATCCGGGCACGAAGGGCTTGAATCCCTTCTGGATCTTCTCCTGCGGCGTCGCGCTCATGCCGCCGTAAGTGCGGCCATGGAAGGCGTTCTTTGCGCAGATGATGCGGAGGCATTTGCCCTCCTCGCCACTCTTGCGGATACCGTGCAGGCGCGCGAGCTTGATGAGCGCCTCGTTGGCCTCGGTGCCGGAATTGCAGAGGTAGACTCGGCCCGGGCCGGCCTGCTGCACGATCCGCCGCGCCAGTTCCCCGTAGTTGGGGTTCCGGTAGAGGTTGCTGCAATGGACGAACTCGCCCGCCTGCCGGCGGATCGCCTCCACCCAGTCGGGATGGCAATGGCCCAGCGCGTTGACCGCGATGCCCGCGGCGAAATCGAGATATTTCTTCCCCGTATCATCCCAAGCCCACACGCCCTCGCCGCGCACGAGGGTGAGCGGTGCCTTCGCGAAATTCTTCATCACATACGCGTCGTAGAGCTCGGCGGTGTTGGTGCGAACGATGGTGGGTTGGTTCATGGAACAGGTGGCACCGCCGGGGATGGACGCTGCCTCAGGCAAGGACGATCTCCGTGCCCACGCCCTTGTCGGTGAAAATCTCGATGAGCAGGCTGTGCGGCAGCCGGCCATCGATGAAATGGACCCGTTGCACGCCCTCCTCCAGTGCCCGCGCGGCACTGGCCACCTTGGGGCGCATGCCCTTCTCAATGACACCCCTCTTCTTGAGGCCGTCGATCTCCTCAATCTTGAGCGTGGAGATGAGGGAGGCGGTGTCCTTCGGGTCGGAGAGCAGGCCGGGCACATCGCTCATATAGACGAGGCGGCGGGCGCGAAGCGCGCTGGCCACGCGGCCGGCGACCGTGTCGGCGTTCACATTGTAGGGCTTGCCGTCATAGCCTTCGGCCACGGGCGAGATGACCGGCATGAACCCGTCGGCGATCTCCTTCTTGATGAGCTTCACCTTCACCTCGGCGACATCGCCGACGAAGCCGAGGTCGCAGGGATTGCCGTTGTCGTCAGCCGTCAGCTTGTTGCACACGAGCACGGTGTCGCCCGGCAGCCCCTTCGGCTTGGCTTTGACCGCCGTCAGCGTGTCGCAGACATCCCGGTTCACGACTTCATCAAGGGTCTTTTTGACAATGGCGACGGTCGCCTCGTCCGTGACGCGAAGGCCGTTGACGAAACTCGGCTTCAATCCCGCCTCGTCCATGGCCCGGCTGATGGCCTTGCCGCCCCCATGCACCACCACGACATTGATGCCCACGGCGGCGAGGAAGGCGATATCGGTGGCCACACGGTTGCGCACCGCGGGATCAGGGTCGTCCATGAAACTGCCGCCGTATTTGACGACGAAAGTGGAACCGCGGAAGTCCTGGATGTAGGGCAGGGCCTCAAGCAGCACGCGCGACTTGGCGATGACTTCGTTGACGTCCATCGCAATCAGGCAGGGTAACAGGTGGGGGGCGCGGCGCGCATCGAGCGGATGAGGAAGCGTGATTTTCTAAGCCAACGCGTCGCGATTACACGAAAAAAATACGCCGCGGTGGCCTCACTCGCTCTTGTTGTAATTCACGTAGCCTTCGCTGAGGTCGGTGGCGAGGAGGCGGAAAGCGCCCTTGCCGAGATGCAGGTCAAGGCGGACGGTGAACCGGCGCGCGGCCACGATCTCCTTCCACTTCGGTTTCAATTCGGGATGCGGCGTGCCCGCGGTCATGGCGGGCGTGTCGTTATAGTAGATGTCGAGCTTGGCCTCGTTAAGTCTGGCACCCGCGTAGCCGGCGGCATCGGCGAGGCGGCCCCAGTTGGGATCACCGCCATACCAGGAGGATTTCACGAGCAAGGAGTTGCCGATCGCACGCGCCACCTTTTCGGCTTCCTCGTCCGAAACCGCCCCCTGCACCTTCACCTCGACAACCTTGGTGATCTTTTCTCCGTCGGAGACGATTTTCTCGGCCAGCTGTTCGCAGACCTTCCAGACGGCCTCGGCAAAGAGCTCGCGCAGGGCACGGGGGCTTTTGTCGCCGACGCTCACCCCGGAATGCCCGTTGGCGAGGATGAACACGGTATCATTGGTGCTCATGTCGCCGTCGACGGTGATGCAGTTGAAAGTGCCCGCAACCGCCTCGGAGAGCGTCTTCTGGAGAAAGCTCTTCGGCACGGAGAAATCGGTGGCAAGGAAAGCGAGCATGGTCGCCATGTCGGGCTGGATCATGCCGGCACCCTTGGCGAATCCGGCGACGACGTGCTTCTTGCCGTCGTAGGTGAAGGAGACGGTGACGGTCTTGGCCCGGGTGTCGGAGGTGAGGATGGCCTCGGCGGCCTTCTTGCCGTGGGCCGGTGTCCGGCCCTTCTCCGTGACGGCGCGCTCAAGGCCCTTGAGCACGCGGTCCATGGGGAGCGGTTGGCCGATGCGGCCGGTGGAGGCGACGAAGAACGACGTGGGCTTGAGGTTGAGGGAGGCGGCCGCGCGCTGCGCCATGGCCTGGGCGTCACGCAGGCCGGCGGCGCCGGTGCAGGCGTTGGCGTTGCCGCTGTTCACGACGATGCCATGAAAGGGACTTCCTTCCGCGAGGTGTTTCTGGCTGAGCACCACGGGTGCGGCCTTGACCGCATTCTTCGTGAAGGTGCCCGCGGCTGTGCAGGGCCGCAACGAGAAGAGCAGCGCGAGATCCAGGCGTTTCAGGTCGTTTTTTTGGCGGATGTCGCAGGCGACGCCGGCCGCTTCGAACCCGGGCACATCGGTGATGCCGGCTGAGTCAGGATGCAGGATGAGTTGTGTCATGGATGCGTGTCCGAAAGTCAGTGCAGCCCGTCCGTCTCAGCGAAGCCGCACCAGAGGTTCATGATCTGGACGGCCTGTCCGCTGGCACCCTTCACGAGGTTGTCCTCGGCGGACGTGAGCACAAAGTTGCCGGTGCGGGGGTCGTGGGCGGCGCCCAGATCGATGCGATTGGTGCCGGTGACGAGCGCGGTGTCGGGGGTTTCGCCTGGCGCCAGGATGTGCACGAAGGGCCGGCCGGTGTAGGCTGCGCGCCAGGCGGCGAACACGGCCTCGAGCGTGGCGCCGGGCACGGCGGGCACGGTGATGGTCGTGGCGATGCCACGGCGCATGGGGGCAAGGTGCGGATTGAACTGGACTATCACGGGTGCACCGGCGGCCAAAGAAAGCTGTTCCTCGATCTCGGCGAGATGGCGGTGCCTGGTGAGACCGTAGGCCTTGGCGCTTTCGGCACGCTCGACGAAGAGGTATTGCTCCTCCGCCTTCCGGCCCGCGCCGCTGACCCCGGAAAAGGAGTTGATGACGACATGTTCGCGCGACACGAGGCCCGCGCGCAGGAGCGGAGCCAGCGGGACGAGCGCTCCCGTCGGATAACAGCCCGGGGCGGCGGCGAGCTTGATCTCGTTGCGCCATCTCGGGTCGGTCAACTCGGGCAGGACGAATCGGGCTTGCGGCAGCAGCGCCGGGGCGTGGTGGGCGCCATAGTATTTCTCGTAGATGGCGAGCGTGGCGACCCGGAAGTCGGCGCTGAGGTCGATGACGCGCCGGCCGGCCGGGACGAGAACCTTGGCGAAATCCGCCGCGGCGCCGTGCGGCAAGGCGAGAAACCAGAGGATCACATCAGCGCGGGCCGCGAGTGCGGCCGGATCGGAATCGCTGAAATTCAGCGCATCGGCCGCGGTGCCGCGGAGGGCGGGGATGACGAGAGAGACGGTCTTGCCGGCATGCTGGCGTGAGGTGACGGCCACCAACTTCACGCGGGGATGGCCGAGGAGGAGCCTGACAAGAACTTCGCCGGAGTAACCGGCGGCACCGACAACGCCGACGTTCATTTCTGGGGTGGGGAGACTTGAGCAGATGGGCGTCCGAATCGAGAAGTTTCGTTACGCCCAAATGAAGGAAGCGGAGGCCGCCGGGGCGCTCCGCTTCGGGAAGTTTGGACTGCGCGACGGGCGCTCAGCGCTTCGAGAACTGGAAGCGCTTGCGGGCGCCGGGCTGGCCGGCCTTCTTGCGCTCTTTCTCGCGGGGATCGCGGGTGAGGTGGCCGGCTTTCTTGAGCTGCACGCGCAGCTCGGGATTGAACTTGAGCAGGGCCCGGGCAATGCCGTGGGCCACGGCGCCGGCCTGGGCGCTGGTGCCGCCGCCGGAGATGTTGGCGATGACATCAAACTTGTCCTTGGCATCGGCGGTGCCGAGCGGGGCGGCGGCCCGGCGGGCGAAATTCTCGTGCTTGAAGTAGGCGTCGAAGCCGAGGCGGTTGGCCGTCAGCTTGCCCGAGCCGGCGACGAGGCGGACGCGGGCGGTGGAGGTCTTGCGGCGGCCGGTGCCGAGAAAAACGGTGGTTTCAGCGCTCATGGATAAACTCACTTGAGGGTCACGGGATTCTGCGCGACATGGGGGTGCTCAGCTCCGGGGAAGACGCGGAGCTTGGTGAGCATCTTGCGGGCAAGGTAGTTCTTGGGGAGCATGCCCTTGACGGCCTGCATGATGATGAATTCGGGCTTGCGCGTGCGCACCTCGGTGAGTTTGCGGTATTTCTCGCCACCGACGTAGCCGGAAAACGACATGTAGCTGGTCGAAGTCTCCTTCTTGCCGGTCAGCACCACCTTGCGGGCGTTGATGACAATGACGAAGTCGCCGGTGTCGACATGGGGGGTGTAGGTGGCCTTGGTGCGGCCGCGGAGGAGGTTGGCGATCTGGACGGCGAGACGGCCGAGGACCTTGCCGTCGGCATCGATCAGATACCACTTCGGCTGCACTGTTTCTTTCTTGGCCAAATACGTTTTCATTTGCGGAAAGGGGCCAAAGGGAAGGATTTCGATTTGGCCTGTCAACTATGAAGCATGAACAAACCCGGATCGGGGGTGAATGTGATTAACCACTGGCGGCAAGTGGGTTAAGCCGGGCACAGATTCCCGGTTCTTGGAGCTTTGCAAAAGCACCCCTGGCAGCACACCCTGCAGTCCATGCAGGAATCCATCAGAGGTCTGGTCGTGGCCGCGGGTGTGCTCGGGTTTCTAGGTGTGGCGCTCGGGGCCTTCGGGGCACATGCACTCAAGGACACCCTTGCCGAACGTGGCAGCACCGGGACCTGGCAGACTGCCGTGCTCTACCATCTGGTGCACAGCGTGGCCTTGCTGGCCTTGGCGGCATATTGGCGCGGCACGGCAAGCGTGCCCTCCCCTGCCCTGTGGGCGGGCTGGTTCTGGACCGGTGGGGTGATCCTATTCAGCGGCTCGCTTTACTGGCTGGCACTGGGCGGCCCGAAGCTGTTGGGCCCCGTCACACCCTTGGGCGGACTCGCCTTCCTCGCCGGCTGGGCCCTGCTGGCGTGGAGTGCATTCAGCGCAAAATAGGCCGGCCGACGGCCAGGCTGCCTCGCTGACCGAAGCGGCCCTGGATCAACGCATGGTCCGGGGACCGGGCGGGCCCAGCACAGGGGTGAGTTGACTGGGGTCACACCACTCGAGGCCGACCATCCACGCGTTTTTCGCCCCTTGCGTGAGCTCATCGAACTCGCGCACCGGATAGAGATTCGCGAACATCCAGTCTTCGCGCGCCTCCTTCATCTCCATGGCCCGGACGGCCTCGTAGCGCTCGTATTCGAGGAAATGCCGGCGCAGGTAGCGCATCGCTTTTCCCCGGTCCCCCGCCTGGGCCCAGATGGCGGCAAGGTTGTAACTTGCGTCCATCAACCCGTGGTTGGCCTCGGCAATCTTCACCGCCTCGGCGGTCTGACCGGCGGCGGCCAGATAGACGGCGGCGAACACCTGGTTGTAGGGATCGTCGGGCGCAAGGGCCAGGGCCTGTCGCATGTAGGACGCGGCCTTCTGGTCTTCCTTTTCGGAAAACCAGAATACCGCCAGATTGCGGTGGGTAATCGGGAGCGGATACTCGGCGAGAGACTCTTCGAACAGCTTGAGGCCGGCGGCGTAGCGCCCGGCGTGGATCGTCATCTTGCCGAGGCCGTGGAGGGCCACGGCACGGGCGACCGGATCGGCGGGCTGGGTGATGATGCGGCGGAAGATGCGGCCGGCCTTGTTCCACTCCCCGGTGTGGTGCCGGTAGAATTCGCCGAGGAACCGCAATGCGGTCACATCCGCCGGGTCGAGCTCGACGGCCTGCTCATAATAACGCCGGGCCTCCTCGTAGTTGGCCGCCAATTCTGCATCCAAGCCAAGCCGCAGCACCTCCTCGACCCTTCCATGCAGTCCAGTGACGTCGGGATCGGAGAGTGCATCGGGTCCGAGGCGTTCGAGCTCGACCCATCCCACCTTGACGCCCAATTTCTGCAGGGCCTTTGCCGCCCGCTTGCCGAGGGCGGGAAACAACGCGCGCTGGGCCCACACTGCCTGCAAATCCGCAAGCGCTGACTTGTCGCCTGATTTGACCCGTTTTTCCGCCGCATCAAGCAAGGCCTTGGCGGTCTTCTCGCGGTCGTTGATTTCCCTGGAGACCAATTTCTCCACCGCAACGGGGTCAAAAGTTCCTGCGGCCACCCGGCCAATTTCCATTCCATCGGGCGCGACCAAAACGGCGGCCTGCTGGTCGGCGTTGATCCGGTAATGGCCGCGAATTTCCTCCCCTTCGGGCCGGATCAAGATCGGGGTGATGCCCCGGGCCGCCGCTTGCGTCAGCGTGCGTGAAGTCAGGAGCGGCGATGTGCCGGCGGCATCCAGGCTGGCCGGAAACCAAAGCAGCACCAGCACGGTGTCCGGTTTGACCGGAAGGACGCCTTCCTGATGCAGCGTCCAAGGCACGCGATAGACCTCGGGCTTGCCTGCCGGGCGTTGCATGCCCCCGGCGGCGGCCCCGCCTGCTCCGCCCCCGCCCCCGCCGCCACACGTGGCGATCAATGCCGCGCCGTTGGCCAGAAAGAGCACGCCCACCAGCACAAGCAGCCAGTTCGGGGTTTTCATGGCCGTAATCTGAGCCATCAGGCCGGAAGCGCAAGCTGCCACTGGCCTTGCACCACCGGAAATTGGGGCCACGTTGGGCACTGCCATGAAAACCGCCGCCCTGCCCATCTCCCAGCCCCTGCGGGCGGCATTGGAGGCGGTGCGCGCCGGTGGAGGACGGCCGCATATCGTGGGTGGCGGGGTGCGCGACTGGTTGCTCGGCCTGGAACCCAAGGATTTTGATATCGAAGTCTTCGGCTTGGGATTGGACGCGCTGGGCCGGATCCTCGCGCCGTTCGGCGCGACCAACTTGGTCGGACGCAGTTTCGGTGTGATCAAGCTGCGCATCGCCGGCGTGGAATACGATTTCAGCCTGCCGCGACGCGAGTCCAAGACCGGTGCCGGACACCGGGGCTTTGCCGTGGAGCCCGATCCAATTATCACGGAAAGAGAGGCCGCCGCCCGGCGCGACTTTACCATCAACGCCATCGCCTACGATCCATTCGACGGGCGGATCATCGATCCATTGGGCGGCCGGCGAGACCTGCAGCTGCGCGTGCTGCGTCACGCCGGTCCGGCTTTCCGTGACGATCCGCTGCGTGTATTGAGGGGTTTTCAGCTGGCGGGACGATTCGAGCTGACGCTGGCCCCGGAGACGGCGCGGGAATGCGAGGCCATCGCCGGGACATTCGCCGAGCTGCCGGTCGAGCGCATCTGGGGCGAGTGGGACAAATGGGCGGTGAAGTCCGCCAAACCCTCGTTCGGACTGCGCGCCTTGAAGGAATGCGGGTGGTTGCAGCACTTCCCTGAACTCGCAGCGATTGACGGCGTGCCCCAGGAACCGGAGTGGCATCCGGAAGGGGATGTGCTGACCCACACAGCCCACTGCGTGGACGCACTGGCCGGACTGCCGGTCTGGCAGAACGCCGGGGCCGAGACCCGGCGCGTCCTGATGCTGGCGGTGCTGGCGCATGATTTCGGCAAGGCCACAACCACGGCGCACGCAGAGCGGCGGGGAATGCTGCGCTGGGTCAGCCCCGGCCATGAGGCCGCGGGCGGGCCGGTGGCCGAGGCATTTTTGCGCCGCATCGGAGCGCCCGCCGCCGTGGTCGAGCGTGTGCCTCCATTGGTGGTGCATCACCTGGCGCATCATCACGGCCAGACGGAGTTCAGGGACACGACTGTGCGACGGCTGGCACGCAAGATCGCACCCGCCACCCTCGAGGAATTGATCGCCGTGATGACGGCGGACCATCTGGGGCGTCCGCCGTTGATCGCGCACGACACCATGCGGCGCATCGATCAGCTGCGGACGGTGGCCGGCAGGCTGGAGGTCGAGCGCGCCGCGCCGCGCCCCATCCTGCAGGGGCGCCATCTGGTGGCGAAGGGCTATGCGCCGGGGCCAGCCTTCAAGGTGGCGCTCGACGCGGCCTTCGAGTCGCAACTCGACGGTGCCTTCAACGACGAGGCCGGCGCCGTAACGTGGTTGGAAAATTATTTGCGGACCCAGCCGCCGGGGCTCACCCTTGCAACCCTATCATGAGCACCACCGCCCTATCGCAACTCGAACAACTGAAGCAGATGACCGTGGTGGTAGCGGACACGGGTGATTTCGCGAGCATGCAGGAATATGCACCCCGGGATGCGACAACCAATCCCAGCCTGATCCTCAAGGCGGCGGCGATGCCCGGCTACGCCTGGCTGCTGGACAAAGCGGTCGCCGACGCGGGCAAGGCGGCGCCTCCCGGGCAGGTGATCGACGGCCTGCTCGTCCTATTCGGCAATGAGATCCTCAAGATCGTGCCCGGCCGGGTCTCGACCGAGGTGGATGCGCGCCTGAGCTTCGATCGTGACGGCAGTGTCGCCAAGGCCCGTGAGATCATCGCGCGTTACGAGAAGAGCGGCACGCCACGGGCACGGATCCTGATCAAACTGGCCGCCACCTGGGAGGGCATCAAGGCGGCCGAGCAACTCCAGAAGGAAGGCATCAATTGCAACCTGACCCTGCTGTTCTCTTTCGCCCAGGCGGTGGCCTGTGCGGAGGCGAAGGTGCAGCTCATCTCACCCTTTGTCGGCCGTATTTTCGACTGGTATAGGAAAAACACGGGCAAGGATTATGCCCCGGCCGAGGACCCGGGCGTGAAATCCGTCACCCAGATCTACACGTATTTCAAGAAATTCGGCCACCAAACCGAGGTGATGGGGGCGTCATTCCGCAACAAGGGCCAGATCACCGAGCTGGCCGGCTGCGACCTGCTGACCATCAGCCCGCAATTACTGGGTGAACTGCAGGCTTCGACGGAGCCGCTGCCGCGCAAGCTCGACCCTTCGGTTGCGGCCGGTGCCAGCCTGGGCAGGGTGAGTTACGACGAGAAAAGTTTCCGCTACGCGTTCAATGAGGATCCGATGGCGGTGGACAAGACGGCGGAGGGCATCCGCCTTTTCGCTGCGGACATCGTGAAGCTGGAGCAGCTCATCGCCCAAAAACGCGGATGAAAGACCCGGGCGGGCGGTCCGCCGGGCGGTTTACTCGGTCTTGGCCTTGGCGGGCAGCTCAAGGGCCTTGGTCGGCCCGATTTCAATGCGGGCCTTGAGGGTGTCGGACGGCATGTAGCGGGCGAGAAAGTCCTCCACGGCGCCATAGAACTTGCTGGCCGTCTCCTCCTTTTCGAAGCCGTGCCCCTCGGCATCCTCGATGAGGATCTCGTAGGTCTTGCCGTGCTTCTTGAGTTCCCGCTCAAGGGCCTCCCAATGCACGAATTCAACGCGGGGGTCATTGCGTCCGTAGGCATGCAGCGTGGGCACCCGGATCTTGGACACATGCTCAACGGGTGAACGCGCGGCCAGGAATGCCGGGTCCTTGCCCACGGCCTTCTCGAAGAAGGTCTTGGTGGAGCCGCGCGGGCCGAGATCGTAGCGTGTGATAAGCCTCAGGTCGGAAACCCCGACATAATTGATGCCCACCTTGTAAAGCTCGGGCGTCATGGTAACACCGGCGAGCGCCGCATAGCCGCCATAGCTGGCCCCGATGATGCCAACCCGGTCAGGATCGGCCCAGCCCTGGGCGATGACCCATTTCACGGCATCCGTGAGGTCGTCCTGCATCTTGCCGCCCCACTCCAGAAAACCGGCCTGGGTGAAGGCGGCGCCGTAGCCGCCCGAGCCCCGGAAGTTAACCTGCAGGACCGCATACCCGCGGTTGGCCAGAAACTGCACCTCGGGGTTGAAACCCCAGGAATCGCGGGGACCGAAGGGACCGCCGTGCGGATTGACCAGCAAGGGGGTCTTGTTGCTGGCGAAACCGCGGGGCTTGGTCAGATAGCCATGGATCACCATGCCATCCCGCGCCCTGAACTTGATCGGCTCCATCGGGCTCATCAGCTCGGGTTTGATCGCCGGGCGGACGGCGTTGATCGGCTGCACGCGCAGTCCCTCACCCCTCAGGTCGCCCAGAAAATAGGCCCCGGGATCGCGATCCGAGGAGACCCTGAAGAGGAAGCGCTTTTCGTCATCCGAGATCGATCCGATGCTGACAATGGCATTCTGCATCTGCGACTCGATGGCCTGGGCCACGGCCTTCCACTTGGAGTCAAACCAATGGAACCTGAGCCTGTCGCTCTCGACCGCGACGCCGAGCAGGCGGTCCCGCTTCGGGGAGAAGATGGCGGCGTTGATCTCGCCCTCGGGCGGATCGAGCAGGATGTCACCCAGCCGTCCAGTGTCGGTGTCGAGTGTCCGGAGGACACCCCGATCCTGCTCGGTGGCATCCACGACGTAGGCCGTGCGGCCATCCGCCAGAATACCGAGGACGCCCCAACGGATATCCAACGGATCGAAGGAGGCGAGGGTCTGCAACGGCCGGTCGTTCTTCTCGCGGACCTTGAAGAAGACCTTCCCGTTCTCTTCCACGGCCGTGAGGCGCTGTTGCGCGTTGGCATCAAAATAACCGGCTGAAACTCCCCGATCCAGGCCGATGACCTGCTGGCGTTTACCGGTCTCGACATTCACCTTGTAGACGAAAGGGGAGATGCTGCGCGGAATGCTGGGATTGATCTTCCGGCCGTCGGATTCACCCGTGAGTCCGGTGATGAGGATGTGATCCTCACTGGAAGGGAAGCGGTCGGCGAGACTGCCAAAAAAGATGGAGAAATCGTCCTTGTTGCGGCGGGGCTCAAGGATCCGTTTCACGGATTTGCCGGCGAGGTCGGTGGAGGCAAGCAAGGGGATCTCATGGCCCTCGACGGCGGACGTGAAGATAAGGCGGTCGTTGCCCTTCCAGAAGACACTGCGGATATTCTCGTCCTTGAAGTGCACCACGACGCTGACCTTGCCGTTGGTGGTGTCGAGCACGGCGAGGCTGTAGCGGCCGCTGTTCGGCGCGATCATGGCAACCTTGTTGCCATCCGACGAGAGGGCCATCTGCCGGATGGACTGGGAGTCAAAGAAGGCATTGAGCGGGACGACGACCGGAGCCTCGTCCAGCGCCCGGCAGAAGCAGGCAAGGGTGAGGAAGGTCAGTGCGGCGAGATGCCGCGCATGGGATGGGCGGGGAAGGGTAAACATGTTCGTAGCCGACCGAGGGTGTGTTGTGTGAGCGAAGCCGACGAGACCGGCCACCGCGGAACCAGCATTGTCAGGACGGAAAAAGTTTCACGCAAAAAGCGCGTGGCGGGGGGCAAAAAAAGGCCGGTCCCGAAGGACCGGCCTGAAGTTGAAGCCTAAGCGGTCAGCTTAGAACTTGTAGCGGGCCGACACCCAGAAGAAACGACCGATGGGGTCGTAGGTGTTGATGTCGTGGTTCTGGTTGCCCTCGGAGGTGATGAACGGGGGCTCCTCGTCGAGGGCATTGTTGATGCCCACGGCGAAGGAGAGGCCGTCCAGCCACTTGTTGTTCGAACCCGAGAAGCTGTAGCTAGCCTGGAGATCGAAGTTGTGGTAGGACTTGACCGGCAGCTCGACGGCGTTGGCGACGTCGTCCACCTCGGGGATGAACGTGTGGGCCAGGCCGGCTTCCCAGTTCTTGTAGTTCCAGCCCAGGGTCGTGTAGGTGCGGAAACGCGGATACACGCTGGAGCCGGAGAAGCTGTCGGTGTAGTTGAAGCTCGTCCCGCCGGGGAGGCTCTGGATGTTGTAGTTGTGCAGATACACCATCGAAAGGGCGGCGTTGAACTTGCCCATGGACTCCGTATCCCACTTGTAGCGGACCCGGATGTCGGCACCCGACTGCCAGACGCCGGCGACGTTGACGAGCTGGTTGGAAATCCAGACCTCGTCGGAGGGACGGTTGGTCATCTGGCCCGGGGTGGTGATGGGCGCGCCATCGGTGAAGTGCGTCTCACCCGCCAAGCTGGGTCCAAGGCGGACCAGGCTGGCATAAGGTGAGGCCGGACCGAGGCGCTCGACGCTGTTGACGATGGTGGTGGACGAGATCGTGGAGATCAGGTCGCGCTCATCGATGTCGAACCAGTCGAATGAAACCTCGAGACCCTTGAGCTGGCTCTTGGTGGGCGACCAGACAAAGCCGGCCGTCCAGTTGCGGGACTCGGAAGGATTCAGGAGGGCGTTGGAGCCGGAGCGGGAACGATATTGGCGGGAGCCGGTGTTCACGCCGAGCGGGTTGCCCGCGGTGTCGTAACGGGCGATGTTGATCGAAGCGGTGAACCCTTGGCTGACCGGCCCGAGCAGGTCAAACAGCGTGGGAGCGCTGAATGACTCGGAGTAGGTGCCGCGGACGGCGAACTCGTTGTTGAAGGGCAGCCAGCGGACGGTGTATTTCGGCACGAACGGATCGGCCGTGCGGCTGTAGATGTCCTTGCGGCCGGCGACGGAGAGTTCGAGGAGCTGGGCGCCGTCGATGGCGTTGCCCTTGTCGAAGATCGGGACGCGGGCCTCGGCAAAGAAGCCGTCGGTGGTCGAGCGCGCATTGAACGGCTGACGCGGGGTGGCTTGCAGCCACTGGCCGGTCTGGTCAAAGCGGTCGTTCATGAACGACAGCGACTCCCAGCGGGTCTCGGCACCGAAGCCCATCTGGAGCGGACCGCCGGGAAGTTCCATGACCTCGCCGGTGACGCGGACGTCGAAGCTGTTCAGCTCGCTGACGTAGTCGCGGAAGCTGGTGCCCAGCATGCTCTCAATGACTCCAGGGGCCTGGTTGCGGGCGAATGGATTGTAAGCGCCGCTGTTGACCAAGGCGGTGTAGCGATCGGCATCAATCAGGTTGTGATTACGGAATTTCTGGAGCGTGCGGTTGAAGTCGCCAGCGACCTCATAATTCCAGTTGGACCCGATGGTGCCCTTCACACCCACGACGCCGCGCGTGCTGGTGGACTCCGCCTCATAGATGCGGGGGAACCGGATAAAACGGTTGCGGGCGGTGACGGTGACGTCGAAGGGATTGAACGCGTGACCAGCGGCCACATTGCCGGCCACGGGCTGGGCGTTGAGGACGGACTCCGTGTTGTTGACCGTATAAATGAAGTCTCCGAACAGTTTGATGTTGTCGGTCAACTGGTGGTCAATGGCGGCCACGACACTGCGGCGCTGGGCCGAAATCAGCATGGTCGGATAGGCCGCGAGATCGAAGTTCAGCGCAACCGCGCCTTGGGTCAGCGGACCGGCATAGGTGCCACCGGCCACGAGTGCAGCAGGCGAGAGATCCAGACCGGTGGTCGGGGGAGCGTTGAGGCTCGGATTGAGGTAGTAGAAGTCGAGGCCGATGTTGATCGACCCGGCGAACGAGGGTGTGCGGAACTGGCCGCGGGCCCACGGGCGCTGGAACTGAATCAGCGGATCGGACTTCTTCCACTCGGTGGAGATGGTGACATTGGTCTTGTCATTGCCCGCACCGAAGACGCCCGAGTAGGAACGCTCACGGTATTTGCCCTCGGCGGTGCTGAAGCCGTAGCGGCCGGAAACCTCGCCACCCTGGTAGTTGGTCTTGAGGATGATGTTGACCACGCCCGAGACGGCATCGGAGCCGTAGGTCGCGGAAGCGCCGTCGGAGAGGATCTCGATGCGCTCCACGGCGGCGATCGGGATGAGGCTCACATCGACGAAGTTGCCACCACCCGAGGCGAGCACGGGGGCGACCGCGGCGCGACGGCCGTTGATCAGCACCAGCGTGGCGCGGTTGCGGAGGGCGACGGCGGAACCGCCGTTGGTCGAACCCGAGGAGATGTTGCCGTTGTCGGAGCCAATGTTGTTGGCACCGTAGAAATACGGCTCCGTCTTCTTGAGGACCTGGAGGATGTCGGTGGCGACACCGGACTTGGCGATGTCGACCGAGCTAAGGATGGTGATCGGAACAGCGGGGGAGTCGGCGGCGACCGGGATCAGCGATCCGGTGACCACGAACTTCTCGAGCTTGACCGTCTCATCTTCCTTGGAGGCAGCGGCCGGTTGGGCCACCGCGGCGGGGATAAAGCTCGCGCCAACAATCAGCGCGAACAATGCCCGCAGATTCCATACGGAACGTGCGTTCATAGGGTATCAGTGTGTTGCAGTTGTGTTAAGCCAACGCGGGTTAGGAGCCGCATAAGCTTGGTGTGTAAAAATCAGCCAATCGCTCAAGGCTCATTCGGCAAGACAAAAGTATGTCAATTTGCGCCAGGACGCAGGAATACCGCGATGAACATATATGTGACAGTTCGTCTCAAAAGAAAACTCCCGCCCCTTGTGAGGGCAGGAGTTGGGAAAACTGACCTGTGGTCAGGCTAGATACTCAGAGCTTCTTCTCGAGGCGGAAGTAAACCCAACGACCGGTATTGTTGTAGAGGAAGCCCGGATAGTTCGTCGAGTTGTTGCCCCAATCCGCGACGTAGGGAGGCTCCTCGTCGAAGAGGTTGTTGCAACCCGCCGTGAGCTTGATGTCGGAATACCAAGAAACGTCCTGGCGGCTCTTCGACGGGAACAGCTTGTAGCCGATCTGCACGTCCCAGAAGAGGGTGCTGTCGACGCGGAAGGGCAGGTCGCCGTAGTTGTCGGCCGCGGGGTCGCCGCCGAGGTCATCGAAACTGTGCGTGTAGTTGGCGGTGATGCTGGCGTTGATGCCCTTCCAGTTCCAGCCCACGAAGCCCTGCGCCTTCCAGCGGAGATAGCCGTCGTCGCCGGGCGAAATTGCCGCGTCGATGAATTCAACCGGGGCGATGCCGGGGACGGTGGAGGACTTGTAAGAGCCGAGGTAGGAGGCGTTCACACCGAAGTCGAAGCGGCCCCAGTCGGTGGTGTTCCAGGCATAGCTGGCGGATACGTCGAAGCCCTCGGCGACAGTCTGACCGGCGTTGAGGAAGACCGAGTTGACCTGGACGATCAAGCCGGCGGGGTCACGGACCACGCTCTCACCGGGGCGGAGGCCGCCCGGGCGCGGGTTGCCCAGGCTGTCGCGGCCGACGGAGCGGTCGACGGTGTCCTGGTTGTTCGCGGCCACGGTGCCGTTGCGCTCGATGCGCCACATGTCGAACGAGGCGGTGAAGCCCTCAAGCTTGCCCTTGGGCGACCAGACGATGCCGACATTCCAAGACTCGGTGTCCTCGGCCTCGAGGCGGGGATTGCCGCCGGTCACGACATTCTGCTCGGTCTCAGTGGTGTTGGTGAGCGGGTCGTTGATCGGGGTCAGGCCGGAGGTGCGGCCCGAGTAGAGCTCGAAGAGCGAGGGCTCGCGGAAGCCTTCACCCCAGCTCGAGCGAACGACGATCGAACCGTCGGAGAGCGGCTCCCAGCGGAGGCCGAACTTCGGCACGAAGGCGTTGCGGCTCGAGGTCAGGAAGTCCTCGAAACGGGCCGCGACGTTGAGCGACAGGTTGTGCGCGAAGTCCATGCTGTGCTTGTCGCTGAAGATCGGGATCTCGATCTCGCCGAAGTAGGAGGCGATCTTGCGCTGGGCGATGGTGAAGGTGCCGACGTTGGCGCCGAGGAGATCGCCCGCAAGCTGGGTCGAGTCCGGCGCCTGGTGCACCTTTTCGCGGCGGTATTCGGCGCCGAAGGCGAAGCCGACGTCACCGGCGGGCACTTCCATCAGGCTGGCGGTGTTGAGCAGGAAGTTGGCCTGCATCGTGGCCGAGCGGTTCTCGTCCCGCGTGTAGTGCGTGGCGAAGGCGACCGGGGCGAAGTTCGTCGCGATCGGGTTGCGGAAGTAGCCGAACGGATTGTAGGGCACGGTCGTGCCGATGTAGCTCGGGCTGGCCGGGTTGAAGATCGGGTCGTTGGCGTTCAGCGCGCGCAGGAACCGCGAGGTGGCGATGAGCTTGGCGCGGCCGTTGTTGTCAATCTGACCGTAGCGGATGCCCGCATCGAGGTTCCACTTGTCCATGATGTTGTCGAACTTGATGCCGCCGGTGACGGCGAAGGCCGTGTTGCGGTTGCGGTAAACGCGGTTGCCCCACTCGGCGAGACGGATGCGGGAGCCACCGGAGATGTCCTGATTGAAAGGATTGAACGGATTGAACGCGCCCGGGGCAGCGGTGCGGCGGCCGTTGGCCGTTTCCGACGCGGTCAGGATGGGGTTGGTAGTGCGGGCCGGGATCACGATCGTGGACTGGCCGGGTGTCTCGAAGCTGCCGGTGGCGTAGGGGGCGAGCTCGTCGATCTGGTGCACGTTCGAGAAGAACATGTCGCCATAGGTCTTGACGTTGTCGCTCCACGTGCGCTCCCAGGCCGCGAAAGCGCCCTTGCGGGTGATCTCGGGGAAGGAGCCGGAGAACTCGTTGTAATTGAAGGTCGAGCGGCGGCCGGTGGTGAACGTGTAGAGATTGGCCGGCACATTGCCTTGGTTGTTGGCGTTCTGATTGCCCGCGGCGGGTGTGATGGTGCCGGGCACGTTCGGGCCGGAGGTGGCGAAGAACACGGGCGTGGTCGAGTTGGCCGCACCGTTGATGGTGATGGGCGAGCCGGCCGGCAGGCCGAGGGCCTCAAGCACCGCCGCGCGCGTCACCTGAAGGTTCGGCGGCGAGGAGTTCGAGCTGAGGAAGGCGGGCACCGCGGAGTATTCACGGTCGCGGTTAAAGATCGGCTCGCGGTTGTAGTAGTTCACGCCGACCATGATGCTGCTCTTGTCGGTCGTGACACCATACATGACGTTGGCGGCGAACTCGGAGGAGTCCTTGTCGGTGGTGTTGCCGTAGCTGACGGTGAACTCGGCGCCATCATAACCCTTGCGGAAGATGATGTTCACCACGCCGGCGACGGCATCGGCACCGTAGACGGCGGAGGCGCCGTCCTTGAGCACCTCGATGCGCTCGATGGCGGCGAGGGGGATGGAATTGAGGTCGACGAAGGCCGTGGTGCCGCCGGTGCCAATCGGGTAGAAGGGCATGCGGCGACCGTTGACGAGCACGAGCGTCGCCTCGGGCCCGAGGCCGCGGAGCGAGGTGGACGTGCCGCCGGGCGTGAAGCCGGTGGCGTTGTTCGAAAGCGGCACACTGCCCGCGTTCGAAAGCGTCATCTTCTGGAGCAATTCGGTGGTGTTGCCCAAACCGGATTGGTCGATGAGGCGGCGGTCGATGGTCGCGACCGGGAAGGTGCGCGCCTCGGCCGTCGTCTCGGTCGACGGGATGTTCGAACCGGTGACGACAAACTTCTCGAGCTTGACCGCCTCCTCGTTCGAAGCGGTAGACTGGCTGAAGCCGGTCGCCGCGAGGGACATGCCTGCAATAAGAGCAAGCGCTGCCCGTAAGTTCCTTACGGAGCTATTATTCATAGTATATCAGGGTGTAGGGTTTGATCGGAATCAGGCGGGTTGTGTGACCGCTCGTTCGACTGCCGGGAATGGATAAAATGACCTGCTGGGCGTAACAAGACTTTATTTTACAATCACCCTCATGACTTTCCTAAATCACTGATGTGCGGGCGTTGACACTGCCTCGCCTCGTCCTAACCTCTTGCACAATGACTCCGATTGCTGCCCTGCTGAATGGACTCATCGACTATGCCGGGCTTTTCCCCCCGTCCAAGCTTCCGATGAATGTCGCGGTCGGCAATTTCGCCTCCTATCTGCGGGGTGCCCAGGCCGGTATGCTGGGCCGGTTCATCGTGCCGATTTCCCGTCTGGCTGAGTTCGAGGCTGAATATTCCAAACTCAACCCGGAGTCGCAGGTAGACTGGCGGTTGAGCGTGCTTTCCGATGCTTCTCCTGAATCCGATCACGCCTCGATCGTCGCCTTTAACGGCCGCCACCGTCACGCCCGCATTGTCTCAGTGGAGGCCAAGGCCCCTCAGGTCTCTGCCCTCGAGGCCATCGCCAGGACATTTCCGCCCGTGTTGGAAGTCTGGATTGAAATTCCCGCCGGACCCGATCCCGCCAGATTTCTCGACGTCATCCAGGCCTCGGGGCGCGGCGTGAAAATCCGGACCGGCGGCATCACACAGGACGCCTTTCCCGCTCCGGAGATCGTTTCCGGATTCCTGCAGGCCTGCCATCAGCGAGGGGTGGTGGCCAAGGCCACCGCCGGTCTGCATCACCCCTTGTGCGGGGATTACCGTCTGAGCCAGGAACCCAATGCCCCCACCGGCCGGATGTTCGGCTTTCTCAACGTCTTTCTGGCGGCCACCTTACTGCAGAATGGCGGCACCGTGGACTCAGCCACTCGCTTGCTCGTTGACGCCACGGCCCGGAATTTTGCCGTGACCGATGACGCCCTCAGTTGGTGTGGGCATCGCTTCAGCACCGCGCAAATCACCTCGACACGCCGCGCCCTTCTCCGCTCCTACGGTTCGTGCTCGTTCACCGAGCCCATCGAAGGCCTGCAAGCACTCCACTGGCTATGAATCTCAACCCCACCCACGACCCGTCCCGCCGCAGCTGGTTGGATTCTGCCAACGACGCCTCGGATTTCCCGCTGCAAAACCTGCCCTATGGCGTCTTTCGCCCGGCACCGGCGGCCGCCCCGCGACTGGGCGTGGCCATCGGCGACCAGATCCTCGACCTAGCCGCGGCGGCCAACGCCGGCCTGCTTCCCGATGGCGTGGCTGCCTGTTGCCGGGCCACCACGCTCAATCCGCTCATGGCGGCCGGGGCATCCTTTTGGACCTCATTGCGCTCACGGTTGAGTGAACTCCTGGGGGCCGACACCTGCCCGGCGGGCGAAACCCGGCGTGCCGCGCGGGCCTGCCTCGTGCCGCAGGCTTCAGCCGAGATGCTCCTGCCGGCGACAATCGGGGATTACACCGACTTCTACGCCGGCATCTGCCATGCGCAAAACGTCGGCTCGATGCTCCGGCCCGACAATCCCCTCCTGCCCAATTACAAGTGGGTGCCCATCGGTTACCACGGCCGCGGCTCGTCCATCGTGGTCAGCGGCACGCCCGTCCGCCGCCCCCACGGCCAGCTCAAGCCGGCCGACGCGGCCGCCCCGGTCTATTCCCCCTGCCGAAACCTCGACTACGAGCTGGAACTCGGTGTCTTCGTCGGCCCCGGCAATCCGCCCGGCCAGACCATCCCCATCGGTCAGGCCGGCGGGCATCTCTTCGGCGTCGTGCTCCTCAACGACTGGTCCGCCCGCGACATCCAGACTTGGGAATACCAGCCGCTCGGGCCCTTTCTCGCGAAGAATTTCCTCACCACGATTTCGCCCTGGGTGGTCACGATGGAAGCCCTCCTGCCCTACCGGGTCGCCGCCCCGTCACGTCCGGCCGGCGATCCGGCACCGTTGCCCTATTTGTCCGACGCGGGCGATCAGGCCGCCGGCGGGCTCGATCTCACCCTCGAGGTCTGGTTGCGCACCGCGCAGATGCGCGAGGCCAAGCTGCCGCCCCATCGGCTTTCCTCCGGCAATTTCCAATCGATGTATTGGACGCTGGCCCAGCTGCTCGCCCACCACGCCAGCAACGGCTGCAACCTCCAGCCCGGCGATCTCCTCGGCACCGGCACCGTCTCCGGCCCGACCAAGGACTCGCGCGGTTGCCTGCTCGAGCTCACTTGGCGCGGCACCGAGCCGATCAAGCTCCCCCATGGCGAGGAGCGCAGATTCCTCGCCGATGGCGACGAGGTCATCCTGCGCGGCTATGCGGAAAGGTCCGGGATGATCCGCCTCGGACTCGGTGAGTGTCGCGGGACGGTGGCTCCCGCCTGACCACTGGTCGCCGCCATGGCGCAATTTGGCACTCCGGCCCTCTGTTTGGTCGCGCCACCCTCGACCCGCGTGGAATCCACCGGACACACTCCCCGCCCCTACCCATGAAAATCGCTGTCTTCTTCCTCCTGGCCGCCGCCTCGGTGCTGGCGGCACCCAACAAAGAAAAACTCAAGGCCGAGCTGGCGCGGGCCGAGGCGGAATTCTGCGCCAAGGTCGCCGAGGCCGGCATCGGGGAAGGCTTTCACGCCTACATGGCCGAGCAGGCCTTCGATGCCAACCGTCTTACCCTCAGCCGTTCCGAATACGGCGAGGGTCTCAAGGCCGCACGCGCCCGCGGCCCCGCGCCCAAGGGCGTCAAGCTGGTCTGGACCCCCATGATGATCGACGTGTCCGACGACGGCACCCTCGGTTATACGTGGGGCAAATACGAGTTCACGCCGGCGCCCGCCCCCGACGGCACGCAGCCCCCGTCCGGCAGCGGCCTCTACCTGACCATCTGGAAGCGGCAGGCCGACGGCACGTGGAAATTCGTCTACGACGGTGGCCCGCGCATCGATCCGCCCGAGCGCCTGCAACAGTTCTTCGCCCGGCCCGACCTGCCCAAACCCTGAGTCCCCTCACTCTTTCGGCCGGAGCACGAAGCGACAGCCCATGAAGTCGGTCGGGCGCGCATCCGCCCCCAGCTCGATGCGCGAGGCGGAGCGGCAGTGCACCGCGCCCACCTTCCAATGCCCGCCGCGCAGCACCGGTTCGCGGCGGTTGCGCTGGCTGTAGGTCCACTCGGCGACATTGCCGTGCATGTCGTAAATCCCCCAGGCGTTGGCCATCAGTTTGGCGACCGGGGAAGGCGCCGTGAGGCCGCCCCCGCGCGCGTAGTGGCCGAGGGCGTTGAGCGCGGGGTCGTCGCGCTCGTTGGTGAGATTCGCCCCGTTGTGGAACGCCGTTTCCGTGCCGGCGCGGGCGGCGTATTCCCACTCGATCTCGGTCGGCAGATCCCCCGTAAAGGGGAGCCCGAGTTTGCGCAGGGCCTCGTTGAGCTTCTCGATCGCGCCCCCCGGGCCGGTGAGGTCGCGCCACGCCACCTGCTCGACCGGGCGCGTCTCGTCTCCCAGCGCACGGCTGACGCTCGGATTCCGGCCGGTGAGCACCCGGTATTGCGCCTGCGTCGTCTCGGTGTCGGCGATATAGAAGAGGGAGGGAATCTCGGTCCGGGTCCAATTGAGATCGTTGCGCTGGCGTCCCTTTTCCTCGGGCCGCGAGCCGTGGTGAAACATGCCGGGCTTCACCAGGATGAACCGCATGGCCGCACCCGCGCCCAGATCGACGACCACCTCGGCCGGGGGCGGGATCTTTTCCATCGCGAGGCTGATGCTCTGGGTGGCGGCGTTGATCTCGTGTTCCGCAATCAGCTCGAGGTGCTTCGGGGCCGTGGCCGTCACCCGCACGCGGCCGGGACGCAGCTCGAAGGTGGCCGCACCCGTCGCATCGGCGGCAACGGACCTGCCGTCGATGCTCACGCTGGCACCCGCCGGCAACCCGGTGAAACGCACAGGCCGAGGCGGCAGGAGTGATAGGGTCAACGTTTGCTCGCTCCCGTCGTCGGGCGCACCGACCACGGTCTCCAAGTCCTGGTGGTTCGGCGCCGTGATGCGCACCGCCTGTGCACCGGGTGGCAGCGAAAGCATCACGCGGCCGTCGGCCCCCGCGGCCAGCACGGTGCCGCGATACGTGACCCGCGCGCCGGCGGGCAGACCCCTGAGCGTGTGGGTCCGCAGCGCGTCGCCGACCGGTTTCGCGGACTCGGTGGCCGGAGGCGGGCGGGCGGCCAATGCCCTCTCGACCGCGGCATTCACCTCGCGCTCGCGATCCACGGCGTTGTGTGCCGGCTCGGGTTTGGATTCGGCCGGCTTGGTTTCAGCCGCGGAGACCGCTGGTCCCGGCACCCGTGGCTCCGCCACAGGTTTGGGCTTGAGCGCAACCCACAGGCCAAGTCCGAGGGCGGCGGCCAACCCGAGGCCCACGCCGGGCAGGAGCCACTTGTTACCCTGTGCCTGCCCCATGGTCTCAAGCTCGGCCAGGGCGGCACCGGCCGTCTGGAATCGGTTCGCCGGATCGTCCTCAAGGCACCTGGCGATGAACCTGTCCCAGCGCGGGTCGAGGCCGGGCACGAGTTTGGTCGCCGGTTGCGCCAGGCCATGCGGCTTGCGGCCCGTGATGAGATAATAGGTCATCACCCCGACGGCGTAGATATCCGAGCGCGCGTCGGACGGTCGGCTGTTGCGCGCCTCGGGCGACATGAAGTCGATGGTGCCGACGATGGCGCCGGTCGTCGTGACGCTGTCGGCCTTGGCCAGCTTGAACGGCGAGGCGGTCTGCCCGCGGCGCTCCTCCTCGTCGGCCACGGCGCGCGCGAGGCCGAAGTCGGCGATCTTCGCCTCACCGGTCTTCTCGAGCAGGACGTTGGCCGGCTTGAGGTCGCGGTGGATGATGCCGGCCTTGTGCGCGTGCTCGAGACCCTGGAGGATCTGCATGATCATCCGGCGGGCTTCGGCCGCGGGCACACCCCGGTTGTTCACGCGGTTCTTCTCGAACCAGTCCTCAAGCGAGCCGCCGTCCACGTATTCCAGGACCAGGTAGAGCTTGCCCTGGCTTTCCCCGAAATCCGTGACGTTCACGATGTGCGTGTGCTTGAGCCGCGCGAGGTTGGTGGCCTCGTTCTTGAACCGCGTCACGAACGAGGCCTCGGCCGCCAGTTGCGCCGGCAGGGCCTTGAGGGCGAAAAGTTTCTTCAGCGCCGTGTGCTTGATCAGGTAGACGACACCCATGCCGCCGGCCCCGAGCACGCGCTCGACCTGGTAGGGTCCCACCATGTCGCCCGCCTGGAACATGTCCGCCTGCGTGTTCTGCCGCGGGGCAAAAACCGTCTTGTCGGATTGCGGATCCATGGGGCGCGGGCCGATACAACGCCGCGCCCTGCCTGACGCCAGACTGAAACAAAACCCGTTGACCGGTCTTCCGCGCCCGGGTTTAACCGGAGCATGATGCCGCGCCCGTTGCTCCGCCCCGCCGCGCTGTTTGCCCTGCTGCTCGCCGCCGTGTTGACCGCCCCGGCCGTGCCCATCCGCATCGTCGCCACGCCCGCCGGTGCCACCGTGGTGTTGCAGGAAACCGGGCAGCGCCTGCCCGCCCCCGCCAACTTCGACGTCAAGCGCAGCGACAAACCCTACACCTTCTCCGTCGAGCTCGCCGGCTACCAAAGCGAGAGCGTCACCTTCTCCACCAAGTCCAAGCAGAAGGAGATCGCCGTCGCGCTCGAACCGCTGCAGCTCGAGCGCGAGGTCTCCATCAAGTCCTCCCCTGAAGGCGCAAGCGTCACCATCGACGGCCGCGCCACCGGCGTGACGCCGTTGACCACCAAGGTGACCTTCCACCGCGAAACCAAGACCTCGCCGTGGAAACCCCAGACCGTGGCCCTCGCCAAGGCCGACCACCAGGGCGAGTCCTTCCGCCTCGCCTACGAGCAACCCGCCCCGCCGGCCGTTGCCCTCAGCCTCCTGCGCTTCGAGAAGACGTTCAGCATCGAGACCAAGGCCCCCGACGGCGCCGCCATCGAGGCCATGCTCGCCGTCAACGGCCAGGAAAAGGGCAGCGCCCCCGCCCGGATCCCCCTTGTCTTCACCCGGGCCGACAAGACCAAGCCCTGGAACTCCTACGCGCTGCAGGCCGAGATCCCCACCATCTACCAACCCGCGACCGCCACGCTCACACACGACTCGCCCAACATCCTCTCGCTCACCCTCAGGCCCATCACCGAGCTGCCCGTGCCGCTGCTCGCCCCCGTCGTCGAGGTCACCGCCACCGGCGCACGCATGACCGTGGACCAGGCCAACCGCCTCGCCCTCCTCGCCACCGGCGAGCGCGCGGCCGACATCACCGGCCTCGCCCGCCTCACGCGCTTCGCCCGCCGCGACCAGAACGCCCGGGCCCCGCTCCAGGCCCTCAATTCCTACGCCATCACCCCCGACGGCGCCTCGGCCATCCTCTCGCTCACCATGCAGGACGATGCCGGCAAGTTCTACTCCGCCCTCTTCATCAAGAAGATCGAGGATGACTCCGGCGGCCTCGGCCGCCTGATCGACAATTCCAAGCGCTACCTCGACGCCGCGCCTGTCATCGCCCCCGACTCCAGCAACATCCTCGTCTTCCAGTCCAACCGCGGCGACCCCGCCAAGCCCGACATCTTCCGCATCAACTTCGCCGACAACCGCACCTCCGGCGGCGTCGCGCGCATCACCAACGACCAGCGTTTCAACTACGGCCCCACCTACACCGACAGCAACCGCGAGGTCGTCTACCTCTCCGTCGAGCCGGCCTACCCGCTCGCCACCCCGCAGCTCAGCACCGTCAAGATGGACGGCGCCCTCCCCACCCAGTTCCAGATCACCGCGCACGAGGTCTCCCATCGCGAGCCCGCCAAGATCTACTTCACCCGCACCGACGAGACTTCCGGCAAGAAGCAGATTTTCTCCGTCGAGCCCGACGGCCGCCTCGAGACCAACGTCATCTCCGACGACTCCTTCCTCTCCGCCCACTGCGTCCATCCCGTCGCCAGCTTCAGCAGCCCCGTGCGCATCCTCTTCGTCTCCGATCGCGACGTCGACGACCAGGGCCGCCGGAACAACAACATCTACGTCATGAACGCCGACGGCTCCGGCATCCAGCAGCTCACTGCCAACGGCTCGGACGACATCGCCCCATCGTGGTCCCCCACCGACCCCAGCGTCGTCTATTTCATGTCCAACCGCGGCGGCGCCTACAACCTCTGGCGCCTCCGGCTGAAGTAAGCGCGTCATTGCGAGGAGTCCTCCGGACGACGAAGCAATCCATCTGATTACACCTCCATGCCCGACGCCCTTCCCCAAGCCTGGCTCGAACTCGCGGACGGACGCATGCAGTGGCTCGATGCCGGCGTGTGCACGCTTGGTCGCGCCGCCACCAACCAGCTCGTCGTCGACGTCGCGGGCATCTCCCGCAACCACGCCGTCATCCAGCCGGGCGAACGCGGCGGCCATGTCATCACCGACCTCCACAGCACCAACGGCACCTACCTCAACGGCCTCCGCCTTGAGCGCAGCACCGCCTTGCACGACGGCGACGTGATCGAGGTTGGCGGCGTCAAGCTCACCTACCGTTGCCAACAGGATTCCGGGGCCCCGTCCTCGGACGCCGGCGCCACTTCGGTCCAGATCCACTCCGGCCATGTCTGGCTGCTGATGCTCGACCTCATCGGCCACACTGCCCACACCCACGCCGTCGGTGCCGAGGCCGCCTCCGCCGACTTCAAGCGCTGGCTTGAGCTCGTTCGTCCCGTCCTCGTCCGCTCCGGCGCCACCATCAATGCCTACCTCGGCGACGCTCTCTTCGCCTACTGGCGTCAGGACCGCCACCCCGCCGACAAAGTCGCCCCCGCCTTCCGCGAAATCGTCGCCCTCCAAGCCACCAGCCCACGTCCCTTCCGCACCATCCTGCACTACGGCAAGGTCGCCATCGCCGGCGGTCTGCAGGGCGAATCGCTCACGGGTAGCGACGTCATCTTCCTCTTCCGCATTGAGAAATGCACCAAGCAGCTCGGCTCGCGCTGCGTGCTGAGCGAACCCGCCGCCGAGTCACTCAACCTCGTCGCCGAAGCCAAAGCTCTAGGCTCGCACCCCGTCCCCGACTATCCCGGGCAGCACGCGTTCTACGGGCTCGGTTGAAGAATCAAGTTACGAGAAGAAAATGAGTGTGACAAAGCGGACTCGTAAACCTGTCGATCAACTGGTGATCGAGGATCTAAGAAAATATCCCGTGTGGGAATACGCCATCGATGATGAAGGCGCGGATACCGAACAAGACGAGACGTGGGTCCAACCTGTAACGAACAAGGCCGTCCCCAGGGGTGGCTATTCTCAAATAGTCGCCGCCAATTTTACTGCGGCAAACGGCAGCGTTTTCTGTGGATTTATGATTGTCCCCACTGCTGGCTCGAAAGTTGAGATAACACCGGGAGCAGTAATAGGTGATTTCGGTTATAAAGTTCTCCCGCATCAATCCCGCAGGCAAGCACTGGCTGATAAGCATACATGGGTGATCAAAAACCGTGATGCGCTTCTCAAATCAATACAGGCATCGGAAAGAGATGTTTTCCCCATGAGGTTTGAATTGCGCGTGCCAATTCAGGGCGAGAAGCACCTACGCACAGGTAACGTAGAGTAGAACGTCACAGTCGTGCTTGGTATTTCCACGCCATCTCGAGGGCCATGTCGGCGTCGCGGGCGTTCATGATTTTCTTCGGTTCTCCAGAAACTGCCTGTCCAACACGTCCTTCTCGCGTTTGCTCTGCTTGAAGCGGAGCATCAGTTCGGCGCTGGCGAACGGCACCTTCACCCCCTCTAGCTCAATCCACTCGATGCCTGTCTCCGCCTCGGCGTAGCCGATGCCCGAGGCCTCCGTCATCAAATCGACCGTGATAACGTCGTTCACCCGCACCACCACCCAAGTGGCGAGATCCTCGTCCGGACCGAGTTCGCGCACCGCCTTGTCGGGCAGGATTTCCAAGGCCCGGCGCACCAAGGTCTGGTTTTCCCGGTCCCGCGCGATCAGCAGGTCCAAGTCTTCCGTGGCCCGGATGAAACCGAGGCGATTCATCGCCACGCCGCCGATCACCACATAGCGCGCGCCCAACCGGTTCAATTCCCGGGCCAGCGCCACGAGATCGTGGTCGTCCGGCGGCCTTGTCAGTCCGCTCGGCGGCGCCGTTGCCATGTCTCGAATTCCCGCCAGTCGCGGAAACGCTGCACCCCCTTCGGCCATCCTGCTTTGGGTGCGACGAGCGCCGTCCGGCGTTGATTGCGGCCGAAACGCTCCAGCGCGGAAGCGGTCAGCTTACCGACTTCGCGTATCGCGGGCTGGGCGCTCGTGCTCATGCGCGGAACGATGTTTCCCGCCCAAGCATAGTCAAGCGGCGGGACAGACACGCTCTGCTCACAACCGCGCCTGGTATTTCTGCGCCATCTCGAGGGCCATGTCGGCGTCGCGCGCCGTGACGGTGAAGTGGCCCATCTTCCGGCCGGGCCGCGCCTCGGCCTTGCCGTAAAGATGCAGCCGCGCGGCCGGTTGCGCGAGCAGGTCCTTCCAGTTGGGCTCTCCGCGCGACCACGCGTCGCCGAGGATGTTCACCATCACGACCGGCGTGAGCAGGCGCGTGTCGCCCAGCGGCAGGCCGCAGATGGCCCGCACCTGCTGCTCGAACTGCGACACCGGACAGGCGTCGATCGTGTAGTGCCCGCTGTTGTGCGTGCGCGGCGCCAGCTCATTGATCAGCACCGCGCCGTCCTGCGTCACGAACATCTCCACACCCATCACGCCGACGAGCCCGATCTTCTCCGCGAGCACGCGCGCCATCTTCTCCGCCGCGGCGGCAGACTCCGGCGGCACGCGCGCCGGCACGATGGAAAAATCCAGGATGTGGTTCGTGTGGATGTTCTCCACCACGGGGAACACCCGCACGGCCGCCGACTCGCTGCGGGCCAGCACGACGGAGATCTCGCACGCGAAATCCACGAACTGCTCGATCACCACCGGTTGCCCGGCGAACCGCGCCCCGGCGGCGGTGATGTCGGTTTCCGCCATGACCTTGAGCTGGCCCTTCCCGTCGTAGCCGAAGTCCGCCGTCTTCACCACGCAGGGCACACCCACGGCACGGATGCCCGCCGCGAGGTCGCCACCGGCGGCGACCTCCTCGAAGCGCGCGTGCGGAAACTTGTGATCGCGCAACCAGCGCTTCTCGCGCGAGCGGTTCTGGCAGGTCTCGAGCACGCTCCAATGCGGGCGCAGCTTGGTCAGGCCCTCGATGGCCTTGAGCGGAGCGGCCGGCACGTTCTCGAACTCGTAGGTCAGCACGTCGCACTCCTGCGCGAAGGCCGACAGGGCGGCGAGGTCGTCGTAGGGGGCGTTGACCTCCTTTTGCGCCACGGCGCCGGCCGGGCCGTTGGCCTGCGGCTCGTAGACATGCACGCGGTAACCGACACGGTTGGCCGCCTGCGCCAGCATGCGCCCGAGCTGCCCGCCGCCCAGCACGCCGATGGTTTTGCCCGGGAGAATCATTTGAACCACACAAAGGTCGCAAAGACCGCAAAGTTCCAACCGAAAGCCAGCTTTGCTTCCTTGGCGATCTTGGTGTTTTTCATTTCGGCAGTTTGGCCCTCAGAATCTTCTTCGTCTGCGCGGCCCGGAATTTCTCCCATGCGCGCCTCGTCTTCGCATCGCTCTGCCCGAGCAGTGACGCGGCGAACAACGCGGCGTTGACCGCGCCGGATTTGCCCACGGCGAACGTGGCCACCGGCACGCCCGCGGGCATCTGCGCGATCGAGAGCAGCGAATCGAGACCCTTCAGCGCCCTCGACTCCACCGGCACGCCGAGCACGGGCAGGGTGGTGAGCGAGGCGGTCATGCCCGGCAGGTGCGCCGCCCCGCCCGCGCCCGCGATGATGAGCTTGAGCCCGCGCTTCTCGGCCGACTCCGCGTAGGCCACCATCAGCTTCGGCGTGCGGTGCGCGCTGACGACGCGCTTCTCATAGGGAATTCCCAGCGCCGCGAGCTGCCCGGCCGCGTGCCGCATCGTCTCCCAATCGGAGACACTGCCCATGACGATGCCGACGAGAGGTTTCATTGGTGCGCAGTAAGCAGTAAGCAGTGAGCGGTGAGCGGTTCAACTGCAACTTCCGGCAAAGCAAAAGACCGGCTTTCGCCGGTCCTGCTTGCTGCTCACCGCTGACTCACAGCAGCGACGTGCCCTTCGGCACCCTGACGATGGTCGTGCCGGCGATCTTGTCGTGCCAGCTCTGCTTCTCGTCGTCGAAGGCGACCCAGATGAAGCCCATGCCGGCCGTGAAGAACGAGAGGAAGGCCGACAGCGCGCGCACGATGGCGATGGTCCAGTCGATGGGCCGGTCGTCGAGGCGCACGACCTTGAGGCCGCAGATGACCCCGCCGATGGTCGTGCCTTTGTTCTTCCACATCACCGCGCTGTAGGTGGCGAGCGCGAGGAAGAGGAAGCCGGGCATGTTGAGGCTGACGAAATTGTCGAGGATGCCGCAGCCGATGCCGATCATCAGGAAGTCGAGGAAGGCTGCGCCCGTGCGCACCCAGAAGCCCGCGCGTGGCAGGGTGTCGGCGCTGATGAGGACCGGCGGCGCGGCCGGCGCGGTGAAGGGCGAACCTCCCGTTGCGGGGGACGGTTCGGCGGTGGCTCCGGTGAAACCCGCGCTCGCCGCCGGCATTACCGCGGGCGCGGCAAGGATCGGTGCGGGCGCCTTGGCCGGCTTGTCCTTCCGGGCCGCGAGGGCGATGGCGTAGACCACCATGCCGGTGCCGAGGAGGCCGAACACCTTGTAGAGCAGGAAACCCATCACGGGGATGCAATAGAGCAGCATCACGATCAGGCCGCCGAGGAGGACGGCGAGCAGCGTGCTGCGCACCAGGGCCTCGGGGCCGGGCTTGCCGATGATGCGGCGGCCGAGCCAGGCCAGCACGGCGGCCTTGCCGAACAATCCCGCGAAAAACAAGGCCCCGCCGAGGAACGGCACCAGCGCCAGGCCCACGCCCGTGATGGCCAGCAGGATCATGGCCAGCGGCGTCAGCATCGTCGTCAGCACCGTGGCGATGATCGTGTTGCCCGGCTGCTGCTCGAGCATCTCCGCGCAGCGTGCGACCCCGCCCGGGAAGATGAGCGTGAGGAAGAGATAGAGCACGAGGAAGCCCGCGGCCACAAGCCAGGCCCAGCCGAGGTTTTCACCGAACCAGAGCGGTCGGAACCAGATCACGCACTGCTTCACGTAGGCATGCAGCCAGGCCGAGCCTTGGAACGGGCCGAATCCCCCGATTTCCTGGATGCCGCCCTTCACCTGGCTGCCGGGCGCGCGCTTGAGCTTGCCGAAGACGACCACAACCTCGCCTTCGACCACCGCCTCGGGGCCGAGGACCACATCACCGAGCACGGCGACCACCGCGTCGCCGACCCGGCCGTTGACCGTGGTCGTGCCAAGCACCGACACCGCGGCGTCATGCACCCGGCCGTTGACGGTCGTGTTGCCGAGGATGGAGACGGCGGCGTCCATCACCTCGCCATCGACCACGGTGTCGCCCATGATCGTGACCGCCTCACCCTGGCGCTTTTCCGCGGACACGGTCTGGCCGCCGAACTTGGGATCACCGCTGCTGGTGCCCTGGGTGCGGCTGCGGGAACGGCCCTTGCGGGCGGGCTTCGGCGCGGAGTCCTCGCCGTCGAGACTGCGCATCTCCGCTTCGTCATCAGCCGCTTTGGTCGCGGCCTCGTCGGCCTTGGCCTCGATCTTCGCGGCGGCCTCCCCGAGCTTGGCGGCGACCTTGTCGACCGCCTCGGTGAGCTTGGTTTCAACCTTGGTCTTGTCCGCTTCGGACTCTGCCGCGGTCTTTTCCTCGGCCGGGGGCGTCGAGGGCTTTTTCTCTTCGGTGGACTGGGCGAAAACGGAGCCGGTGAGGGCACCGAATGCCAGCAGCAACGCGAGGCCCAGAGGCAAAAGGGTCTTGGTGCCGGGTTGTTTCATGTCGTCTTTCAGTTGTTGCGGTAAAGCAGGCGGTAGGCGGTGGCGCCGAGGGTGAAGGTGGCCGCGTAGATGGCCATGAGCGCGGCGAGGCCGCCCCAGAGCCAGAGCGACGGGATGTTGCCCGCGGCGGTGAAAAGGGAGTGGAACACGGTGCCGATCCACGAGGGCGGCGTGAGGCGGTCGGTGACCTGCACGGCGGCGGTGGTGGTGTCGACCCCGCGGGTGTAGACGAAGATTGCGGCCATGACCGCACCGGTGACACCGGTGCTGGCGGCGAGAAATGCCGCGCGGGCGGCGGCCGGCCAGTGTTGCCAGGACTTGTGCCACCAGGCCACGGCGGCGCGGCGCTCGATCTCGGCGAGCACGCGGGCCTCGAAGCCGGCGGGGGCCTTGCGCAGCGGCAGCGCCCGCAGCTCGGCATGGACCAGCTGCTCCCATTGCACGGACGGGGTAGCGGCCGGCGTGCGCTGCGCCTCGAGCCGGGCCTGGAATCGGGCCTCAAAACCGGCGGGGGCTTTGCGGGCCGGGAGCGCGCGCAGCTCGCGGTGGATGAATTGTTCCAGCTCCCCGGGGGACATTTTCTTGGGATCGTTCATGGCGCGCGCCTCAGGGTTGGAAGGTTTCGTGCGGGGTGCCGCTGCGGAGGAGGATCTTCGCCAGCGCCTCGCGGCCGCGCAGGATGTCGGTCTTCACCTTGCTGAGCGAGACGCGGAGCTTCTTCGCGATGTCCTCGTAGGGCATGTCCTCAAAATGAAAGAGCACGAGCGGGATGCGCTGGTGGTCGGGCAGCTTTTCGAGGGCGGCCTCGAGGTGTTCGCGACGCTCGGCGGCGTCCATGCCGGCGAAGAAGGTGTCGGGGGCGGCGAACTCGACCTCCTTCTCGCCGCCCTCGTCGTCCTTGTGCACGAGGTCGGAGAAGAAGCTCCAGCGCTTCTTGTAGCGCTGGATGTGGTTGATCGAAAGGTTGGTCGCGACAGTCTTGAGCCAGCCACCGGCGGTGGTGCTGCCGCTGAGGTTGTCCCAGTGCTCGTGCGCCTTGATGAATACTTCCTGCGCAATGTCCTCCGCCTGCGTCTCGTTGCCGATGAGGCGCACGGCGGTGGAGTAGACCATGTCCTGGTAATTGCGCATGAACGTCGTGAAATCGGTCGGAGCGGCTATGCCCGTGTGGGTGGCTTGCACTGTGAGAGATTCATTCACGCTCAATACACGGCGCGACGTAGTTAAGTTGCAGATTCCTCCTGTCACCTAAATCGCGCTCCGCCAAGCTCATAACCGGTCTCGACCGCCGCTCGAATCCGCTTCGCCGGCACGCCCGCCTAACCCGCTGCATAAGTGGCGGTTCAACCCGCGCGCGGGCGTCCTTCGTCCGCTTGCCAAACCACGTGACCCCGGGCCACCCTGCCCGCCCCGCCCTCGCCATGACCACCTTCCTCGTCCCCGACCCCAAGATCGAAGCCGCCGTTCGCGCCAAGGGCGAACAGCTCTTCGCCCTGATGGACAAGCAGCCGCCCCCGGCCTTGTTCTCCAAGAAGGGCGCCTACGCCCGCCTCATGGACTGGTCGATGAAGGATCCGGCCTTCAAGACCCAGCTCTTCCGCTTCGTCGACGTCCTCCCCTCGCTCAATTCCTCCGGCGAAATCGTCCGCCATCTCCAGGAATACCTAGGTGACAAGGCCGTCGAGCTCAACCCCGCCCTCAAGGCCGGCCTCGCCGCCTCGTCCTTCGCGCCCGCGCTCGTCGCCGGCCCGGTCAAGGCCCAGATCGTGGACATGGCCGGCCAGTTCGTCGCCGGCGAGACCGGCGAGGACCTGCTCAAGCAGATCAAGAGGAACATGAAGCTCGGGCTCGCCACCACCATCGACCTCCTCGGCGAGGCGGTCGTGAGCGAGGCCGAGGCCGACGTCTTCCTGAAGCGCAACCTCGAGATCCTCGACTCGGTCTCGAAGTTCTACGCCAAGGAGTCCGAGCCCTGCGTCTCCGACGTCGGCCCCAAGGGCCCGCTGCCGCGCCTCAACCTCTCCGTCAAGATCTCCGCCCTCACGCCCGAGGTGCATCCGGCCGACCCGGAGAATTCCATCAACGCCCTCAAGCTCCGCCTCCGCCCCATTCTCCGCCGGGCCGCCGAGGTCGGCGCGCTCGTCAACTTCGACATGGAGAGCTACAAGCTGAAGGACCTCACGCTCGCGCTCTTCAAGTCCATCTTCGAGGAGGAGGAATTCCGCCAGAAGCCCGCCATCGGTATCGCCATGCAGGCCTACCTGCGCGACTGCGAGGCCGACCTCCGCGACCTCGTCGCCTGGGCGCGGAAGCACAACCGCCCGCTCAACGTCCGCCTCGTCAAGGGCGCCTACTGGGATTACGAGACCGTCAACGCCCAGCAGAAGGAATGGCCCATCCCCGTCTGGTCGAAGAAGCCCGAGTCCGACGCCAACTACGAGAAGCTCACCGTCTTCCTCCTCGAGAACGCCGACCTCGTCACGCCCAACTTCGCCTCGCACAACGTCCGCTCCTGCGCCCATGCCATCGCGCAGGCCGAGCGCCTCGGCGTCCACCCGAAGCACTACGAGTTCCAGGCCCTCTACGGCATGGCCGACGAGCTGAAGCTGTCGCTCCTCCAGATGGGCCACCGCGTGCGCGAGTATTGCCCCGTCGGCGAATTGTTGCCCGGCATGGCCTACCTCGTCCGCCGCCTCCTCGAGAACACCTCCAACGAAGGCTTCCTCCGCATCAAAAATATGGGCGAGGCCAGCCTCACCGCCCTCCTCGGCAACCCCGTCGACCAGATCGCCGCCGCTCCCGAGCCGCTCGCCCGCAAACCGCGCCCCGCCGGCTCGTTCGTCAACGCCGCCAATACCGACTACACCCTCGCCACCAACCGCGAGAAGCAGCGCGCCGCGTTGAAGGACTTCGAGACCACCAAGCTCGGCCAGAAATGGCCCTGCATCATCAACGGCAAAAAAGTCACCGACCGCCCCTTCCTGCCCTCCGTCAATCCCGCCCGCCCGAAGCAGGTCGTCGGTTACTGGGCCAAGGGCAGCGTGCAGGACGCCGAGGACGCCGTCGCCGCCTCCGTCGCCTTCTTCCCGAAATGGCGCGTCACACCCGTCGACGAACGCGCCAAGATCCTGGAGCGAGCCGCCGACCTCATGGAGTCGCGCCGCCTGGAGATCAATTCGCTCCTCATCCTCGAGGGCGGCAAGCCCTGGGTCGAGGCCGACGGCGACACCTCCGAGGCCATCGATTTCCTCCGCTTCTACGCCGTCGAGATGCGCCGCATGGCCAAGCCCGTCGTCACGCAGGCCGTGCCCGGCGAGAGCTGCGTGCAGGTCTGGACGCCCCGCGGCGTCGGCGTCGCCGTGGCGCCGTGGAATTTCCCGCTGGCGATCCTCACCGGCCTCACCGTCGCCCCGCTCGTCGCCGGCAATTGCGTCATCATCAAGCCCGCGCGCCAGACCTCCATCATCGGCGCCTACCTGATGGAGATCATGGTGGCCGCCGGCGTGCCCGCGGGCGCGTTGCACTACCTGCCCTGCTCCGGCGCCGACGCCGGCGCGCACCTCGTCGCGCACCCCAAGGTGGACTTCATCGCCTTCACCGGCTCGCGCGAGGTCGGCCTCGGCATCTGGGCGGAAGCCGGCCAGACCAAGCCCGGCCAGCTCAACCTCAAGAAGGTCGTCTGCGAGATGGGCGGCAAGAACGCCATGATCATCGACAACGACGCCGATCTCGACGAGGCCATCCCCGCCGCGCTCTACAGCGCCTTCGGCTTCGCCGGCCAGAAGTGCTCCGCCCTCTCCCGCCTCATCGTGCTCGAGGACGTCTACGACCACTTCGTCGAGCGCTTCCTCTCCGCCTGCCCGACCATCCCCGTCGGCGATCCCTCGCTGCCCGGCACCATCGTCAACCCCGTCATCGACGAGGCCGCGCAGAAATCCATCCTCGGCTACATCGAGGCGGGCAAGAAGGAGTCGAAGCTCGCGTGGCAGGCCACGCTGTCCCCCGAGCTCGTCGCCAGCGGCGGCTACTACGTGCCCCCGGCCGTGTTCACCGGCTGCAAGCCCGACCACAAGATCGTCCGCGAGGAAATCTTCGGCCCCGTGCTCGCCATCCTCAAGGCCAAGGACCTTGACGAAGCCTTCGCCTGGGCCAACGACAACGACTACGCCCTCACCGGCGGCTTCTTCTCGCGCAGTCCCAAGGCCATCGAGCGCGCGCGGCAGGAGTTCCTCGTCGGCAACCTCTACATCAACCGCGGCTGCACCGGCGCCATCGTGCAACGCCACCCGTTCGGCGGCTTCAAGATGTCCGGCGGCGGCACCAAGGCCGGCGGCCGCGAATACCTCGAGAACTTCCTGTTTCCACGACTCATTGCGGAAAATACGCTACGCAGGGGCTTTACTCCCCCCGACGAGGAATAATTTTCGCACTAGCCCCGTCCTCCGTAGCCTTGGCGAAGGAGGATTCCCGCGGCTCATCGCCGAAAATACCCTACGTCGCGGTTTCACCCCGCCGGACGAAGAGTAAACTTTCGCTCTAGCTATCCCATCAAGGCGCGCCGTCAGCGCGCCTTTTGTTTTGGATCACGGCTTGCGAACTCTGCTGAAGCCGGCGAAACTTCCGCCATCGGCAGGATTGCAAATCTCACCCGACCATGAAAACGCGCCCGCTCTCCGCCTTGGTTGCGATTCTGTTCTTCGGCTCGCCTACATCGCTGCTCCGCGCCGACCCCGAGACCGAAAAGGCCGTGGCCGAGATCTTCACCCAGATGAGCGCCGCCTACGCGGCGTTGCAGACCATGTCGGCCGACTTCACCTACACCGTGAACTCCGACCTGCGCAAACAGGTCGTCGAAGGCCACGCGCGGCTGCTGAAGCCCAACTACGCGCGCCTCATCTTCACCCGCATGGCCGAACCGGCCTTCCCCAACGTCATCGGTTCCGACGGCGAGCTGACCTACACCTACGTGCCGAAGAACTTCAACCGCGAGCGCAAGTGGCAGCCCACGACCAACCCGATCGGATTGGTCGTGACCGCCGATCCTTCCGCCGGCGGGCTCGATGTGCAGGCGGCGCAATTCGCCCGCCAAACCGATCACGTTTTCGAGCTGCCGTTCTTCGAACCCGGTCCGCACGACCCGGCCCTCGCCGCCAGGCAGGCCTCCGGGTTGGCGGCGGGCGGGCTGATTCAAACCGAGCGCACCAAAAAGGACGGCGGCAATATCCGCCTCTGGGACAGCATCGCGCTCCAGACCTTCTTCAATTTCAACGACGGGATCAGCCACCTCTATCATTTCACCCGCTACCCGCAGAACTTCCGCCTCGAGGATCCGTGCGTGCTCGAAGGCGTCGCCTGCCAGGTCATCTCGTATTATTATCCGCACGGCAACGTCGAGGGCGGCGGGAGATCGGCCTTCACGCACCGGATCTTCATCGCATCGAACGGCCTGATCGTGCGCTACGAGCTGCATTTCATTTCCGGCGGCCAACCGGGGCAACAGGTCATGCAGCTCCGCAACATCCGGCTCAACGAGCCGATGACGATCGAGTCCTTCGCCTTCACGCCCCCGGTCAACTGACACTCGCCAATCCATGCCGGACCGCCCACGGTCTGGCGCATGTCCGGCACCTCCACCCCCAAGGGCCTCTGGAAGATCATCGCGGCTGCGTCGGCCGGCACGATGATCGAGTGGTATGACTTCTTCGTCTTCGGGCTGCTGGCGACCGTCATGGCCGGACATTTCTTCCCCGCCCAGAACGAGACGGCGGCGCTGCTGAACCAGCTCGGCGTCTTTGCCACGGGTTTCATCGTGCGGCCCTTCGGGGCGCTCGTCTTCGGCCGGCTCGGCGACCTCGTCGGCCGCAAACATACCTTCCTCGTCACGCTCGTGCTCATGGGCGGCTCGACCGTTGCCATCGGCCTGCTGCCCACCTACCAGCAGGCGGGGATCCTCGCCCCCGCCCTCCTCATCCTGCTGCGGCTCATCCAAGGCCTCTCCATCGGCGGCGAATACGGCGGCGCCGCCACCTACGTGGCCGAGCACACGCCCGACGCGCGCCGCGGCTTCTACACCGGCGTGCTCCAAACCACGGCGACCCTCGGCCTCATTGCCGCGCTCGTCGTCATGCTCGTCACCCGCAACCTGCTGGGAAAATCCGCCTTTGAGGCCTGGGGCTGGCGCGTGCCGTTCCTCGTGTCGGCCGTGCTGGTCGTGCTTTCCTACTGGATCCGCCGGCGCATGGACGAGTCGCCGCTCTTCGCCCGCGCCAAGGCCGCCGGGCAGCTCAGCGCCAATCCGCTCGCCGAGAGTTTCCTCCAGCCCGAGCACCGGCGGAAAGTCCTGCTGGCGATGTTTGGTTTCATCGCCGGCCACGCCGTCGTCTGGTATGTCGGCCATTTCTACGCGACCCTCTTCCTGCAGCGCACGGCCCGGCTGGATTTCGTGACCGTCAACTCGCTCTTCACCTGGGCGCTCGTGGCCACGCTGCCGCTCTACGTGTTCTTCGGCTGGCTCTCCGATCACATCGGCCGCAAGCCCGTCGTGCTGGCTGGCAGCTTCCTCGGCGCCGTGGCCTTCTATCCGATCTATCTCGGGCTCGCGCACTACGCCGCGCCGGTGAACAAGCCCGCGCTCTTCGCGCTCATCCTGCTCCAGATGAGCTTCGGCACCATGACCTACGGTCCGATGGCCGCGTGGCTGGTGGAGATGTTCCCGACGCGCATCCGCTACACCGCGCTGTCGCTGCCCTACCACCTCGGCATCGGCGTGCTCGGCGGTTGCACTCCCTACGTCGCCACCAAGCTCGTCGCGGTCACGGGCAACCCCTATGCCGGCCTCGCCTATCCCATCGCAGTCGCTGCGCTGAGCTTTCTCATCGGTCTTTTCTTCCTGCACGAGGACCGCGGCGCCGCGCTCGACCGCTGACGGCCATCGTCTTCACACCAAGACCGCCAAGATCGCAAAGCGGATTCAGTGCTTCTGTTGTCTTTCGCGGCTTAGTCCTTCGCGACCTTTGCGTCCTTCTGTGAGTCATTCAGTTTCCGAAAGACCGCTTCTTAGCCACGGATTGCACGGATGAACACTGATGCCTGAATCAGGGCCCATCAGTGAAGATAAGTGGTTCAATTTCCGGCAAAGCGAGGGCAGCGAGCTTCTGATCCGAATCATCCGCCTTTATCCGCGAAATCCGTGGTAAAGAAATCCTGCGCAAACTGCAGCTGTCGATTCGCGGAACGACCCTCGACCACCTGCAACTGCGGCATTGCCGGCCGCGGACCCGGCCCCCACGCTCCGCGCGCTTTCTTATGAGCCACCCCCACGCCCCCAAGGGCATCTGGAAAGTCATCGGCGCGTCCTCCGCCGGCACCCTCATCGAGTGGTATGACTTCTACCTCTTCGGCAGCCTCGCCACCATCCTCTCGGCGCACTTCTTCCCGGGCGAGAATCCGACCGCCGGCTTCCTGAAGACGCTCGCCATCTTCGCCTCCGGCTTCGTCGTGCGGCCCTTCGGCGCGTTGGTCTTCGGCCGTATCGGCGACCTCGTCGGGCGCAAATACACGTTCCTGCTGACGCTGGTGCTGATGGGCGGCTCGACCTTCCTCATCGGCCTGCTGCCGGGCTACGCCGAGATCGGCGTCTTCGCCCCGCTCGCGCTCACCGTGCTGCGGCTCGTGCAGGGCCTCGCGCTCGGCGGCGAATACGGCGGCGCCGCCACCTACGTGGCCGAGCACACGCCCGACTCGCGCCGCGGTTTCTACACCAGCTTCATCCAGACCACGGCCACGCTCGGGCTCTTCGCCTCGCTCGGCGTCATCCTGCTCTGCCGCCAGCAACTGGGGAAGGAGACCTTCGAGGCCTGGGGCTGGCGCATCCCGTTCCTGCTCTCGATTTTCCTCGTCCTCATCTCCTACTACATCCGCGTGCAGATGGAGGAGTCGCCGCTGTTCGCCAAGGCCAAGTCCGCCGGCAAGCTCTCCAAGAATCCGCTCAAGGAAAGCTTCGTGCAGCCCGAGAACCGCCGCCTCGTGCTCATCGCGCTCTTCGGCGCCGTGGCCGGCCAGGGCGTCGTCTGGTATACGGGGCAATTCTACGCCCTGTTCTTCCTCCAGCGCGTGGCCAAGGTCGAGTTCGTCACCGCCAACCTCACCGTCGTCTACGCCCTGCTGCTGGCGACGCCCTTCTTCATCTTCTTCGGCAGCCTGTCGGACCGCATCGGCCGCAAGCCCATCATCCTCACCGGCTGCCTGCTCGCCGCGTTTTTCTACGTGCCGATCTACCAGGGCATGATGCGCTTCGCCGACCCGCTCAACCAGCCGATGCTCGTCGCCCTCGTGTTCCTGCAGGTGCTCTTCGTCACCATGGTCTACGGCCCGATCGCGGCCTTCCTCGTCGAGCTCTTCCCCACGCGCATCCGCTACACCTCGATGTCGCTGCCCTACCACATCGGCAACGGCGTCTTCGGCGGCCTCACCCCCTACATCGCCTCCTCGCTCGTGGAGAAAACCGGCAACATCTACGCCGGCCTCGCCTATCCGATCAGCATCGCCGTCATGACGGTCATCATCGGCGCCCTGCTCATCAAGGAGCGCCGCCACGTCCGCCTTGCGGACGACTAGGCGGCCTCGAAACGCCGGCCTTGCAATTTGCCGGGGGCCGCCCACCGTCCGCCTCTCCCTCGACCGGGCTCGGGATCCTGAGCTTGTCGAACGGGCCCGTTCTTTGACCGCGTGTCACCCACACCGGTCTCCGTCACTTATCCCTTTCGGGGGTGTTCCGGATTCGACCCTTGGTTGGAGCGCGCAGCTGCCTGTCGAGAGTCGGGGGCCTCTCGTTAATCCCCCTTCGAAAAAACAAATGGCAACAACGAAGAAATGCTAATGGCCGCCTAAGTGCGGTCACGTTCCCACTCTGACTCCTGCTAGGGGCTGGGAACGTCGACAGCAGGAATAGCGGTGGGGGCCGTCGTGACCCCGCCGCCGTATCTTCAACCACGGCTGGCCGAAGGCGGAGCGCGCGTCCACGCGCCGCCCGAGGCGAGATCCAAACCGACGCTATATAGGTAGATGCTGTGCGTGAAGGCCCGGGGCACAGGGGTTCAACTCCCCTCACCTCCATTCTTCGCCCCTTTGGGGCTACGCATGGCGCTGCCATTGCCAATCAGGTGACGCTCTGTTTCGCTCCCAAAATTACGAGCGAAGAATGGAGCCCTGCGAAGCTCGTAGAGCGAAGCACGGGCTCTACTTGTCATGCACTACGTTTACCTCCTCCGCAGCGAAACCCGCCCTGAGCAAACCTATGTGGGCTACACCCGTGACTTGAGGAAGCGCCTACCGTTTCACAACGCCGGATTGGTCCCGCATACTTCGAAGTTCATCCCTTGGCGCCTGGAGACCTATCTGGCCTTCAGTGACAAACATCAGGCCTTGGCTTTTGAGCACTACCTGAAGTCGCATTCCGGCAAGGCCTTTGCCGTCAAACGACTCTGGCCGAAATAGAATACTGCCCGCCGTAGCCTTGGCGAAGGCGGGCCTGTCCGCATGGACCGTCACGCTTGGCCCTGCCCGCCGTCCCGGCGGGCATTAGCCCGCGACCCGGCGGTGCGCCGTCGCTTAATATCCCACGGCACCCGTTGACGGCACGCGGGCGCGGTCTATGACACAAGGCCGCCCGCCATGCCCACCGCCGCACCCGAGAAGCCCAAGCCCGCCGAGGACACCCGGTCCGTCATCGACATGTCGAAGATGAACCAGGGGCAGCGCGCCGCGCTCGAGATCACCGAGGCGGCCCGCGAGTCGCACGACGACCTCAGCTTCGTCGCCCACCTGTTCATGGGCCGCTGGCGGCCGGACAAGCTCCACCCCCTGACCGACGTGGATCCCGGGGAGAAGGCGCGGGCGGACCAGTTCCTCGCCCAACTCGGCGCCTTTTTGCGCGAGCACGTCGACCCGGCCGCCATCGACGCCACCGGCGAAATCCCCGACGCCGTCCGCGCCGGCCTTGCCCGGCTCGGCGCCTACGGCATCAAGGTGCCGCGCGAATACGGCGGCCTCGGCTTCTCGCAGACCACCTACTGCCGCGCCTGCACGCTCATCGGCAGCTACTGCTCCAACATCTTCGCCCACCTCTCCGTCCACCAGTCCGTCGGCGTGCCGCAGCCGCTCATGCTCTTCGGCACCGAGGAGCAGAAGCGGAAATTCCTCCCCCGCGTCGCCGGCGGCGAGCTCTCCGCCTTCGCCCTCACCGAGGGTGGCGTCGGCTCCGACCCCGCGCGCATGACGACCCGCGCCGAGCCGGACGGCGACGACTTCATCCTCAACGGCGAGAAACTCTGGTGCTCCAACGGCCTCAAGGCCGGCCTCATGATCGTGGCCTGCAAGACCCCGCCGAAGACGGTCGGCGGCAAGGCGCGCGACCAGATCACCACCTTCGTGGTCGAGGCGAACTCGCCCGGCATCGAGGTCGCGCACCGCTGCCAGTTCATGGGCCACCGCGCCCTCTACAACGGCGTCATCCGCTTCACCAACGTCCGCGTGCCCCGCGCCCACATCGTCGGCGGCGAGGGCCGCGGGCTCAAGGTCGCCCTCTCCACCCTCAACGCCGGCCGCCTCTCCATCCCCGCCGCCAGCATCGGCCTCGCCAAGCGCTCCCTCCGGATCGCCCGCGAGTGGAGCGCCGACCGCACCCAGTGGGGCGTGCCCATCGCCCGCCACGCCGCCATCGCCGAGAAGATCCGCCGCATCGCCGCCCACGCCTTCGCCATGGAGGCCATGCTCCTTGTCACCTCCCGCATGGTCGACCGCGACAAGCACGCCGACATCCGCCTCGAGGCCGCCATGTGCAAGCTTTGGGGCACCGAGAAATCGTGGACTTGCCTCGACGACGTCATGCAGATCCGCGGCGGCCGCGGCTACGAGACCGAGGAGTCGCTGCGCAACCGCGGCGAGAAGCCCTATCCCGTCGAGCGCCTCATGCGCGACGCGCGCGTCACCACCATCTTCGAGGGTTCCTCCGAGATCATGCGCCTCTTCATCATGCGCGAGGCGCTCGACCCGCACCTCACGGTCGCCGGCGTCGCCCTCAACACCGAGCGTCCCTGGGGTGAGCGGATCCGGAGCGCCCTGCAGGCCGCCGCCTTCTACGCGCTGTGGTATCCCCGCCAGTGGCTGCCCTTCGATGGCGGCGCCCCGGCGGACATGCATCCCCGCCTCGCCACCCACCTCGACGACGTCGCCGCCGGGGCGCGCCGCCTGGCCCGCACCCTCTTCCACCAGATGGTCCGCTTCGGTCCCAAGCTGGAGGGGCGCCAGGTCCTGCTCGGCCGTATCGCCGACATCGGCTCCGACCTATTCGGCCTCGCGGCCTCGTGCGCCTACGCGCAGAAGCTGCTCAACGAAGGCGCCGAAGGCGAAAAGGTCTTCACCCTGGTCGACGATTTCGCCCTGCAGGCGCACATCCGCATCAGGCAGAACTTCGACGGGGTCGGCCGCAACGCCGACGAGCACGGCTACGACCTCGCCCAGCAGATCGCCCGCCACGAGCACACCTGGCTCGAGGGCGGCATCCTCTGACCCGGCTGCCGTTCAATCCACGAACAGGTCGGGGAACGGAGTGTCGGCGTGCGCGGGATTCACGGCGTAGCGACGGAAATCGGTCCATCCGCGCGTGCGCAGCAGGTCCTCGTCGAGCAGGCAGCGGCCGTTGAGCGAGCCGTCGGTGGTCGCGAGGACTTCCAGGGCCGCGTCGGCCATGATGTCCGTCGTCCGGCAGCGCGGCAGCAGGGCCGGCCCGCCCACGGCGAACTCGATGGCGGAGGTCGCGATCGTCGTCCGCGGCCAGAGCGTGCTGACGGAGATCTTGGCCTGCGCGAACTCGCCGGCCATGCCGAGCGCCAGCAGCGTCATGCCATACTTGGACAGGGTGTAGGGCGCGTAGGGCGCGAGCCACTTCGCCGCCAGGTTGACCGGCGGCGACAGGCTGATGAGGTGCCCGGCGGGCGACTGGCGCAGCAGCGGCAGGGCGGCCTTGGCGCAGACGAAGAGGGCGCGGGCGTTGACCTGCTGCATGAGGTCGAAGCGCTTCACCGGCGTGTTCTCGACGTTGGTCAGCGAGATGGCACCGGCGTTGTTGATCAGCGCGTCGAGGCGGCCGAATTCCCGCTGCACGGCCGCCAGGGCCTCATTGACCTGGAACTCCTCGCGCACGTCCACCTGCAGCGGCAGGGCGCGGACGCCGAGCGCGCGCACCTCGTCGGCCACGGTGTGGATGGTGCCCGGCAGCTTGGCGTGGGGCTCGGCCGTCTTGGAGGCGATGACGATGTGCGCGCCCTCGCGCGCGGCCGCCAGCGCGATGGCGCGGCCGATGCCCCGGCTGGCGCCGGTGATGAGGAGGACGCGGTCTTGGAGTCGTTTCATGAGAAAACCACCTGTTCCATCGGCGTCTCGGCCGGGGCCCTGCGGCGCAGGTGCAGCCAGAGCAGGCACACGGCCACGGTCTGGTCCGCCTCGTCCATGAGGGCGATCTCGTAGCGCCGCTCGATCTTCGCCGCGGCCGCCAAGGCGCGCCGGAGCTCGTCCAGCTCCGCCGGGGTGATGCGCGCGGTGGCCCGGAGCACGCCGCGGCCGGGCCGGCGGAACTCGATCTCGGCCCGCTTCATCCAGATGAGGTAGTCGGGTCCGAGGTTGGCGGCCAGCAGCACGGCGTGCAGCGGGTCCACCGCCGCATACATGGCGCCGCCGAAGATGGTCCCGTGCAGGTTGCGCGTCGCCCGGCTCAGCGGCAGCCGGACGCGGCACTCCAGGCGGTCCTCCGCGATGTATTCCACGCGCGCCCCCGTGCGGCGGAAGGCCGGATAGAGGTTGAATTTCCACCGCAGCAGGCGTGTGCGCCACGATTCGGCCATGGGGTAAGCGGGTTGGGGTGGCAGTTTCCTCCTCCTAATGCACAGCGGCGAGCAGATTCTAACCGCCCCTTTCACGACCACGCTTGGTTGACGCCAGTGGCCGCGAGGCTACGTTGGCAACGTCGGCGCGGGGCGGCCCGCGCGACGCTGACCCGCCATGGCGCACACACAACTGACCCGGCACTGGCACAGCCTCGACCGCGAGGCCGTGCGCGCGTTGCAGGGCCGCAAGCTGCACTGGTATCTGCGCGAGTGCGTGCTGCCGTTTTCCCAGCACTACCGGAAGGTCTTTGCCGACGCCGGGCTCACAGCCGACAGCATCCGCTCCGTCGACGACCTGGCGAAACTACCCTTCACCTCCAAGGAGGACCTCCTGCCGACCCCGGAAAACCCCCGGCGCTCGCTCGACTTCGCGCTCATCCCCGACAAGGCCGTGCTGGCACGCCGTCCCGGCGTCATCCTGCGCGCGCTCCTGCGCGGCAAGGCCCGCGTGCAGGACGAGCTCGACCGCGAGTGGCGCCCGACGTTCATGACCGCGACGACCGGCCGCTCGACCGAGTCGGTGCCCTTCCTCTACTCGCAACACGACATCGCCAACCTCGGCAAGGGCAGCGGCCGGGTGGCCGACCTCTGCGGCGTGACGCGCGAGGAGCGCATGCTGAACATGTTCCCCTTCGCCCCGCACCTGGCGTTCTGGTATATGTATTACTCCGGCATCGAGCGGAACATCTTCGCGCTCGCGACCGGCGGCGGCAAGGTGATGGGCACCGAGGGCAACCTCCGCGCCATCCAGAAGATCCGCCCGCAGCACCTGACCGCCATGCCGACCTTTCTCTACCACGTGCTGACCCAGGCCGTGGAGGAGAAGCTCCGCATCGAGGGCGTGCGCGGCGTGCTCTTCGGCGGCGAGAAGGTGGCCGACGGCACGCGCCGGAAGGTCGCGGAGCTGCTCACGCAGCTCGGTTCGCCCGGCGTCAACGTCGTGGCCACCTACGGCTTCACCGAGGCCAAGCTGGCGTTCACCGAATGCCCCTTCCCGCTCGGCCATACCCCGCCCGGTTACCATCTCTACCCCGACATGGGCATCTTCGAGGTCATCGATCCCGAGACCGGCCAGGTCCTGCCCGACGATCAGCCGGGCGAGATCGTGTGGACGCCGCTGGAGCAGCGCGGCACCGTCGTGCTCCGCTACCGCACCGGGGACCACATCGAGAACGGCCTGACCTACGAGCCGTGCCCCTATTGCGGGCGGCGCATGCCGCGCCTGCTCGGCCGCATCTCGCGCGTGTCGGACTACCGCTCGCTGCGTTTCCAAAAGGTCAAGGGCACCATCATCGACTTCAACGAACTCGAGCACGCCCTCGACGACGTGCGCGGCCTCGGCTCCTGGCAGATCGAGCTGCGCAAGGCCCACGACGATCCCCTCGAACTCGACGAGATCAACATCCATGCCACGCGCAGCGACGGCGTGGACGAGGAGGCCCTGCGCCTGTCGATCACCAACATGCTGCACAGCCATTTCGAGATCCGGCCCAACAAGATCCTCTTCCATTCACCCGAAAAAATCCGCGAGCTGCAGAAGGTCGGTGTCGCGCTCAAGGAGCAGAAGGTCGTGGACAACCGCCCCAAGGCCGTCGCCGCCCCGCACCAACCCCCGCCTCCCCGCCCATGAAGGAACCGCTCTACATCGTCGACGGCCTGCGCACGCCCTTCGCGCGCATGGGCACCACCCTCGCCGCCTGCCCGGCGGACGACCTCGGCCGCACCGCCGCCGCCGCCCTCCTCACCCGCACCGGGCTCGACCCCGCCCGGCTTGACGAGGTCATCTTCGGCTGCGTCGGCAACCCGGTCGAGGCGGCCAACGTCGCGCGCGTCATCGCCCTGCGCGCCGGCGTGCCCGAGGCCGTGCCCGCGATCACGGTGTCGCGCAACTGCGCCTCGGGTTTCGAGGCCGTCACCCTCGCCGCGCAGAAGGCCGCGGCCGGCGACGGCGACCTCTTCCTTGTCGGCGGCGCCGAGAGCATGAGCAACTACCCGTTGCTCTACAACGCCGGCGCCACGAGGAAATACGGCGAACTCGCGAAGGCGAAGACCGCGGGCCAGAAAATCGGCACCCTCCTGAAGTTCCGCCCAGCGGACTTCGCCCCGCGCATCAGCCTGATGCTCGGCCTGACCGATCCCGTCTGTGGCCTCGGCATGGGCCAGACGGCCGAGGTGCTGGCGCGCGACTGGAAGATTTCCCGCGAGGAGCAGGACCGTTTCGCGCTCCGCTCGCACCAGCGCGCCGAGGCCGCGCGCGCCCGGTTCGCCGAGGAGATCACCCCGGTCTATCCGCGCGGCGGCAAAGAGGCCGCCGCCGTCGAGGCCGACAACGGCGTGCGAGACGGCCAGACCATGGAGGCGCTGGCGAAGCTGCGCGCCGTCTTCGACAAGCGCGGCGGCACCGTTACCGCCGGCAACGCCTCGCAGGTCACCGACGGCGCCGTGGCGCTGCTCGTCGCCACCGAGGCCGGACTGAAGCAGACCGGCCTGGCTCCGCTCGGCCGGCTCACCGGCTACGCCTACGCAGGCTGTGAACCGGCCCGCATGGGCCTGGGACCGGTCTACGCCATGGCCCGGGCGGAGCAGCGCACCGGCCTTACGCTCGACGACGCCGACCTCATCGAGATCAACGAGGCCTTCGCCGTGCAGGTGCTGGCCTGCCGCGCCGCCGCCGCTTCGGCGGAATTCTGCCGCAAATACCTCGGGCGCGACACCGCGTTGGGCGAGATTCCGGACGGCAAACTCAACGTCAACGGCGGCGCCGTCGCCCTCGGGCATCCGGTCGGCGCCTCCGGCGCGCGGCTGGTGCTGACCGCACTGAAGGAGCTCCGCCGCCGGAAGGCAAAACGCGCCCTCGTCTCGCTCTGTGTCGGCGGCGGGCAGGGCGGCGCCCTTTGGCTGGAGGCCCTATGAACATCCATCTCGACTTCGGTGGCGACGGCGTGGCGGTGCTGACCTTCGACCGCGCCGGTTCCTCGGCCAATGTGTTCGACGAGGCCGTGCTGCTTGAACTCGAGGAGCGCATCACGGCACTGGAGGCACGCCGCGATCTCAAGGGCGTGTTGCTGCTCAGCGCCAAGCCGCGGATCTACATCGCCGGCGCCGACCTGAATTCCTTCGCGAAGGACTTCTCGCCGGAGGCGCTCGGCCGCATCGTGGACCACGGGCACCGCATCTTCACGCGCCTCGAGCGGCTGCCCTTCCCCTCGGTCGCCGCGATCAACGGCGTCTGCCTCGGCGGCGGATGCGAGCTGGCCCTCGCCTGCGACTGGCGCGTCGCCGCGCTCGACAAGTCCGTCAAGATCGGCCTCCCCGAGACCCAGCTCGGAATCCTGCCGGCCTGGGGCGGCTGTGTGCGTCTGCCCCGGCTCATTGGCCTGCCCGCGGCGCTCGGCCTCATTTTGCCCGGCAAGCAGCTCGTCTCCCAGCAGGCCCTGAAAGCCGGCGTGGTGGACGATATCACCCACCCCGAATACCTCGAGGCCGCCGCACGCGCCCTGCTCAAGCGCGGCAAGCGCCCGGCACCGGCTCCGAAGAGCGCGCTCAACTGGGCGGTGCTGCGTCCGCTCGTAACCGCCAAGGCGCGGCGCGACGTGCTCGCCAAGACGCGCGGCCATTATCCGGGGCCGCTCAAGGCGCTGGAAGTCTGCGCCGCCGCCATGGGCGGGCCGCTGGAGGCTGGGTTGGCGTTGGAGCGCACGGCTTTCCTCGAACTCGTGCGCACACCGGAGTGCCGGAACCTGATGGGCATCTTCTTCCTCCAGGAGCGGGCGAAAAAGATGAAGCCGCCCGCCGAGGCCGAGGCGCGTCCTGTGCGGCAGGTGGCCGTGATCGGCGCCGGGGTGATGGGCGCCGGCATCGCCCAGTGGGCCAGTGCGCGCGGGCACGGGGTGCTGCTGAAGGATGTCGCCCCGGCCGCGCTGGCCAAGGGCCTGAAGGCCGCGGAGAAAATCTACCGCGACGCGGCCAAGCGCCGCGTCTTCACCGAGGCGGAGGCAACCGCGGGCTTCGACCGCATCCGGCCCGTCGCCGGGGACGTGCCGCTCGGCGGCGTGGACCTCGTGATCGAGGCCGCCCTCGAGAAGCTCGACGTGAAGCAGAAGATTTTCCAGCAGCTCGAACGCCAGGCCGGTCCCCACACCGTGCTGGCGACCAACACCTCGGCACTCTCCATCGATGCGATCGCGAGCGGACTGGCGGACCCGGGGCGGGTGGTGGGCATTCATTTTTTCAACCCGGTGCACCGCATGCAGCTCGTGGAGATCGTGCAGGGCCCGCGCACCGCGCCCGCCACCGTCGCGACCGCCCTGCAGTTCGTGAAAAGCATCGGCAAGCTGCCGGTGCTCGTGAAGGACAGCCCCGGCTTCCTCGTCAACCGCGTGCTCCTGCCCTACATGGTCGAGTCCGTGCGGCTGTTCTGGGAAGGCTGCCCGGTAGAGCGCATCGACCGGCTCATGCTCGACTTCGGCATGCCGATGGGCCCGTTGCGGCTGACCGACGAGGTCGGGCTCGATGTCGCGCAACATGTCGCGGCCGACCTGCAGGCGCGGCTGGCGAAGCCCGTGCCGATCAACGACACGCTCGTCCGCCTGATGGAGAAGGGTTGGCTGGGCAAGAAGAGCGGCCGCGGTTTCCATGTCTTCGCGGGCAAAAAAGAATCGGTGAACCCGGACCTGGGCTTCGTGCAGACCCGGGGCGCCGCGCCCGGCCAGGACGACGCCACGCTGCGCGACCGCATGATGCTCGTGATGGTCAACGAGGCCGCGCGCTGCCTCGAGGAGGGCGTGGTCGCGGCGCCGGAGGACGTGGATTTCGGCATGATCTTCGGCACGGGTTGGGCGCCGTTCCGCGGCGGCCCGCTGCGTTACGCCGACGCGCGCGGCGTCGCGGACATCACCGCGCAGCTCGACCGGCTCGCGCGCGAGGTCGCCCCGCATTTCGCACCCTGCGACAAGCTCCGCGCGATGGCGGCGGCCTCGGCCAGATTCTACCCGGCCTGAAGCGCCGCCACCACCGGCAGGTCGGCCGGGGCAAGGTCGTAGTCCCGCAGACGCGCCGGCTCGCACCAGGCCACCGCCACGTGTTCGTGTGGATGTGGTTCGGCCGAGCCCTCGGCCAACGCGCAGACAAACGGGATCATCTCGATGACCACGGTGCCGTAGTCGTGCTGGAAGCGTGGCAGTGCGTGTGTGATGGCGATGGCGCAGCCCAGTTCCTCGCGGATTTCGCGCCCGATGGCCGCCTCAGGTGTCTCACCTGAATCGACCTTCCCGCCGGGGAATTCCCACTTCAGCGGCAGATGCTTGTGGGCCGGGCGCCGGGCCAGCAGCACGCGGCCGCCGCGCTCGATGACGGCACAGACCACGGGAACCACGGGCGGACGGGCGGGCATGCGTCATTCCCAGCGGAGGGTGTGGTCGGCTGCAACTTTTCTCCCGGCGCGGTGTGCTCAGGTTGAACATGAAAACTTTCCTGAAAATCCTCGCGGCCATCGCCCTCGTGGCGGTCATCTGGCACTTCGCTCCGGTGCTGATCGTGCCGGTCATCATCCTGGCCTTCGTCGGCCTCGCTGTGGGCGTGGTGCTGGGTGTGCTGGGTCTGATCCTCCTTGCGGGCCTCGCCGCCCTGGCCCTGGCCCTGATCGGCGCGCTGTCCCCCATCTGGATCCCGGTGCTCTGCATCTGCGGCCTGATCTGGCTGATCAAGAAGCTGACGGCCAAGCCCGCCAACCCGCCGGTGGTAGCGGCCTGAAATTTTCCGCAGCAACAGGGGCAAAAGCAAAGCGGCGGTTCCGCCAGGGACCGCCGCTCCGTTTTTCTGGGAAGGCTGTGCGTCACTTGATCATGTCCGCCACGAAGGCGCGCTCCTCGACCAGCTCCTTGTTCGTGGTGGCGATCTTCGACTTGGCGAAGTCGTCCATGGCGTAGCCGGTGATGACCTCGTAGCTGCCGGGCGTTGTGGTCTTCACCGGCATGCCGGCCCAGACGTTGGCGTCGAAACCGTAGTGGCCGTTGGACTTCACGGCGACCGAGTGGATGACACCCGGCGTGACGAGCGAACGGACATGGTCCACGAGCGCGTTGGCGGCCGAGGCGGCTGAGGAAAGCCCGCGGGCGGCGATGATGGCGGCGCCGCGCTTGCCGACAGTCTCGCAAAACGGCCCCTGCAGCCAGGCGGTGTCGGTGATGACCTGTGTCGCCGGTTTGCCGTTGATCGTGGCATGCGCATAGGCCGGGAACATGGTCGGGCTGTGGTTGCCGTAGATGAAGATGTCCTTCACGGCGGTGAGGTCGACGCCGGCCTTCTTGGCGAGCTGGGTCTGGGCGCGGTTCTGGTCGAGGCGCACCATGGCGGTGAAGCGCTCCGCCGGCAGGCGCTTGGCCTGCGAGGCGGCGATCATGCAGTTCGTGTTGGCCGGGTTGCCGACGACGGCGACACGCGCATCGGCGGCGGCGACGGCATCGATGATGCGGCCCTGCTCGATGAAGATCTTGCCGTTGTCCTTGAGGAGGTCGGCGCGCTCCATTCCCGGGCCGCGCGGCTTGGCGCCGACGAGGAGGCACCAGTTGGCGTCCTTGAAGCCGACGCTGGCGTCGGAAGTCTGGACGATGCCCTTGAGGAGCGGGAAGGCGCAGTCGTCGAGCTCCATGGCGACGCCCTCGAGGGCCTTGAGGGCCTTCTCGATCGGCGCCTCGATCAATTGGAGGATGACGGGCTGGTCGGGACCGAACATCGCGCCAGAGGCGATGCGGAAGAGGAGCGAGTAACCAATCTGGCCGGCGGCGCCGGTGACTGCGACACGGAGGGGTGCTTTCATACGAGGGCGCAGTTAAGCATGCGGCCCCGCGAACACACGGCTGAATTTTTCCGCGCCACGGGTTTTAGCGGGCTGAATGCCGGCGATAATGCCCGGAACCGGCATTCAAAGCGGGGAAAAGAAAAGGCGGGCCGCCTACCCCTAGACGGCCCGCCATTGCTTTCTTAGTTACCCCAAAACTCCCGCTAGGCGGGAGAAGCGTAAAGTTGGATTGCCACACAGGTAGGTTGTTCCTTTGGTTCGTCAACCAAGCCCCGTGCTTTTCCTTAAGTTCATCTGTTACGGGCATGTGAAACCACAGAATTAGAAGGTGTGATTGACATTACATGTCTTTGCCAATGCTTGTTTTACACAACCAAACAGCAGCACTGCGCATTAGTGGTGCTGATGCTAATACATACCTTCAGGGGCAGTTCAGCAACGACTTGTCGGGCGTGGTCGGGCTCGTGCGGTATGGTCTGTGGCTCGATCACAAGGGCCGGGTCCAGGCCGATGGCCACCTCCTGAAGCTCGCCGAGAATGACTGGCTCTGCTTCAGCGATTCGGCGACCGGGGAGCAGCTGGCCCGCCACTTGAACCGGTCCATCATCGCTGACGAGGTCGATGTCCGTGATGAGACACCGCTGTGGAGGAGCGCGGTGGCCTGGGGTCCCGAGTTGGAGGAGATTTTTCCCCACCTGAAATCCAACCCGCCGCTGCCGGATCGCTTCGCGGAGCGCGATGGCACCATTGTCATCCGCTCGCGTGTCCCTCAACCCTGTTCGGTTCGGTTTTTCTTCCCGGTGGCGGCCGCCGCCGGGTTCGTGGAGCAGCTGCAGCAAGCCGCCGGCCCGGCCGCAGCAGCGGTGGAATTTGAGCGCGTGCGGATCCGGCATGGCGTGGCCGTCGTGCCGCAGGACATCGGACCGGCCGACTTACCCCAGGAAGGCGGCCTGGAGCTCGAGGCGATTTCCTTCACGAAAGGCTGCTTTCTCGGGCAGGAGGTGATGGCGCGGCTGAATAACCGCGGGCGGCTGCGCCGACGCCTGCACCCCGTGCGCGGACCCGGGACCGCGCCGCCGCCCGGCACGCCGCTCTTCCAGGATGGGAAAAAGGCCGGGGAAATACGCAGCAGCGCGCCGGACGACACCGGCTACCTTGCACTCGCGATGCTGACCCTGGCGGGACTGGACCCGGCGCGCCCGTTGTCTCCGGCGCCCGGCGGCCCGGCGGATATCGAGATCCTGCGCCATGAGTGAGCCGGCAGGCTTGAGCGATTTTTTCCGGAGCCTGGGCGCTGATGCGACGCAGGCCGCGACGATGGCCCGTCAGCTGGCTAGGCGCGCCGACCAGGTGGCGGCCGAACGGGGCATTCCGCGCGAGCAGGCGCTGGACGAACTGCTGCGGAAAATAGGGGAGGGCCGCTCGGGCCGGCCCCCCGATGGCCACGGTGGAGGCGGGCCTTAGAACAACTGCGCGAGGCTGGCGAAATAGCCGTCAACCCACCGGTCTGCGCCGAAGAGGTAGAGCAGGCCGGCCACGCCCAACATCGGGCCGAAGGGCACGTGCACGCCGAGACCGAGGTCCGCGGGCTGACCCTCAGGAGTTTCCGCACGAGGCGCGATGGGGGCGGCCCTGCCCGTCGTCTTCTGCCACAGCACGGCGGCGAGAAACCAGACCGTGCCCAGCATCGCGCCGGCAAACATGCCGAAGACGGCGCCCTTCCAGCCCACGAAGGTGCCGACGGCGCCGAGAAATTTCACGTCGCCAAACCCCATCGCCTCCTTCTTCAGGATGGCCTCGGCGAAAAGCGCGATCCACAGCACCACCCCCGAGCCGATGAACAGGCCCAGCAGCGCCTCCTTCGCCGCGCGCATCCCCGCGAGGAAATGAAACTCGTGCTGCTGCCCGTGCAGCGAGGGCAGCAGCAGCGACAGCGCCAGGCCCGCGGTCGCGCCGCCGATGGTGAAGGCGTCGGGGATGATCATGTGGTCGAGGTCGATGAAGACCGCGCAGATCACGATCGCGCACAGCACCATCGCCCCGGCCGCCTTGCCGGCCGGGAAGAGCAGCACGCAGGCGGTGAACAGGAGCGCCGTGAGGAGCTCGACCGCCGGATAGCGCACGCTGAACGCGCGCCCGCAGCAGCGCGCCCGGCCGCGCAGCAGCAGCCAGCTCAGCACCGGGATGTTGTCGTGCCACCGGATCGGCTGGCCGCAGCCGCAGTGCGAGGCCGGCGACACGACCGACTCGCCCTTCGGGATGCGGTAGATGCAGACGTTCAGGAAGCTCCCGACACAGGCGCCGAGCACCGCGGCGAAAAGCGGCCAGAACCAGGGCGCCGTCGTGCTGATCTCGTGAAGGAGGCTCATCGGTCAACCGGCCGAAAGGGCCGTCCGCGCGGCGGCCTGCATGATGGCAAGCGGCGGCTCGGCGCCCGTCCAGATCTTGAGGGCCTGCGCGCCTTGGTGCACGAGCATGCCGAGCCCGTTGGCGTGGGGCAGCCCGAGTTCGGCGGCCCGGCGCAACAGCGGGGTCTGGGCCGGGCGGTAGATCATGTCGTAGACGCGCCCCGGGGCCGGGATCTTGGCCAGGTCCATGGGCGCGGGGTCCGCGGCATTGAGGCCGAGCGAGGTGGCGTTCACGAGCAGGGCGCCGGCGGGCAGGCCGGCCGGCGGTTGCGCCAGGTCGAAGCCCTGGATCGGCGTCTCGAGGGAAAACGCGCGCAGGTGTCCGAGCATGGCGGCCAGTTTTGCCGGCGTGCGGTTGCCAACCCAGAGCGAGCGGCACTGCAGCCGCAGGCACTCGACGGCCACGGCCCGGGCCGCCCCGCCTGCGCCGAGCAAAATGACGTCCTGCCCGCTGAGCTCGAGGCCGAGTTCCTCGCGCACCGCCGCGGAGAACCCGCGCCCGTCCGTGTTGGCGCCGCGCCAGCCGTCCTCCTGCCAGCGCAGCGTGTTGGCGGCGCCGGCCGCGCGCATGAAGGCGTCGCCGGCGACGAGGTGCTCCACCGCCATCGCCTTGTGCGGCACCGTGAGGTTGAGGCCGCGGAAATTGAGCCGGTGAAACACCTGCAGCGCCTCCGGCAGATCCTCCGGCAGGATGTCGAACTTGTGGTAGCGCCAGTCGCGATACTGCGGGTCGCCCTTGGCCAGCTCGGCGAAGGCCGCGTTCTGCATCGCCGGGCTGAGCGAATGCGCGATGGGGTGCCCGATGATGCCGAGGGCCGGGCCGGGCCGGGACCAGGCCTGCAGGTCGGCGAGCGAGAAGATGGTTTCCACGCGCCGGACAATAAGCCGCCGCGCCCGCGCCGCAGCAATCCGAATCCTACGGCGCCGCGTGCCGCGCGTGGGTGGTCTCGAATTCCGCCACGAATTCCGCGAACAGGCGCGCCCGCGCCGTCTCGCCGGCCGCCGCGTAATGGTGCGCGAGGTTGCGGCAGCAGCGGCAGAGCACCTCGCGCACCGGGGTCGGCGCGAGGTCGGACAGCTCGACGGGGGTTTTCTGCCGGCGCAGGGACTGCAGCAGCTCGTGGGGTGAGTTGCTCGCGCCCTGCCGGAAGGCGTCGATGAAGAACGGCGCCCGGTCGGCGTAGCATCCGACGTAGAAATGCCCGGGCACGCCCACCGGGTAGAGTTCCAGGCCCAGCCGCTGCGCGACGAGCAGGTAGACGATGCTGAGCGTGAGCGGCAGCCCCTTGCGGCGGGCGATGACCTCGTCGAGCAGGCTGTTGCGCGGGTCGGTGTAATGCTCGGCGTTGCCCCGGAATCCATATTCATGGAACAGCACGCGGCTGATGACATGGCATTTCCCGGCGCAGGACATCGGCTCGCTGATCAGTTCCCGCGCCCGGGCGGCCACCTGGTCAAAGAACCGGCAGCAGGCCCCGGCATCGAGACCGGCATTGACGGTGCGGGCGAGCAGGAGCGCACCGGTCTCCAGCTCGTAATTCAGCGAACGGATGAAGCCGCGGAACTCCGCCACGGGGTCGGCAAAGCGCAGCTCGCGCAGATACCAGAGGGCGTGGCGGCCGAGCACGCGGTTGGGGCCGTGCGCGAGGCTGGTGAGGAATTGCGCCGCCGGCACCTGATGCTGCGCGAAATAACCGAGGAGGGCCTGGCGCACCGCGGGCGCGGAATCGTCGAGCAAATCCGCGAGGGCCTCGGGGGGCGCGAAAGTGGAAGGGCGGGCTGCCACGCCTCAAGGCAAGCCGGCGCGGGGCCGCGGGCAAACCGGAAACTTTTCCACCGGAAAATTATTTTCTGGAACTTTTCCGCTCAGCCGCGCGCGCCGAACAGCGCCGTGCCCACGCGCACGAGCGTGCTCCCCTCGGCGATGGCCTCGCGCAGGTCTCCGGTCATGCCCATCGACAGTTCGCGCAGCGGCACGCCGGTGCGCGCCGCGAAATCGTCTCGCAGGATCCGCAGGTTGGCGAAGGTGCGCCGGGCGAGGTCGGCGGTCCCGGCCGGCGTGCTGCCGAGCGGGGCGATGGTCATGAGCCCCTCGACCACGAGATGCGGGCACGCCAGCGCCACCTCGAGCAGCCGCGGGGCCTCCGCGGTCTCGGCCCCGAACTTGGCGGGATCATTGCCGGCGTTGAACTGGAGCAGGACGGGCAGCCTTTTGCCGAATTCACCGGCGGCACGGTCGAGGTGGCGGAGAAGTTTTTCGCTGTCGACGCTCTGCACGCGCGCGAAATGCCTCGCCGCCAGCCGTGCCTTGTTGGACTGGAGGTGGCCGATCAACTCCCAGCGCACGGGCGCCACGGCCTGCGCCTGCTTGTCGACGGCCTCCTGCACGCGGTTCTCGCCCACGGCGGTGAGTCCATAGCGATGGACATACTCCACCGCCGCCGCGGGGTGGGTCTTGGTGACCGGAAGCAGGGCGACCGAGGCCGGATCGCGGCCCGCGGTCCGGCAGGCCTCGGCCATCGTCCCGCGGATGGCGTCGGCGCGCCGGCAGAAGGTATCGTAATCAGGAAACATCCGGAAAGGACGGCTTTTGGGGTGGATTTGGGATTAGGAGCATTTATAAGGTCCACCCTACCCGCGCCATGCAAATAGAGAACTTCAAGATCTTCGCCGACCTCGTCGAAACGAAGAGTTTTTCCAAGGCGGCGAAGCTCAACGGCATCACGCAGTCCGCGGTGAGCCAGCAGGCGCGGTCGATGGAGCGCAATTTCAAGACGCTCATGATCGACCGCAGCCAGAAGCAGTTCAACCTCACGCGCGAGGGCCAGCGCATCTACGACGCGGCGAAGGAGATCCTGCACGTCTACGAGAAACTGCAGAGCGAGCTGCAGGAGATGAAGAAGGTCATCAGCGGCACGATCCGCATCTCGACCATCTACTCGATCGGCCTCCACGAGCTGCCGCCCTACATCAAGAAATTTCTGCACGACTACCCCTCGGTCAACGTCCGCATCGAATACCGCCGCTCCAATCTCGTCTACGAGGACATCCTGCACAACGCGGTCGACTTCGGCCTCGTGGCCTTCCCGCAGAAGCTGCGCCAGATCGACATGATCCCGTTCCGCAACGACCGGCTCGTGCTCATCACCCACCCCAACCACGCGCTGGCCAAGACCACCGACGTCGACCTCAAGACCCTCGCCGGCCAGCGCTTCATCGGCTTCGACCCCGACATCCCCACGCGCAAGGCCGTCGACCAGATCTTCCGCGACCACAAGCTCGAGATCACGCCGGTCATGGAGTTCGACAACATCGAGACCGTGAAACGCGCCGTCGAGATCGACCACGGCATCGCCATCGTGCCCGGCGCCACCGTCGTGCAGGAAGTCAGGCAGGGCACGCTCGTCTCGATTCCCTTCAAGGGGAAGGAATTCACGCGCCCGCTCGCCATCCTGCACCGCAAGGGCCGCGTCCTCACGCCGGCGATGAAGAAGTTCATCGACACGCTCGCCCACGAGATCGTGGACGGCAAACCGGTCGCCTGACCGCCGTCCAGTTCGGCGGGAACAAACCGGGCGGCCCGCCCCTCCCATCGCTCCATGAAGCTTCCTTCCTGCCTTCGCCCGCTCCTGTTCCTTGGCGGCCTCGCGGCTGCCGTGGCCGCACCGGATCTGCCCCGCCCTGCCCCCGCCTGGACGCTGAAGGACCTCGAGGGCAATCCCGTCGCGTCCGACCGTTTCAAGGGCAAGGTGGTCGTCGTGGACTTCTGGGCCACCTGGTGCGGGCCCTGCGTGGCGGAGATCCCCGGCTACATCGCGCTGCAGAAGAAGCACGGCCCGGACGGGCTCGTGATCGTCGGCGTGTCGATGGACCGCATCAGCCCGGCCAAGGTGAAGGCCTTCGCCGAGAAACACGGCATGAATTACGTGGTTGTGATGGGCACCCCGGAGACCGAGGACGCCTATGGCGGCGTGCAGGGCTACCCCACGACCTTCCTCGTGGACCGCCAGGGCCGCATCGTGCACCAGAAGCTCGGCGCCTGGGAACACGCCGACTACGAGGCCGTCGTGAGGCGGTTCCTGTGAATTTGCACGCGGTGATTGCATCCGGACCACGGATGCCTTTGTTCGCCCCAACCCATCCGCACCATGTTTGAACCACGCCTGTCCGAGGAACTCGACGCCCTGCGCGCCAGCGTGCGGAAATTCTGCGCGGCCGAGATCGCCCCGCGCGCGGCCAAGATCGACCACGACAACCTGTTCCCCGCCGACCTGTGGAAGAAACTCGGCCAGCTCGGCGTGCTCGGCGTGACAGTGCCGGAGGAATTCGGCGGTGCCGGCCTCGGCTACCTCGCCCACGTCATCGCCATGGAGGAGATCTCTCGGGCCTCGGCCTCGGTCGGCCTGTCCTACGGCGCGCACTCCAACCTCTGCGTCAACAACCTCCACCTCAACGGCAACGCCGAGCAGCGCGCGCGCTTCCTGCCGAAACTGTGCTCCGGGAAATATGTCGGCGCGCTCGCCATGTCCGAGGCCGGCGCCGGCTCGGACGTCGTCGGCTCGATGGTGTGCTCCGCCGTGAAGAAGGGCGACCACTGGGTCGCCAACGGCACCAAGATGTGGATCACCAACGGCCCCGAGGCCGACGTGATCATCGTCTACATGCGCACCGCCCCGAAGGACCACGGCTCGAAGGCCATGACGGCCTTCCTCGTCGAGCGCGGCATGAAGGGCTTCCGCTCCGCCCAGAAGCTCGACAAGCTCGGCATGCGCGGCTCCAACACCTGCGAACTCGTCTTCGAGGACTGCGCCATCCCGGCCGAGAACGTGCTGGGCGAGGTCAACGGCGGCTCGCGCGTGCTGATGAAGGGCCTCGACACCGAGCGCTGCGTGCTCTCCGGCGGACCGCTCGGCCTCATGCAGGCCGCCCTCGACCTCGTCCTGCCCTACGTCCACCAGCGGAAGCAGTTCGGCGCGGCCATCGGCACCTTCGGCCTCATGCAGGGCAAGGTCGCCGACATGTATGTGGCGCTGCAGAGCGCCCGCGCCTTCAGCTACCAGGTCGCCCGCGCGCTTGATGCCGGCGCGGGCCGGGCCGCGCGCAAGGACGCCGCGGCCTGCATCCTCTATGCCTCGGAGTGCGGCGTGAAGGTCGCCCTCGAGGCCATCCAGGCCCTCGGCGGCAACGGCTACATCAACGAATTCCCCGCCGGCCGCCTGCTGCGCGACGCCAAGCTCTACGACATCGGCGCCGGCACCAACGAGATCCGCCGCATCCTCATCGGCCGCGAGCTCTACAACGAGGGCGTCTAGGGCGGAACCGCCCCGAAGGGTTGCAACCTCCGCACGCGCGCGGTGTTCTCCCGGGGTGGACTATGTCATCTGGACGCTCGTGATACTGCTGCTGCTGGCCGGTCTCGTCGGCTCGGTCGTGCCGATGTTGCCCGGCACCACCCTGATCTTCCTCGGGGCCCTGCTGCAAAAGTGGCTGCTCTCCGACACCATCTCCTGGACCGCTGTCGTGTGGATCGGCGTCGTGTGGCTGTTCTCGGTGGTGGCTGACCTCGTCTGCACCCTCATCGGCACGCGCTTGTTCGGCGGCGGCAAGTGGGGCATGGCCGGCGCGTCCGGCGGGGCCCTGGCCGGCATGTTCATCTCGCTGCCCGCGCTCCTGCTCGGCACGATCTTCGGCGCCGTCCTCGCGGAAAAATTCGGCGCCAAGCGCCCGGATCGGGACGCGTTCAAGGCGGGCCTCGGCGCCGCGCTCGGTTTCCTCGCCGGCACCGTCGTGCGCCTGGCTTTCACCGTGGTGATGCTCGCCGTGTGGCTGGCCGGCGTGTTGTGACATAACGTCCAAGACCTTGCGCCCGGGCGTTTTGATCGACCCGACGGTCGCTTTCGCTTGCGGCCCGCCACAACGCACAAACTCTCACGGCATGATCACGTTCTTCCTCAGCTGCATCATCGCCCTCGTCGTTTCTTTCCTCTGTTCCATGGCCGAGGCGGTGCTCCTGAGCCTCAACCCGGTGCGCCTCGAAACCCTCAAGCAGCAGGGCAAACGCCACGCCGCCGCCTGGCTCGACCTGAAGCGGAACGTGGACCGCCCCATCGCCGCCATCCTCATCCTCAACACCATCGCGCACACCGGCGGCGCCACCGTGGCCGGTTCCGCCTTCGACGAAATCTGGGGCGACCGCCACATCTGGATTTTCTCCATCATCTTCACCGGGCTGGTGCTCCTCGGCACCGAGATCGCCCCCAAGGTGCTCGGCGTTGCCTACAGCGCGCGGCTCGCCCCGCTCATCATCGCGCCGCTCCAATGGACCATCGCCCTGCTCCGGCCGGTGATCTTCTTCACCGACCGCTTCTCCCGGCTCTTCCGCCGCCCCGGCGGCGGCCACGGCGCGACCGAGGTGGAGGCGGCCGACCTCGTCACGCTCGCCCGCCTCGCCAAGTCCCGCTCGCTCATTGACCCGTCCCAGGAGCAGATCATCGTCAACGCCGCCAAGCTCACGGAGACGACCGTCGCCCAGGTCATGCTGCCCCGCGACGACATCGTCTTCTTCCGGCTCGACCGCAGCACCGAGGACAACCTGCGGCAGGCGCGCCAGAGCCTCCATACCCGCTACCCCGTGAGCGAGACCACGGAGGTGGACGGCATCTGCGCCTACGTGAACTTCAAGGAGATCTTCGCCCTCGAACCCGCCCACCGCTCGCCCGACCTGCATCCCTACCTGCGCCGGGTCCTCTTCGTGCGCCCGGGCGACCGGCTCAACGACGTCCTCCGCCTTTTCATCGCGCGCAAAAGCCACCTCGCCATCGTCAAGGACGGGGCCGGCCGCGTGCTGGGCCTGCTCACGCTGGAGGACGTGCTCGACGAAATCGTCGGCGAGATCGAGGACGACCTCGACGCCGCGGCCATTGACTTCGTGGCCGCCGGCCCCGGCCGCTGGAAGGTCGGCGGCGGCGCGACCCTCGGCCTCATCGCCGAGACCGCCCGGCAGCCCGTGGATGCCGCGCCCGAAACCACCCTGCGCGACTACGTGGCCGCCCGGCTGGGCGCGCTGCACCACAGCGGCGGCACATTCGAGGCCGGCGCGCTCAAATACACCGTCTTGCAGATCCGCCGTCGTAAGGCCCACATGGTGCTCGTCGAGGTCGCGGACCTCAAAAATCAATCGCCTTGAGCGGACCGATCTTCACCTGGAAGCGCTCGTCATAGGGCGTCACCCGTTTGAACTCGCTGCGCTTGACCTCGGCCTTCGCGCCCACGGGCACCATCAGGATCGTGGCGCGCCCCTCGCCCACGATGTGCGTCACGGCGGGGCCGTGCTCCGGTTTCACCTTCTCAAAGGTCAGGTGCGCTTCGCCGGACTTCACGTTGACGAGGCCCACCACGCGCCAGGACTTCTTCAGCTGCACGTCGATGGCGCGCAGGGTCTGCGGTCCGTGGTTCAGTTTCACCAGCACCTCGAATTTCTCCGGCGGCAGGCGGTTGTTCTCGTCTTTCTTCAACGGCACCTCGTAGACCAGCTCGCCGTCAGCCTCGCGCACAAGTTTGGCCTCCGTGAGCACCAGCAGCTCACCGAGGGTGCGGCGGTTTTTGCTCAGCTTGGCGCGTTCCTTCCGGAATTTCTTCGCCTGCGACTCGGTGGCGTCCTTGCCGTCCTGCTGCAGCAGGGTCCACTGCACGTCGTAGTGCTGGGAGGGGTCGAAGCGGGCGATCTGCTCCTGCTGGACCTTGCCCTTGCGGTCGTATTGGACGATGTGCTGCGTGTAGGCCCAGCGGCCGGAGTCCCGGCCGAAGGCGCGGATGGCCGCGGCCAGCGGCTCCGGGCAGCCGGCCAGCGGGTCCAGCGGATCCTCGTCGGCGGCCCGCAGGGCGGGCACCGCGAGGCTCAGGCCGAGCAGCAGGCGAGGGAAAAGGCGCATGGCGGTGAGACCATGCGCCCGGGAAAGGTTTCCGCAACCCCGGCGTGATGAACGGTCGCCCGGCTAGACCATCCGGCAGATGAGCAGTTCGCGCTCGAAGAGCAGCTCCTTGGGCAGGTGGGCGTGCAGGTCGAGGAAGAGCTCCTCGTGCCCGAGCACCTCGGCGCGCCACGCGGCCTTGTCAAAGGCCTGCAGCTCGTCGAACTTCTCCTGCGGGAACGGGAGGCCGGTCCATTCGATGTCCTTGTAGCGGGGCACCCAGCCGATGGGGGTCTCCTTGGCGCGGCCGCCGGCGCGCACGCGGTCGACGATCCACTTCAGCACGCGCATGTTCTCGCCGAAGCCGGGCCAGGCGAACCTGCCGTCCTTGTCCTTGCGGAACCAGTTCACGTGGAAGATGCGCGGGGTCTCGCTCAGGCCCTTCTGCATGTTGATCCAGTGGCGGAAGTAGTCGCCCATGTTGTAGCCGCAGAACGGGAGCATGGCCATGGGGTCGCGGCGCACCTTGCCGATGGTGCCGGCGGCGGCGGCCGTCATCTCGGAGCCCATGGTCGCGCCGGTGTAGACGCCGCTCGACCAGTTGAAGGCCTGGTAGACCAGCGGCATGGTGGTGGCGCGGCGGCCGCCGAACACGATGGCGTGGATCGGCACGCCGTCGGGGTTCTCCCAGTCGGGATCCATCGTCGGGCACTGCGCGGCGGGGGCGGTGAAGCGGGCGTTCGGGTGCGCCGCCTTGGCGCCGCTCTTCCTGGCGAGGTCGGGCGTCCAGTCGTTGCCCTGCCAGTCGATGGCGTGCCTGGGCGGCGTCTCGGTCATGCCCTCCCACCACACGCCGCCGTCGTCGGTGAGGGCGACGTTGGTGAAGATGGTGTTCTTCGCCAGCGCCTTCATGGCGTTGGGGTTGGTCTTCTCGCCCGTGCCGGGCGCGACGCCGAAGAAGCCCGCCTCGGGGTTGATGGCGCGCAGGCGGCCGTTGGCGTCGGGCTTGATCCAGGCGATGTCGTCACCGACGGTCCACACCTTCCAACCCTGCTTCTGGAAGTGCGGCGGCGGGATGAGCATGGCGAAGTTGGTCTTGCCGCAGGCGCTGGGAAAGGCGGCCGCCACGTAGGTCTTTTTCCCCTGCGGATTTTCCACGCCGAGGATGAGCATGTGCTCGGCCATCCAGCCCTCGTCGCGCGCCATCGCGGAGGCGATGCGGAGGGCGAAGCACTTCTTGCCGAGCAGGGCGTTGCCACCGTAGCCGGAGCCGTAGCTCCAGATCTCGCGCGTCTCCGGGAAGTGGACGATGTATTTCTCCTTGTTGCAGGGCCAGGTGACATCCTTCTGGCCCTTCTTCAGCGGGGCGCCGACGGAATGAACGCAGGGCACCACGCGCTTGAAGTCCTTGTCGATGAGCTCGAAGACCTTTTTGCCGATGCGCGCCATGATGCGCATGTTGACCACGGCGTAAGGCGAGTCCGTCAGCTGGACGCCGATCTGCGACATGGGCGAGCCGAGCGGGCCCATGCTGAACGGCAGCACATACATCGTGCGGCCCTTCATGCAGCCGGTGAAGAGCCCGCGCAGGGTCTTCTTCATCTCGTGCGGGTTGACCCAGTTGTTGGTCGGGCCGGCGGCCTCCTTGGAGAGCGAGCAGATGAACGTCCGGTCCTCCACGCGCGCCACGTCGCTGGCGTCGGACCGCGCGAGGTAGCAGCCGGGCCACTTCTTCGGGTTCAGCTTGAGGAACGTGCCCCCGGCGACCATCTGCGCGCACAGCGCGTCGTATTCCTTCTGCGAGCCGTCGACCCAGTGGATCGCGTCGGGCTGGCACAACTCGGCCATCTTCTTCACCCACCGGAGGAGGTGGACGTTCTTGCTCAGGGGCGGGTTGGACTTCATGGGCGGAGCGTATGGCCCGCGCGGGGCGACTCAACGGGAAAGACCGTCCGGCTCCGGCAAGAAATTGGCGTAATCCTGCGCATCAGTGCGGGCGCACGCATCGGGACAGCATGCACCGCCGGCCTGAATGCCCGCTGAGCGCCGTCTGGCCGCGGATTCTCCGACCCCCGGCGAAGCCGGGCTCGCCAGCCCCGCACCCGGCCCCATCCTGCCAGCATGAAAATCCCCGCCGCTCTTCTTGTGCTTTTCCTGGCCGGCACCGTCGTGCTCCGTCCCCAGGCGGAGCCGACCAAGCCCGCCGAACCGGAGTTGGAGATGACGACGTATTATTTCTGCCTGCTCACCAACGGAGCGAATCCCGGCCAGCTCACGCGGGAACAGGCCCGGCCCCACCAGCAGGGGCCCATGGACAACATCAAGCGCCTCGCCGACGCGGGCAAGCTGCTCGTGGCGGGCCCCTTTGTCGACGGTGGCGACTGGCGCGGCCTCTTCATCCTCAAATGCGCCTCGCTCGACGAGGCCAAGGCCGTGGTCGCCACCGACCCGGCCGTGGTCGCCGGTTTGCTGAACGCCGAGGTGCGTCCGTGGCTGACCGCGAAGGGCACCATCCGCGACCCCGGGTTCCCGATGGCCCCGCTCCACCCGAAACCGTGAACCGCCTCTGTATCTTCGCCGGCACCGCTGTCGGCGGCTACGCTGGCTGGTTTGTCGGCGGCGTGCTGGGCTTCGAGTTCTTCGGCTGCTTCCTGTTGAGCGGTCTCGGCAGCCTGATCGGGGTCGGGGCGGGCTGGAAACTCGCGCAGCGCTTCAAGTAGCGCCCCCTGGCTTCACCGGTTCGATGTGCACCGACACATCGCTGATGCGGTGCACGGCGGAGGCCAGCAGCGCATCCTTCACCGCATGCGCGATGTCGTGGCCCTGCACGACGGTCAGCTGGCCGTCCACGCGCACCTGGATGTCCACGAGGTGGCTGAGACCGCTTTTGCGCACCCGCACCTTGTCGAGCGCGCGCACCCCCGGAACCGCCAGTGCCACGGCCCGCACGCCCCGCTCGAAATCGACCGGGGCCGCCGTATCCATCACGTCACCCAGGGCGCGCGTCAGCATGCCGAAACCGTTGAAGGCGATCATCACGCAGGCGAAGAGCGCCGCCCAGTCGTCGGCCGTCTCCCAGCCCGGGCCGCCCACCAGCGCGATGCCGATGCCCACGAACGCCGCCGCCGAGGTCATGGCGTCGGACCAGTGGTGCATCGCCTCGGCCCCGAGCGCCGTGCTCCCGATCTCCTCCCCCGCGGCGCCGACCCGCCGCGAGAACCAGACCTTGGCCGCCACCACCCCCGCCAGCACCAGCAGCGTCCACCATTCCGGCCCACGGTGCGGGGTCACGATCTCGCGCGCCGCGTGCCAGCCCACCCAGCCCGTCATGAGGAAGACGAACAACGCCACCGCCAGCGCCGCCAGCGGCTCGGCCTTGCCGTGGCCGTAGGGGTGGTTGGCGTCGGGTGGACGCGACGCCACGCGGAAACCCGCCCAGACCAGCAGCGAGGTGAGGATGTCGAGGCACGATTCCGCCGCGTCCGCCACCAGCGCGTAGGTGTGCCCGAGGATGCCGCCGGCCAGCTTCACCGCCGCCAGCACCGCGTTGAGCGCGATGCCGCGCAGCACCAGCCGCGCGCTGGCCCGCGCCCGCTCGACCGCCTCGTGTTGCGCCCGGTTCATCCCCCCGCAGCGTGACACATCACTCCGGCCGCTCAAGCCCGCCATTGACCGCACGCCCATCCTGCGTAGTCTGTCCCCACTCCGATGACCGACACCGCCGTCCCGGTCGCCGCCGATCCCGTCAAACAATTCTCCGTGTTCATCGAGAACCGGGTGGGCCGGCTGTTCGACCTCGTCGCCATGCTCACCGCGCACGAGGTCCACATCATGGCGATGACGACCATCGACACGACCGACACCGCCATCGACCGCCTCATCGTCGACGACCCGGACCGCGCCCGCGAACTTTTCGCCGCAAACAATTTCGCGTTCACCGAGTGCGACGTGCTGGCGGTGGAGTTCAGCGACGAGTCGCAGCTCAAGCACATCTTCGGCGCGCTGGTGGCCGTGGAGGTGAACATCCACTATGCCTACTCCTTTGTGATGCGGCCGGAGGGCCGCTCGGCCATCGCGCTGAGCACGGAGGACAACGACCTCGCCGCGCATTCGCTGCACACGCGCGGCTTCAAGGTGCTCACCCAGCGGGA
>CAZMFB010000010.1:23249-86872 GCA_964565475.1 uncultured Opitutaceae bacterium | reverse complement strand
AGGTCCCAAGGGTCCGGCTGTTCGCCGGTTAAAGTGGTACGCGAGCTGGGTTCAGAACGTCGTGAGACAGTTCGGTCCTCTATCCGCTGTGGGCGTTTGAGATTTGAGGGGTTCATTCTCTAGTACGAGAGGACCGAGAATGACGCACCTCTGGTGTTCCGGTTGTCACGTCAGTGGCAGCGCCGGGTAGCTATGTGCGGAAGGGATAAGCGCTGAAAGCATCTAAGCGCCAAGCCCATCCCAAGATAAGATCTCAATCCGTCGCAAGACGGTGCAAGGTCCGGGTAGACCACCCGGTTGATAGGGCAGAAGTGCAAGCGTGGTGACACGTTCAGCTTACTGCTACTAATGACCTTGCCGGTTTATGCAGACATCCAGTGTTCCGGGCGTTTATTTCACCTCCTTGCACCAAGTGCTTTTGTCTGAATTTCCACAATTACTCCGGTTTTGCCGGAGTTTCCCTTCCTGGTGACCAGATGCCGGGGGTTCCACCCGTTCCCATCCCGAACACGGCCGTTAAGCCCCGAGCAGCCAATGGTAGTAGGACGTTAGGTCCCGCGAGAGTAGGTCGTTGCCAGGTCTATGGCCCGGTTTGTCGAAAGACGAACCGGGCCTCTTTTTTTGCCTGTACAAACCGACGCAGCTGCGCAACAAGCCGGCGTGCGCTGCCAGCCGAATCGCAATTACGTCAGCAATGATGACATCCAGACTCCCCCGGGGTTGGCCAAGGCTTTGGTGAAGATACTTCGGCCGGAAGGACGCGTCCTCGAACCCTGTGCGGGCAAAGGTGCCTTCTTGCAGTCGCTCCCGACCGGCACTGACTGGTGCGAGATAAAGCTTGGCCGGGACTTCCTCAGATGGCACGGGCGCACCGATTGGATCATCACCAATCCACCTTGGAGCCAAATTCGAGCCTTCCTGCGGCACTCGCTCGAGGTGGCCGACAATGTGGCGTTTTTGATGACCGTAAATCATGCATGGACTCGGGCGCGGGTGCGCGACATGCGCGAGGCCGGCTTCGGGCTGCGCCGGATCATCTTGGTCGAGACGCCACGCACATTTCCACCCAGCGGGTTCCAGCTCGGGATGATCCACTATGGCAGGGGGCATGGCGACATGGTCGAGCTGACCGACCTGCCTGGAGCTTGGTGATGACCGCATCGGACAGCGACGGGGGCACACTGTGGTCGCAGTAGCGACAAAGAACCCAGAATCTGGCGCATGAAAAGGCGGCTGCAAGTTGCAGCCGCCTTTGGAAAACTTGTAATTCTTATTAGAAGCTCAGCTTGGCCCCAAGCTGGATGCGCCAGCGGGACATGCCATTGTCGATGCCGAACCCGGCAGGTGCGCTCGCAAAGCGAGGCTGAATTCGCCCCGTCCCGCTATAGGCGGTTGCCGTAGTAAGGGTGCGGGTGCGGAAGACGCCGTTGGACAAGAACGGGGAAAGTTCCGTGTAGCCAAAAGTGCTTTCGCTGAGGAAAGCGCCAAAGTTCACGAAATCAAAAAACACCTGCAGCTTCGGCTTGAACTCGCTCACGCCCCAGAGGGGGATGTCTTGGGTCAACTTGAGGTCGAGACGATTGACCCAAGGCTCGCGATCCGAGTTTTTCGGGGCGATGCCGCCGGCGTAGGCCGAAAGGCCGCTCGAGTTCAGGAAGGCGAAGAAGGCCTCGCGCTCAGCGGCGGGCATGGCGGAGAAGTCAAACCGGGTGTCGTTCTGATCGACCGGCACGGCGACACGGTCGTTGAAGGACACACCATCACCGTTGAGGTCGCCGCCGAACACCCAGGTGTAGGGGTTGCCGGAGCGGCCCTCATAGTAAACGGAGGCGGTGGTGCGCCAATTCTTGATGAACTCGAACTGCCTGGTGAGGTTGATCTGGATGCGGTCCTTGATCTCGAAGTCGGCGGTGCCTTCCTCGACCGTATTCTGGTTGAACACCGCGTTGCGGAACCACTGGCCGCCGGCCGTCGTCTGGCCCGTGGACTGGGCTTCGGTGGCCTTGCCGCGCGTGTAGGAGATATCGAAGCCCCACTTGTTGCGCATCGGGCGGGCCCACTGGAAGGTGACATAGGTAGACTCGCCGGCGTCGGTGTTGCGGACGCGGATGAGGTTGGTGAACCCAGCATAACGGGCGTTGGCAGTGGTATTCGGGTTGCCGGCGAAACGCTGCCGGCCATCGGCGCCCACGGTCGTGGCCCGCAGATTCTCGTTGGTCAGGAACAGGGCCTGATCCACCAAGCTATGGACGATTTCCACCGTCACCTGTGAGTTCAGGAAGTCGAGGCGGTGCTCGATGGCGAGGTTGCCGCGCCACGACTGAGGCAGCTCGGTGCCGGCATCGACCCAGTCGACCTCGCGGCGGAGGGTCGGATTGTCCGTGCCCGTGCCGATGGGATTGGCGGGATCGAAGTTGTTGCGCAAGTAGTCCGTGAGCGTGGTGGGCAGCTGTCCGGCCGAGGACTGCAGGGTGAAATTGCCGACGCCCGGAGCGTTCCAGGAGTTGGAGAATATCACCCATGGCGCACGGCCGAAGAAATGTCCGATGCCACCACGGACCTGGGTGCGGCGCTCGTCGTCTAACGCGAGGTTGAAGCCGATGCGGGGCGAGATCGTGCTGCTGCCGTCGAGTGAGCCGTCATTGCGGAATCCCGTGGCGGTCACAAAGGCTTGGTTCAACGGAGGGGTGGCGCTCTCGTTGAACTCATAACGTAGGCCGCCGGTGATGCTGAGGCGGGGATTTACGTCCCAACGGGCCTGGGCAAACAGGCCGTTGGTGGCGAAGTTGGAGATATCCGCCAGGCTGCGGACGTTTGGATCGACAGCATTGCGCTGGATAACGGCACCGGTGTCGGCGAGGAAGTTCGCATAGGAACTGTAGGCCACCAAGCCGTAGGAGCCGTTGCGGAAAAGGTTGTAGAAGTCCGTCTGCTCGCGCTCATAGCCGCCGGTGAAGACGAAATTCTTCCAGCGATAATCGCCGGTGACTGTCATCTGCTTGCTATCCACTCCAATGACGTTGCCGTGACGGAATTGTTCGGTGCCGGCAGTGTAGGCTCCGTTGGTGACGGCGGTGTTGTTGAGGAGATCCGTTCCGGAGATGCCGGTGATCAGGATCTGCGGGGCCACCGTATTGAGGGGCGTAAGCTGGTCCTGCGTGGTCTGGGAGTAACGGATTTCCGTGGTAAAGTTGGGAGTCCAGCGGCTGTTCAGCTGTGCGGCGACAGTCTTCTCCTCGCGGGTCTGGGCATAGAAGTGGCCGTCTGGGGCATCCACAATGCCGCCATTGACGCCGTTCAAGTTGAGGCTACCACTCGCAAAATTGCCGAACTGCGGGATTTCACCCTCGGTGGCGGTGTAACGAACTGTGAAGCGATGATCTTTGTTGATCTGCCAGTCCACCTTGACGCTGAGCTTTTCGTCCTTGGAGGTGTTGGCGGTCTGGCCGGTGACGGCGTTGCCCCAGTTGATCGTGCGACCGGCGGCCTGTGAAATCTGGCCGAGGCGGGTCAGAATTTCGGCTTCGTTGGCAGGCGAGAAGCGGGCGTCACGACCGGCTATCGTGCTTTCAAATTCCTCATAGTTGGCAAAGAAGAACAGGCGGTCCTTCCAGATTGGCCCGCCGAGGGTGGCACCGAAGGTCGAGCGCTCAAGGCGGGGAGTGAACTTGCGGCCGGTGGTGACGATTTCGCGGTAGTTTGGGCCCTGCAGTTTGAAGCCGAAGAGCTCATCACCACGGAAGTAGGAATATACCGAGCCCTTGAATTTGTTAGTGCCGCTCTTCGTCACGGCATTGATGGAAGCACCGGTGAAGCCGGATTGGCGGACGTCGTAGGGAGAGACTTGCACCGCCAGCTGTTCAATGGTGTCGAGGGACAGGGGATTGAAGAAGGAGGCCAAGCCCGTGGCATTGAGGCCGAACAGATCGTTGATGCGGGAGCCGTCGATCTGGATGGAGTTGTAACGGTTGTTCTGGCCCACCGCGGTAATTTGCGATTCTTCACGGTCACCGAAAGTATCACGCAGGGTCACCAAAGGTGAGGCACTGATCATGTCCGCCAAAGAGCGCTCGGAGGTGGGCTTGTTGGCGATGCGCTCGCTGCTCATGGTGGAGCCAGCACCGGTGGCACCGGAATCGAGGGCGTTGCGATCAGCCGCGACCACGAATTTCTCCATCTGCACCACATCGCTCTTCAAGACGATGTTTACATCGATGTCCGTTCCCAGTTGGGTCACGATGTCCACCACGGGCTCGCCGGAATAACCGCCATCGGCGCTCGCCGACACGGTGTAAGGGCCGCCGACGGGCAGGCCGCGGAAGAAATAGCGGCCGTCGGAGCCGGTCGTGGCCGTGAATGTTGCGTTGGTCGGCGTATGGATCGCCGTGACGCTGGCGCTGCCAAGGGTTTTCCCGTCGTTGCCGCGAACGACGCCCGTCATGCCGGTGGTGACCAGCTGGGCCCAGGAGGTGGGAGCGATGGCGAGTGCCGCAATGGACAATGCTACCGCGAGGAACGATCTGATGAACGATTTATGCATGGTGCGATGCAGGTTTGTTAGGAACATATCCGGATGAATGGGGCACCCGAATTCTTTGAGGGTGTAGAAAACTCCTCCTCACCCCATTTAGTCAAGCCCGCAACCCCCATCATTTCGACCGGACAGCATAATTTTCCAGAGCGTGACGAACCCCGATTTCGGGCTTCAGGCCCGGCGCACTTGCGCATTCATTCCCACTCGTGAGCCGTCCGACCAATCCAGCCCATTCTGTTCCCTCGCGCTTGTGGCTCGTCCTCATCCTGGCCGTCGGCATCGCCTACGCCGGTAGTCTGGGAGCCCCCTTCGTTTTTGATGATGTTCCAAACCTGCTGGGGAATCCCGCGCTCCACGCAGACCCCGGCCATTGGGGCTCCGTTGAGGGCGATCCCGGGGCAACTCTCAGTGGGCGCCCGCTGATCCTTGCGAGCTTTGTCCTGAACAAGGCACTGACGGGGCTGACCCCGGCGGGATTTCGCACCGGGAATCTTCTTATCCATGCGACCTGCGCCGTGCTCCTTTTCAGTCTGCTTTGCCGCATCCTGGCACAGCCCGGTCCTGTCCGCTTTTTTTCCCCCGCTGGCACGGCAACGGCCTTTGTCATGGCCTTATTGTGGGCCGTGCATCCATTGCAGACCTCATCCGTCACCTACGTCATACAGCGTGCTGAATCGCTCACGGCGCTCTGCTACCTCGGCACACTCTGCACTTTCATGCGGGCAATGCAGGCTTCCTCGCCGGGAAGATGGCTGGTCGGCTCGGTGGTCTGTTGCACCCTCGGGATGACGGGCAAGGAAACCATGGCGACTGCACCGGTGGCCGTCCTCCTCCTGGATGCTGCTTTCGTGGCCGGGGGGGTGGGGGCCGCCTTGCGCCGGCGCGGGCACTACTATGCCGCATTGGCGGCCACGTGGCTGGTGCTGGGCGCCATGGTGGCCGCTACGGGCGGGCGGGGCGGCACGGCCGGCTTCGACTCCCCGGTCGGTGTCTGGACCTATCTTCTCACCCAATGCGACGCGATTGTCCGCTACGTCGCCCTCATCGTATGGCCCCACCCGCTCATCTTTGACTACGGCACCGTAACCGTCGACACCCTGACCGAGGTCTGGTGGCAGGCGCTGTTGCTCCTCGGTGCCGTCGGGGCCGCTATCTGGTCTTGGTTTGTCCGGCCGATGTTGGGCTTCGTCCTTCTCTGGTTCTTCCTTCTGCTGGCACCCAGCAGCAGCCTCGTGCCGATTGCTTCGCAGACCGCTGCCGAGCATCGCCTCTATCTTGCGCTCCTTGGTCCGCTCGCACTTGCCGTTGGCCTGGGGTGGCGGTGGCTGGGCACCAAGATGCTGCCGGTGGCGCTCACGATCGCGGTGGTCTTTGGTTTTCTGACCTACCTGCGCAATCGTGACTACCGCAGCGAACTTGTCCTCTGGGCTGATAACGTCGAAAAGCTGCCGGCCAACACCCGGGCCCGCATCAATCTCGCCCGTGCCCAGTTCGCTGCCGGCCAGACGGAAGCCGCAGAGGGCCAGATCCGGGAAGCCCTGCGCCTGGATCCCGCCTCCGCCGATGCCCACTACAATCTCGGTGTAATTCACGCCCGCTCGGGCCGACTCGAGGCAGCGGAGACCGCATATCGCGAGGCCGTGCGCCTGCATCCGTCCTTTGCTGAGGCTTGGAACAACCTCGGCAGCCTGCGCGTGGGGCAGGGCAATCATGAAGAGGCGCTGACGCTCTTCCGCCGCGCGCTTGAGGCCCGCCCGCGCTATGCGGACGCCCATGCCAATCTTGCGCTCGCCCTGTTGGAGATCGGGCGCACCGACGAGGCCGTGGCTGCTGCGCGCACCGCCCGCTCAATCGACCCGCGGTCTGCCGCCGCCGCCTTCGCGCTGGGCAACGCCAGTATCGCAGCCCGCCAGTGGAGCGAGGCCCACGCCGCCTACACGGCGGCCATATTGCTCCGGCCGGGCTATGCCGAGGCCCACAACAACCTTGCCAATGTCCTCCTCGAAGCCGACCGCGTCGTGGAGGCCCTCACACACTACGAAGCCGCCGCACAGGCCGATTCCGGTTACGTGGAGCCACGGCGCGCACTTGCCGCGATCTACGCCCAGACCGGACGTCACGAGCAGGCCTTGCGACACGCCGAGGAACTGGTCCGCCTTCAGCCCCAGGATCCAGCATTCCGTGAACAGGTCTTGCGCTTGCGGGCAATCTTGAGATTGCGCTGAATATTCCCGCTCCCTTTCGGCTCGCGCTGTCGGAGCGGTGAGGCCGCAATGGCTCCGTGGCCGATTATTCAGCACGAGAAGAACTCGCCAACACCCTGACGCACGGGCTGGGGGTGCTGCTGAGCACGGCCGGCCTCGTCGCTTTGATCGTGGCGTCCGTCCGGCATGGCGACGCCTGGCATATCACGAGCACGGCGATCTTCGGCGGCACCCTGGTTTTGTCCTATTTGACCTCGACGCTTTATCACTCCCTGCGCGGAGCCCGGGCGAAGGAGATCCTGAGGAAATTCGATCATGCGGCCATCTTTCTGCTCATCGCGGGCACCTACACGCCGTTCGTGTTGGTCACGCTGCGCGGACCTTGGGGCTGGAGCCTGTTCGGCGTGATCTGGGGACTGGCTGTCGTCGGGATAGCGCTGAAATTCTGGTTCGCCGGCCGGTTCCGCCTGGTTTCGACGATCATTTACCTCGCCATGGGCTGGCTCGTGCTGATCGCATTGAAACCGCTGACCGCCGCCTTGCCCCGCGACGGGCTCGTCTGGCTGGTCGCCGGCGGGCTGTGCTATTCGCTTGGCGCCGGATTCTATCTGTGGAGGCGGTTGGCCTACCACCATGCCATCTGGCACTTGTTTGTGCTGGCCGGCGGCGCCTGCCACTGGGTGGCGGTCTTCCGCTACGTCATCCCGGGCGGTTGATCACGCCCGTTGGAACGGATAAATGCCGCCGAGGCCCAGCAGTCGGGTAAGCGCGTCAAGGGCCCGGCGCGATTCCTCGAGCAGGGACGGATCGGCGAGATCGGCGTGGGTGAGGCGCTCGCGGTAGTGCTTCTTCACCCAGCGCACGAGCTTGGGATAGGTGTGGTTGTTGATGAACACGCCGGGGGGCAGGGCGGCGATTTCGGCGTCGTTCAGCACCACGCGCAGGCGCAGGCAAGCCGGACCGCCGCCATTGCGCATCGACTGTTTGAGGTCGAAGAAGTGCGCCGACCGCACCGGGGTGTCGCCGCGCTCGATCAGCTCACGCACGAAGTCACGGACGCTCCGGATTTCCGTGCAGTCGCCCGGCGCGATGAGCGCCATATCGCCGGGTGCGATGGTCACGAGCTGGCTGTTGAAGAGGTAGGACTTCACGGCGTCGCGCAGCGGCACACGGCGGGCCGGCACCCGGATGCCGAAGAAGTCCTCGCCCGGGTGCAGCTTATCGTAGGCACGGCGCAGGCCGGCCACGACGGCCTCGGTGCCGACAAAGGCCTTCTCGTGGTAAAACAGCACGTTCTCGTTGCCGACGGAGATGACGTCGTTGTGGAAGACTCCCGCATCGATCGCCTCCGGGGCCTGCTGCGCGAACATGGTATTTTCCTCGCCCAGCTCGTGCCGGCGCGCCACGGCCTCCGAGGCCTCAAGCGCCTGCCGCGAGGCGAAGCGGCGTGGAATTGCCTTGATGGCCGGAGTCCCCAGCGCGCTGTGCCCATAGACGTGGAAATGCAGGCCGTAGTGACCGTGCGTTGGTGCAAACCGCGTGTGGTTGGCCGCGCCTTCGTCGCCCAGGCCCTGGCCGCCCCGCAGCGGCTCGTGCACCACGAAGCGCGCCTCGTCGCGGAAGATGGCCCGCAAGGTGCGCGCCGTCTGCGGCGGCTCGATGGAGCGGTGGAATTTCGAAACAAGGTTGGCCGGCGTGAAGTGCGTGCGCCCGTCGGCTGTGTCACTGGAGGGCGCGACGGTGGCCGCATTGGCCACCCACATGTTCGAGGCTGACGCGCAGGCGACCAGAAGCTTGGGGGAAGCCTTTGCCGTCGCGGCCAGCACCTCCGCGTCGCTGCCCCCGAAGCCGAGCGCGCGCAGCGTCTCGAGCGAGGGCCGCTCGTGCGGCGGCAGCACGGCCTGCTTCAGGCCGAGGTCGGCGAGGAACTTCATCTTGGCCAGACCCTGCAACGCGGCCTCGCGCGGATTGGACACGGCGCCGCCGTGGGTCATCGAAGCCACGTTGCCGTGCGACAGTCCGGCGTAGTTGTGCGTCGGACCAACGAGGCCGTCAAAATTGACTTCGTAAGCTTTCATCAGAGCGCGAGTCCGGGAGGCAGTTGCGCGGGCAGTTTCAACTCGGGCACCTCGATGGAGGCGACGGGGTAGGAGCAGTAATCGGCCGCGAGGTAGGCGCTGGGGCGGTGATTGCCGCTGCGGCCGACGCCGCCGAAGGGTGCGCCGCTGCTCGCTCCGGTAAGCTGCTGGTTCCAGTTGATGAGGCCAGCGCGCACCTCGGCGCGGAAGCGCTCATACAGTGCCGCGTCGTCGGAGACCAGCCCGGCGGCGAGCCCGTAGCGCGTGTTGTTGGCCTCGCGCAGCGCGGCGGCGAAGTCGGGCACGCGGATCACCTGCAGCAGCGGGCCGAAAAACTCCTCGTCGTCGCGCCCGGTCACGGCGGTGACGTCCAGCAAGGCCGGCGAGACCAGGCCGGTGCCCGCCTTGAGCCGGCGCATCTCGACCAAGGCCACGGCGCCACGGGCGAGCAGGTTTTTCTGCGCCTCGAGCAGCCGGTCCGCCGTGGCCGCGGAGACCACCGGGCCCATGAAAGGCTCCGGTCGATCGGTGGAAGGCCCGACCCGGAGTGCACGCGTAGCCTCGGCCAGCGCCTGCAGGAAACGGTCACCCTCGGTCCCGGTTGGCACGATAAGCCGTCGCGCACAGGTGCAGCGCTGCCCTGCGCTGAGGTAGGCCGACTGCACGGTCAGCGCGACCGCGGCTTTCATGTCGGCGGCGCGATGGACGACGAGCGGGTTGTTGCCGCCCATCTCAAGGGCGAGGATGCGCTCGGGCGTGCGGGCGAACTGCTCGTTGAGCGCAAGGCCGGCCCGGGCACTGCCGGTGAAGAACAAGCCATCGATACCTGTGTGCGCTGCGAGGGCGACACCGGTCTCTCGTCCGCCTTGGACCACATTGATCACGCTCTGCGGCAGGCCGGCGGCGGCCCACAGCTTGGCGGTCAGCTCGGCGACGGCGGGGGCATATTCGCTGGGCTTGAAGACGACGGTGTTGCCCGCGAGGAGGGCGGGCCCGATGTGGCCGTTGGGGAGGTGGCCGGGGAAATTGAAGGGTCCGAGCACGGCGACGACGCCGTGCGGCCGGAAACGCGTCACGCCGAGGTTGTTCTTGAACTCCGCGCAGCGCCGCTGGTGCGCCTCGATCGAGATGTCGACCTTGCCGATCATCGACTGCACCTCGGTGAGCGCCTCCCAGCGCGGCTTGCCCACCTCGGCCGAGATGGCCAGCGCCAGCGCCTCCCTGTGCGCGGCCAGCTGCGCCGCGAAGGCTTGGGCGACGGCGGCGCGTTCCTCAAAGGACTTGCCCGACCAGGCCGGGAACGCCTGGCGGGCGGCCCGCACGACGGCGTCCACTGCCGCGGCATCCGCCGCCTGCCCCGTCCAGACGGTTTCGCCGGTGGCGGGATTGATGGAGCTGAACCTCATTTCAACGGGGCGAACCAGAGCTTGTCGCCCGCCTCGACGTTGAGGGCGGCGGCATAATCGCGCGAGAGCGAGACCGAGCCGTCGTCATGCTCGGTCACGTCGCCAATGCAGGCGCGGAAATCGAGGGCGCCGTTCGCGAGCAGGAGCTCGACGCCCGCCGTGGCCGGGGCGGCGGCGCTGCGGATGCGCGCGGTGCGGGCCTGCCGGATGGTGCGGATGCCGGCGGTCGCGGCGCGCACGAGCGGGCCGGCATCGAAGATGTCGACCTCGTTCGTGCGGGTGAATCCCTCCCGCAACAGGAGAGCGAGGGCGGCCTCGGTGTCGTGGTGCACGCGACCGATGACGGCCTGCACCTCCGGGGCGAGCAGCGGGATGTAGAGCGGATGCCGCGGCATCAGGTCGGCGATGAACTCCTTCTCGCCCAGGCCGCTGAGCACGTCGGCGGCATAGTAGTCGAACTCGAAGAAATGCCGGCCCACGGCCTCCCAGAAGGGCGACTTGCCGGTCTGGTCGATGTAGCCGCGCATTTCGGCGATGATCTCCTCCGTGAAACGCTTGGAAAAGGCGCCGACGAAGAGGAACCGGCCGAGCGAGAGCAGGCGGCCCGCGCCGCCACGGCGCCGGTCGGCGCGCAGGAAGAGCGAGCAGATCTCGGAGGGGCCGCGGTGGTCGGATTTCAGGTGCAGGACGGCGATGTCCTTGTCGACCTTGAGCGGCTTGTGCGTGAAGCGTTCGGCCCGGATCTCGTAGCTATACCACGGCTCGAAGCCGCCCACGCGGGAGGCAATGCCGGACACGCCCACGACCTCGCCGGTATCGCTGTCCTCCAGGGCGAAGAGATAGGACTCGCCGCCGGGTTTCTTCACCCGCGGGCTGAAGGCGCGCAGCGAGGCATCGATGCGCTCGGCCAGGAATTCCTCCTCGGGGGGCAGGGTGGTGAGGCCGCCCCCGGTGGATTTGGCCAGGGCCACAAGGCGCGACAGGTCGGATTCTCGGATGGGACGGAGGACGTGCATGACGGGGTGGGTGGTGAGCGGTGGGCAATCAGCCGACAATCATTTCGGCGGCAGATCGATTTCCCCGGCGGCGACTCGGTGGAGGAACAGTGCGGCGGTCTGGGCGCGGGGGGCGATGGAGGGCAGGTAAATCCACTCCTCGGGGCTGTGCAGGCGGTCGCCGATGGGGCCGGCGCCGTCGAGACAGGGCAGGCCGGCGGCGGAGAGGTTGTTGCCGTCGGAGGCACCGCCGGCATGGACCCAGGTGTAGGGCGGGATGCCGACATCGGCGGCGCACTTCTGCCAGTGCGGGAACACGGCCTCCTCCTGCGGGCGGCACTCCTTGGGCGGGCGGTTGAACTCGCCCGTAATCTCGACGCGGAGGCCCTCGCGGGCGTTGATGGGCGCGGCGAGCTCACGGAGGCGGGCCAGCACGGCGTCGCGCTGCGCGGCCTGCGTGATGCGGAGGTCGAGCTTGGCCTCGGCGAAATCGGGCACGACGTTGGTGGCCGGGCCGCCGCCGCGGATGTTGCCGATGTTGAAGAGCACGCCGGGCATTTCCTGTGGCAGACGGTTGGCCGCGGTGAGGAACTCGGCGAGCGCGGCGATGGCGTTGCGGCCCTGCCCGGTCGGACTGGCGGCGTGCGCCGCCCGGCCGTGCGCGACCGCGGCGAAGTTGCCCGTGCCCTTGCGCGAGTGCACGATGTCGCCGTTGGGGCGCGCGGGTTCGAAGACAAAGCCGAACCGGCAGCGCCGTGCCGCCTCGACGAAGAGCGGGGCGGCGCCGAAGGAGCCGATTTCCTCGTCCGGGTTGATGAGCACCTCGTAGCCGATCGTGGCGGCATGTGGGGTCTGCTCGAAGGCCTGCAGTGCCGCGAGCATTGTCACGAGTCCGCCCTTCATGTCGATGACCCCCGGACCGCGCAGCTTTTCGGGCGAGAGCAGCTCGCAGCGCTGGAACGGATCCCCGGCGCCGTAGACCGTGTCGTAATGCCCGCTGAATAGCAGCTGGATGGGGGCCGCGGGCCGCACGCGGACCCGCAGGGCCTGCGCGGGGGTGTCGCGCAGCGACACACGCTCGGTCTGGGCTCCGGGCAGGCGGCCGAATCCGGCCTCGAGCAACGGCAGCATCGCGGCGAGGCCGGCGAAGTGGTCGCTGCCGGAGTTTTGGTCGGCCCAGCGGATGAGCAGGTCGCGCAATTCCCCGGTGCGGTCGGGCAGGGTGGTGATGGACGAGGGCAGGGGCACGCGTCGAAAATTGGCCGGGGCGTGGGCAAACCCAAGCCCGAAGCTGCGAAAAAACCGTTCAAGCGCAGGTCTCCGCTCCAAGTTTCTTGCCTTTCGGCAGTTGGACCGGGCAACATGGCGCGCTTCCCTCAACCCCACCCATCTATGAAGATTGCGATCATTGGAGCAGGCAACGTCGGCTCGGCGCTGGGCAAGGCCTTGGCTGCGGCCGGTCACTTGGTCATTTTCGGCGTGCGCAATCCTGGCGGCGGCAAGACCCAGCCGCCCACGGCCGCGGGCATCTCGTCCCAGGCCATCCCCGACGCCGTGAACCAATGCAACGTGGTCATCATCGCCGTGCCGTGGAATGCCGTGCCGGATGCGGTCAAGGCCATGGGTGACGTGAAGGGCAAGATCGTGATCGATTGCACCAACCCGCTCTCACTGAATGCGGAAGGCAGCCTCAGCCTCGCCATCGGCTCGAGCTCCTCCGGGGCCGAGGAGATCGAGCGTATGATGCCGGGTGCACAGGTGGCGAAGGCCTTCAACACCTACGGCTACGAGAATTTCGCCGATTCAAGGTATCCCGGCTACGGCGATCTCAAGCCCGTGATGTTCTACTGCAGTGACAGCGACGATGCCAACACCGTCGTCGCCACGCTCGCCGCCGACATCGGGTTCGAACCGGTGGCCACGGGCGGTCTCGGCATGGCGCGCAGCCTCGAGCCGCTTGCCCTGATGTGGATCCGCCTCGCGATGAAGCGCGAACGCAACCCGAACTTCGTCTGGGCGATGCTCAAGCGCTGAAGGTGGCCGCGCGTGCTCATCGCGCTGCACAAGCCCTACGGCGTCCTGTCACAGTTCACTCCTGAGCCGGGCTCCCGCTGGCGCACGCTCGCGGACTTCGGCCTGCCCGCGAAGGTTTATCCGCTCGGCCGCCTCGATGCTGATTCCGAGGGACTGCTCCTGCTGGGCGACGAATCCGGGTTGAATTCGCGCCTGCTCGACCCCGGGCGCGGTCACCGCCGGGAATACTGGGTGCAGGTCGAGGGCGTGCCCGACGACACGGCGCTGAAGAAACTGGCCGGCGGTGTGACCATCGGCGGCTATCGCACCAAGCCCTGCGACATGCGCCGCATGGAACCGCCGGTCCTGCCACCGCGCGAACCGCCCGTGCGTTTCCGGAAAAACGTCCCGGATTGCTGGCTGGCCCTCGAGCTGACCGAGGGAAAGAACCGGCAGGTGCGGCGGATGACGGCGGCGGTCGGGCATCCGACCCTGCGGCTGGTGCGGGCACGGATCGGAGGCTTCACCCTGGGCGACCTGTCGCCCGGTCGCTGGTGCGAGCTCGACGCGTCGGACCGGCAGGCGCTTATGGCGCAGCCGGCTAGATGATGGCCGCGGATAAGGAGCGGTTGGCGTGCGACGATTGACGCTATGGGCGGCATTGCGAGCGTGGCCGCGCATGATCAAAAAATACCCCGCCGCCTGTCTTCTCCTTTGTGCCGCCGGCCTGCTCCTCGGCTGCGCCACTTCTTCCAACGACACCGCCGGCACCGCCGAGCCCAAGGCCACGGTGGCGGAGGAGACCTACGTGCCGACGGGCAGCCACATGCGCCGGCGCAAGAGCAAGCCCACCACGACGCCCACGACGGTCATGTCGGGTGAGGAGTTTTCGCGGCAGGCCAAGACCGACCAAATCTACCCGACCGGGGAGCAGATCATCAATTCGCGCAACGGTCCCTGACCGGCGCAGTTGGCTTCACCGCGCTGCGGCGAGCTGCCTCAGCTCGGTTTGCGCCACGATTTGTTCGAAGTGGTTGGGAGCCGGAATGGCCAGGGCCGCCTGGAAGGACGCGCGCGCCTCGCCGGGTTTCCCGGCGAGCAGGTGCGCGAGCCCGATGATCACATGCGCCGATGAAAGTCGCCGTTCGTCATCAGGCACCCGCTGGGCGCGGGCCTGGGAGAGCAGGTCGGCCGCGGAAATCTCACCGCGCAGGTGCGCCAGCAACGGCTCCGGCCAAGGCCGGCCCGTGGTCAGCGCGGGGGTGACCGGGATCGTGCTTCCGTTGCGGCGGGAGGACACATGGTTCCAAAGGTGAGCGGCGATGAAGGTGGGTTCCCGTTCCGTCACGGTAGCGAAGTCGCCGGCCGCCTTCACAAAATCCCCGGAGGCGTAGTGCGCCATCGCTCGGTAATAGCGCGCCCAGATGTAGCCGGGGTCTAGGGCGAGTGCGCGTTCGCAATCAGCTATGGCACCGGACCCATCGCCGAGGCAGAGTTTGGCCAAGGCCCGGTCGGCGTAGGGCATGGGCAGTTCGGGCCGGCCCGCGATCGCGCGGTCAAATTCGGCCACGGCCTCGGTGAAGCGCCCGGTTTCCCAGAGCGAGAGGCCGCGGTTATAGCGCAGCATCGGCAGATCGGGCGCGAGGGCGACGGCGCGGTCAATCGCGGCGAGGCCCTCGGCGTAGCGATCGAGCCGGTTGAGCATCGCCGCACGGCCGGAATGGCCGCGGTAGTTGTCGGGTGCGAGCTCGGCGACCTGCGTGAAAAGCGGCAGCGCCTCGGCGAACCGGCCTATTCCGGCCAGCTCGCGGGCCCGGGCCAGCAGGTCATCCGCGGAGCCTGTGGCCACCGCCACGGCTGTCGTCAGTGCAATCAGAACAAGCGGAAGCAAGCGCTTCACTCGACGGGGAAGGCGTAAAGGGTGCCGTCGAGTCCGCCCACGATCAGCGTGTCGCCCGTGAGCACGGGACCGGCGGCAAAGCCCCAGTGCATGGCGGACGGGGGATTGGGCATCGGCCAGCGCCAGGCAATCTTGCCGGTGGAGCGGTTGAGCGCGGTAAGGCCGCCCTCATGCTTGATGGGGTAGGGGATCGTGCCCCCGGCCGAGACGTAGACATGCCGGGCGGTCAGGACGGGCTGGTTCCAGCACCATCCGAAGAAATCTGTGCGCCAGACCACGCGGCCATCGGCGGGGTCGAAGCAGGTCACGCGCCGGTAGTCGGAGGTGGCGACGTAGCCCAACCCGTCGTCGCCGAGCACGGGGGTGGATTCGACCCAGGAGCCCCAGTAGGTCTGGCGCCAGAGTTCGGCGCCGGTGTCGAGGCGCAGGGCGCGGAGCACGCTGCCGCGCGAACCGCTGATGACCTTGTCGCCCATCACGACAGGAGAACTGGTCACGGGAGTCTTGCCCTCCTGCTTCCAGACCTCCTTGCCCGTCGCGCGCTCGACCATGTGGACGGGGCCCTTGAGGGTGGCGAAGACGAGGTTCGGGCCGGAAAGGGCCGCGGTGCCGCGGATCTTGCCATCCGCCTGGATGCGCCAGACCTGCGTGCCATCGGTGGCATTGACGGCATGGAAGCCGCCATCGGCCGCGCCGATATAAAGCACGCCGTCGGCCAGCACCGGGGCGGGGCCGCTGTGGTCGTATTCATAGATGTTGTCCGAGGGGAGCACGCGCGGCACGCGGGCGTCGCCGAGGTCGTAGCGCCAGACCTCCTTGCCATCGGCGCGGTTGAGCCGGAACAGGTAGCCGTTGTCGCAGGCGAAGTAGAGCGCGTCGTCCGTCACGCAGGCGGCGCCGTGGATGCCGCGACCCGCAGCGACGCTCCACACAAACGACCCGTCGCTGACCCGCACGGCGTGCATGGCGCCACCACCGGTGCCGACGTAGGCGACGCCATCGTGCACGGTGGCCCGGGCCCAGATGGCACCACCCAACTTGCGCTGCCACTTGGGACCGGGGCCGGTGGGAAGCCCGGCGGGAATGAACGGGTCGCGCGGCAGCTCGGCAACGCGGCGGAGTTCGACCGGGTTCTTCTGCTGGCCCTGCACGCCGGAGAGCACGTCGCCCTTGAGGGTCAATTCCATGCCGAAGGCCGCGATGGTGTATTTCCCGTCCGCCACCTTCACCTCGCCCAGCAGGAGGCTGTCATAATGCATCTGCTCGAGGTATAGGCTGACGGCGAGTGCGCCTTTATCGTCCTGCTTGATGTCGAAACCGATGGCAGAGCTGGAGGGCGGGGTGCCGAGGGTTCCGAGCCACCGGCCCTCGACGGGATCCGCGGCGGGGAGTTGGACCGCAAGCAGGGCAGCGGAAAGCAGGGTGCAGGATTTTTTCATGGGGAGATTTCAGTCTACCGCGAAGGCACGCATGATGCCATCAAGGCTGGCGGCAATGATGCGGTCACCCGCGACCGCGATGGAGCCCGGGGTGCCGGCGAAGGGCAGTTGCTCGGTGGGCGTGTCCTGCTCGAAGCGCCAGCGGATGGCCCCGGTGCGGCGGTCGAGCGCGACGATGCCGGCGCGGTGGGTGACGAGGGCGCCCATCTGTGCCACGGTGCCGGCATAGACCGTGCGGGTGGTGACGGCAGGCGTGCCCCAGCTCATGCCGCCCACAGTGGTGGCCCACACGGGGCGGCCGGTCTTGGAATCGAAGGCGGACACACGGGCCCAGTCGGAGCCGCCCAAGTAGAAGAGGCCGTCGTGGACGGCGGGCGTGGATTCGACCCACGAGAAGCCGTAGGAATATTTCCACGCCGGCGCACCGTCGGGATACCCAAAGGCATAGAGCATGTAGTCGCGGCTGCCGACCACCATGTTGCCGCTGACCACGACCGGGGTGGACACGATCGCGCCGCCGGCCTTGACCCGCGACATCTCCCTGCCCGTGGCATCGAGGCGGATGACGGATCCGTCCATGGCGGCAAAAAGCAGCGAGCCGTCGTCGAGGCGATTAACACCGGAGAAAACCGGCGCACCGGCGGCGAAGCGCCAGCGCACGGCACCCGTGGCGACATCGAGTGCGTAGAGGCCGCCGTCGCTTGAGCCGGAGTAGATGGTGGCGTCTACGACCAGCGGCGTGGCGGCGCGTCGGTTGAAGGTGGGATTCTCGGGTGCGGGACCGCCGGCAATCTTCTCGTCGTGCAGGGCCGTGCGCCACCGCAGGGTGCCGTCGGCGCGGTTGAGGCAGACGAGGTTCACCTTGCCATCGAGGAAAAAGACCGAGTCGGCGGTGACCACGGCGCGGCCGTCAATGCGGTTGGGGCCGGTCCAGGTCCACACTGCCACGCCGTCGCTGACGCGGACGGCATGGAATTTGCCATCGCGCGCGCCGACGTAGGCGACACCGTCGTGGACGACGGGCGAGGCCCAAGTGAGCGAACCGAGCGGGTATTCCCAGAGCGGGTGCGGCGCCGGGGCGGGCACACGCGTGACGGGGGCGGACGAGAACTGGTCGCCGCGCTGCAGTGTCATCGGCAAGTGCGCCTTGCCGAAGGTGCCGCGCAATGCCGCGCCCTCCACGCGGAAGGCGATGTCGAGCATGGGCACCGTGAAGGCGCCGTCCTTCTCCTCCGCGTAAGGGCCGACTTTCTGGTCGTAGAGGTGCATCGACGGCATGTGCAGCGTGAAGTCGATCTTGCCGTCCGGCAGGCGGGCGAAACGAAAGCCGAGTTCGAGCGGGCCTTGCGGGGCCTGCACGGCGCCGTGCCAGGCCCCGGCGATGGCGAGCGGAGCGGGTTCGGCGGCGGGTTGGGCGAGCAGACCGGCAGCCAGCGCTACGAGCAGGCCGACGAGAGCGGAGGGGTGTTTGGTCATGGCGGCAGCCAGACGCTGGCCCGCCCCCCTCGCAAACACGCTGCGGCGAAACGCTCCCGTCCCGCCGCCGAACCCCGCCCGCGTGCGACGCGGTCAGCTTACAGCACGAAGCTGCCGCCGTCCTTGCCCATCAGGCCGGAGGCCTTCTTCACCAGCTCCATCGCCACGGGCAGGTTGAGGTCCTCAAGCTTCTTGAAGCGGATGCAGGAGCGCCCGACCGACACCCTGCCAAGGCGGGCCTTGTTCTGCTCGGCGAGGTAGCCCTTCTGGTCGGCGCAGCAGAGGTAGAGACTCAGGTAATTCTTCTGGCTGGCGAGGCCGACCACGGCCCAGTCGCCCTCGCGGCCGCTCGGGTATTTGTAGTGGAACTTGCCGTAGCCGATCATGCCGTAGACGAAGAACGGCTTGAGCTTCGGCGCGGCCTTGACGATGGCGCGGTGGATTGCCTGCACGGCGGCGCGACGGTCATCGGGCAGGCTGGCGATGTAGGCGGCGGGGGTCTTGAAGGCGGGTCCGGCTTTCATGGTCAGGGCTTGGTGGGTTTGTGGGCGTCGGCCAAGGCGAGGGCGATGGCCTGTTCCCGGTCGTAGCCGCGTTTCTCATAGTCCCGGGCGCGGGCCCTGATCGCCTCGTCGCGCGCATGGCGCGGCGCATCCTCTTCCTGTCGGCGGGCACCTTCCTCCATTTGACGCAGTCGTGCGGAGCTCGGTGTCTGGGTGAGGGTCGCGCAGCCCGACAACAGGACACACGCGGCGAAGAGCGGAAGGGTCTTCATGGGTCAGCGCTTGTCGCTCTGGAAGATGCCGACGAAGGGCTTGGGCACAAGCGCGGCGGTGCGGACGTTGTCGGCCGGGAGGACCCGCGCGGCCCACGCGTTGACCTCCTCGCGCGTGAGCCGGTCGAAGGCCGCGCCGCGCAACGACGCGATGTCGGAGATGCTTTCGGGGCGCAGCTGGGCACGGCGCAGGAGGTCGAGCAGGAAGCCGTTCTCGTAGAAGGCGCGCTGCACCTGGCTCCGGAGGATGCCCCGGGCGCCGGTGAACTCCCCTTCGCTCACGCCTTCCCGGGCGAGCCGGTCGGCGATCTCACCCATGAGCTTGGCGGCGCGGTCAGTCTCCTTCGGGGCGGTGTCGGTGGTGGCCTGCAGGAGTCCGATGCCGCCGAAGCCCTCCTGATGGTCGAACTTCGCGCTCGGGGAGTAGGAGAGGCCGAGGTTGTCGCGCACCTCCTCGCGGATGCGGAGCTCGAGGACCTTGGCCAGCACGAAGAGCGCCGCCTCGTCGGCGAGGGTGAGGCGGGCGGCGATGGGCCAGGTGGCGGTCGCGAGGCCGATGTTCAGCTCTCCGGAAAACTCGATGCGCTTGAAACCCGCCGGCGCCCGGACGGTGACGGGGCGGACCGGTTCCGTGCGCTTGGTGTCGGCGCGGGGGGCGAGGGCACCGAGCGTGCGCTGGAGGATGGCGGTGGCCTGCTCCTCCGTGAAATCACCGACGAGCGTCGCCTCGACGTAGCCGCGGGCCAGCGAGGGCTCCATCCAGCGCCGCACGTCGCCCACGCCGAGGGAGATGTAGTCGAGCGGCGAGCCCCACATGAAGCGGGCGTCGCCGAGGAAGAGGTGGTCGGTGAGGTCGCGGAAGGCCTCGCCGAGACCGGCGGCCTGGGCCGTGCGCTGCATGGCGGCCTGGAGCCGCGCGTTCTTGTGCGCGAAGGGGTCGAACTGCGGCTTGTGCAGGAAGTCGGTCACGACGCCGAGGAAGGTCTCGAGGTTCTCGGCGGCCACCTGACCGCGGAAGGCGAAGGCGTCCTGTTCCGCAGCGTCGAAACCGAAGGAGATGAACTTGTCCTCGATCACGGCGGCGATGGTCTGGGCGGGGTAGCCGGCCGAGCCGCTGGCCATGACGGTGTTCAGGCCGAATTCCTTCAGCGCGGGCTGCGTGCCGGGCAGGTCGAGCAGGCCGTCGCCCACGCGCACGATGGCGCGCACCAGGCCGGGCTCGGTGCGGCTGGGCCGCAGGTTCACGCGCACGCGGTTGGCGAAACGCAGCAGCGTGGCGCCGAGCTCGGGCACCTCGCGGCGCTCCTCCACGGTCCCGGGCGGGCCCCAGGGCTTGGGGGCGAAGACGGCCTTCTCCTGCACACGGGGCAGGAGGTAGACCGTGCCGTCCCTGCGGTATTGCTGCACCTTTTTGAGCACATCGGCGGGCTTGAGGTCGGCGCTGACGTCGCCGCCGACGTGGAAGGCCATGCGGTCGAGGTTCCACAACCCGCGGAACACGCGTTGGGCGTCCGCCGCGGTGAATTTTTCCAGCCACTCCGCCTGCTGGCGCAGGTCGCGCTCGGGGCCGACGAACACGGTATGCTCCACGATCGAGTCGGTCAGGAGCGTCATGGGCAGCGTGGGGTCGAGGGTGGGCAGCTGGGCGATCATGTGCTCGGTGAAACGCAGCTGACGCCGGCGCAGCGCATCGACCTCGGTGGCATCGAAGCCCTTGGTGTGCGTCGTGCGCACGATCTGGTCGACGGCGAGGACGCCGTGCTCCCACTGGTTGCCCGGCACCTGCAGGGAGGCGAGGGCGAGCTCGTGGCGCGTGATGTTCTCGTAATGCGCCTGCGGGCCGCCGGCCCCGGGCACCTGCACCGCCAGGCGCTGCCCGAGAAGCTGCATGACAAACCCCCGCTGCTGGCGCTCGACCTGGGCCTCGCGCGTGTCCGGCCGGTCGGAGGGCGGCAGGGCGACGGCGGCGATGGCCTCGGCGGAGCCGACGCCGGTGATGCGATAGACCCCGGTGCGCAGGCTGTTGGCGTCGAGCCTGCCCTCGTTGCGCGCGGGCGGCGGGCCGGGGCGTTTGGGCATCGCGGCGAACTGCTCGGCGATCATCGCCTTCATCGCCTCGGCGTCGAAATCGCCGGTGGCGAGCACGACCATGAATTCGGGCCGGTAGCAGCGCTCGTAGAATTGCCGGAATTGCTTCCGCGACATCGCGCCGATGGACGCCTCGGTGCCGATGGGCACGCGCTGGCCGACCTGCAGGCCGCGGAGCACGGTGGGCAGCGAAGCCTGCTGTTCGCGCTCGGCGAGGCTGTCGCGGCGGCGCATCTCGGCGAGGATGACACGGCGCTCGAACTCGATGGCCGTGGGGTCGAAGGTGATGCCGTCGCCGATGTCGCGGAACCACCGCAGGCCGTCGCGAAGCAGGGCGGGGTCGTTCTCGCGGTATTCGAGCGCGTAGTAGGTGTGGTCGAACGACGTCATGGCGTTGACGTCGCTGCCGTATTCCACGCCAAGCCGCTGGAAGAAGGCGACCATGTCGCCGGCCTTGAAGTTCCTCGTGCCACGGAAGGCCATGTGCTCGGTGAAGTGCGCGATCCCCCGCTCCTCGGGCTGTTCATCGACGGAGCCGCTCAGCACGAGGAGGCGCAGGGAGACGCGGCCGGGCACGCCCCGGTGCGGCAGCAGGGCGTAGCGCACGCCGTTGTCGAGCCGGCCCCAGACGACCGCGGGGTCGGGGGCGAGCTTGCTGGCGGTATGCGCCCACTGGCCCGAGCGCGGACCCGGTTGCGCCGGCAACTCGGCCGCCAGGACCAGGGCGAGGACGAGACCAATCGGGCGGAGCTGGCGCATGACAGGGAGGACGGTGGGGAAGGGCCGGCCGATTTCAACGCCGGTGATGCCAGCGGCATGAAATTCGGGTTGGCACCACGGGGCGACATCGCGCACAGGTCTTGGTGCCATGCGCACCGCACTTTCCCTTCTTTGCACCCTCCTGGGCTGTGCCGTTGTCTCCGCCGCCGGTTGGCGCGAGGCGAAGGAGGTCGCGCCGGATCTGCCGGCCGAATCCCGGGCCAGGTTTGACACGCAGTTGGCGGAGGCCCAGGCCGCCTACGCGAAGGAGGCGAGCGCGGACAACCTCATCTGGCTTGGCCGCCGCACGGCCTATCTCGGACGCTACAAGGAGGCGATCGCCCTCTTCACTCGCGGCGTGGAAAAATTCCCGAAGGATGCGCGTTTCCTGCGCCATCGCGGGCATCGGTTGCTCACACTGCGGTGTTTCACCGAGGCGGCGGCGGACTTCGAGAAGGGGCTCGAGCTGACCGCCGGCAAACCCGACGAAATCGAGCCCGACGGCCTGCCCAACGCGAAGAACATCCCGACGAGCACGTTGCAGTTCAACCTGTGGTATCACCTCGGGCTCTCGCGGTATCTGCAGGGGGACTTCGAGGGTGCCGTGGCGGCGTATCGCGGCTGCATGAACGTGAGCAAGAACCCCGACACAGTAGTGGCCACGACGCATTGGCTCTACATGGCGCTGCAACGCGCGGGTCGCACCGGCGAGGCGGACATGGTGCTGGGCTCGGTCCCCGACGACATCGAGGTGATCGAGGACCACGACTACCTGAAGCTGCTCCACCTCTACCTCGGCAAGATCGCGCCCGAGGACATGGAAACGGCGTTGGGCAAGGAAGGCGGACTCAGCGACGCCTCGCTCGGCTACGGCCTGGCCAACTGGCATCTCTACAACGGGCGCGCCGAGGAGGCCGCGAAGCTGTTCCGCCGCATCGTGGCCGGTGACCAGTGGTCGAGCTTCGGCTACATCGCCGCCGAGGCGGAGTTGGTGCGCGGTTAGGTTGCCGCAGGCCGGAGGTAACGCCGCGCGGCGAGCGCGATCGGTGGACCGACGCAGGTGAGGTGTGCCACGATCACGGGCCACGGGGCCGGCGGGGGGAAGGACTTCGGCGGCGACGCGGACAGCGGCAACACCACCAGCTGCATGAAGAACCACACCGCCGCGCCGAAGATCACGCCCGCGACCAGCGCCTGCGCCGTGAGGAAGCGCAGCCGCAGCGCCGCGAGCGAGAACACAATCGCTGCGCCGTAGGAGATCACGAAGTGCAGGGCGAGGCCCAGCGCCGCCGTGGCCGCGCCGCCTTGGAAGGCCGCGGGCCCCAGCGCCCCGCCGGCCACCGACTGGAGGATGCGGACCGGACTGGCCCCACTTATGCCGTAGAAGACGATGACGAAGCCGATATCGAGGATGCCACACCACAGCCCGCCCCAGAAGATGGCGCGCAGCAAGGCCGCGCGGGACGGCGCCGTGGGTGTCGTGGTCATGCGCAGACGAGCAGGAGGAAGTTACGCCGGCGGGCAATCCCGCTGCGGCCTGCCGCTGCGCGGGCGCGACCGGTCAGGCCGGTTTGGCGCCGGATGGCGGTTTCATCATGGCATCCCGGGCGATGAACCGGCGGAACAGGAGGTGATAGATGCCAAGGAAGACGAGCATGCCGGCGAGCGCATACAGGCCGCCCTCGAGGGTGACGGGCACGGCGGGCTTGAAGACCGCGGTGGTGGCCCGGGAGATTTCCCAGTCGGCGTGCCGCAGGAACACGAAGGGCCGCGTCCACGCCGAGGCGTCGCGCAGGGCGTCGTGCGCGGCTTGGAGTGATTGCACGCGCTCGACGGCGGCGGCCATCGTGTCGGCGAGGCGCGCCACGGCGGTGTCGGCGTTGGCCGCGGTGCGGCGGATGAAATCGTCGAGCGAGACGCCCGCCTGCCGGGCGGTCTGCTCGAACTGGGCGAGCATCCGGCGCGCCTCGTCGAGGTGCCCGCCGAGACGCTGGAAGTATTGCTGGAAGAACTCGGGCGCCTGCGAGAAGAGCACGGCGCCGGTCACCGCGAGCACGCGGTCGGCAAAGCCGTCGAGCAGGGAGCGCAGGCGGGCGGCGAGGGTCATGGGCGGACGATAGCGCGGCAAGGGTGGCGGTCAACAGGCGGCGCGTGGCGTTGACGCCGGCCGCGTTCGTGGCGTGATGGTGCCATGTCCCGCCTCGCCCATGTCACCCTGCTGGTCCGTGACTACGACGAGGCCATCGCGTGGTTCACGGCGAAGCTGGGTTTCCGGTTGGTGGAGGACTCGCCGCGTGGTCCCGGCAAGCGCTGGGTGCTGGTCGCGCCGTGGGGCGGCGGCACGGCGCTGTTGCTGGCCAAGGCCGCGACGCCGGAGCAAGTGGCCGCGGTGGGACGGCAGGGCGGTGGGCGTGTCTTCCTGTTTTTGCACACCGATGATTTTGCCCGCGATCAGGTGGCGATGCAGGCGGTGGGAGTGAAATTCCTCGAGAAGCCGCGCCACGAGCCCTACGGGACGGTGGCGGTGTTTGAGGATTGTTGCGGCAACAAGTGGGACCTGCTGCAGCCGAAATAGCACAAACCTTCGAGAGGCCTTGTCATCGCGAGGCCCGCAGTGCGGGCCGTGGCGATCCAGAGAAATCAGGTGGATTGCTTCGTCGTTCCGCTGAGTGCGGAACTCCTCGCAATGACATTTCGAAGACGCGCCCTTAGTAATTGGGTCCCTCACCGCCCCTTGCGCTGGATCAGGTCGGCCCGGGCGGCTTCCAGGCGGGCCTTTTCCTCGGGCGTGAGGCTGGCGAAGCCGGACTGCGCGATCTTGTCGAGGAGGGCGTCCACCTCGTTCACGCCGGCGCCGGTGGGCTTGGAGCGGGATGGTCCGGGGCGTTCCTCCGGGGGCAGGTCGGGCAACACGCGGAGCCGGGGCCGCCGCCAGAAACGCAGGTCGGGCAGGGTGAAGTGGCCGAGCTCATGGCGGGCGAACGCGTAGGCGTAGGCATTGGCGATCCAGATGGCCAGCAGCCAGGCCCAGTCGCGGTTGGCCAGGGCCATGAGCGTGAAGAGACCGACCAGAATCACCGCGGCCCACCGGGCCGTGAGGTTGAAGAGCACCGGCGCGCCGGGATAGATGACGGCGAAGGCCACGAACACGGCGAGGGCCCCGACCTCGCCGGCCATCTGCGCGGGCAACCACGGGGTTACACCGAGCAGGAGCAGCGGGGGCAGGAGGTAGCTGCCGCCGAAAAGCAGGAGAAAGCCCTTCCAGCCGAGCCGCTTCTCCACCTCGCGGCCGAACCAGACGATCATGAGCATGTCGATGCCGAAGCGGATGCTGGGCAGGCTGACGAGGCCGTAGGTCGCCACGCGCCAGACCTGGCCGTCGAGCACGAGGTAATTGGCATAGGCCAGCCAGGTGATCAGCGGATTGGCCGCCATCCCGAAGAGCGTCGTCACCACCATCGACACGCAGTAGACGATGACCACCAGATGCGCCGCGTAGATGCCGTAGCCGTTGAAGTAGGTCAGCGGGCGGTGTTTATCGGAGGAGGGAGCGTAGTAACGGCTCATGGCGGCGCGGTGGACTGTAGCAGGGCGGGGGAGTTCCGCAACCCGTGGTTATTCCATCCCGAAATACCGGCAGGCCACGTCGGTGATGAAGCCGAGCAGGCCGCAGACGGGCAGGGTCAGCACCCAGGCCCAGAGGATGCGCTCGACCACGCCCCATTTCACGGCGCCGAAGCGCTTCATCGCGCCCACGCCCATGATGGAGGTGGAGATGGCGTGGGTGGTGGAGAGCGGGATGCCGAGGCTGGAGGCGGTGTGGATCACGATCCCGGCGGTGGTTTCGGCGGCGAAGCCGTGGATGGGCTGCAGCTTGACCATCTTGTGGCCCATGGTGCGGATGATGCGCCAGCCGCCGGCGGCGGTGCCGAGCGCCATCACGATGGCGCAGGTGACCATGACCCAGCGGCTGACGGTGAATTCGGGCGTGCGGAGGAACTCCGCCCAGGCGGGCAGATCGTTGAAGGCGCCGCTGCTGGTGCCGGTGAAGAGGGCGAGGGCGATGATGCCCATCGTCTTCTGGGCATCGTTGGTGCCATGGCTGAAGCCCATCCAACTGGCGCTCAAGATTTGGAGCTTGCCGAAGGTGCCGTTCACCAGGCGTGGCGTCGCCTTCTGCAGGATCACCATCAGAAAGAACATCAGCAGGGCCCCGCCGAAGAACCCGATGACGGGCGAGGTGACCATTGGCACCACCACCTTCGGCCAGAGACCCGAGGCGACGCCCTTGGCGTTGACCTCGGACCAGTGCAGCACGGCCCAGTTGCCGTCGGCGGAGGCGATGGCCGCGCCGCACAGTCCGCCGATGAGGGCGTGGCTCGAGCTGGACGGCAGGCCGAGCCACCAGGTGATGAGGTTCCAGATGATCGCGCCCATCAGGCCGGCGAAGATGGTGGTCATGGTGATGGCGCTCGCGTCGACGAGGCCGCGGCCGACGGTGGTGGCGACCGCGGTGCCCCAGAGCGCACCGACGAGGTTGCAGAAGGCGGCGAGCCAGATGGCCTGGCGCGGCGTCAGCACCTTGGTCGAGACGACCGTGGCGATGGCGTTGGCCGCATCGTGGAAGCCGTTGATGTATTCGAAGACCAGCGCCGTGATGAGGACGATCAGGAAAATGGTCATGGCGGGTCGGCCGTTTTTCTGTCGGGCGCGGGCGGGCGGCGCTCAGGAATACTTCAGCATGATCTGGAAGATGACCTGGCCGGCGTCGCGCGCGCGGTCGATGGCCGTCTCCATCAGGTCGTAGAGCTCCATCAGGATGACGACCTCCTTGGCATCGTAGGGGCCGTTGTAGAGGTCCTTCACCAGCGAGAGCATGATCTTGTCGGCCTCGCCCTCGGCGAACTGCAGGCGGTTGTGCGCGTCCTGGATGCGGTCGATCTGCGTGCCCTTGCGGAGCTGCCGGACCATGAACACGACCGACTCGACCGCCTCCTCGAGGAGCACGATCTGCCGCTGCATGCTCTGGCGCGGGATGTTGGCCGGGCAGATGGTGAGGCGCTCGACGATCTTCTCGACGGTCTTCGGGATGCGGTAGAGGGCGATGGAAAGCGCCTCGATGTCCTCGCGCTCGAAGGGCGTCACGAAGGTCTTGCACAGCTCCTCAGTGATCTGCTGGGTGATGCGCTTGTCCTTCCGGCGCGTCTGGATGATGTCGTGGATGCTCGAGGCGGGCGTGGAGCCGTCCACCGCGAGGATTTTGGCGAGGAGGGCGGCGCTCACCTTGGCCTCGTCGGCGCTGGCCTCCAGCAGGTCGTAGAACTTCTCCTCCTTGCCGAGGAGCTTCTTGAGGGAAATCATGCCCGGAGTGGAAACACCACAGGGTGGCGAGGCGAGGCAAATTTACAAAAGTCACAACCCGGTTCCGTTCCACTCTCGCCAATTTTCCCCGGTGTCACCTTGCCGCCACGGCTCCGTAACCGGAAGCACCCAGCATCTGGCGATGGCCGTGCCGCGCAAAATCCTGTCGGTCGAGGACGAACCCGATCTCGCCGATTTGATCCGTTACCACCTTGAGCAAAACGGCTATTCCGTCCGCACGGCGGGGACAGGCTGGGAGGCGCTCGAGAAAATCCGCGCTGACCGGCCTGACCTCATCCTGCTCGACCTGATGCTGCCCGATCTGGACGGCTTCGGCTTGTGCGAGTTGCTCCGCAACGACCCGGCCACGGCCACCATTCCCGTCATCATCGTATCGGCTTGGTCCTCCGCCGACTCGCGCAACCTTGGCCTCGAACTCGGCGCCTTGGATTACATCACCAAGCCTTTCAACCCGCGCCTGCTCATGGAGCGCGTCAACCGTCTCGTTGGCTGCGGCGCGGCCTGAGCGCGCGGCTACCCCGAAAAGTGGGGCGGCCAACGGGATTCGAACCCGCGACCCCAAGATCCACAATCTTGTGCTCTAACCAACTGAGCTATGGCCGCCGTGAAAAAGTGAGGGGCGAACATCCAAAGCGCGCCGGGACCAGTCAAGCCTTCTCCCAGTTGCCGCCGGGGGACTTTCCCGATCCACGCGGAACCGCCTGTCGTTCCGCAGTTCCCGGGCGGTCGTTGATGACACGGCCCCGGGCAACCGCGGCTTGACAGGCAACGCCCGGGCGGTTCACGTGCCGGCATGTCGTTTCTCCGTCAGCCCGTTTCCGCCCCCGCCCAAGGTTGGGCTTGGTGGTGGCAGTCCGGCTCGGAGAAAGCGATGAGACGCTGACGCCCCGTCCTGCGCCCATGTTTTCCCCGAGCCCGGTCCGATGACCGGGCTTTTTGTTTTTCCCGATGCAACTCCTCCGCCAGACCATCCCCGCCGACCTGCTCACGCCGCTGGCCGCCTACCTGCGCCTGCGCCCGCTTGGGGCCGGCGTCCTGCTCGAAAGCGTCGACCGCGGCGAACGGATGGGCCGGCACTCCTTCGTCCTGCTCGACCGCGGCGACGAGTTGGCCCTGCCGGCCCCGGCGGGCGGCTGGGTCGAGGCCTTGCGCGCGAAACTGCCCCGCGCCGACTGTGGCCGCGGCCTGCCGGTGGGCGTCGGGCTCGCGGGCTACGTGGGCTTTGAGGCCTTCGCCGGGCTCGAGTCCAGCGTGCCGGTGCCGGCGGCGAATTCCCTCGGTCTCGACACCGTGCGCGTGCGGCGCATCGACGCGGCGGTGGTCTTCGACCACGTCCACCAGACCGCCGAGCTGCAGGTGCTCGCCGACAGCGAGGCCGCCGGTCGCGCACAGTTCGCCGGGATCGCCGCATGCCTCGCCGCGCCCCTGCCCGAACCGGCGGAAGAAACGGGCGCACCCGTGGCCCAAGCCCTGCGCCCGCGCGCCGGCTACGAGGGCCTGGTCCGCCGCAGCCAGGAATTGATCCGCGACGGCGACGTCTACCAGGTGGTCCCGAGCCGCCGTGTCCGCGTGGACGCACCGCCATCCCCGCTGACCGCCTACCGGCGCCTGCGGCGCTCGAACCCGAGTCCCTACGCCTTCCTGCTCGAATGGCCCGGCTGCGCGCTTGTCGGCGCCTCGCCCGAGACGCTCGTGCGTGTATCCGGCGGCAGCGCGGAGACGCTGCCCATCGCCGGCACCATGGCTCGCGGCGAAAACGATGCCGACGACGAGCAACGCGCCCGCGCCCTGCTGGCCGACCCGAAGGAGCTCGCCGAGCACCAGATGCTCGTGGACCTCGCCCGGAACGACCTCGGCCGTGTCGCGCGCACCGGCACCGTGCGGGTCGAGCGGCCGCTCGCCATCCACCGCACCAGCCGGCTGCTGCACATCACCACGCAGGTGAAATGCGCCGTGCGCGACGGCCTTGATGCGCTCGACGTGCTCGCGGCGGTCTTCCCAGCGGGCACGGTCAGCGGCGCACCCAAGATCCGCGCGGCCCGGCGCATCGCGGAGATGGAGGGCGAGCAGCGCGGACCCTACGGCGGCGCGCTGCTGCGGCTCGGCGCCGACGGCGAACTGGACACCGCGCTCATCCTGCGCACCGCGGTCTATGCCGGCGGCGCGGCCTGGCTGCAGGCCGGCGCGGGCATCGTGCGCGCCTCCGACCCGGCGCGCGAATACCTCGAGACCGTGGGCAAGATGTCCGCCGTCGCTGCCGCGCTCGGCGTCACTTTTTCCGCGGAGGGCCCCGCGTCATGATCCTGCTCGTCGACGCCTACGATTCGTTCACCTACAACCTCGTGCAGGCCTTCGCCGGCCTCGGGGCGGAGGTGGCGGTGCACCGCCACGACACGCTCACGATCGCAGAGGCCCGTGCCCTCGCGCCGCGCGCCGTCGTGCTCAGCCCCGGCCCGGGCCATCCGACCGAGTGCGGCTTGCACATGGCCGTGGGCGCGTCCGATTGGGACGTGCCCGTGCTGGGCGTGTGTCTCGGGCACCAGGCGCTGGTCGCCGCCAGCGGCGGCCGCGTGATCCACGCCCCGGTGCCGCACCACGGCGAGGCGCACGCCTGCCGGCACGACGGCACCGGGTTGTTTGCGGGCTTGCCGGCCGAGCTCCCTGTCGGCCGCTATCACAGCCTGGCCGCCGACGAGGCCGCGCTGCCCGACTGCTGGCGCGTGACCGGCCGCACACCGGACGGCGTCGTGATGGCCGTCGCCCACCGGCACATGCCGCGCTGGGGCGTGCAATTCCACCCCGAGAGCATCCTCACCCCCGACGGCCCGCGCCTGCTCGGCAACTTCCTCCAGCTCGCCCGTTACTTCCCATGAACCTGCTCGCCACCCACAACCCCACCAAGCCGCTGTCGTTTGACGACGCGCGCGAACTCATCGCGTATTTCCTCAACCCCGAGGCCGACCCGCTCGTCGTCGGCGCCGGCCTCGCGGTGCTCGCCCAGCGCGAACCCACGGCGGAGGAGCTGGCGGCCTTCGCGCTCGAGTTGCGCGCCGTCGCCTCGCCGTTCCCCGCGCCGCGCCAGCCCGTGCTCGACATCGTCGGCACCGGCGGCGACACGCGCGGCGGCGTCTCGACGGCCAACCTCAGCACGCTCGCCGCGCTGCTGCTGCCCGCGCTCGGCGTGACCGTCGCCAAGCACGGCAACCGCGCCGCCACCAGCCTCTGCGGCAGCGCCGACGTGCTCGAGGCCCTCGGCTACGACCTGCAGCGCGCCCCGGCCAAGCTCCACGGCGATCTTGCGGGCCGTCGTTTCGCGTTTCTCCTCGCCTCCGCCTACCACCCGCAGCTGGTGCGCCTGCGCGACATCCGCCGGCGGCTCGGCGTGCCCACCATCTTCAACCTCATGGGGCCGCTGCTCAACCCCGCGCAGCCTGCGTTCATGGTGCTCGGGGTCGCCCGCGCCGCCTTGCTCAAGGAGATGTCCGCCGCTTTGGCCCGCAACAATGTCGAGCGCGCCTTCATCCTGCACGGCACCACCGCCGACGGCCACGGCATGGACGAAGGCTCGATTGAAGGACCGACCGATGTGGTCGAGATCATCGGCGACAAGGTGATGCCGGCTGTCCGCCTCAATCCGCGCGACTTCGGTCTCGCCCCTGCGCCCGCCGGCGCGCTCGCCGTGCGCAGCCGCGACGAAGCCTTCGATTTGGTCCGCGCCATCATCGGCGGCGCCCGACACAAAAACTTCCGCCCGGCCGTCGCCGACGCCGTGGCCCTGCAGGCCGCCTTCGGTTTGCTCCTGCACCGCCAGCAACCGCTGGGCGAAATCGCCGGCGCGTTCCGCGAAGCGCGTGACCGGGTGGAGCAGGGAATCCCGCTGCCGTTCACACCACTGCACAAGCTGCCCGATCCTGCCGAGCTCGTGCGGGAGAGCGGCATTCCGGCCGAGTCGCACCTTGGCCGCGTGCTCGCGGCCGAATTGCAGCGCCTCGGCGAGACCCCAGAGCACACCGGCGCGATCCTCGAGCGGCACCAGGCGGGGCGCTTCGAGCAGGCGCTGCGCCGCTCGCGGGCCAAGCGCGGCGGCGGCCTCATCGGCGAGTTCAAGCTCGCCTCGCCCAGCCTCGGCGCCTTTGCCCCGCCCGTGACACTTGAGGTGCAGCTCGAGTCCTACCAGCACGCGGGCGTGGACTGCTTCTCCGTGCTGGCCGAGCCGAAGTTCTTCCAAGGCTCGCCGCAGCACGTGCGCCGCGCGGCGCGTTTCGAGGTGCCGGTGCTCTACAAGGGCTTCGTGCTCTCGCCGCAGCATCTGCGCGAGGCGGCCGACAGCGGCGCGGCGGCCGTTCTGCTCATCGCCCGCGTCTTGCGCGCGCATACGCCGGCCTTCGCCGACGCCGCCCGCGCGTTCGGGCTTGAGCCGCTGGTCGAGCTGCACGACCTCGACGAGGCCGACTACGCTGTCGAGGCTGGCGCGCGGCTCATCGGCGTCAATACCCGCGACCTCGCCACCTTCGCGGTGCGCGAGACCACGGCCGCGCCGTGGCGCGCACGTTTTCCCGATGCGGTGCTCATCCGCGAGAGTGGCGTGCGCGAGCCCGCCGACGCGCGCGAGGCCTTTGCCGGCGGCTTCGATGCCGCGCTTGTCGGCGAGGCCCTGATGCGCAGCACCGACCACCGCCGGTTCGTGCAGGAGATCTTCACCGCCACGCCATGACCGCCGCCCAAAGCTTTCAATTGCCCACCCGCTTCGGTCGGACCGCCTACGGTGGTTGTTATGCGCCGGAGACATTGCTGCCACCGTTGCTCGAGCTCGAGGCCGCCTTCGCCGACGCGCAGGCTGACCCGGTGTTCCAGGCGGAGCTGGCGCGCGAGCTTCGGGATTTCGCGGCGCGGCCCACGGCGCTGATGGCCGCGCCGCGCTTGGCCAAGGCGGTCGGCCTCGCGGCGCTGTTCCTCAAGCGCGAGGATCTCGCCCACACCGGCGCGCACAAGATCAACAACGCCCTCGGGCAGGCCCTGATCGCCCGTCGCATGGGCAAGACGGAGATCATCGCCGAGACCGGCGCCGGCCAGCACGGCGTCGCCACCGCCGCGGCCTGCGCCCGGCTCGGACTTGCCTGCACGGTCTACATGGGAGCGATCGACATGGCGCGGCAGGCGCCCAACGTCGCGCGCATGAACCTGCTTGGCGCCAAGGTCGTGCCCGTCGGCACCGGCCAGGGCACGCTGCGCGAGGCGGTGAACGAGGCGCTGCGCGCCTGGGCGGCGCGCTGCGACCGCGCGCACTACATCCTCGGGTCGGCCCTCGGGCCGCATCCGTTCCCCACCATCGTGCGATCATTCCAGCGGGTGATCGGCGACGAGGCGCGCGCGCAGGTCCTCGCCGCGCATGGCGCGCTGCCGGACGCGGTCATCGCCTGTGCCGGCGGCGGCAGCAACGCGCTGGGTCTGTTCACAGCCTTCGTGCCGGATACGATGCGGCTCGTGGCGGTGGAGGCCGGCGGTCACGGCCGGCGCCTCGGTGAACACGCCGCGCGCGTCGAGGGCGGGCGCGCAGGGGTGCTGCACGGCTGCAAGACCCTCGTGCTGCAGGATGCCGGGGGCTACACGGCGGAGACCGCCAGCATCAGCGCCGGGCTCGACTATCCCGCGCTCGGGCCCGAGCTGGCCGCGTTCGCCGGCGACGGCCGGGTGGAAGTGTGGCGTGCGTCGGACAACGAGGCGCGGGCCGCCGCGGAACAGCTTTGCGCGTTGGAGGGAATCCTGCCGGCGCTCGAAAGCAGTCATGCGCTCGCGATGCTGCCCCGGCTTGCCCGCGAAGGCGCGCGCGTGGTCGTGCTCGGCCTCAGCGGGCGCGGCGACAAGGACCTTGCCACCTACACCGCGGCCGGAAAGAGGGGGGATGCCACATGAAACCCGTGCTGCCCTTCATCATGGCCGGTGCGCCGGACTTGGAAAAGCTCCCCGGTTTCCTTGCCGAGGCTGCGGACCTGAAGCTCGACGCCATCGAGGTCGGCCTGCCGCACAGCGACCCGATCGCCGACGGCCCGGTGCTGCAGGCGGCGGCGCAGCAGGCCATCGCGGCCGGTGTGACCCCGAGCGCCGTGCTCGCGAAGCTGTCCATCTGCAACCTGAGCGCGCCCGTGGTGTTGTTCACCTATCTCAATCCCCTGCTCCAGATTGGCGCGAAGCGGCTCGGCGAGCTGCTGCGATCGACACCGGTGCGCAGCCTGCTGGTCGTGGATCTGCCCTTCGGCGAGGAGCCGGAGTTTGAGGCTGAGTTGCGCGCGGCAGGTTACCCCATCGTGCCTTTGCTGGCGCCGACGACGGACTTGGAGCGTGCCGCGCGCCTGCTGGCCGAGCGGCCTGACCCGGGCGAGGGCGCGCCGTTCGCGCAACGCTTCGCTTATGTCGTGGCGCGGTTGGGCGTGACCGGCACGGGGCAGCCGTCCGATCTCGCGCCGGTGCGGCAACGCGTGGTGGAACTGCGCCGGATCACCTCGCGCCCGTTGGCGGTCGGCTTCGGTCTGTCCGATGCGGCTTCGCTCGACGCGGTGCGGGCGATGGGCGCGGTGCCGGTCGTCGGCAGCGCGTTGGTGTCGCTTCTGCAAGGCGGCAAGTCGCTCCGGGGGGCGTTGGCGGCGATGTGAGCCCGGGACTTTTGTCACGACGGATTATGTGCTAGTTTGCCGTCATGTCCCGGGTCCGGTTGCTGACATTCAACATCGCGCACGCCCGCGGGCCGGCGCTGCACCAGGGGCTGGGCCGCGCCGACCGCTACCGCCAGAACCTCGCGCGCATCGCAGCCCTCATCAAGCGCCTCGGGGTTGACATCGTCGCGCTGCAGGAGATCGACGTGGATTCCAGCTGGAGCGGTCGGTTCGACCATGTGGCCTTCCTGTGCGAGCACACCGGCCTCGCGCACAGCGCCTTCGGCGCGACCAACCACCGGCGCGCGGGCGGATTACACATCCGCTACGGCAATGCGCTGCTGTCGTGTCATCCCATCGTCCATCACGAGAGCGGGGTGTTCGAGCCTGCGCTGGTGGCGAAAAAAGGCTTCCAGTTCGCGGAGCTGGAGCTGCCGCAGGGCCGGCTTCCGCTGGTCAACGTCCACCTGCACCACAGCTCGCGGCCCAAGCGCCTCGCCCAAGTGCGGCGGGTGCTGAGCCATCTGGAGCACCAGCGCGGATGCCGGGGCGCGCACTGGTGCGCGCGTCCGGTCATCTGCGGCGATTTCAACGCCCCGGCGCATGCCCCCGACGCCACCGCGGTGCTGCTCGGCCACCTGGAGGAAACGGAAAACTACACCCTGTTGCCCAAGGGCCGGCAGGCGGCGACGTTTCCCGCCGCCTGGCCGCAACGGGCCCTCGACTACATCTTCCTGCCGGCGGCCTGCCGGGAGCCCCAGGCAATGGTCGTGCGCAGCTTTTTGTCGGATCACCGCCCCGTGCTGGCGCAATTCCGCCTCTAGGTCCCGCGGCGGACCCGGGCCGGGGACGGGAGCGGGGCAGGGCCGGTGGCAGCGAGGCGCGCCGAAGCCCGGCCTTGCACGTGCGCGTGCGGGATGCCTTGATGGCGGACGCCGATGCTGACCACCCGCCGCACCATCCTCCTGATCGACGACGATTTCCTCCAGCAGAAGCTCGTCGGGCAGATCGTGAAGAGTTTCAAGCGCCTCGGGTGCGACCTCCACGTGGCGAGCGAATACGACGATGGCCTGAAGAAGCTCCTCACCGGCCAATACGTCGCCTGCCTGCTCGACTACAAACTGGGCTACCGCGACGGCCTCGAGTTGCTCCGCACCGCCCGCGGCCTCGGCAACACGACCCCGGTCATCTTCCTCACCGGCGAGGCCGACGACCAGACCGACATCGCCGCGATGGAGGCGGGCGCGATGGATTACCTGGTGAAGGGCGACATGACCCCGCGCACCCTCGAGCGCAGCATCCGCTACGCCATCAAGATGGCCGAGACGATGCAGCAGCTGCGCTGGCTGGCGACCCGCGACGAGCTGACCGGCCTCCTGAACCGCCGCGAGTTCCAGCGCATCATCAAGGAGGAGGTCGAGCGCGCCTTGCAGAACGGGCGGCCGTTGTCGCTCGTGCTGCTCGACATCGACCACTTCAAGCAGGTCAACGACACCCACGGGCATCCCGTCGGCGATGCGGTGCTCAAGCACGTGGCCAGCCTGCTCACGGCGCAGGTGCGCGACGTGGACCGCGTGGCGCGCTACGGTGGCGAGGAGTTCGCCGTGTTCATGGCCGACACGCCGCGCGAGCACGCGGCCGAGGCCGCCGAGCGCCTGCGGGCCATGCTCAACTCGATGGACTTCGAGATCGACGGCAAGGTCATCTCCCCGACCTTCAGCGCGGGCGTGGCCTGCCTGCCGGACAACGCGCGCAACCCCATCGAGCTGCTGCAGGCGGCGGACGGCGCCCTCTACACCTCGAAGCGCCTGGGCCGCAACCGCGTGACGATGGCGGGCTTGCCCGACTAGGCCCCGGACCGCGCGGCCGGGGCAAGGCAAACATGGCACGGGTCATCCACGTCCTCACGGGCTGCACGGCGGTCGGCAAGACCGGCCTGGCCCTGCGCTGGGCCGAGGCGCGTGGCGCCGAGATCATCTCGTGCGACTCGCTGCTGTTCTACCGCGGCATGGACCTGGGCACCGCCAAGCCGACTCGCGAGGAACGCGCCCGCGTGCGGCACCACCTCATCGACGTGTGCGACGTGCGTGACCAGATGAACATCTCCTACTACATCACCCACGCCCGGCAGGCGCTGGAGGGCATCTTCGCCCGCGGCCGTGCCGTGCTCGTCACGGGCGGCAGCGGCTTCTACCTGAAGGCCTTCCTCGCGCCCGTGGCCGACGAAGTGGACGTGGACGACGCCGTGCGGGCGCGGGTGAACGGAAAACTGGAGCGCGAGGGTCTGCCCGCGCTCGTGGCCGAGCTGCAGAAACTCAATCCCGCCGGGCTCGGCACGCTTGACACGCGCAATCCGCGCCGGGTCACGCGCGCCCTCGAGCGCTGCCTTGTCACCGGCAGGACGCTGGCGGAGCTGAAGGGCGATTTTGCCGCCGCACCTTCGGCCTTCGCCGACTGCGAGGTGAAGTTGACCGAACTCACGCGCGAGAAGGACGAGCTCGACCGGCGGATCGACGCGCGCGTGCGGGAGATGCTGCGCGCCGGGCTGGTGGACGAGGTGCGCCGGTTGGTGCCGCTCGGGTTGAAGGACAACCCGAGCGCCGCGCGCGCCATCGGCTACCGCGAGACCATCGACTTCCTCGAAGGCCGGCTCACCGAGCCCGAGCTCGCCCCCGCCATCGTCAAGAACACCCGCGCCCTCGTGAAGAAACAACGCACGTGGTTCAAGACCCAGTTGCCCCCGCATCACCCCGTGCTCGCAGCCGGGGCTGCGGTGGAAGACCTCTTCGATTAGCGGATTGCCCCAGGACCTTACGGGAGCTGGATGCTGTAGCGCTGGAGCGAGGAGCCCTCGAGGCGTTGGAGGGCGGTGCGGGCGCTGCGGAGGTTGACGAGGGACTGCAGCTCGGAGATGCGGGCGTTCTCAAGGTCGTTCTGCGCCTCGAGGACGCGGCGGCTGGTGGAGAGGCCGGCGTCGAAGCGCGCCTTCTCGAGCTCGTATTGCTTCAGGCTGAGGCCGGAGGCGAGGGATGAGATCTGGTAGCTCTCGTAGCTGGACTCGACGGCGCGCACGGCGGCGCGGACCTGCACCTCGATGTTCTGCTCGAGCTGGCGGAGGCGGAGCTGCTCGCGGCTGACGCCGGCCAGGGTCTGGCGCAGGCGGGCGCGGTCGGCGACCTGGCCCCACGGGTAGGTGAGGGTGAGGTCGAACTGCCACGACTGGGCGTCGCGCTCGAAGGTGTCGGAGATGGCGTTGCCGGCGGCGCGGTCGGAGCCGCTGAAGCCGAGGGAGCCGCCGACGCTGAGGCTGGGCTTGGCGCCGTCCTTGGCGACGACGAGGTCGAGCTTCAGCTGTTCGACGGAGATCTGCTGGGCCTGCAGGTCGGGCTGGTTCTGCTTGGCGAGGTGGTAGGAGGAGGCGAAGACGGGGAGGGTCTGCTCGACCTCGCCGATCTGCATGGCGCCGATTTCGGTATCGAGCTCGAACTGCCCGATGAGGGCGAGAAGCTGTTCCTGGCGGTCCTTGACCGACTGCTCGGCGAGGATGACGCCGCGGCGGGCGTTGGCGACGCCGACCTCGGCCTGGAGGACGTCGAGGTCGGTGGCGACGCCGGTGTCGCGCCGGGTCTTGGCCTCGTCATGGAGGCGCTCGGCGAGGGCGAGGGAGAAGCGGCGGACGGTCAGCTGCTCGCGGGCGAAGCTGAGGTTGTAGAAGGCGTTCTCGGTGGACAGGACGATGTCGAGGACGCGGCCCCTGTAGGTGAGGTTGGCGACGTCGACGCCGAGGCGGGAGCGCTCGATGGAGGCGCGGTTGACGTCGGTGCCGAGGCCGCGGAGGAGGTTCTGGCGGACCGAGACGGTGAGATCGGCGTCGAAGGCCGGGTTGAGGGTGCTGAAGGAGGGGTTGAACTCGGAGCGGTTGAGGCGGGTGCTGACCGAGGCGGTGGTGCCGGTGGCGAAGCGCTGGGAGACGCTGACGCGGGTGTCGGCGCCCTCGGCGCGGGAGCCGAGCGCGGTGCCGTCGGGGGCGGTGCGGCTCATGCTGCGGGAGGTGGAGACCGTAAACTCGGGGATGAAGGCGGAGCGGGCGATCTCGACGGAGTCGCGGGCGATGTCGGGGCCGAAGCGCTGGATCTCGAGGTCGAAGTTCTTCCGCAGGGCGCGGGCGATGCAGTCCTCCAGGGTAAGGGGTCCGCTGGCTGCGGACTGGGCGGAGAGCGAGGCGGCGGAAAGGAGGGCGGCGAGGGCGAGGCGGCGGAGCGAGGGCATGGAGGACGTAGTGGGATCAGGTGTGGGCCAGTCAGGCAGAGGACACGGCAGATGTCGAAAAGTTTAGGCTTTTTGAGACGCGGGCGAGGCCGGGTTGGCTACGGCAGGGTGGCGGCAAAAAAAAGACCGCACAGCGCGAAGGGGGCGGGCGGTCGAAAGGGGATGATGGACGGCGGTTCAGGAGGCCGGTGCGGGGGTGGCGGGGGCGGTCTTCCGGAATTCCTCCTGCATGCGCTTGCCGAGGTATTCGAGGGCGCGGGTGGCGGAGGCCTGGTTGGCGAGAGAGGCCTGAATGCCGGCGTAACGGGGGTTGGCCGGCGTGGGGTCGGGCAGCTGGCGGGAGACGAGGTAGGCGAGGTAGCCCTTCTTGTCGTCGGAGGCCATCTCGCTGATCTGCCCGGGGGCGAGGCTCTCCAAGGCGGTGAGGATGGAGTAGGGCAGTTCCTGCGGGGGCTCGCCGAGCTTGAAGCCGGCGTGGGCCTTGACCTCGAGCTTGGCGTCGGCGGCGGCCTTCTCGAAGGGGGTGCCGGACTTGACAGCGGCCTCGAGGCGGGTGCGGAGGGTCTTGCCGTGCTCGATGAAGCGCTTGCGTTTCTCGCTGTCGCGGTAGTCGGCGGTGGCCTTGTCCCTCACCTCGGTCAGCGGCGCGGTGTAGGTGGGCAGGGTCTCGTGCCAGAAGAGCACGGCAAAACCGTCGGGCGTGCGGAGGGGATCGGAGAAATGGCGGTCGGCGTTGAGCTGGTTGAGCTCGCGGACATGGGTGGCGAGCCAGCCCATGCTCTCGGGCGGCTGGGTGGGGGCGAAGGGCTGCCATTCTGCGACCGGCCGGCGCAGGGAGGCGAGGAAGGCGGTGAGCTCGGGAGAGTTGGCCTTCAGTTTGCGCTCGTAGAGCACGACGGTGAGCTGGTTGGCGACCTCGAGGGCGGACTTGAGCGCGCGCTCCTGCATCAGGGCGGCGAGCACCTGGGTGCGGACCTTGGCGAAGTTCTCGTCGGCGGTGGCAGCGGCGGGCGCGGCGAGGCCGGGGGTCGGGGTGGCGTCCTTCTTGTCCTTGGCGGCGGGGGCGGGGAAGCGGGCGGGGTTGGCGTCGTAGAAGGCGCGCATCTCCTGCTCGGTGGGGGGCACGGCGGGGATGAACTCGTGGCCCTTGAACTCGACGGCGCTCACGCGCACGCGGGCGGGCACGGCGTAGCGGAAGGTATTTTCGTCGTAGAATTTCTGGACGGCGGCGTCGGTGATGGCCAGGCCGGGGTCGTAGGTCGCGTAATCGGCGGAGGCGAGGGCGACGGTCCAGGTGGAATCCCAGCGGTTGAGCTGGCGGGCGATCTCGGCGGCCTGGACGTAGCCGGGGCCGCCGAGGACCTTCTGCAGGGCCTCGAGGCGGGCGTCGTCGCGGAGGATGCGGTTGATGTCGGCGGTGGTGACGCCGGCGTTGTTCTTGAGCGAGTCGCCGAAGGCGGCGTAGCGCTGCGGGTCGAATTTGCCCTCGGCGTTCTTGAAGGCGTTCAGGTCGGCGGTGTAGCGCGAGAGGTCGTCGGCGGTGGGCTGGGGCAGGCCGAGCTCGTCGGCGACGGCGAGACCGGTGACGCGGACGTAGGCGTATTGCTGGATCTGGGAGGGGTCGTAGACGGGGATGCCCTTGAGTTCGGCGCTGTATTGGGCGTCGCGGAGGATGCGGCGGACCTGGTCCTCGTTGTTCAGGTCGATGTGGAAGAAGGGGCGGGGGCCCAGGCCCCGGTCATGGCGGCCGAGGCTGCCGGAGGACTGGTTGTAGACGACCACCATCGGCACGGCGACGGCGACCAGGACCAGGAACATCACGAGGCGGAAGTGCCGCTGAAAGTATTTTTGAATCCAGGAGATCATGCAGGGAAACCGCCTTCGCTAGGGTGCGGCCCCGGGGGTGTCAATCGCCCAGAAAACGGGGCGGCCACAGGCCTTTTTACGGGGCGCGGCCGGTGGGTTTGAAGGCGAAGGGGGCGGTGCTGCCGTCGAAGGGCAGCTCGGAGAAGTGCTCGGCGAGGCTCTTGCGGAAGAAGGGGTGTTCGCCCAGCGAATGAAGGGCGGAGTCATATTGCGGGAGCAGGGGATCAATGTTCTCGAGGTTAGCCCCGACCGGGTCGTCGCCGAGGTTGTCGTCGAGGGTCTTGAAGTCGAAGAGGGTGATGCGGTCGAGGGGCCGGGCCGGGGTGTAGCGGAATTCGGTGGCGCTGGCGGTGTCGGCCGGCCGGACGGTGGCGACGAGCTTCATGCCGACGAGCCGGCCGAGGCATTCGTTGAGGATCTGGGTGGGCACGCAGACGAGGTCGCCCAGCTCGGTGGTGCTGGCCGGGGGCAGGCAGGCGTGGAAACGGCGGCAGATGGTGAGCAGCACGACCAGCGACAGGCGCTCGCGCATGGCCTCGGTGAGGCTACCCCACGCCGCCTGGCTGTTGCGGAAATGGACGTTTTGCACGGCGTAGCTGATGGCCGCGCCGATGAGGATATAGAACCAGAAGATGTAGAGGCCGATCATCAGGACGGGCAGCACGCTGAGGTGGCCGTAGAGGCTCTTGGTGAGCAGGACGCGCTTCACGTAGAGGAAGGCGATGTAGTTGTTGAGCAGCAGCAGGCCGGTGACGACAATGCCGCCGACGAGGGCGGCGCGCCACAGGACCTTGGTGTTTGGGATGACACGGTAGAAAAGCGTCAGCACGACCGCGAGCGAGGTGAGCGAGATGGCGGGCAGCGACCAGCGCACGGCGGAGAGGAAGTCGGCCCCGCCGGGGAGCCGGCGGATGGAGTCCTGGAACACCGCCAGAGCCGTGCCCGCGCCCAACAGGGCGATGGCGGCGAAGAAGAGCACGGCGCCGAGCGTGAGCAGCGTCCAGTAGAACACGACGCGCATGAGGAGCGCGCGCCCCTGATGGATGCCCCAGATGTCATTGAACGCATCCTCGATGGACTTGAAGAGCAGGAGCACGATGCCGATGAGCGAGAGCATGCCGACGACCCCGGCCGAGCCGGAGCGGGCGCTGGTGATGGCGGCGCTGATAAACTCGACGACCTCGGGATTGACCGTGGCCGCCCCGGGATCGGCGGCGTTCAACTGGCGGAGCGGCGGGGCCACCTGCTCCAGCAACTCGCCCAGCTTGGCGGCGATGAACTGCGGGTCGGCGCTGTCCCCGAGCAGGAAGCCGCCGAGGAGGACCGCGAGGGCGATCAGCGGCGCGAGGCCGAGGAGGGAGCTGAAACTGAGGTCGGCCGCGCGCGACAGCACGCGGTTCTTGGAGAAGGCCGTCCAGGTGATCGCCGCGACCCGCAGCACGAGGTAGGCGCCGTGGCGCGCGGGATGCTGGCGGCCGCGCTGGATCTGCCAGATGTCGTGCGTCCAGAGTCGCCGCAGTCGCGGGAGCAGCGCCGGCGGGTTCATGGCCGGACAGACGGGATCAGGCGAGGGCGAGACCGGCCAGCGCCACCATGCCGCCGATGCCCGCGGCCAGCGCGATGCCGAGCGGGATATAGCTCAGGAAGATCGTGCAGAAGTAGAGCCCGGCGGAGCCGGCCGCCACGGCCATGACCGCGGTCGACTGGCCCTGGGTGAGGAAGAGGAACCCGAGGAAGCCGAGGCCGAACACGGCGCGGAAACGCACCAACGGATAGATGCTGATGACGCCGAGGAAGAGCAGGAGGCCCAGCACGGCGTCGACGACGCCGAGGAAGACGAACGGTTTGTCCATGAGCTTGGCCAGGTCCATCGCGATGAGCGCGTCGATGCTGGGCAGGGTCATGGCGACGGCGCTGATGAGGCAGATGACCGCGGCGCCGCGCGTGCCCCAGATCGCGGCCTTGGCCATGGTGACCGACTTGTCCTTCTTGCCCTTGGTCTCGTCCGTGCGGCCTTCCGCGGCGGCGAGGAAGTCCTCGACCTTGATCTCGGTGGCCTTCTCGGCGGGCGTGTCGGGATTGAGGGGTTTGAGCTCCTTCTGCTTGAAGCCGAGTTTCTTCTTCTCGGGCCAGATGGAGGCCTTCAGCTCCGGGTTGGTGCTGATGTATTGCCACTGCTCGGTGGCGGCGTCGTAGAAAAACGTCTCGGGCGTGACCTGGCCGCCCTCGGCGAGGGAGACCAGTTGGTCGACTTTGAACGGACCGCGGGCATCCGTGTCGTTGGCATTGCGGATGTAATACTCCGGGCCCGCCGCTTCCGGGGTTGAGGCTTCGCTGGACATCGTGGGGGCATGTTGCGGGCGGGACGGGGCGCCGCAAGCGGGAATTCCCACCGCCGGGTGCGCCCGGTGCGGGCCTTACATGCGCCCGAGCGTGCGGAGGCCGAGCAGGTGCAGGCCGGACTCGAGGACGATGAGGGTGCGATGGCAGAGCAGGAGCCGGCGTGCCCGCACGGCGGGGTCGTCCACGATGACCTTGTCGGCGGCGTAGAAGGAGCTGAACAGACCGGCCAGCTCGAAGAGGTAGAGGCAGAGGAAGTGGGGACGGAGCTGGTCGGTCGCGAGTTTCACGGCGTCGGCGAACTGCACGAGCTTGCGGGCGAGGGCGAGTTCCTGCGGGGTTCCGGGCGCCGTGGCTCCGCCCACGGGCGGATGCGCCGGGTCAAGGCCGGCCTTGCGGAAGATGGAGCGGATGCGGGCGACGGCGTAGAGGAGGTAGGGCGCGGTGTTGCCGTCGAGGGCCAGCATCTTGTCCCACGAGAAGACGTAGTTGCTGCTGCGGTTCTGGCACAGGTCGGCGTATTGCACGGCGCCGATGCCGACGGTGCGCGCGATCTCCCGCCGCTCGGCCTCGGGCAGGTCGGGGCTTTTGGCGGTGACGAGGGCAAAGGCGCGCTGCTCGGCCTCGTCGAAAAGCTCGCGGAGCTTGATGACATCGCCGCTGCGGGTCTTGAGGGCCTTGCCGTCCTCGCCCGTGACCGCGCCGAGGGTCACGTGGTGGAGCTCGGGCAGGGGCTGGTTCTTCGCGGCGAACCACTTTTTCGCCGTGAGGAAGAGCTGCTCGAAATGGTCCGACTGGCGGAAATCGGTGACGACCACCACGCCGTCGGCGCGGAAGTGTTCGGCGCGCCACGCGACGGTGGCGAGGTCGGTGGAGGCGTAGTTGCTGGCGCCGTCGGCCTTGCGGATGAGGAAGGGCTGGGTCTTGAACCGCGGGTGCTCGGGGTGGAAGACCACGAGCGCGCCCTCGCTCTGCTGTGCGAGGCCGGTCTCGGCCAGCTCGCGGTAGATGCGCTCCACCTTGTCGTTGTAGAACGACTCGCCGAGGTGGTGGTCGAAGCGGATGCCGAGGCGGTCGTAGATCTGCTGGAAGGCGGCGAGGCTGACGTCGGAGAATTTTTTCCACAGCGCGACGTTTCCCGGGTCGCCCTGCTGCAGCTTCACCAGTTCGCGCCGCGCCTCCTCGAGTTCGGGCGAGCCGTCGGGCGTGGCGTCGTGGCCCAGTTTGTAGAGGCGTTCGAGCTCCTCGATGGGCCCGGTGAGGAGCGCCTTCTCATCCGCCCAGCGCTTGTAGGCATAGATGAGCTTGCCGAACTGCGTGCCCCAGTCGCCGAGATGGTTGTCGCGGATGACGCGGGCGCCGCTGAACTCGAGCAGGCGGCAGATGGCCTCGCCGATGACGGCCGAGCGCAGATGGCCCACGTGCATCTGCTTAGCCGTGTTGGGCGAGGAATAATCGACGACCCAGGTCCTGCCCGCGCGCGCCGTGGCGGCCCCGGCGCGCAGATGCTCCTCCGTATCGTAGGCTTCAAGCCAGGCGAGGAGCGCGGCGGGCCGGAGCCGGAAGTTGATGAAGCCGGGACCGGCGAGCGAGAGCTCGAAGTCCGCCTGCAGTGCTCCGAGGCGATCGATGAGCTGCTGGCCGGCCGCACGCGGATTGAGTTTTTCGCGTTTGGCATAGGCGAGGGCGCCGTTGGCTTGGAAATCACCATGCCCCGGATCGGCCACGCGCAGTTCCGGCAGGAAGCCTCTTTCGGTCCAGCCCAGCCCGGACGCCGCCGAAGCGACCGTCCGTTCCAAGTGACTCGCGATGTGAAAAGGCAACGCCATTAGCCGATTGAGGAATTGCGCTTGGCTTTGAGCAAGAGGGATTTTGGAGAGAGCACGGGTCCTTGGCGGTCATTTGTTTTGAGTTGGAATTAACTCTCCTGATTCAAGGCTTACAGTGCGTAAAATGCGGGAAGTTTTGGCTCGACAAAATTGCTAAAACTCTTTGCCTCTACGGGTTTTGCGCCACTAGCCAACGCCCTCTATACCCGCCGTGACATCCATGAGAAAACGCCCGATCCCGACGCGCCGCTTCATCAAGCCGTCGTTCACCACGCTTATCGAGAAGAAGCGCGATGGTGGCGAATTCACCCAGGAGGAGATTCGCTACATCATAGATTCCACGTTGGATGGGGAGATGCCGCAGCACCAGCAGGCGGCCCTGCTCATGGCGATCTACTTCGCCAACATGTCGGCGCAGGAGACGGCAATCCTGACCGAGGAGATGATGCTCTCGGGCGAGGTCATCGACCTGTCCCACATCGCCAAACCGAAGATCGACAAGTATTCGACCGGCGGCGTGGGCGACAAGACCGCCCTCGTCCTCGCGCCCCTTGCCATGGCCAGCGGCGTGGTGGTGCCCATGATGTGCGGCGTCGAGCAGGAGCATGTCATCAACGCGCTCGACAAGCTCGCCGCCGTGCCCGGCTTCAAGAGCCACATGACCATCCAGCATTTCCAGGACCAGCTGGCCAAGGTCGGCGGCGCCATCGCCGAGCAGAGCAAGGAGCTCGCACCCGCGGACCAGATCTTCTACGACCTGCGCCTCACCACGGGCACCATCCCGAGCCTCCCGCTCATCACCGGCAGCGTGCTCTCCAAGAAGCTCGCCGAGGGCGCCGAGGGCCTCGTCATCGACGTGAAGTGGGGCAACGGTTCCTTCATCAAGGACCTCGAGCAGGCCAAGCAGCTCGCCCGTTCCATGACGCGCGTCGGCCGCTCGATGAAGCGCCGCTGCGTCGCGCTCGTCACCGACATGAACCAGCCGCTCGGCGACAGCGTCGGCACGGCGCTCGAGATCAAGGAGGCCATCGCGCTCCTCAAGGGCGAGGGCCCCGAGGACATGAAGGAGCTCGTGCTGAAGCTCGGCATGGAGATCGTGCGCCTCGCCGGCGTCGCCGGCTCCACGCTCTCGGCCAAGCAGACCGTGCAGCGCCACCTGAGCGACGGATCCGCGCTCGAGAAGTTCAAGGAGATGATCAAGGCCCAGGGCGGCGACACCTCCTACATCGACCATCCGGAGAAATTCCCGACCGCGAAGCACATCCGCAAGCTCCCGGCCCCGAAGCGCGGCTACGTCCACACGATCAATGCCCGGATGATCGCGCAGGGTGTCGCCCTCCTCGGCGCCGCGAAGGACCCGCACCACCACCACAAGATCGACTACGCCGTCGGCGTCTCCGAGATCAAGAAGGTCGGCACGCAGGTGAAGCAGGGCGAGCCGTTGATGATGATCCACTACAACGACGAGGCGAAGCTCGAGCAGGCGCTCAACTACTTCAAGGACGCCTACCGTCTCGCCCCGAAGCGCCCGATCCCGCCCCCGCTCATCGTCGAGCGCGTCGCCTGACCCCGCGTGCGCAGCTGAATCCCCGAGCCGGCCCGCGGGCCGGCTTTTTCTTTGCCTGTCTCCGTCCCGGGCGGTGACACTGCCGCCATGAAAACCTGCGCCGCCTTTCTCGCTTTGTTCGCGACCGTCCTCTCCGCCGCTGACCTGCCGCCGCCCCGGACCGAGAAGTTCCAGGCCGGCCCGTGGGAGGACGACTATGGCTACCGGTCGGCCGTGCGCGTCGGTCACACGCTCCATGTGTCCGGTGTGACCTCCTCCGGTCCCATGCCCGAGGCCGTCCAGCGCGCCTACACCACCCTGGGCAAGATCCTGGCGCGTCACGGCCTCAATTTCTCGCATGTCGTCAAGGAAACCGTCTTCACCACCGACCTCGACGCCCTCAAGGCCGCGAAGGATGTCCGCAATCCGTTCTACCGCGGCGACTATCCGGCCGCATCGTGGATCGGCATCGCCCGGCTCTTTGATCCCAGCCATGTCATCGAAGTCGAGGTCACGGCCGTGTTCCCCGACGATGCGCCCGCCGCGGCGGCCACCCAGGTCGAGATCGCCGCGCTGCTCACCGAGTTCCTGCTGAAAAATCCCGACCCCGCGCAGCACGACCGCTTCTGGGCCGACGACCTCGTCTACACCAGCTCCGCCGCCAAGGTGCAGGGCAAGGCCGACATCCTGAGGTCCATGCGCGAGACCGCCGCGCAGGAGAGCGCTGAGCCGCGGCCCGCCTACGGCGCCGAGGACATCGTCGTGCGCGCCTACGGCAGCATGGCCGCACTTAATTTCCGCCTCGTGGCGCGCAATCCCGACGGCACCACGAGCCATTACCGCAACAGCGGCACCTTCCTGCACCGCAACGGGCGCTGGCAGGCCGTGACCTGGCAGGCCACGCGCGAGCCTGAACCCAAGGGCTGAAGCCGTCGTTCCCCGCAACCCGCGGTCCGTTCATCGCGGCGACGTTGCGGGTCCGGATGGGGCAGGCCAAGATTCCACCCGCTCGCCATGAACCGGGCCTCCCTGTTTCTCCTCCTTGCGTCGGCTGCGGCCAGCCTGCCGGCCGTCGGCGCGGATATCTCCCGCACCATTTTGGTCGGGACCGTCGGCGGTGTGCACCATGTGACCGGCCGGCCCGATTCGACCGGGCATTGGGACGCCCGCCGGGTCCTGACCTTGGAACGCTCCGCCGTGCGCGCCCTGGCCCGAGATTCCAGCTCGGGTCTCCTGCTCGCCGGCGGCACCAACCGCGCGGGCGGATCGCTCCACGCATCCAATGACCACGGCCTGACATGGACGCCCGTCAGCTCCTGGCCCTTGGACCGGCAGGCATGGGCGGCCGGTTTCACGACATCGGGCCAGCTGATGGTCGGCTCGCAACCGGCCGACATCTGGCACGCCACCGGACTCGATGGCTCGTGGACGCCGAATGCCAGCATCCGCACGGTGCCCGGGCGGGAGAAATGGTCCTTCATCCGCGCGCCCTACGAGGCGCATTTCGTCACCCTGGCCCGCAATCCGGCCCGGCCCGCGCAATGGCTGGCGGCGATCGAACGCGGTGGCGTGCTGGCCTCGGTTGACGACGGCGCCACGTGGCGGCTCGTCTCGCCCTACTGGGACGTGCACGTCGTCGCCTTCCTGCCCGATGGTGCGTGGGTGGCCGCAGCCGGCGAAGGCCTGAAAATCACCCGTGATCGCGGTGCCACGTGGGAGGACATCGCCCGTCCGCACGGCTACGCCACCGGGCTGGCCGTGGATGCCGGGGGCCGGCTTTATGCGGCGCTGATGGGGCCCGACGAGGGACCGCTTTGGATGTCATCCGACTCGGGGCGCACCTGGCAGCCGGTGCCGGGCGCGGGGAAGCTGCCGCATCCCGACTACGGCGTGCATGCGCTGGCCGCCGATCCGGCGCTGCCCGGTGTGCTCTACTTCGGCGTTGATGACGAAGTCTGGCAGATTTCGGGCGGTGCGGTCCGCAAACTCGCGGACAATCTCGGCGAGGTCCTCCGCGTGCTGGTCGTGCGGTGATGGCCGCGGGCGCGGCCAAGACACTCCGGTCTCGCCCCCGGTGGCGGGATGCCTAGCTTCCCGGCACCCCCATGAAACACACCCTCCGCACCCTGCTCCTGGCCGGCGCCTTTCTCTCCGGCTTTGTCTCCCTCCCGGCCTCCACCAGGAACGCCGTCGTCATCCAGGCCGACTTCGGCGGCGTGGTGATGATGGGCGTCTGCTACACCGTCAGCAAGGACCTCGCGATCTTCCGGGTGCAGCCCGCGCTGCCGCGCCACGACATCGAGGCGGCCGCCCGCAGCCTGCACTACAACTCCCAGGTCTGGCCCGAGGGCACCGCGTTTGTGTCCGTGGTCGACCCCGGCGTCGGCACCGCGCGCAAATCCGTCGTCCTGAAGACGAAAAACGGCTTCTACTTCGTCAGCCCCGACAACGGCACCCTCGCCCTCGTCGCCAAGGAATACGGCATCGAGGGGGTCCGCGAGATTGACGAGAAGGTCAACCGCCGCCCCGGCACGGAATGGTCGCACACTTTCCACGGCCGCGACGTCTACGCCTACACCGCCGCCCGCCTCGCGGCCGGGATCATCACCTTCGAGCAGGTCGGCCCGCTCCTCGAACCCAAGGTCGTCCCCATCGAATACCCCGCGCCCACCCTCGAGAACGGCGTGGTCGCCGGCATGATCGACGACGCGAACGACGACGGCTTCGGCAACATGACCTGCCGCATCGACCGGCACACCTTCGCCAAGCTCGGCCTGCCGGAGGGCGCGCGCGTCCATGTCGTGATCAAGGACGGCGACAAGACCGTCTACGAGGAAACCGTGCCCTACGCGCACACCTTCGGCGACGTGCCCGTCGGCGCGAATCTGCTCTTCATCAACTCCAGCGGTTTCGTCTCGATGGCCATCAACCAGGGCAACTTCGCTAGGAAATACTCCATCGGCTCCGGCCGTAACTGGACCATCAGCGTCCGCAAGGGCTGAGGCCATGCCCACGCACCGCGATCCACCTTGGCGCAAGCCGCGGCCCAAAGGGGCCGCCGGCACGAAGCTCACCCCGGCGAGCATCGCGTGGGCGAAGGCGCGCGCCCGGGCGGCCGGCCGGCGCTATCCCAACCTCGTCGACAACATGGCGGCCTTGCGCCGCCAGGTGGAGAAGGAAGTCCGCCGTGCCGGCGACGGCCGGCCCCCGCACCTGCGATGAAGGCCCGGCGTGCGTCCGAGGCGCAGCGTCTCGCGTGCCGGCGCAAGCGGCGCTATGCCACGCAAGGCGACGCCCTCGAGGCCGCGATGCTCGCCGGCGTCGAGCGCCAGCGCCGCGCCTACCACTGCGCGGTCTGTGGATTCTGGCACCTGACGACTCGCGGCGAACCCTGACTCACAGGCACCGCTCGCGTCCGCGTCCATGGCCCCGGCCCGGATGCCCGTGACGGGTTTCCGTCCGCGTTGTCACGACGGGTAGATTCAAAATCGGCAGGGTGGGGGAGGTCGCGTAGGGTTGCGGGGAATCGTAGTAGCGGTAGGTCACCGGCCAGAGCGTGTAGGGACGGTCGTCGTGCCGGTCGCGCCCGCGGCGGCTGTAGCCCTGCCACGGGTAGGAGGCATAGGTGACCCGCGTCTCGGCCGCGGCCAGTCGCGCCTCGAGCTCCGCGATCCGTCCGGCCTGCTCGGCGCGCTCGCGCTTTTCCTCGAGCTGCTCGGCGAGCTGCAACCGCGCGATGACGAGCGGCTCGCGGCCGTCCACGCCCGGATACCTGCGGGCGAAATCCTCCCAGAACGACACCTGGTAAGCAAGGGGGGCGGCATGGAAACGCGCATCGGCCAGCTTGGCGGCCTTCACCGCCTCGCCCTCGCCTTGCAGGCGGGCGCGGCGCTGTTCGGATTCCTCGCGCAACCGTGCCTCACTGGCTGCGACCTTCGCGGCATGGATTTCCTGGGCCTCACTCGAGCGCAACGTGACGCGGTGGACGAGACCGTCGCGCAACTCCACCTCGCCGCGGTCGTAGTAAAGCAGCTGGCGGTCGCCGGCCTTGGCCAACCCCTTCGGCAGGCCCAGGGTGGCCCGCACCTCGGCGAACGTCGCGCCCACCGCGGGATCCGCGGCGCACAGGGGAACGGACAGGGCCAGCAGGGCGAGAAAGGCGGGGGTCTTCATGGCGGTTTCTTGGACAGGGGAAAGGTAAACGGGTTTCGGTGGCGTTGCAACCCGTGGGACGCACGGTCCATGCGGCAAATTCACTCAACTGGGTTGCGTGCCGGCTTTCACTGTTTAAGGGTGTGGCATGATTCGACGTCTCCCTTTGCTCCTTTTGCTCGCCGTCCCGATCCTGGCGGCCACCGACTATGAAAAGTCCATCGAGTCGTGGCGGGCCAACCGCGTCGCCCGTCTGACTGCGCCGGATTCGTGGCTCGCGCTCATCGGTCGGCATCCGCTGGAGCGCGGCACGCACACCGTCGGGTCCGCGCCGGACAATGCCATCCGGCTCGCCGCCGGCCCGGCCCGGCTCGGCACGATCGCCTACGCTGACGACGGCCGCGTGACCCTCGCGCTGGCCGACGGCGTCGAGGCCAAGATCGACGGCACCGAGGCGCGCACGGCCGAGCTCGCCTACCGGGACGACCAACCCACCTACGTGCGGTTTGGCACCGCCAACTTCTACATCATGCTCCGCGGCGACCAGCTCTTCCTCCGCGTGCGCGATGCCGAGTCACCACGCCGGAAGAATTTCGCCGGCATCGAGTCCTTCCCGACCGACCCGTCCTGGCGCATCGAGGCCGACTGGGTCCCCTTCGAGCCCGCCCGGGAGATCCCCATCACCAACATGGTCGGCCAAACCTCCCCCAGCAAGGTGCCCGGCAAGGCCGTGTTCACGCGCGACGGGCAGACCATCGAGCTCTGGCCCATCCAGGAGGGCGGCGCGGAGCTGTTCTTCATCATCTCCGACGGCACGAGCGGGATCGAGACCTACGGCGCCTCGCGCTTCCTCTATGCCGCACCGAAGGACGGCAAGATCGTCCTCGATTTCAACCAGGCCTACAACCCGCCCTGCGCGTTCACCCCTTTCTCCACCTGCCCGCTGCCGCCCAAGCAGAACCGCATGACGCTCCGCGTGACGGCGGGCGAGAAGGCCTACACGGGCGAACACTGAGATCCATGGGTGGGTTGCTCCCGATATTAGGTCATCGCGAGGCCCCGACCGGTCGGGGCCGTGGCGATCCATGTGGATTGCTTCGTCGCCCCGTTGAACGGGTCTCCTCGCAATGACGCGAGCGTGCCATCATGTCATTTTGCTGGTTATCGCAGCCGCCTTTGTCGTGGCGCAGGTGCCGCCGGCCACGACGCCCACCGAACCGGAATTTGAGGTCCGCCCGGTCGAGAACTGGCTCGAGGCGCAGGTCGAGCTGCACCGCCGCGGTTTTTCCTGCGGCTCGATCGACGGCGTGCGCGGCGTCCAGTCGGCCGCGGCCTTGGGTGCCTTTCAGCAATTCGCCGGGCTCAAGGTCACCGGCGACCTCAACCAAGCCACCCGCGAGGCGCTGCTGCTGACCTCGCCGGCGCTCGAAACGCACGTGCTCACCGTCTTCGACCTCGGCCGGGTGGCGCCGCTGCCCGACACCTGGGTGGGCAAATCCCAGTTGGAATCGCTCAAGTTCGGCTCGGTGCTCGAACTGATGGCCGAGACCTTCCGCGCCAGCCCGCGCCTCCTGCAGCGCCTGAACCCGCAGATCAAGTGGGACGAACTGCTCCTGCCCGGCACGCCCATCACGGTGCCGGCGGTCGGCGCGATCGCCTTGGAGGGCCGCGCCGCGCGCATCCACGTGCGGCTGGCCGACCGCATCCTGCAGGTGCACGACGCCGAGGGCCGCACCATCGCGCATTTCCCCGTCAGCATCGCGAAACATGTGGACAAGCGGCCCGTCGGCGAACTGCGCGTCACCGTGCTCGTGCTCGACCCGAACTACACGTTCGACCCCGCTAACTTTCCCGAGAACGAGGAGGCGCGCACGCTCACCAGCAAGCTCATCATCCCGCCCGGGCCCAACAATCCCGTCGGTGTCGTCTGGATCGGCCTCGACCGGCCCGGCTACGGCATCCACGGCACGCCCGACCCGGAAAAGGTCGGGCGCACGGAATCGCACGGTTGTTTCCGCCTCGCCAATTGGGACGCGCTCATTCTCCACGACCTTGCCTGGGTCGGCCTGCCCGTGATGGTCGAACCATGAGCCTGGCCGCCCGACTCCGCGTGCTCGGCCCGGGCCTGATCATGGCGGCGGCGGGCATCGGGGCGGGCGACGTGGTGGTGGCGTCGGTCACGGGGGCGCGGCACGGCTACACGCTGCTGTGGGCCGTGGCGCTGACCGTGGCGCTGAAATTCGTCCTCACCGAGGCGCTGGCGCGCTGGCAGCTCGCCACCGGCGAGACCATCGCGCGCGCTTGGGTGACGCGGCTGCCGCGGGGGATCGGCGCGCTGTTCGCGGCCTACCTTGTCTTCTGGTCTTTCATGGTCGGCGCCTCGCTGAGCAGCGCCTGCGGGCTGGCCGGGGCCAGCGTGTTTCCGGCGCTGCCCGTGCCGGCGTGGGGCGCGATCCATGCGCTCGTGGCGGCGCTGCTGGTGGCGCTCAACCGCTACAGCCGCTTCCAGTTGCTGATGAAGCTGCTCATCGCCGCGATGGCGCTGTGCGTGTTTGTCTGTGCGCTGCTGGCGCGGCCCGATCCCGGGGCGGTGCTCACCGGGCTGGCGCTGCCGCGCTGGCCGGAGGGCGGGGCCGGGTCGGTGCTGGCCCTGCTCGGCGGCATCGGCGGGAGTCTGACCGTGATCTGCTACGGTTACTGGCTGCGCGAGGAGGGCTGGCAGGGGGCGGACAAGCTGCCCGTGGTGCGCCGCGATGCGGGCCTCGCCTATGTCTTCACGGGCGGCTTCGGCCTCGCGCTGGTCGTGATCGCCGCCGGCACGCACCCCGGCGCGGCGGAGGGCACGCGCATCGCGCTGGAGGTGGCGGCGCGGTTGGAAGGTGTGGCCGGGCCCGTGGCGCGGGCGCTGTTCCTCGCCGGATTCTGGTGCACGGTCTTCACGGCCATGCTCGGCGTGTGGCAGGGCGTGCCGCAGGTCTATGCCGACGTCGCCGCGGCCTGGCGGGGACGCCCGGCGGACGCCGCGCGCGACCGGCCCGTATTTCTTGCCGCGCTCGCGTGGCTGGCGCTGCCGCCGCTGGTCCTGCTGTGGTTCAAGCAGCCCGTGGTGCTCGTGCTGGCCTTCTCGGTCGTCGGCGCTTTCATCATGCCCTTCCTCGCCGCCACGCTGCTCTGGCTGAACAACCGCCGCGACTGGATGGGACCGCTGGCCAACCGTCTCCCCGGCAACCTCGCGCTCGCGCTCTGCCTGCTCGTCTTCGGCGCCGTCTGCGTGCGGGAGATCTGGCAGGTCGCGATGCGGTAGCGCAACCCGGGGCTTGCGGAGCGGGAGGGCGGGCGTAGGGTCGGCGGATGTCCTCCGCGCAGGGCCGGCAGCCGGCCGTCATCTTCATCTTCATCACACTCGTGCTGGCGGTGGTGGGCTTCGGTCTGCTCATCCCGGTGTTGCCGAAGATCGTGGTGCAGCTGCAGGGCGGGGCGGTCTCCGAGGGTTCGCACACCTACGGCTGGATCATCAGCTCGTATGCGCTGATGCAGTTCGTGTGCGCCCCGATCCTGGGGGCATTGTCCGACCAGTTTGGCCGGAGGCGGATCATCCTCATCGCGACGGCGGGCTCGGCCCTCGACTACCTGCTGATGGCCGTGGCGCCGACCTTGGGCTGGTTTTTCCTCGCGCGCATCATCGCGGGCGGCACAGCGGGCGTGCTGTCGACGGCCAACGCCTACATCGCGGACATCACGCCGCCGGAGAAGCGCGCACAGGCCTTCGGCCTGCTGGGGGCGGCCTTCGGCATCGGGTTCGTGATCGGGCCGGTGCTGGGGGGCGTGCTGGGCAACATCGACCTGCGCCTGCCGTTCTGGGTGGCGGCGGGTTGCTCGGGGGTGAACTGGCTGTGGGGCTGCTTCGTGCTGCCCGAGTCGCTGAAGCCCGAGAACCGGCGCAAGTTCGAATGGGGCCGCGCCAACCCCGTGGGGGCCTTGGTGGCCCTGAAGCGTTTCCCCGCCGTGCTCGGCCTGGCCGAGTGCTACTTCATCCTGATGCTGGCGCAGGCGATGATCCAGACGACGTGGGCGCTCTACACCGACTACCGCTACCAATGGACGCCGCTGAACATCGGCCTCTCGCTCATGCTCGCGGGCGTGCTGACCGGGCTGGTGCAGGCGGTCGTGGTGAAGAAGGCCGTCCCGGCGCTCGGCGAGACGCGGGCAGTGCTGGTCGGGTTCACGGTGTCCATCATCGCGCAGCTCGGCTATGCGCTCTCGACCGAGGGCTGGATGATCTACGCGATCATCTGCTTCGGCGCGTTCTCGGGCATCGCGGGCCCGGCCCTGCAATCCTACATCACCAAGCACGTGCCGGCCAACGAACAGGGCGCCGTGCAGGGCGTCTATGCCGGCCTCGCCAGCCTCGCGGGCGTGCCCGGGCCGGTGCTCGGCACCTGGGCCTTCGGCTCGGCCGTCGACCCGGACAAGACGGTGCACCTCTCCGGGATGTTCACGGTGTTCGAACCGGCGCTCAACTGGGTCCTGCGCAACCTCGTGCCGCACCATCCGGGCGCGTCGTTCTTCCTCGGGGCCATGTTCTCTTTTTGCGCGCTGGTGCTGGCGTGGCGCTCGTTCCGCCGCGACCGGGCGCGCGAGGCAGCGGAACCGCGCCCGGCCTGAAGGGTCTCTTCCCCCCCCCATGAAACGATCACTCCTGCTGCCCCTGCTGGGAATCGCCCTGTGTCTCTCCGCGCCGGCCGCCGGGCCGACCAACACCAAGCTCGCCGAGCCGCGCCGCATCGCGCGCGGGGCCGAGGTCAACCTCGCCGACTACCTCGTGCCGGGCAAGACGGTGATCTTCGATTTCACGAGCGAGTATTGCCCGCCCTGCCGGATGTATGACGAGCCGTTGCAGGCGCTGCACCAGAAGCGCGACGACCTCGTCGTGGTGAAAGTCGACATCAACCGGCCCGGCGTGAAGGGCATCGACTGGAAGTCTCCCGTCGCGCAGCAATACAAGATGGGCTCGATCCCGCGGTTCAAGATTTTCGACGGAGACGGCAAACTGATCGCCGAGGACATCGGCAACGACAAGCCGGCCCGCAAGATGGTCAACGAGTGGTGCGAGGCCCTGGGGTTTTAGGCGATCGGGTCCAGCTTCTATCTGCTGGCCATGTAGGAGGGGCTTTATGCCCCGACACGATTGTAGCGAATTTCGTCAGGTCGCGGCATAAAGCCGCTCCTACATACAAACCCAGAGTTCAATACCCCATCTTCGCGAGATGGTAGGGCAGCATGTCGCGCCAGGTCGGCCAGTCGTGGCGCATGTCGTGGCCCCAGACATCGAGCCAGTGCGGGATGCCCTTGGACTCGAGGATGCCGGCAAACCGTCGCGAGGCGTCGGGGGCCTCGTAGGCGCCCTGGCCGGTGGCGAGGACGATGCGGCTGTGCTTCTGCAGCAGCTCGAGGAAGCGGCCGGAAAGGTTGGGCGCATACCAGGCGGGGTTGTTGAAGTAGCAGTTGTCGTCGCTGTAGCCCTTGAAGTAGTCGTCGGCGAGGTCGTAGAAGCCGCTCATCGCGATGGTGCCGCCGAAGAGGTCGGGGCGGCGGAGGAGGGTGTTGGCGGCGTGGAAGGCCCCGAAGCTGGCGCCGGTCGTGATCGGGCGGGCGTCGCCGCACTTGTGGCGGATGTAGGGGGCGACCTCCTCCTCGACGTAGCGGGCGTAGAGCGCCTGGCGGCGGGCCTGTTCCGGCACCGGCAGCTCCCGGTTCATCCAGGCGTGCTTGTTGATGCTGTCGATGGAGAAGACCCGGATGCGCCCGGCCAGGATGGAGGGCTCGATGGACTTGATGAGGAAGAACCGCTCGTTCTCCAGGAAGTCGGCCGCGGCGGTCGGAAAAAGGAGGATCGGCTGCCCGGCGTAGCCGTAGCTGACGATCGGCATGTCGAGGCTGAGGATCGGGCTGTGCCAGCCTTCGATGAAGCGGGGCATCTGGGGTGAGACGTATTCCATGGCGGGGGTGGGGTGGCAGACGCAAAGGCATCGCCGCATGCCATGCAACACCCGAGCGTGCCACCCGGCGCTTGAACTGCGCCCCGGTGGCCGCCAGCCTCCCGGCGTGCAAAGACGAGCCATGCTCCTGCTCTGGTCGGTGCTGCTGTTCCTGACCGGCGGGCTGGCGGTGTTCCTCTTCTTCTCGCGGGACGTGCCCTTTGTGGAGGAATACCACCGCTTCAACCGCGTGAAGGCCGAGGCAACCGCGCTCGGCAACCACGTCGTCTACAGCCGCCACAACGTCAACCACGACGGCACGCTGCGCGCCGCCCATCCGCGCCAGCCGTGGAAGACCTTGGTCGAGGCCGGGGCGCCCCCGGCGGCCGCCGCGCTGAAGGTGGTCTACGTCCACGGTTTCGAAGTCGGTTTAACGCAGTCGATCGCCGAGGGCAACCATCTCGCCCGCCTGCTCCGGCAATGGACGGCGCAGCAGCAGCCCGGCCGCTCGGTGGAATTCCACACCTTCAGCTGGCGGGCGGATTTCGGGCCCGCGGAGCACCTGCGCGCCATCAGGTCCGCGACGGCGCAGGCCGGGGCCCTGGCCGATTTCCTCCGGCATATCGCGCGGCCCGAACCCGGTGACCCGGCGCCCCACGTGGTGGTGCTCACCCACGGGCTCGGGGCCCAACTGGTCCTTGAGGCCCTCCTGCGCCGGGAACCGGAGACGGAGGTGCCCGTGTTGGAGGCGCTGCTCCTGGTGCAGCCGGCCGTGCGGCGGATCGATCTCTCGAAAGGCACCTACGAGGTGCAGGGCGGGGAGGCCATCTCCATCGTCGGCTATACCGGCCGGTATTTCGGGGCGCTGGCGCGGGTGAGGACCGTGCTCGCCACCTGCTCGTCGGCCGACCCGGCCGTCGCCGAATTCTTCACCCCCGAGCCCGAGCTGGCGGAGCAGTCGGGGAGCCCCAAGTCCGCCGTGGCCCTGGGCACGCCCTACTACAGCAGCACCGAGGCCGAGGTGTTCCCGCCCAATTTCCGTCTCATCGACCTCAGTCCGGGGCGCTACCTCGACATGGTGCTGCCGTCCCACGGCAGCCTTTTCGACGGCGGCGGACGGCGGGCCCTGTGGTCGCTGTGGCAACGGGTGCTGCGGCAGACCGGCGCGCCGTGACGGGAGATTTTTTCCGCGCCGGCTTGACCGCGCGCGGCCGGCGCGCATCATCGGAGTCGCGACGCGGGCATTTTCCCGATGAGACCGCGGCGCAATCCCAACCCACCACTCCCATGAACTGGAAAATCGAGATACTCGAAGAGCACAGTGGAGAACTCGGGGAGGCGATCGAGCACGCCGACCACGGGTTCGCGATGGAGGAATACACGTTCGAACGGGGCAAGGTGCTCGAGGTGTATGTGCACAACGCCAACCACGGCTCGTGGCACATCTTCACCGACCTCGACTCCGGCCACCGCTTCAAAATCCCGCCGGAGCGCTACCGCAAGCTGGCCGAGGTGCAGGTCGCCTGACCGGCCGTTGACGGAAAATACCGTCCCCCGCGCGGCGAAGTCTCGCGCGCCGGAGCGGGCTATTTGTCCTCGTGGCCCCACGGGGCCGGCGGGGGCGCCACCGGGCGCGTCAGGTCGAACTCGACCGTGAACCTGCGGCCTTCCGCCTCCCGCCGCAGCGCGTAGGTGAAGGTGCGGCCGGGCGCGACGCGCATCGTCCAGATGTTGGTCTTCGCCGCGGGGATGAGCTGCGCGGTGAACAGGTCGGCGGGGAACTCCTGCCTTTCCGCGGTGCCCGCGTCCGCCGTGTCGCCGCCGTATTGGGTGACCTTGTCCTCGCTACCGTCCTCGTGGCGGTGGTCATGCTTGAGCCGCAGGCCCTGCGGCGTGCGGGTCAGCACCCAGGTGCGCGAGCGGTTGTCGCCGACGTGGAAGGGGATGCGGATCTCGTTTTCCGCGCAGCGCCGCACGTGCATAACCATGCGCTGGCCGGCGAAGGCCGCGTCGGAGGCCGCCGTGCCCTCGATCATCCGGCCCTCGAAGGCCTGCCCGCAGAGCGCCGTGAGGCGCAGCCAGAAGTCATCCTGCGGTGCGGCCGGGGCCGCGAGGGCCAGGCCGCACAGTCCCACGAGCCGGAGGAGAATTTTCATGCCGGCAGCCTGACACCCGGTGCGCGGATGGCGAGCCTGGTCGCGTGCACGGCGCGCCGGCCCGGCCGCTCATCGCAACAAGTTTGGCCCGGCGGGGTCTGACCGCAGCATCCGGACATGATGACCCCCCTGACCCGCCGCGATTTCCTCCGCCTCGGCGCCGGCGCCACGGCGCTGGCCTGCGGCCTGCCGGGTCCGGCGGCTTCCGCCGTGTCCGCCCCTGCCCGCGCCCGCATCCCCTCGAGCGGGTTGGAAGTCACCCGCGTCGGCCTCGGCACGTGGCAGACCTTCGACGTGGGGGGCGATGCGGCCCGTCGGGCGCAGCTCGCCGAGGTGCTGCGCGTCTTCACCACGCTCGGCGGCGATGTGGTGGACACCTCGCCGATGTATGGCAGCGCGGAGGCCGTGCTCGGAGACCTCGCCGCGGAGACGGGCCTGCGCCACCGCCTCTTCCTTGCCACCAAGGTCTGGACGACCGGGGGATCGGCCGGCGTGCGGCAGATGGAGGATTCCCTGCGCCTGCTCCGCACGGACCGCGTCGAGCTGATGCAGATCCACAACCTCACCGACTGGCGCACGCACCTGAGGACCCTGCGGGCGTGGAAGGAGCAGGGACGGGCCCGGCACATCGGCATCACGCACTATGTCGGCTCGGCTTACCCGGAGGTCGCGCGCATCCTGCGCACCGAGCCGCTGGATTTCCTGCAGCTCAACCTCTCGCTCGACGAGCCGGAGGCCGCGGAGGCGATGCTCCCGCTGTGCGCGGAGCGCGGGGTGGCGTTCATCGCCAACCGGCCCTTCGGCGGCGGCGGGGCGTTCGCACGCGCCCGCGGCCGACCGTTGCCGGAGTGGACCCGCGAGCTGGGCATCGGCACCTGGGCGCAATTTCTCCTCAAATGGGTGCTCTCACACCCCGGGGTCACGTGCGCCATCCCCGGCACGAGCCGGCCCGAGCACATGCGCGACAACCTCGGGGCCGCGCTCGGCGCGATGCCCGATGCCGCCCTGCGGCGCCGGATGGTGGAACACTGGCAAACACTATAGGGTCAGCCTGTCCAAACTCGGTGCCGAGCCGCTTACGCTTTCGGCGGATCGCCGAAGTGCGCCCGGTGCGCGGCGTAGGCCGCCTCGTCCGCCTGCATCGCCTCGATGGTCGCGACCAACGGCTCCAGGTGCACGAGGCCCGAGAACACGGCCTTGTCCCCGATGGCGTCGGTGATGACGAAGGCCGGCCGCTGGTCGATCTGGTGCGCGTAGAATTCCCGCGTGCTCGCCTCGATCCGCGCGGCCACCTCGGGGGATCCGGCGCGGGCCCGGAGCTTCGCCACGTCCAGCCCGACGGCCTTGGCGCCGGCCTCGGCGGCGACATCCATCTGCGCGACCTTGAGGCCCCCGCGATCGGCGGCGTCGGACAGCGCCATCCAGAGCCGGTCGTCGTTGATGCCGAAGTCGCGGCCGGCCTCGGCCACGTAGCTGGCGGCGCAGTAGTGCTGCGGGTCGAAGGGCTCGAACCAGCCGGCATTGAGCATGAACGGCGAGCGCCGCACCAGGCCGCTGCGCCGGTAGAACCACTCGCACTGCGCGCGGCTCACGGGCCAGTCCTCGGCGCGCATCCTCGCGATCTTCCACCCGAATTCCACCCGGCCGGCGTAGCGCTGCTGCAGTTCGGTCCAGGTCGGGCGCGCCCAGTAGCACCATGACGACACCACCTCGAGGTAGAACGTGATCTTCATGCGCGGAGCATCGGGGCGTTCACCGGGGCGTCAATGCCTCGGCCGGTCACGACCGGCACAGTGCCGGGGGAAACCCGCGGTCCGACTTCAGCCGCGCCGGCCCGGGCGGATGAGCTGGGCAAACTGCTCCGGCGTCATGATGACGAGGGTGGAGTCCTTCGGCACGCGGCCGGAGAGCACGTCGGCCTTCTTGACGCGCTTGATGATGTGGCTGCCGGTGACCTGGAAGTAGACGTATTCGTCGTGCCGGGCCTTTTCGGACAGCTCCTCCTCGCCGGTGTAGCTGTAATAGGTCTGTGTCGTCTTGCACCCGCCGAGCAGCCCGGCCAGGAGCACGGCAGGCAGGAGGATTGCGGTGAGTCTGGTCTTCATGTGGTCAGACGCACAGACAGCGGCCGCAGCCGGATGTTCAGCGCGCGCCGCTGGTCTCCATCTGCCGGCCGGGGCGCAGGTTCCGCGAAAACTCGTCCTTGTCCACGGTGGTGACCTTGCCGTCCTTGGTCACCTTGCCGGCGATGATGTCGGACTTTTTGACCTTCTTGGGCAGGTTGCTGCCGGTGGAGGAGGGGATGTAGACGTATTCCTCCTCGGCGGCGGCCTGCTCGGCTTCTGACTTGGCTTCCTTGGTCTTGGTGGAGCAGCCGGCGAGAAGGAGCAGGGCGAGGCCGGCGAGGGCGTAACGGAGGTTCTTCATGTGCTGGTGTGCGGGTTCAGGGGCCGAGTGGAACAGGCCGCCGTTGCGACCGCAACCCAATCGTTTTGGTTCAACGGCCGATCTCGTTCGGCGTCTTGCGCCGGAGACCGTCCGCGAAGGCCTTCGGGTCCACATCGGTCGTCTGCGATTTCTTGGTGCCGTCGGCGGAGACGATGTCCTTCAGTTTCATCTTTTTCGGGATGTTGCTCCCGGTGGCGGGGGCCACGGTCACCACCTCGTCCGGATCGCGGGCGAGGATGGCCTTTTGCGCCTCGTTCTGGGCGGTCTGGGATTTGGTGGCACAGCCGGCGAGCAAGGCGGCCAGCAGGCCGAGGCCTGCAACGGGGAACAGGGTGCGGGGTCGGTTCATGCGCGGCGAAGGTGGGCCGGGGCCGGCGGGACCGACAACAAAACTGTGCCCAACACTCCGTGGGGCGCGCCCAACCGCCCGAATTGCGGGATTGGCCGCGGCCGCTAGTTTGCCCTCAGGATGCGCTGGGTGTCCTGCAATACCTTGTTCGGGCCGACGTAGTTGTCGCCCTCGTAGCTGTCGGAGAGCACGCGTCCGCCGGAGTCGACGAGCACGAGGCAGGGGATGCCCGGCCCGGCGTAGCGCACGATCTCGGGCTCACGCTGGATCTGGTCGAATTTGATCGCGAGGAAGGGCATCTGGTCCTTGCGCATGTAGTCGCGCATGTCGCCGGCCGACTGGTCGGCACTGACGAAGACGACCTCGAACTCCGGGTGGGCCTTCTTCAGGCGCGCGTATTCGCTGACCAGCCGCGGCGTGAATTGCCGGCAGGGGCCGCACCAGCTGGCGGAGAAATACAGCGCGTAGTATTTCACGCCGCCGAGCTTGCCGGCGTCGAAGTTCTGCAGGTTGCCGCCCTCGAGCTTGACGAGCTTGCCGGCGAGGCGGCGCTGCATGGGCGAGCTGCCGGCGGCGGCCGGCTGGTGCTTCGCCTTGGCGCGCGCGGTGGCGTCGTCCCCCAGGGTCTTCCCGTCCGCCTGCGCGCGGGCGGCGGTGGCGGCGGTGTCAGTGCCGTTGAGGCGCGCCATCAGGTCGGTCTTTTCCGCCGGCACGCGCACGGTGGCGGAGCCGGTCTGGCCGGTCACGCCGTCGGTGGTGATGGCGGAGATCACGATCCGCGCGCCCGCGCCGAGCAGCATGTTGCCGGCGGGCTGGCCGCCCTTGAGGACGATGGCCTTGGTCGCGCCGCCGACGGTCACCTCCTTGGGCCAGAGCTCGGGTTTCTGCGCCAGCTCCTCCAGGGTCTGGGCGGCGGCGGACAGGGCGGTGAGCAGGAGCAGCAGGGGGAGGGTGGGGGTTTTCATCGTGGGTCAGTGCCGGCGGTGCAGGACAAGGTGGTTGCCGTCGGGATCAAGGAAGCGGGCGAAGGCGCAGGTGGAAAGGTCCTTCGGGCCGTAGGTGAATTTCACGCGCTTCCTCCGCAGGTGCGCGACAACGGCGTCGAAGCGGTCGGTCTCGAGCGCGAGGGCCGCACCCTTGGCGCCGGGTTTCACGCCCTGCATGACGGTCGAGAGCGCCAGCACGGGTGCACCGCGCCGGATTTTGAATTCCGCCCACTTGTCGCCCCAGCGGTCGCCGGGCCTCAGGCCGAGCACACCGGTGTAGAAGCGCCGCGCCCGCGCCATGTTCCTCACCGGGTAGACGACGAAGGGCACGCCCGTGAACCGCGGCTTCATGCCGCGCATCTTTCAGCGCAGGCCGTCGAGCGCAAGCCGCAAGGCCAGGGCCGCCAGCACGCCGCCCATGACGCCGCGCTGCGCCCTCCAACCCCACGGGCGCGCCGACATCCATCCGGCGAGCCGGCCCGCGCCGAGGATGACCGCGGCGTTCACCGCCACGCTGATGGTGATCTGCACGGCGCCGAGCTGCGCGCCCTGCCAGAGCACGGCGCCCCGCTCAGGTCGGATGAATTGCGAGAAAATGGACAGGTAGAGCAGCGCGGCCTGCGGGTTCAGCACGTTCGTCATGAAACCCATGAAGAACAGCTGCCGTGGCGCCGCGTCCGGTAGTTGCGCCGCCTGCCAGCTGCCGGCGGCGGGGCGCAACGTCTTCCACGCCAGCCATAGCAGATAGGCGGCGCCGGCGAGGCGGATGGCCGCGTGCGCGCCGGGCGTGGCCTGCAGGACGGCCGCCAGACCGGTCGCCGCGACCGTGAGGTGCACGAGGAAGCCCGTCGCGACGCCCCAGAGCGAGGTCAGCGCCGCGGTGCGGCCCTGGCCCAGGGCGCGCGAGGTCAGATACATCATGTTCGGGCCCGGCGTGGCCGACATCGTGAGGCACAGGGTCACGAAGAGGATCCATTCGTCCGCGGTCAGCATGCGGGCAACGAATCAGGAGCGCGCGGTTTGTCCACGCCGCGTCGGGTCGCCGCCCGTGCAGCGGCGCACAGGAAACGGCGGCACAGCACCGCCGGCGGAGCGTTCAAGGCTTGTCGCCGCCGAGGAGCTTCTTCACGCCGTCGGCGGCCTTTTTGGCCGCGTCCTTGGTCTGCTCGAGGGCGTTGGCGGCGCGGGTCGAGCCCATGTTGGCGAGGGCCTCGGCCGAGCCGGTGACGATGCTGCCGAGGACGTTCTTCATGACGGCGCCGGCGAGCTGTTCCGGGGTGATGCCGCCCTCCTTCACGCCGAGGTCGTCGAGCGCGATGGGCGGGAGCGGCACGGGGATGGCGGTGGGGCCCACGCCGAGGCGCGCGACGCCGTTGGTCAGGCGGAATTTCCGGACCACGAACCTGATCGGCTTGCCGTCCTTGGTGGCGGGCTGGGTCTGCGCCTCCCTGCCGCCGCCGGAGAAGTCCTCGATGTTCTTCAACAGGTCCTTGATGTTGCTGGAGACGAACCTGGTCTCGTAGAGGAACTCGGGCCCGTCGATCGAGATCTCCTCGATCACGATGTGGTCACCGAGCAGCGACATCGGGGCGACGTCCACGTGGACGCGGCCGAGGGAGAAGGCATTGCCCTCGGACCAGCCCTTGGGGTTGCCGACCACGAGGCCGCGCAGGGTGCCGGCGCCCGTGACCGGCGAGATGGTGGCGGCCTGCAGCTCGACCTTCGTCTGGGTCAGCTTGGGGCCGAAGGTGTTGACGCCGGCCTTCACGATGTGGCCGAGGAAGAACATCAGTCCGACATAAAGGGCGATCACCGCAACAAGGCCGAAGATGAGGATCTTTTTCATGGTGGGCAACCCGGAGGTTGGTCACGTCCCCGCCCGTCGCAAGCCCGCAGCCGGCCGCGGGCCCGCTTTCACGAAATGCTGACGCGCCCCGCCGCGGCGGGAATTGCGCTTGAACCGCCACCGGCCGCCGCCTCAGTTTCCGCCCGAGCCCATGGCGTC
>CAZMFB010000010.1:0-23149 GCA_964565475.1 uncultured Opitutaceae bacterium | reverse complement strand
TGCGCTTGAACCGCCACCGGCCGCCGCCTCAGTTTCCGCCCGAGCCCATGGCGTCTCCGCCTGTCCCGCGCAGCGGGCGGGACGGATCAGCCGTAGCCTTGGCGAAGGCTGACCCCCGTTGATTCCCAATCGTGGCTTGCGCTGTCCACGTCTCGTGCCTTTTTCGCATTCAGACATGGCGTCCAACTACACCGAAGCCAGCATCAAGACCCTCAGCTCGCTCGAGCACATCCGCCTCCGCCCGGGCATGTATATCGGTCGCCTCGGCAACGGCGCCCACGCCGAGGACGGCATCTACGTCCTCCTCAAGGAGACCATCGACAACTCCATCGACGAGTTCACGATGGGCGCGGGCCGCAAGATCGAGGTCGAGCTCGACGAGGCCGCCCGCTCCGTCCGCGTGCGCGACTACGGCCGCGGCATCCCGCTGGGCAAGCTCGTCGACTGCGTCTCCATCATCAACACCGGCGCGAAATACGACTCCGAGACCTTCCAGAAGGCCGTCGGCCTCAACGGCGTCGGCCAGAAGGCCGTCAACGCCCTCGCCGCCACCTACCGCGCCCAGGCCATCCGCGACGGCGAGACCAAGATCGTCGACTTCGAGAAGGGCAAACTGAAGAAGGAAAGCCGCGTCACCAAGACCGGGGACCGCAACGGCACGCTCATCGAGTTCACCCCCGACGAGAAGCTCTTCGGTTCCGACTTCCGGTTCCGCACCGAGTTCATCGAGGACATGTTGTGGAACTACGCCTTCCTCAACCGCGGCCTCACCCTCACACTCAACGGCCAGCCCTTCCGCTCCGAGCACGGCCTCAAGGACCTCCTCGCCAAGGAGCTCGCCGGCGAGCCGCTGTATCCCATCATCCACCTCGAGGGCGAGGACATCGAGGTCGCCTTCACCCACGGCAACCACTACGGCGAGGAATACTGGTCGTTCGTCAACGGCCAGCACACCACGATGGGCGGCACGCACCTCTCCGCCTTCCGCGAGGCCCTCGTCGAGACCATCCGCAACCACTTCAAGAAGGACTTCGACGCCGCCGACATCCGCCAGTCCATCGACGCCGCCGTCAGCGTGCGCGTGCAGGAGCCCGTCTTCGAGTCGCAGACCAAGACCAAGCTCGGCTCCACCGACGTCGGGCCCAAGGGCCCCTCGCTCAAGGAATTCGTCGGCAAGTTCCTCCAGCAGTCCCTCGACGTCTGGCTGCACAAGAACCGCGACGTCGCCGAGACCATCAGGCGCAAGATCGAGGAGAACGAGCACGAGCGCAAGGAGCTCGCCGGCATCCGCAACATCGCCCGCGAGCGCGCCAAGAAGGCCTCGCTCCACAACAAGAAGCTCCGCGACTGCCGCCTCCACCTCGGCGACCGCAACGAGCGCGCCGAGGAGAGCACCCTCTTCATCGTCGAGGGCGACAGCGCCGCCGGCTCCCTCACCGCCACGCGCGACGTGCAGACGCAGGCCGTCTTCGCCCTCAAGGGCAAGCCCCTCAACACCTACGGCCTCTCCAAGAAGGTCATCTACGAGAACGAGGAATTCCACCTCCTCCAGGCCGCCCTCAACATCGAGGACGGCATGGACGGCCTCCGCTACAACCGCATCGTCATCGCCACCGACGCCGACGTCGACGGCATGCACATCCGCCTGCTCCTGATCTCGTTCTTCCTCCAGTTCTTCCCCGACCTCATCCGCCACGGCCACCTCCACATCCTCGAGACCCCGCTCTTCCGCGTCCGCAACAAGAAGGAGACCCGCTACTGCTACAGCGAGCAGGAGAAACGCGCCGCGCAGGCGGCCCTCGGCGCCGGCGCCGAGGTCACCCGCTTCAAGGGCCTGGGCGAGATCTCCGCCGGCGAGTTCAAGGACTTCATCGGCGAGAACATCCGCCTCGAGCCCGTCAACCTGCACCACCTCTACAGCTCCGACGAGCTGCTCGCCTTCTTCATGGGCAAGAACACCCCCGAGCGGCAGGACTTCATCATCGACAACCTCCGCGTGGAGAAGGACCTGGTGGAGGCGTGATGCTTATGATGTCACGCAGAGACGCTGAGAACGCAGAGTCCAAACCTCTTTGAATTTCTTTCCATTCTTCTCCGCGCCTCTGCGCCTCTGCGTGAACCTCTCTCCCTCCATCGATCCACCTGCTCCTCTGCGTCAGCCTTCAGTGAAAGACCTAAACGACATTTCCGGTCAGATCGTGGATGCGGCCGTTCATATCCACATGAAGCTCGGACCTGGCTTGCTGGAATCAGTTTATACGCGGCTACTGGCCTATGAGCTGGAGAAACGCGGGTTGGTGGCCGAACGTGAGGTTCCCGTGCCAATCGTTTATGATGAGGTTCGTTTTGAGGAGGGATTCCGGGCCGACCTGATTGTCGAAAGGGCTGTTATCGTTGAGCTGAAATCTGTCGAAGTCCTGGCCCCGGTTCACAGCAAGCAACTCCTGACCTACCTCAAGTTGCTGGATTATCGACTCGGTCTGCTGATCAACTTCGGTGCCCCTCTCCTCAAGGACGGCATCAAGCGTATCGCCAATAATCTCTAATCCTTCTCCGCGTCTCTGCGCCTCTGCGTGAGACAAATCCCTTTCCGAAATGGCCAAGAAGAAATCCAAGAAGCCCTCCGACCAGGCCGAGCTGCCGCTGGACGCCGCGCCCGCGGCCCCCGAGAACAGGGGACAGAAGACGGAGGACAGCCCCAAATCTTCCAAGCTTGTGCCCGCTTCGCCTCAGCTTGCTGAGGACGAACCGCGCCGTAGCCCAGCGGGCGAAGGCGGGCCGGAGCCCGAGGCCCCGCCACCGAAGCGCAAGAAGGGCCAGAAGGTCCAGGACGAGCCCGCGCCGCTCGCGCAGGCCTACCGCAACTGGTTCCTCGACTACGCCTCCTACGTCATCCTCGACCGCGCCGTCCCGCACCTCGACGACGGCCTGAAGCCCGTGCAGCGCCGCGTCCTCCACACCCTGTGGGACATGGACGACGGCCGCTTCCACAAGGTCGCCAACGTCGTCGGCGCCACGATGAAGCTGCACCCGCACGGCGACGCCTCCATCGGCGCCGCGCTCGTCGGCATCGCCCAGCGCGGCTGGCTCATCGAGCCGCAGGGCAACTTCGGCAACGTCCTCACCGGCGACGACGCGGCCGCCCCCCGCTACATCGAGGCCCGCCTCACGCCCTTCGCCCGCGACGTCCTCTTCAACCCCAAGACCACCACGTGGCAGGCCAGCTACGACGGCCGCACCCGGGAGCCCGTCACGCTCCCCGCCAAGTTCCCCGTCGTCCTCCTCGAGGGCGCCGACGGCATCGCGGTCGGCCTCGCCACCAAGATCCTCCCGCACAACTTCAACGACCTCTGCCGCGCGGCGATCAACCACCTCCAGGGAAAAACCTTCCGCATCCTCCCCGACTTCCCCACCGGCGGCACCGCCGACTTCTCCGAATACAACGACGGCGAGCGCGGCGGCAAGGTGAAGGTCCGCGCCAAGATCGAGGAGCGCTCCAAATACGTCCTCGCCGTCACCGAGCTGCCCTACGGCGTCACCACCGAGTCGCTCATCGAGTCCGTCCTCGCCGCCAACGCCAAGGGCAAGATCAAGATCAAGCACGTCGACGACAACACCGCCGACAAGGTCGAGATCCTCATCCACCTCCCGCAGGGCGCCGAGCCCGACAAGGTCATCCCGCAGCTCTACGTCTTCACCAGCTGCCAGGTGCAGCTCAACCCCGCCGCCTGCGTCATCGTGCGCGACCCCAAGACCGGCGACGACAAGCCCGTGTTCATGGGCGTGCGCGACATCCTCAAGGCCAGCGCCGAGGCCACGCGCGAGCTCCTCAAGCGCGAGCTCGAGATCAGGCTCGGCGAGCTCGAGCAGCAGTGGCACTGGGACTCCCTCGAGCGCATCTTCATCGAGGAGCGCATCTACCGGAACATCGAGAAATCCAAGACCTGGGAGAGCGTGATGAAGGAGATCCGCGACGGCCTGAAGCCCTTCCTCCGGCAGCTCCGCCGCGAGGTGACCGACGACGACATCACCCGCCTGACCGAGATCCGCATCAAGCGCATCTCCGCCTACAACCGCTTCCAGGCCGACGAGCAGATCAAAAAGATCGAGGAAGGCATCAAGGAGACGAGGGCCAACCTCCGGAAGCTCACCGACTACGCCGTCGCCTGGTTCGAACAGCTTCAGGAGAAATACGGCAAGGGCCTCAAGCGGAAGACCAGCTACGACGAGTTGGAGGAGATCAAGGCCTCGGAGGTTGTCACGGCCAACCAGCGCCTCTACGTCAACCGCGAGGACGGCTTCATCGGGCTCAACTGGCGGCAGCACGAATACGTCTGCGACTGCACCATCCTGGACTCCGTGCTCACGATCATGGGCGACTGCACGCTCAAGGTCACCAAGGTGTCGGCCGAGAAGACCTTCATGGGGCTCGACATCCGGCACGTCGCCGTGTGGCCGGCGGACGGCGACACGAAGTTCTACACCATGGTGTATCGCGACGGCCCGGACGGTAAGACCTTCGCCAAGAAGTTCCAGATCGGCGGCCTCAGCCGCGACAAGCTCTACCCCCTCGCCAAGAGCGAGGGCTCCAAGCTCGTCTGGCTGCATGTTGCCGACAAGGAGAAGGACATGCCGAAGAGCATCCACGTCTCGCTCGACGGCCGCTCGGGAGCCAGAATACGCGAACTCGACTTCGACTTAACACCCCTCGCCGTCTCTACGCGCACTTCCAAGGGCCTCACCGTGACCAAATGGGCCGTGAAGGAAGTCCGCGTGAACGACCTCGAGCTTAAATAGTTGGTCTCACGCCAAGCCGCAGAGGCGCAAAGTCAATTCGGAGGGGCTTTCCTGTCAGCCATAGCCCTGAGCTTGTCGAACGGGGCGACGGCTGAACGCCCCTGATTTTCTTGGCCACTACCGAGCGCCGCGACACCAGCCAATAGGCGCAAGGTCACACAAAACTAACCCCTCGCATGCTGTCCACTCGCGGGAGTGCCCGTCCAAATCCAAGGTTGAATCCTCTTCGGTCCGGGCTATCCTCATGCACATGAACGAGCGCATCACTATCACCCCCGATGTCTGCAACGGCCGTCCCGTCATTCGCGGGACGCGCATCGCCGTGCAAACCGTGCTCGAATTCCTTGCTGCCGGCGACTCGATCGAAGATGTGCTGGGCGAATATCCGGCCCTCACCCGTGATGATGTCCAGGCCTGCCTCGATTACGCTTCCCGCTTGATGGCCAATCAGTATTCGGTGCAACCGGTGGCATGAGGGGCTTCCTCTTCGACCAGAACGTTCCGTCGCGGCTGGAATTCAACCCTGCGCTGCCTGTCAGCTCGGTAACAGTGCTGGGTCCGAAGCCCACGGACAGCCAGGTCTGGGACCACGCCAAGCGGGAAAATTGGTCATCGTGTCCAAGGACACCGATTTCTCCGAGCGGATCATCGTGAACACCCCGCCACCTTGGGTGGTGCATCTGCGGTTTGGCAATATGCGCCGGCGCGACTACCACAAGCTCTTGGCCCGCGCTTGGCCGCAAATCGTCACTTTGCTGAAATCACACAAACTGGTGAAGGTTTACGCCGACCGCATCGAAGGAGTCGCATAGAGCGTCACGGGCCGGGCCAGGATTGAGCGGCGGCGATACGCGTTGCGGCTTTTTTCCACCGCCCGCCGACTCAGCAAATCCACCTTGCGTCCGAGCCGTTGTTCCAACTCGTCCTGCAAGGCGCCCATCTCCAGCAGGCCGGGCTTCGACCCGGGTATAAATTCAACCAGCAGGTCCACATCGCTGTCGGTCCGCATCTGCCCTTCCGCCTGCGAGCCGAAAAGCTCCAGCCGGGCCACCGGATGCCGTTCGCACACGGCTCGCACGACCGACCGGAGGCCGGAAAGGGGCGACGAAGCGTTGGCCGCGGACTTCATGCCCGCAAACTAGCCGTCGGCCGCCCTCTCGCAAGGGCCGATTCTGGCCGCGCGGCCAGAATTGGCCTGCTGGATTGCGCGACTAGTCGCGCAATGTGACTCATCTCCTGCCACGCCCCTGTAGGAGGGGCTTTCCTGCAGCCATGGCCCTGAGCTTGTCGAACGGGACGCCCCGATCTGATTTGTTTAACGCAGAGGTCGCAGAGGACACGGAGATCAGGAGTAGCTTGGTCTTCAATTCTGGCCTTAAGGTCAGAATCGGCCCGCCGGATTGTGCGCGATCGCGCACAATGTGACTCATCGCTTGCCCCGCCGACTTGTCCGTCGAAGCCTCGGCGGAGGCGGGTGACGGAATGGGCCGTCTAAGAAGTCCGGGTCAATGACCTCGAATTGAAATAGGGTAGGAGAATCGTCTTCGCGAGCCGCTGTAGGGCGGGATCGCCGATGGAGGCTTGGCGGAGATGGCGAAGCAATCCCGCCACCGCATAGAGGTGCGCCCCTGTAGCCCCGATTCCCTTTTCAGCGCAGGCGCGGCAACCGCTCCCGCAGAAACGCCGCGACCTTGGACAAGTTGCCCGCTTGCAACTCGCCGAACATCGCCAGCGGATCGACCTTCAGCGTGCCGAACGCCCGCACCGCGGCCTTGGTCTTAACCACTGCCAGCAACCGCTCCAGAAAACCGATCAGCTTCCGTTCTTCCATGCGCCCGGCAGCGGTGGCGGCGCGCAAATCCTCCAGATAGGCCGGCATCACGCGGCTCAGGATGAGCACGTGCCGTCCGTCCTGCCGGCCCGACTGGGCGATCTCGGCCAGGTTGGCGATCTTGGCCTGCAACAAGGCGATGGGGCCGGGCACCCGCACCGTGGTCGGGCCCAGCATCATGGTGTAAACCGGGTTCTTCATCTCTTCATTCGTGGGGCCGCGCACGTAGCGCAGCACCTCGATCAGCAGCGCCTCGCCGTGGGCGTCCTTGGCGATCACCACCCCGACCTCGTTGCCCGGCGGCTTCGGTGGGAAGAACTGCGGCTTGGTTCCGGCCAGCCGGCCCAACTCCCGCAACACCTCGCGGTCGCCCAGCACGTCGACGTCCCGCGAAACAAACGGCGCGAGGTCGGACGCCCGGCCCTGGTAGTAGAGCGCCCAGAGATTCACCGCCTGTCCGCCAACCAGGAGCACTGGTTCGCGCGTGGCCAGCAGGCGGGCGAAATCAGCCGGCGGCCGCGCCTCGGACTCAGACGACGGCGGCATGGGCCTCGTCGAAGTTCACCAACCGCACCGGCTGGTCCGCCGCCAGCGAGTTCCGGTTCTGGATGGCCGACGGCGTGGCGAGATTCAGCTCCAGCAGCACGCGGTCGAATTCCCGCTTTGTCCGCTTGAAACGCGACAACTGCGCCGCCGACGCGAAGCGCGCCGGCGTCTTCGGCGCCAGCCGCGCCACCAGCGGGCGCAGGGCCGCCGCCTGCGCCGGGTCGGCCGCCCGTTTCCGCACCGTCTCGCGCGCCGCTGCGCGCAACAGGGCCATGACGCTCGTGCGCTCCCGCCGGGCGATGGCGGCGAGCGCGGCCAGCACCGCCTCGTGTTCGGCGAGGCTCTGGCGGCGCTTGGAGCGGTGGAGCTGGTTGGGCATGGCCAAAAGGTTGAATCAACCTTTTGGTCCTCCGCAAGCCCGTTTCAGCCAGCAGGGTAGGGCGAGTCGTCCCCGACGAGCCGAGCCTTTTAATTCTGACCGGCTGGTCAGAATCGGCCCGCCTGTTTCCGCTGTAGGAGGGGGCTTTCCTGTCAGCCATAGCCTTGGCGACGGCTGAAGGCCCCGATCGGTTTCAACGCAGAGGACGCGGAGGGCACGGAGATCAGGAGGAGCTTGGTCTTGAATTCTGGCCAATTGGCCAGAATTGGCCCGCCGGATTGTGCGACTAGTCGCGCAATGTGACTCATAGTCCGTGGCCTGATTGCTCGCATTCGACTAGGCTAGGGTATGGCTCCGAACGATGCTCCAGATCCCGCCGCCGTCTTCGCCATCGCCAGCTCACTCTGGCACGAGTGCCACAAACACGCGCCCACAAATCGAATGCTCAACCTTAGCGACGCCTACAGCGGAATTGATGGGTTAATGCGCGAGGTCATACGCATCGCGACGCACTTTGAGCAGTGGTCATGCTTGCATGTCGACTTCACGCAATTGACCGAACCGTGGCCATATTACCTTCAGGATAACTTTGGCCGGGAATGCCTCTCGGTCCTACTGCCTGAACGCTTGACCGATTTCAACTACCACGACTGCCAACGCATCGCGGCACGGCTTCGACTTACTTACCAGTAGGCCTCAAGAGAAACGCTCCTGAAGGTGCCACTTCCAACGACACTTTTGAGCCGCTCTTTAGGCCAAGCTGTTTCCGCAACGGCGCGGGAATTGTCACCCGCCCGCGAGTTGAAAACTTCACTCGGTAGGTTGGCTCAGTATTCATGACTAGTTGAGCACGGTGATACCCAGTTCCCGCAGGTATTGGAAAGTGGAATCATAGTAAGCCGGCGGTCGTGTATGATCGCTCACGTCGCCTTCCGGCACAAAAATGACCATACCCTGCCGAGCGCGGGTTAGAAGCACCCGATAAGCGTTCTTCAGATAGTTCCGGTTGTCGGCATTCTTCACATTCTGCCACTTAGCACCGCGGAAGTCGTGATAGCTCCAATCTGAGCCGGTAAACCGCAGGTCGCCGTCCCAAGTGACGAGAGCCCAGTCCACTTCAAGACCTTGCACCTGAAACTCGGTCGCTGCATCCTCGAGGTAATAGCTGGACCGCGTATCTTCCTTCTCATCCAAGAACCAGTGCACCGGGTCCGTCTTCACCCGAATATCAATGGCGTGCGGCTTGAGCCGCTGAGCCTTCGAGGAGGCAACCAATCCATAACGCTCGCTACCGCGGGCTTGGGATCGGACCCACTGCTTCGCCAAAGCCAGGTTTCGAGTCACGGCAATCGGATACCGCTTCAGCTTAGCTAACGTCTCTCTGGCCTGATCCCGCTCACAATCGAGCAGCGCTTTCACAAAGACCGAGACATGCTCCGCTCGGAACGACCGCATCGAAACCGACAGGTGCAGATTATCATCGAGATACACTCCTCGAGACTCCTTCACGGCGCCAATCGTCTCCCCTGCCGCGTATTCGCTATCGGTCAATCGCGACGAAATATACATGTCCCAATGCGGGAAAGAGGTCTTAACCGCTTCCAACCAAGCGCCGATGCCAGACTCACCACGGTTGATCTCCTGCCCGCCACCGACCAAGCAGAGAATCACCGCCCAATCCTTATGCCGGTCCACGTAACGTATTAAAAATTGCGGCTCTGAGTCAGAGAAGTTAGGAACGCCCTTCTTCCGCTTCATGAAATCCGACGTCATCGACTGATTCCAAGCGCGCTGGGCCTCGTCGAACACCACCACATGATCCGCCGGCGGCGCCTCGCTCTTGAGTGCCTCATCTCGGAAGTGATGCACATTTTGAATGAACTGCTTCACAGGATCGCTCCCCTTCTTCGGTTTCTGTCCTCGCCTCTTCAATCGCGCCTTCTCATCACGCGACAACGCGGCCCGAAGCACGGCAACAAGCGGACCATTGCCCGACAACAGAACTGCATGCGTTGGGCTCTCCGTCCGGGCATGCTGGGTCGCTACGTTTAGACCCACCAAAGTTTTACCCGCGCCAGGCACACCAGTGAGGAAGCAGATGATCTTACGGCCCTTCGCCCGTGCCTCATCAATCAATTCCTCAATTCGCCGTGAAGTCTCGCCCAGGTTCTTCTTCCCGGCGTCGAAAGCCTTGATCGCCTCCACACCATGATGCGCGTAGAGTGCTCGTGCCGCCTCAACGATCGTGGGCGTCGGCTTATAGGCACCCTGAGCCCATTGGTTCTGATCGAGCGCGGCTCCAGTGATTATCGTCAAGGCAGACTCAATCGTCGCGCGAAAGCCGTCCGGATGAACCAGTATCGGGCGGTAAACCGCATCTGCGTCCTTCGCCAGTTTCGCGGGCACCGACTCTTTGGCCTCGGTTGCGATCAAGAGAGGCACCAACGAGACCTGGTGGCTCGCCTCATGAAAGTTTTTCAGGTCGAGCGCATAGTCCCAAACCTGTTCAACATCCGCCCGGTTGAACACAGCTTCGCCCACCTTAAACTCGACGACGAATACCACCGGTCCAATCAGAAGGACCGCATCCACCCGGCTGCCCATTCGCGGGATATTAAACTCGAGAAAAAGCGTGCCGGTCAGTCCCTCGAGGTTCTTCTGCAGAAACGCGATCTGCTCCAACCACGCCTCCTTCTGGGTCGCAGCCAGATCGAACTCGGGATTCTTAGCCAGGATTCCGAACACCGCATCCGAATCAGTTTTTCGGAAGTCCTCTATCGACGCCCCATACCAAGCCCTCGATGACTCCGGTGTTGGTGTAGTAATCGCCACTGCGAGACAACTGCCGAACCCTCAAACTCAAGGCAAGACCGCGGTGTTCGTGGACGACTACTTTTGGCACGGCTGCCCGAGGCACTTCATCCAACCCAAGGGCAATGCGAAGTTCTGGCGCGACAAGATTGCCACCAACCGGGCGAGGGATCGTAAGGTGAACCGAATCCTCCGGACTATGGGCTGGCGAGTCGTCAGGGTGTGGGAGCACGAACTCGCGAAGCGAAACGCTCCCAGGTTACTAAAGCGTCTTCACTCTCTGCGCCTTGGCGTCTCGGCGTGAGATTCCGTGTGAAGAAGTTTCTTTAACACAGAGGTCGCAGAGAACGCGGAGAGCCATCCGGTCGATCAGCGTGGATTAGCGCCAATCAGCGTTCCCTCCGAATCAGAAAACCTCCGAGCGCTCCGCGTCCTCTGTGTTCAAAAATATCTGTTCCTTCCCTGCTTCGCGTCTTGGCGTCTCGGCGTGAGATTCATTCTGTCCAATGGTTTGAAGATGTTTCTTTAACACGGAGATCGCAGAGAACGCGGATAGTGCAGTGATTGATCCGGCCAATTCGTGTAGACTCGTGTCCATTCGTGGTTCCTAAGTCCGAAACCCTCCGCGCTCACCGTGTTAATTCTCCCAGCCCTGCTGCATCGGTGTCTATCTGTGGTTAAACAAACTCAGATTGCGCTCTGGCTTTATTCGTGTGGAATAGTGCCCATTAGCGGTTAAACCAATCCCCATGCCCAAGATCTCCTGCTATTCCACCAAGGCCTACGCCACCCCGGCCGCCACCGCCCGCCTCGCCGCCACCACCATCGAGCGCCGCGAACCCACCCCCACCGACGTCAAGATCGAGATCCTCTACTGCGGCGTCTGCCATTCCGACCTCCACTACGCGCGCAACGAGTGGCATTTCACCCAGTATCCGGCCGTGCCCGGCCACGAGATCGTCGGCAAGGTCGTCGCCACCGGCAGCGCGGTGAAGAAGTTCAAGGTCGGCGACACCGTCGGCGTGGGCTGCCTCGTGGATTCCTGCCGCACCTGCCCGAACTGCCGCACGGGCCTCGAGCAGTATTGCGACGCCGGCATGACGGGCGGCACCTACGGCGGCACGGAGAAGCACCTCGGCACGCCGACGCTCGGCGGCTACTCGCAGAGCATCGTGGTGACGGAGGACTTCGTGCTGCGGATGCCGGCCAACCTCAACCTCGCCGCCGCCGCGCCGCTGCTGTGCGCGGGCATCACGACCTATTCGCCGCTGCGCCACTGGAAGGTCGGGCCCGGGCAGAAGGTCGGCATCGTCGGGCTGGGCGGCCTCGGCCACATGGGCGTGAAGTTCGCGCGCGCCTTCGGGGCGCACACGGTGCTGTTCACCACCTCCGCCGGCAAGGCCGCCGACGCCAAGCGCCTCGGCGCGCACGAGGTGGTGCTGTCGCGCGACGAGAAGCAGATGGCCGCGCAGGCGGGCAGCTTCGATTTCATCCTCGATACCGTGTCGGCGGACCATGACATCAACGCCCTCATCAACCTGCTGAAGCGCGAGGGTAACCTGGTGCTGGTGGGGGCGCCGGAGAAGCCGCAGCCCGTGGCGGCCTTCCCGCTGATCTTCCGCCGCCGCTCGTTCTCCGGCTCGCTCATCGGCGGCCTGCCCGAGACGCAGGAGATGCTCGATTTCTGCGGGAAGCACAACCTCACCTCCGACATCGAGATGATCCGCATGGACCAGATCAACGAGGCCTACGAGCGCATGCTGAAGAGCGACGTGAAATACCGCTTCGTCATCGACCTGAAGACGCTGGCCTGAGGGGCGGCGGGAGGATATTTTCAACACAGAGAGCACAGAGGTCTCAGAGTTTGGCCTCCGTGCCCTCCGCGTCCTCTGTGTTCAAATATCCGTTCCTGGCTTCCTCCGCGGCTTTGCGACTCTGCGTGAGGTAATCTCCGCAAGAATTGCGCGGGTGGAATTGGCAACGGATGCGCAGCCGGGGCCGGCCGGGCGGCGTATGCTGCGGCCATGTTCCACTCGATCCATCTCGATGAGAACAGGTATCCGGTGCGCATGCGCTGGCTGCTGACGGCGCTGTGGGTGCTGATCCTGGCGAAGTGCGTGGTCGTCTGGTGGGCCATCGGCCATTGGAATGTGCCGATCCACCCGGCCTGGGTCATCGTGCCGACGCTGCTGTTCGCCGCCGTCGCCACCGGCATCTGGCTGACCGCGCGCGACGACTAGGGTGTCGTGCCGCGGGGCCGCCGGCCCGCCGAGCGCGGGCCGGGCGGAGCGTTGGTTGGAGGAGGCGGAAGCGAAACGCTCAACGTTTAACGCTGAACGCCCAATAGAGCAAAGGTCCGAGGAAATATGGAAAGCCGGGGGCTGACGGCTGAAAACTGAGAGCCGATCGCCCTGATTGCCTCAGCGTTTGCGGGACGGTTTCTTCCGGGGCTTTTTCACCAGCGCCTTGAGCCGCCTGGTCGTGGCATCGCGGTCCAAGTGCAAAGGAAGCAGCGAGAATATACAACCTCGGTGAAGCTCCAAGTTCAGCTGATCCCCAACTTTCAAGCCCGCGAGTCTCATGACTTGCGAATCCAAGATGACGCCCTGCCATTCACCGACTTTCTTGATAGTCGTGATCATGATCATCACTTTGCTTTCCGGCAGTGGGTTGGCAAGTCGGTCGTTGATGGGCACACGGCGCAGTCTGCGACTGCCGTGTAGAAAACGCTGAGCACTTCTCGGCGACTCTGCGCCTTTGCGTGAGACAACTCCGGTTGTTCCGCGATTCCGCCAACCTATTGATTGACCCAAAACAAGCCGGGGAGACGGGGGATGGAGGCTGGCGCCCGGTGATGCCGATAGAGTGGCCAAATCAGACCCGCCCACTGCAGGTAACAGTCAGCCAATCGCCGGCCGCCGACCCGCCTGTGTCAGACTCCAGCGCGGCAAGCCGCCGGGAGTCCTGCCTTCCCCGATACTCAGCAACCGCGGCGCCGACGATACACGGCCAGACCGAGCATGGCTGCACCCGCGATGGCGGCGTAGGTGGACGGCTCGGGGATGGCAGTGACGCCGACCTGCAGGGAGATGCCTTCTATACCACCAGGGGCGGTGCCCGAATAGACTGCGGTGAATGAGATGGTGGTGAAATTACCGAAGAATTTCACCGCGCCGTTGGCGTCGGTGGGGGCAGGGTTGTAATCGGTGCCGATTACCTGGTTTCCGCTGACGATGAACTCCGCCGTGGCGTTGGTAGATCCGGAGAGAAAGGTGGGCGTGGCGCTAAAGGTGAGCGTGGAGGCGTTCGACGCAATCAACAGGATGGGATCCACCACCGTGGTGCCGAAGGTGATCGTGTAGGTGGGGGTGCCCGATGCCTTGCCCTGGAATTCGATGAAATCGGAATTGGCCAGCGAGGGAGAAAAGAACGTGGCGTTGCTGAATCCCGTGGAAGTGCCATTATATTCTATTGCACCCAAAACACCGTTTGCATCCCTGCTGAAGGTGATTGAGGTGCCGCCGATGGTGCCCGTGACCGTGGTGCCATCGTCCGAGATCCAATCCGCGAAGGTCTGGCTTCGGGCCGTGCCGGCGAGGACCAGCAGCGAGGCGATCAGGATGAGTCGGCGGATGGCGGTGCGGCCATCCAGGGGCGTGGGGTGGGGCAACATGGGCGCAACGCTGGCAAAGTGAATTAATCCGTCAAGGCGATAACGGCCAATGCCTTGCGGGATAAGTCCAGTGGCATTCTGGCTTGGGAAAAATGGCCCTATCGGGGCACCCGGGGCGTCCGGATTTCAGTGTCAGAATCCCAGTGAGGAGATGCTCACCACAAAGGTCACGAAGCGCACGAAGTAACCCGTGCAGAGGCGGAGGAACGTCCAACGCTCAACGCAGATTGTCTAATCGAGCAAATCGCCGAAGAGATATGGAAAGCCCGAAGCTGACTGCGCAACCCGCCAATCTATCGCTGAAGCGCAGAAGGAATGAATCGCGGAGTGGCAGGTGCCTTTTCTGTGTTTCTGCTCTTCCGTGGTTCCGCGATTCTCATGGCACCGGCGCCAGGAACTTCACCATGTTCGCGATATGGTCATCCAACGTGATGCCAAGATGCTTGCACCCCAACTCGATCACCGAGCGGTCCACCTTGGCGGCGAAGCTGGGCTCCTTGAATTTTTTGCGGATGGAGGAGGGCTTCATCTGGCCGTAGGGCACGGGGTTCATCTTCCGGTAGGCGTAGAAGATGCCGCAGATCTCGTCGCAGGCGAGCAGCGCGGCGGCGAGGCGGGTCTGCGGGAGCGTCTTGAAGTCGTGGTAACCGTAGGCGTGGGCCTCGACGGCGTGGATGAGCTCGGGCGGGTAGTCCCAATCCTTGAACCATTGGAGGGAGATGCCGGGGTGCCGGTCGGGGTGCTGCTCGTAGTCGAGGTCGTGGAGAAAGCCCGTGCAGAACCAGAGGTGGGTGTCCTCGCCATAGTGGCCGGCGTAACCCTCCATCGCGGTGCCGACCATCAGGGCGTGCAGTCTTTGGTATTCGTCGCGGACGTGTTGGTGAAGTAACTCAGCGGCGGCGGCTTTGTCTGGTAGGCTCATGGAGAGGAGTGGCATGCGAAGTGTGGCGTGTGACGAGCCAGAGAACCACTGAAAAACCACGAAGGCACGTCCGCCTACACCGAGGCTTCCGACTTCGCCAAAGCTTCGACGGACAAGTCGGCGAGATTGCAAGCACACAAAGAAAACCGGGAGGGCAGAACGAACCTCCATCCTCCAACGTCCAAGTGGCAGAGCATAGACTGATTTAACACGAAGGCCGCGAAGAGCGCAAAGCGGACAGGGCCGGAAAAAGAGAGTGGTTCACGCAAAGCCGCCAAGACGCCGGGGGCGTCAGCCACGGGCGAAGCACCAGCGTGCGGTGGCGAGGAGCAACAGGGCGGCGAGGAAGAACACGCCGGGGGCTCCGCCGCCCCCGCCTCCGCCACCGGACACAACCGGGGCCGGCGGGGGATTGGCGGGCGGCGTGGCCGGCGGATTGGTGGTTGGGGGCGGGTTGGTCTGCGGGCTGATGAAGGAGGCGGCGGTGAGGTTGCCCACGGCGGCGCGGAACACCTCGAGGGTGGCGTTGGGCACGGAGATGGTGGTCACGATGTTGGGCACGCGGGCGGGATCGAGGCCGACAAGCCCGCGGGCGATGACCATGGCGGCGAGAAACGAGCCATGCGGCGCGGCGTGGAAACTGTCGGAACCGAAGAGCTGGATCTCGGGATTGGTGCGCCGGACCTGCTGCAGGACCTCACCGGCGGGGAAGACGGTGGCGTTGGCGGCCGTCGCGGCGTTGCGGTAGGAGAGGGCGGAGAGCTCGAAGCCGTTGGTCTGCGTGAGCGGGGCCCAGACCATGTAGAGCGCGGGCTCGGTGCCGAAGCGGCGCGCCTCGTCGGCCCACGTCATGGCCCACTGACGCAGATGGGCCTGGCTCGACTCAAGGGTGGAGGGGCCCTGCTGCAGGACGAGCACGTCGAAGTCGCCCGTCTGCAGGCGCGTGCGCGCGGAGGAGTTCCAGTGGTCGGAGAGGTCGGCCCCGCCGGGGGTGAAGGCCTCGTAGTCGACCTGCACGCCCTGGGCGGCGGCCATGCCCTGCACGAGGGCGGGCACGTTGTTGCCGTCGGTGAGGCTGTTGCCGAGGAAGAGGACGCGGAGGCGCGGGGTCTGGGCGGCGAGACTACCGGCGCAAAGCAGCGCCAGCACGGCCAGCCGGCCGCGGTGGTGTGTGGTCATGCATCCAGTCTCGCCGCCGCGCGCGCGGGGCGCGAGGCGGCTGCGACAGGGTGCGGTGGGCGGAGGACAAGGGCGGCCCGGTGAGCGATGGAGCAGGGACAAACTCCCGGTCGACCGGGCTGCCATGCATCCGCCCGCGAGTCTGCGCTTCCCCACCGCGGGAAATTTCCCACGCTGCTGGCACACTGGCTGCCAACACATCCCCATGCTGAAAAACCACGAACCCCGCACCGTCCTCTACGATCACCGCGCGCCCCGCTGGGTGCACGTGGTCTGCGTCATCCCGACTCTCGCCCTGACCGGCTTCATGACGTGGTTCGTGTTCCTGCAGGAACACGAGCCGGACGCCTTCGGCCGCACGGACGAGATCGGCCTGGCGGGCAAGTTCATCTTCGGGTTCTTCGTGTTGATCGGCGTCTTCCTGACGGGCGTGTTCACCTACCGGCTGTTCGCCAACCCGCCGTTTTTCATCCTCTACTCGGACGGATTTGAATACTCGCCCGGCGGTGTTTCCACGGGGATCATCAAGTGGACCGACGTCGAGGAACTGCGGGACGAGACGGTGCTGCAAAGCGGCGCCTATGGGTCGGCGCGGATCCCGGTCACGGCCGTGGTGCTGCGCAACCCGGGGGAATACATGGCGAAGTTCCCCGCCGCGCTCGAGCCGCTGTTCAAGATCCGCCTGAAGCTGAACAGCTCGCCCATCCTGATCACGAAGGGGGATTTCGGCCGCGAGCACGAGGCGTTGCTCGCGATCATGCGCGAGCAGGTGGCCAAGGCGCAGGGCCGGCCCTAGTCCATCATCGAGGGCGGAAGGAACTCGAAGTAACCGACGCGTAGCTGCCCGTCGGCGTCTTGCACGAGCACGAGCTTGAGCGTGAGGTAGGGCTGGAAGTCGGCGTCCTTCCTCAGCTCCTCGATGGTGATGTTGTAGGCCTTGGCGGTCTCGGCGAGCTGCGCGGCGGAGAGCTCGACCCCGATCCGGGCGCGGAGGCTGGCCTTGCGGATGGCGGCGGGGATTTCCTTCGGCATGTTGCCGATGGCGAACATGACGTCGAGGGCGTCGAGCCCCTCCTTCTTGGCACCGGAGAGCACCTCGGCCTCGGTGCTGTGGACGTGGAGATCGAGCGGCTTGACGGGGGCGCCGAAACGGGCCTCCACGCGCTGCATGAGCCCGAGGAAGGCGGGCAGGTCTACGTTGCGGCGGGGGGACTTCTCGTTCCGGTCGAAGGCGGCATCGTCATCCTCGGGGGCGAACTGGTTGAGCGACATCCGGGCGCGGGCATGGGAGCTGAGCGCGGCATGGAAGGCGGCGTAGTCGCGCGCCGCCACGGCGTGCACGATGCCGCGGGCATGCTCCAAGTAGGTGCGCTGTTCGGGCGTGGTGTCGTCGGTCTGCACCCAGTCCCGGGTTTTTTCGTCGGCCTTGGCGGTAGCTCCGGCAGAGGAATCGGCGGATTTCTTGCCGCAGGCGGCGAGGAACAGGAGCGCGGCAAGGACGAGCACCACGCGCGGGGTCAGTTGGGTGGGGCGCATGGCGGGAGGGTGAGCAAGCCGGGGGAGGATTCAACTTTCAACCTCCAAGGCGGGCAGAGGACCACGGAAGGACGATTGGCCGGTCCAATCGGTCGAAGGTCGACGGTCGAAGCCCGGGAGCCGGGCCGAATGTCAGCGCCCGGTATCAGCGCGGGGGATCGGAGAGGCAGTTGTCGGGGAAGGCAGGCTGGTGGCGGAGCCAGCGGACGAGGCCGAGGCTGTTCGTCAGGGCTTCGTGCAGGGCGGACCCGAAATCGTAGGAGCGTTCGTCGTAGCCGGCGGCCTCGATGGCTTCATCAACCCCGAGCATGACGGCGAACATGCGGGCGCGCAGCGCGGGGATGTAGACCTCGGTGATCTTGACGGCGGGGTCGGCGATGTGCGCGGCACAGACGGCGGCGTCGCTCGTGTGGTGGGCGCGGCAGGGCTGGGGCCGGCCGGCGTAGATCGAGCAGGAGCCGGCGAGGAGGAGGGCGCAGGCCTGGCGGCTGGTCTCGCGCTCGTTCTCCGCGAAGGCGGCCACACGGCCGCGGTGGGCGCCGAGGCGGGCGACGGTCTCGGCGAGGGCCTCCGGGGAGAAATGCACCTGGATGTGGTCGGCGGCGAACAGGACTTCGTGGGCTTGGACATCGACCGGCACGTGGCAACAGGAGGCGCAGCCGTCGCGGCAGGCGACCTTGGCGCGGACGCCGGCGGGGGCTTCGGCGTAGGTGCGGTCGAGCTCGTCCATGCCCCAGCGGAGGGCGGCCATGAGCTGGTGGGGCGAGCGCATGCGGCGCAGGCGCGGGGTTAGCCGCGCGATGGTGCGGTCGAAGAGCTCATAGCGTCGGGCGACAGGGAAGCGGGCGGGCATGGAGCAGCCAGCGTTTCACGCCTTGGGCGAATAGCGATGCTATTGGCAGCGGCTATCCGGCCTCCCGCAGCGGGCGCGGATTCCCCAGGCTGACAGGGGGCCGGCGATGGATTCCCAGACTTGGCATTTTACCGGATCCCGGCCAGAAATCCGTCCTTAACCCCACTACCCCATGCCCAAATATGTGATCGAACGTGACATTCCCGGTGCCGGCAAATTGTCCGCTGAGCAATTGCGCGGCATCTCCCAGAAATCGTGCTCCGTGCTCAATGGCCTCGGCCCCACCATCCAATGGGTCGAGAGCTTCGTGACGGCGGACAAGGTGTATTGCATCTACATCGCGCCGAACGAGGCCCTGGTGCGCGAGCACGCCAAGCAGGGCGGGTTTCCCGCGAACAAGGTCTCGGAGGTGAAGACGATCATCGACCCGACGACGGCCGGTTAGCCGGGGCTCGGGACCGAGAGGCGCAGGCCGGTGCGCCGTCAGATGCCGCAGGCGCGACGGTGTCTGGCTGCGGGCGCTGCACGACCCCCGCAGCCAGTCCGCTAGTGTGTGTCGGCCGGGCTATTTCTTGGCGGCATTGCGCGGGTCGTCGGCGGGGTTGACATACTCGAGCCGCCAGGGGCCCATGCCGTGGAGCTGCACGATGGTTTCGCCCTTGGCCCAGGCAAAGTGCTTCATGCCCGGCGGCCAGTAGCCGAAGGTGCCGGCGACCATCTCCTGCGTGATGGCGGCGTCGAACTTCTCGCCCACGCCAAGGTTGAACGTGCCGCTGATCACGGTGATGCGTTCCCAGGCGGGATGCATGTGCGGCGGGATGCGGTAGCCGTCGGGCAGGCGGAGGCGCATGGTGAACGGACCTTCCTTCGTGGGGTCGCCCTCCAGCACGGCGAATTGCGCGCCCGCCGGCAGGGAGGCCGGGCCGGGGCGCCATTGCAGGGCGCCGGGCAGGCAGAGCTCCGGGGCGTTGCGCGGAGCGGGGGTCGTGGTCGGATCGGCCGCGAGCAACGGAACGCTCGCCGCCGTCATGGCAATAAGGATCGGGATCGTGGATTTCATGTTCGTGGTGGGGTTGGGGCGACCAACCGCGACAGGCTCGGCCGGTGCCAAGTTGGGACGGCCTCAAATTTAACCCGCCACCCCCGGCCAGACGAGTCCAATTTCGGGCAAGAAAAGCTGAACGCCCAGGGTGGCGGAGGATCGCGAGCCGCAGGTGGCCGAATTAAACCGCCAAGCTCTCAGCCCAACCAAGTGTCATCTATTTTATGACACTCGACCGGGGCTCACCGGGGCGGGGACTTCGCGGCGTCGGCGCGGTATTCGGCCAGCACCTTGGCCAGGATCGCGAGGTCGGATTCGAACGACTCGGGCGGGAGCGGGCCGAAGGAGAAGCGGAAATAGCCCTCGTAGGGCGAGCGGTAGCCGGGGTCCTTGTCGTGCGGGCGGGCCATGTCGCAGTCGAAGCCCTTGAGGATCGCGGCGCCGTGCTTGAAGAGGCGGCGGTTGAGCTCGTGGGCGTTGAGGCCGGGGGGCAGCTCGAGCCAGTGGTAGAAGCCGCCGTCGCCGGTGTGGACGCCGAGCCCGAGCTTCTTGAAGGCCTCGCCGTAGCGCGCGCGCTGCGCGCCGTAGTGCTGCGCGACGGCCGTGCGCGCCTGCGCCACGCGGCGCGGCTCGAGCAGCTCGACGGCGTAGAGCTGCGAGGGATGGCTGACGCCGCCCATGCCGAAGCTCGAGTAGTTGGACATCGTCTCGATGTTCTTCCGGCTGGCGATGATCCAGCCGATGCGGATGCCGGGGCACTGCAGGCCCTTGGTGCACGCGCCCGCCAGGAAGACGTTGGAGTTGTCGAGGTCCTTGACGTAGCGGATGCCGCTCACGCCCTGCGAGGCGTGGAATATCTCGTAGGCCTCGTCGAGCAGGATGCCGTGGCCGGGCTGCTCGGCCATGGCCATCAGCTCCGCGAGCTCGGCGCCGTGGCGCGTGTGGCCGGTCGGGTTGCCGGGGTTCGAGATCACGGGCAGGAGGTGCGTCTTGGCGTTGAGCCCCGTGCGGTCGAAGTAGGCCGAGTTTGCCGGATGGAAGCCGTTCTCCTTCGTGAACGGCACGACCCGCCAGTTCGCCCCGGTCTGCGTGAGGATGTCGAGGTAGGCCGGCCACTCGACGTTGCCGATGCGCACCTCGACGTGCTTCTTGAGGAACGCGAGCACCGTGTAGATGCCCGGCCGCCCGCCGGCGAAGACCATCACGTTCTCCGGGGCCAGACGGGAGCCGTAGAAGTTGTTGTAGTGCGCCGCGATGGCGGCGCGCAGGGCAGGATGGCCCCAGGCCTTCGGGTAGAGCCGATCCTCGGCCGTCACCGCGACCTTTGAAGGCAGCTCGGGCCCGCCCGGGAGCGGGGTCGTCAGCGGAAAGCCCTGCGACCAGGGGTGGGTGCCGGGCGAGCCCATGAACTGGCCGAAGCTGTCGCGAAACGCATAGAGCGTCTCGTAGATGCCCATCGGGGGGCAGTTGTCGGAAAGGAAGGAGGCGCGGTTCATGTCACGGGCGGTGAAACGGGAAGGGTGTGGAGGCCGGCGACGATTTCCGTGCTACGGGTCCGGGTCAAACCCTTCCCCTTGATACTTACGGCGCATCACGCAGAAGGAAAGATTCTCCGCGAATGGCGCGGATGACACGGATGGATGAGGAGAAAATCCAACGCCCAACGCTCAACGTTGAACATTGAACGTCCAAGGGAGCAGACCCGTCTTCGCTGAAGCTTCGCCGAGGCAAGAGCGCGGAAGGTGAGAAACGCTGACCCGCCTATGTTTCACTTCGGCGCGGCAAGTCGCTGAATGCTGACTGCTGATAGCTGATCGCCAATTGCCCTCGAATCACCGGGTCGGGGTTGCGGGAAGTCTGCATCAACATCTGCAGCCGGCCCCCTTCTGCCCCTCCCAGAATGACCTCTTCTGCCGCCTCAACAAATGAGGCCACGGATTTCTCCGTGGCCTCGGCGAGATTACTTTTTTCGCGGCAGATGCTCGACAACTGTCGTGTTCGGACGGCGTCGCGCTTCCGGGACAGTAATGAACTGACCGTTTTTAGCGTCGCGACCGATTTTATAGGACGTTGGTTTCTTGCTCATGGTGATTCACCTCCTTTTCAAGTTTTAGGTTTCGAGAGTAGCCCAACAGGGGTGAACCTGTCGGGCTTGGGCATGGCGAAGCCGTCTCCTGCCGAAGCAGAAGCGCTGAATTAGGCGGGTTACGTCCGCCTATGCGGCCTTATCGAAGGACACCCAGATCTTAAAGACCTTGGCCTTACGTGGATACTTACGCCTTCCTGTTTTTGGATCGGTGATCCATGGACGGAAGATGTAGTAACCACGCGGCTTGGCGCCCTCGAAAGGCAGGTAGGATTGATCGTCGTGATGCACGGCGAGAATCTCCTGTGGTTGATGGCAGAACTTGTTCGACAAACAGCCGAGAAGTCATTTGCTCATCAGTGAACACTCTGATGGCGCTTCTTGCGCTGTCTCCTCGGCAAAGTTCCTTAGCCTTGGAGGTTCTAGCCACCACGCCGCTGTAACGGCTGGTGGCTAAATTCTTTTTTCTATTCGTCGTCATTTGAGAGCGCTGGCTAGGCGGTTCCAGCCAGTTCGTGTGACGAGATAAGTGCGTGGAGTTTCAGTATGCACCCATCCTTGTTTAATCGCATAGCTAACTTCGCGTGAGAAATTCCCCGGCGGACGCTCTTTAGCTTGGAGAAAAGCCGACTCTATGTCTTCTTTCTTCCATGGCGTCGGGAGGCCGCGGGCTTCACTCCAAGCTGCAAGTAGGAGAATTTTTTCAGGATAAGTAGTCCAATTCAGGGCATTGAGTAGCTCCCCGGTCGACATGGCGCTCATTTTTCGCTTGGCCTCAGACTCTCCTGAAACAATCCCCCCAGTTTCCGTGGGCACCTCTGAATTTGTGGAGATTTCAACTGCAGCTGTCGGTGGAGTGGTCGTGCCACTGGCGATCGAGGAAGTTTCCTCCGTATTACGATATTCTTGAGTCATCCGGATAAGCTCAACAAGAGCTTCATCCTTGAGGGATGCATTTATATTCAGTCCCAGTGCTTGAATTGTTACTTTGATAGGCATGAGCGGACGTTAAGTGTATTATGGACGATGTCCAATAAAAAATACACGTAAACGACGCTGCAACACAAACCAATAACCTGCATTTATTTAAACATAGCGTTCTGTGTGCTATTTATTAAATACGCCTCAGGAATCTTATCCACCTTACAAGAAAACGATCAACAAGTGATGTGTCTTATCACTGGCAGGCCTCGCAGATCTCGCCGTTGCGCATGGCTTCTATGCTGCAGGCCTTTTTCTCCGCCTCGGTGTAGGTCTTCTTCGCGGCGGGTTCGCCGGCGGCGAAGGGTGAGGTGCTCAGGGCCGCGGCCACGGCGGCGTCCTTGGCGTCGCGGGTGGCGGTCTCGGCGGTGGTCTCGCCCACCACGCCGCGGAAGTCGTGCTTCTTAGCGACGCTGCCCTTTTCAATGCTCGTGGCTCCCAGGGTGCGGAGGTAATAGGTGGTCTTGAGGCCGGTGTGCCAGGCGTGGCGATACATGTGGCTGAGGACCTTGA
>CAZMFB010000009.1:0-98832 GCA_964565475.1 uncultured Opitutaceae bacterium | reverse complement strand
GCTGACCGTAACGGGCATCGGGCAGACCACCTGCGTCGGCATCGGCGGCGACCCCGTCAACGGCACCTCGCACCTCGACGTGATGAAGATGTTCAACGATGACCCGGAGACCTGGGGCATCATCATGATCGGCGAGATCGGCGGCAGCGCCGAGGTCGAGGCCGCGCGCTGGATCAAGGCGAACTGCAAAAAGCCCGTCGCCGGCTTCATCGCCGGAGCCACCGCCCCCGCCGGCCGCCGCATGGGCCACGCCGGCGCCGTCGTCGGCGGAGCCGAGGACACTGCCGCCGCCAAGATCGCCGTCTTCAAGGAATGCGGCATCGAATGCGCCGTCACGCCCTCCGACATGGCCGACGCCCTCGAACGCGCCGCCAAGCGCCTCGGCGCCAAGCTGGCGTAGTATGCGACTTATGCGTGCCTGATACTTGCGGGTTATGCCTTTCCTCCCGTGAAGCGCACATCCAGTCTGACGGCGATTGCACTATGTATTGGGGTGGTGATGTTATCTGACGCCGCAAAGGCTGGCATCGTCACAAAGCAGCCGCCGGCTCCCGACCTCCAAGAGCTCTGGCGGGCCATCCGCGAAGCAGAGCAGATCGAACTTCTCGAGGGCCTGCCCCATCCGAGCTCTGAGCCGCGACTCCGCGAACTTGAGTTCGCGCGCGTGAAGCCAGTCGACATCGCGGGCGAGCTTTTCTACCCGGAATCGCTGTCGGCCTCGCCGGAAACCATCGCCGAACTCGCCCGCTTGACTACGGATGTGCGGGGGCACACGGGTCTGCCGATTCCCTTGTCCAAGCATCGCGTCAAATTCTGTGGCGGCTTTCACGCCGACTACGCGCTGCTCTGGAAAACCAAGGATACGACAGTTGTCGCCGCCTTGGTTTGCTTTGGCTGCAGCGAGGTCCGCTTCCTCTACCGCGATTGGACGCTCACTGCCGACTTCACCAAGGAACGGGACAGGAATCTTTTTAATGCCTTTCGCCCGCTTCGCCGGCATCGCCCCATCGCCGAAACTTTCCGTGAGTTGGAGCGCGCGAAAAGCAGGGGTGATTTTAAACCTCAACCAATTGAAAAGGTAGACATTCCCTCGGCTTTGAGGCCCAAGGAAAAGCCGTAGGGCAGACGCTGTCGGCCTGCGCGCAGCAATTTGAGCAATAGCTTCTCATCGCGATGTTCGAATGGCATGAATAGTTAATATTAGCCCGGAAGGCTGAGTGACGCGCGCTTGCGGTCGGACCGCGGCGCGGCAAGCTCCTCGCCGACCCGCATGAGCCGACTCTGGGACATCTCCCCGCCCCTCCGCCCCGACAGTCCCGTCTTCCCCGGCGACACGCCCTACTCGCAGCGTTGGTACGCCCAGTTCGGCGAGAAGTGCCCCGTCAACGTCGCGACCCTCACCTTCACGGCGCACCTCGGCGCCCACGCCGACGCTCCGCTGCATTACTCCGCCGACGGCGCCACGGCTGGCGCCCTCGACCTCGCGCCCTATCTCGGCCCCTGCCGCGTCATCCACGCCATCGGCTGTGGCCCGCTCATCCGCTGGGAACATCTCGCCGGCTTCACGGAAAACCTCCCGCCGCGCGTCCTCGTCCGCACCTCTGAGCGCGCACCCGTCGACCGCTGGGACCCCGGTTTCACGGCCTTCGCACCGGAGACACTCGAGAAGCTCTCCGATCTCGGCGTGAAGCTCGTCGGCCTTGATACCGCCAGCATCGACCCGGCCACGAGCAAGACCCTCGACAGCCACCAAGTCGCCCTCCGCCGCGACCTGCGCATCCTCGAGAACCTCGTCCTCGATGCCGTGCCCGCCGGCGACTACGAGCTCATCGCCCTGCCGCTCAAGCTCATGACCGCCGATGCCAGCCCCGTCCGCGCCATCTTAAGAAGTCTATGAATCCGCAAACAGGTCATTGCGAGGAGCCCGGCGACGAAGCAATCCATGTGGATCGCCACGGCCCGCAGCGCGGGCCTCGCGATGACTTTATCCTCGTATGACGACCCGCGCCGACTGCCTCGCGCTGGACGCCGCCGACCGCCTCGCCCCGCTGCGCGAGCAATTCAGTTTGCCCGCCGGCGTCATCTACCTCGACGGCAATTCCCTCGGCGTCCTGCCCAAGGCCACCGCGCCGCGCCTGCACGAGGCTGTCACGCGTGAATGGGGCGAGGGCCTCATCCGCAGCTGGAACACCGCCGGCTGGATCGACCTGCCCCGGCGCCTCGGCGACAAGATCGCGCGGCTCATCGGCGCAGGTCCCGGCGAGGTCGTCGCCGCCGACTCGACCTCGGTCAACGTCTTCAAGGTGGTCGCCGCCGCCCTGCACCTCCAGCGCGCCGCCGCCCCCGGCCGCCGCATCATCCTCAGCGAGCGCACCAACTTCCCGACCGACCTCTACATCGCCGCCAGCCTCGCCCGTGACCACGGGTGCGAGCTCGTGCTCGCCGAGGCCGGTGAGATCCCCGCCCGCCTGCGCGAGGACGTGGCCGTCCTGCTGCTCACGCACGTCAACTACCGCACCGGCCGCATGCACGACATGGCCGCCCTCACGCGCGCCGCCCAGGCCGCCGGCGCACTCACGGTCTGGGACCTTGCGCACAGCGCCGGCGCCGTGCCCGTCGACCTCCACGCCGCCGGCGCCGACTTCGCCATCGGTTGCGGCTACAAATTCCTCAACGGTGGCCCCGGCGCGCCGGCCTTCGTCTGGGTGCACCCGCGGCACGCCGACCGCTTCACCCAGCCGCTCTCCGGCTGGATGGGCCACGCCGCCCCTTTCCGCTTCACGCCCGACTACACCCCCGCACCGGGCATCGCCCGCTACCTCTGCGGCACGCCGCCCATCCTCGCCATGGTCGCGCTCGACTGCGGCCTCGACACAGTGCTCGCCGCGGAGCCGTTCGGCGGCATCGCGGCCCTCCGCGCCAAGTCCGTCGCGCTCACCGACCTCTTCGCCCGCCTCGTCGAGGAGCGCTGCGGTGGCCAAGGGCTCTCGGTCGTGTCACCCCGCGATCCAGCGCAACGCGGCAGCCAGGTCTGCCTGACGCGCGCCGGGGGCGCCTACGCCATCGTGCAGGCCCTCATCGCCCGCGGCGTCATCGGCGACTTCCGCGCCGGCGATGCCGCCGCGCCCGACATCCTGCGCTTCGGCTTCACGCCGCTCTACACGCGTTTCGTTGACGCCTTCGACGCCGCCGAACACCTCGCCGCCGTCCTCCGCTCCGGCGAGTGGCGCGAACCCCGCTTCAACCAGCAAAACAAGGTCACATGAGCACCCCCTCCGGCCAATGCCCCTTCGGGCACGGCAACCCCGACCCCGCGCGCATCATCGGGTCCGAGCGCGCGAAGACCGACTTCTCGCAGGACATGGCCTACGGCGACTACCTCCGCCTCGACCAGGTCCTCGGCGCCCAGCACCCGCTCTCGGGCAACCACAACGAGATGCTCTTCATCATCCAGCACCAGACCAGCGAGCTGTGGATGAAGCTGCTCCTGCACGAGCTCGACGCCGCCATCACCCACCTCTCCCGCGACGAGCTTGCCCCCGCCTTCAAGATGCTCGCGCGCGTCTCCCGCATCATGGAGCAGCTCGTCCACGCCTGGGATGTGCTCGCGACGATGACGCCGCCCGAATACAGCGCCATCCGCCCGCACCTCGCCAACAGCAGCGGCTTCCAGAGCTGGCAATACCGCTGCATCGAGTTCCGCCTCGGCAACAAGAACCGCGCCATGCTCAAGCCCCACGGGCACCGGCCCGACCTCCTCGCCAAGGTGCAGGCCGCCTTCGAGGCCCCGTCGCTCTACGATGAAGCCCTGAAGCTCCTCGCGCGCCGCGGCCTGCCCGTCCCCGCCTCGCATACCCAGCGCGACTGGACCCAGCCCTACGCCCCGAGCGAGGCCGTCGAGCAGGCCTGGCTCACCGTCTACCGCAACTCCGAGAAAAACTGGGACCTCTACCAACTCGGCGAGGAGCTGACCGACCTTGAGGACGCCTTCCGCCTCTGGCGCTTCCGCCACGTCACCACGGTGGAACGCATCATCGGCTTCAAGCGCGGCACCGGCGGCACCAGCGGCGTCGAATATCTCAGAAAGATGCTCGACGTCGTCCTCTTTCCCGAGATCTGGAAGCTGCGCACGGACCTGTGATCGTCTCACGTTGGAGGGTTGTTCACCCCCGGCTTGTCCTTAGGTCCCTTGGGACTTATGGGTCCCATCCGCTCGCTACTCACACCCTCTCGAGCACCATCGCCACTCCCTGACCGACGCCGACACAGAGGGTGCAGAGCGCATGGCGCCCGCCCTGCCGCTGCAATTGCCGCGCCCCCGTGAGCACCAGCCGCGCTCCGCTCATGCCGAGTGGATGCCCGAGCGCGATCGCGCCGCCGTTCGGGTTGAGCTGCGCCGCATCGTCCGGCAGGCCCCACTCGCGCGTCACCGCCAGCGCCTGCGCGGCAAAAGCCTCGTTTAGTTCGATGACGTCCATCTGCTCCAGTTTCAGGCCGAGCCGCGCCAATAGCCTGCGTGTCGCCGGCACCGGGCCGATGCCCATCACGCGCGGTGCCACGCCCGCGCTCGCCATGCCCCGGATGCGCGCCAGCGTTCGCAGACCGTGTCGCTTCACCGCGTCGCCCGACGCCACCAGCAGCGCGCACGCGCCATCGTTCACGCCGGAGGCGTTGCCGGCGGTGATGGTGCCCGGCGTGCGGAACGGCGCCTTCAGCGCCGCCAGTTTTTCCAACGTGGTGTCGGCGCGCGGATGCTCGTCCTGTGTCACGGTCGTCCCCGCCGGGGTGGCGACGGGCACAATTTCGCCGTTGAGATATTCCCGCGCCGCCACTGCGCGGCGGTGCGAGCGCACGGCAAACGCGTCCTGGTCGGCGCGGCTGATTCCGCGCTCGGCGGCGAGGTTTTCCGCCGTCTCCGGCATCGAGTCGGTGCCCACCCGCGTCTTGATCGCCGGGTTTACGAAACGCCAGCCGATCGTCGTGTCGAAATACTCCGCGGTCGGGTCGAACTTGCCGTCCACCTTCGCCATTACGATCGGCGCCCGCGTCATGCTCTCCACGCCCCCGGCCAGCACGAGGTCCGCCTCGCCGCAGGCGATGGCGCGCGCCGCCTGTCCCACCGCCTCCATGCCCGAGGCGCAGAGGCGGTTCACGGTGACAGCGGGGATTTCCACGGGCAGCCCCGCCAGCAGCACCGCCATGCGCGCGACGTTGCGGTTGTCTTCGCCCGCTTGGTTCGCGCAACCGAGGATCACCTCGTCGAGCGCCGCCCAGTCCAGTTTCGCATTCCGCTCCATCAACGCCTTGATCGGCAAGGCCGCCAAATCGTCCGTGCGCACCGAGGCCAGCGCGCCGTTGAAACGCCCGATGGGCGTGCGCACGCCGTCGCAGATGAAGACCTCATGCATGGAAACGCCCTCCCCGCTCCGCCTTCTCCCGCAACAGAGGACACAGCCGATAACGCTGCGGATGCGTCGCTGCCAGCGCGTCAAGCACGCCCGTCAGGCGCATCGCGCCGATCAGGTCAGCCCAGCCGAGCGGTCCGCCGGGAAAATTCAGACCCAGTCGCATGGCGGTGTCCACGTCAGCCGCCGACGCCACTCCGCGCAACACGATATCGGCCGCCTCGTTCGCCAGCGCCGCCACCGTGCGTGCCACCAACAACCCCGGCTCGTCGGGCAACAGCGAGACCTCCGCACCGAGCACTTGAAAAAGCCCGGCCGTGTTGCGGGCCACAGTCGCATCGCTGCCGGCCACGCCGAAGTGCCGGCACGCCGCGAAATCGAGCGAGAGGTCGAAGACCGCCCATCGCCCGCCCTCCCCGGCCGCGCGCGCCGCGGCGCTGCGCCCGTCGGTGAGCGTAACCTTCACGCCGTCGCATTCGACAAAGCCGGAGCCTGCGCGCGATTCGGCCACATCCAGTCCTGCCTTGCGCCAGCGGGCGACGAGCGCCTGCGCCGGCCCGAGATCACCATGCACCGTGATCGCCTCGGGTGCCGCCGCCTTGTGCAGCACGGCCGGCGCCGGTTTCGCCGTGGCAGCGTAATCGTGGAAGCCACGGCCGCTCTTTCGCCCCAACCGGCCGGCAATGACGAGTTCCTGCACCAGCCGCGACGGCTCGTAGCGCGCGTCGTGGCCTGTCGCGGCATGGATCGAACGCGTGGCGGCAAGGTTGATGTCGAGGCCGACAAGGTCGATCAGCTCCAGCGGCCCCATCCTGAAGCCGGCGGCGCGCAGGAGCGCGTCCACCGTCGCCGCGTCCGCCCCGCCCTCCGCCAGGAAGCGCAGGGGCTCGGCGTAGAACGGCCTTGCGCACCGGTTGACAATGAACCCTGGCGACGACTGGCAGCGCACCGGTGTCTTGCCCCACGCTTTCGCCAACGCCATCAGCGCATCAGCCACCGCCGGCGAGGTGTTGCTCCCCGCCACTACCTCGACCAGCGGCATCAGCGGCGCAGGGTTGAAGAAATGCATCCCCGCCAGCCGCTCCGGTTGCGCGAGGCCGGCGGCAATGTCCTCGATGAGCAGCGACGACGTGTTCGTCGCCAGCACGGCTCGCGGTGCGACGAGCTTCTCCAACCGGGCGAACAGCGCGCGTTTCACCGCCAGATCCTCGATCACGGCTTCGATCACCAGTCCCGCGGGCGCCAGTCCGGCGAGGTCGTCGCACGTCTCGATGCGCGCGAGCAATCCGTCGCGCGCCGCCGGGGTCATTTTCCCCTTTTCGACCAGCTTGGCGAGTTGGCCGGCGATGTTGTCCTTCGCCCGCGCCGCCAAACCTGGCTGGGCGTCGTGCAGGCGCACGGGATGTCCGGCCGCGCCGGCGACCTGGGCGATGCCCGCGCCCATCACCCCCGCGCCGACCACGCCGATGATCTCCGCGAAGTCCATCAGCGGCCGGTGAACTTCGGGGCGCGCTTCCCCAGGAAGGCCGCGATGCCCTCGCGCCGGTCCTCACTGGCCAGCAGGCTCAGGAAGGCCTGTTGCTCATAAGCCAGCCCCCCGGCCAGCGCGTCCTCGGCGGCACGGCGCACGGCAATCTTGGCGTGGCGCACGGCGAGCGGCGGATGCGCGGCGATCTTCCCCGCCAGCTCCAGCGCCCGGGCCCCGGCGTCGGCCGCGACCTCCGCGACCAACCCGGCCGCGAGCGCCTCGCGCGCGCCGATCGGCTCGCCCGTCAGCACCATCTGCATCGCGCGGGCCTTGCCCACCGCGGCGGTCAGACGCTGCGTGCCGCCGGCCCCGGGGATCATGCCCAGCCTGATCTCCGGGTGACCGAACTGCGCATCCTCGCCGGCGATGATGAGGTCACAGAGCATGGCCAGCTCGTTGCCCCCGCCCAGGCAGTAACCGTTGACCGCCGCGATGAGCGGTTTGGGGAAATCCCGCACCACCTGCCAGCTGGCGCGGCGCCGCTCGCCCAAGGCCAGCGCCTCGGCCGGGTCGGCGATCTCGCGCAGGTCGGCGCCGGCGGCGAAAACCTTCGGCCCGCCCGTCAGCACGACGCAACGCACCTGCCCGTCGGCCTCCGCCGCGCGCAGGGCGGCGGCCAGCTCCTCCAGCAGGCGCGTGCGCAGGGCGTTGCGGGCGTCGGGCCGGTTGAGCGTAAGGCGGAGCACATGCTCCGCCGGTGTGTCGACAAGCAGTTCTGCGGGGGACGGGGTCATCCGGTGCGGGTGCCGTGAGTTTTTCCCGGCCCGCCGCCGCATGTCCAGCATCGTCTCGGGCACCGGGACGGAATCAGCCCAAGCCATCGGATTCTCGACAAATCAGCGGCACGCCTGTGCTATTCCGCCACCCCGTCATGCCCCCGTCCCGCCCCCTCAGGATCGTGTGCCTCGGTGCCGGCCCCGCCGGCCTGTATTTCGCGATCTCGATGAAGCGGCGCAACCCGGCCCACCAGGTCCTCGTCCTCGAGCGCAACCGGCCCGACGACACCTTCGGCTGGGGCGTGGTCTTTTCCGACCAGACGATGGACAACCTCCGGCGCAACGACCCCGCCAGCGCGGACGCCATCAACGCCGGTTTCGCCCACTGGAACGACATCGAGGTGCATTTCCGCGGGCAGGTGGTGCGGTCCGGCGGCCACGGCTTCTGCGGCATCGGCCGCAAGCACCTCCTGCAGATTCTCCAGGGCCGCGCCCGCGAGCTCGGCGTCGAGCTGCGCTTCCAGGCCGAGGTCGCCGGCCTCGACGCCCACCGCGATGCCGACCTCATCGTCGCGGCCGACGGCGTCCACAGCGCCGTGCGGCAGGCCCACGCCGCCGTCTTCCGGCCCGACATCGAGGTGCGCGCCAACAAATACATCTGGTATGGCACGGACCGCCTCTTCGACGCCTTCACCTTCGCGTTCGAGGAGACGCCGCACGGCTGGATCTGGGCGCACGCCTATCGTTTCGACGCGAACACCTCGACCTTCATCGTCGAGTGCGCCGAGTCGACTTGGCGCGGCCTCGGCCTCGACCGCGCCGACAATCCCGACGGCATCGCGATCTGCGAGCGCATCTTTGCGAAACACCTCGGCGGCCACCGCCTGATGATCAATCCCAGCCAGCTGCTGCGCGGCCCGGCCTGGCTCAACTTCCCCCGCGTCAGCTGCGCCCGCTGGCACCACGGCAACATCGTGCTCATGGGCGACGCCGCCCACACCGCGCACTTCTCCATCGGCTCGGGCACGAAGCTCGCCTTCGAGGACGCCATCTTCCTCGCCGAGGCGCTTCACTCCGACCGCTACCCCGACCGTGCCGCCGCGCTCGACGACTACCAGGAGACGCGCCGCGTCGAGGTGCTCAAGCTCCAGAGCGCCGCCCGCAATTCGACCGAGTGGTTCGAAAACATGCCGCGCTACGCCGGCCTCGACCCCCGTCAGTTCGCCTACTCCCTGCTGACGCGCAGCCAGCGCATCAGCCACGAGAACCTCCGTCTGCGCGACCGCTCTTGGATCGAGGGCTACGAGGGCTGGCTGGCGGCCCGGTCGATGAAGTCCGACCCCGCCAAGCCGGTGCCGCCGATGTTCACGCCCTTCCGCGTCCGCGGTCTCACGCTGCCCAACCGCGTCGCCGTCTCGCCCATGGCCACCTACAGCGCCATCGACGGCACGCCGGGCGACTTCCACCTCGTCCACTACGGCGCCCGCGCCCAGGGCGGCGCCGGCCTCGTCTTCACCGAGATGACCTGCGTGACCCCGGAAGGCCGCATCACCCCGGGGTGCATGGGCCTCTACCGCGACGAGCACACCGCCGCGTGGAAACGCATCTGCGACTTTGTCCATCAGCATACGCCGGCCCGGATCGCCGTGCAGCTCGGCCACTCCGGCGCCAAGGGTTCCACCAAGCTCGGCTGGGAGGGCATGGACGAGCCCCTCGACGCCGGCAACTGGCCGCTGCTCGCCCCCTCGCCCGTCGCCTGGTCGCCACGCAACCAGGTGCCGCGCGCCATGACGCGCGCCGACATGGACACTCTCCGCGACGCCTTCGTCGCGGCCGCGCGCCGCGCCGTTGCCGCCGGGTTCGACATGCTCGAGCTGCACTGCGCGCACGGCTACCTGCTCTCGGCCTTCATCACGCCCCTGCTGAACCACCGCACCGACGACTATGGCGGCCCGCTGGCCAACCGCCTGCGGTTCCCGCTGGAGGTCTTCCGCGCCATCCGTGCCGTGTGGCCCGACGACCGGCCCATCTCCGTCCGCATCTCCGCCACCGACTGGCTCGCGGGCGAACCCAGCGTGGACCCCGCCGAGGCCGTCGCCATCGCCCGGGCCTTCCGCGACGCCGGGGCCGACCTCATCAACGTCTCCGCCGGCCAGACCAGCACCCGCGCGCAACCGGTTTACGGCCGCATGTTCCAGACGCCGTTCTCCGACCGCATCCGCAACGAGGCCGGCATCGCCACCATCGCGGTCGGCAACATCTTCGAGTTCGACCACGTCAACAGCATCATCGCCGCCGGCCGCGCCGACCTCTGCTGCCTCGCCCGTCCGCACCTGGCCGACCCCTACTGGACGCTCCGCGCCGCCGCGCAGCAGGATTACCGCGACGTCGAATGGCCCTTGCCGTATCTCGCCGGACGCGACCAAATGCACCGCAACCTCAAGCGCGCCGCCGAGGCCGCCATCCATGTCTGAACCCCTGCAAGGACGCCACGCCATCGTCACCGGCGGCAGCCGCGGCATCGGCGCGGCCGTGGCCGCCGCCCTGGCCGGCGCGGGCGCGCGCGTGACGGTCATGGGCCGAGATGCCACCCGCCTGCAGGCGGCCGCGGCGAAATTGCCCGGAGGCCGCGCGGTGCCTTGCGACGTGACCGACGCCAAGGCCGTCGCCCGCGCCTTCGCCGAAGCCGGCGCCGCCGACATCCTCGTCAACAACGCCGGCGCCGCCGAAAGCGCGCCTTTCGAGCGCACCGACGCGGCGCTGTGGGAGCGCATGCTCGCGGTGAACCTGACCGGCGCCTTCCACTGCACGCGCGCCGTCCTGCCCGCCATGCGCGCCCGGCAGTGGGGCCGCATCGTCAACGTCGCCAGCACCGCCGCGCACAAGGGCTACGCCTACGTCTCGGCCTATTGTGCCGCCAAGCACGGCCTGCTCGGTCTCACCCGGTCCCTCGCCCTTGAGACGGCGCGTGACGGCATCACCGTCAACGCCGTCAGCCCGGACTTCACCGACACGGACCTCCTGACGGATTCCGTCCAGAAAATCGCCGCCGCCACGGGATCACCCGCGGCACAGGCGCGTGCCCGGCTCCTCCGCGACATGCCGCACGGCCGCTTCGTCACGCCGGACGAGGTCGCCGCCGCCGTGCTCTGGTTCTGCCTGCCCGCCGCCGCCGGCATCACCGGCCAGGCGCGGATCGTCGACGGCAGCGGGTCGCCCCAGCCGCTTTCCCCCGCCCACCCATGAAGTTCGCCGATTTCAAGCCGCAGCACTTCCTCTGGAGCCTCGATGGCGCGGTCGCCACCATCACGCTGAACCGTCCCGAGAAGAAGAACCCGCTCACCTTCGAGTCCTACGCCGAGCTGCGGGATCTCTTCCGCCAGCTCAAGGAAGCCCGGGACGTGCGCGTGGTCGTCCTCACCGGTGCGGGCGGCAATTTCTGCTCCGGCGGCGACGTGCACGAGATCATCGGGCCGCTGACGAAGATGGACCTGGAGGGCCTGCTCGCCTTCACGCGCCTGACCGGCGACCTCGTGAAGGCCATCCGCGCCTGCCCCCAGCCGGTCATCGCCGCGGTGGACGGCGTCTGCGCCGGCGCGGGCGCCATCCTCGCCATGGCCTCCGACTTCCGCCTCGGCACGCCGGGTGCGAAGGTGGCCTTCCTCTTCACCCGGGTCGGCCTCGCCGGGTGCGATATGGGCGCGTGCGCAATCCTGCCGCGCCTCATCGGCCAGGGCCGCGCCTCCGAACTGTTGTTCACCGGTCGCAGTATGATGGCCGACGAGGGCGTGGCGTGGGGATTCTTCAACAGCCTGCACGAACCGGTCGCGCTGGCCGCCGCCGCCAGCGCGCTCGCCACCAAGCTCGCCACCGGCCCCACCGCCGCGCATGCGATGACGAAAGCGATGCTGCACCGCGAATGGAACATGGGAGTCGACGAGGCCATCGAGGCCGAGGCCGAGGCGCAGGCCCGTTGCATGTTGACGAAGGATTTTACCCGCGCCTACGAGGCCTTCGCCGCCAAGCGCCAACCCAAATTCGAGGGCAACTGATGGACCGCACCTATCTTGACTGGCCCTTTTTCGAGCCGCGCCATCGCGAGCTGGCGGACAAGCTCGAGGCGTGGAGCCGCGCCCACCTCGCGTCGGTGCCGCACGGCGACCTCGACGGCGCCTGCCGCGCGATGGTGCGGAAACTCGGCGCCGACGGCTGGCTCCGGCTCGCCGCCCCCGACCCGGCGGAGCCCGGCGCGAAATACGACGTGCGCTCCCTCTGCCTCGCGCGCGAGACCTTCGGCCGCTACTCGGCGCTGGCGGAGTTCGCCTTCGCCATGCAGGGCCTCGGCAGCAGCGCCCTCGCCCTCGCCGGCAGCGACGCCCAGAAACGCGCCTTCCTGCCCGGTGTGCGCTCTGGCGCGCTCATCCCGGCCTTCGCGCTTACCGAGGCCGAGTCCGGCTCAGACCTCGCCTCCGTCGCCACGACCGCTGTGCGCAACGGCGACAGCTACGTGCTCAACGGCGGCAAGAAGTGGATTTCCAACGCCGGCCTCGCCGACTTCTACGTCGTGCTGGCCCGCACCGGCGAGGCCCCCGGCGCGAAAGGCCTTAGCCTCTTCGTGGTCGACGCGGGCGCTTCCGGCTTCCGCGTGAGCGAGCGCCTCGTGACCATCGCCCCCCACCCGCTCGGCTCGCTGGAGTTCAAGGACTGCCGCGTGCCCGCCGACCGCCTCATCGGCAAGGCCGGCGACGGCTTCAAGATCACGATGGCGGCGCTCGACGTGTTCCGCACCACGGTCGGCGCGGCGGCGCTCGGCTTTTCCCGGCGCGCCCTCGACGAGGCGCTCGCGCGCACGACTTCGCGCCAGCTCTTCGGCGCGCCGCTCGCCGCCATGCAGGCCACGCAGGCGAAGCTGGCCGACATGGCCGTCGCGATCGACGCCAGCGCGCTGCTCGTCTACCGCGCCGCCTGGGCCAAGGATTCCGGCGCGGCGCGCGTCACGCGCGAGGCGTCGATGGCGAAGTATTTCTCCACCGAGTCCGCCCAACGGGTCATCGACAGCGCCGTGCAGCTGTGCGGCGCCCTCGGCGTGCTCAGCGGCCAGCCGGTGGAGTCGCTCTACCGCGAGATCCGCGCCCTGCGCATCTACGAGGGTGCCTCCGAGGTGCAGCAGCAGATCATCGCCCGGCAGCTCCTCGCCGACTCCGCGACCTGATCTCGCCCCATGAGCCCGACCGCTCATCTCGACACGTTTGCGCGCGACCACCTGCCGCCGCGCGACCAATGGCCGGACCTCATCAACCTTGACCGGCTGGGCTATCCCGAGCGCCTGAACTGCGCGGTGGAACTGCTCGACCGCACGGTGGCCGAAGGTGACGGCGACCGGCGGTTCCTCGTGACACCGGAGTCGACCTGGACCTACCGCGAACTGGCCGAACGCGCCAACCGCATCGCGCACGTGCTCGTGCGCGACCTCGCCCTGCAGCCCGGCCAGCGTGTGCTGCTGCACGGCCCGAACAACGCCATGCTCGTGGCCTGCTGGTTCGGCATCGTGAAGGCCGGCGGCATCGTCGTGGCCACCATGCCGTTACTGCGGGCCCGCGAGCTGGCGGTCATCGCCGAGAAGGCGCGGATCACCCACGCCCTCTTCGACCACCGCCATACCCTCGAAATCGACGAGACGCGCGCCAAGACCCAGAGCCTGATGCATGTCGCCTCGTTCGGCAGCGGCGACCTGGAGGGACGCATGGCGCGGCAGCCGGCGGAATTCAAGGCGGTGGAGACCTCCGCCGAGGACGTCTGCCTGATCGCCTTCACCTCGGGCACGACCGGGATGCCGAAGGGCACGATGCATTTCCACCGCGACGTGCTGGCCATCTGCGACACGTTCTCGCAGCAGGTGCTGCGGCCGGTCCGCGACGACTTGTTCATCGGCAGTCCGCCGCTGGCGTTCACCTTCGGGCTGGGCGGGTTGGTCCTCTTCCCCATGCGGGCCCGGGCCGCCACCGTCCTCCTTGAGAAGGCCCCGCCGCCCGAGCTGGCGAAGGCCATCCAGCGCTTCGGCGCGACCATCAGCTTCACCTCCCCGACGGGTTACCGTTTCATGCTCGATAACCTGAAGGACTTCGACCTGCGCAGCCTGCGCCTGTGCGTGTCAGCCGGGGAAACACTGCCAAAGGCGACAAGCGACGCGTGGTTCGCCCGGACGGGCATCCGCATCATCGACGGCATCGGTTCCACCGAGATGCTCCACATCTTCATCTCCGCGGCGGGAACCGACATCCGCCCCGGCGCGACCGGCAAACCCATCCCGTTATACGAAGCGCGGGTGGTTGATGATGACGGACGCCCCGTGCCGCCCGGCACCGTGGGCCGCCTCGCCGTGCGCGGCCCGACCGGCTGCCGTTACCTCGCCGACGAGCGCCAACGGAAGTATGTCGTCAACGGTTGGAACGTGACCGGTGACGCCTACCTGATGGATGCCGACGGCTACTTCTGGTTCCAAGCGCGCACCGACGACATGATCATCTCCAGCGGCTACAACATCTCCGGCCCCGAGGTGGAGGCCGTGCTGCTCGAACACCCCGCGGTGAAGGAATGCGCCGTCGTCGCCGCGCCCGACGCGATGCGGGGACACATCGTCAAGGCCTTCGTGGTGCTCCGCGAGGGCGCACCGCCGGCCGATGCCGCCTTGGTCGAGGATATCCAGCATTTCGTCAAAAACCTCATCGCCCCCTACAAGTATCCGCGGGCGGTCGAGTTCATCGCCGCCCTGCCCAAGACCGAAACCGGCAAGATCCAGCGGTTCAAGTTGCGTGCCCCGGCGCCGGGCGGCTAGCGTCACCCCATCCCATGGATTTCACCCGTCCCATCCTCATCCGCTTCCAGCACTGCGACCCCGCGGGCATCGTGTTTTACCCGCGATATTTCGAGATGTGCAACCAGATGGTCGAGGACTGGTTCAGTGAGGGCCTGGGCCTGAGCTTCCAGCGGCTGCACCAGGAACTGGGCCTCGGCGTGCCGACGGTGCGCGTCGAATGTGAATTCATGCGCGCCTCGCGCATCGGAGAGGAGCTTCGGTTCACCCTGCGTTTGCGCGAGATCGGCACCAAGTCTTTCCGGGTGGAGGTGACCGGAGCGGCGCAGGGCGCGGAACGGCTGCGCGCCAACCTCACCCTCGTCTGCGTGCAGCTCGGCGACACCTTGCGCAGTGTCGCGATCCCCCCCGCCCTCCGCACGCCGATGGGCAAATTCCTCACCCCCGCCTGACCATGGAAATCCTCCAACCACCGGGCTGGCCCCGACCCAAGGGTTACGCCAACGGCATCTCGGCCCGCGGCCGTCTCGTCTTTGTCGCCGGCCAGATCGGCTGGACGCCCGACGGTAAGATTCCGACCGACGACCTCGCCGGCCAGGCCCGCCTCGCCCTGCAGAACACCGTCGCCGTGCTGCGCGCCGGGGGCGCCGGCCCCGAGCACGTGGTGCGCATGACCTGGTATGTCACCGACAAGCGGGCCTATGTGGCCCAGGCGAAGGAAATCGGCGAGGCCTACCGCGAGGTCATGGGCAACAACTATCCCGCCATGGCCCTGCTGGTAGTATCGGGCCTGCTCGAGGACCGCGCCAAGGTGGAGATCGAGACCACGGCCGTCGTGCCGGATTGAGCGTCATTTCCCCCTTCCCCTGCCCGGGGTCGCGTGTATAGCTCCGGGCCGTGCGCATCCTCATCTCCGGCATCTGCGGTTTCGTCGGCAGCACGGTGGCCCGGGCCTTGGTCGCCTCCGGCCACGGCCACCAGATCACGGGCTTCGACAACTACATCCGCCCGGGGAGCGAGACCAACCGCGAGCCGCTCGAGAAACTCGGTATCAAGGTCATCACCGCCGACCTCCGTTTTGCCCGAGAGATCGACGCCCTGCCGGCGGCCGATTTCGTGATCGATGCCGCCGCCAACCCCAGCGTGCTGGCCGGCATTGACGGCCGCACCAGTTCGCGCGAGCTCGTCGACCACAACCTCTACGGCACCGTCAACCTCCTAGAATACTGCAAGGCGCACAAGGCAGGCTTCATCCTGCTCAGCACCAGCCGCGTCTACGCCATCGAGCCGCTGGCCCGGCTGGCGGTAAAGGTCGAGAAGGACGCCTTCGTGCCCGACGCCAGCACGCGCCTCCCCGCGGGCCTGACCCTCGCCGGGCTGGACGAGAATTTCTCCACCCTCTCCCCGCTCTCGCTCTACGGCGCGACCAAGCTCACCTCCGAGGCCCTGGCGCTCGAATACGGCGAGACCTTCGGCTTCCCCGTCTATCTCAACCGCTGCGGCGTGCTGGCCGGAGCCGGGCAGTTCGGCCGCGCCGACCAGGGCATCTTCGCCTATTGGATCAACAGCTGGCTGCAGAAGCGCCCGCTTAAATACCTCGGCTTCGGCGGCCTCGGCCATCAGGTGCGCGACTGCCTGCATCCGCGCGACCTGCTTCCGGTCATCGAGAAACAACTGGCCGCACCCAAGCTCCCCGTTGCCGACCGAACAGCCAATTTTTCCGGCGGCACCGCCTCGGCCATGTCGCTGAAGCAGCTTTCGGACTGGTGCGCCGCGCGCTTCGGCCCGCACACCGTCGTCCAGGATGGTTCCCCCCGCCCCTTCGACATCCCCTGGATTGTGCTCGACCACGCCAAGGCCACGCGCCTCTGGGATTGGCGTCCGCAGACCGCCACGGCGGCCATCCTCGACGAGATCGCCCGTCACGCCGAGGCCCACCCGGGCTGGCTGGAATTGTCCGCCCCGCGTTGAGCAGGCTTGCCCGGCACGGGCGATTCTGTCGAATGCCGTGATGCCGGCGTCCGCCCTGCCTCCGCTGAAACTCTACTCCATCGTCATCCCCGCCCGGGATGAACAGGATTCGCTGCCGCACACGGTGTCCGACATTCACGAGACCTTCGTGCGGGAAGGCGTTCCGCACGAGATTGTCGTCGTGGACGACGGCAGCCGGGACCGCACCTGGGCGGTGCTGCAGGAGTTGAAGGCCAAGGTCCCCACCCTGGCCCCCGTGCAGAACCCCGGGCCGCACGGCTTCGGCCGCGCCGTCATCTACGGGCTCAACCACATGCAGGGTGACGCCTGCGCCATCATGATGGCCGACGCCTCCGACTCGCCCGGCGACGCCGTCCGCTACTGGCGGCTGCTCAACGAAGGCTGGGATTGCGCCTTCGGCAGCCGTTTCGTGAAGGGCGGTGAGGTCATCGACTATCCGCGCGTCAAACTGCTGGTGAACCGCCTGGCGAATTTCCTCGTGCGCATCGGCTTCAACATCGAGCTGAACGACACCACCAACGCCTTCAAGGCCTACCGCCGCACCGTCATCGAGGGCTGCCGACCCTTCCTTGCGCCCCACTTCAACCTTACGGTCGAGATCCCGCTCAAGGCCATCGTGCGCGGCTACACCTGGACGGTCATCCCCATCTCGTGGCGCAACCGCAAATACGGCGAGGCCAAGCTCAAGATCAAGGAGATGGGCAGCCGTTACTTTTTCATCTGCGCCTACGTCTGGCTGGAAAAATATTTCAGCCGCGGCGACTACCGGAAGAAATAACGCACCATCCGCATGCAACTGGCCCGCGAGTGCCTGCTCTGGCTGGATGCCGCGCCTTGGCGCTACTGGATGCTGGCATGGACCGCCTTCGCCAGCGTCGCGGCACTGGCCGTGCTGCCCGCCCACGCCGCCGCGGGCTCCCGCTGGCGCAACCCATGGCTGTTCGCCGGCGGCGTGCTGCTCTGCCTCTGCGCCTGGCGCTGGCCGGCCTGGTTCTATCCGCAGGACCTGAACCCGGACGAGGCCCAGATCGTGGCCGGTGCGCTCACCTTAGAGCGGTTTCACGTCTATTGGAAATTCGTCGACGGCACTTCCCACGGCCCGCTGCTCGAATACCCGCTGGTTCTCGCCTCCTGGCTGGGCGCACCGTTCAACTACGTGAGCGCCCGCGTGGTCGCCGTGCTCTTCCAAACCGGCGCCCTGCTCGCCCTGTGGCGCGCCCTCCGCCGGCTGACCGGTGAGCATGTCGCGCGAACCGCGATCCTCCCCGGCCTCGCCTTCTGGAGCTTCGTTTCCTGGGACGATTTCAGCCACTACTCGAGCGAGCTGCCCGGCATTTTCCTCCTGGCGGCCGCATTGTGGATGCTGGCTTCCGCCGCGCTTGGCCCGGATTCGCCGGGTCGTCGTCGGTGCCAGCTCTGGTTCTGCGGCCTCCTGCTCGGTCTTGTGCCCTACGCCAAACTCCAATCCGCCCCGCAGGCCATCGCCACGGCCGCGGTGGCCGTCGCCGCAATCTGGCTCCGGTCGTCCCCGCGCCGGGAGGCGCTGGTCGACACGGCCTGGTTGATCGCGGGTGGGCTGACCCCGACGGCCGGCCTCGCCGTGTTTCTCTGGGTCTACGGCCTGTGGGGACAATTCTGGGCGTCCTATGTCCTGAGCGGGATCGCCTACGCGGAGGTCGCTGCGCATCCCCTGTCCCAGATGCCGGGCCGCTTCTTCGTCTTCTCCGCGACCTCGCCGGCCTTTGCCTGGTTTTTCTGGGGCGGACTCGCGTTCGCCTTGCTCCATGCCCGGGCGACTCCGTCCACACCCGCAACCCGGTTCAGCCAATACGTCGCCTGGGGCCTGCTTGCCGTCGCGTTCTTCTGTGTCATCCGGCCCGGCCGGGACGTCGCCCACTACCTTCACCTGCTGGTCATGCCGCTGACTGCCGTCGCGGGTCTGGCCTTGGCGGTGGTTGCAACTTCCGGTCCGGCACAACCCGCCGGTCCGCCCTTGGTGCGATACCGCGTCTGGATCTGGTTTTTCGTGCTCACGCTGCTGCCACAGGCCTACGACCGTGCGGCCTCCTGGCACCGCTTCGTCGGTTACCTGCGGGAGCACCTTGAGCACCCGCGCTCCGAGGCCGCCAGACTCATCCTGGGCCGGGCGCAGCCCGGGGATACCATGGCCATGTGGGGTTGGGAGCCGCACCTGCTGGTCGAGACGGGACTGCCGCACGGCACCCGCGAGGCCCACACCAGCAGCCAGCTCACCCCCTGGTCCATGCAGCACTTCTTCACCGTCCGCTATCTCGCCGACATGGAGCGCCGGCAACCGGCCTGGTTCGTCGACGCCGTGGGACCGGGTGCATTCATCTATATCAGCCGCACGGGCGATGCCCACGAAAGGGCGCCAGGACTCGCCCGTCTCGTCGCCTCCCATTACGAGTTCGTGGCCGAGCTAAAAAACCTTCGCATCTACCGCCGCAAACCGACGGGGAACACCCCCTGAAATCCCCGCCTTGCACTCCGGCCCCGAGTCCTTCCAATTGCGCGCTCCATGATCATTCTCCTCGGAGGTTCCGGATACGTGGGGCACGCCTACCAGGCGCTGTTGCAGCGCCGCGGCCTGCCCTTCCGCAACCTGCGCCGCGCCGAGCTGGATTACGCCGATCCGGCCAAACTCACCGCCTTCCTGCGCGAGACCAAGCCGCAGTTCCTCATCAACGCCGCCGGCTACACCGGCAAGCCCAACGTTGACGCCTGCGAGCTGCACAAGGCCGAGTGCCTCTTCGGCAACGGCGTCCTGCCCGGCCGCATCGCCGAGGCCTGCGCGGCGGCCGGCGTGCCCTGGGGCCATGTCTCTTCCGGGTGCATCTACAGCGGCGCCCGGCCCGATGGCGCGGGCTTCCGCGAGGACGACACGCCCAATTTCACGTTCCGCTCGCCCCCGTGCAGCTTTTACTCCGGCACCAAGGCCCTCGGCGAGGAGGTGCTGCAGGGCGTCCCCGACCTCTACGTCTGGCGCCTGCGCATCCCGTTTAACGAGGTCGACAGCCCGCGCAACTACCTGACCAAGCTCCTCCGCTACGCACGCCTGCTCGACGCCGCCAACTCCATCTCGCAGCTCGACGAGTTCTGCGCGGCCACGCTCGCCTGCTGGGAGAAGCGCGTGCCCTTCGGCACCTACAACGTCACCAACCCCGGCCACGTCACCACCCGCGAGGTCGTCGATCTCATCCGGAAGAGCGGCGTCTCCACCAAGGAATTCGGCTTCTTCCGGGACGAGGCCGAGTTCATGGCCACCGCCGCCAAGACCCCCCGCTCCAACTGCGTGATGGACTCCACCAAGCTCGCCCGGGCCGGCATCGCCATGACCGAGGTCCACGAGGCCGTCGAACGCGACCTCCGCCGCTGGGTCCGCCCCGCCTGATCCCCTCATGAACATCCTCGTCACCGGCGGCGCCGGCTTCATCGGCTCCAATCTCGTCCGCCTCCTTGTCACCACGACGCCGCACCGCGTGCTCAACGTCGACGCCCTCACCTACGCGGGCAACCGCCACTCGCTCGACGATCTCGCGGCCAATCCGAATTACCGGTTCGCCCAAGCCGACATCTGTGACGCCGCGGCCATGGCCGGGCTCTTCGCCGAGTTCCAGCCTGACTGGGTCATGCACCTCGCCGCCGAGAGCCACGTGGACCGCTCCATCGACGGCCCCGGCGCCTTCATCCAGACCAACGTCGTCGGCACCTTCACCCTGCTCCAGGTCGCCCGCGGCCACTACGACAGGCTCACCGGCGCCGCCAAGGACCGCTTCCGCTTCCTCCATGTCTCCACCGACGAGGTCTACGGCTCGCTCGGCGCCTCCGGGCTCTTCACCGAGGAGACGCCCTACGACCCGCACTCGCCCTACTCTGCCAGCAAGGCCGCCTCCGACCACCTCGCGCGGGCCTGGGCCGATACCTACCGCCTGCCCGTCCTCGTCACCAACTGCTCCAACAACTACGGCCCCTGCCAGTTCCCCGAGAAGCTCATCCCCGTCGTCATCCTCAAGGCCCTGCGCGGCGACCCCATCCCGGTCTACGGCAAGGGCGAGAATATCCGCGACTGGCTCTACGTCGTCGACCACGCCGAGGCCCTGCATACCGTCATCGCCCGGGGCCGGACGGGCCAGACCTACAACATCGGCGGCAACAACGAGCGCCGGAACATCGACCTCGTCCGCCTCCTCTGCAGCCTGCTCGACGAGCTCCGCCCGCGGGCCGACGGCCGGAAATACGAGTCGCTCATCACCTTCGTCACCGACCGTCCCGGCCACGACCTGCGCTACGCCATCGACGCCACCAAGATCAAGCGCGAGCTCGGCTGGACCCCGAGGCAGGACCACACCTCCGGCTTCCGCAAGACGGTCCAGTGGTATCTGGACAACCAGCCCTGGTGGCAGTCCATCCTCGACGGCTCCTACAAACTCGAAAGACTCGGCACCCAGGCCTGACATGAATCGCAAAGGCATCATCCTCGCCGGCGGATCCGGCACCCGGCTCTACCCGCTGACCATCGCCGTGAGCAAGCAGCTCATGCCGGTCTACGACAAGCCGATGGTCTATTACCCCCTCTCGGTGCTCATGCTTGCCGGCATCCGCGAGGTGCTCGTCATCTCCACCCCCACCGACCTCCCGCTTTTCCGAAAGCTCCTCGGCGACGGCGCCAACCTCGGCATGAAGTTCTGCTACGCCGAGCAACCCAGCCCCGACGGACTCGCCCAGGCCTTCCACATCGCCGGCGACACGGGTTTCCTCACCGGCCAGGAGCCCTCGGCCCTCGTGCTGGGTGACAACCTGTTCTACGGGGCCGACTTCGTGAATTCCCTCACCGGTGCCGACGCCCGCACCACCGGCGCCACCATCTTCGGCTACCATGTGGCCAACCCGTCGGCCTACGGCGTCGTCGAGTTCGCCAAGGACGGCAAGGTCCTCTCCCTCGAGGAGAAGCCCGCCCAGCCCAGGTCCAACTACGCCGTTCCCGGCCTCTACTTCTACGACCGCGACGTCGTGCCCCTCGCCCGCAGCCTCAAACCCTCCCCGCGCGGCGAACTCGAGATCACCGACCTCAACCGTCTCTACCTCGAGCGCGGCAAGCTGCATGTCGAGGTCTTCGGCCGGGGCACCGCCTGGCTCGACACCGGCACGCATGACTCCCTCGTCGAGGCCGCAACCTTTGTGCATGTCCTCGAGAACCGCACCGGCCTCAAGATCGCCTGCCTCGAGGAGATCGCCTACAAACAAGGCTGGATCGACCGCGTCGGCCTCGAGGCCAACATCAAGCGCCTCGGCAAGTCCTCCTACGGCGACTATCTCCGCCGGCTCCTGGTCTGACCACTTTCGGCGTGCGCGCCGGCAGCGGGGGCGCTACCAGAGTGCCTGCGCATGCAGGTCTCGTTCATCATCCCGCTCTACAATTGCCTGGGGCACACGCGGGAGTGCCTGCGCACCCTGCAGGCCACGCTGCCAGCCGGGCGCGCGCACGAGATCATCCTGGTGGACGACGGCTCCACCGACGGCACGCGGGCTTGGTTGGAGGGACTCGGGGCCCCCTGCCGCGTGCTGCTGAACGACAAGAACCTCGGCTTCGCCGGCACCTGCAACCGGGGCGCCGCCGCGGCGACCGGTGAGCTGCTGTTCTTCCTCAACAACGACCTGGTGCTGCTGCCCGGCTGGTTCGGGCCCATGCGCGATGCCTTTGCGCGCTTTCCCGAGGCCGGCCTCGTCGGCAACGTCCAGCGCAACGCCGCCACCGGCGCCATCGACCACGCGGGGGTCTGCTTCACCCACACCGGCAAGCCCGCCCACGACACCTCCCGCCCGCTCCTCGCCCGCCTCACCGGCTACCGCGCCGTGCCCGCCGTCACGGGCGCCTGCGTGGCCATCCGCCGCGACCGTTGGCTCGAGCTCGGCGGGTTTGACACCGCCTTCGTCAACGGCGGCGAGGACATCGACCTCGCCCTGCGCGCGGCCGACCGCGGCTGGCAGCACTACGTCGCCCTGCGCAGCGTGGTGCGCCACCACATCAGCGCCGCCACCGGCCGCAAGCTGCGCGACGAGCAGAACTCCCGCCTTCTCGCCACGCGCTGGCGCGAAGTCATCCCGCCGCTAGCCGGGCGCGACTGGTGCCGCGAGTTCATCGTGCGGCATTGGGAACTCTCCTGCCTCTACGATGATGCCCTCGCCCGTGAGGCGCTCTACTACTGGCTCGGACTGCTGCCCGAGAACTCGAGCGGGGTCATGGCCGGCGTGCGCCTGGCCATGCGGCGCGAGGAGCAGCGTTGGGATGAACTCCTCGGCCCCAAGTCCTAGCCGGACCGCTCCACCGAGCGCACGACCGATTGCGGACGCCGGTTCACGGTCAGGAACATCCGCCCGAGGTATTCGCCGATCAGCCCGAGCATGACGAGCTGCGTGCCGGAAAATACGAGCAGGGCCGCCATCAGCGAGCCCCAGCCCAGTGCCGGTCCTTGGTTCGTCAGCCGCAGGTAGACCACGCCCGCCACACCCAGCAGACCGGCCGCGGCCATCAACAGCCCCAGCAACGTGGCCAGCCGCAGCGGCATGACGGAAAAGTTCACGAACGTGCTCAGCCAAAGCCGGAACAACCGCCGCAGCGTATAGCCGCTCTGCCCGGCCGTCCGCCGTGCATGACGCACCTCGATGGCGCCGATGCGCTGCGTCACCTGCAGGATCAGGCCGTCCACGTAGGGATACGGCCCCTCGTGCGCCGCCACCTCCTTCGCCACGAACGCGCTCACACAGCGGAAACTCGAGAGATAAAAGCCCGGCGGCTTGTCGAGCACCCAGTCCGTGATGCGGTTCGTCAACCAGCTGCCGAAATTGCGGAACCCGGAGTGCTCCTTCTCGGTGTAGTGCCCGAAAACCGCGTCCAATCCCTGCGCGCGGGCATGCTGCCAGAGCCGCACGGCCTCGGCGGGTGGGTTCTGCCCGTCATCGTCGAGGTTGACGACGTAATCGCCGCGCGCGTGCCGGTAACCGGTCAGCACGGCGTTGTGCTCGCCGAAGTTGCGCGCGTGCTCGACGTAGGTCACCGGCACCTTTGCCTCACCCAGCAGCTCGCGGCAGACTTTCGCCGTGTCATCGCGGCTGCCGTCGTTCACCAGCACGATCTCGCGCCCTCCCTCGACCGGCAGGGCCGCGATCTCCCGCACCAGATCCGCGATCGTGCCGGCGCTGTGGTAGAGCGGGATGACGAAACTCAGCGCCGGCTTCATCGGGTGACGGCGGGCCTCCGGCCGGCGACAAAGACCGAGCTGCCGAGCGGCAGGCTCCAGCCCGAATTGGTCCAGGCATATTCCACGGCGGCCATGCCGGCGAACATGGTCTCCACCGGCGCGGGATACAAGCGCACATCACTCGTAGGCGCGGCGGGCTTGAAAAATTTCCGCCGCAGCCAGATCAGCGGCAGCGGGAGCAGGTTGGCGTAGGTGGCGGTCAGGATTTCCAGGCCCGTGGACCGGAACAAGCCCGCCAGCTCCGGCCGCGTGTAGCGGTGCCTGGTCTCGCAGGTGACGTCATGATACGACCAGAGCCACATGAACGCCGGCACGTTCACGACGACAAGGCCGCCCGGCCGCACACAGCGGGCGAACTCCCGCAGCGCAACTCCCCCGTCCTCCACCTGGCAGACGACATCCGCCGAGACGATGGCGTCGAACGCGGCATCGCCGAACGGCAGGGCAGTGATCGAGCCCTCCGTGATGGCAAATCCCGTGCGCTCCCGGGCCAGCGCGCAGGCCCGTGGCGAAAAATCCAATCCCTCCGGCCGCCACCGCGCATCCGCCGACCGCAGGGTTTTCAGCAGGCCGCCCGTGCCGCAGCCGGCATCAAGGATACGCGCCTCGCGCCCGGCCAGTTCCCGACGCAGCGGCCGGAGCATGCGGTGGTGCAGGGCTTGGAAATACCACATGCGGTCCTCGGCCTCGGCGAGCTTGCGGTATTCGTCCGGTTGCACCCCCGCAGCTTTTCCGGCCGGCCTGCGCTGGCGACGAAAAATTCACCGGCGGGCTTGCCCCGACCCTGCGACGCGGCTTCATCTCGGCCGTGCCGTCCCACTTCCCCCGTCTCGGCCTCTGGTTTCGCGTCGTCGTGACGGCGGTGGTCCTGGTGCTGGTCCTGCGGTCGGTCGACTGGGCGGCATTCGCCGCGCTACCCGGGCGGCTCCACTGGCCCATGCTGCTGCTTGCGGCCTTGCTCATGGGACTGGCGTATCCGTTGCACGCGGTCAGGCTGGGCCTCCTGCTGCGGCAACAGGGCATCGGCCTGCCTTTCAGCGAGCTGCACCGCCTCACCTGGATCAGCATCTTCTTCGGCTCGTTCACCCCCGGGGGCGTGGGAGGTGACGTGTCCCGGCTGTTGCATGTGCACGGCCGGGTGCCGGCCAACAAGACCGGCAGTGCCGTGGCCGTGGTGGCAGACCGCGTGGTCGGGTTGCTCACGCTCCTCCTTCTCGCGGCGACGGCCACCATCACCCATCAGCAAACCGCGCCCGCACCCGCACGGGAGATCACGGCGCTTGTCCCGCTCTTCGTCGCGTCCTTTCTTGCCCTCGGACTCGGCTGGGTGCTGCTGGCACGCCGGCCTGTCGCCGGGCGTCTTGCCGAACTGGGTGCTGCGGCCCGCCAGACTCTGAACCCCGTTGCACCGCTATTCTCCGCTGTCCTGGTTTCCCTCGCCATCTGGACGGCTGATTTCTTCGCCGGCTGGCTGCTGGCCCGGGCGCTGGGCTGGCCCGTCGGCCTCGTCGAGATCAGCGTGGCTCTGGCTGTCGCCTACACCGTGGCGTCGCTGCCCCTGAGCATCGGTGGTCATGGGGTGCGAGAGGGTTCGTTGGTCGTGGTGCTCGGCTGGTTTGGGTTGTCGGCTGGAGCCCCGCTGCTGGCCGTGACCTTCCTCGCGCTGACCCTGCTCTGGTGCGCAGCGGGCGGAGTGGTGTATCTGCTGTCCCCGCGCCCGACCCCGGACCCCGCATGACCTGCCGCCTGTCCAAACGTGATCTGCCGCGCCTGGGCTTCTTGTTGCTCGTGGCCGGGATCCTCTGGGCCTCTGTCAACGGTCTCTGGTCCGCCGCGGCGTGGCAGACCCCGGCATCCTACAACGTGGATGCACTCGAGACGCTGGCGCGGTTCAAGCATTCCGCGGAGAAGGGCGCCGCCCTTCCCTTCGAGCCCACCGTGGACCGGCTTGGTGCGCCGTGGACGGCCGATTGGTCCGCCTACCCGATGCCGGACGCGCCGTGGTATTGGGTCGTCGGGGTCTTGGTGCGCTGGTTTGGCCTCATCCCGGCGAGCCAGCTGGCAATGGGGCTGGCCCACCTCGCGGCGGTCGCCGCGTTTTTCCTCTGCGCCCGGCTGCTCGGCCACCGCCCGTTGTCCGCAGCCGGGGCCGCCCTGCTCTTCGGATTCAGCTACTACATCTGTTACCGCGGCCTGTCACACCACTCTTTCGCCCTCATCTTCACGGTCCCGCCCGCATTGGTGGTGGCGGCCTTGGTCGCCCGGAGCCGTCGGCTGGTTGACCATCCCGCCGTGCGGACGCTGTGCGTCGGGTTCGCCGTCCTCGCCGGCACTGGCAGCCCGTATTTCATTTTCCTTTTCCTCCAGCTGCTCGGTTGGGCCGTCCTGTGGCAGTTGTTTTCCTGCCGCCGGTGGGCAAACCTTTTGACGGGCCTCGCCGGCCTGGCCGGGTGTGGCCTCATTTTTGTCGCGTCCAACCTCCCGGCGTTGCGCGCCGCCGCCGGCTCGGAGGGGCACGCGTTCACCCGAGGGGCCGCCGAGTCCAACATTTACGCCCTGCGCCTGCCGCAGCTTATCACGCCGCCGCCGGACCACCACTGGCAGGCCGCGGCCGAGATCGGCCGGGCGCGCGAGCGGCAGGCGGACGGGAGGAGCGAACTCTTCAGCCCCTACCTCGGCATCGCAGGCCTGAGCGGCCTGGCCGTGATCCTGTTCGGGGCCCTGCGTGGTGCACCGCGGTTGCTACGCCAAGGTTGGAAACCCGGCTACGCCACCGTCGCGCTCTGGATCCTGGCGTTTGCGCTCGCCGGCGGCGTCAATGCCTGGCTGGCGCAGGCCGGGCTCACCGTCTTCCGGGCCGGCAACCGCTACAGCATCCACCTGCTTGCCCTCGCCCTGCTCTGCCTGAGTGCATGGGCCACACGGCGTCTCGCCGGGAAGAGCGGCTTGCTCGGTTGGATCCTGGTCCCGCCCTTCATCGCGCTGGGATTGTGGGACCAGTTGCCCGCCGGCCCGGGAGAAGTCACGCGCACGGAGCTGCACCGTGCCGCCGAAGGCGACCGGCAAACCGCCGCCACACTTGAGGGCCTGCTGCCGCGCGGAACCCGTATCTTCCAGCTCCCTGCGGCGCCATTTCCCGAGGCCGGCCCCCGCGGTGGCATGCCCGACTACGAGCACCTGCGGCCCTACCTTCACTCCGGTGCGTTGCGCTTTTCCTATGGCGCGTTACGCGGCTCGCCCGAACAGCGGTGGACGCAACGCATGGGCGAATTGCCGCCAAACACCCTGCCCGCCCGCCTGGCGGCAGCCGGCTTCAACGCCATCTGGATCGACCGTCGCGCCTACCCAAACGACGCGGTTCTGTTGGTGCAGGCCTTCCGCACTTCCGGTCTGCAGGAGGTCGTCCTCCCCGAATCCCCTCACGTCTGCGTCTTCCTGCTGCCCGCCGCCCCCACGGTCTCCCTCCCCGACCTGACCGAGGTCCGCTGGCATGAACCATGGAACGCCTCCACTCCGGAAGCCGACATCTCGCTTCATGCCATGAGGGGCTGGTTCGCAATTGAAAGGTCAGCCGAGCGGCATTGGCGATGGGCCGGTCGTGAGGCGGCTCTCGGCATCTGGAACGGCACCGCCCAGACCCGCACCGTGAGACTTGCCTTCCAGGCCGTCACGGTCGGGCCCGGGGTGTTGGAAATCCACCGGGGAGAAACGATGCTCGCCCGTTGGGAGGTTGCCGGCGGTGCTCCCACCGCGCGATCCCTTGAAGTGCCGCTGCCACCAGGTTCCTCACGGCTGGATTTCCGCTTTAGCGGCAAGCTCGTCGAGCCGGCCGGGGATCCCCGTCGCCTCGGTTTCAGCCTGGAGAACGTGACCCTGGAAACGCACTGAGCCGTGGCAACGCGAAGGGTTTCCTTCTCGACGGAATGTCGGGACGGCACCCATCATGCGCGCCGCGATTCCATGGCCGCCCGCCGCCACCAACCGAAGTTCTCCGGCTTGTTTCACGACGAAACGGCCAACGATTCCTACTGGATCCGGGAGTGCGGCGTGCTGTCCCTCCCCGCCCTGACCGGCGTCAAAGCCCTGCGCCTCACTGGCGAACTGCTGCCGCATGACCCAGCCCAACCGACCTCGGCCGGACCCGTCGGCCTGCGCGCCACCTTTGACGGCCGCGAGGTCTTTGCGCGGGCCGACCTCGCCGCCGGCGCCTTTGAGTTCACCATGTCCGACCCGGGATCCGGCCGCACCACGGCGCACGAACTGCGCTTGGAACTGCTCGGCGTGGCTGGAGGCAATTTTCTCGCCTGGCTCGGCCGCATCACGGGCCTCGGGTTCCTCCAGCCCTGGCGGGCGCAGCGCCGCAACCGCCGTCTGCGCGTCCGCCGCCTCGAGGCCGACGGCGAGATCGTGTTCGATTTCGGCAACCGTGCGTCGCCCTGGAATGGCGCCTACGTCCGCCGCTTCCTGCGCGTCGGCCTGAACGTCGTAGGGTTCTTCCGCGCCGACCTCGGCATCGGCGAGTCGGCCCGCTGCATGGCCCGCGCCGCCGACGGGGCCGGCCTGCCCGCCGCGCTCATCAACCTCCGCCTGCCGTGCAAGAACCCGCAGGGCGACGACAGCTTCACCGGCCGCCTGCAGGATGCCAACCCGCATCCCGTGAACGTGTTTCACGTGGACGCCCCCGGAACACGCGACCTCGACCACCACCACGGCAGGACCTTCCGCGCCGGAAGATACAATGTCGGCTATTGGGCATGGGAACTGCCGGATTTCCCCGACGCTTGGGTGCCCTATTCCTCCTACGTGGACGAGGTCTGGGCGCCGTCGCGTTTCGCCGCCGAGGCCATCGCGCGCAAGGTGCCCGTGCCGGTGCTGGCCATGCCCCACGCCATCTCCTTCGAGCGTCCCGCGGGCGACCTCCGGGCGAAGTTCGGCCTGCCCGCGGGCAAGCTGCTGTTCCTTTTTCTCTACGACCTCAACTCCTACTCCGAACGCAAGAACCCGGACGCGGCGCTCGAGGCCTTCCGCCGCTCCGGCCTCGCCGGTCAGAATGCCGCGCTTGTCATCAAGGTGCACAACGCCGAAACCAATCCCGGCGACTGGGCGCGCCTGCAAGCCTCCGCCGCGGAGCTGCCCGGCACCGTGCTCATCAACCGCACGCTCTCCCGCCGCGAGGTCTACGAATTGGAGTCAGCCTGCGATGTTTTCGTTTCGCTCCACCGCTCGGAGGGCTACGGCCTCGCCATCGCCGAGTGCATGTATTTGGGCAAACCGGCCATCTCGACGGACTGGTCGGGCAGCGCCGAATTTGTCAACGCCGGCACGGGCTGCCCCGTGCGCTGCTCCGTTGTCACGCTCGACCGCAACCACGGACCCTATGCCAAGGGCCAGACCTGGGCCGACCCCGATCTCGACCACGCCGTCGACTGGATGCGTCGCCTCGCTTCCGACGACGCGCTGCGGCAAAAACTCGGCGCCGCCGGGCGCGCGGCCATCGAGTCGAGGTTCTCCCCCTCTGTCATCGGCGCCCTGTATCGCCAGCGCCTCGAGAGCATCGCCAGCTGGTAGCCGGCTTACTCCACGCGTTGCAGCCAGATCTGTCCGCCGCCACCGCGGGCGCAGAGCGGCAGGCGCGCCTCGAAAAACGCCCGGTGGTGGTCGAAAAGCCACCCGGTGAACAGCTCGATGCGGAACACCCGGTTGAACATCAGAAAGGCGCGCAGCAGATACTGCTCGTTCCACGCCCGGCCCTCGGCGAACCATGCGCGCGGATACTCGAGGTTGCCCGCCACGTCATGGATGTGCACGTGCACGCCCCGGGCGAGCGCGGGCAGCACGTCGAAGTAGAGGCGGTTCACGTCGCTCCCGATCTTGCTGACATGCGAGGAATCGATGAAGAGCACATCCCCGTCGCCCAGCCCCGCGAACACCTCCAGCGGGACATCCTGCACCCGCTTCTCGATGAGGTGCACCCGGCCGGCATCGTCGGGGCGCAGGAGGGCGCGCAACCGTGTCATGTCCGGGTCGATGAACGTGAGCTCCATGCGGCCGCCCATCGCCAGCTCGTTGGTGTCGAGCATGGCGGCGGAGCTGAAGCCGGAGCCGACCTCGACAATCCGCCGGGGCGCGAGATGCTGCAGCATGCAGTAGAGCATCAGGCCGTCGAAGTGTCCGTAGGAGGGGTTGTCGAGGAAGTAACGCCGGCCCGGCGCTGCCTTCTCCGGGAACGGCTGCCCGGCGTAGTGCGCCGCCAGTTTTTCCAGCAACGCCAGCTGGCTGGCCTCGCCCAGATCCACCCCGGCGAACGGCGGGCCGAATCCGCCGCGCGCATAGGCCTCGGCCACCTCGGCGTCGGAGGGCAGCGGGGAGTAGAAATGGCCCGGCGGCGAGAACTCGGTCCACTTGGTCTCGCCGCCACGGAGTCGCGCGTTCTCCTGCTCCAACCGGCGCACGTAGCGGAACTTTCTGAGAAGGTCTTCCAAGCCCATGTGTCGTCAAGGCTGCGCTTGCGGCGCGGCGGGCGCAATGGTGATTACCAGGTTGCTGACGCAGAGGCTGAGTTCGCGCGGGTCGCCGTTCTCCTGACGCACAGCGGGCTGGTCGGTGGCAAACTCGACCAGGGTTGTGCCCGGCGGCAGCGTGATGGGCGGGAAGTGGTGCGCCTTGGCATTGGGCCACAGGGGCGTGTCCCAGACCTGCCGGCCGTTGATCCGCAGCCCGAAATGTCGCGCCGTGATGCCGGACAACCGGCCCCAAAGCTGCGCCTCCATCGGCTGCTTGGAGCGGTTGGTGATCTTGAGCACCGCGCGCTCCCGGGCCCAGCGCCAGGAATACCGGTCGTTGGATTCGGCCTGGTGCCAGCCCTCGCCGCGTTCCACCGTAACGGCCGCGACCAGCTGTTTCTCGCCGCTGAGACGGAAGAAGTCGCGGACCGGGGGCTTCAATTCCGCCAGGCCGGCCAGCACCGAAAGGTTTCCCAGCAACAGGACCGGCCACCAGCGCGGACCACGCGGCACCAGCAGGTTGAACGCCAGCGTCATGGGGAGCAACACGCGGGTCGCGGCACCCGGGTAACCCTCCCAGACCGGTTGCGAGACAAGAAGGCCGAGACCGGCAAACACCGCCCCGACCCGCCACCAGACCTCGCCGGGCCGCCAGCGCGCCAGCAGAAAGACTATCTGCACGGTCAGCGCCACTATGGACGTCATCGTCAGCACGTGCAGGCCGAGCCAGCCGTCGCGCCTCACCTCGGTGATCATGAACGCCCACTTTTGGACCAGGCCCGCCAGCGGGTAGGTGAAGTTGTTCAGCCCGGCGGCATCCGCCGGAGTGGGCCCGAGCCGGTAACGCAGATAGGCCAGCCAGGCGGCCAGTGGCAATGCCAACAGGGCGAGCCGGACCGCCTGCCCGGTCCACCAGCGCCAGCCGAGCGCCGGCGGCGCGGCGAAAAGCGTGCCCGCCAGCAGGCTCGTCTCCTTGGTCAGGGCCGCGGCCGCGAGCACGCCGAGGGCGCCGCGGCCTCTCTGCTTTTCCCATAAGGCCACCGCCGCCGCCGTGAGCAGCAGGCTCGGGCCGTCCGCGAGGGAATGCCGCAGGCTCATGCACACGCCGTGGGAAAGCAGCACGCCGCCCCAGCGCAGGAAATTCTCCGGACCGTTCGGAGGCAACCACCGCCAGAGCAGCCAGGCCAACGCCAGCCAGCTGACGATGTTGAGCATGGGGAAGACCTGCACGATCCACTCCGGCCGTCCCAGGCCCGCGGCCCATGCGATCCAGGAAAGCGCGATCCGGCGGGCCCGGTAATGCAGGTTGTCGATGGCCTGCGGCAGCTCGGGATGATCGACCCCGGGGTGCATCGCGATCTGCACGTAATAGGCGCCGTCGTAGCCGTAGCTGTCGTCGTAGACATGGTGTGGCACTTCGCGCAGCGCCGTGACGGCCTCCGGTTCAAGCCGGGAGCCGATCGAGAGCAGGCTCGTAAACCCGAAATGGGCGTCGAAAAACCGCCCCAACGCCAGTGCCATGAAGAGAATCAAGGCCGCGCACGCCAGCTGCCAGATCAGGCCGCGCCGCAGTCTGCTCCCGGAGATGTTGGAGCCCTCCGCGGTCATGCGGGAACAGGAGGGCGCGCGCCTTCACGGCCACTCTGCTGGAAAATCTCTTTTTTCGTGGCCATCAGAAGTTTGGCGCATCAGAAAATCTGCCCCCTTCATGTCAAATCCAAACACCCCGCAGGCCTCGGTGCCACACTGGTTGCGCTGGGTGTTTCTTGCCGCGCTGGCAGGGTGGATCACGTTCCAATCCTCTCATCTGACTGTGGTGGCGGGCGGCGCCGATTCATCGGGCTACCTCAACAGTGCGAGACTCTTGGCCGAAGGACGCCTGACCATGCCCCAGCGCCTGCCGACGGAGTTGGGCACTGATTTTTACCCGGTCCATTTTCTGCCGCTGGGTTTCTGGATGGCGCCGGAGGCCGGCCGGATTGCCCCGACCTACCCGCCCGGCCTGCCCCTGCATTTCGCGGCCGGCGGCCGCCTGCTGGGCTGGGAGCACGGCCCCGGTTTCGTCATCATTGCCGGAACCCTCGCCTGTTTTCTCCTGCTCTACGCGATCGCCCGCGAGCTGGGCCTCTCCGTTTGGCTGGCGGCGGCCGGTCCCGCCGTGCTGGCCTTCTGTCCGGTGCTGGTTTTTTCCGCACTGCAGCCGTTGAGCGACCTGATCGCCACGACCTGGTGTTGTGCCGCCGTCTACACCGCGCTCCGCGCGAAGCGCGCCGGGCTCCTTTGGGCCGCGGGAACCGGGGCTTGTGTCGCCCTCGCCGTCCTCGTGCGGCCGAGCAACATGCTGCTGCTCCCCTGCCTCGTCATCTTGCTGGGGGATTGGCGCCGGCTCGCCGCCGCCGGCGCGACCGGCCTCCCCGGGGCCATCTGGCTGGGTTACGTCAACCGCACGCTATACGGCAGCGCCTTCCAAAGCGGCTATGGAGACATCGCGACCTCTTTCAGTTTGAAATGGATTCTGCCCTCGCTCGAGCTGTATGCGCGCTGGTTCCCGGTATTGATTCCCGCCGTGCTGCTGCTGCTGCCCTTGGCCGCCTTCCTCCGCTGGTCACGGCACAAGACGGTGCTCCTCGCCCTGACGGCATGGTGGCTGGCATTCCTGGCATTCTACGCGTGCTATGCGGTGACGCACGAAGTCTGGTGGTGTCTGCGTTTCGTTCTACCGGCCTTCCCCGCTCTGCTCCTGCTGGCCATGCTGGGACTGGAGGCCGTGCTGGAGCGCATGACGGCGCGCGGCCGGTGGTGGCAGCCGGGAATGGCGCTCGGCCTGGTCGTGTGGGCCGCCGTGCTCTTCAATCATTGGAATCCCCGCTTCGGGTTGTTGCAGCTCGGGCGCTATGAGAACGCCTACTTGGAAGCCGCCCGCTGGGCCCGCACCCACCTGCCGGCCCACGCCGTCGTGGCCACCATGCCCGCCAGCGGCTCGCTCTACCATTACACCGATTTCCCCGTGCTGCGCTGGGACACCATGTCAGCCGACGTCTACCAAGACTACGCCTCCCGCCTGCGACAGGGTGGCCGCCCGATTTACGCGATGCTCTTCCCCGGCGAGGAACAGCCCGCCTTGAAGGAGCGCATGCCCGGCCGCTGGGAAAAGATTGGCGATGTTTCCGGCATCACGTTCTGGAAAGATATCGCCTCTGCACCCTGATGCTCCTGCTCGACGCCACGCACACCAGCCACACCCGCGCCCAGACGGGCATCCAGCGGGTCACGCGCGCGCTGTTCACCGAGCTCGGGGCGACGGAGGGCGTGGCCCCCGTCTGCTACGATCCTTATCTCCGCGGTTGGCGCACCCTCAACCGCGAGGAGACCATCCACCTGCAGCCCCGCGAGATCGCCGGCGCCTCGCGCGGGGCGAAGTGGTCGCTCGCGCAGAAACTCTCCGGCCATGCCTCCCGCCTCACGGGCCGCCGCCTCACGCTGCCCGCCAACACCGGGCTCGTCTGCCCCGAGCTCTTCTCCGCCAAGGTCGGCGCGCATTACGCCGAGCTCTTCGCCCGGGTGTCCGGCCCCCGCATCGCCACCTTCAACGACGCCATCGCGCTGCGTTTCCCGGAGCTGACGCCTTCCGCCACCGTCGCGCGCATGCCGGCCTACCTGCGCGAACTCCTCCAGTTCGACGGCGTCGCCGCCATCTCCGAGGATTCCGCCGCGACGCTGCGCGACTATTGGCGCTGGCTCGGCGTCGCGAAGGTCCCGCCCGTGCAGGGCATCCCGCTCGGGGTCGACCCGGTGCCCGCAGACGCGCGCAGCCCGGCCCCCGTTTCCGGTCCGCCGGTGTTGCTCTATGTCAGCACCATCGAGGGGCGCAAAAACCACGGCGCGCTGCTCGACGCCTGCGAGATGCTCTGGCGCGAGGGTCTCGACTTCCGCCTTGAACTCATCGGCCTCGCCCGGCCCGACACGGCCGCGGGCGCCTTGCGCCGGATCGACGGGTTCAAGGCTGCCGGCCGTCCGCTGGTCTATCACGGCGTCGCGCCGGCGGCGGAAGTGTCCGCCGCGTTCCGGCGCTGCGCGTTCACCGTCTACCCCTCGTTGGCCGAGGGATTCGGGCTGCCGGTGTTAGAGAGCCTCAGTTTCGGCAAGCCCTGCGTCTGCTCCGCGCACGGCGCGATGGGCGAGGCCGCGCGCGGCGGCGGCTGCCTCACGGTCGGCCGCGTCGACGCCCCGTCGCTGGCCGCGGCCATCCGCACCCTGCTGGCCGAGCCGACCCGCCTCGCCGCGCTGACCGCCGAGGCGGCACGGCGGCCCATCCGCACCTGGCGCGACTACGCGGCGGATTTGCGCGCCTGGATGCAGTCACTGCCGCGGCGGGTGTAGCCCGGCTTTAGCGGTTGCCATGCGCAACGGGGCCGCCTGAATCGCCCCGCACGAGAAGCCCCATGGCTCTGACCCTCTTCACCAAGTCCAAGAAGGCCATCATCGAGCGTTGTCACGATGACTACGCGACGAAAATGCGCCTCAAATACAAGCCTTACTACCACGCCATGGAGGCGCAGCAGGGCACCAAAATCCGCCTCAATGGCAAGGACATGGTCATGCTTTCGAGCAACGACTACCTCGGCCTGTCGTTCCATCCCAAGGTCATCGAGGCCTGCGCCGCCGCCGCCAAGGTCTGGGGCACGAGCACGACCGGGGCGCGCATCTCCAACGGCTCCCGCGCCTACCATGTCGCGCTGGAGGAAAAGCTCGCCGCGTTCGTCGGCCGCGAGGCCTGCCACATCGCCGTCGCGGGCTACGTCTCCTGTTGCTCCGCCGTCGCCGCCTTCGCCCAGAAGGGCGACCTCATCCTCGCCGACAAGAACATCCATTCCTGCCTGTGGGACGGCATCCGCCTCTCGATGGCCGCCGTCGAGCGCTTCAGCCACAACAATCCCGAGGATCTGCGCCAGGTCCTGAAGGGCGTCCCCCACAACACGCCCAAGATGCTCGTCATGGAGGGCGTTTACTCGATGGAAGGCCACATCTGCCGCCTTCCCGAGCTCGCCGAGATAGCGGAGGATGCCGGCTGTTTCACTGTGATCGACGATGCGCACGGCTTCGGTGTCCTCGGCAAACAGGGCCGCGGCACCGTCGACCATTTCAAACTCAACGACAAGGTCGACATCTATTGCGGCTCGCTGTCGAAGTCCCTCGCCAGCACCGGCGGATTCGTGACCGGCACCCGGGAGCTCATTGAATACCTCCGCACCAACTCGAAGCAGACGCTCTTCAGCGCCGCCATCAGCCCGAGCCAGGCCGCCACGGCCTCCGCCTCGCTCGACATCATGCAGAGCGAGCCGCAGCACCTCGAGCGTCTCTGGCGCAACACTCGGAAATACCGCGAGATGCTCAAGGGCCTCGGCCTCGACACTTGGGAGAGCGAGACGCCCGCCGTGCCGATCGTCCTCGGCTCGAAGGAACTCGTCTACCGGTTCTGGAATTCACTCCTCGACAAGGGTGTCTTCACGGTCATGTCCATCGCCCCCGCCGTGCCGCCGGGCAAGGACCTCATCCGCACCGCCGTTTCCGCGCTCCACAGCGACGAGGATCTCGAGAAGATCCACGCCGCCATGTCCTACGCCGTCAAGCGGCTCTAACCCAGCGCGGCCCGCACGGCCCGCGCCGTGTCGGCCCAAGTCGGCAACGGACGCGCCGCCGCCTCGGCCCGCAGGCGGATGGACAGCGCGTCATCCGTCAGCACCGCTCGCAGCTGGCGCGACCAATCGGCGGGGTCATTGACCGCGGCGGTGAGACACCCACCTCCCGCCGTATTCTCCCGCAGCACGGGCAGGTCGCTGCACACGCAGGGCACACCTCGCCAGAGCGACTCGAACACCGGCAGGCCGCAGCCCTCGGCGATGGTCGGGAACACCGCGGCGCGCGCGGCGCCGTAGAGCCGGGCCAGCACGGCGTCGTTGGCGGCGCGGTGGTAGCGGAAGCGGGACTCGCGCTTCTGCAGCACCAGCATGCGCCGCTCGATCGGGGCGCCGAAGTGCGGGTTCACCCGGCCGACGATGTGCAGCTCGAATTCCAGCCCGGCGTGCCACAGACCGGCGACCACCTCGAGAAGGAACGACTGGTTCTTGCGTGGCTCGACGATGCCCACGCAAACCAGCGACGGCGGGGAAACCGGCACCGGCGGCTGCGTGGTGCGCGGCGAACCGTCAAAGTCGGAACCGAGCGGGATCGCCACGACCCGGGCCCGGGGCCCCGCCTGTTGCCAGGTCCAAAACCCCTCGAGATCTCGCTTCGTGTCCTCGGAGATGGCCAGCACCACGTCGAATGCCGCCAACAGCTTCATGTAGCCCGGATGCCGCTGCACGCTCTGCGGCCATGTGATGTGGGGGAAACGGACCGGGATGGCGTCCGCAAACACCGCCGCCAGCCGGCATGGCGGTCGGGTGATGAAATCACTGAACCCCGGGCGCTCCGCCTCGCTGAACAGCTCGACCGTCAGCAACCAGTCCTCGGTTTGGAACACCACGGTGCGTCCGCCGTCGGCCGCCATGAATTTCCGCGTGCGTCCGTCCCATTTCACCGGGGTGATGGCCGCCCCCAGCTCATGCCCCAGCCGGCCGCTCACCCGGGTGAGCCCGGACCGGTGCGCCGCCCCTCCCATCTTGGTGACGTCGTAGTAGATCATCGGGCTGTATTGACCACGGATCTCACGGATAAACACTGATATGAATTCTTCCAAGAGGCAGCGGAGAAACCAGAGGAAACATCTGAATGTTTCTCTACTCCTTCCGTGGCCTCAGGTGCATTCTGTTTCATGTCTTTGCTCGATCCGTGACCATCTGTGCAATCCGTGGTTAATACTTCTCCCCGTCAGGTTTTCATCGCTTGGGTGAACAACCCGACCAGTCGGGCCGTGTTCTTGTGGGCATCGTAGTTCTCCTCGGTCCAGCGCCGCGCGGCCAGGCGTATTCTCCCGGCCAGGGCATCGTCGGTGGCGAGACGGCGCAGGGCGGCCACCCAGTCCGCCTGCCGGCCGAGCTCGGCCAGGAGCCCCGTCTGCTCGTGCTGCACGGCCTCGGTCGAGGCCGAGGTGGGCGTGGTGACGACGAGCACGCCGGCGGCCATGGCCTCGGGGATGACATTGGCGAGGCCGTCCCGGTCGCCGCTCTCAGCCACCACGCCGGTGTGCACGAGCACGTCGGCCCATTCGTAGTGGTCCCACACTTCGGCGGACGGACGTTGTCCCAGCAGTTTCACCTGTTGGCCGAGGTTGAGCTGGGTGACGAGCTGCTCCAATTCGGTCCGCAGTGGACCGTCGCCCACGAGCCGAACCTCGAAGGGCACGCCGGCATCGCGCAGCGCCGCGTAGATGCGCAGCTGGCGGTGCAGGCCCTTCTTCGGCACGAGCCGCGCCACGCACACGATGCGCAGGGGCCGGCGCGGGCTGCGCAGGGGCTTGAGCGCCGGGAATTTCTCCAGGCCGCGCCGGATGACGTGGATCCGTTTAGCCGGCACGCCGCGCTCCTGCAGCGTCGCGCGGCCCATCTCGGTCGAGGTTTGCACGAAGACCGCGTGCGCCAGCTTTTCGCGCAGCCACCAGTCGCCACCGTGCTCGTAGAGGTCGTAGGCGTGGGCGCCGACGCCGTAGGGCCAGCCGAACATGCGCCAGAGGCACCACGCCGCCGTGGCCGGGGCTCCCGCCCACGCGGCGTGCACGAGGGCGGGCGGATTGCGACGCATCCGCCGGTAAAAGCAGCCTGCGAAGCCGGCCCCCAGCATGTTTTCCCAGAAATTCAGCCACGAGGGCGCGGGCCTCGTCAGCACGCCCTCGCAGAGGTCGCGCATCAGACGCGGACGGCGCAGGAAATTCCACGGGATGATGAACAGGAACAGGGGCAACAGCTCCCATTTGTTGAAGGACTCCACCGGCAGGCCGTTGAACTCCCCGCCCCCGCCCCACAGCGAATACAGCCGCAACGGCAGCCCGCGGGCCTGCAGGGCCGCCACCTCGCGCTGGAGGAAGGTCTCCGACGTCTTGGGGAACGTCGTGAACAGGAGGGCGATGCTGGGTCGGGCGTCGTGCACGCTGCGCCCGAATCAGCCATGAAGCCGCGCAAAATGACACAAAATTCCACTGGCCAAGGGCCGGCCCCGCGGCACAAAGACGCCATGCACCTCGAAGATGCCCGCCAGGCCATCACCGCCGCCATCGCCCGCATGAACGCGCTCTACGGCCAGACCGTGTTCGACGAGTGGATCATGGTATCGCTCCGGCCCGGCCGCGGCTCCATCCTCGCCTACTCCGGCCCGCGGGCCGACACCTACAAGCAGCAGTTCGGCACAGATGCCCGCGCCCTCCACGCCGAGATCGCCAACCAGAAGCTCGCCGCCGGCGATTTCGTCTTCGCCCACAGCGCCACCGGGTCCCAGCACGACGCCTGCCTCTGCCTCGGCGAGACCGGCTACCTCTTCTGCAACCACACCGCGAAGTCGATGGACGAGATCCGCAAGAGCCCGCTGTGGCTCAAGGCCCAGACCGCCTTCGCCGACCTCAGCGAGAAATTCCGCGCCGACCCGCTGCTGTGACGGCGGTCAATCGACCAACCCAAGCCAGAGAAAGGCCGCGTAGGCGGCGATGAGCACGGCGCCGGCCCAGCGGGGGAGGCCACCCAGACAGAGCAGGCCGGCGACGTGGAAGAGCGCGGCGCCGAGCAGGATCAGCAGGCCGCCGTTGAAGAACGCGGGCAGCTCGACGGGGGCGAACAGGGCGCAGAGGCCGAGACAGAACGGGATGCAGATGTGACCGTCGCCGACCTGCGAGCTGAAGACCACGTCGGCGCGCCGCCGCCAGCCCCAATAGAGCGCGAGCACGGCATTGGGCACGACCATCAACCAGCCGCTCAGCCAGCCGAGGTTGCCGGCGTTGAGCAACGCGCCCTGCTGCTTCACCAGCCACGGCACGAGCCAGTCGATCGAGCCGTAGACGGCGTAGGCGCAGGCCAGCACCGACAGCGCGTCGAGGTAGAACCGCAGACCGAAGGATTTCTTCCGCCGGAGGTTGTGCTTGAGCACGTCGTAGATCTGGAAGCTCTGCCAGAAGAGGAAGGAGCCGACGAGCAGCGCGCCGTCGCGGGCGTCGAGCCGGCCGTCCTGGCCCATGATCCAGAGCGCGCCGCTGAAGAACAGCACGGCCGTGAGTGTGAGGAGGAGCGAGAGGCGGTTGATCTGCTGCTCGGTGGCGGCGGCGCCCTTGCCGCCGTTGAGCACGCGCAGGCCCCACAACACCGCGGGCAGGCCGAGCAGGAGCGTGAGGTTGGTGACGTTGTTGACGAGGCAGTTGACAGCGACCTCGCGCGTGGGGGCACGGCTGGAGAGCACGATGCCGACGAACACGATGTTACCGAGCCCCGAGCAGTAAGGCATGATGAGCGTGCCGAGGGCCGTGCCCTCGAGCCCGTGGTCGAGCATGGCCTCGAGCCGCCAGACCATGACCAGCGACGCGACGAAGAACACGATCAGGAAGACCGAGGGGTCGGTGAGGCCGAGGGCGTCGATGAGGTCCGGCAGGAGGTTCAAGCGCCGGTGTTTGTGAAGCCTGCCGGCACGGGCGTAAAGCCCGCGTGTGCGGAAGGGCCGGGCTCATTCGCGGCAGTTGGACCACTGTTTGGCTGCGGTGGGAGCATTCTTGCAAGCGGCAGTCGCGACCAAGGTCGCTCCCACAAGTGAAACTTGACGCGACAGCGGTGTCGGGGCATTAAGCCCCTCCTACAGTTGGACCCTCACTGCAGCTTGAGCGGCAGGCGGGTCCAGCGGGCGGAGAGGTCGGCGAAGACGCCGCGGGCGTTGGACTGGGTCACATCGGCTCCGGCGGACAGCGTGTGCGCCGGGGTGAAGTTGCCGAGCACGGCGCAGTAGTCGTTGTTGACCATGAGGCCGATGAGGTCGCCGGTCTTGCTGAAGACGAGGTCGCCGCGCTTCGGCGCAAACTCGCCGAAAAGCCGCGTGACGATGCGGTTGTCGAGCCTGACGTAGGACGGGTTGGAGGCGTCGATACGGAAGGGGGTGTCGCCGTAGCGGCCGTCGTCGGCGCGCACGACCACGGCCTCGGGGAACTTGAAGGGCTCGGCGGCAAGGCGGTAGACCTTGGCGGCCATGAGGGCGGCGGTGTTGTCGTCAAGCGGGACGACGGCGATGCGCGGGTCCAGGGCGAGGAACTGCAATTCCCGGACGGCGCTGTGGAGGGCGCCGCGGGTGAGCGAGCCGGCGATCATCTCCCAGTCCTGGCTGGACTCGGGGGTGAGGCTGAAGGGGGTGTCGGAGACGTGCATGAGCGCGTAGGTGCGCTGGCCGTCGGAGACGAGGATGGTCTGGGTGTCCTTCTCCCGCACGGTGGGGCTGAAGAGGCCGGGCTTGCGCGCGGTGAGGCGGGCCTGCACGCGGTTGGCGAGGAAGTCGTTGAAGATGAGGTTGGAATTGATCGGGCGGTTGTCGCGGATCTCGCGGCTGAGCTCGCCGGATTTCTCGGCGAGCTGGCCGACGCCCTGGGCGAGCTGGATGGTCTGCTCCTGCACCTTGGCGCGCTCGGTGCGCTCGACCTCGATCTGCTGCTTGGCCTCGGTAAGGTTCTGGGCGATGAGCTGCTTCTCCTGCTCGGCGACCTTGACAGCGACGTTGAGGTTCTCGATGCGCTGGCGGGCCTCGTTGTTCTGGCGCTCGAGGCGGGCGAGCTCGGCCTTCTGGCGCTCGGCCTCCTGGCGGCGCTCCTCGAGCTCGCGTTGCATCTGGGCGAGCTGCTCCTTGGTGAGGAGGGCCTCGTTGGCGGCGTCGGAGTATTTGCGCTCGAGGCTCTTCACGCTGGCCTGGGTGGTGTTGAGGGCGCTCTCAAGCTGGCCTTTCTGCTGGGTGAGCGAGGCGAGGCTCTTCTCGCGCTCGGAGAGCACGGTCTGGGTGGTGGAAAGCTGGCTGGCGACCTGCTCGCGCGTGGCGCGCTCGTCCTCGAGGGAGATGCGCATGAGCTCGACCATGTCGGAGTTGACGGCGGGGTTGGACGCGGCCCGGGCGGCGGCGGCCATGGTGGCGTTCTCCCGGGGCGGCTCGGCCTTCTCCCACCGCGTGAGGGCGAGGAGGTTGAGCAACAGGAAGTCGCAGATGATGAGGAGCAGCGTCTTGTTCATGGCTGCGGATCAGGCGGCGGACTGGACCTCGAGGATGAGCCGGCGCTTGTAGGCGCGGACGTGGCGGATCTTCACCAGCGCCACGCACACGATGCCGAAGAGGTTGGAGGAATAGGCCGCGAGGAGGTTGGCCTCGATCATCCCGAGCACCTGGAGCACGAGGGCGGTGGCGGTGCCGGCGATACCGATGTAGAGGCCGCCGTCGAAGAGGTTCTCCTCGTTCTCCATGAGGCGGAGCTTGGTGGCGGCGGGCAGGCCCTGCTTCTCGATCTCGGTGATCTTCATCAGGCAGACCATATACATGACGACCTGGATGGCGGCAAAAACGGTGATGGAGAGGATGGTGGTGGTGTCCATGGCGGCGGATTGGGTTGTCGTTGAAGTGGCGGCGGCGGACGGGGTCTCGCCGAGGAGGGGAATGACGAGGCGGACCTGATACTCGGAGACCGGGGCGGCCTTGAGCAAGAGCGGTTCGGAGAAGGCGAAGAAGATGAACGTGAGAATGCTGGCAAGGATGCCGCTGCCCATGCGTGGCATGGCGCCGGCGAAGGTGTCGGCCAGCGGCCGGACCATGCGCAGGTCGATGGAGCGGAACAGCAGGAAGACGCCGCCAAGGAAGGCGCCGTATTTGAGGAAGAGCGCGAGATCGGGGTGGCGCAGGGCGAAGGCGGCTCCGGTTTCGAAGTCCGGTCCTCGCGCCGCGGTGACGGGCGCCTGCCGGGCCACCAGCTGCTGCACTGCGCCGGCGCCGTGCGAAAGCGCGAGCTTCAGGTGGCCGGCGCCGGCCTGCCCGAAAGTGATGAGGTAGCGCGCCACCCCGTCGGCCGAGCGGGTCAGCAGCGCGGCCGTGTAGATGACCGGCAGGTGCTCGGGCGCGATGCGGGCGAGGTGCGCGAACTGCCCCACCGTGCCCGTGCCGGTGGCGGTGCGGAGAAGTTCCGAAAGCTGGGTCCAATCGAGCCGTTTGCCGAGCGTGAGGATGTCGATGTAGAAGTCCTCCAACGGGCCCATCTGGCCGGAGCGCACGGCGGCCTCGGCCAGGGCGCGGACCTCGCGCTGGAGCGAGGGGGCGAGATGCTCGCTTTGCCAGAGGTAGGCGGTGAGCAAAATGACGGCGTCAAGCGGCTGGCCGCCGGGGCGGCGGGCGGGCACGAAGCGGCTGGTCGAGTTGAGCTCGGCGGTCTGGAGCAGCGTCTGCACGCCGGGCAGGCGTGAGACCTTCAGGTAGGCCCGGAGGTTCTCGCGTGCCTCCTGGGTTACGAGGAAATTTAGCACCGGCCGCGAGTCCCCGCTGACCTTGGACTTGCCCTGCAGGAGCGGTTCGAGGGCGGCATCCCATCCGCCCCACGGCATCATCTCGGGGTGTTTTTGCGCGAAGGCCTGCAGCAGGGTGCCGACCGCCGCCGCACCGCTGTCGCCGTTGGCCTTGGCGGCGGCGAGCACGAGCGCAGCCGGACCGGGCTTGTCGAGCTCGAGCAGCCCGCTGGCGAACCCCGCCGCGGTGGTCGTGTCGCGCCCGGCCTCGCGCAGCAGGGCGCTGTTGAGCGACTTGATGTTCACCGGCAGGAGCCAGGCCGTGGCCAGCAGGACCAGACCCAAGCCCAGCGAGGCCAGCCAAACGGGACTGGCGGCACGAGGTTGGGTGGACATGGACGTGGACATAACGGAAAGCGGCGGGCGGAACAATTTTATTTGCCGGCAAGTTGCGCCGGCAAATACCCTGCCTCCTCTTCGACTCATGGGCCTCCGGATTGTTCACTACAACGACCGCATCCTGCGCAAAAAAGGTGAGAAAATCATCGTTTTCGGCGCGGCGTTGAAAAAGCTGGCCGCGGAGATGATCGACGCCATGCACGCGGCCCACGGCATCGGCTTGGCCGCCCAGCAGGTCGGCCAAGCGATCCAGCTCTGCGTCATCGACCTGCGTAACACGGAAAGCGAGTTCGACTGGGAATACGACGGCGCGCGCACGCCGCTGGAGCTCTTCATGCCGCTGGCGCTGGTGAATCCCGTGGTCACCACGGTTGCCAAACCCGTGACGGTCTACGAGGAGGGCTGCCTGTCCTTCCCGAAGATCCACGGCGACGTGGCCCGGCCCGACCGCTGCACCGTGAAGTTCCAGGACCTGGGCGGCCATCCGCACATGCTGACCTGCACCGGCCTGCTCTCGCGCTGTGTGCAGCACGAGGTCGACCATCTCAACGGCGTGCTCTTCATCGACCACATGGCCAAGGAGGTGAAGGCCGCCCTGGAGCCCCAACTCAAGGAGTTGAAACAGCGCACGAAGGAGCGCACCACCGCCTGACCATGCCCAAGTCCCGCCCCCATCGCCTTCACAGCATCGCCACCCGCAAGGGCGACGACGGCACGACCTCCCTGCTCTACGGACAGCGCGTGCGCAAGGACCACCCGCAGATCGAGGCGGTCGGTGCGCTGGACGAATTGAACGCCGCCCTCGGATTCGCCAAGGCGACCGCGCCCCGCAGGGCGATGAAGAAGGATCTCGCGCGGATCCAGCAGGAGCTGGTCGCACTGATGGGCGAGGTCGCCTGTGTCCCGAAGGATGCGAAGCGCCACGCGGCCTCGAAATTCGTGCGGATTGATGAAGCCGCCTTGGCGCGTCTCGACGCCGGCATCGCCGGCATCGAGGCGCGGCGGCCCCGTTTTGACGGTTGGGCGAAACCCGGGGCAAACCTGCTTAGCGCCGCACTCGACCTGGCCCGCACCGCCGCCCGTCGCGCCGAGCGCCGGCTGGTCGGCCTGACCGGTCCCGTCCGACCGCTGCTGCTGCAATACGTGAACCGGCTCTCCGACCTGCTCTGGCTGATGGCGCGCGAGGCGGAGCAGTGAGACGGGACGCACAGCGCGCTTGTCTCCCCCGCCCTCTTCTGCCCTAAGGGACGGCCGATGCACGTCGCCGTCATCCTCATCATCCTCGCCGCGCTCTACCGGCTGCTGCCGGTGTGGGATTTCTCGCTGTCAAACATCACTCCGGTCATGGCCCTGGCATTCTGCGGGGCCGTCTATTTCAAGGACCGGCGGATGTGGCTCGTGCCCTTCGTCGCGTTGAGCCTGTCTGACCTCTACATCAACCACCACTACGCCACGACCTACGGCTACACGTGGACGCTGGGCGGGTTTGTCGCGCGCACGCTTTGCATCGTAGCCGTGCTGGGACTCGGAGTGTGGATCGCCCGGCGCAAGTCGTGGCTTGGCCTGCTGAACGGCACGCTTCTCGGCGCCCTCCTCTTCTACCTCGTCACCAACACCCAGTCGTGGATGCAGGATCCGTTCTATGCCAAGACCCTCGCCGGCTGGTGGCAGGCGCTGACGACGGGGCACCCGGAATTCCCGCCCACGGTTTTGTTTTTCCGCAACACCCTCTTCGGTGACCTGATGTTCACGGGCCTTTTCGCCGGCCTGATGGAGTGGATGGCCCGCCGCAAAGGTGAACCTAGCCTGCTCGATGTGGATCCGGTCGAGGGCGAGGCCCCGGCTCCCGAGCCGGTCGAGAAGGAATAGTCCTTACTTCGACTTCATCACCCAGACACCGTCCCAGTTGGCGGGCGGGTGGGCCTTCAGGTAGTTGCAGCGCTCGATGTAGGTCGTGCTGAGCTTGTCACCGGCGTGCAGGGCTAGCGCCTCCTGGAACTGCTTGATGGCGCGATCGAAGTCGCCCTTGCGGTAGTATCCGAGGCCGCCGCGGAACTGGTTGAGCACCTCCGGCAGGTGCGGGAATGAGGCGTCGTCGTGGAAATCGAGCACCTCATAGACGCCGATCGGCTCGGTCTTGCCCTTGACGATGACGCGGTCGACCTCGCGGGTGCGGTAGGTGCCCTTGAGCTTCCGGTAGGTGAACTCGCTGATGAGGATCTGGGCGGAGTATTCCTTGCAGGCGCTCTCAAGGCGGGAGGCGAGGTTCACGCCGTCGCCGATGACGGTGTAGTCCATGCGCTTGGGCGAGCCGATGTTGCCGGAGGTGACCGTGTCGGTGTTGAGGCCGATGCCCATGAGGACGGACTTCTGGCCGCGGCCGGCGCGGCGGTGGTTGAGCGCGCGCAGCTCGGTGATCATCTTGATCGAGGCCCGCATCGCGCGGTCGGGATCGTCGCCGTGGGCGACGGGGATGCCGAACTCGGCCATGATCGCGTCGCCGATGAACTTGTCGAGCATGCCGCCCTCGTCGGTGATGCACTGGACCATGAGGGTGAAATACTCGTTGAGGAGGGCGACCGTGCCCTGCGCGCCGAGCTCCTCGGTGAGCGTGGTGAAGGAGCGGATGTCGGAGAACAGCATCGTGGCCTCGACATTCTGGCCGCCGAGGGCGTCGCCGCCGCCGGCGAGGAGCTGGTCGGCGAGGCCGGGGTCCATGTAGCGCGACATGGTGGCCTTCATGCGCTTCTCCGAGGAGATATCCTCGATGAGGAGCATGGTGCCGAGCTTCTTGCCGCGGAGGCTGACGAGGGGCTGGACGGTGAGGTTGACGTTCAGTTTCTCGCCGGCGCATTCCATCGTGGCGTCGAGGGCGGAGTCGCCCTTGCCGGAGTCGGCGACGGCCTTGAGGCGGGCGGCGACCCACTGGTTGGCGCCGGTGAAGAACTCGGCGGCGGGCCGGTTGAGCACATCCTTCTCCTCGGCGCGGAGGATGCGGTAGCCGGCGGCGTTGCAGGTGTGGATGCGGCCGTCCTCGTTGAGGGTGACGACGCCGCTCGACATGCTCTCGAGCACAGACTGGTTGTAGTTCCGCATGTTCTGCACGTCGTCGAAGAGCTTGGCGTTCTCGAGGGCGATGGAAACCTGGGCGGTGAAGGCCTTGAGGCGGGCCTCGTCCTCGGCGCTGAAGGGGCCGCCGCGCTTGTTGAGGGCCTGGGTGACGCCGATGACCTTGCCGTGTTTGTTGACGACGGGCACGCAGAGGATGGAACGCGTGAAATAGCCGGTCTTCTTGTCGAAGGCGGGGTTGAAGCGGAGGTCGGCGTAGGCGTAGGGGATGTTGATGGTCTTGCCCGACTGGAAGACGGCGCCGGCGATGCCGGCGGTGTTGGGCAGGCGGATCTGCACGGCACTGAGGCCCTCGCCCACCTCGGACCAGAGCTCGTTGGTCTTCTCGTTGTTGAGGAAAAGCGTCGAGCGGTCGGCCTTGAGCATGCGCGTGGCCTCGCTCATGACGCGGCGGAGCAGCACGGAGAGCTCGAGCGAGCTGGTGATGTCGGCGACGAGGTCGAGGAACTCCATCTCCTCCTGCCGCGTCTTCTTCATCTTCTCGATGAACTGGCGGCTCTGCAGCGCGACCGAGGCCTGGGTGGCCATGGCCTCGAGCAGCTCGAGGTCGCCCGGGGTGAAGCGGCCCTCGCGCTTGTTGAGGGTCTGCACGACGCCGATGACCTCGCCGCGCGCGGTCTTCACCGGGGCCGCGAGGACCGTCTTGGTGGTGAAGCCGGTCTTCTGGTCGATATCGGCGTTGAAGCGCGGGTCCTTATAGGCGTCGTGCACGATCTCTCCCTTGCCGGTCTGGAACACGGCGCCGGCGATGCCGGTGTTGCTCATCAGGCGGATCTCGCGGTTGAAGGTGCCCTGGGCGACGCGCGAGTAGAGCTCGGCCGTCACGGGGTCGTAGAGGAAGAGCGAGCCGCGCTCGGCGTCGGTCTCGGCGGCGACGATCTCGACCAGCGTGGCGAGCAGCTCGTCGAGGTTCTCGATGGCGGCGACGCGCTGCGAGAGCTTGAGGAGCATCTCGGTCTGGCGCAGCCGCGTCTGGATCTCGGTGCGCGACTCGCGCTTGCGCCGGGGCTTGAGGAAGGGCGTGGTCGTGAGGCCCGCCGCGGTGGCTGTCTTCTCAGCGGCCATGCGATTTCTCCATCTGGGCGCGCAGCTCGGCGATGGTCTGGCGCAGCTGCGTCTGCTCGTCGCGCGCGGCCCGCTCGCGTTCCTGCAGTTCGGCACTGTGCTTGTATTTCATCGTCTCCAGTTCATCGCGCAGGGCGGCGATGGCGGCGCGCAGCTGGCGGGCCTCGTCCTGGCCGGCGGACACGGCGGCCTGCACGGCCTCGTCGCGCCGGATGCGGAGCGTTTCCAGCTCATCGCGCAGCGCCTGGACGATGGCGTGGAGCTGGCGGACCTCGTCGCGCGCGCCGGACACGGCGGCCTCCTTCTGGGCATCCTTGTCGGCGCCGAGGCCTTCCAGCTGGGTCCGCATGGCCGCGATGGTATTGCGCAGGTGCCGGAGTTCCTGCTGCGCCTGCTGGAGCTCCTCGCTTTTGTCGGGAGCGACGCCAAACACGACCATGTTGTCCACCCGGGCAGGGTCGGCCACGGCCGCGCGGCCCGCAAGTTCATTTCCTCGCGCCGGCCTCAGAGCAGGTCGGCGGCGAGCTCGGCCAGACGGGAGCGCTCGCCCTTGGAGAGGCGGACATGCGCGTGCAGTGACTGGCCCTTCATCCGGTTGTGGCAATAGACGAGGCCGTTGCTGCGGGCGTCGACGTAGGGGTTGTCGATCTGGGCGGGGTCGCCGATGAGGACGATCTTCGAGCTCTCGGAGATGCGGGTGATGACGGTCTTGACCTCGTGCGGGGTGAGCTGCTGCGCCTCGTCGAGGATGAAGAAGCGGCGGGCGATGGAGCGGCCGCGGATGAAGCACAGGGCTTCGATCTCGACGAGGCCGCTCTTGATGAGGCGTTCATAGGGCTTCATCGGGGGCAGACCGTGGCCGTTGCCGGTGGCATGCACCGGCTGCGGGTGGTGCAGGCCGGCGACGAGTTCCTCGTGCTTCTTCTTTTTCTTGCCGACCTTCTTGGAGGCGAACTGCGGTTCCTTCGCCGGCTTGGAGGGCATGAGCACCTCCAGGGCGTCGTGGTAGGGCTGGAGCCAGGGCTTCATCTTCTCCTCCAGCGAGCCGGGCAGGAAGCCGATGTCCTTGCCGAGGGCGATGACGGGCCGCGTGATGCTGAGGCCGTCGTAGCGGGAGTTCTCGTCGCAGCAGATCTGGTGCAGGGCGCAGCCGGTGGACAGCAGGGTCTTGCCCGTGCCCGCCTTGCCGAAGCAGGTGATGAGCGAGAGGCTGTCGTCGAGCAGCGCGTCCATGAAGAACTGCTGCTCGAGGTTGCGCGGCCGGATGGGGATGCCGCCGGGGGCCTTGACGAAGTCCGGCAGGCGCAGGCGGCGCACCATGCCCTGCCCCATGAAGCGGCCCGGCATCGTCTTGCCCTCGGGCGTCCGCAGGAGCACGTATTCGTTGAGGTAGAGCCGGTCGGCGCTGTCCCCGGGCAATTCCAGCTGTCCTTCCGAGGCGAACCGCTGCAACTCATAGACATTGAGCGCGACGGTCTGGTAATCCTCCTCGTCGGCCGCTTCCGGCACCTTGTCGTTGAGATAGTCCTCGGCCTCGAGGCCGACCGCGCGCGCCTTCAGCTGAACATTGACGTCCTTGGTGACGAGGATGGTGGGCGGCGGAAAGGTTTCCTGCACGAAGAGCGCGCAGGCGATGATGCGGTTGTCCTGCTTGTTGAGGTCGGACAGCGTGGCGCGGAACCGCTGCATGGCCGGCGAGGACCAGTTGTTCTCGACGAGGTAGCGGTTGATGATGACCGAGAGCGTGCCGCCATTGGACAGCTTGACGCCCTCGTGCATCGAGCGCGAGTCGGGCAGCAGCTCCTGCAGGATGCGGTGCACCCGGCGCGCGTTGCGGCCGCGCTCCGTGGATTGCTCACCCTTGATCGCGTCGAGTTCCTCGAGGACCTCGACCGGGATCGCCAGATTGTTGTCCTCGAACTTGAAGATCGACTGCGGGTCGTGCAGCAGGACATTCGTGTCCAACACGTAGGTTTTGGTTCTTACACCGACCTTCGACTGCGAGGGGGAAACTACCGCACTAAGTGGGTTTTCCATCGAGTGGATATCTTGTGAATAACCCATGTATCCTTTTGTCCCGTTTGTAAATACAAGAATTGCAGTTTGTTGATAATTGCGGGGTGCAGTTTCCTAAGTGCGCCCTCCTGGCCACGGCGGCATTGCATTTGCACCAACGTCTTGTATGCGTGTCCCTCTACACACCGCACTTCCCTCCACATGCAAAAGCTCCAAGAACAACTTCCCGCAGTCATCCTGACGGCCATCCTCGTGATCGGCGCCGCCTTCTGGTTCAACCAGCAGACCGTCAAGGAACTCTCCGCCAAGCAGCAGGCGGAAATCTCCCAGCTCCGCGCTGACACCAACGCCGAGATGAAGGCCAACTCCGAGGAGACCCGGCGCCACATCGAGGCCGTCAACCAGCTGCTCAAGGACGCCATCGCCAAGCGTTCCGCCGACATGTTCATGACCGAGGAGGAGGTCACCAAGCTCAACGCCGAGCGCATCGACGCCCTCGCCGAGGCCGTCGCCAAGAAAGTCCAGCCCTACAACCCGCTCCCGAAGAGCCCCGAGGACGCCGAGCGCCTGCAGAACGAGCAGACCGACAAGATCTCCGCCCGCATGGCCGAGAAGATCTCCCCCATCCTCGCCGAGATGTCCCGCGACCAGAACCTCACCCGCGACTCCATCAGCCAATACAGCCAGCGCATCTCCGACCAGATCAGCGGCGTGCTCACCGGCGAGATGGCCCGCAACCAGGAACTCAACAGCCAGCTCCTGACCTCGCAGGGCATCGCCCGCGACTCCATGGCCCTCTCGCAGAAGGTCACCGCGCTCTACCTCAGCAGCTTCAAGGACCAGGCCCTCATCACCCGCCTGCTCTCGCTGCCCGCCAACGTCGTGCGCGACGTCGGGAATCTCCAGATCATCAACAGCCAGGAGCGCCAGCGCATGCAGGAGCAGCTCGTCTCCGAGATGAATGCCCTCGACAAGCGCCTGAAGGAACTCGAGGCCTCCGCACCCAAGAAGTAAACCGGCACAGCCCGGTCCATTTCCAGCCGCGCCACCTCCGGCGCGGCTTTTTTGTTTTCGCGCGGCAATATCCTCCCGCCCAGCCTTGGCGACGCCGGCTTCGCCTCCCTCATGTCTCCGCTTCGTGTCACCGCCGATCTCGCCCGCCGCTTCATGCGGCGCGCCACACAGCTGGACACACCCGCGCCCGACCTGCTCTCGGCCCTCGCCCACCTCGGCTACGTGCAGATCGACCCGATCAACGTCTGCGGCCGCATGCACGATCTGATCCTGCGCCACAGGGTCGCGGGCTACACCGAGGGCGGACTGATGCGTTTTCTCCACGGCGAGGCGGTCACGCCCAAGCCCGCTTCTGCACGCATCGCCTTCGAGCACCACCTGCCCACCGCGCACACGCTCGTTGCCCTGCCCGCCGACGCCTGGCCGCATCTGCTCGGGCAGATGCGGGCCCGCACGCGGCGGGGCGGCGCCTGGTCCGGCCGGCTCAGCCCGAAACAAAAGCAGCTCGCCGACCACCTCCTCGCGGAGATCGCCGCCCGCGGACCGCTCTGTTCCGAGGATTTTGCCGGCACCGGCCGCTCGCGGGCCGTCTGGGGCTCGGCCACGGTGGCCAAGGCCACGCTGCAGAAATTGTTCTTCCACGGGCGCCTGCTGATCGCCCGCCGCAGCGACGACAACCGCCGCTACTACGACCTGCCCGAGCGCGTCCTGCCCGCACCCATCCTGCGGCTTCCCGAGCCACCCGCCGTGGAGACTGCGCGCTGGGAGGTTTTGCTCAAGCTCCGCCAGCGCCGCCTCGTCTTGCTCAAGCGAACCGAGCTCCCGCTCGTCGAGGATCTCGTCCAACCCGTCCAGGTCGACGGCTGCCCCCTGCTGCATTGCCTCAAAGCCGATCTGCCGTTGCTCCATTTATGTCATAGCGAGGAGCGCAGCGACAAAGCTACCGAGGCCGGAGGCCGACAGTCGGTCATCCATCTGGATTGCCACGGCACGCGAGGCGTGCCTCGCAATGACCTCAACCCTGCCCCCCTGCTGCTCGCCCCCCTCGACCCCGTCATCTATGACCGCCGTGTCACCTCGGCGCTGTGGAATTTCGACTACACGTGGGAAGCCTATACGCCGCCGGCCAAGCGCGTCCGCGGCTACTACGCCCTGCCGGTTCTCGCCGGCACGCAGATTGTCGGGCACGTGGACCCCAAGGCCGACCGCGCCGCAGGCCGCCTGGTTGTGGCCGCACGCCGGCTCGCCCGCCCGCACCGCCTGCGCGAGGTGACGGCGGAACTCGCCCGCTTCCTCGGCCTGCGCAACTGATCAGGGCAGGCGCATCAACGCCGCCAGGGTCACCACGCTCTCCCAGAGATAGTCCACGCGCATGTTCTCGTTCTCGGCGTGCTGGTTGTTGTCGTAGTTCACGACCGGCACCGAGACGATCTTCGCCCCCAGCTCCTGCTCGATGATGATGAGCGGCAGGCTGCCGCCCGCGGTGGGCAGCCGGATCACCGGCTCGCCCGCGGTCGTCTGGACCGCGGCGACCACCCGCCGGGCGATCGGCACATCCATCGGCGTGCGTTGGGCGTTGTAGCCCTTGCCTGTCTCGATGCGGATCAGTTTCGCGTGCGCGGCCCGGTCCTCATCCGTCGGCTCGCGGTCGAGCACGTGCCAGCCCTGCGCCTTGATGTGGTCAACCACCCGGCCCACCTGCCGCTGCACGTCGTTGCCGAGCACGAGCCGGAGGTCGAGCGTCACGCGCGCGCTTGTCGGGATGATGTTCGCCGCCAGCCGCCCGACATTGGCGCTCTGGATACCGTTGATGTTGAGTGTCGGCAGTTCGAAACCCTCCAGCAGCGTCCGGCCCGGCACCTCGGTCGCCTTCAGTCCGAGCTCCTGCATCAGGTCGCCGTCGGTGAAAGATGCCTCGCGCACGGCCTCCCGCTCCAACGCGGAGAACGGCACCTGGTCGTCGTAGAATCCCTTGATCAGGACACGTCCGTTGTCGTCCTTCATGCTCGCCAGCAGGTTGACGAGGCGCTGCGCCGGATTCGGCGCCCAGTTGCCGTAGTTGCCGCTGTGCAACGGGCGCTTCGCGGCATAGACGGTCAGGTCCATGTTCACGTCGCCACGGACACCGAACTGCACGACCTTGCGCCCGCTCACGTGCCGCGGCCCGTCCGCGATGATCCACAGGTCGGCGCCGAGCTTCGCCCGGTGTTTGCGCAGGATCTCGTCGAGATGGACCGAGCCCATCTCCTCCTCGCCCTCGAAGAAGAACTTCACGTTCACCCCGGGCCGGCCGCCCGTCTGCACGAGCGCCTCGTAGCCGTTCAGGATGGCGAAAACCCCCGCCTTGTCGTCCGCGCTGGCGCGGCCGGTCAGCCGCCACGCCGGGTCAATTGGTTGTCCGGGCTGCCAGTCCACGATCCGGCCGCCGCGCTCGGCCGGCGCCGTGACAAATTTCGGCTCGAACGGCGCCCAACCTTCCGCCCACTGGCGCGGGTTCACCGGCTGGCCGTCGTAGTGCGCGTAGAAGACCACCGTGGTCGTCGCGCCCGGCACCTTAACCTCGCCGAACACCGCCGGATTGGTCGTCGGCCCCTCGCCTTCGAGCAACTCGGCCGCGATGCCGCGTCGCACCATCATGTCGCGGATGAACTCCGCGTTGCGCCGGATGTTCTCGCGGTCGATGCCCACATTGGGGATTGCGAGCAGCTCGCGGTATTCCGCCATCCAGCGCTGCTCGTTCAGCCTGCGGTATTCCCGCACCTTGTCCAATCCCCCGTCGGCCGCCAACACCGTCGTGCCCGCCGCAACCCACAGCATGATTCGTGCGATCATGCATTGCACGCTTGGCTCCCGTCCGCAGCTAGGCAACGGATAACTCATGCCCGCCGCGCCCCTGCCCGAGAACCTGCCGTTCGCGTTCCGGGGCGAGGCCGTCGACCCGCGGCTCGTGGTCGACCCGCGCCGGGCCCGCCGCTGGCTCGCCGCCCGCAATCCCACCGGCCGCCCCAATGCCGACATCCTCCGTGAAACGGTGGGGGTCGCATCCAACGGCCGGCATCGCCATCGCTGGATCATCGATTTTCCGGCGGAAATGAGCCCCGGCGAGCGCGCGCTTTACCCGTTGCCACGCGCATCCTGTCCGGCAGTGCCGGCGCCGAAGCCATCTCAGGCACTACGGCCCGCCCTCGCCCGTCTCGACCGCTACCTCGCGGCCCCCCTGCGCCACCCTGGTCCTTTCCTGTGGTTCGACGCCGCGCTCCTGCCCGACGATTCGCTCGCCGTCTGGACCCGCGACGACGACTACAGCGCGGGCATGCTCAACTCCCGACTCTTTTCGCTCTGGTCCCATGAACAGGACGCCGACCTGGTGGCGGCGCTGCATTCCTATCCCTTCCCTTGGCCGCCGGGCACGCCGCTCGGCTCGCTCACGCGCGAACAGGAGGAGCACCGCCACGCCATCGCCAAGGCGGCCCGGGCCGGCGACGGCGATTCCCTCAACGCCGCCGTGCTCCAGTCCTACGGCTGGCGCGACGACGGCGACGCGGCGCTGCTCGGGCGCTTGCGCGCCCTGCACAAGGCCCGCAAGCGGTGATCAGGGTTTCTCGCCGGAGAACTTCCAGGAGCTGCGGTAATCGCGCGGGAGCTTCAGGCCCAGCACGCTGGCCCGCACCATCTCGATGGGCATCGTGCCGCCCTTCATGATGTGGTCGTGGAAAGTCTTTTCCTTCATCTTGCCGGACTTGACCGCCTCGGCGTAAAGCGCGCGCAACTGGATGGCGCCCATCATGTAGGCGACCTGGTAGAGCGGCGAGTAGTCGCCGTTGAACGACCGCCGCACCTCGCCGGTGGCCGTGTGCACGTCGTGCCCGACACGCTCGACGAGGAAGTCGATGCACTGCTGCGGGGTCCACTTCCGGAGATGGAAGTTCAGCGAGAAGATGATGCGCGCGCAGCGGTGCATGCGCCAGAAGAGCATGCCGGCGCGGTTCAGCGGGGTTTCGGCAAAGCCGAGGTCCCAGAGGCGGAATTCCCACCACAGCGCCCAGCCCTCGATCCAGAACGGCGTGTAGAAGAGCTGCCGGTGCGGGTTGAAACGGTCGGTATACCAGCCCTGCATGTGGTGGCCGGGGATCAGCTCGTGGTGCACGACGGCGCGGCAGCCGTGGACATTGTTCGCGCGCAGGCTGTTCAGCTTGTCCTGATGATCCATGTCATCGGTCGGGTAGGAAACGATGATGCGGTCGCCGCCGAGGAAGAACGGGTTTACCTTCTGCCGCTCCGGTGACATCATGATCATATACCAGTCGTCGATCATGTGCGGCGGCACGGTGATGAGGTCGCGCTTGGTAATGAAGTCGATCGCCTCGTAGGCCTGCCGCGCGATGAGCGCGGGCTGCTCCCCTGGCGCGACGTAGTCCTGTTTCATCTTCTCGAGCGCGGCCTTCCAGTCGTCGCCCAGCCCGAGCTCGCGGGCGACCTTCCTCCACTCCGCCTCGCACCAGGCGAATTCCTTCTCGGCGATCGCGACCAGTTCCTCCGGGGTGTAGGGAACCATTTCACGCGCGAGATCCCCCGCGAGGCCTTCCGCACCGATCGGGTCGCCGACGATGGGCTCGTCCTCGCCCGCCTTGGCACCGACGACCTTTTCGCGGAGGAACTTTGCGTAATCCCCCAGCGCCGCGGCTAGCTTGCCGTAGGGCTCGCGCGTCCACCAGCCGAACTCCGGATCGTAGCTGTCGAAATGGTTGAACCAGTCCTCGGTCTGCTTGCCCAGCGCGCGCAGCTGGTTGATTGCGCGCAAGGCCGTGATCTTGTCCGGCCGCAGGGCGTCCGCGGCTGGCTTGTCGCCGAGCCCGGCTTCGAGTGCCTTGCGCGTTTGTGTGATCTGGTCACGCGCCACGGCCAGCACACCGGCGGCCTCCTTGCCGTCCGGGCGTTGGTATTCGCGGCGCTTTTCCTGCAGGCCCGCCAGCGCCTCGGCAAAGGGCAGCATCGGCGCCATCTCCGCGCTCCGCTTCTGCTGCCGCGCGGCAAGTCCGTCGAGGTGCGTCAGCTCGTTGCGCAGCAGGTGCCAGTCGATGCGGCCCTCCACCCCCAGCTTATCGTAGGGCACTTCCTCCAGCTTTGTCAGCCAGGCCTGGTAGAATTCCCGTAGTCGTCGGAGTTGCAGGGCCGAGTTCGGCACCGGGTGCATCACGAGCAGACCGGCCTTGTCCTGCGTAAACCGCTCCACCAGCTCGCGCAGCTCGCTCGATTGCGGCCGGGCCAGCGCGGCGAGGTCCGGCACGTAGTCGGCGGCGGGGCGCTGCGACTGCGGGGGCTGCCCGTAGCGGAAATCAGCGGGAGCGGCAAAAGCGGCGGGGGCGAGGCTCAGGGCGAGCAGCAGGTGGGGCTTCATGGCGGGGGCGCCACTCTTCCTGTCCGCAAAAAAGCCGCAAGCGCGGAGTGCCTGCGGCTTGTCGCAAAAGGGGTGGAGCGCGGCGTCCTCGACGCGCTCCGAACGCGTCCAGAGGCGGCGTTCCACCAGCGCTCAGAACCTCCACTCGATGCCGGCGTAGGCGGCCGCGCCAGGCTGCGGGTATCCGTGCACCTCCTCGTAGCGCTCATCGAGCAGGTTCTCGACCCGGGCCTTCACCGTCACCCGGCCGTTCACACGCCATGCGCCGTAGACCCGCACCACGGCGTAGTCCTCGGCGACAATCCGGCCGAAGGTCGCGGCGTGGACATCCTCCCGCTGGGCCCCGAAGGCCACGCCGGCACCGGCGCTGAAGCCGCCGCCGAAATCGTGCCACAGGTCCGCCGAGCCGCTGTGCCGCGGGCGGCGCAGCAGCCGGTTGCCCTGCGAGAGGTTGTCGGCCTCGAGGAAAGTGTAGGCGAACCGCGCCTCGACCGCGCCGGGCAGGCTGAATTTCCCCGCCAGCTCGAGCCCGCGCGTGCGGGCGCGCTCGACGTTGCGCACCGTGCCGGGGAACACCCCGAAATCGAAAACGATCAGGTTGTCCAATCGCGAGTCGAACCACGTCGCGCTCAGCGTGCTGCGCTCGCCCGGCAGATACACGTCCACGCCGGCGTCCCAGCCGCGCGCCTTCTCTGGCCGCAACGCAGGATTGCCGACGTAGAACGAGCTGCGGCCATAGAGATCGAGGAAGCTCGGCGAACGGAATGCGGTGCCGTAGCTCGCCCGCCATTTCACGCGGCCGCGCGCGGTCAGCCACGCCGCCGTGGCCTTGCCGGTCGTGGCGCGGCCGAACGTGTCGTGGTCGTCGCTGCGCAGGCCGGCGGTGAAAAAGACGTTTTCCACCGGCGTGAACTCGTCCTGCACGAACACCGCGAGCAGTGTCTGGCTCTCATCAATGTTGCCGAAGCCGGTGTTGCGGGTGTGGTTCGCCTCGGCGGTGAATCCGCCCGTCACCCGGTGCCGGTCGGCGCCGCCATAGGTCGCCTGCCAGTCGAGCACGGCGCGACGGTTCTTCACCACGGTCACGGCGGTGCCGAGCGGCCCCGGGCTCTCCGCCACGAAGCGCCGGTGCTGCCCGCCCAGCACGGCGCGGCTCGACAGGTTCGGCGAATGCCGGAATTCCGCAAAGACTGTCGCGAGCGCGTTGCCTTCGCGTTCCTCGTTGTCGGGGTCATTGGTGAAACGGTTGCCCGGCGAGCCATAGCGGCCGTGGAATCCCCGCAACGTCGCGCCGACGGCGAGGCGCCCGTTCACCACGCGGTCGAGCCTCAGTGCGTAGGTTGTGCTGGTGAAACGGTTGTTCGCCCGGTCGTTCTCGGTCTTGCCCCCAGCCACCGCGAAGTTCCACGCGGTCTTCGCATCACCCGCCTGCGCGTTCAACGCCCCCTGCACGGTCCCGAAGGAACCGGCCTCGACCGCCACTGCGCCGCGCCGCGCGCCGTCGCCGCGCTGCGCCCGGAGCGAAACGACTCCGCCGACCGCCTCGCCACCGTAGAGCGTGCTCTGCGGGCCGTGTGCGACCTCGAGGTTGTCGCAGGCGTTGACGCACGCCCCGCCGAGCCACACGAGGTAGTCGGTGTTCGGGTCGTTGAGGCGGATCCCGTCCACGAGGAAGAGCGCCTGGTTGGAGTTGGACCCGCGCAGGAAGAGCGAGGTCGTGGCGCCAGCCGCGCCGGAGGAGAAGACGGGCGCGCCGGGCACGCCGCCGAGGGCGGCGCGCAAGTTCGGGAGCTGCATGCGCGCGAGCTCCTCCGCCGTGAGCGTCTGCACGGCGCTGCCGATCGAATTTGCCGCGGCGGGCGTGCGCGTGGCGGTGCTGATGACCGGGTCGAGCCGGATGGTTTCCTGGGCGCCAAGGGCACCGGCCAGCCCGAAGCCGGCGAGGAGGAGGCGCAGTGCGCCCACTGGGGTTGGATGCGTATACATGGTCGGTCTGCGGCAAGAGCAGACCGCCACGGCACGTCGCCGCACGTTTCCACTCCCACCCTTCATTGATGCGATGAAGGTTTGCGCCGGGCGGCATCGCGGGCCGCACAGCGGGGTGAGTTTCCGGGGCAGATGTTCGGACTCCGCACTTGGCCTCGCCCCCGCCTTCGCCACCGCATGGATGACTGGCTTTGCTCCCGCCCTGCGCGGGATGGGGGTCTGTGATGCGTTACCGCAGCGCTACTGTGGCCGGTTTTCACGGCCTTTCCTGCTGACCGGATTTGGACAAAGAACCCAGGAACACCCGAAGCAATCCGCCTCCGGCGCCCGCGGTGCAAGTGTTTTCCCCACCCCAGACCCGTGTCATAACGCGCTGAAACCGATGGTTGCATTCTCGTATCAACGCATCAGGATTCATCGATACGTATGAAGCTCACGCCCAAGCAGACCTCCGCCGCCGCCGAGCTGCGCCGCCTCCTGGCGCAGCGTATCGTCCTCCTCGACGGCGCCATGGGCACCATGCTCCAGTCCCACCAGCTGGCCGAGTCGGACTTCCGCGGGCGGCTTTTTGCCCCGCACGCCAAGCCCCTCCTCGGCAACAACGACCTCCTCTGCCTTACACAGCCGGACATCGTGGAGTCCGTCCACGCCGCCTACTTCGCCGCCGGCGCCGACATCGTCGAGACCAACACCTTCTCCGGCACGCGCATCGCCCAGGCCGACTACGGCATCGAGAGCTACGTGCCCGAGCTCAACCGCGCCGCCGCCGAGATCGCCTGCCGCGCCGCCCGCGCCGCCGAGGAGAAATTCAACCGCCGCTGCTATGTCGCCGGCGCGCTCGGCCCCACCAACCGCACCGCCTCGCTCTCCCCCGACGTCAACCGCCCCGACTTCCGCGCCGTCACCTTCGACGAGCTGGTCGCGGCCTACCACGAGGAGGCCAGGGCCCTCGTCGCCGGCGGTGCCGACCTGCTGCTGGTCGAGACCATCTTCGACACCCTCAACGCCAAGGCGGCCGTCTTCGCCATCCAGCAGCTCTTCGATGAGATCGGCGCGCACCTGCCGCTGTTCATCTCCGTCACCATCACCGACCGGTCGGGCCGCACGCTCTCGGGGCAGACCGTCGAGGCCTTCTACAACTCCATCCGTCACGCGCACCCGTTCTGCGTCGGCATCAATTGCGCCCTCGGCGGCGCGCAGATGCGCCCCTTCATCGAGGACCTCGCCCGCGTCGCCGAGTGCTACGTCTCCTGCTACCCCAACGCCGGCCTGCCCAACGCTTTCGGCGGTTACGACGAGACCCCCGAACAGACTGCCGCCGTGCTCGGCGATTTCGCCGCCAACGGCTGGCTCAACATCGTCGGCGGCTGCTGCGGCACAACGCCCGCGCACATCGCCGCCATCGCCAAGGCCGTCGCCCCGCACCAACCCCGCCCGCACCACGTGCCCGCCGAATCACGCCCGCTCCGCCTCAGCGGCCTCGAGGCCTACGCCGTCGCGTAACGCGACCGCGAACTTCCAAGCTCCACCCTCCAAACTTCAACCCAGCCCGCGTTACCTTCGATGACGTTCCCACGAACAGGTTTCCCCTTGGTGGTTGGATGTGGGCGCTTGGAGCTTTCAAGCCCGTGACTTCCACCGCCACAACCTTTGTTGTCATCGGCGAGCGCACCAACATCACCGGTTCGCCGAAGTTTGCCAAGGCCATCAAGGCCGGCGACTGGGACGCCGCCGTCGCCATCGCGCGCCAGCAGGTCGAGTCCGGCGCCAACCTCCTCGACGTGAACGTGGACGAGGCCCTCATCGACGGCGAGGCCACGATGGTGAAGTTCCTCAACCTTATCGCCGCGGAGCCGGAGATCTCGCGCGTGCCGGTGATGCTCGATTCCTCCAAATGGTCGGTGCTCGAGGCCGGCCTGAAGTGCCTCCAGGGCAAGGGCGTGGTCAACTCCATCTCGCTCAAGGACGGCGAGGCCGAGTTCCTGCGCCGCGCGCGCCTCGTGCAGCACTACGGTGCCGCGGCCGTCGTCATGGCCTTCGACGAGCAGGGCCAGGCCGCCACGCGCGACGACAAGGTCCGCATCTGCACGCGCGCCTACCGCCTGCTCACCGAAAAGATCGGCTTCGCGCCCGAGGACATCATCTTCGACCCCAACATCCTCACCGTCGCCACCGGGATCGAGGAGCACAACAACTACGCCGTCGATTTCTTCGAGGCCACGCGCCTCATCAAGGACACCCTGCCCGGCGCCAAGGTCAGCGGCGGCGTCTCCAACGTCTCGTTCTCCTTCCGCGGCAACAACCCCGTGCGCGAGGCCATGCACACGGCGTTCCTCTTCCACGCCATCGGCGCCGGCCTCGACATGGCCATCGTCAACGCCGGCATGCTCGGCGTCTACCAGGAGATCCCGCACGACCTCCTCGACCGCGTCGAAGACGTCCTCCTCAACCGCCGCCCCGACGCCACCGAGCGCCTCATCACCTTCGCCGAGGAAATCAAGGCCCGCGAAACCGCCGCGAAAACGGGCGGTCTGCCGTCAGCCGTCAGCAATCAACAGCCAGCCACCGACGCCTGGCGCAGCGAACCTGTCGAGACGCGTCTGAGCCACGCCCTGCTCAAAGGTATCGACACCTTCGTTGACACCGACACCGAGGAAGCCCGCCTGAAATACTCCCGCCCCCTCGACGTCATCGAGGGTCCGTTGATGGACGGCATGCGCGTGGTCGGCGACCTCTTCGGCGCGGGCAAGATGTTCCTCCCGCAGGTCGTGAAGTCCGCCCGCGTGATGAAGAAGGCCGTCGCCTACCTGCAGCCCTTCATGGAGGCCGAGAAGGCCGAGGCCCGCCGCCGCGCCAAGCAGGACGCTATCCTCCACCCCGGCTCGCCCATCCCGCCCGACCGCCCCGCCGGCCGCGTCGTCCTCGCCACCGTCAAGGGCGACGTGCACGACATCGGCAAGAACATCGTCGGCGTCGTCCTCGCCTGCAACAACTACGAAGTCATCGACCTCGGCGTCATGGTGCCCTGCGAAAAAATCCTCGCCACCGCCCGCGAGAAACAAGCCAGCGTCATCGGACTCTCCGGCCTCATCACCCCCTCGCTCGACGAGATGGTGCACGTGGCCAAGGAGATGAAGCGCGAGAAACTCGACCTGCCCCTGCTCATCGGCGGCGCCACCACCTCCGCCGCCCACACCGCCGTCAAGATCGCCCCCGCCTACGACGAGCCCGTCGTGCACGTGCTCGACGCCTCGCGCGTCATCGGTGTCGTCTCCGCCCTGCTCAGCAAGGACCAGAAGCCCGCGTTCGTCGCCGACGTGCGCGCCAAGCAGGAGAAACAGCGCATTGAGTTCGGCGACCGCCGCGGCCAGCGCAAACATCTGCCCCTCGCCGAGGCCCGGAGCCGCGCCCCGAAGTTCAACTGGGCGGAGACCGACATCCCGAAACCGGAGTTCCTCGGCACGCGCGTGTTCGCCAGTGATGCTGGCGGGGAAAGCAGGAAGGATGAAGGAAGAGTTAAGAATGAGTCGTCAGTTCTTCCTTCTTCCCTCCTCATTCATTCTTTGGAGCTCGCGGAAATCGCGAGCTACATTGATTGGGGCCCCTTCTTTACTGCCTGGGAGCTGCACGGCCGCTTCCCCGACATCCTCAAGGACCCCGTCGTCGGCGAGGAGGCCTCCAAACTCTACGCCGACGCCCAGTCCATGCTCGCCGAGATCATCGCCGGCAAGCACTTCACCGCGCGCGCCGTCATGGGTTTCTGGCCTGCGAACTCCGTCGGCGACTCCGTCGAGGTCTACGATCCCGCTTTGTTCGAGAAAGCGCCTGCGGTGAGCTTGTCGAAGCCGCTGAAGACCTTCCACTTCCTGCGCCAGCAGAACGAGAAGCCGGCCGGACAATTCAACCACTGCCTCGCCGACTACATCGCCCCGAAGGACAGCGGCCGCGTGGACTACCTCGGCGCCTTCGCCGTCACGAGCGGCCACGGCGTCGAGCCCTACGCCCGCGAGTTCGAGAAGAAGCACGACGACTACTCCGCCATCATGGCCAAGGCGCTGGGCGACCGCCTTGCCGAAGCGTTGGCCGAGCTGCTGCACAAGAAAGCGCGCGACTTCTGCGGCTACGGACGGACGGAAAACCTCAGCATGGCCGACATCATCCGCGAAAAATACCGCGGTATCCGCCCCGCCCCCGGCTACCCCGCCTGCCCCGATCATACCGAGAAACGCACCCTCTTCGATCTTCTCGACGCCGAGAGGACCACCGGCATCACCCTCACCGAGTCGTTTGCCATGAACCCGCCGAGCGCTGTCAGCGGGCTCTATTTCTCTCACCCGGAATCCAAATACTTCGCAGTCGGCAAAATTGCCAAAGACCAAGTCGAGGACCACTCCGCGCGGAAACAGATCCCCGTCACGGAATCAGAGAAGTGGTTGGGGCCGTATCTCGACTACTGAGCGATCGCGGAAGTAGCGTCACTCTCCGCGTGGAGGACATACGCCTTGGGAGCCGCCTCACTTCTGCCGCAGGATGGTCTGCAGGGTGTCCTCGTAGGCCGCGCGGGGCTCGGGATTGAGCGCCAGCGCGCGGCGGATCAACTGCTCGGCCTCGGCCAGTTTTCCGCCGTCCCGGGCCAGCAGCCAGGCGAGGTTGTTCAGTGCATGGACCTGATCGGGTTCCACGGCGAGCGCGGCGCGATATTTGGCCTCGGCCGCCGGCAGATCCTGCCGTGTCAGGTGGATGTTCCCCTGGCAGGTCAGCGCGGTGGCGGCTTTCGGCCCGGTCGCGGCGCGCTCATATTCGCGCAGGGCCAGGTCGAGCTTCCCGGCATGTTCATAGCTGACGCCGAGCTTCAGGTGCTCCTCCGGGGTCAGCGGATCGTGGGCCACGCGCCCGCGCACGGCCATGCAGCCACCCAGGAGGAGGACCGCCATCAGGGCGACGGCGTGATGAGGAGAAATTGGTTTCCGGCCCGTTGCCATTGTCGTTGGAAGGCCTGCCGCGACACCCGGCTCCCGTCGGCGCGGGTGCTCAGGTAATTGACCCCGTCATCGCTCCAGCCCGTTACCGCGGTGATGTGCGGCTGCCGGAAGCCCGCGATGCCCAGGTCGAGCAGCACGATCGGCGGCAACCCGCGGGAGAGCGCGGCCTCCAAGTCCGGGAGCGAGCCGGTCCTGACTTCCGTCCGGAACCCGCGGAGCCGGGCATACCAGGCCAGGTCGGTCAGCAGCACGCCCCGGGCGGTCGGGCTGAAGATCGTCCGGCTGATCTCCATCTCCGGCACGGACGTGCCGTGATGGGCCAGCACGGAGGCCAGCGTGGTGGGGCCGCATTGGTAGCGCGCGCTCGATTGCGGCGCCAAAGCCAAACGGGGCCCGGTGGACACACATCCACCGAGCCCCAACCCCATTATGGTCAACGCTGCAACGACCATAAATTGAAAACCCGGGCCCATGGGGAAATGGCGGGCACGTTCATTTTACCCGCATGATCAGGTAGACGAGCAGGATGATCACCAGCACGGTAATGATGATCCCGCCGTCGCCGCCCGCCATCATGGCCTGGGACTGGATCGCGAGCTGGTGCAATTCGGCATCGCTGGCGTTGGCCAGCCGCTGCTGGACTTCCGCGTCCGTGAACCCGAGTTCGGCGAGGCGCTGCTGCACCTGCTTGTGCTCCAGCGAGGACTGGATGGTGGCGAGGTCGGTCTCGCGGGTGGTCTCGGACAGGATGGCGGTGGAGGAAATGACGCCGGCGTTGGCGCCGGGGACGCCGACGAACAGACCGGCGACGAAAGCGAGGATCAAGCCGAACGGGCGGGTCCAGGCGGGAAGACAGAACAGACGGGACATGGTATTCATGGGAGGGTGATTCGATTTCAGGACGCCCGCAGCATACAGCCTCTCCCCCGGAGCGACCATGGGGTCTTACCCGCTCACGGCCGTAAGCGTCTCGACCGTTGTCGCGCTGTAGATTTTGTCTCGGCGACTTTCTGCCTCGACCTAGTGTAAACGAAAGGTGCGCCCTAGCCCCTCTGCCAACTGCGGAAGCCCCGGCCGCTGGAGCAGGAATCCGCGCGGTTGTGCCCGATGAACACGCGGTTGTAGCGCCTGTCGACTTTCCGAACGAGGGGTTGAAATGCCCAGGACCGTGCCCATAAGTATGCGCATGCCTGCTCCCACCGCCCATGCCTCCGCCGCCGACGCCCGGCAGGTGGAAATCTACCGGCGGATGACACCCAAGCAGCGGGTGGCCGTGGCCTTGGGCATGCACGACCAGGCTCGGGCTCTGATGGACGCCGGCATCCGAGCCTCGCATCCGCATTGGTCGGAGGCGGAGCGGCGCCACGAGATCGCCCGCCGCACGCTCCATGCCCGGAGCTGATTACATCGCGCTTTTCACGCGCCCGCTCGAATCCGCCGGACTGGCCTACATGGTGACCGGCGCCACCGCCGCCATCGTCTACGGAAAGCCGCGTTACACCAATGACGTGGACATCGTCATCGTGCTGCCCGCCGCTGCCGCCGGAAAACTGCACGCCGCCTTCCCGGGCACCGAGTATTACGTGCCGCCGGTCGAGACCATCCGCGAGGAAGCCGGCCGGCCCTTCCACGCGCATTTCAACGTCATTCACGAGGAGAGCGGCTACAAGGCGGACTTTTATCCCATTGGCTCGGACCCGCTGCATCGCTGGGCGCTGGACAAAAGACGGCTGACCGAACTGCCCGGTGGTAGCGTCTGGGTTGCCCCGCCGGAATACGTCATTTTGCGCAAGCTGGAGTATTTTCGCGAAGGCGGCTCGACCAAGCACCTGACCGACATCCGCGCCATGCTCGACGTGAGCGGCGATAGCATCGACCGCGCCGTGCTCGCCGAATGGATCGCCCGCCTCGGTCTTCAGGCTGAATGGGGCAAGGTCGGGTGATTGCTGGAAATTGGCGCCATATCTTCTCCACATCAGGCTAGACTGCGAACGGCGTCCTCCGCGCGGCGGGCGATTTCGCGGAACTCCGGGGAAATCCGTTCCTCCGCGGCCACCCGGCACCAGAACTCCAAAGCCCAAGGCCTCACGTGGTCCCATTCCTCTTGCAAATGCGGCGGAGGCGAAGCGGCGTTGAACTGCCGCGGCACGATCTCGCCGCCCGCGCCGGGACGAAACAGCATCGGCAGCATGTCGTAGGCGGGGGCGAGGACCAGTGGTTCGGTGTCGCCAAACCACACACTGGCGTTGGCGAGGTGCATGTCGGTGTTGGCGATCAATTGCCCGAAGCACCAGCGGCGGCACAGCGCGCGGGCATCCGATGCGGCCAGCAATCCGGAGCTTTCCATCGCGTCCGCTACCGCCGGCCAGTCCTCCGCCGGCTCGTCGATCAAGCCGGCCTCAATGGCCTGCAAGGTGAGCACGCCGCGCCGGCCGGTATCGCCGACGCGGTCGAAGCGGGTCACTTCCAGGAAGCGCCGGCCGCCGCCCTCGAGGAGTTCCGTCGAGGCCGATTCGTGGCCGTGTTCGGCCAGCACACGCAGGGCCAGCCATTCCGCCGCGAGCAGATCCGCCCAGCGCCGGCCAGATGGGGAATCCATCGGCGGGGAAAACTTCACGAGCACCGCGCGCGTGCCGCCGCCGGCCTCGCGCACCGCGGTCGTGAACTTCGGCTGCTCGCCGCCGGCCGAGGAGCCCACCGCCCCACCCTGCATCGCCAGGTCGGCCATCTCGGGATACCGCCGGCTTCGATCAGCTGCTTCCACGACGTCCCGCCGGGGTGATTGCAGGGCGACGCCCATGGCGCGCGTGCCCACGATCAGGTCTCCGGGGAGGTCGTCGCCGATCACCAGCATCGCAACCAGCGCGTCATCATCCTGCCATTGCTGAAGATCGGCCGGCAATCCGTTTGCCGGTCCCCACTCGCGCGCCAAGGCGCGCCCGAGAAATCCCTGCGGCCGCAAGTCCGACAGGAAGAACGGCAGGCCCGGAAAGAAGCCGTTTGCATAGCCATGGCGCAGCCACGACGGAACCGCACCGCGTGGTTGCCAATAAACGCCACCATGCACTGCGTGCAGATTGCCGAGGTGATGCGCCCGCCCCTGCGCGTCGATGCGCTGCAGCGGCCAGCGCCGGCCGAGGTTGCGGATCTCGCGGCGCAAAGCATAGCGCGCGCTTCGCGCCGCGCCGACGCGCAACACCGCGTCGCCCAAGGCCGCGAGCCCGCGCGAAACGGTCGAACGATCCACGCCCAAGGCCTCCGCCAGCTGCTGGGCGGACGCCAAACCCCGGCTCTGCATCTGCAAAGTCAGCGCACTGGATGTGATTGTGGGTGGCCTGGGCATGGCCTATTACGCACAGATATTGCACAGATATATGATTTCTTAAAGTATTATATCGCAATGCTGTGTTTAATTTTAATGACCTTTTATGCACAGATACTTGCACAGATATTATTGGGTGCATGATGTCAGGAACCCCTGCGCGGTGCGAACAATTGCCGGCACCTTAGGCATTAGACCCCGCACCCAGCGACGGAATCCCCGGCCGCTATAGTAGGAATCCGAGGCAGTTCCTCGCGCTGCTTGGACGACAGTTCCTTCTTTGCGGACTTGGCGCCATTCATGGCGGTCAACCTTGTCCAACCCCGCCCAAAAACGAGGCTGGAATCCGGAGGGTATTCCGCACGCACGCTTTCGTTCAGGCCACGCGTGGCCCAGAAGACACGGCCGGACAGATGGCCCAAGGCCGAAGCACCCGTGCCGCATGGGCCATGCGGGCAGTTGTTCATTTAGCCATTGAACCTGTCGGGCGGAACGCTTGTCTCGCGCGCGATCGGCACAGGCTACCCCGCCACGCCCACAACTGATGCTGTTCAATTCCCTGACGTTCATCGTCTTCTTTGTCGTCGTTGTCGGCGCGTATTGGGGGCTGCGCGGATGGGAGGCGCGCAAAAACCTGCTGCTTGTCGCGAGCTACATCTTCTACGGCGCGTGGAATCCGCCGTTCGCGTTGCTGCTGTTCGCCACCACGGCACTCGACTTCTACCTCGGCTCGCGCATCGCGGGTGCAGCGACGCCGGGCAGCCGCAAGGCGTGGATGTGGGCGAGCGTGACGTCGAACCTGAGCATGCTCGGCTTCTTCAAATACGGCAATTTCCTCCTCGAGAACACGAAGTGGGCGCTGGCGCAGGTCGGCGTGCAATACCAGCCGCCGCATCTCGACGTGTTCCTGCCCGTCGGCATCTCGTTCTACACCTTCCACTCCCTCTCCTACACGCTCGACGTCTACCGCAACGTCTGCGCGCCGACGCGCTCGCTGCGCGATTTCACGCTGGCGGTGTCGTTCTTCCCGCAGCTGGTGGCGGGACCGATCGTGCGCGCGGCCGACTTCCTGCCGCAGCTGGTCAGCGCGCGGACGCTCGCGCCGGGGCAGTTCGGCTGGGGCCTGGCCATGATGACGCTCGGGCTGTTCCAAAAGACGGTGCTGGCCGACGCGCTGCTCGCTGGCACGGCCGACGCGATCTTCGGCTACGGCGGCCCCCTGCAAGCCCTCGACGCGTGGGCGGGCGTGCTGGCGTTTTCCGGCCAGATCTTCTTCGATTTCGCCGGCTACTCGACCTGCGCGATCGGCGCGGCGCTCTGCCTCGGTTTCCACCTGAAGGACAACTTCCGCTTCCCCTACGCGGCGCTCGGCTTCTCGGACTTCTGGCGGCGCTGGCACATCTCGCTCTCCACCTTCCTCCGCGACTTCCTCTACATCCCGCTCGGCGGCAACCGCCACGGCACGATGCGCGCCGCGCTCAACCTCATGTTGGTGATGCTCATCGGCGGCCTCTGGCACGGCGCAGCCTGGACCTTCGTCGTCTGGGGTGCGATCCACGGCGGCTTCCTCGTGATCGAGCGCCTGCTGAACTGGTTCATCAACAAGGCCGAGATCAACCGCGCGCGGGCGGTGCAATTCCTCGTGGGGCTGGTGACCTTCGTCGTCGTGTGTTTCGCCTGGGTATTCTTCCGCGCGGCTGATTTCACCACCGCGGCGCGGTTGACCCAGGGCATGGTGGGCTCGTTTCCGCAGGGCGATGCGCTCCTGGGCACCCGCGCGCTCTGGCAGGTGGGTCTTGTCACCGCCGGCCTGCTCTTCGCGCACTGGCAACTGCGTGACTCCAGCCTCGAGGCCATGGTGGCGGGCAAACCACGCTGGCTCATCATCACCGCATGGGCGGCGATGCTCTGCACCATTCTCCTCGTCCAAGACAGCGGCAATGCATTCATCTACTTCCAATTTTGATTTCAGCCGGGTGATCCCCGACCTGCCGTGGCGCCGGCTGGCGCTCGCCGCGGCCGCGATCACCATGCTGGCCGGCATCGCCTGGGAACTCAACGCCCGCCGCCTAGGCTACGGCCCCACGCTCAACGACACGCCCGACCTCTGGGTCCAGGAACGCCGTAAGGTCAAGCCGGACTCCATCGTCGTCATCGGCGACTCGCGGGCGCTCTTCGACACCGACCTCGATGCGCTTGAGACCGGGCTGGGCCGGCGCCCGCTGCAACTCTCACTCGTCGGCAGCTGCGCCTACCCGATCCTCGCGGATCTCGTCGCCGACGGGAATTTCCGCGGCACCATCATCGTGGGGTTGCTCCCCGCTCTCTGGCTGGTGCCGCAGGGCGAACCGGTGGACAACTCCCTCAACGCCCTGAAGCGCTTCCGCGAACAGACGTGGGCGCAGCGCGCCAGCCACGAACTCGGCATGCTGCTGGAGGAGCACCTCGCCTGCCTCAAGCAGGAGGACCTCACGCTCAAGCAGCTCCTCCAGCGCCTTCCGATCTCCAACCGGCCGGGCGCGCTCGTGCCGCCGCGCCTGCCGCCCTATTTCTACACGACCGAGCGCGACCGGCGGGCCCGCATGGTCGAGGCCTGCGCCCAACCCGGTCCGCTGCGCGAGCTGGTCCGCTCGGTGTGGTTGCCGCTCTTCACGCCACCTCCGCCGCCGAGTTGGATCCCGAAGGATCAGTTCCTCAAGGGCGTCGAAACGGCCATCGAGAAGCGCTTCCAGGACACCGCCGCAACCGTGAAGAAATTCCGTGCCCGCGGCGGCAAGGTGGTGTTCGTGCGCTTCCCCCACACCGGACCGCTCAAGGAACTGGAGGAAAAGGTCACGCCGCGCGCCGGTCCATGGGAGCGCATCCTCCGGGAAAGCGGCGCTCCCGGCATCTATTACTCGGACTTTCCTGAACTGGCGGGCTTCGATTGTCCGGAATGGTCGCACCTCTCGGGTCCCGACTCCGTGGAGTTCACCAAGCGGCTGGTGCCGCACCTGCAGGCCGCCTTGGCGCGCTGAAGCCCGCCCCCGGAGCTGTTCCATGACGGACAGCCCCTAGACAGGGGTCACCGTCATGCCGGCCCAACGAACCGTGACTCAGTGCACGGCCTTGGCGTTCAGCTTCACCAGTTGCTCGCTCACGGCCTGGACCGCCCGCTCGTGTTCGGAATCCGGGCGTTTGCGCTCCTGGAAAGGCATCTGCTCCTCGATGTAGGCCTCCATCAACCGGTCGACTTCGTCCCCGGTGAATTGGGTGCGGGCCTGCACGACAGTCTGGAGCAGAAGGCCGCGCCGCACCGCCTCGATGGCCTGCAGGATCTTGGGCTTCAAGATGACCATGGCGCTCATGACCGCCACACGGGCGACGAGACCAGGGTCCTCCTCCTTCAGCGCCTCGGCGATGAGGTCGTCGAGCCCCTTGTCGAAGGCGGTCCTGGGCGGCAGGTAGAAGGCCCAGTCATAGCGCGCGAAGAGGTCGCGCCGCTCGAGGTCGGGCAGGGTCAGGGCGCGCAGCCGCGCCTCGACCTTCGCGTTGTCGAACTTCTCCGCCCAGGCGAGCTGGTAGATCTTGGCGCCGGTGCCCTGCAGCGGCAGCGGGAGCGCTGTGACGATTTTCTCGAACTCAAGATCCTCCGTGTCCCGGTCGCGGTCGGCGTCCTTGCGCCAATGGTCGATCAGGGCGGACAGCTCGGGCCCGCGCGCGGCGACGGCCGGGTCGAGCCTGCCCGCCTCGGCCAGCGCGAGGAATTTGCGGAAAACGTGGATGGGGTGCGGCTCGCCCTTCCGGCCGATGATGACCAGCCCCTTGCCGGTCTCGTTGGTGACGCCGGCCTCGCACACGACCTTGATGACCACCTCCGCGAAGTTCAGGGCATAGCGCCGGTCGCCGGCCGAGCGTGCGTGGATCGAGATGGAGAGCTGCTTGCCCTTCACGATGAAGGGCTCCATCCGAACGAGGCGGGAGAATTCGTCCGCCGGGGCGGTGTCCTTGGCCCCGACCGCCGGGGCGAACAGGACGGCCGCGAAGGCGAGGAGCATCCGCGGAGCTCCGCGGGCAAATGAAGTAGGACCCTGCACGCAGGTGGTTGGCATGGGCGCATCCAGCGCACCGCACCAGGACGGGGAGTTGCACGCATTTCCCTTCGGCAGATGCACCGTGACCGTAACTGCATTGACCGTTGAGTCCGTGCGTGTAACCTGCCGCCAACCCCACTCCACCATGCCACGCTACGTCGACGGATTCGTCATCCCCCTCAGAAAATCCAAGGTCGCGGCCTATTGCCGCATCGCCCGCCTCGCCGGCAAGATCTGGAAAGAACACGGTGCCCTCCAATACATCGAGGCCTGCGGCGACGACCTCAAGGTGCCCTTCGGCCTGCCTTTCCCCAAGATGGCCAAGGCCAAAGCAGGCGAGACCGTGTTCTTCTCCTTCATCGTCTACAAGTCGCGCGCCCACCGTGACGCCGTGAACAAGAAGGTCATGGCCGACAAGCGCCTGCTGGCGATGTGCGACCCGAAGAAGACGCCCTTCGACGTGAAGCGCATGGCCTACGGTGGCTTCAAGGTCCTCGTCGAATACTGAGGTCAGGACCGGGGTGTGGATAGCCAGACACGCGCGCGCCGAGCACGATGTCGCGGGTCGCGCGCCATCGGCCGTCGGGCTCGCGAACAGGCCGGCTGAGGCCATTGCCGCCCCGCCCCGTGAGGAGGGTGCGGCGATGTCGTTCGTTGAGCCGGGGGTCGTCGTCGAACACGACATCGTCGATGTAGTAGGTGCAGCGGCCCGGCTCCAAGATGTGCAGGTGCACGTGCTGGGGGATATCGGTGTCCGGATAGCCGGCGGGCCGGATGGTGTCGAAGGCGTAGCGGCCGTCGGGGCCCGTCCGCACCCAGCCGCGCAGAAGGCCGTGTTGCCGCGCCCAGGAGCCGCGGGGGAAGCGGGCGTCCGGCGGGTATTCGCCGCGGTGGTCGGTGTGGTAGGCGTAGACAATGACACCGGCCACGGGCGCGCCCTGCGCGTCTCGCACCACGCCCTCCAGGAGCATGCGTTCGCCGGTCTCACCCGACGGGGCGAGCTGCGCGGTTGAAGACAGGGAGGCAGGCAGGCCATCGAAGACCGCCTCGCAACCCTCGCCGCCACCCACAATCGGCTCGCGGGCCGCGCAGCCCGCGGACAAAATCAGGCAGAGGAAAAAGATGGAACGATTCATGCCGGCAGAATGTCGGCGGCCCCGCCGCCGACAAGCCCGGAGCGGCGATCCTTCGTTTTGTGCTTGCTTAATTAAGTTACTGCTTAATCTTGCCGGCATGCGCTCCCTTGAAGCCCTCGCCGACCCCACCCGCCGCCGCATCGTCGAGCTGCTCGCCCGCCGCGCCCGCACCGCCGGCGAGATCGTGGGGGAGTTCGACCTGAGCGCGCCGGCCATCTCGCAGCACCTGAACGTCCTCCGCGAGGCCGGCCTGGTGGTGACGCGCGCCGAGGGCCAGCAGCGCATCCAGTCGCTCAATCCCGCCGGCCTCGACGAGATCGGCGCCTGGCTGGAAAGGACCCGCGGCTTCTGGTCCAGGCGCCTCGACGCCCTCGAGCGCGAGCTGCGCGCGGAGGACGAACGCAACCGGAGGAAGACTTCATGAAAGACAACGGCCAACCCGCCGCCTTCCCTGCTCCCGGCGAGCTGCGCCTCGTGCGCCTCCTTCCCGGCCCGATCGAACGCGTCTGGGAATACCTGACGGACCCAGGGAAACGCAGCCGCTGGTTCGCCGGCGGCCCCATGGAGCAAAAGACCGGCGGCAAGGTGGTGTTCGCCATGCGCCATGCGAATATCGCCCCGGACGAGACCCCGCCCGACCGCTTCAAGCATGTCCATGATCCCGGCGTGACCTTCGAGGGTCGCATGCTCCGCTGCGAGCCGCCCTGCCTGCTGTCGTTCACCTTCGGCGGCGACGACTCGGAGGTGACCATCGAGCTGACGCCCGAAGGCGGGCAGGTGCGGCTCGTGCTCACGCACCGCGCCAAAGGCGAGGATCTGCCCGATCTCGGCAATTTCGCCGCGGGCTGGCAGACGCACCTCGGCATCCTCGGTGCCCTCCTGGCCGGCACACCCAAGCCACCCTTGTGGGCGACACATTCGCGTCTGAAGCCCCATTACGAACAGCAACTCGCCTCCCGCCAACCCTGAACCCCGCGCCCATGAAATCCACCGACAACGACTCCCCTGTCCAACTCACCGGCCCCGGCGAGGTGCGCCTCGTGCGCAGTCTGCCCGGCCCCATCGAACGCGTCTGGACCTACTTGACCGAGCCCGACAAGCGCACCACCTGGCTCGCCCGCGGACCCCTCGAGGCGAAGACCGGCGGCAAGGTCACACTCGAATTCCACAACTCCAAGCTCTCCGCATCCGGTGAGTCGATCCCGGCGAAATATGCGGCCAATTGCCAGGACGGGTGCACTTCCACCGGCCGGGTCGTGCGCTGCGAGCCGCCGCGCCTGCTCGTCCACACCTGGGGCGAGGCCGACGGCAGCGAATCAGAAGTAACCTTCGAGTTGACGCCGGAAGGCGGACGGGTGCGCTTCACGCTGACACACCGCCGACTGGGCGACAATCGCGCCGTGCTCACGAGCGTCTCCGCCGGCTGGCATACGCACGTCGCCATCCTCGTCGCGCAACTGAAAGGCACACCGGCCCCGTCCTTCTGGTCCACGCATACCCGGCTCGAGACCGAATACGAGAAACGCTTGCCGGCGGCTGCACCAGCCTGAGTGGGCGTGAAAAGCCGGCCGTAGGGGTGGAGCGGCTTGTCCTCAAGACGCTCCCCGCACGAAACAACACCGGGGCCAGGCGCGATGAGGTCAACGCGCTCCACCATTCCGGCGCGACTTGAGGTCTCTGCTACCGCGGCTTCACCTCGAGCAGCTCGACCTCGCAGATGAGGGCGGAGTTGGGCGGGATGTCGCCGGCCTGCATGCCACCGTAGCCGAGGAGCGGCGGGATGTAAAACACGCCCTTCCCGCCCGGCCGGAGCGAAGGCAGTGCCGCGGCCCAGCCGGTGATGAGGTGTTGCACGGTCGCCTCCAAGGGCTGGCCGCGCGCGTAGGAACTGTCGGCCTCGTGGCCGTTCACGAGCCGGACACGGTAGTGCAGCCGGACCTCGTCGGTGCGTTGCGGAGCGAGGCCTTCACCGGGCACAAGCACCTCGATGCCGAGTCCGGAAGAGCGCCACTCGATACCGGGTTTGCGCGCCAGCTCGGGGCCGAACCACTTCTCGCGGCGCAGCTCGGCCTCGGTCTTCACCGGCACTGGCGGCGGTGCGGGTTCCTTGGGCGCACAACCGGAAAGCAAGGATGCGAGGGCAAGGACGAGGAGCCGCATGGCGGAAGCCTGCGCCACCTCCGAAACGAATCACGACCAAATTTGTGAGCAGGCCTCGACTCAGCCGCGCCGGTTCTGGAGCACGTTGATCCGATCCTGCATGCTGCTGTCGGAGTTGCGCGCGTTGCGACGCACCCGCTTGAGCATGCGGTCGGAATCCCCGAGCGCCTCGGTCAACGCGGCGTTGGCCTGCGTGAGTTCAGCGATCCTGGCGTTGGCGGCAAGCAGCTGGTCGGCCAGAGCGGTGACGGGAGGAAGATCGGGCCCGGCGGCGATGCTCGCGGAAGCCGCAGGCCGGACGGTGAGGACGGAGGCGGCACCGGCCTTTTCGGTCCCGGTGAGGGACAAGACGGGTTCGGGCATGGGCGGTTTCTAATCACAGTCGCCGGAAATAGCGACAAGCATCGCGGATATTTTCAAAGCCTCCGGCGGCGGAAAACTTCGCTATTGGGCGGAATCGGGATTCACTGGGTGCCATGGAACCCGCCGAGACCGCCCCGCCTCCGCTCGCCGCCAGCCGTTGCTGGATGCAGGGCCGCCGCGTTTACCTGGAGATCACCGCCCGCCGTTCGATCAGTTTTCCGACCAGCAAGTATGCCAAGCTCGCCTATGCCCCGCAGGTGGAGCTGGAGAAGATCCGCCTGCACGATGCCGGGCGCGCGGTGCGGTGGGAATCGATCGATCTGGAGATCCTGGTCGAGGATGTGGCGCACCAGCGCTTCGTGGACCGGCCTGTCCCCCTGGCGGCAGGTTGAGCGCGAGCCCATTCAGCCGAGCTTGGGGCGCGGCGACGCCGGAATGCGGTTGATGCGCACATATTGGTCGAGGGCGATGAGATTCTCCACGTCTGCATCCGAGGCGCGAAACCCCCGGGCGTCCGTTCGCCGGAGGAAAACCCGCAGCCAGTCCAGCAGCGTGTCGCGGCACGGCTGGGCCTGCGCGTCGGGCGCGCTCAGGTCGGTGAGGAGGGAGAGGGCGTAGGTGCGATGGAGTTCAAGCGTCCTCATGGAGAGTCAACGGACTGGGTTGATCATCCGGCGCGGACGGACCGGCTGGGCGCGGGGCAAGGGCACGACGGAGCGGCCGGACTCAAAGTCCAGTTGCCCCGTGCCCGGCGGCTGATTCCTCCGCCGGAGCAGCATTTTGCCGGCAAACACGACCCGGACCTTGGTCGGAACCGCGCTGAGGGCGGCACTGCCGGTCTTGGTGGCTGGTTTTTTCATGGGTCAGCTTATCCAACGCTGCACGGATTGGCCACTGTCCCCGCCTTGGCGGCAGCGATAGGAGCACAGCTACTGACCGCGCCGATGTCGCAGCCCCTCAGGCATTAAGCCTCGCCACAGCCTGCGATAGCGGCTGGGCCGTCGGGGCCCGCCGGTCAGGACGCCGCGGGGAGCTTGAAGTAGAAGACGGTGCCGCGGCCTTCGGCGCTCTCGACGCGCACGTCACCGCCGTGGGCGGCCACGAGGTTTTTGACGATAGCGAGGCCGAGGCCGGTGCCGCCCTGCGTGCGGGCGCGGGCCTTGTCCACACGGAAGAAGCGCTCAAAGACACGCCCGCGCGCCTCCTCGGGGATGCCGGGGCCGTCGTCGCGCACGGCCACTTGGACCCAACCGCCGCCGAGCACGCTGGCGGACACCTCCACCCTGCCCTCCTCCCGGCCGTATTTGAGGGCGTTCTCCATGAGATTGACCAGGATCTGCCGCAACCGGCCGGCGTCGGCGCGCACGCGGAGGCCGGCGGGCACGAGGTCGGCGATGACGGAGCGACGGGCCTGCGCCGTGGGCGCGAGGTCGTCGGCCACCTCGTCCACGACGGCGCGCAGCTCGACCGCGGCGACCTGCAGCTCGATGCGGCCGGTGTCCAGGGCGGAGAGCAGGAGCAGGTCCTCGATGAGCAGGCCGAGGCGCGAGGCATGGCGGTCGATGATGCCGATGAACTTGTCGCGCGCGGCGGGGTCGTCCTTGGCGCCGTCGAGAAGTGTCTCGGCGGCGCTGCGGATGAGCGAGAGCGGCGTGCGCAGCTCGTGGCTGACATTGGCAACGAAGTCCTGCCGCACACCCTCGAGGCGGCGCAGCTCGGTGACATCATGGAAGACCAGCAGGGCGCCGGCGGATTCGGGCAGCGCGACGGCGTTGAGGCGGAGCAGACGCGGGGCGGCACCCTCGATCTGGAACTCGTGGTCGCGCACCTCACGCTCCATCTTCAGGCGCTCCAGCACCGCCGTGATCTCATGGTGGCGTGCCACCTCAAGGATGCCGCGACCGGCCACCGGCCCGGTGAAGTTGAAGAGCCGTGCGGCGGCGCGGTTGGCCAGGCGGATGCGACCGTCGTCGTCCACGGCGACGAGGGGCTCGATCATCTCGTCCAGCAAGGTCTCCATCTGGGCGGTGCGCTCGCGAAGCGCGGCGGCGTGCTCGCGCTCACGGCGGGTTAGCTCGCGGGCATGGGCGGCGGCGGAGTCGGTGGCGCGGCCGCGCTCGCGCCACCAGAGCCAGCCGAGGACGACGGCGGCGGCGAAGAGCAGGAGGCTGAGGGCGGCGGAAGGGGTCAAGCGGTGGGGGAACAGCGGTAGCCGACTCCCCGCACGGTTTGAAGCAAATATGCCGTGACGCCGAGACGCTCACGCAGCCGGCGCATATGGGTGTCCACGGTGCGCGTGTCGATGGGGTTTTCGTAACCCCAGACATCCTGCAGGAGGCGGTCGCGGGTCTGCACGCGTCCGCGCCGGCGGACGAGCACCTCGAGGAGCTTGAACTCGGTGGCGGTAAGCGTAACGGGCTTGCCCTTCACCTCCACGGAATGACGGCCGACATCAATCTCCAGCTCCCCGAGCCGCAGGCGGCCCGAGGGGTCGTCACTGGCGGCGGCACGGGCAAGGACCTTCTTGATGCGCAGGACGAGCTCGCGCGGGCTGAAGGGCTTGGTGACGTAGTCGTCGGCACCAATCTCGAGGCCGACGATGCGGTCGGTCTCGGTGGCCTTGGCCGTGAGCATGATGACGGGCAGGCCGGCGGTTGCGGGGTCGCGTCGGAGGAGGCGGCAGACCTCGAGGCCGTCGATCTCGGGCAGCATCAGGTCGAGGACGACGAGGGCCGGGCGCTCGGTGCGCGCGAGCGTGAGCGCGGTGGTGCCGTCGGCGGCGAAGAGCGGCTCGTAGCCGGCCTCGCGGAGCTTGAAGCCGAGCACTTCGAGGGCGTCGGCCTCGTCGTCCACGACCAGGATCTTCGGCTTGGTGCTCACTCGGGGTTGCTGTGGCGGATGTCGCGCCCCTCGTAAAGGTAAACCACGTCTTCGGCGATGTTGGTGGCGTGGTCGGCGACGCGCTCGAGGCTGCGCGAGATGGCCATGAGGGCGAGGCAACGGGTGATTTTGCCCGGATCCTCGATCATGAAGCTGGAGAGGGCGCGGTGCAGCTCGCGGTTGTGGGCATCGACCTCCTGGTCGCGGGGGATGACGCGGCGGGCGCGGGCTGGGTCGCGCTCGACGAAGGCGGAGAGCGCCTCGTGGAGCATGTCAAGGGCGAGGCGGGCCATCTGCGGGATGGCAGTGTCGGCCTTGAGCTGGGGCTCGCCGGCGAGGTCAAGGGTGCGGCGGGCCATGGTGCTGGCCTCGTCGCCGACGCGCTCGAGGTTTCGCGAGATCTTCATTGCCACGGTGATGAGACGGAGGTCGGAGGCAACCGGGGCCATGGCGAGGAGGTGGATGGCGATGTCGTCGATCCTCATCTCCAGCTGGTCAAGGATGGTGTCGTCATCCTGGACGGAGCGGGCGAGGACGAGGTCGCGTTCGCCCAGGGCGCGCACGGAGCGGCTGACCGCGCTCTCGGCATGGCTGGCCATGGTGAGGAGCTGGTCTTTGAGGTTCTTGAGTTCTTCTTCGAAGTTGGTCATGGGGAAGGTCGGTCGGGTCAGCCGAAGCGTCCGGAGATGTAGGCCTCGGTCTGGGGATTGCCCGGGTTCATGAAGATGGTGCGGGTGTCGGCGTATTCGACGAGGCGGCCGAGGTAGAAAAATGCCGTCCGGTCGGAGCAGCGGGCAGCCTGCTGCATGTTGTGGGTGACGATGACGATGGTGTAGCGGGCCTTCAACTCATGGATGAGTTCCTCGACCTTGGCGGTGGCGATGGGATCGAGGGCGGAGCAGGGCTCGTCCATCAAGATGATCTCAGGCTCGACGGCAATGGCGCGGGCGATGCAGAGGCGCTGCTGCTGGCCGCCGGAGAGCCCGAGGGCGCTCTGGTGCAGGCGGTCCTTCACCTCGTCCCAGAGCGCGGCGCCGCGGAGGCTCTTCTCCACGACCTCTTCGAGCCGGGCTTTGGTGCGCTCGCCCTGGATGCGGAGGCCGTAGGTGACGTTCTCGTAGATGGACTTCGGGAAGGGGTTAGACTTCTGGAAGACCATGCCGACGCGCTTGCGCAACTCGATGACATCCACCCTGGGGTCGTGGATGTTCACGCCGTCGATGCGGATCTCGCCGGTGGTGACACGGGCACCGTCGATGAGGTCGTTCATGCGGTTGAGGCAGCGGAGCAGCGTGCTCTTGCCGCAACCGGAAGGGCCGATGAAGGCGGTGACCTCGCGCTCGTGGACGTTGAGCGTGATGTCGTGCAGGGCCTGGGCGGCCCCGTAGAAGAAATCCACGTCGTTGATCTCGATGACCGCGCGGGCGGCGGGCACGGGCTGACCGGGTGCGGACGCGACCGCGATCTGCCGGGCGGGAACGGGTGACGAGGCGGGAGGCGGGGACAGGGTGGCGGACATGGCGGTTACCATTGGTATTTCCGGCGCAGCCGGATGCGCAGGATGACGGAGGTCATGGCGATGGCGGCGACGGTGAAGAGGAAGACGAAGGCGGTGCCGTATTGGACATCGTGGGTGTATTGGTTCTGGGGAATCTTGGAGGCGACGACGTAGATGTGGTAGGGCAGCGCCATCACGCCCTGGAAGATAATGTCCGAGATGCGCTCGACCTGCCAGGGCAGCTCGTCGCGCACGACGAAGGCGGCGGTGAACATGATGGGGGCGGTCTCGCCGGCCACGCGCGCAATGGACAGCACGGAGGAAGTAAGGATGCCCGGCAGGGCGTAGGGCAGGACGTTGGTGAGGATGGTCTGCAGCTTGGTGGCGCCGAGCGCGAGGGAGCCTTCACGGTAGCCCTTGGGCACGGCCTTGAGCGCTTCCTCGGAGGCGGTGATGATGACGGGCAGGACCATGAAGGCCAGCGTCAGCCACCCGGCCAGCAGCGAGACGCCAAAGTCCAGGGCGATGACAAACATGCCGAAACCGAAGAGGCCGTAGACGATGGAGGGCACGCCCGCGAGGTTGACGATGGACAGGCGCAGGAAGCGGATGAAGGTTCCGTCCTTGGCGTATTCGCTGAGGTAGATGGCGCTGACCACGCCGAGCACGAGGGCGATGAGGATGGAGCCGACGACGAGCAGCACGGTGCCGACGATGTTCGGGAAGATGCCGCCGGCGGAGTAGACATAGGTCTCGATGCGCACGCCCTTCATCGCGTCGGCGTGCTCCTCCTTGAATTTCCGGAATGCACCGTCGCCGAGGGTCCGCTTCTCGCCGGCGAACTCGAAAACATTGAGGGTCTCCGGTGCCTGGGTGAGGAAGGGCACGGTGATGAACGGCGCGGTGGGCCGGAAGACGACGGCCCCGCCCTTCAGACCGATGTCAAGGAAGATGAAGGTGGCGCAGGCGAGGATGAGCCAGGTGGCGAGGCGCAACGCCCAGACGACGACGGTCTCGGCCCGGCGCGCCGGCGAGGCGCCGCTGGTGAAGAAAGGTGCCTGGGTGCCGGCGGTCTTCACGTGGCGACGATGCGGTAGCGGCGCACGATTTTTTGCGCGAGCCAGTTGATGAGGAGGGAGATCAGGAAGAGGACGACGCCGACCATGAAGAGCGCCCGGTAGTGAATGCTGCCGCGCACAACCTCACCCATCTCCTGCGCGATGATGCCGGTCATGGTGTGCACGGGCTGGAAGACCGCGCCGAGGCCACCGCTGAAATCGGGGATCTCGATGCGGTTGCCGGCACACAGGAGCACGACCATGGTCTCGCCGATGACGCGGCCGAGGCCGAGGAGGATGGCGGCCACGATGCCGGAGAGCGCGGCGGGCACGATGATGCGCACGACGGTCTGCAGGCGCGTGGCGCCAAGGGCGAGCGAGGCCTCCTTGAAGGAACGGGGCACGTTGTTGATGGCGTCCTCGGCGAGCGAGAAGATCGTGGGCACGGCCATCAGGGCGAGCAGACAGGCGGCGGTGGCGGCGTTGAGCCGCTCGAGCATCGGGAAACCGGGCACCCAGTCGAGCCACGCCACCTGCGAGACGCGGCGCAGGGTCTCGCCCAGCACCGCGATGCCGAAGAAGCCGAGCACCACGCTGGGGATTGCCGAGATGAACTCGATGTAGGGCTTGATGAGCTTCTGCTCGCCCGGGCCGGCGAATTGGTTCACGTAGATGGCGGCGGCGACCCCGAACGGGATCGCCAGGCACAGCGCCATGGCGGAGATGAGCAGCGAGCCGACGAAGAGGGGGATGATGCCATACCAGTCCTGCCAGAAGCTGGCCGTGACCCACTTGCGCCCGAAGGCAAAGGCGGTGAACGACTCGGCCCAGGAGACGGGCTTGCGGTGATCCCACGCGGCCATCTGCTGGCCGGTGAGCACGATGCGCTCGAGGTATTGCGCGACGAGAACAGGGAATTTCTCCATCCTCGTCTGCAGCCCGGCCCCAGGCAGGCGTGGCGCAGTGATGACGGTCTCCTTGAGGGCGGAGACGAGGCGGGTGTTGGCGGCGTGGACCTCGGGCAGCATGGCGAGGATCGGTTTGATCTCGGCGTTGAAGTCGATGGTCTCTATGACCATGGCATCGGCCTCGGCCTTGAGCAGGGCGGCGCGCCCGGGCGGGGCGCTCTTCAATCCGTTGATGAGGTTTTGCCGCGCCTCGGTGAGGTCGGCGGCGATCTTGTAGCGCTCCTTCGTGGCGGAGGCGAGATCTCCCATGTCACCGAGCAGGGTTTCATGGCCGGAGATGGTGCCGGCGAAGCGCTCAACGTAGGCATCGAAGTCCGCGAGTTGCGCGTGGGCCGCGGCCGGGGTGGCGCCGGCGGCGGTGAGCAACTGGAACTGCTGCTGGCGGAAGCCCGTCAGGTAGCGCGTGAGGGCGGCGTGGTCCGCCACCTGCGCCCGGAGCAGGTCCACGAGTTCATGCCCGGCCAGCCGGTAGACCTCGAGGTTAGCGCGGTTCTGAGGGATGAAGCCGACGGCGTCGCGGAAGATCGTGAACGTGATCAGCGCCAGGACGATGATCGAGACGGTGGCGTTGCCCCGGAAGAAACCGCGCGCCAACTGCTCGGCGCCGAGGCCGAGAAACCACCCGCCCTTCCGACGCAGGAGAACCTCGCGGGTCGGGAGTCGCTCGGCGGAAGTGGCGGCTGAGGTCATGGGATTCGGGCATCGTCGGCCGGGGTCTGGTGACGGTCAACGGGCGCAGGTTACAGTTCGGTAACAATGCCCGCGCCGTGGGGATCCGGGCGTAAAAAAGGCGGCGAGTGGACCCCGCCGCCGTGGGAAGCAACGTGCGTTCAGTTGGCGGCCTTGACGGGCACCGGCACGAAGCCGGACTTGGCCACCATGTCCTGGCCCTCGGCCGTGAGGATGTAATCCACGAACTGGGCGGCGAGGCCGGTGGGGTCGCCGTTGGTGTAGAAGAAATTCGGCCGGGCGTAGGGATAGCTCTTGTCATGCACGACCTCCATGCCGGGCAGCACGAGCTTGCCGTCCTTGTTGACGATGCCGACGACCTTGACGCCGGTGGCCTTGATGTAGGCGATGCCGACGTAACCGATGCCGTTGGGATTCCGGCCGACTTCGGCGGCGATCTGCTCGTTGCCGGCCATCTTCTGCGAGGCTGGAGCGTAGTCGCGCTTCTTCATGGCGAGGTCCTTCCAGTCCTGGTAGGTGCCGGAGGAGGTATTGCGCGTGTAGATGGAGAAGGGGCCGGGGTTGCCGCCGACGGCGCTCCAGTCTTTCACGTCGCCGGTGAAGATCTGCTCGACCTGACGCAGGGTGAGCTTGGTGACGGGGTTGTTCTCGTTCACGATGACGGCCATGGCGTCGTAGGAGACGATGATGGGCTTCATGGTGACGCCCTTGGCCAGCGCGGCGGAGACCTCGGTCGGGCGGGCCCGGCGGGAGGACATGCCGATGTCGGCCGTGCCGTCGGTGATGGCGGCGATGCCGGTGGTGGAGCCCTCGGCGGCGATCTCGAAGACCGTGCCGGGATACTTGGCGCGGAAGGCCTCGGCGACCTGCGGCACCATCTTGGCGCCGAGGGTGTCGGAGCCCTTGATGACGAGCTTGCCGGAGGCGAGGGCGCCAGTGGCGAGCGCAGCGGAGAGGAGGAGGACAGTGAGTTTTTTCATGGTGAAACGGGAGTGATGGTTAGAAGCGGGCGGAGAAGTCGACCTGCAGCACCTGGGCCTTGTGAAAGCCGATGGCGGCGGGGCTGTTCTTGTCGATGTTCTGGGCCATGAAGTAGGTGGTGGTGAAGTTGACGGCGTCGGTCAGGTTGTAGCTGAATGAGAAGATGCCGCCGGTGCTGTTGGTGCGGCCGGCGCCGAAGTCGGAATCGAGGAGGAAGGTGCTGTAGGCGCCGGACTCGACATGGCGGTATTCGGCGGTCAGCTGCCAGTCGCCGGGGTTGCGGGTGGATCCGTAGCGCAGGCCGGCGTTGAACATCTGGTTGTAGGCCGAGGGGTTCTCGGTGGCCGGGTAGATGCGGTTGGCGCGCTCGCCGCCCTCGAAGTTGACGCCGTAGGTGGCGTAGAACGCGAGGGGCTGGTTGCGGAAGCGGACCGTGTGCTCGACCGGCAGGAGGAACACGACGAAGTTGTCGTAGCTGGCGGCGTCGCTGACCTGCTGGGGCGAGGTCATGAGCATGAAGGTCGGGGCGATGCGCGTGCCGTAGGGGTTGTTCTCGTAGAGGTAGGTCTTGTAGAGCTCGGCCTGCGCGATCCAGAGCATGGAGGGCGTGTTGCTGAAGAGCGGGCCGTTCGGGTTGGTGCGGGCGTTGCTGGCGAGGAGATACTGGCCGCCGCGCAGGGCGAGGTTCCAGCCTTTGGCGGGCACGTCGAACCAGGTGAGGTCCTCGGAGAGGCCCTCGACGTTGATATCGCTGTCGATCCAGAAGCCGTTCACCCCGGGCGTGAAGAAGGGATGCGCATGCTTGCCGAGGCGGACGTCGAGCCGGTCAATCCGGCCCTCGAAGGCGGCGTTGGCGGAATAGCCGACGAAGATCTGGCCGACGAAGGGCGTGTTGCCGTCCTTGGCGAAATTGACGGACCCGGTGTTGCCGAAGTCATCGTTGGTCGAGGTGGCGCTGCTGGCGGTCTCGAGCCGCAGGCCGAGGGTCCAGTTGTTGTTGAGGAGGGCCGTGCTCGCGAGCCGGAAGCGGTAGCGGTAGCGGCTGCGGTCGTTGTTCCCACCGGCGGCGCCGGCGGAGTTCGTGACCTCGTTGTCGTATTGGAACCGGATGCGGCCGTCGAGGGCGAGCGTGAGGCGGTTGACGCGGGTGGAGAGGTCGAGCTTGCCGGCCGGGCTGTTGGCCGCGAAGTCCTTGAGGAGCTCGGCGCGGAGCTCCTCGGCCTCCTGGTCGCTGATGACGCCCTTGCGGATGAGCATCTCGATGAGCGGGCCGCTGTCCTGCGCGAGGGCGAGGCCGGTTCCGCCGAGGAACACCGCCGCCGCCAGCCATTGGGTGATGTGTTTGAACATGATGTCGGGTGGTTGCCTGAGTGTTGGAAAAACCCGCCGGCGTCTGCCAACGGGTGCAGGCATGGTAGGGGACCCATGTTACGAAACCGTGACGCCCGTGTGACAAAGCGGGCAAAAGCCGCCCCACCCGGCCCGTCCGATCCGGATCAACTCATACCGCGGGGTCCGCCGTGTCGGTCGCGACCGTGGCAGCACTCAGCTGGATGAGGTTGTTCAGCGAACTGAAATGCTTCGTCCACTCGAAGTCGCCCGTGGCGCCGCCCACGACCTGGTCGAAGAGTGCGCGCTTCTCGGCCTTGAGGGCCTGGATGCGCTCCTCGATGGTGCCGGCCGTGACCATGCGGTAGACGAAGACGGTGTTGGTCTGGCCGATGCGATGCACGCGGTCGATGGCTTGGTCCTCGACTGCCGGGTTCCACCACGGATCCAACAGGAAGACGTAGTCGGCGGCGTGCAGCGTGATGCCGGTGCCGGCGGCCTTGAGGCTGACGAGCATGACGGCCGCGCCCTCCGCCGTCTGGAACTGCTGCACGGGCTTCTGCCGGTCGAGCGTCATGCCCGTGATCTCGTAGCGCGCGAGGTCGGGATAGTTCGAGTCCAGCGCGGCGCGCACCCGATCAAGCAGTGTGACGAACTGGGAGAAGATGACGACCTTGTGGCCGCTGCCGACGACCTCGGAGAGCTTCTCCATCAGCAGTTGCAGCTTGCCACTGTCGGTAAGCGGCGAATCCAACCAGGGGAGCAGATCGGGGTCGCAGCAGACCTGGCGGAGTCGCGTGAGCAGGGCGAGGAAGCCGAAGGAACGCTCGCGCAGCGCCACGCCGATGTCCTCGCCGAGCTTGGCCAGGCCCTCGGCGCAGAGGCGGCCGTATTCGGCGCGCTGCACCTCGGTGAGCGGGCAGAGCAGGTCCATCTCGACCTTGCGGGGCAGCTCGGTGGCGACCTCGTTCTTGGTGCGGCGCAGGATGAACGGCGCGACCTGCCGGCGCAGGCGTTGCATCGTGCCCTCGCGGTCGGTGTTCAACGCGGCCTCGAAGCCGGGGCGCGTGCCGAGCAGACCGGGCAGCAGATAGCGGAAGATGGACCAGAGATCGAGCTGGCGGTTCTCCAGCGGCGTGCCCGTCAGCACGAGGCGGTGCTGCGCCTTCAGCGCGAAGCAGGCCTGCGTGACCTTGGCATCCGGATTTTTGATAAACTGCCCCTCGTCGAGGATGGCGTAGCCGAACTCGGTGCCGTCGAGCAGGGCGCGGTGTTTGCGCAGCTGGGTGAAACTGGCGAGCCAGATGACGGGCGCCGGGTTGGTCGTGAAGTCGTTGCCGGACTTGAGCGTGTCGGTCTTGGCCTCGGGGTAGAACCGGGCCAGCTCCTCGCGCCACACGGGCACGACACTGGCCGGGCAGACCACGAGGTGGCGACAACCGGGCAACGGGTGCGTGCGCAACAGCGCGATGACCTGCGCGGTCTTGCCGAGGCCCATCTCGTCGGCGAGCAGGCCGTGGCAGCCCGACGCGCAGAGGTGGTGCATCCACTCGACGCCGCGGCGCTGGTAGGGCCGCAGGAAATCGGGCAGCGCCGGCGCCTCGGCCGGCGGACTGAGCACGCGCTCGCGCCACTGCGCCAGTTCGGCGCCAAGGCTGACCTTCAGGCGGTGCTCGTTGAACAGTGAAAACACCAGATACGGCGGCAGCGTGCGCTCGCCGAGGTCGTCGAGGTTGCGCCTCCACGCGGTCAGTCCCTCCCATTTTTCGGGCGCGATGATCACGACACCGAGGTCGGGGATGAGGAGCGGGGTGCGGCCGTTTTTGAGCAGGAGGGCGGCCTGCTCGTCGGTGAGAAGTTTTTCGCCCGCGCGGAAGATCCAGCGCAGGTTCAGGCCGGCGCCGTTGCGGCTTTCGGCCACGGCCTCGACCTCGAGGCTGCGCGCACCCTGCTGCAGGTGCCCCACCCGCGCGTCGAGCTCGAGCGCGAACTGTTTCTTCCAATGCGGCAACACGTCACGGAGGAAACCCGCGATATCGGCCAGCGACTCCATCACGTAGCTGTGCGAATCCTGCTGGTAGCGGAAGTGGGCCTTCCGGGCGTAGGTGGCCAGCGCGATGATCTTGGCGCGCTCGGCCGCGGAGGGATGCCCGTTGCCGTTGCCGCCCAGGGCCGGCTGGCGGCTGCGGCCCTGCTTCCAGTAGGCCTGGAATTCGAGCCCGCCCTCGGTGGTGGTGAAGCTGAGCAACAAATCGCGTGGCGGGCCCTCGGGCTTGTGCGGCGCGCCGTGGCCCGCGGGCGCGGGCTCCTCGCGCTCGGGAATGGGGGGAACGCTGCCTGCCGGCAGGGCATGCGTCAGCTCGTCGGCCACCAGTTCCTCGATCTCGTGCAGTCCGGCCACGGCGATGGCGTGGGCCAGCTGCCCGTCGGTCGAGGAGGAGCGCACCTTCAGGCGGTCGCCTTCCCACTCGATGACCGCGTATTCCTCCTTCTTGTCCACCCGGCGGTGGATGATGGCATCCTTGTCGGTCAGCTCGATCTCGCGGATTTCACTGTCGCGGTAGATATCGTGGCCCTTCTCGACGGCCTCGGCGTCAAACTGACCCTCCCAGTCGGCCTCGAGCCGTGAGAACCAAAACTCCAGTGAATGTGGAGTGTAGACGCGCTTCGGGCCGTGGCTTTGCATCAAGGTAAAAGCACGACGTTAAGAAACCCAAACCCGCCCCCCGCAACCACAATCTTGCGGGTGCCGGAAGCGTAATCCCTGGTGCTCCTCTCCGGAAGTGTGGCTAGCCAGGCAACCGTGGTGCGGCCGGGAAGAAGCAGTCCCCTGCTTGAATGCTCCGGGGGCAGAACGCACCCGGGGCGCAATTTGCGCTAAAAATCCTGCAGCCGGGCCTCGCCGGCGCCGCGGCCGGGTTCGATGCGCGCCAGGATCTCACCGAGCAGGTAGATGGAGCCGGTCACGACGACGGTGTCGCCCGGATTGCCGAGGGCGCAGCTGTAGGCGTCGGGAAAGACCTGTTCGAGGGTGGCGCGGCGCAGCTTGGCGCGGTGCTCCGGCGGGGCGTAGCTCTCCAGCTGCTCGTGCGTGCTGGCGCGCTCGATGTGCGGTGGCAACAGGTGCACCTCGCGGCCATAGCGGCAGACGACATCGAGCAGCGCCCGCGCGCGGAACTCGCCCAGCACGCCGGCGACGATGACGGGGGCACGACCGGTGGCGGCGACCAGCTTGTGGAGGTTGTTCTCCAACACCTGCGCGCCCTCGGGATTGTGCGAGGCGTCGAGGATGAGCCGCCGCCCGCCGAGGGTGGTCTCCTGCCAGCGCCCCGGCCATTGCACGGCGCCGAGCCCGCGGGCGACGGCCGCATCATCGAGGCGGAAGCGCGCGGGCAGCAGCCGCGCGGTGAGCGCGGCGGTGGCGGCGTTCCAGCGCTGGTAGTCGCCCGCGAGGCTGCAGGCGGGGTAGTTGGCAAGGTCTTCGCCGTGGATTTCGCGCACGGAGTGCACCGGCGCGCCCTGCGCGCGGGCGATCTCGCGGATGGCCTGCTCGGCCTCGGCCGGCACGCGCCCCAGCACGAGCGGACGGCCGGGCTTGATGATGCCGGCCTTCTCCCGGGCGATCTTGCCCACGTTGTCGCCCAGCTGCTCCAGGTGATCGAGGCCGATGGATGTGATGACTGCCACCTCGGGCCGCACGACGTTGGTGGCGTCGAGCCGCCCGCCCAGACCCACCTCGACCACGGCGATGTCCACCCGCTTCCGTGCGAACTGCAGGAACGCCATCGCGGTCATGAATTCGAAAAAGCTCGGTTGCTCGTCGGGCCCGGCCGCGCCGAGTTTTTCCGCGACGGACCGTAGCTCGCGCGTGTAGTCCACGATCTCGTCCTCGGTCAGGAGGCGGCGGTCCACCTGCACGCGTTCGCCGAGTTTCACGAGGTGGGGCGAGGTGTAGAGGCCGGTGCGCCAGCCGGCGTGCCGCAGGATGGACTCAAGCATGGCCGAGACCGAGCCCTTGCCGTTGGTGCCGGCGACGTGGACGACCGGGTAGAGTCGCTCCGGGTGGCCGAGCGCCTGAGCGAGGCCCGTCATGCGGTCGATGCCGAACTTCACCCCGCCCGCCTTCAGCGCGTAGAGATATTCCGCCGTGGCGGTGTAGCCGGACAGTGAGTGGGTGTCGGTTTTATTCACCACGGATTCCTCGGATAAACACGGATCAGGATCGGGCCCGGAAGTGCGTTGGCTTGAAGAGTGCCCATCCGCACTGAGCCGTGCAATCCGTGGCCAAAAAATGAGCTTCAGCCTGCTGAAGCCGCAACCGGAGCGATGGGCGCAGCGACCGGCTTCTTTTTGACGTGCAGGGCGAGCAGGAGGTCGCGCAGGCGGTCGCGCAGGTCGGTGCGGCTCACGATCTGGTCGACCAGGCCGTGCTTGAGCAGAAATTCCGCGGTTTGGAACCCGACCGGCAGCGTCTGCTTGGTCGTCTCCTTGATGACGCGCGCGCCGGCGAAGCCGATGAGCGCGCCCGGCTCGGCCAGGATGACGTCGCCCAGCGTGGCGAAGCTGGCCGTGACACCGCCCGTGGTGGGGTGGGTGAGGATGGAGATAAAGGGCAGCCCCGCCTGGGCCAGGCGGCCGAGCGCGGCGCTGGACTTGGCCATCTGCATGAGCGAAAAGATGCCCTCCTGCATGCGCGCACCGCCGGAGGAGCTGACGATGAGGCACGGGATCTTCTTCTCCAGCGCGCGCTCGACGGCGCGGGTGATCTTCTCGCCCACGGCCGCGCCCATCGCGCCGCCGCAAAAACGGAAATCCATCACGGCGAGCGACACCTCGATCCCGTGGATGCCTCCGGTGCCGCAGAGGACGGCCTCGGGCAGACCGCTCTCCTTCTCATATTTCCTGATGCGGTCGGGATAGGCGGCGGAGTCGACGAACTTGAGCGGATCGGCCGACTTCACGCCGGCGTCGTATTCCGTCCAACTGCCGGGATCCATGAGCGCGGTGATGCGCTCCCGCGAGCCGATGGGGAAATGGTAGCCGCTCTTCGGCACGACCATGAGGTTGGCCTCGAGGTCCTTGTTGAAGACGATCTCGCCGGAAACGGGGCACTTGGTGAACTGGCCCTCGGTATTGACCCTTTTCTTCTTTGCGGTGACCGCCTTGACGGAAGGCAGCTTGGGTTTGGAAAAGTGCGTCATGGAAGGGAATATCAGCCGTGACCGAACGTGACCACGTCAACGCTCAGCGCCCCGGCGCGCCGCAGGACGGCCGCGCAGGCGTTGAGGGTGGAACCGGTGGTGAAGACATCATCGATCAGGACGTAGCGTTGGGCGGGGGTTATGGTTGCGCCCCCGGCCAAGGCAAAGGCATTTTTGAGGTTCTGCCGGCGCGTGGCGCGGTCGTAGCGCGTTTGCGTGGGAGTGTCGACGACCCGCACAAGCAATTGCTCGATATGTGCTTCGCCATCGCAGGCGCGCAGGGCGCAGCCGGCGAGCAGCTGCGCCTGGTCGTAGCCGCGCTCGCGCAACTTGCGCGGGTGCAGCGGCACGGGCACGAGCACGGCGCCACGCACGTATGAAGCGTAACCCGGCGCGCGCAGCATCAGGGCCTCGATGTCCTCGAGCACATGCAGGCCGTGGTCGTATTTGAGCGCGTGGATGAGGGCGCGGCCCGCGCCCTGGAGCAAAATGGCGGTCTTGCCCTCGCCGAACTCGGGTGCAAGCGCGTCGCAGTGCGGGCAGAGGCGGCTGGCCTCCATCTCTCCATAGAACGGGTGCCCGCAGGTCGTGCAGTGCGGCGGAACCACCACATGCACCGTGCGCTCGCAGTCGCCACAGAGGTGCCGCAACGCCCCGCCCTCCGCCGGCCGCCCGCAGTGCACGCAGTTGCGCGGGAAGACCACATCACCCGCCGCCTGCAACCATTCGCGCGCCGTCATCACGTCAGTAAAGCACCCGCACGAGGAACAGCCCCTGCGGAGGCGCCGTGACGACGGCAGGGATGCGCCGCCGGCTCTTGAGCAGGGCGGCGACGTCGGCGGGGGTCAGCTTGCCGAGGCCGGTGTTGACGAGCGCGCCGGTGAGGCTGCGCACCATCTTGTAGAGGAAGCCGTCGGCCTCGAAGGTAAACGTGACGCGCGGGCCCCGGCGCTTGAGGTCGAGCCGGCGCAGGTGACGCACGGTCGTGCGGTATTCGCGATCGTTCTCGCCGGAGAAGGCCCAGAAGTCGTGCCGGCCGCGGAGGATCTTAGCCGCGGCGCGGACCGCGGGCCAGTCGAGGTCGCGGTTGAGCGACCAGCAGTAATTCACCTCGAAGGGGCCGGCCTCGCCCAGGTGCAGGTGGTAGCGGTAGATCTTGCCCTTGGCGCTGAACCGCGCGTGGAAATCCGCCCGGGCGCGCCGCACCGATTTGATCTGGATCGTCCTTGGCAGGCCGCTCTGGAGGGCGCGCCGGAGTTTCTCGGCACCGTGGGCCCACGTCGCATCGAAATGGAAGACCTGCGCGAGGGCATGCACGCCCGAGTCGGTGCGCCCGCTGCCCTCCAGGCCGACTTCGCGGCCGAACACAGCCCGCAGCCGCGCCTCGATGAGGTCCTGCACGGTGTTGCCGCCCTCCTGGCTCTGCCAGCCGTTGAAGCCGGTGCCGTCATAGGCAACGACGCAGCGCCAGCGGGAGGGCTTGGGTGCAGGGGGCTTCATCGGGTGCAAGCTTGCCCGCGAATCCCGCGCCTGCAAGCCTCCCACCTGCGTGACCAGGACGACCTACCGCCACATCATCTGGGATTGGAACGGCACGCTGCTCGACGATCTGGACTACTGCATCGGCGTCATGAACGGCCTGCTGCGGAAGCGCGGCCTGCCGGAGATGGACCGGGCGAGATACCACGAGGTGTTCGATTTCCCCGTGCGGGATTATTACCGGCGGCTGGGGTTTGCCAACACGCAGGAGGAATTCGAGGCGCTGAGCATCGAGTTCATCTCCGCCTACGACGCCAACCGCTGGGAGTGCGCGCTGCACGACGGCGCCCGCCCGATGCTGGCCGCGGTTGAGGGCGCCGGGTTCACCCAGTCCCTGCTCTCCGCCTACCGGCACGAGACGCTGGAGGAGATCGTGACGCACTTCGGGCTGCGCGGGCACTTCGCACACCTGGCCGGACTCGACAACATCTACGCGCACAGCAAGGCCGAGCTGGGCCGCGCGCAGGTGGCCGCGCTCGGACTGCCGCGCGAGCAGATCGTGCTGGTGGGCGACACCCTGCATGATCTCGAGGTGGCCCGCGAAATCGGCGTGGATTGCGTGCTGGTGGCCGCCGGCCATCACCCGGTCGAACGGCTGCGCGCCCGGCACGACCATGTGCTCGACACCCTCGGCCAGCTGCCGGCCGTGCCGGGGCTGGCGTCATTGCGCTGAGCCGGGTTCACTCCGCCACCGGCGGGGGATTTTTCTGGTCGAGGAAATCCTGCAGGATGAGCGCAGCGGCACGGGAGTCCACCAGGCCGCTCGCGCGCACGTCGCGGCGTTGTTTCTTCGGGATGGTCTGCTCGGCGGCATGGCTGGTGAGCGTTTCGTCCACCAGATGCACCGGCAGGCCGAAGCGCGTCTTCAGCTCGGCGACGAAGGCATCGACCTCCTTGGCTTTGAAACCGGCGGTGCCGTCCATGTTGTAGGGATAGCCGACGACGAGATCGGTGACGCGGCGCTGTTGAATGACGGCGGCGATCTTTTCCCACCGCGCCGCGTGCGTGGTCTCCGTGGCGGCCGGCAGCGTGGTGGCCACGCCGACCTCGTCGCCGTAGCTGAGGCCGATGCGCTTGGTGCCGTAGTCTATGCCCAGACAGCGCATGTCCTCACAGGAACTGGTGTTTGGTCGGGTCCTTCTTGATCCGCTCGAGGAGCGCCTTGATGTCCTGCGCACGCTCCTTAGGGCAGACAAGCGTCGCGCCCGGGGTGTGGACGACCACGAGATTGCTCACGCCAACGGCGCCGACAAGGTGACCGCCGGTGGAGATGACGATGTTGTTCGAGCCCTTTTCGACCACGGCGTGGCCGCGCAGGACATTGCCGTGCTCGTCGGGCGCGAGGTGCTTGGCCAGCGCCGGCCAGGCGCCGACGTCGTCCCAGTCGAAGGTGGCGGGCACGACGACCACGTTGCGCGACTTCTCCATGATGGCGTAGTCGACGGAGATCTTCTTGAGCGCCGGGTAGACCTGCGCGAGGCCGGCGGCCCAGCCGCCGGCGGCCTTCACGGCGGAATCGAGCTTCAGCAGGCCGGCGTGCAGGTCGGGCGCATGGGCCTTGAACGCCGCCTCCACCACCGGCACGCGCCAGACGAACATGCCGGCGTTCCAATAATAATCGCCCGACTTCACGTAGCGCTGCGCGGTCTCAAGGTCGGGCTTCTCCACGAAGCGCTCGACCTGCATGACGTCGCGCCCGCCGACCTTGCGCCAGGGGCCGGAGCGGTGGATGTAGCCGAAGCCGGTCTCGGGCGCGCTCGGCTTGATGCCGAGGGTCACGAGCACGTCGGCGGACTCGGCCGACTCGAAGGCGACGTTGAGCAGGCGGGCGTATTCGGCCGTGTCGCGGATGACGTGGTCGGCCGGCAGCATGGCGAAGGTGGCGCCGGCGTTGCGGTGCTTGACCAGCAGCATGGCGAGCCCCGTGGCCGCGGCGGTGTCGCGCCCGACCGGCTCGGCGACGATGTTGGCCAGGGGCAGGTCGGGGCAGGCCTGGCGGCAGCCCTCGAGCTGGGCCTGCGTGGTGATGACGAAGACGTTTTCCGGCGGCACCACGCCGCTCACGCGATCGACGGTCTGCGTGAGCATGGGCTTGTCGCCCACGATGGGCAGGAGGTGCTTAGGGGTGGACTCGCGGCTCTGCGGCCAGAAGCGCTCGCCGCGGCCGCCGGCCATGATGACTACGAATCGTTCTGCCATGGCGGCACCTTCCGCCGCGCCGCCCCACCCCGTCAACGGCGAAACCAAGTTGACGCCCCGGCCCAGGCATCTTGCCTGCCGCCGTGCCCGCCATCCCGGAAATCTCCGCGCCGGTAGCCGCCGCCGCCCACGCCGGGGGGGCGCTGCTGCTCGACGTGCGGGAGGACGGCGAGTTGGAGCTCGTGCGCATCGACCCCTGCGTGCACATCCCGTTGCAACAGGTCCCGGCGCGGTTGCGTGAGTTGCCGGCAGACCGGATGATCCTGGTGGTCTGCCACCTCGGCAGTCGCAGCGCGCTCGCGGTCCAATTCCTGCAGGCCCATGGATTCAGGCAGGCCGTGAACGTGGCCGGAGGAATCGACGCATGGGCGGAGCTCACGGACCCGCCGCTCCCGCGCTACTGAGCCGCAGCTTGACTCGCGCCGGGTCTTTCACCCACGTTCATCGGAAACCAATCCATCCATGGGCCAACAATTCAACAAGGTCATCAAAAAGAAACGCCGTCTCGCCTACCTGAAGCGCAAGAAGGCCAAGATCGCCGCCGCGCGCAAGAAGAAGTAGGCGGCCGCACCCGGCCCCGCCGTCTCGCGCCCGCCCCGCCGCGGGCGCTTTTCATTTGCACCGCCCATGAACAAGAAAGTCAGCCTCGTCTCCCTCGGCTGCGCCAAGAACCTCGTCGACAGCGAGATCATGGTCGGTCACCTGCACGCCGCGGGCATGACGGTCGTCCCCGAGGCCGCGGACGCCGACGTGGTGATCGTCAACACCTGCTCGTTCATCGATTCGTCGAAGGAGGAGTCGATCAGCCACATCCTGGAGGCCCACCAGGCCCGCGGGATGGCGAAGCGCCACAAGGACCAGAAGCTCATCGTGGCCGGCTGCATGTCGCAGCGCTTCTCGAAGGATCTCCCCGGCGCCCTGCCCGAGGTGGACGCCTTCATCGGCCTCGACCAGATCACGAAGGTCGCGCCGATCATCGAGCAGATTTACGGCACGGCGCGGAAAAAGAAGGACGCGCCGGCGAACTTCATCGAGGGCCGCTCGACCTACATCCCCGACTACGACACCCCGCGCTTCCGGCTCACCCCGCGCCACTTCGCCTACATCAAGATCGCCGAGGGCTGCAACCATCCCTGCACCTTCTGCATTATCCCGCAGATCCGCGGCCGGCACCGCAGCCGCACCGTCGACAGCGTGGTGCAGGAGGCACACCGCCTCGTGCAGGAGGGCGTGCGCGAGCTGAACCTCATCTCCCAAGACACGACGTTCTTCGGCATGGACACCTGGGAGCAGCGCCCCAACCCGCGCACGCCCGTCGACTCGTCGCGCGGCACCGCGCTGACCACCCTCCTGCGCGAACTCAACGCCCTCGAGGGCGATTTCTGGATCCGCCTGCTCTACACGCACCCCGCGCACTGGTCCGACGAGCTCATCAAAACCATCGCCGCGTGCCCCAAGGTCGCCCGTTACATTGACATCCCGCTCCAGCACATCAGCGACCGCATGCTCGGCCTAATGCAGCGCGAGACGAGCGGCGACTACATCCGCGGCCTCATCCGCCGCATCCGCGCGGGCATCCCCGGCATCGCCATCCGCACGACGTTCATCGTCGGCTTCCCGGGCGAGACCGAGGCGGATGTGGACGAGCTGTGCGCCTTCATCCGCGAGGCCCGCTTCGAACGCCTCGGCGTGTTCCGCTATTCGCAGGAGGAAGGCACGCGCGCGGCAAAGATGGGCGAACAGATTCCCAAGAAGACGAAGGAGGCCCGCTGGCACCGCACGATGACGCTCCAGCAGGAGATCGCGCGCGAAGTATCCAAGGGCTATGTCGGCAAAACGCTGCGGGTGCTCGTGGAGGAGCCCGGCGTGGCGCGCGGCGAGGCCGACGCGCCCGACATCGACGGCCGCGTTTATGTGCCGAAGAGCCTGCCGGCGGGCGAATTCGCCGAGGTTACGATCAACTCGTTCCATGACTATGACCTGCTGGCGCTGCCGCAGGGCGAGGAGCCCGTCGTCTACAAGGTCGCCAAGCAGGCGCAATGATCAGGGCTTCGTGGCGGCGACGAAGCCCGTGATGATCCCGTCGAAGGAGCCGTTGGTGAAGAACACGACCAGCTGGGGCTTCAGCGTCTCGGCGCGGGTATTTCTCAGCAAAATTTCCAGCAGTTCGGCGTTAGTGGGCGCGGTGTGGCCGTGCACACCCTGAGTCTCGAGGTGGCCGATGAGGGCCTCGGCGTCGAAGCGCTCCTCGGGTTTCAGGAGGTTGGCGCGGGCCACGGCCCCGAGATAGACCTCATCCGCAAAGCCGAGCGCCCGGAGAAAGGCCGCCTGCATGACCTTCCGGCGCGAGGTGTTGCTGCGCGGCTCGAAGGCGGCGTGGATGACGTGGCCGGGATAGCGCGCGCGGAAGGACTGCAGCGTCTCGGCCACCGCGGTGGGATGGTGCCCGAAATCCTCGATGACCTTCAGCGCGGGCGTATCGACGAGCAGCTGCTGCCGGCGGCGGACGGCGCGGAATCGGGCGAGCCCGGCGAGCTTGAGCCGCGCGGGGTCGTCGGGGAACAGCGCGAGGCCGGCGGCGCAGGCGGCCATGGCGGCATTGCGGGCGTTGAAAAGGCCGGGCTGCGACCATGCAATGTCGGCCCATTTCGCCCCTTTCCAGACGAGACTGAAGCGCGCGCCGTCGGGCCCCTCGGCGAAGTCTGCGATGCGGAGGTCGTTGTCCGCGCCGGTGCCGACGCGCACGACGCGGGTCCAGCCGAGCGGCCCGAGCGCGGCGAGGTTGGCGTCGTCGCCGTTGAGCACGATCCAGCCGTTGCGAGGGACGACGCGGGTGAGGTGGAAGAAGGAGCGCTTCACGTCATCGAGGTCGCGGAAGATGTCGGCGTGTTCGAACTCGAGGTTGTTGAGCACGGCGAGGTGCGGCGCGTAGTGGATGAACTTGGCGCGCTTGTCGAAGAAGGCGCTGTCGTATTCGTCGCCCTCGATGACGAAGGGGTCGGCCGCGGCGCCGAGATGGCTGCCCGTGGGCGGGTCCTGCGGCACGCCGCCGATGAGCCAGCCGGGATCGCGGCCGTTCTCGCGCAGGAGGAAGGCGGTGAGCGCTGTCGTGGTCGTCTTGCCGTGGGTGCCGGCAATGACGATGTTCTGGCGGCCCTTGAGGACGAAGTCGGCCAGCAGCGCGGGCAGCGAGGTGAAGTTGTAGGCGCGAGTGTCGAGGAGCCACTCGACCTCGGGATTACCGCGCGACATGGCGTTGCCGACGACGACGAGGTCGGGCCGGAGCTGCTCAAGGCGGGCGGGATCGTAGCCGGTGTGCAGGGTGATGCCGGCGTCGGCGAGGACGTCGCTCATGGGCGGGTAGACGTTGGCGTCGGCGCCGAGCACCTCGTGGCCGTTGGCGCGCGCGAGCAGGGCGGCGTTGCCCATCGCCGTGCCGCAGATGCCCATGAAGTAGATCTTCATCTGAGAGTGACACCAGAGATGCCCACCGGACGGGCCAGTTAAAGCCGAAACTGGGGCCGGCGGGTGGAAGAAATCGGCCTTGCGCTGGCCGCGGGCGCGACTTTGCTACCGCCCTTGCTTTGGAGAGATGGCCGAGTGGCTGAAGGCACAGCTTTGCTAAAGCTGCATAGGGGAAACTCTATCGAGGGTTCGAATCCCTCTCTCTCCGCCATTTTGGCGCAGCTAAAATGGTGGGCGCCTGAAAGGCGCGCGGACGCGAAGCGGATGCGAATGTGGGATATGGGCAAAGCCGCAGGCTTTGGGGCGCAGCCCTGAGCGAAGCGAATCAATCCCTCTCTCTCCGCCACCTTCGCGCCGGGTGCGGAAATCGTTGCGGGACTGTGTGCCCCGGCCCCTCCGCGCCCTTGACATCGGCGCGGCGCTGCGCGCCCCTTATGTCATAAATCCCGGCCTCATCGCATGAACGTCAAAAGCAACATCGTCGAGGCCATCGGCAACACCCCGATGGTCCGCCTCAACCGTGTCGGCGCTCCCCTCGCCTGCAATCTCTTCGCGAAATGCGAGTTCCTTAACCCCGGCGGTTCGATCAAGGATCGCATCGGCCGTTCGATGGTCGAGGCCGCGGAGCGCGAGGGCCGCATCAAGCCCGGCGACACCCTGATCGAGCCGACGAGCGGCAACACCGGCATCGGCATCGCCCTGGCCGGCGCGGTCAAGGGTTACCGCGTCATCATCACCATGCCGGAGAAGATGAGCCGCGAGAAGCAGGTCGCGCTCGAGGCGCTCGGCGCCGAGATCATCCGCACGCCCACCGAGGCCGCCTACGACTCGCCCGAGAGCCACATCAGCGTGGCCAAGCGCCTCCAGAAGGAACTGCCCAACGCCCACATCCTCGACCAATACGGCAACCCCAACAACCCCAAGGTCCACTTCGAGGGCACCGGCCAGGAGATTATCGACCAGCTCGACGGCAAGGTGGACATGTGCGTGATCGCCGCGGGCACCGGCGGGTCGATCACCGGCATCGCCAAGCGCCTCAAGCAGCACAACCCGAAGTGCATCATCATCGGCGCCGACCCGGTCGGCTCCATCCTCGCCGGCGGCACGCACGTCGCCACCTACAAGGTCGAGGGCATCGGCTATGATTTCATCCCCGACGTGCTCGACCGCTCGCTCATCGACGAGTGGGTGAAGACCGAGGACCAGCCCTCCTTCCTGCTCGCGCGCCGGCTCATCCGCGAGGAAGGCCTGTTGGTCGGTGGCTCCAGCGGCTCGGTGTTGTTCGCCGCGCTCAAGGCCGCCACCCGCCTGAAGGCCGGCCAGAACTGCGTGCTCATCCTCGCCGACGGCATCCGCAACTACATGACGAAATTCGTCGACGACAATTGGATGCGCGCCAACGGCTTCTACGACCCCGCCCGGATCGAGGGCAACGTGAGCCTCCTGCTCGGTTCCGGCCGCCCCGCTGTGATCGCGGTGAACGACATGCAGACGGTCACGCAGGCCGTGGCCCTCATGCGCGAGAAGGGCATCTCCCAGCTGCCGGTCACCTCCGGCGGCGTGCTCGTGGGCATGGTCACCGAGGCGGGCCTGATGGAGTTCCTCGCCTCCGGCGCGGGCTCGGGCGGAGCGCTCGTTTCGAAGTGCATGCAGCGCCAGTTCCCCGTCGTCAGCGCCACGACGCCGATCGCCACGCTCCAGGAAATCCTCGGCAAGAATCCCGCCGCCGTCGTCGTGGACGCGCAGCGCAAGCCCGTGAGCATTCTCACCCGCATCGACCTGCTCGATTTCCTCTCAACCAATAAATCCTCCTGACGCCATGGGCTTCCAAACCGACGCCATCCACGCGGGCCAGCAACCCGACCCCTCCACCGGGGCGGTGATGACCCCGATCTACCAGACCTCCACCTACGCGATGGAGGAGCTGGGCAAGCACAAGGGCTATGACTACGGCCGCACCATCAATCCCACGCGCGTGGCGCTGGAGAAGAACCTCGCCGCCCTCGAGAACGGCAAGCACGGCCTCGCCTTCGCCAGCGGCCTCGCCGCCACCACCGCCGTGTCCATGCTGCTCAACGCCGGCGACCACGTGATCGTGACCAACAACGTCTACGGCGGCACGTTCCGCTACTTCGACAAGGTCATGAAGCGCTTCGGCCTTACGTGCTCGTGGGTCGACACCTCCGACGCGGCCAACATCCGCGCCGCGCTCACGCCGGCCACGAAGATGATCTTCGTCGAGACGCCGACCAACCCGATGCTCAATCTCACCGACCTCAAGGCGGTGGCCGAGATCGGCCGGAAACACGGCGCGATCACCGTCTGCGACAACACCTTCATGTCGCCGTATTTCCAGCGCCCGCTGGAGCACGGCTTCGACCTCGTGCTGCACAGCACGACCAAATACATCAACGGCCACAGCGACGTCATCGGCGGCATCGTGGTCACGCGCTCCGATGACCTGCACACGAGGCTGCGCTTCCTGCAGAACGCCGTGGGCGGCGTGCCCGGCCCGATGGACTGCTTCTTCATCCTCCGCGCCACCAAGACGCTCGCCCTGCGCATGCGCCAGCACGAGGCCGGCGCGCGCGAGGTCGCGGCCTACCTCGCCAAGCATCCCAAGGTGAAGAAGGTCTACTACCCCGGCCTGCCCGACCACCCGCACCACGCGCTGGCCAAGCGCCAGATGACCGGCTTCGGCGGCATGGTGTCGGCCGAGCTCGGCTCGCTCGAGGGCGCGAAGCGCTTCGCGCGCAGCGTCAAGCTCTTCGCCCTCGCCGAGAGCCTCGGCGGCGTCGAGAGCCTGCTCTGCCATCCCGTGAGCATGACGCACGGCTCCGTGCCCGTGGAGGAGCGTCTCAAGTTCGGCCTGACGGACGGCCTCGTGCGCTTCTCGGTCGGCTGCGAGGACGTCGAGGACATCATCGCCGACATCAAGCAGGCGCTCGACCAGGTCTGAGCGCCGCGCGTCCGCTCAGGCGTCGCGGTGGACGGTGGCGGGTGAGAAGGCCGGCAGGCAGACGGCGATGTATTCGGCCCCGTCGGGGTGCGGCGTGGAGTATTGCACCCATTCGCCGGGCGCGGTGTGGACGGCCTGGCCGGCCTTGACGGTGAGCGTGCCGGACTTGGTCTTCACCTGCAGTTCGCCACGGAGGACGACGGTGTATTCGTCGAACTCGGGGGTCTGGCCGGGCTCGACCCAGCCGCCGGGGCTGCGCATGCGCGCGATGCTGGTGGCGGCGGTGCCGCTGTTCACGCGGCCGAAGAATTCCTCGATGAGCTTGGGCTTGTTGCCGGCGGCCTCGATGACGGTGG
>CAZMFB010000008.1:0-113305 GCA_964565475.1 uncultured Opitutaceae bacterium | reverse complement strand
CAGATTGCCTCAACTTTGCGGCCGCCATGACCCCCGCCGAGGCCAAGAAGCGCATTGCCGAGCTCCGAGCGGAGGTGGCGCGCCATGACGAACTTTACCATCGCAAGGCCAAGCCGGAGATCAGCGACTACGATTACGACCGACTGAAGCGCGAGCTGGCTGACCTCGAGAAACAGTTCCCGCAGTTCGCCAGCGTGATATCGGCGACGCAGCGCGTGGGCGACGACCGGGCGGAGGGCTTCGCGCGCGTGAAGCACCGCATGGCGATGATGACGCTCGACAACACCTACGATGAGGCCGAGCTGCGAGAATTCCACGCGCGTCTCGCCAAGGCGCTCGAGACCGACGACCTCGCCTACACGGTCGAGCCGAAGGTCGATGGCGTGGCGGTGAGCCTCACCTACGAGAAGGGCAGGCTCACGCGCGGCGTCACGCGGGGCGACGGCGAGGAGGGTGACGACGTGACCGCCAACCTCCGCACCATCCGCTCGCTGCCGCAGGTGCTGAAGGGCAAGAAGCATCCGGACGTGATCGAGGTCCGCGGCGAGGTCTACCTGACCGACGCGGAATTCCGCCGCATCAACGACGCCCAGGTAGAGGCCGGGGACGAGGCCTACGCCAATCCGCGCAACCTCGCTGCGGGCACGCTCAAGCAGCTTGATGCATCACTCGTGGCGGGGCGAAAGCTGGAGATCGTCCTCTATGGGCTCGGTTACTGTGAACCGGCCGTGGCTGAGTCTCAGACTGAATATTTGGCGAGACTGAAGGCGTGGGGTCTGCCCTTGGTGGAAAAATTCTGGTCCGTGCGCGGAATTGACGCCGTTTGGGCCGCGATCAAGGAGCTCGATGAATTGCGTCGGGATTTTGCCTACGGCACCGACGGTGCGGTGGTGAAGCTGGATTTGTTCGAGCAGCAGCGACACAAGAAGATCGGTTTCCGCGGGGCCGACGCGACCGGGCAGGCCGAGGCCGCGCGCAAGCTGTCGCCGCGCTGGGCCTGCGCCTACAAGTTCGCGCCCGACCGCGCCGAGACGCGGGTGCGCGACATCACCATCCAGGTCGGCCGCACGGGCGTGCTCACGCCGGTGGCGGAGCTGGAGCCCGTTTTCCTCGCGGGCACGACGGTGAAGCGGGCCACGCTGCACAATGCCGACGAGATCGCCCGCAAGGACGTGCGGGTGGGAGACGCCGTGCTGATCGAGAAGGCCGGCGAGATCATCCCCGCCGTGGTGCAGGTGCTGACCGACAAGCGCCCGGCCGCCAGCCGCGCCTACCGGTTCCCGAAAAAATGCCCGGTGTGCGCGACCGAGGCCACCCGCCTGGAGGGCGAGGTGGCCTGGCGCTGCCCCAACCCGGATTGCCCCGAGAAGGTGCGGCGCCGCATTGCGCACTTCGCCTCAAAGGGCTGCCTCGATATCGACGGCCTCGGCGAGGAGATCGTAGACCTGCTGCTGAAGAATTCCCTGATCAAGGCCGTGCCGGACCTGTTCCGGCTGAAGATGGAGGACCTGCTACCGCTGAAGAAGTCGGGCGAAGTGTGGGCGGGCAACCTGATCGCGGCAATTGAGGCGAGACGCAACGCGGAGCTCTGGCGCGTCATCAATGGTCTCGGCATCCCGCAGGTGGGCGCAGCCTCGGCCAAGGATCTCGCCCGCACGTTCAAGTCGCTCGACTCGCTGCTGGCGGCGAAGGAGGACGAGTTGATCCGGGTCGAGGGCTTCGGCGAGAAGACCGCCGCCGCGGTGCGCGCGTGGCTGGATGAGAAAGTCAACCAGCGCCTCGTGCGCGACCTGCAGGCGGCGGGCCTGAAACCGGCCGCGCCGGCGGCCACCGGCTGCGTGTTGGCCGGCAAGGTCATCGTGCTCACGGGGACGCTGCCGTCGCTGTCACGCGAGGAGGCGACGGCGATGATCGAGGCGGCGGGCGGCAAGGTGAGCGGCAGCGTGAGCAAGAAGACCAGCTACGTGCTGGCCGGCGAGGAGGCCGGATCGAAACTCGACAAGGCGAGGGAGCTGGGCGTGCCGGTGATCGACGAGGCGGAGTTCCGGCGGATGGTGCAGGACTGACCGGCGGCTCAGGCCGCGTTGGTCGGCTTGAGCTTGGGCATGCCGTTGTCGACGGAGAGCGGGCCGGCCCCGGCGACCCAGAAGGTGATGAGCAAGAAGAGCACGAGTCCGGAAAATTCCAGCGACTGGCCGGCCGTCATCAGGCCCTCCTTGCGGTGGAAGAGCAGGAGGGCGCCCGCCAGGATGGGAATCTGCACGAGTGCGGCGATGCGGGTGAGCAGGCCGACGCAGAGCATGGCGCCGCCGACGAGGTGGGCGAGGGCGACATAGTGCAGCAGCGCGGCGGTGAGCAGCCAGTTCTGGGTTGAGGTGGCGAGCAGGTCCTTCACGAACTCGGCGCGGGAGTTGGTGATGATGAGCAGACCGCGGATGAAAAGGCCGAGCCCGAGGTAAATGCGGACGCAGTCGAGCCAGACCTTCGGATGGGCTTCCGCCCAGTCGATCCATTGACGCAGCTTTTCCATACAGCCTCCGTGGGGTTGGGGTGGCGGGCGGGCGTTATGCCCGTCGGCTGACGGGAGGGTGCGCGGGATGCGCGCGGGAGTCAACGGCGCGGTTGGGCCGCGTCAGTAGCCCTGGCGCTGGAGCTGGCGGCTGAGCTCGCGCTGGAAGACCTGCACGTCTGCGGCCGGGGGCTGGTAGCCCTTCTTGCCGGTGTCGAGCATGAGGCGGCCGTATTGGTCCATGGCCCACTTGCCGCTGGTGCCGTCGCTGAAGGTGACGCTGCCGCTGACCACGGCGCCGGGGCGCACGATGCGGTCGACATCGACGGTCACGTTGCCGGCGCCGCCCGGCGCGGGTGGCGCTTCCTCGGGAAAATCGGGTTCGGGCGCAAAATCCTCGTCGGCTTCATCCGCACCGAGTCCGACCTTCTCCTTCAACTTGTCCATGAGGCCCTTTTTCTCGCCGGCGGCGGCCGGCTTGGGCGCGGGCGCCTTGGTGACATCGGAGGCGTCGGCCTTGGGGGCGGGGTTCTTCAGCTCGAGGCCGAGGTCGTCCACCAGGAAACGCACATCCATGTAGGTGAGCGACAGCTTGAACTGGTCGGCCAGCTTCTTCTGCACGGCGGAGAGGTTGTCACCGGCGGCGATCCAGGAAGCGACGGCCTGCTTTTGTTCGGGTGTGAGGGTCATGCGGAAACGGAAGATAGCGGAATGGGACTGAGATGCAACCGGAGCGGCCGGCGTCAAGCCTCCCGCCCGAGGGGCCGGGTGAGGCAGGTGGGGCCGCCGCCGCCTTTTTTCGCGATCTCCTCCCCGGCGAACTCGTGCACCTCGCAGCCGGCCTCGCGGAGGCGCCGGGCGGTGGCGGGGTTGCCGGCGGCGAGCAGGCAGACCCGCGGCGCGACGGCGAGGGCGTTGCACCCGAGCGAGTCGAGCTCCTCCGGTGCCACCTCCACGAGTTGCTGGCCCCGGTCCAGCAGCAGCTCGCGGAAGGGGATGGGCATCAGCGGCGAATGCACGAGCGCAAGATCGGGGGCGAGGGGCGAGTAGATGGACATGAGATGAAACACGTCCGCCGGGCCACGGTAATGGGGCAGGGGCACGGTGACGACCTCCACTCCCGGACCGATCTGGGCCCGGAGCTGGCGGATGCCCTCGTCATTGGTGCGGTAGCCGCGGGCGACGGCGAGCGTGCGGGCGTCCACCCAGGCCACGTCACCGCCCTCGAGACGACCCTCACCGGTGATCTCCCCCGCGATGGGGATTCCCCAGCTCTCCGCGGCGCGGCGCAGCGCGGCCGGTTCGGCCCGGCGGGTTTCCTTGCCCATCGAGCAGAGGATGAGGCCGCGGTCGCAGACGACGCCGGCATCGCGGACATAGACGGAGTCGATGCTCTGGGCGGCATCGCGCGGCAGCGAGAGCACCTCGGCGCCGAGCCGCCGCAGCAGGGCGGCAAAGGCGTCCGACTCGGCCAGGGCCTTCGGGAGGTCTGGTTCGGCGGTGAAATTGAGCGGGCGCCATTCGGCGGCGAGCCTGTCCTGGTCGACGAAGGTGTCGGCGGCGGATTTCACAATCACGCGGCGCAGTGGCGCGACGTCGCTCTGGTAGGTGACGGTCATCGCGGCGAGTCTTGGCGGCGTGCGATGGCAGGCAAAGCAAAAGGCCCGGCGTGCGCCGGGCCTTTCGTTTGGTGTCAGGTGTGTGTGCTAAGGCTGGATCCTACCACAGGCTCAGGATGACACGCTTCGGGGCGTGTCACTTGGCAAGCTGGGTCTTGAGGAAGTCCACGCTGCTGCGGACGGAATCGTCCTGTTCCATCATGTTCTCGACGGTCTTGCAGGCGTGGATGACGGTGCCGTGGTCGCGGCCGCCGAAGGACTCCCCGATGTCCTGAAGGGAGTGGCGGGTGAGCTGCCGGCAGAGATACATGGCGATCTGGCGCGGGAAGGCGATGGAGTTGGGCCGGCGCTTGCTCGTCATGTCCGTGTGGCGGATCTGGAAGTGGTCGGCGACGCGCTTCTGGATGGCCTCGATGCTGAGGCGGTGCTGGGCCTCCTCCATGAGCACGTCCTTGAGCAGGGACTCGGCGGCGGCGAGGTCGATGGTCTTGCCGGTGAGGGCGGCGTAGCTGGAGATCTTGATGAGGGCGCCCTCGAGGCGGCGGATGTTCTTGGCGATGTGCTGCGCCATGAACTCGATGACGGGCATGGGCAGCTCGATCTTGAGGCTGGCGGCCTTGGTCCGGAGGATGGCGACGCGGGTCTCGAAGTCGGGCGACTGGATGTCGGTGACGAGGCCCCACTGGAAGCGGGAGACGAGGCGCGACTCGAGGGTGGCGATCTCGTTGACCGGGCGGTCGCTGGAGAGGACGATCTGCTTCTGGGACTCGAAGAGGTCGTTGAAGGTATGGAAGAACTCCTCCTGGATGCGCTCCTTGCCGGCGAGGAACTGGACGTCGTCGATGAGGAGGAGGTCCACGCTGCGGTAGCGCTGGCGGAAGCGGGTCAGCGCGTTCTCCTGGATGGCGTGGATAAATTCATTGGTGAATTTCTCCGTGGAGAGGTAGGCGACCTTGGTCTCGGGGTTGCGCTGCATGACGCTGTGCCCGATGGCGTGCATGAGGTGGGTCTTGCCGAGGCCGGTGGCGCCGTGGATGAAGAGGGGGTTGTAGGCCTGGGCGGGGGCCTGCGCCACGGCCATGGCGGCGGCGTGGGCGAGCTGGTTGTTGGGACCGACGACGAAATTCTCGAACGAGTTGCGGGGATTAAGCGAACCGGCGGGGTGGCCGCGGTCGTCGTAGCGGGCACGGCGGGCCGGGGCGGACTTGACCTTGGCCGCGGTCTCCGCCGCCGCATGGGCGCGGCCGGAACCGTTGTCGCTCTTGCGCAGCGCGATGTGCATGGCGCGGCCGGAGGCGAGCCGCAGGCGCTGGGTGATGAGGTCGAGATAGTTGTCGTGGATCCAGATCGCCGCGAAGTCGTTGGGCACGCCGAGGGTGAGCGTGTCGTCGTTGGCATCGAGGCACGTCATCGGCTCGAACCACATCTGGAATACATCGTCCGGGAAGAGACCCTTGAGGTCGCACTTCACGGTTTCCCAGAGGCTGGCGTGGGCGGAGGATTGGGGCATGGACGGTGCTGGAACGGGTGGGTTATTCACACCCGCAAGTCGCTGCTTGCGCGTCATCCTGGCACGCGGCGCCGGAGCTCGGGAAGGAAAGGGGACTGGAGGCCACTACGGCGCGTTACCGCGGGGAGCGGAACGCCAAGGCGTTAATGGCCAGCGGCGGAGGAAACCTTCTCAGGCTGGGGACCAAGTGTGCTGCGGAAACGGCAAAGAACAATCTGCGGGAAGATGGATAAAACTGAAACACATCATGACGGGAACAAAAAAATGCGTTTCAAGGCCATCTTCTTCCCGAGTTTTTCACAGAAGAACTGGGCATAACTTCGCGCATTTTATTGTTGCCCCGAAAATGCCCGATGCGGGGACGTCATTTCCCCTCTGAAGCACCCCGGATCACGTCGCGGCGAGCTGGCTTGCCTGGCTGTAGCTCCTATCGTGGCGGAAGTAATAGACCGCTATCAGCAAACTCTGCGAGTGGCCTACGGATTCGCGACCTGGTGCGAAATCTGGTGTGGCTGGGGATCAACCCATTTGCCGTGCTCGCGGATGAGGGCGACAAGGCGGGCGTCAGCCTCGGCCTGCGGGATGTTGTATTGGACGCAGTTCTTGCCCACGTAGAGGTTGATCTTGCCCGGCGCGCCGCCGACATAGCCGAAATCGGCATCGGCCATCTCGCCCGGGCCGTTGACGATGCAGCCCATGATGGCGATCTTCACGCCCCTGAGGTGGCCGGTCTGGCTGCGGATGCGCTGCGTGGTGGTCTGCAGGTCAAAAAGCGTGCGCCCACAGGAGGGGCAGGCGACGAATTCGGTCTTGGAGATGCGGGCCCCCGCGCCCTGGAGGATGTTGTAGGTGAGTTTGGTGGCGCGGAAGGGGTCGGTCTCGGTTTCGATGCTCACGAGGTCGCCGACGCCGTCACAGAGCAGGCTGCCGGACAGGAAACTCGCCTCGAGCAGCTTCGACAGGAAGCTCGGGTCGCCGCGCACGGCGGTGGCGGACGTGTTGCGGATCCAGATCGGCGCATTCAGGCCGAGCTGACGGAGTTGCTCGGTAAGTTGCCGGTAGCTGCCGATGGCGTGGCCGGAATCGGGGGTGCGGATTGACAAGGTAAAGACGAGATTTTCCGGCCCGGCGTCGCGCAGCACGCCACCGAGGGCGGCGAAATCCGCCGGGGCGACCTCCGCGGCGAGCACATGGCCGTGGCGGCGGACCAGGCCGATGAAGGCGGAGAGCGGGCCGGCCTCGGCGGCGGCGAATTGCCGCACGAGCATCAGCTTGCCCTTGCAGAGGCCGAGCAAGGGTTGGAGCACCTCCGTGCCGAGGGCCGGTGATACCTCCAGGGCGAGGAAATCGACGGGCAGTGCGGTGTGGGCGGCAGCCTCGCACAGCGCGGCGAGATCGCCGGGGGAATCAACCGGCAGGAGCAAGCCCTCAGCCGGCGTGTCTGTGAGCGCCGGGCTGGCAAGTGCCTTGGCGGCGTCGGGCAATTGCGCCGGAGACGCCACGCGCACGATGACGCGCGGCGGCTGTTCCGGTCCGACCGCACAGCGATCGGACAGCGCCAGCACCGCCGGCTCGCGACGGTCGAAGTGAAAGGGATCGATGGAGTCCGGGCCAATGTTCGTATTACGAACATTGGTCGGGGGCGTCGCGTCGGAATGCCACAGGCTCATTGCCTTGTCGGCGAGGGCGCGGGCGACGGGAATTTCGTAGACGGAGTCCTCGGTGAGGGAGACGCGGATGGTGTCGCCGAGGCCGTCGAGCAGGAGCGAGCCGATGCCGATGGCGCTCTTGATGCGGCCGTCCTCGCCGTCGCCGGCCTCGGTGACGCCGAGATGGAGCGGGTAGTGCATGTCCTCCTTTGCCATGCGGTTGACCAGCAGGCGGTAGGCCTGGATCATGACCTTCGGGTTGCTCGCCTTCATCGACAGGATGATGTCGTGGTAGGAATGGCTGCGGGCGATCCGGAGAAACTCGAGCGCGCTCTCGACCATGCCGAGCGGCGTGTCGCCGTAGCGGTTCATGATCCGGTCGGAGAGCGAGCCGTGGTTGGTGCCGACGCGCATCGAGCGACCCAGCTCCCTGCAGCGCTTCACCAGCGGTGAAAAGGAGTCATGCAGGCGCTGGAGCTCGGCGTCGTAGTCGGCGTCGGAGTATTCCTTGACCGCGAACTTCTTCTTGTCGGCGTAGTTGCCGGGGTTGACGCGGACCTTCTCCACATGCTCGACCGCCTCCATCGCCGCCGAGGGCAGGAAGTGGATGTCGGCCACCAGCGGGACATGCCCGAAACCGGCGGCGGTGAACTGCGCGCGGATATCCTGCAGGCACTTGGCGGCGGCGACGTTGGGCGCGGTGACGCGCACGATCTCGCACCCGACCTCGGCGAGGGCGATGGACTGCCGGACCGTCGCGGCGACGTCCTGCGTGTCGCTGGTCGTCATCGACTGGATGCGGATGGGATGGGCGCCGCCCACACCCACGCCGCCGACCTTCACCTCGAGTGTGCGTCGGCGGACGGTGTGGAAGCGGGAGGTGCAGTAGGACACGGGGGCGAGAATGGCCGATGGGGGCCGGCTATTGTCCAGCAGCGAAACCCGTCGGCAACAAGCAATAGGCAATAACCACAGCCCAATAAGCGCAATACTCAGGGCTTGGCCGGCTCGGCCGCCTTCTGCCTCTCGACCGCCTCGCGGGCCTGCGACTCGGCCTTCACGTCGCGCACGATGCGGCGCACGTCGAAGAAGCTGACGTAGATGATGAGCGAGAACAGCAGCACGATGAAGATGCTCTGCGCGCCCATGATGAAGTTCGGGGGCAGGGTGCGGCCGCGGAGTCTGCCGATGGTGGCGAAGAGGATGTGCCCGCCGTCGAGCACGGGGATCGGCAGGAGGTTGAAGATGGCGAGGTTGATGTTCACCAGCACGGCGATCCAGAGCACGTAGCGGAAACCGGCCTCGGAGGCGTCCCAGAAAACGCGGCCGATGCCGACCGGTCCGCTGAGCTTGGACACGTCGATGTCGGAGGTCGGGTGCAGGAGGCTCCAGAGCGTGCGGAAGGTCATGCGCACATGGTCGGAGATCTGCTTGAAGGGATTGTTGTGCACGAGCCCGACCGTGGTGCGGTAGCCGGCGCCGAACAGGATTGGAGTGTCCGCCGGGCGGTCGGCGGGGACTGACACGGTGAGACGCTGGCCGCCGCGCTCGAGGCCCAGCGTGAACGCCAGCCGGGCCTTGTCCTGCATCACGTCCGCCAGCGTGATGAGGTTGAGCAGCGGGGCGCCTTCCAACTCGACCAGCCGGTCACCGGCGGCAAGGCCGAGCTTCTGGGCATAGGAATCGGCTGGCACGACCGCGACGATCGGCGTGTAGGCGGCCACGATGCCGACCTTGCGGATCTTTTCATCGCCGCTGAGCCGGGGGTGCACGGTGATGTCGCGCCGTTGGCCATCGCGCTCGATGGTGAAGACCGCCTTGCGGCGTCCGTCCAGGGTGACACCCGCGCTCGTGACGAGGGTCTGCATCAGGTCGGGCCAGTCGTCGATGGGGTCGCCGTCGATGGCGCGGATGTAGTCGCCCACCTGCAGGCCGGCCTCGACGGCGGGGCTGGGCACGCTCGTGCCGTCAGCCAGGGTCACGGTCTTGGTGACATAGCCGATGCGGGTGGTGGAGAGATCCTCGCTGGTCGGCTGGCCCACGACCGTCAGCACGCAAGCCAGCAGGAAGGCGAAGAGGACATTGAAGAATGCGCCGGCGGCAAAGACGATGACCTTGGTGGAGTATGAGATCGGTGGCAGAGGCTCGGTCGGCGCCTCGGACTCCCCCTCGAGCGCGGGCATGTCGGCCAGTTGGGGCAACGCGACATACCCGCCGAGCGGCAGCCACGAGATGCGGTATTCGACGCCGTCCTGGCCCCGCCAAGCCCAGATTTTCGGCCCGAAGCCGATGGAGAACCGCTCGACCTTCACACCGCGGCGCCGGGCGGCGAGGAAATGGCCCAGCTCGTGCACGAAGATCGAGCCGCCGAAGAAGAGGACGATCAGGAAGACCGACCAGGCGCCGCCGAGGATTGAGACGAGGGATTCCATATCAGGATGAGGCGAATCGGGCGGCCAGGCGTCGCGACTCGCCGTCTGTTGTCAAGACATCGTCCAAAGTTTTGGGTTCGCCGGTTTTCAACTGGCCGAGAGTCTGTTCCACGACGCGAGAAATCGCAAGGAAGGGGATGCGCCCGTCGAGAAAGGAGGCGACGGCCACTTCGTTGGCGGCGTTGTAGGCGGCGGGCGCGGTGCCGCCGGCTTGCATGGCCTCGCGGGCGAGGCGGAGCATGGGATAGCGCGCCTCGTCCACGGGGCGGAAGTCGAGCCCGAGGGCCTGGTCGAGCCGCAGGGCCGGGTCGGTGGCGCCGGGGGCACGCTCCGGGTGGAAGAGGCAGTGCTGGATGGCGAAGGTCATCGTGGGCGGGCTCAACTGCGCGAGGAACGAGCCGTCCGTGAACTCGACGAAACAATGCACGATGCTCTGCGGATGGATGACGGCCTGGCACTGCGCGGGCGACAGGCCGAAGAGCCACTGCGCCTCGATGAGCTCGAGGCCCTTGTTGGCCAGGGTGGCGGAGTCGACGGTGATCTTGCGGCCCATGGACCAGTTCGGGTGCTTGAGCGCGTCGGCCACGGTGGCCTGGGCGAGTTTGTCCGCCGGCCAGTCGCGGAAGGCCCCGCCGGAGGCCGTGAGCACGAGGCGGCGCACGTCCTGCGCGCGGTGCCCCTCGAGGCACTGGAAGACGCCGTTGTGCTCGCTGTCCACGGGCAGAAGGCTCACGCCGTGCTCGCGCGCCGCGGCCATGACGAACTTGCCCGCGAGCACGAGGATTTCCTTGGAGGCGAGCGCGATGGTCTTCTTCGCCGCGATGGCGTCGAGGGTGGGCTGCAAAGCCGAGGTGCCGACCACGGCCACGAGGACGAGGTCGGCCTCGGGCAGGGTCGCGAGGGCGGTGAGACCTTCGGGGCCGCGGTGCAGGGTCACGCCGTCCGGGGCCACCGCGGCGGCCGCCGGGTCGCCGAGGGCGGCGTGGCGGACGCCGAACTCCCGGCAGATGGCAAACAGCTTCGCGGCGTTGCGGTGCGCAGCGACGCCGACGAGCTCGAGGCGGTCACGGTTGGCGCGGAGAACGCGCAGGGTGTTCTCGCCGATGGAGCCGGTGGCCCCGAGCAGGACAATGCGGCGTTGGGCGGCCATTGCGGGGTTACTCGACGAAAAGGAAGATGAAATACGCCACCGGCGCGGTGAGGATGAGGCTGTCGGTCAGGTCGAAGGCGCCGCCGATGCCGGGGATGAGCCTGCCGGTGTCCTTGATGTCGGCGCGGCGCTTGATGGCGGACTCGATAAGGTCGGAAATGACGGTGGTGACAGCCAGCGGCACGGCGATCAAGGCGGCGGTGAGCGGTGTCAGGGCCTCGGGCAGACGGCCACCGGCCAGATAGGCGATGCCGGCGCCGACACCCATGGAGAAGACGAGGCCCCCTGCCGTGCCTTCCCAGGTCTTCTTGGGCGAGATGTTCGGCGCCATCTTGTGCCGGCCGAAGGCGAGCCCCGTGAGCAGCCCGCCGACATCACAGAACTTTGAGACGGTGACGATCCACAGGCACAGCGCGAGGTTCTCACCGCTCGGCGCCTCGCGCATCAGGATGCGCACGAGGAAATGCAGCATGTAGGGCACGAGCACCAACCCGAGCATGGTGGACGCGATGGTCTCGACGCGGGTGGCCATGTCGCGTTCGCCAAGCACGCGGCAACACGAGGCGATCAGGCCGACGACGAGCAGGCCGGACGGCACGCTGTTGAGCACGTCGGGCTCGTCGACAAACAGCGCCAGGTAATAGGTGCCGGCAGTCATCAGCACCCCGAGCGACACGCCCATCCAACGGAAGGGCCGTTGGCCCATTTTCTCCATCAGGCCGTAGAATTCCCACAGCGTGGCGGCCGTGAGGAGCGTGAGCAGGGCGACGGCCGCATGGGTGCCGAACAGCCACAGGCTGCCGAGCACGACCGTCCACAGGACCACGGTGCTGAAGATGCGCGCGCCCATGTCAGCGGGTCGGGGCGGCCTGCACCTGCTCGGTGGTGAGGCCGTAGCGGCGCTCGCGGTGGGCGAATTCCGCCACGGCGGCGGCCAGTTCTGCCTTGCCGAAGTCGGGCCAGAGGGTGGGGAGGAAGACCAGCTCGGCATAGGCGAGTTGCATCATCAGGAAATTGCTGAGCCGGGTCTCGCCAGAGGTGCGGATGAGCAGGTCGGGCTCCGGGAAGTCCGCCGTGTAAAGGTAGCGGCTGAACCCCTCCCACGTCAGGTCGGCGGGATTTTCCCGGCCCGCCTGCACGGCGCGGCCGTAGTCCCGGGCGGCGTCGGCGATCTCGGTGCGCGAGCCGTAGTTGAGGGCGAGGATGAGGTTCCACTGCGTGTAGGACTTCGTGGCCTCCTTCACCCGGGCGAGTTCGCGCTGGACGTTGGCGGGCAGGTCCTCGATGCGGCCGATGGTGTGCAGGCGGACCTTTTCCTTGATAAGGTTGTCGAGCTCGCGCTTGAGGAAGTAATCGAGCAGGCCCATCAGGCCGGTGACCTCGTCGGGCGGACGTTTCCAGTTTTCCGCCGAGAAGGCGTAGAGGGTGATGTAACGGATGCCGAGCTCGCGCGCGGCATCGACGACGCGGCGCACGGTCTCGACGCCCTGGCGGTGCCCCTCGAGCCGGGGCAGGCCGCGCTGCTTGGCCCAACGGCCGTTGCCGTCCATGATGATGGCAACGTGCTGCGGGATCTGGCCGGGGCCGGGCTGGCTCATGCGAGGTGCGATTGAGGTTGGGGCGGAGGGGTTTGACAAGCCCCCATCCGCGCGCGGCAGCGGCGGCTTGCCACGACGCGCGCGCCGGCCATCGTTCCGGCATGCCCGCCACGCCACTGAGCCCCGACGAGATCAACGCCGCCCTGCGCGAGTTGCCCGGCTGGCGGCGCGAAGGCGACGCGTTGGCAAAGGAGTTCACGTTCGGCTCCTTCCGCGAGGCGATGAGCTTCATGGTGCGGGTGGGTTTCGAGGCCGAGGCCGCCGACCACCATCCCGACTGGACCAACGTCTACAACCGCGTCGCCGTGCACCTCAACACCCACGCCGCCGGCGGCAAGGTCACCGCGAAGGACGTGGCCCTCGCGCGCAAGATCCAGGCGATCAGCTGGGTGGGATAGGCGCTGCTTGGCACCGGAAATGCCCGGGAATCCATTTGCGCGGGCAGGGCGGAGGGGTAGCATGACGTCCATGAGTGATTTCGCCCCCGCCGCCGAAGTCGCCGCCACCCGCGGCACCCTTGAGCGCCTCAAGGCCAACATGCGCCAGACCATCAAGGGCAAGGACAACGTCATCGAGCAGACGCTCGTCTGCCTGCTGGCCAACGGCCACCTGCTCATCGAGGACCTGCCCGGCGTGGGCAAGACCACGCTGGCCTACTCGCTCGCCCGCTCGATGGACTGCGCCTTCTCCCGCATCCAGTTCACCAGCGACCTGCTGCCGAGCGACGTCACCGGCGTGTCGATCTACGACGAGGCGGTGAAGGAGTTCGTGTTCAAGTCCGGCCCCGTCTTCGCCAACGTCGTGCTGGCCGACGAGATCAACCGCGCCACGCCCAAGACCCAGTCCGCCCTCCTCGAGGTGATGGATCGCGCCCGCGTGACGATCGACGGCCAGGCGCACTCCGTCGGCACCCCCTTCATGGTGGTGGCCACCCAGAACCCGGTGGACTACGAGGGCACGTTCCCGCTGCCGGAGAGCCAGATGGACCGCTTCCTGATGCGCCTGCGGATGGGCTATCCCGAATCGGCCGACGAGATGGAGATCCTGCGTGCCCCCCGGCTGGCCTACGACTCCATCGCGCTCAATCCCGTCGCGACCCGCTCCGACATCATCAAGATGCAAGCGCTGGCCGGGAAAGTCTTCGTCGAGGAGACCGTGCTCGACTACATCCTCAAGATCGTGGCGGCCACGCGCACCGAGGCGGAGTTCCGGGCCGGTATCAGTGTGCGCGGCGGCCTCGCCCTCCGGGGCGCGGCGCAGGCCCGTGCGCTCGTGCGCGGCCGGGATTTCGTGATCCCCGAGGACGTGCAGGAGATGGTCGCGGCCGTGCTGGCGCACCGCCTTGGACTCGCGCGGCAGACCTCCGACGCGCTTGAGGAGCGCCGCACCGTGGTGGCTGCGCTGCGGCGCATCTTGGCGGCGATCCCCGTGCCGGAGTAAACTCCTGAAGCTCCAAGCTCCAACATCCAAGCTCCAGTGAAACATCAGGCAGGGAATGACCGGATCTGGATTGGGGATTTGAATCTTGGCGCTGCTTTGGAGCTTGGTGTTTGGAGGTTGAAATTTCAACGAGGCTCGCGCCGCACATGAGTTCCGTCGCGAGCACATTGTCATCAGGCGCGAGCCTCGACTGGCAGGGACCAGGCGCGCGCGACCGCGCGCAGCGCGTGTTCAAGTGGAGCACCCTGCTGTGGTCGATGGTGTTTCCCCCGCAGCGCCACCGCATCTCGCCGACCCTTCCGGGCGTGTTCCTCTTCGTGGTTGCCATGGGCATCGGCACGGCCGCCTACAACACCGCGAGCAACATCCTGTTCATCACGCTCGCCCTCCTGCTGGCCTGCCTGCTGCTGAGCGGACTGCTGTCATGGTTCAATTTCATGGGCATCTGCTGGCGTTTGCGGCCGCAGGGACCGTGGCGCGCCGGACATGAGACGCTCGTGCAGGTGGACGTGCGCAACACCAAGTCCTGGCTGCCGACCTACGGCCTGTGGTTCGAGCTGGCAACCCAGCCGGTGCGGCCGCCGCCACCCGATGATGGCGAGCTCGACGGGAAGAAAATCCGCCAGATCATGGCCGAGGCGGAGAAAGGGGTCACGCGCGGCCGCCTGTTCCTACGCGAGCGGCTCGAGGCGGGCGGGGAAGCCTCCGTGGATTGGGTCGTGAAGCCCGCGGAGCGCGGACTCGCCGCGGTCGAGTTGGGCGCGGTCGGCTCGCTTTTCCCGTTCGGATTCCTGCGCAAGAACATCGGCACGGGGCTGAAGTCCCGCGTGCTGGTCTGGCCGGCGCAGGTGGAATATCGGGCCCAGGCTGCGTTGGCGGCCCAGACCGGCGGCGGGGGCAGCCGCACGGCGCGGGCCGGCGCGGGCGAGGACCTGCTGGCCCTGAGAAAATACGCGCAGGGCGACTCGCACCGGCTGATCCACTGGAAGGCCAGTGCGCGCCTCGGCCAGCTGATGGTGCGGCAGTTCGCCGCCGAGAGCCATGACGGCTACGTGCTGTGGGTCGACGCCCCCGCCGAGGTCTGGAGCCGACCGGGGCAGTTCGAGCTGCTGTGCAGCCTGGCCGGCACGCTGGCGGAGGATCTTTTCACCGCCGGCCGGCTCAAGGGCCTGTGCGTCAACGACGGTCCGCTCCGCGACGCGCGCCGGGTGCGCGACGTCGAGGCCTTTCTCGACGAACTGGCGCTGCTCAAGCCCGCCTCCCGCGCCTCGGCCCCGCCCTTTGTCGCGGCCGGCGCGGGCCGCAATGTCATCACCTTCGCCCCCGAGGGCGAGAAAGGAGTCGCCGCCCATGTCGACGGCAGCAAAGCGGCCGCAGCTTAATCTCGACGAGTTGCGCCGGTTGAAGTGGCTGCTCGGCGGCGCGCTGGCGCTCGTCTCGCAGTTCACGGTCTTCTTCCTCGACATCGAGGCGCTCGGCCTCGTGGCCGTGGCGGGGACGGTGATCCTCGCGACCATCGTCTGGCCGCAACTCCCGGCGCGCGTGCCGCCGCTGGTCTGGAGGCTGGCGGTGCCGGCCATCATCGCCACGATGTGCGCTGATTTCTATTTCTCCCCGGACACGCTCCCGGTGCTCATCCGGCTGGCCATGCTGCTCACGCTTTACCGCGCCGTGTCCTACCGCGGCAAACGCGAGGACCTGCAGCTCATCGTGCTGGGCCTGTTCCTCATCGTTGTCGCGGGCGTCCTCACGGTCACGCTGGGATTCGCCTTTCTGCTGCTCTTGTTCACGGCCTGCGCGCTGGGTTTCCTGTTCATCGTGACGTTGGTGGACACGGTCGCGCCCGAGACGGCCGTGCTCCGGCCGGAGGAGCTGCGGGAGGCTCCGGCCTGGACGCGTCTGGCCTGGGGCCGGCTTTTTGCGCGGTTGCGGCAGGTGTTCGACTGGCGCCTGCTGGGGTTCACCGCGGTGCTGTTCGCCGGCGTCGTGGGCATGTCGGGCTTGCTCTTCATCGTCATCCCGCGCTTCGAGCTGGGCAGCAGTTTTTTCCTCGACCGTTTCATCACCCGCAAGAGCAAGACGGGCTTCACCGAGGCGGTGAAGTTCGGCGATGTGAGCGAGCTGATCCGGGACGAGAGCGTCGCCATGCGCGTGGACCTGACCGACGCCCGCTCCGTGCGCGACATCCCGTATTGGCGGCTGGTGGTGCTCGATGAATACACGACGGACGGGTTCAAGATGTCGTCGGGCCTACAGGTGGAACTGCAACGCGACCAGATCTGGCAGCAATACATCCGCGGCAAACCGGGTTTTGGCGGACCGCACGTCGTGGGCGGCACATGGACGATCTATGTCGAGCCCGGGGTGAGCCGCTTCCTCCCGTTGCCCGGTTCCTACACGCTGTTGCGCATGCGCGACCCCTCGCCGGTGCAGGTGAGCCGGCGCCACCGCCTGGTCGCGCTGCGGCAGGAGCCCGTGGCGATGAACGCGTTCCAACTCGATGGGGTTGTGCTCGACGAGCCCATCGCTGATCCCGGGCTGGCCGACGTGCTGGCCAAGGCGCTGCGGAGCGGCACGGCGCCGAACCTGACCGTGCTGCGGGGACCGGCGGGCGCCGACAACATGGCGGTGCTTGCGCGCATCGTCGCCCAGATCAACCGCGGGGAAAACCTGACGGCGACGGAATTCGCCCGCCGGGCCACCGCCTGGCTGCAGGAACGCCACGCCTACGCCCTTTCATCGCGTTCGCCGCCGGGCCGCGGCGACGACATCGTGCGCTGGATCGACTCGAACGAACCGGGCTTCTGCGAGTATTTCGCCTCGGGGCTGGTGGTGCTGTGCCGCGAGGCCGGCCATCCCGCGCGCGTAATCGCGGGCTTCCGCGGCGGCGTCCTCAACGCCTACGAGAACTACATCATGGTGAAGAATTCCGACGCCCATGCCTGGACGGAGGTCTATGACGGCGGAGCGTGGCGGCGCTTTGACGCCACGCCCGGCGCCATGGCCTCGGCCGCGCAGGCCGCGGCGATGCGGGCGGCCCGGGAGGAAGACAGCAGCTGGGATGCGCGTTTCGACACCCTGCGCGTCATCTGGTATCGGCGCATCGTCAATTTCGACCAGCGCGCCCAGGCCGAGATGATCGAGCACGTGAAATCCTTCACCGTCGATTCCGGCCAGGCGATCCGCGACTGGCTGAACGACCTCGCCAAGCAGGTCCGGGAATGGATCGTGCGTCCGTGGGATGTGCGGCGGATCTCCCGCACCGGAGTATCCGTCGTGTTCTGGGGTGCGCTGGGCTGGGCGCTCTGGCGCCTGCTGCCGTGGGTGCGGTCGCAGGTCCGCGGCTGGGGCCGCGGGCAGGGCTTTGATCCGGTGCGGCACGAGGCCGGGCAATGGTTGCGGCGACTGGCCGCGCACGGCGATGCCGGACTGGCCGGGGTGCGGGGTGAATTGCAGCGGCTGCGCTACGGGCACCGCGGGAGCTGGCCGGCGCAGCCGGGCACGGTCTTCCGGCAGGCCAAACGCGAGCTATGGGCCGCGCGCGGCTGAGGGCGGTTCGTCACTCCGCGCGGAGGGTGATGGTGGGGCTGGTGCGCTGTTCGCGCTTGGCGTGCCACTTTTCGAGGATGGCCTTCACCACGGGACCGGCGTGCAGGCCGCCGCCGAAATCCCCGTCGATTTCCTGGCCCTCGAGGCACACGGCGATGGCGATTTCAGGGCGCTCGATGGGCGCGAGCGCGACCATCCAGCCGAGCTCGATGCGGCCCTTTTGCGCCGTGCCGGACTTGGTGCCGGCGCTGACGCCGTCGACCTTGGTGAGCCGGCCGGTGCCGAATTGGTAACCCTCCGCCATCCCGTCGAGGATGGCCTGGTAATCGGCCGGGTCCAAGCCGAGCGGCGTGCTGCGCTGCGCGGGCCGGTTCGGCTCGTGCCGCAGCGTGGGCTTCGTGATGGTCTCGCCGCGGCCGAGTGAGGCGGCCAGGGCGGCAACATGCAGCGGGGTGACGAGGGTGTCGCCTTGGCCGATGGCGAGGTTGGCCGTGTCGCCGGGAAACCAACGCTCGTGGTAGATGCGCTTTTTCCATTCGGCAGTGCCGACGTGCGGAGTGCGGAACTCGGAGGGAAGCTCGATGCCGGTGCGCTCGTCGAAGCCGAAACGCCGGGCCTCGTTGGCGATGAGCTCGGGGCCGATCTGCTGCCCGTAGGTGTAGAAGAAGATGTTGCAGGAGTCGCGGATGGCGCCGATGAGGTCGCGCTCGCCGTGGCCACCGCGTTTCCAGCAGGGGTAGCGGCGATTGCCAACCATCATCCAGCCCGGGCAGTCGGTGTGCGAGGTGTCACGGTCGATGACACCGGCGCGCAGCGCGGCGATGGCGGTCACAAGCTTGAACGTGGAACCGGGAGGATACTGGCCCTGGATGGCGCGGTTGAGCCAGCCGCCGGCCTCCTCGATCTGCCGGAAGGTCTCGGTCGAGATGCGCGGAGAAAGGGAGTTGAGATCGTAATGGGGTGCCGAGGCCATCACCAGCACCTCGCCGGTGCGCACATCCAACACGATGACGGAGCCGACCTGGCCCTTGAGGCCCTCCTCGGCCGCGAGCTGAAGATCGAGGTCGAGGCTGGTGACCAGGTTTTTGCCCTGCACGGGCAGGCGTTTCTCGATCGGCAGGTCCACCTTGAAGCCGGCGGGGTCGACACGATAGATGGCGCCTCCGGTCTCGCCCTGCAAGAGGTCGTCGAATTGCTGCTCGAGGCCGGTCTTGCCGACGGTGCCCTTCATCTTGAACGTCATCAGGTCCTCGCCGGGGAAGTCCTCGGCCTTGGGGTTGTCGCTGGCGCCGACATAACCGAGGACATGCGCCGCGGCGGCGCCGTGCGGGTAGTGGCGCGAGCTGGCGGTGTAGACCTGCAGGGGGGAATTGACCGGCAGGCGCTCGATGAGGCGGGCGTATTCCTCCGGCGCCAGATCATCGAGGAGGACGAAGGGCAGGAGCAGGGTCTGCGCGTAGTGGCGGTCGAGGTCGGCTGAGCGCACGCGGTCGGTGCGGCCAAGGATGAAATTGATCTGGTCGAGGTAGCGCTGGGCCACGGCCGCGCGGGCCAGGCGCTCCATCTGCGCGGAGGAGGGGCGGTCGGCGGCGGCCTCGGCGCGGAAGTTGCGGACGATCTTGAGATATTCGCGGCGAAACTCGGCGCGGAGCTCGGCGAGGTTGAGCACAACGGAAAAGCGCGGGCGGTTGCCGACGAGCACGCGGCCCTCCCGGTCGAGGATGTCGCCGCGCGGACCGGGGACGATGACGCGGCGCTGGTTCTGAATGCGCTCGCGCTCGCTGTAGAGGCCGCTGCGCAGCAGCTGGCGCCAGACCAGACCGCCCAAGAGCGGAGCCAGCAGCAGCGCCAGCAGCAGGTAGAAGAGCATCAGCCGCGGGTGGCGCGCGTTGTAGATCTGGATGATGTTCACGGCGCTAGTGGGGCAGGGGGCGTCCGGTCTCCGGGTGGCGTCCGGTCATTTCCAGCAGTGCGTTCTGCAGGGCGAAAAACCATCCGCCGACGAGGGCGAGTGCGAGCTGGGAGAAGATCAGGTCGACAAAGAGCCGGCCCCAGGCGGCGGCCGGGCGGGGGTTGGCCCCGACCAAGACGATGGACAGGGCGAGGAAGAGGAACAGGTTGGCCAGCAGGGCCACGACGGTGAAAAAGACCGCCTCCTCGCGGGGGAAGCGCATGCGGCCGTGGAAGACCAGCACATGGGCGAGGCCGAGCAGGAAGGTCAGCAGGCCGAAGGGCACCGGCAGCATGGCATCGGCCAGCAATCCCGTGAGCAGCGTGCTCGCGAGGCCGTGGCGGAGGTCGAGGCGCGCGGCGGCATAGGTGACCAGCAGGCCGCCGAGAAAGAGCGAGAGGCCGAGCGGCGCCAGGTGGTGGTTGGCCAGGGCCGCCAGCTGGAGGAGGACGAGGTTGGCGGCAAGGGGCGCAAGCCAGCGGAGGTCGGGCCGGCGCATCTCAGCGTTCCTCGCGGTTGAGCTGCACCAGCACGGTCACCTCGCTGACGGAATGCAGACGCTGGTCGAGCCGCACCTCGCCGGATTTGAACAGGCCGTCCGAGCTGATCTCAAGGCGGATGATTTCACCGATGAGCAGGCCGGACGGGAAAACACCGCCGAGCCCGGAGGTGACCAGGCGGCGGGGCGAGGCCGTGCTGGCGTTGATGTCGAGCGGCACAAACTCGACGGTGCCGCGCGGGGCGCTGAAGCTGGCGTTGAGTCCACCCTGGTAGCTGACGGGGCGCGTGTCGGCGTCGATCGCGGCGGCGAGGCGAACGGTGGGGCTGGTGACGAGATCCACGATCGAGGTGTAGAGGTGCACTTCGCTCACGCGGCCCACGACGCCGCCGGAGAAGACGACCGGTGCGCCCACCGTGATGCCGTGTCTCTCCCCCTTGCGGATGACCATGCGCTGCCACCAGCCGTTGAAATCGCGGCGGGCGACGCGGGCGGGCTCCAGCCGGTGGTCGGGCAGGGGCGGGAGCTTGAGGAGGTTCTCGAGGCGCAGGATCTCGGCGCGGAGCTGTTCGTTCTCCTGCAGCCGCAGCTCATAGGCGGCGTTGAGCCGGGCAAGGTCGCGACCGGCCTCGATGATCTCCTGCTTGGGGCGCACGCGCAGGGCCCAGAATTCCTGCAGGTCCTGCACGTAGGACTGGGCGGCGGCGAACGGCGCCTGCAGTTCGAAAAAGGTCGTGCGCGTGAAGGCCTTGATCCCGAAGGGAAGCAGCAGCCAGACGAGCAGCAGCACGCCGAGGGTGGCAAACGGACGGGCTTGGTCGAAACGGCGGGGGAGCACGGGGAGACGGGTAGGGGCGGTTACCCTTAACCGCCCATGGGCGCTTGGGGGCAAGCGCCCCTACCGGAGTTCGGCAGTGTGCGGTTCACGCGGCGGCCACTCAGAAATCGGCGGCGATGCGGTAGAGCTCGTCGATGTTGTTGAGGAAGACGCCGGTGCCGTTGGCGACGGCGGAGAGGGGGTCGTCGGAGACGGTGACGGGCAGGCCGGTCTTCTCGGAGAGAAGCTTGTCGATGCCGCGGATGAGCGAGCCGCCGCCGGCCATGACGAAGCCGCGGTCGACGAGGTCGGCGGAAAGCTCGGGCGGGCAGCGCTCAAGGGCGGCGCGCACGGCCTCGACGATGGAACCGACCGTGTCGGAGATGGCCTCGCGGATCTCCTGCGAGGTGATGTGGATGGTCTTGGGCAGGCCGGCGACGGAGTCGCGGCCCTTGACCTCCATCGCCAGCTCCTGCTCGAGGGGGTAGGCGGAGCCGATGGTCATCTTGATCTCCTCCGCCGTGCGCTCGCCGATGAGCAGGTTGTAGGCGCGCTTCATGTAGTTGATGATGGCGGCGTCGATCTCGTCGCCGGCGACGCGGATGGACTTGGAGAAGACGATGCCCGAGAGCGATATGATGGCGATCTCCGTGGTGCCGCCGCCGATGTCGACGATCATGTTGGCGGCGGGCTCGTCGACGGGCAGGCCGACGCCGAGGGCGGCGGCCATGGGCTCGAGGATGGTGAGGACCTCGCGGGCGCCGGCGTGGGTGGCCGACTCCTTGACGGCGCGCTTCTCGACCTCGGTGATGCCGCTGGGGATGGCGACGACGACGCGGGGCGAGACGATCTTGGAGTTGTTGTGCACCTTCTTGATGAAGTAGCGCAGCATCGACTCGGTGATGTCGAAGTCGGCGATGACGCCGTCCTTCATCGGGCGGATGGCGGTGATGTTGCCGGGGGTGCGGCCGAGCATCTTTTTGGCCTCGTCGCCGACGGCGAGGACCTTGCGGCTGCCGGTGTGGACGGCGACCACGCTGGGCTCGCGGAGGACGATGCCCTTGTCCTTCACGTAGACGAGGGTGTTTGCCGTGCCGAGGTCGATACCGATGTCGTTCGAGAAAAGTCCCAGCAGTTGGTTGAACATGTGGCGGTGGCGGGTTTCCGAATCAAAGCCGTGCGCCGGCGAAATTGTCAAAAGCAAACTCGTTGAGCCGCCGAGGTTTCGGCGAGGGCGGTATTCGGTATGACCGGCCGGCTCGGCCCTCCTCGACGGCGTCACCCGCGGCTCCTTCACGACCAGCCGCGACTACGAGCAGAACCGCGACCTCGTCACCCGCCTCGAAAGCAAATGGTCCGCCACCAGCCTCACGCGGTTCGACGCCACCTATGACACCCTCGGCCGCCGAACGACGGCCAAGCAGAGCGGCACGGCCTTCGCCGACTACACCGCCGGCCAGACCTACTCCGCCGTCTACCGCGTCTTCACCTACAACGCCCGCAACGAGCTGACCGCCGACGCCATGTATCGCGGCGACAACCCCACGGCCAGCCCCTCCGGCGCCGACGAGCTGCTCGGCCGGGCGCAACAAGGCCTATGTGAGCCTGAGCCGGGGTTGGGCACTGGGGGGCGCCGCATTCAAGCGCAACCTGCTCAAGGATCATGCCATCGCCACTGACGCCCGCGCATGGACACCAGAGGGCGCCCGGGAACTGCGGGAGGCGCGCTGGGACGACTTGTTGGAAAAGGCTCTGCGCAAGGCCGGCAAGGCCGCCGAGGATGCAAAGGCCGCCCCCAAGTCCGCCGCTTGGAAACTAGCGCTAGCCGCCTGGATGAAGATGCGCACGCAGGCCAGCAACGGCTGGTTGAGCCGGAGACTCCATCTCGGCACCCCGGCCGCGCTGAGCCGTAATCTCACCCACTACCGCCGCACGTTGCAGACCACCGACAGACTTTGGCAGGTCCTGACATCAATATCCGCAGCCTGACCCCATTTTCCCCCGGACCCCATTTTCCCCCGCGACGCGGTCGATCGCACCGAGTTCGTCGTAGAGCCAGCCCCAGTTCCAGCACGCCTCGACGACGACGCGGCTGGGCGCAGGCAGGCGCTGGAAGTAGGCGGCGAAAGCCGCCGGTTCGTTGTCGTCGATACGGGCCTCGCAGACACGAGTGCCGGTGGCGTCCTGCGTGGACACCACGGAGTATCTCTTGTGATAGTCGATTCCGGTGTAGAGCATAGGGCGTCCACTGTAGCACACACGCTACCGGACGCCTTTCATGCTACCTGACCCCTTTTGCTTTCCAGAAGCATGGCTTTGGGTGTCAGCTATTGGTTAGTCCGTTGGTTCATGATGAGAGAAGTTCCGCAAGATGTTCTTTGAATCCGCATGCTGCATCCAATCTTTTAAATAAGTCAGCTAATTGACGTTTCACTTGGCCTGTTGGAGCTTGCTGTTTCAAGGCTATCGTCAGCGCCTCTCGGAGGTTTCTAAGCAAGAGATCCTCTTGCGGGGATTTTTCTGCACACACCGTGAATTTCTCCAATTCGCGCACTGATTTGAATAGTCCGTTGATGCGTATTGAACAGCACACCAATATTTCTGAGAGCTGAATCCGCAAATATGGCGGGAGCGATGCAACTGCCACCTTTTGAAAATACTGCTGAGCTAATTCCAACTTCCCAATGTCGTAGTAGTGATGCCCCAGATATAGAGCTGCATGGGCGAAGGCGGGATCACTTGCCAAAACTTTTTTCAACGCGTGCTCAGTATTTGCCTGAATCTCTGGCTTTAGCAGACGCTCGGGATGCACATACCAAGCATAACCGATTGCGTAGAGAATGCGATTGTCTGTAGACCCTACTCGAAGAAGCTCCAGCTCAAGTATCGCGTCTACAAGGGCGCTTTGTCGCGGAGCCAAATCTAATTCTACTGCGCGGTCAATGCGCCCCCATAAGTCACTGAGTTTTGAATCGATGCTCAATCTTGCTATGGTCGACCGGTAAATCCTCCCCGGTGCGCCTCAAGAGCGCGTTTAGCATAGGTTTCAGCAATGTCCAAGAACCTTGCAGATTCAAGATCTCTACCCGCAGCCTTTGCTTTATCAGCCATATCTTTTAGTGCGCGTTCCATTGCACGTGGATACATATCATGGCGACCAGACTCGAAGCCACTCATTTCTTTACTTACCCGGTCGCGCAGAGCCGCGTGCTCATCGCGTATCGCCTTATTAATGTCTACCCATTCTCCGGCTTGCTTTGGCAGTGGCGCCGCGCAGTTATTGTGGCTGAGGACTTGGCTGCGGCCGGCGTAGTAGCCTGTGCTCGGACTCGACCTCGACGTTGTAGACGCGGTGGACGCCGGGCAGGGCGTGGATTGACTCCACCGTCGCCGTGCCGGCGCGGGTGCGGAGGGTCTCGCCGGGCTGCAGCTCGCGGGCGGCGACCCAGTCGGCGAGCGTGGTCGAAAAGAGCCGGTGCGTGCCGGTGAGGCGGAGGGGCTCGGCGTGGCCGTCGAGGCGCAGTTCGAGCACGTCGCGGAACTACTGGAATAGGTTGGTCAGGCCTTTCTTTTCTGCGATGTCCTTGGGAGAGGAACCGTGTAGGTTCTTCCTCAATGGGTTTGCTCCACTTTCTAGCAGATATCGCACAATTTCTGGGTTAGGTTTTGGGGCCATCACACACCTCCAGAGCGGTGTGTTACCAAACGTATCAACAGCATCAACATGCGCCCCGGAGCGGACTAATAATTTCACCGCATCAATTTTTTGATCTCTCGCAGCGAAGTGCAGGGCGGTCCACTTCTGAGGCAGATCGAACTCGTTGAGATCGATACCAAGACGAATCAGCAGTCCAATGACTTCAGTGCTTGCCGGTGTAGATAAGACCGCGTGCATCAGTAAGTTTTTCCCGTCCTCGTCTCGCAGAGTGGACAGGCGCGCATTAGCATCAATGGACTGTAACGAAGGCGGAGCAAAAGGGGTCAGGCTGCGGATATTGATATTGACTGAAGGAGCGGGTGCGGCAACCTGCGGACATGGCCCGCAAGCTCCGCCTTGAATTCCCCGGCGCCTGCTACCACGTGATCAACCGGGGCAATTACCGGGCGGACATCTTCCGCACTGAGGGGGCGCGGACCGCCTTCGAGACCTGCCTGTTCGAGGCCTGCGCGAAGTCCGGTTGGGTGCTCCACGCCTATGTGCTCATGCGCAACCACTACCACCTTGCCCTCGAGACCCCCGAGGGAAACCTGGTGGCGGGCATGCAGTGGCTGCAGTCCACTTTCGCGAACCGTTTCAACAAACTCCGGGGTGAGCGCGGCCACCTGTTTCAGGGGCGATACAAGGCCCTGCTCGTCGAGGAAGGCGCGCCACTGGGTCAGGTCTGCCACTACATCCACCTCAACCCGGTGCGTGCCGGCGTCATGTCGGTCGAACAATTGACCAACTATCGCCATGGCAGCTACTGGTATCTTTCCCGTCCGAAACTCCGGCCCCCGTTCCTTGAATCGCGCACCGCGCTCCAGGAGGCCGGAGAGCTCGCCGACACGAAGGCCGGTTGGAAGAACTACGCCGATTACCTGGCCTGGCAGGCGGTGGAGGGCCCGGCCGGGCGCAACAAGGCCTATGTGAGTATGAGCCGGGGTTGGGCGCTGGGGGGCGCCGGATTCAAGCGCAGCCTGCTCAAGGATCATGCCATCGCCACTGACGCCCGCGCATGGACACCAGAGGGCGCCCGGGAACTGCGGGAGGCGCGCTGGGACGACTTGTTGGAAAAGGCTCTGCGCAAGGCCGGCAAGGCCGCCGAGGATGCAAAGGCCGCCCCCAAGTCCGCCGCTTGGAAACTCGCGCTGGCCGCCTGGATGAAGATGCGCACGCAGGCCGGCAACTCTTGGTTGAGCCAGCGGCTCCACCTTGGCGCGCCGGCCGCGCTGAGCCGCAACCTCACCCACTACCGCCGCACGGCGCAAACCTCGGACAAGCTATGGAAAGCCCTGACATCAATATCCGCAGCCTGACCCCATTTTCCCAACGCTGACCCCATTTTCCCAAGCGCCGAGGTTTCGGCGAGGGCAACGGGTTGGGGCCGTGGGCTTACTCGGCGTAGTCGGGTGGTTCCGGCGCCAAGGGAGGCTTGAGCGGGCGGACGCGGCGCTGGCGAGAGCGGTCGATTTCCTCGAGTTCGGGCTCGGGGATGCGCGTGAAGGCGATGCGCATGGGCGCGTCCCTCGTGGCGCCGTGCGCGCCGCCGAGATAGACGGTGTTCTTGCCAAAAACCTTGTTCAGGTGATCGACCGCCTCGAAGAGTTTTCCGCGGGTCCGTTCGACGGGCTCCTCGAACAGATCGGGCGTGTGCAGTTTCAAATCGATGAGCCGGGTCAGGTGGACGCCCACGCGCAAGGGCGTGCGGCGGGCATTTTTCGCCGGCCGCCTTTTCCAAAGGTCGTTCAGCGCGTGCGTGAGGCGCAGGGTATCCTGGGTCTCGGTGAGGCGTAGCTCGGCGGACCACGAGGCGCCGTCACTATAGTCGATGAACACGCTCAGGGCGCCGGCATAGAGTCGGGAATGGCGCAGGCGCATCGCGGCTTTCTGCAGCAGGCGTTTGAGCACCGCGAGCGCGTCGGGGTGGTTGCGTTTGGCCGGAGGAAGCACGTGGCCGTGGCCGATCATCTTGCCGCTCTCGTGCTCGAAGTAGGGGAGATTTTCGCCGTGCAGCAGGCGCCACATCTGCTCGCCGCGCACGCCGCCCCAGAGGCCGCGGAACTCGGCCATCTTGGCGGCGTAGAGCTGGGCCATCGTCGTGATGCCGTGTCCGGCGAGGCGGCGCTGGATCTTGGGGCCGATGCCGGCGATGTCGTTGGGCGCGAGGTGCAGGAGTTTGCCGGGGATGTCCGCGTCCTCGAGGATCACGAGCCCATCGGGCTTCTGCATGTCGGAGGCGACCTTGGCCAGGAGCCAGTTGGGTGCGATGCCGATGGAGCAGCGGAGCAGGGGGCCGACTTCGCGGGCGATCCTCGCCTTGAGCTTCCGGGCGAGCTGCTCCGTCTGCCGCCGCGACAGCATGCCATCGAGATGGGCGGTCAGTTCATCGATGGACTGGACCTTGGTCTCGGGCACGAGCGACTGGATGACCTCGAGCAGCCGCCGGTGGTAGGTGATGTAGACTTCGGGCCGCGACTCGACGATGTGGAGCCCCGGGCATTGGCGGCGCGCCTCGCTGATGCGGGCGTTGCGGTCGAGGCCCATTTTCTTGGCCTCGATGCTGACCGCGATCGCGCCGGTCGTTTCCGCCAGCACCGGCACGACCGCCACCGGCCGGCCGCGCAACTCCGGTCGCTCCTGCTGCTCGACGGAGGCGAAGAAGGAATTGAAGTCGATGGTGAGCGCCCGCAGGGGCATGGCGGAGGTTTTGTCGGGGTGGGGGAATAGTCAAAACCGCGCCACCAACCGGGGGCGGTCTCCTGACAATAATTTGTGAGCAAGTTTCTGGGGAAAACCGGCTTAGTTTGCTTGACTGGGGGGTGTGAAATGGGGAGAAATGGGGCGTTTTAGGGAACGACACCCCAATGACTTCCGCGCACAAGAACGTCTATTCCGGTCATTTCGACCACACGCTCGACGACAAGAATCGCCTGACGATTCCGTCGTTGTGGCGTTGGACGCATTCGGACACGGAGACCTTCCTCGCGATTCCGCATCCCGACGGCTACATCGCGGTGCTGCCGCCCGCGCGCGTCGAGAAGCTGCTCGAGCAGATCTCCGCGCAGCGCCTCTCCGACCGCGAGGCGCAGGCGGTGAAGGCGCGCATCTTCGCGGGCGCCCTTTCGTTCACCTTCGACAAGCAGGGTCGTTTCGGCGTGAGCGCGAGCCTGCTCAAGCACGCGGGCATCGCGAAGACCGCGGTGCTCGGCGGCATGGGCGACACTTTCAACATCTACAGTCCGGCGCGCTGGGAGGAGGAGCTCCGCAGCACGGCCGGCGAAAACTTTGGCGACATGATGCGCCGCATCGGCCTCTGAGCATGAAAACCACCTCCATGATCATCCGGACCCAGCCCCTGCCCAAGCTCTCCCTCATCGGTCTCAGCCGTCGCCGCACCCTGCGCGGAGCGATGCCCCTGCCGCTCCCGCGCAAAAAACCCCATGCGCGCCGCGTGCCCTGAACCATGTGAGCGCGCCATGACCGCGGGGCACACGCCCGTCCTGCTTCACGAGGCGCTGGAATTCCTCGCGCCCGCCGCCGGGCATCATGTGCTCGACGCCACCTTTGGCGGCGGCGGTCATACGCGCGCCCTCCTCGCCGCCGGCGCCCGTGTCACGGCACTCGACTGCGACCCGCAGGCCGCGGCCCGCGCCGTGGCCGTCGCGGCGGAGTTTCCCGCGACCTTCCGGTTCATGGACCTCAACTTCGGCGCACTGGCCAGCCTGTCCGACACGGGTTTCGACGGCGCGCTGTTCGACTTCGGCGTCTCGTCCTTCCAACTCGACGAGACGGCTCGCGGCTTTTCGTTCCGTAACGACGCACCAAGCGACATGCGCCTGGACCCGCGCCAGGGCCTCCCGGCCGCGACGTGGGTCGAGCGCGCCAGCCGCGACGATCTCGTCCGGGCCATCCGGGAATACGGCGAGGAGCCCAACTGGCACCGTGTTGTCCGCGCCCTGGAGGAGGCCCGCGGCACCGGCCGGCTGGAGCGCACCGCCTCCCTCGCGCAAGTCATCGCGGATGCCATCCCCGCCGCGGCGAAGCGCGACAGCCGGATCCATCCCGCCACCCGTTCCTTCCAGGGGTTGCGCATCGCCGTCAACGACGAGCTCGGCGCCATCGAGCGCGCCCTGCCCGCCGCCTTCGCCCGGCTCAAGCCCGGCGGCGTGCTCGCGGTCATCAGCTTCCACTCCCTCGAGGACCGCATCGCCAAGCAGTTCTTCCGCGTGGAATGCGGCCAGCCCGTCGACGCCAACGATGCCACGCCGCAGCAGATGCGCACCAAGCGCGCCGAGCCGCTCACGCGCCGCCCGGTCACGCCCGGCCCCGCCGAGATCGCCCGCAATCCCCGCAGCCGCTCCGCCAAGCTGCGGGCCCTGCGCAAACTCTGAGCCTTTCCCGCCATGATCACCTCCTCCGCCCAGACCCTGCCCGCCCCGCTGTCGGCCCCGTTTCCCGCCGCGCTCGTCAACCGCGTGTTCCTGTCCACGCTCGCGCTCCTCATCTTCGCCGGCTCACTCGGCCTCGCCGCCGTGTGGATGCGCCAGGAGATTTTCCAGACCGCCGCGCGCAACCGCGCCCTCGAGGTCCGTCTCGCCGACGTCGAGCGCCAGCTCGCCGGCGTGGACGCCGAGGTGGCCGCCGTGCTCAACCCGGCCAGGCTGGTGCGCCAGAACGAGGCCATGCGCCTCGGTCTCGGGGTGCCGCGCGAGGAGCTGGTCGCCCGGGTGGCCGAGTCGCCCGTGCTCCGCCTCGCCGCCAAGCGCAACCGCGAGATCCTCACCGTGGCGCCGGCCGCCGGCACCGCGACGTCCTTCCGCCTCCAACTCGCCGCCGTGCGCTGACAATGTCGCAGGGTTTCGCCTCCAACCTCCGCATGCAGCTGCTCGCCGGTGGCGTGCTGCTCTGCTTTGCCGCGGTGGGGGCGCGCCTCGTGCAGCTCCATGTCCTGGACCGCGACAACCTCACCCGCCATGTCGACAAGGCGCGGCGCCAGATCACGGTCGAGCCGGCGCGGCGCGGCGCCATCACCGATGCCCAGGGCAACCTGCTCGCGACGAGCCGCTCCTATGTCGTGCTCGGCGCCGACCCCGAGATGCTCCGCCGGGAGGACGAGGCCCGCTGGCCCGAGCTCGCGCGCCTGGCCGGCCTGGCCCCGGCCGAGCTGAACACCCTGCTCCGCCGCGGTGCCGCGGCGCAGAAGCTGGCCGCCACCTCACCCGATGTGGAGACCCGCGAGCGCCGCATCCGTTGGGTCAAGCTGGCCGACAGTGTCGATGAAGCCGCCTACCAGGCCATCCTCGGCCTGAAGATCCGCGGCGTCTACGGCACGCGGGAATACCGCCGCGTCTACCCCAACGGCCAGCTGGCCGCCCATCTCCTCGGCTATATGAACCGCGAGGGCACGCCCGTGACCGGCGTCGAACGCCACTTCGACCTCTATCTCCAGGGGCAGGACGGCTGGATCGAGACGGAGAAGGACGGGGCCCGCCGCGAGCTCTCGCAGTTCCGTTCGCGGGAGGTGCCCGCCGTGGACGGCCAGGACGTGGTTTTGACCATCGATTCGGTCGTCCAGAACATCATCGAGCAGGAGCTGCGCACCCTCGCCGCCAAGTTCGACCCGCACTTCGCCACCATCATCGTCAGCGACGCGCACACCGGCGCCATCCTCGGGCTCGCGAACTACCCGACCTACGATCCCAACCAGTTCAACAAGGCGCCGCTCGAGGCGCAGCGCAATTACGCCGTCACCGACATCATCGAGCCCGGCTCGACCTTCAAGATCGTCGCGGCCGGCGGCGCGCTGAACGAGAACCTCGTCACGCCCGCGTCGCGCTTCGACTGCGGCCTCACCTCCATCTTCTACAACGGCCGCCCGCGCGCCCTGCCAAAGGACGACCATGCCGCCGCGGACATGTCGGTGTCGGAGATCGTCAGCCACTCCAGCAACCGCGGCGCGGCCCAGCTGGCCATGCGGCTGGGCGACCGGCGCTTCCACGACTACGCCCGGCAATTCGGCTTCGGCGAGCCCACCGGCTTCCCGCTCGGCGGCGAGGTGCGCGGCATCCTCGAATCCCCCGACAAGTGGGACGGCCTCACCATCACGCGCATGCCGATGGGCCATGCCATCGCGGCCACGCCGCTCCAGATCCACATGGCCATGGCGGCGGTGGCCAACGGCGGGGTGCTGTTGCGCCCGCAGATCGTGAAGGAGGTGCGTGCACCCGACGGCCGCGTCGTGCGCCGTTTCGAGCCGGAGGCCCGCCGTCAGGTGCTCCGGCCCTCCACCGCCACCGTGCTGGCGCAGCTCCTGCAGAAGGTCGTCTCGCCCGAGGGCACGGCGGCCGACGCGCAGATCGAGGGCTTCGAGATCGCGGGCAAGACCGGCACCACCCAGAAGATCATCGACGGCAAATACGTGACCACGCGGCACGTCGGCTCCTTCGTCGGGTTCTTTCCCGCCAGCCGGCCGGAGATCGTGCTCAGCGTCATCGTGGACGACGCGAAGGTCCCCGGCGGCTCGGCCTACGGCCGGATCGTCGCCGCCCCGGCGTTCAAGCATGTCGCCGAGCAGTTGATCCAATACCGCAACATCCGGCCCGTGCCGGTCGCGCCCCGTCAGTTTCTGGCGATGAAGGGAGGCGCCCGGTGATCGGTTACCTGACCCCCGACTATCCGCTGGTGGCCGCGTTCCGGGCCTTGCCGATACCCCGCACCCGCCGGCCCTCGCGCATCCAGCAACGCATCTTCCAAATGGCCCCGAAGCTCTCCGACTTTCTGCCCGAGGAGGACATCCTTGCCGGCAAGGGCGACCTCGACCGCCCCATCTCGGGTCTCGCGCTGGACAGCCGGCGCGTGCTGCCCGGCAACCTCTACTTTGCCCTGCCAGGCCGGCGCGCCGATGGCGCCTCCTTCATCGACGAGGCCATCCAGCGCGGCGCCGTGGCCGTGGTGACCGAGAAGATCCCCGCCGGCACCGCCGCGCGCGTCACCTACGTGCAGGTCGCCGACGCCCGCCGCACGCTCGCGCGCGTCGCGCAGCGCTATTTCAAGTTTCCCGACCGTGACCTGGAGTTGGTCGGCATCACCGGCACCAACGGCAAGACCACCGTCGCGCACCTCCTGCAGCACCTGCTCGAGTCAGCCGGACCACGGGTCGGCCTCCTCGGCACGGTGCGCTACGATCTCGGGGCCCGTTCCGTGCCCTCCTACCGCACGACCCCCGAGGCCCTCGATTGCTTCGGTCTGCTCGCGCAGATGCGCGACGCGGGCCTGCGGCAGGCGGTCATGGAGGTCAGCTCCCATGCCCTCGACCAGCAGCGCGTGCTCGGCGTGCAGTTCGGCGTGGCCGTGTTCACCAACCTCACGCAGGACCACCTCGACTACCACGGCTCGCTCGACGGCTACTTCGCGGCCAAGCGCCGTCTTTTCACCGGCGCCAACGGCCCGGCGCCCCGCGCCGCCGTGGTGAACATTGATGATCCGCGCGGCCGCGAGCTCGCCTCGGCCCTGGCCGGCACGGCCAGGCTCATCACCTTCGGCGAATCCCCCGACGCGCAGGTGCGGGCGGAGGACGTCCGCCTTGGGTTCAACGGCACCGATTTCCGCCTCGTCTGGCCCGGTGGCTCCATCGGCCTCGCGAGCCCGCTCATCGGCCGCTACAGCGTCAGCAACCTGCTGGCCGCGTTTGCCGCCGCCTTCGCGCTCGGTCGCAATCCGGCGGAGCTGGCGCCCCGGCTGGCCGGTTTCCCCGGCGTGCCCGGCCGCATGGAGAAGGTCGAGGCCGGCCAGGCCGCGAGCGTGCTCGTGGACTATGCGCACACGGACGATGCGCTCCGCAACGCCCTGGCGATGCTCCGTCCCATCACGGCCGGCCGCCTGCTCGTCGTCTTCGGCTGCGGCGGCAACCGCGACCGCGCCAAGCGCCCGCTCATGACCGCCGCCGTGCAGCAGTTCGCCGATTTCGCCTGGGCCACCGCGGACAACCCCCGCGGCGAGCCGCTCCCGCAGATCTTCGCCGACATGCGCGGCGGGGTGGGGGACGCCGCGAAAATCGCCTTCGTCGACGACCGCCGCCGGGCGATCAGCCTCGCCCTCGACACCGCCCGGGCCGGCGACTGCCTGCTCATCGCCGGCAAGGGGCACGAGACCTTCCAGGAACTCGCCGACACCGTGGTGCCGTTCGACGACCGCCATGTCGCCCGCGAGCTCATCCAGATCAAAACCCTCAAGACCTGAAGCCGGCCCCGCCCGGCGCATGCACCCATGCCCGCCTTCAACCCCGACCAACTCGCCGCGTGGACCGGCGGCAGCTGGACCGTGCGTCCGGCCGGGGCGTTGACGGGCTTCACGCAGGACACGCGCACGCTGGGCGCGGGCCAGGTCTTTGTCGCACTCAAGACCGGCCGGCGCGACGGGCACGACTTTGCCGGTGAGGCGCAGCAGCGCGGTGCCTCCGCCGCGCTCGTCGCGCGGGCACTCGCGGGCTGCACCCTTGCGCAACTCGTCGTGTCCGATCCTTTGGCCGCCCTCCAGCGCATCGCGCGCGAGCATCGGTTGGAATTCCACGGACCGGTCGTCGGCGTCACCGGCAGCGCGGGCAAGACCTCGACGAAGGACCTGCTGGCGCTGCTGCTGGGCGGCCCGCCCGACGTGCTGGCAACCGAGGGCAACCTCAACAACTTCATCGGCGTCCCGCTCACGCTCACGCGGCTCGACCGTGCCGCTCAGCGCGCGGCCGTGATCGAGGCCGGCATCAGCGTGCCCGGCGAAATGGCCGGCCTTGCCGCCATGATCGAGCCCGACCACAGCGTCGTCACCCTCGTCGGGCCGGCGCACCTCGAGCAGCTCGGCTCGCTCGAGGGCGTGGCCTGGGAAAAGTCCCGCCTGCCCGCGGCCAACCGCGCCGGCGGCCTCGCGGTCTTCCCCGTCTCCTGCTGGACGCACGACTGCTTCCGGGCTTTGAGGAATCCGCTCGTGCTCGTGCCGGCGAACGAAGGCATGGTGCGCGTGGACGGCCGCACGGTGTCATTCACCGTGCTGCACCGGCCGGACCGCACCGAGGTGACCCTGAACGGCCGGCGGCCCTTCGTGTTGCGGCGCGTGTCCGGCGGCATGGCGCAGAACGCCGCGCTGGCGCTGGCGCTGGCGTCCGAGCTGGGCGTGGGCGATGCGGCGTTGCAGAAACGGATCGAGGGCTGGCAGCCCGCGAAGTGGCGCGGCGAGCTGCAGACCGTCGGCGCGGCGCGCGTCTATTGCGATTTCTACAATGCCAACCCCGCCTCGATGGCCGACTCGATCGTGGCCTTCGCGGGGCTGGCGCGGACCGACGTGCCGCGGCTCTACGTTCTCGGCGGCATGGAGGAACTCGGCGCCCAGGCGGCGGATTTTCACCGCACGCTCGGCCGCACGCTGCTCCTGCGGCCGGGGGATTTCCTGTTCGCCCTCGGCGACCATGCGCCGGCCCTGCGCGAGGGCATGCTCGAGAACGGCAACGACCCCGCGCAGATCGCCGTCGTCGCGTCGCTCGATCCCGTGCGCGACCGGCTGGCCGGCTTCGCCGGCGACGTGTTCGTAAAGGGCAGCCGCCGCTACCGCCTCGAGACCGTGCTCGACCCGCACGCCCCCGCCCATGCTTAGCTACCTCGCAGAATACGAGAGCGTGTTCGGGCCGCTGCGGCTCTTCGGGTCGCACACCTTCCGCATCATCATGGCGACGGCCACGGCGCTTGTCATCGGCTTCCTCATCGGCCCGTGGCTCATCCGTCGCTTCCGCGAGCTCAAGCTCGGCCACGGCTACATCGACTCGCGCACGGCCGAGCTCGGCGCCGGTTACCTCGACAAGAAGCACACGCCGACCATGGGCGGGCTCATCATCTTCATCGCCGTCTTCCTCAGCGCGGCGCTCTGGGCGCAACCCAACGTCTGGGTGGTGGTCGCCCTCTTCGTCTACACGGCCCTGACGGTCCCCGGTTGGCGCGACGACTACCTGAAGGTCGTCCACAAGAACAAGGACGGCATCAGGTCCTGGGAGAAGATCGCGTGGCAGTCGCTCGCCACGGTCGTGGCGCTGGGCGTGCTGCTCTGGCATCCGCAGAGCTCGGACAAGATCCGCGAGCTGTGGGTGCCGTTCCTCAAGACCGCGCTCATCCCGCAGATGCCCTGGTGGCTGCTGCTCGTGCTCATCTACCTCTGGATCGTCGGTTTCAGCAACGCCATCAACCTCACCGACGGCCTCGACGGCCTCGCGGTCGGCTGCACCATCACGGTCGCCCTGGTGCTGGGCCTCATGGCCTACATCGCGGGGAACAGCATCTACTCGGAATTCCTCCTGCTCAGCCATGTCCGGGGCGTGACCGAGCTGACCGTCATCTGCGGCGCGCTCATCGGCGCCTGCATGGCCTTCCTCTGGTATAACTCGCATCCTGCGGAGGTGTTCATGGGCGACACCGGCTCGCTCGCGCTCGGCGGTCTCATCGGCGTCATGGCCTTCATGATCCACCAGCCCCTCACCCTGGTGATCATCGGGGGCGTGTTCGTGCTGGAGGCACTGTCGGTCATCCTGCAGGTCGGCTGGTTCAAATACACCAAGCGCCGCCATGGCGAGGGCCGCCGGCTCTTCCGCATGGCCCCGCTGCACCACCATTTCCAGAAGCTCGGCTGGCCCGAGACCAAGGTCGTCCTGCGTTTCTGGGTCCTTTCCCTCGGCTTCGCCCTCCTCGGTCTCGCCACGTTGAAGCTCCGCTAACCCCGCCCCGCCATGCCCATCGACCTCAGCTTCGAGCACACCCCGAATTTCCGCGATGCCGCCCAGACCGGCCTGTTGCTGCTGCAGCGGCCGCTTGTCCGCCCGATGGCCCGCCTCCGCCGGCTGCGCGAAGGCTTCGCCGCCCCCGAGTCGCTGTCCGCGACGCGCGCCAAACCCTCTCGTAGGAGCCCGACGGCAGGTTCTTTATACTAACAACCGGAACCTATCCTTTGCTGCCGCCGGGCACCTACCGTTTTTCCACATGAATTACCCGCTAAACCCCGGCGCGTCCCAACCCGCGCTGGCGCTGTGGAAAGTCTGTGAATAACTTCCTTTTTGAGATAGCAAACCCATCACCCACTCACTCAACTCCCGCCATGAAAATCCTGCAGATCTTCGGAGCCGTGATTGCGATCCACGTGCTCGCCTTCATCCTGATTTTTGCCACCCCGGGTTGCCAGTCCGGTGGCACCCGTCACGCCGCCACGCCCGACGCCACCATGCCGGCCGGCAGCACGGCCTCGTCCGCGCAATCCGCCACCGCTTTCAACCTCGGCACGACGGTGCAGCCCCAGGCGGTGAACACCGCCGATGCCACCGCGTCGCAGTCGGTGGTCACCTACACGCCGCCGACCGGCACCGGCCGCGCCGCGCCCACGCGCCCCGGTTCGCCCGCGGCCATCGCGCTGTCGCCCGCCACCACGCCGGCCGCCGACGTCGCGCCCGTCTCGTCCTACACCGTCGTGCGGGGTGACAGCCTCTGGAGCATCGCGAAGAAAAACGACCTTACGGTCGCCGAGCTCGCCAAGGCCAACAACGTCGGCGTGAACGCCATCCTCCAGCCCGGCCGCAAGCTGCTCATCCCCGGCAAGGCCGCGGGTCCTGTCGACCTCTCCGCCCCGGGCGGCACCACCTACAAGGTCCGCGCGGGCGACACGCTGGCGAGCATCGCGCGTAAGCACAACGTCACCGCTACCGCCCTCCGCGAGGCCAACGGCCTGACCGCTGACATCGTCCGCATCGGGCAGGATCTCCGCCTGCCCGCCGGCGCCAAGGCCGGCACGACGGAGCCGACCGCCGCCGAGGCCGCGCTGAGCGCCGCGCGCGCCAGCGGCGAGGAAGTCACGCACATCATCCAGGCGGGCGAGAAACTCGGCACCATCGCCCGCAAATACCAGGTCACGGTCAACGAGCTGGCCGCCGCCAACAACATCACCGACCCCGCCCGCATCCGCGCCGGACAGAAGCTCGTCATCCCCGGCTTCAAGGCCGTCGGCACCAAGCCCGCCACGACCGCGGCCGCCACGACCACGGGCGAAACGACCACCCCGTCTGCTCCCATCAAGTTTGAGCTCAAGCCGCCCCCGCCCGGGCAGGATCTCGACGCCGGCCTGAAGGACACACCGTCCACGGTGCCCACCGTCAAGGTCGAGGACCAACCTCCGAAGAACTGAACCGTCGCCCAACGCCATGGTGAGTTCGCCGAGCGTTCCCGCGCCCCGCCGCCCCCTCACGATCACCCCCGCGAGTGTCATCGTCGTCTGCGTGGCGGCCCTGCTCGCGATCGGGCTCTCGGTGCTGTTCAGCGCCAGTTCGACGGTGCGCGGTTCCGCCCCCACGACCTACCTCTACAAGCAGATCATCTTCCTTGCACTCGCGCTGGGCGCCGGGTGGCTGACCGCGCGGGCCGACCTCGAGCAGCTGCGCAAGTTCACCTGGATCGCCGCCGGCATCGCGCTGTTCATGCTCGTGCTCGTGCTGATCCCGCACATCGGCATCTCGGTCAAGGGCAGCCGGCGCTGGCTCGGGCTCGGCGGCGTGCGCCTGCAGGTGTCGGAGTTCGCCAAGCTCGCGCTCGTCTTCAGCCTCGCGCACTATCTGGCCCTGAACCAGAACCGGCTGCACGACTTCGTGCAGGGCTTCATCAAGCCGTGCCTCATCATCGCCGCCTTCGCCGGCCTCATCCTGGTGGAACCTGATTTCGGCACGGCCTTCCTCGCCGGCGCCATCGGCATGATCCTGCTCTTTCTCGCCGGCGCGCGGCTCAAGTTCATGCTGCCTTCCGCGGTGCTCGCCCTCACCGGGTTCGTCGTCCTCGTGCTGCACAACCCCAACCGCCTGCGCCGCATCACCTCGTTCCTCGACGTCGAGGCGCACCGGGGCGACGGCGCCTACCAGCTCTGGCAGGCCATCCTCGCCTTCGCCGCCGGCGGGGTGGGGGGCGTGGGCCTCGGCAACGGCCGCCAGCAGAACGCCTTCCTGCCCGAGGCGCACACGGATTTCATCTTCGCCATCCTCGGGGAGGAGCTCGGTCTCGTCTTCACCCTCACCGTCGTCGCCCTCTTCATCACCATCTTCATCGCCGGCCTCATGCATGTGCGCCGCGCGCCCAACCTGTTCCAGTTCCTGCTCGTGACCGGCTGCCTGCTGCTGATCTGCCTGCAGGCCATCATCAACCTCGGCGTCGTCACCGGCATGCTGCCCACCAAGGGCATGTCGCTGCCCTTCATCAGTGCCGGAGGGTCCAACCTGCTGCTGATGGGTTTCCTCGTCGGCATCATCGTCAACACCGCGCGCACGTGGGAACGCCCCAAGCCGCTCCTGCGCCGCCGCGCCCTCTCGGAGGTGGTCGCATGAGCCGCTTCATCCTCGCCTGCGGCGGCACCGGCGGGCACCTCTCGCCGGGCATCGCGCTGGCCGAGGCGCTGCGCGCGCGCGGCCATGACGCGACGCTTTTCATCAGCCGCAAGAAGGTGGACACGCGCCTCATCGAGAAATACCCGCACCTGCCGGCCGAGCGCGTGGCGGGCGCCCCCTTTGCCGGCCGGCCCGACCGGTTGGCGCGGTTTGTCGTGAAGCAGACCGAGGGCCTTGTCTTCAGCCTGAGCCACCTGCGGCGCACGCGGCCCGACGCCGTCGTGGGCTTTGGCGGCTTCACCAATGCCGGCGTAGTCTTCGCCAGCCGGTTCCTCGGCGTGCCGGTCGCGCTCCACGAGGCCAACCGCGTGCCCGGGCGCGCCATCCGGTTGCTGTCGCACTTGGCCAACCGCCTTTACCTGCCGCCGGGGGTGCGGCTGCCCGGGCGGCTCGGCCTGATGGTCCGCCACACCGGCCTGCCCGTCCGGACCGAGATTGCGCGCGAGCCGCGCGATGCCGCCTGCGCGCGGCTCGGCCTCGACCCGCGCCAGCGCGTCCTCGTGCTGCTGGGCGGCAGCCAGGGCTCCGAGCCGCTCAACCTCTGGGCGGAGCAGAACCTCGCCACTCTGGCCAACGACGGCGTGCAGGTCTACTGTGTCACCGGGCTGGGCAAGGGCACGGAGGGCCCGCGCGACATCCGCGTGCCCAACGGTCGCACCGTGCGCGCCATTTTTCGCGCCTTCTCCGACGAGGTCGGCACGCTCTTCAGCGCGGCCGACCTGGTGATCAGCCGGGCCGGGGCCGGCACGCTGGCCGAGCTCGTGCAATGCGGCACGCCCGCCATCCTCGTGCCCTACCCGCAGGCGGCCGACAACCACCAGCAGGCCAACGCCCGCCACTTCGAGGCGCAGGGCGGCGGGCTGGTCGTGCCCCAGACCGCGCTGTCCACGCTCCTGCAGGAGGTGCGCGACACCATCGGCAACGAATGGCTGCTGGCCAAGTTCCGCACCAATCTCCGCCGCATGGCGCACGAGAACACCATCGACACGATCGTGCATGATCTCGAGCTGCTCGCCGTGCGCGCCCCCCGCCTCCGCCATGCCCGGCATACGCCGGCGCCCCAGGCCGCATGAGCACCGTGTCGCCCAGTGAAACCTCCGCCGGCGTGCGCTGGGACGAATTCCTGCGCGAGGCCCGCACCGCGGTCGGTCCCGCGGCGCGCGTGGTCGCCGGCGAATCGCTCGCGCCCAAGACGACCCTGCGCGTCGGCGGTCCCGCCCGGATCTATGCCGAGCCGGCCGACGAGGCCGGTCTGGGCGCGTTGCTGCGCCTGGCCGCCTCACGCGGCGTGCCCGTGCATGTGCTCGGCCGCGGGTCGAACCTCATCGTGCCGGATGCCGGCGTCGACGGCCTGGTCATCTGCCTCGGCCACGCCAACTGGCAGGCCTTCGAGCCCCGCCCTGACGGCCGCATCTGGGCCGGGGCCGGCCTGCGTCTGAAGAATCTCTGCGGGCTCGCCCTCAAAGCCGGGTTGAAGGGGTTCGAGTTCCTCGAGGGCATCCCCGGCTCCGTGGGCGGGGCGCTGCGCATGAACGCGGGGGCGATGGGCGGCTGGATGTTCGACATCGTGGAGGAAGTCCGCGTGATCTCGCTGGCCGGCGAGACGCGCGTCCTCCGCAAGGCCGACCTGCATGCCTCCTACCGGCACTGCGCCGAACTGGAGCGGGCCGTCGCGCTCGGGGCCCTGCTGCGGCCCGCGGCCCGGTCCGAGGCCGACGACATCCGCCGGCTGATCGACGTCTACCAGAAGAAGCGGGTCGAGACCCAGCCGCGCGAGCCGAGCGCGGGGTGCATCTTCCGCAATCCCGAGGGCGATTCCGCCGGGCGCCTGATTGATGAACTCGGGCTCAAGGGTGAGCGCATCGGCGGCGCCGAGGTGTCAACCGTGCACGCGAACTTCATCATCAACCGCGGCAACGCCACCAGCGCCGACATCATCGCCCTGATGCGCCGCGTGCGCGAGCGCGCCCGGCTGGCGCGCGGCGTGGACCTGCAACCCGAGGTCCTGCTCTTCGGGCAGGAGTGGAGGGACGTGCTGTGAGCGAGCCCGTCATCGCGGTCCTGTGCGGCGGCACGTCGGCCGAGCGCGAGGTTTCGCTGGGCTCGGGCAAGGCGGTCGCGCAGGCCATGGCCTACTCGCACCCCACGGAGAAGTTCGTCGTCGAGCGCGACGAGCTGCCGGCGGGCCTCGATCCCGCGCGGCACGTGGTGTGCTCGACCCTGCACGGCATCTTTGGCGAGGACGGCGGCATGCAGCGCCTGATGGACCTGGCGGGCATGCACTTTGCGGGCTGCGATGCGGCCTCCAGCGACCTGTGCTTCGACAAATGGCGGGCGCGCCAGAGCGTGTCCGCCATGGGGGTGAGAGTGGCGCCCGGCCGGGCCTTCAGCGCCGCCGCCAAGCCCACCGCCGCGCAGTTGGCCAAGGAGCTGGGCCCGCAGGTCGTGCTCAAGCCCAACCGGCAGGGCAGCAGCGTGGGCCTGCAGATCGTGACTTCACCGGTCGGCCTCGAGATTGCGCTGGCGGGCATCCGGCAGGGCGACTGGCTGGCGGAGCGCCGCATCGTGGGGCGCGAGCTGACGGTCGGCCTCATGCGCGGCCGCGCCATGGGCGTGGTGGAGATCGTGCCCAAGTCCGGCGTCTTCGACTACGCCAGCAAATACACGAAGGGGCTGACGGAGTATTTCGCCCCGGCGATGCTGCCCGACGAGGTGACCGTCGAGGCGCGCCGGCTGGCCGAGGCGGCGTTCTCGGCGTGCGGCTGCCGCGACTACGCGCGCGTCGACTTCATGCTCTCGGCCGAGGGCGAGCTGTATCTACTCGAGATCAACACCCTGCCGGGCATGAAGGAGACCAGCCTGCTGCCGATGAGCGCCCGCTGCGTGGGGCTGGATTTCGAGTCGCTTTGCCGCGAGATGGTCGCGCCCGCCGTGGAGCGCTTCAAGGCCGCCGCCCTGCTCCGCCGATGAATCCCGCGCCCGACCAACCGCATCCCGGCCGTTCCTGGCGGCACATCCGCCAGGAGGTGCGGCCGCGCGCCATGTCGGGCCGGGGCCTGCGCCGGCGCGTGGCCGCCGGGCTCAAGCTCACCCTGTTGTGCGCGCTCGGCGGCGGTCTCGCCTGGGCGGCGTATGAACTGACCCATGCCTGGAACACCGACCGCCCCGGCCTGACCGCCGCGGCGCACGGCGCGCGGGTGGCGAAGGTGACCGTCGCCACCGACGGCGTGCTGACCCGGGAATGGGTCGAGGCCCAACTCACGGTCCCGCGCAACGCGACCCTGATGTCCCTCGACCTCGATGCGCTGCGCGACAAGCTGCTGGCGCATGCCCAGGTGCGGGTGGCCTCCGTTTCACGGCAGTTCCCCGACCGGCTGGTCGTGACGCTGCAGGAGCGCACCCCGGTGGCGCGCGTGCAGGTGCAGGACGGGGCCGGTCCCGCGCAGGCGATGCTGGTGGCGGCCGACGGCGTGGTGTTCGCGGGCATCAACCACGAGCGCACACTCATCACCGGCCTGCCCTGGCTGGCCGGTTTCAACCTGAAGCGGGCCGGGCGGGGCTACGCCCCCGTCGCCGGCATGGAGACCGCCGCCCGGCTCATCTCCACCGCGCAGATCGAGGCCCCGTGGCTGTATGACAACTGGGCGATCCTCTCGCTGGCCCGGTTGGCCGAGCACGGCGAATTGGTGGTCACCAGCGGGCAGAAACAGGAGTTCGTTTTTGCGGCCGGGGAGGATTTCCACCGCCAGCTCGCCCGGCTCGACTACATCCTGGATCGTGCCGGCGAGGCCGGCCTCGCCGCCCTTGCCGGCGTGAACCTCGCACTGGGCGACCAGGTCCCGGTCCGTTTCGATCCAGCCGGACCGCCGGCCGCCGCCGCCACGAACCCCCGTTTCATCCTGCCCAATCCCACCCCCCCCAACCATCGGAGGACCACACGTGATCTCTAGCAGCGGCCGCATCATCGCTGCCGTCGAAATCGGCACCAGCAAGACCGCCGTGCTCGTGGGTGAAATCACCCGCGGGCGCAGCCTCAACATCGTCGGAGTCGGCGTCGCGCCGTCGAGCGGCGTGCTCAAGGGCGAGGTCGTCGACTACAAGGCGGCCTGCGAGTCGGCGCACCATGCCTTGGAGATGGCGGAGAAGCGGGCCGGCGCGCGCATCGAGGAGGTCTGGCTGGCGCAGACGGGCGCGCACCTTGACGGCTTTGCCAGCGATGCGGGGGTCAACGTGAAGTCCGCCGACAACACGGTCACGGCGCTCGATATCGCCACGGTCTGCAACCTGGCCAAGCAGAAGGAGCTGCCCGCGGGCCGCACCCGCATCCATGAGATCCGCCGGCCCTTCGCGCTCGATGGCCGCATCGTGACCGATGCCGAGCACCTGACCGGCCGCCGGCTCGAGGTGGGCTACTGGATCGTCCATGGCCACGAGGGCAAGGTGAGCGACAACATCCACGTGGTCGGCGGCTACCATCTGGAGGTGCGGGAGCTCGTGCTCTCGAGCCTCGCCGCCGGCTCCCTGCTCACCACCCCGGAGGAGCGCAGCCATGGCACCCTCGTGCTCGACATCGGCAAGGGCATCACCGACTACGTGCTCTACCGCGACGGCCACGTGCTGACGACCGGCACGCTGCCGGTCGGCGGCGAGCACCTCACCAACGACCTGAGCATCGGTCTGCGCGTGACGGCGGCCCAGGCGGAGATCCTCAAGCTGCGCCATGCGCGCGGCACGGTGCAAACCCGCGACAAGCAGGACAAGGTCTGGCTCAACGGCGAGGCGACCTTCGGCGACCGCCAGATCGGGAAGGCCGCGATCGAGACCATCACGGCCGCCCGCACGCAGGAACTCCTCGAGGTCGTGCGCCGGAGGCTCGGGGCCGCCTATGTGCCCGAGCACTGCGGCGCCGGCGTCGTGCTGACCGGCGGCACCGCGCGCATGCCCGGCATCGAGGAAGCGGCAGCACAGGCGTTTGGCGTGCCCGCCCGCCGGGGCGAAGCCCCGGCCTGGGTCAAGGAGGAGCTGAAGGACCCGATGTTCACCACCGTGCTGGGCGTGTTCCAGTTTGGCCTGCGCACGGCGCACGAGCATGCCACCACCGCCCCGCGGAACCGCGGCTTCATCTCCAACCTCGCCAAGATCTTCTCCTGACATGGACGCCCCCTCACCGGAACTTCCCCTCGAAGCCCTCGCCGATCGCAACGTCGGCATCAAGCTCATCGGCATCGGCGGCGGCGGCTCGAACGCCGTCGACCGCCTGAAGATGGAGAACCTCGACCGCCTGCAGCTCGCGGTCGTCAACACGGACCTCACCGCACTGGGCAGCTCACCCGTGCAGGAGAAGGTGCTGGTCGGGGCCACGCTGACGCGCGGGCTCAGCGCGGGCGGCGACCCCACCATCGGCTACGCGGCGGCCGACGCCGACCGCGACAAGCTGGCCGAGATCGTGCGCGACACCGACCTGGTGTTCCTGGTGGCCGGCCTAGGCGGCGGCACCGGCTCGGGCGCGGCCCCCGTGATGGCCGAGGTGGCGACGCAGGCGGGGGCGGTCGTGGTCGCCTTTGTCACGCTGCCCTTCACCTTCGAGGGCGGGCGCCGCCGCAAGCAGGCCGAGGATGCGCTGGCCGAGTTGCGGCAGGTCTGCCATGCGGTCATCCCGTTGCCCAACGACATCCTGCTGCAGGAGGGCGGGGAGCAGACCAGCGTGCTCGATGCCTTCGCCCGCGCCGACGTGTGGATTGGGCGCGGGGTGAAATCCATCTGGGCGATGCTGTCGCGCACCGGTCTGATCAACGTGGACTTCGCCTCGCTCAAGCAGGTCTTCCAGCAGCGCGGGGGCAAGACGCTGTTCGGCCTCGGCCATGGGGCGGGCGACAACGCCGCCCTGGCCGCGTTCGAGGATCTCAAGCAGTGCGCGCTGCTGCACACGCCGGAGTTCGCCCGCAAGGCGGACCGTCTTCTGGTCAACATCACCGGCGGGCCGGACCTGAGCCTCACCAAGGTGAACGAGCTGATGAACGCCGTGAACGAGGAATTCGGCCGTGAGGCCAACGTCATCTTCGGCGCCGTGATCGACGAGGCCATGCAGGGGCGGGTCGAGCTCTGTGTCATCGGCACGACCGAGCTGGGTGGCCGCAACTTCGTCCGCCGGCCCGTGCCGGTGCGCAAACCGGAGAAACCGGCCGCGACGACGACCACGGCCGCACCCGACAGCAATCCCACGGTGACGACGAGGATCACGGCCGGAAGCTCGACGCCCCCGGCGCCCGCGGCGGGGAAGACGGGGCACGGCCACAAGCCGCTGCAGGCCGAGCTGGGTTTCGTCGAGGAGCCCGGCGCACCGCGCGGCGCCTTCGGGCAGGCCCATGGCAATTTCTTCGAGGGGCAGGATCTCGACGTGCCCACCTACTTCCGTAAGGGCATCAAGGTGACGGTGTGACGCCGTCGCCCCAGCGGCGCATGATCCAGCGTCGCGCCGGCTTCTCGACCAACTCGTGCAGGGCGAACGCAAGCAGGAGGGAGCCGGCCGCGAACAGGGCCCAAAACCACAGGCGGTGGTATTCGCGGAGGAAGGCCGCGCAATACGGCGCCGCCGCCGGGGTGCTGAGGGCGAAGAGCGGGAACAGGTGCACGAGGAAAAGGCAGTAGGACGACTCCCCCAGATACCGGAGCAGGCGCAGGAACGGGTTCTTCCAGTCCGGCGCCCAGGTCCGCTCCGTCTGGGCGAAGAAATAGATGACCGCCGCGGCAAGAGGGGTGAACACGGCGTTGACGCTCATCCAAAGGTTGCGGTTGGGCAGGAAGGCGACAATCAGGATGCCCAGCGTCGAGAGCAGCAACCCGGCCAGCAGCGCGGGGCGGGAAAGCGGCGAGGGGCGGGCCAGTTCCAGGCCGACGAGCACGCCCAGCATGAACTCCGGCAGGCGCAGGGCCGGATTATAGTAGTAGGGGGTGAAGCCGCCGGCCGTCTGGAAGATGAGGTCGGCGGCGCCGACGGTTCCGACCAGCAGGCAGACGCCGAAGGCCAGCCGTAGAAAGGACAGCGTGTCACGGAGGGTGCGCAGGAGCGGCAGCAGCAGGGGGAAGAGGGCGTAGAAGAAAAACTCCGTCGAAAGCGACCAGGTGCCGGTATTGACCCCTTGGATGGCAGCGTGGCCAAACCACGCCTGCAGGCCGAGGAAGGACAGCAGGTGCACGTAGAGCCACCGGCCGGCCTCTTCCGGGAAGGGGATGTCCACGAAGAACAGGGCGCTCAGGTGCAGGACCGCATAGGCGGGGTAGATGCGGGCAAAGCGGGCGAGATAGAACCGGCGGATGTCGGAGGCGTTGGGGGTGAGCGTGCCGTAACCGTAGGCCAGAGCGGCGCCGGACAGCGTGAAGAAGAACCCCATGGCCAGGGCGCCGTTGTCCAGCAGCGCGGCCCACGGCTGGGCGGCTCCCGCGGTGAGGAGCTTGTTCAGGTGGAAGACCAGCACCCAGGCGGCGGCAAAGAAACGCAGGATGGTGAGGGAGTGGAACCGGCCTGGATTCACGCCGGCGACCATCTGGTTGCCGCCGGGGGGGCGGCAAGGGCAATGTTCCTCCCGGGCGGACGCCGCTTGGCAAGGCCATGGGATTCTGCTTCACCGGGGTGATGTTCATCGACGAGACCACGATCAAGGCACGCGCCGGCGACGGCGGACGGGGCTGCGTCAGCTTCCGCCGCGAGAAATACGAGCCCTGGGGCGGGCCCAACGGCGGCGACGGCGGCAAGGGCGGCGACGTCGTCCTGCGCGGCGACGACGACCAGAACAACCTCATCGACTTCAAATACAAGCCGCACTGGACCGCCGAACGCGGCGGGCACGGCCTGGGCAAGGATTGCAACGGGCGCGAGGGCCGGCCGGCGGTCCTGCGGGTGCCGCTCGGCACCGTCGTCCACCGCCTCGACACCGGCGAGGTGGTGACGGAGATCCTCGAGGACGGGCAGGAATTCGTGCTCTGCAAGGGCGGCAAGGGAGGGTGGGGCAACACGCGTTTCAAGACCTCGGTCAACCGCGCGCCGCGCCAGCACGGCTCCGGCGAGCCGGGTGAGCACGGGGAATTCCGGCTCGAGTTGAAGAGCATCGCCGACGTGGGCCTGGTCGGCTTCCCCAATGCCGGCAAATCCTCCCTTACCACCCGGATCACCAACGCGCGGCCCAAGACCGCCGCCTATCCGTTCACGACCCTGCAGCCGCAGATCGGCGTCATCGATTACCGGGAGGAATACGACCGGCTCATGCTGGCCGACGTGCCGGGACTCATCGCCGGGGCCCACGCCAACAAGGGCCTGGGGCACCGTTTCCTCCGCCACATCGAGCGCTGCTCCGTCCTGCTCATCATCCTGGACATGGCGGGGGTCGACGGCCGTGACCCGCGCGAAGACTACGCCCAGCTGTTGGAGGAACTGAAGCTCTACGACGCCGCCCTGCTGAAGAAGCCACGTCTCGTGGCCGCCAACAAAATGGACGTGCCGGCGGCAAAGAAGAACCTGACCGCCTTCAAGCGCCGGCACCGGGTGACGGTGCTGCCGATCTCGTGCCTGGAGGGCTCCGGACTGGATAAACTGAAGGACGAGCTGCGGAAGCGGGTGCGAAAGCTGCGCCCACGTGAAAAGAAGTCGCCAAGCGCCTGACGCCGGCCCAATTTCGCATCGTGATGGAACATCGCTCATTGCTGATGCGCGCCAACCGCCTGCTCGGCGCCGGCCTCATCGAGCACAACCTGGTCAAGTTCGAGGACCTGGAACCGGCCAACGAGCGCCTGCTGGAACTTCTGGGCGCGGGCGAGATCCGCCAGGCCTCGGTGCTCGCCATCCTGTCCTATGAGCGCAAGGTGCTGAAGGAGGAGGAGGTCATCCACCACGTGATCGACGACCAGGGCATCGGCGCCGTCGACCTGCGGAACTTCGACGTGTCCGACGACATCCGGTTTGCCCTCGACCTCGGCGAGTGCTGGGCGACCTGGACGGTCCCCTACGACCGGGAGGAGGAGTTTCATTTCGTGGCCACGGCCTATTTTCTGAGCACGGCCGTGCGCGAACATTGGGAGAAGAAGCTCGGCCGCTCCATCATCTGGCAGGCGACCTCAATGGAGGTGATCGCGGACTTCCTCGACAAGGTGCAGGCCGAGCGCGCCGAGATCGAAAAGGCCACCGGCGTGAAATCAGGCAGCGGCTCACCGATGAGCAACCCGCCCGCCGGCGGAGGCACCGGCACCCGCCCGCCCATGCCGATGGCGGGCACGCGGCCGCCCGTCGCCCCGGTGGCAAAACCAGGCGGCGCGGGCAACACCGCCTCGCCTTTCGGCACCGGGGTGCCGCAGGTCAAGACTGCCTCCGCCGCACCGTTCCCGGGCGCCAGTCCGCCCTCCGGCAGCAACCCGACCCAGAAGCCCTGAACCATGGCCCTCGGACGCATCCAGACCCAGATCATCGACAAGCTCGTCGAGCTCGGAAAGCTCAACAACGACGAGAAGAGCACGCTGCTGGGCCGGCCGGACGAGCTGACCGGTGAGCAGCTGGACCAGATCCTCCAGTCGGACCATCACATCACGCCCTTCCAGCTGCTGCTGGCCAAGTGCCGGGCGCTCGGCCTCACGCCCTTCAACGTGTCGCGCTACAAGATGCAGAATACCACCTTCGAGAAGATCGACCTCGAGTTCTGCCAGAAGAACACAATCCTGCCCGTCGGCCAGGTGGGCGACATCCTGCTCGTGGCCTTCGCCAACCCCTTCGATTCCAGCGTCGCCACCAAGATCCAGGAGCGCACGGGCATGCGCGTCATCCGCCTGCTGGGCCGCGAGCCGGATATCCGGGAAAAGCTCCGCAAGGACCAGCCCGAGGCCGCACAGGTGCAGTTCACCGACGTCGTCGAGCAGATCGGCGCCGACTTCAGCGACGATGCCTCCGACATCAAGGAGGAGGATCTGGAGCATGAGGACTCGGCTCCCATCATCCAGCTGGCGAACCGCATCATCGAGGACGCCTATTTCGCCGGAGCCTCCGACATCCACATCGATCCGTGGGAACGCGAACTGGTCGTGCGCTACCGCATCGATGGCATCGCCTCCGAGAAACTCCGCCTGCCCGCCAAGGTCTCCGGCGCGCTCATCGCCCGCCTGAAGATCATGTGCAACCTCGACATTGCGGAGCGCCGCCTGCCGCAGGACGGCCGCATTGTCTTCAAGCATTACAACAAGAAGAACATCGACATCGATCTCCGCGTCTCGACCGCGCCGCTCAACCATGGCGAGGGCGTCGTCATGCGCATCCTCGACAAGCAGAAGTCGACCCTGCCGCTGACCGCACTGGGCTTCACCGAAGCCAACCTGCAGATCTACCGCGACTGCATCCGCCAGCCCTACGGCATGATCCTGCACTGCGGACCCACGGGCTCGGGCAAGTCCATGACACTCTATTCCGCCCTCAATGAGGTGAACACGCCCGACCTCGTCATCCGCACGGTCGAGGACCCGATCGAATACACGCTCTCCGGCATCAACCAGATGCAGATGCACCGGCAGATCGGCCTCACCTTCGCCAACGCGCTGCGCTCCTTCCTGCGCCAGGACCCCGACATCATCCTCGTCGGTGAAATCCGCGACAAGGAGACGGCGCAGATCGCGGTCGAGGCCGCGCTCACCGGCCACCTGCTCATCTCCACGCTCCATACGAACGACGCCCCGAGCACGGTCGCGCGCCTCACCGACCTCGGTATCGAGCCGTTCATGATCTCGTCCTCCCTCATCTGTGTGTGCGCCCAGCGTCTGATGCGCCGTGTCTGCAAGGTCTGCCGCGTCGCCTACGAACCCGAGGGCCGCGAGCTGGACATCCTCAAGAAATCCGTCGGCTGGTCCAAGGGCGGCCAGATCTACAAGCCCAGCCCCAAGGGTTGCCCGAAGTGCAACTACAGCGGCTACCGCGGGCGCGTCGGCATCCACGAGCTGATGACGGTCAGCGAGGAGCTGATCGATGGCATCAACAAGGAGGCCGAGACGGCCGAGCTGAAGCGCATCTGCGTGAAGCACGGCATGAAGACCCTCCATCAGGACAGCATGCATAAGGTGAAGGAGGGGCTCACCTCGATGGCCGAGGCGCTCAGCACGGTGCCGCAGGACCTCGAGCTGCGCTGAGCCGGTGCGCGCACCGCCGCCGTGGAGTATTGGCCTGAGTTCCTGAAGATCGTCGTCGCGCACGCGCTGGCGGTGGCCAGTCCCGGCCCGGACTTCGCGCTCGTGCTGCGCCAGAGCCTCGCGCACGGCCGCCGCACGGCGGTGTGGACGAGCCTCGGCATCGGTTGCGGCATCTCGGTGCACATCGCCTACAGCCTGCTGGGCCTCGGTTACCTGCTGAAGAATTCGCCCACGGCCCTCTGGGTGGCCAAGTATCTGGGTGCGGCCTATCTCACTTGGGTGGGCGTGCAGGCACTTCGTTCTCGGCCTCGACATGCCGAGAACGATGTGTCCTCCGAAGCCTTGGCGAAGGAGGGCTTCATCAGCGACCGCGCGGCGTGGACCACGGGCTTCCTCGTCAACGTGCTCAACCCCAAGGCGGCGCTCTTCTTCATCTCGTTGTTCCCGCTCGTGGTGAGCACCACGACGCCGAAATCGATCCAGGCCGGCTACGGCGTGTGGATGGCGCTGTGGACCGCGGGCTGGTTCTGCCTTGTTGCCGTGGCGTTCACCAACCCGGCCGTGCGCCGGCCCTTCCTCCGGCAGGTGCATTGGGTGGACCGGGCGCTGGGCCTCGTGTTTCTCGGCTTTGCCGCCAGCCTGCTGTTCGCGGAGTTCACCTGAACGGCGCTTGCCTCGGCTCGCGGCACTTCCTGGGATGACCCCATGGGCAAGACCATCCTCATCACCGGGGCGACCCGCGGGCTCGGGCGGGCACTGACGGAGTGGTTCATCGTGCAGGGGCACACGGTCATCGGCTGCGGGCGCGGGGCGCAGGTCGCCGGAATGCAGTTCGACTTCGCGGCGCCGAGTGAATTCTCCGTGGTGGACGTGGCCGAGGACAACAAGGTCGCGTTGTGGGCCGAGCGGATCCTCGCGAAACACGGCGCGCCCGACCTGCTGATCAACAATGCCGCGCTCATCAACACGCCCGCCCCGCTCTGGAAGGTGACCGCGGCGGAATTCTCTCGGCTCGTCGACGTGAACGTGAAGGGCGTGGCGAACGTCATCCGGCACTTTGTGCCCGCCATGGTCGCGCGCGGGAGCGGGGTGATCGTGAACCTCAGTTCGGGCTGGGGTCGCAGCACCTCGCCGGACATGGCGCCTTATTGCGCGTCTAAGTTTGCAGTGGAAGGCCTGACCAAGGCGCTGGCGCAGAGTTTGCCGGCGGGCCTGGCCGCCGTGCCGCTGAATCCCGGGGTGATCGACACCGACATGCTGCGGCAGAGCTGGGGCGACGGAGCAGGCGCTTACCCCAAGGCCGCGGAGTGGGCCAAGACCGCCGGACCCTTCCTGCTGCAGCTCGGCCCGAAGGATAACGGCCGGAGCCTCAGCGTGCCGGGCGGGGAGGATTGATCCCCGCCACGCCGGTGCGGGTCACTGCGCCAGTTTGACGTGCTGGTTGAAAAACTCGATGACGCGCTGCTGCTGGCGGAGGCGGACCATGGGGTCGCTGATCATGTGCGTGCCGAGCATCGGGAGAAACTCGTAGGGTTTGCCGGCAAGGTAGAGGGCGTCGGCGAGCTGGAGCGCATGCTGGAAGTAGACGTTGTCGTCGGTGAGGCCGTGGATGAGGAAGAGCGGGCGCTTGGCCTCGTTGGCGTAGGTGGTGACGTTGCTCACCCGGTAGGCCTCGGGGTTGGCCTGCGGGGTGCCGAGGTAACGCTCGGTGTAGTGGGTGTCGTAGTTCTCCCAGGTGGTGACGGGTGCACCGACAACGCCGGCGCGGAAGATATCGGGGCGGCGGATGGCGGCCATGGCGCTGAAGTAGCCGCCGAAGGACCAGCCGGAAACGCCGACGCGGGAGAGATCGAGCTCGGGGTATTGGCCGGCGAGGGCCTGCAGGCCGGCGATCTGGTCGTTGAGGGGCACATCGATGAAGTTGCCCTTGATGATGCGCTCCCACTCACGGCCCTTCCCGGGGGTGCCGCGTCCGTCAATGCGCACGACGATGTAGCCCTGGTCGGCCATCCACTGGTCGGGAAAAAAGTCGCGGATGGTGGCATTGACGCGCTTCACGCCGGGCCCGGCGTAGACATTGAGGATGACGGGATATTTGCGGCCCGGCTGGAAGTTCTGCGGGCGGGTGAGGGCGGCGTCGAAGTTGGGCAGACTGAGGGTGCGGGAGAGCTCGGTGGTGGGCAGTCGGGGGGCTGCCTCGGTGGTGGTGCGCAACTTGGCGGAGCTCCGGCCGTCGAGGGCCAGCACCTCGACGCTGAAGCGTCCGTCAAAGACATCGGAGGCACGGATCAGCCGGCCCGTGCCCCGGGAGTAGATCGCCCCATGGTAGCCACGACCCTGGGTCAGCTGGGTGCCGGCGCCGCCGGCGAGGGCGAAGCGCCAGACGTGGACCTCGCGGGCATCGGTGCTGCCGTGCACGAGGACCGCGCCGGCCTTCTCATCGAGGCCGATGAGCGAGCGGTAGACGAAATCGGGCGGGGTGATCTCGCGGAGCAGCTTGCCGTCGGCGGAGCGGAGTTCGACCTGCCACGAGCCGCGCAATTCTGTGGTCCAGAGAAAGGCGGAGCCATCGGCCAGCCAGAGGGGTGTGAAGACAGTCGCACTGACGGGCATGGCGCGTCCGGGGCTGCCGTCATCCAGGTTGAGCCAGGCGGGGTCGGCCTCCCGCAGAAGTTCACGGGTGGTTCCGGAGGCGGGATCAACGGCGAGCAAAACCTGCTCGGTCTGCTCGCGGTTCTGCACGAGGATGGTCAGCGGGGCCTTGGCTTCGCTCCAGTCGACGCGGGCCAGATAGGGGAAGCGGGCGCGGTCCCAGACCAGCTCCCGGGGTTGGCCGCCGCCCGCCGCGGTCACGAAGAGGCGGACGACGGCGTTGGGAGAGCCGGCCTTGGGGTAGGCGAAGGCGATGGGCTTTTCCTCCGGGTGCAGCGGATTGGCAATGAAGCGGGTCTCGACCTCGGACTCGTCCGTCTGTTGGTAGACGAGCGACTTTGAGTCCGGCGACCACCAGTAACCTTCGTTGCGGCTCATCTCCTCCTGCGCGACAAACTCGGCGGCGCCGTGCGAAAGGGTGCCGGTGGCCCCAGAGGTCAGAGCACGGAGGGTGTTAGAGGCGAGGTCGACGACCTGCAGCTCGCGGTCGATGACACCCGCCACCATCGCGCCATCGGGAGAGAAGCGGGGATCAAGCCAACCGGCGCCAGGCAGTTCGGTGAAGCTGAGATCTGCCCGCTTCACGACGTAGAGCCTGCCGGAGAGGGAGACCAGCAGGTGGGTGCCATCGCGGGAGAGCTGGAAGGAGGTGAATCCCTTGAGGCTCTGGCGCTGGCGCTCGCGGCGGGCCTTTTCCTCGGCGCTCAATTTTTCTTCTCCGCCGGCGAGCAGCTGCTCGGGGGCGAGCACCTCGCGCTCGGTGCCGTCGGCGACGTTCATCTCGTAGAGGCGGAGGACGGGGCTGCGGGGGCTGGCCCGCAGGAATATCACGTTCGCGCCGTCAGGCGTGAGTTTCGGCGAGACGGGGCGGCCGAGGGTGAAGTTGCGGGTCTCCGCGAGGTCGCGGAAAAACTGGAGGCTGGCGTCCTCGGTCATCTGTGCGGGCAGCAGCACGGTGGTGGCGAGGAGCAAGGTGCAGGACAGGGGACGGAGGCGCATGGTCATTCGCGGAGCTTGGAATCGAGGATGAGGGTGACGGGGCCGTCGTTGACGAGCTCGACGTCCATGTGGGCGCCGAATTCGCCAGTCTGCACTGGGCGGCCGAGAGCGGTCGAGAGTTGCGCGATGAACTGCTCGTAGAGCGGGACGGCCTGTTCGGGCCGGGCCGCACGGTTGAACGAGGGGCGGTTGCCCTTCTGCGTGCCGGCAAGGAGGGTGAACTGGCTTACCACCAGCGTGCCGCCGGCGACCTCAGTCACGGAAAGGTTCATCTGACCTGATTCGTCAGGGAAGAGCCGAAGTTTCGCGATCTTGTCCGCCAGCCATGTGCCATCGGTCGCGGTGTCGGTCTGTTCAATTCCCAGGAGAATCAGCAAGCCGCGCCCGATCTGCCCGGTGATCCGCGCTGCGACGCGAACACGCGCGGAGGAGACCCGTTGGACGACGACGCGCATGGCTAGCTGGCCGGCCCAAATCCCGGCCTACGCCATCGGCACATGCGGCTCGACGTCGGCGCCGTAGTTGACGCCGGCCACTCCGAACCCGAAGAGCTTGAGGAACTCGGTGCGGTAGCCGGCGATGTCGGTGAGCTGCGCGAGGTTCTCGGTGGTGACCTTCGGCCAGATTTCGGCGATGGCCGCCTGGATCTCGGGCCGCATCTCCCAGTCGTCGACGCGCACCCGGCCCTCGCGGTCGAACTTGGGCGAGTTGCCGTTGTAGAGCTGCGTGGCGAAGAGGCGCTGCATCTGCTCGGCACAACCCTCATGGGTGCCGGCGGCCTTCATGACCTTATAGAGGATGGAAATGTAGAGCGGCACAACGGGGATGGCCGAGCTGGCCTGGGTAACGAGGGCCTTGTTCACCGAGATGAAGGCGCGGCCGCCGCCATGGACCTTGAGCCTGGCGTCGATGGCGCGGGCGGCGCGCTCGAGGTCGATCTTGGCTTGGCCGATGGTGCCGTCCTTGTAGATGGGCCAGGTGTGGGCGGGCCCGATGTAGGAATAGGCCATGGCCGTGGCGCCGGGTGCAATCAGCTTGGCCTGGCTGAGCGCGTCGATCCACATCTCCCAGTCCTCGCCGCCCATGACCGCGACCGTGTCGGCCGCCTCGGCCTCGTTGGCGGGTTCGATGGTGACCTCGCTGACGATGCCCTTGTCGGTGTCGACGGTCTTGTTGGTGTAGGGTGCGCCAAGGGGCTTGAGGACGGATTTGTGCACGGCGCCGGTGCGCGGGTGCTGGCGGCGGGGCGAAGCGAGGGAATAGACCACAAGATCGACCGGGCCGAGGTCGCGGGCGATGAGGTCGAGGGTCTGCTTCTTGATATCGTCGGAGAAGGCGTCCCCGTTGATGTTGGCGGCGTAGTGGCCGGCGGCGCGGGCGGCGCGGGTGAACGCGATGGAGTTATACCAACCGGGGGTGGCGGGGCGGCCCTCCTCGGAGGGCCGCTCGAAGAAGACACCGACCGTGCCGGCGCCGCACCCGAAGGAGGCGGCGATGCGCGAGCCGAGACCGTAGCCGGTGGAGGCGCCGACGACGAGGACCTTGCGGGGGCCCTGTTGGATCGGGCCCTTCGACCTCACGTAGTCGATCTGTTCCTGGATGTGCGCGGCGCAACCGGTTGGGTGCGCCGTGACGCAGACGAAGCCGCGGACCTTCGGTTTGATGATCATAACTGGGGCAAGCCTTGCGCCGTGCCGCCGAGTGACAAGAGCCAACTCGCGGGCTGAAATTACGGCTTGCGTGGCGCCCAGGATGCCTCGCGCGGGGTCAATGGCTGAGCAGCACGATGGGGCCTTCGGCCTTGGGCACTCCGCCCTTGCGCTCGAGGCTGACGGCGAACTTGGTCACGGCCTTGACCGGCTGGTCGGGACGGAAGGTGAGCACGGCCCGGCCGTCTTCTCCGACGGTGAACACGCCGCCGTTGACCGGGTCCTTGTAAGCCGGGTCGATGACCCAGAGCTGGTAATCCCGGTCTGCAGCGAGCGCAGGCAGTTTCTCGACAGAGAGCAGGCCGGTCTCGCGGTCAGGATCCCATACCGCAATGGCGCGCGCCTCCGGGGAATTGCCGGCAAGGGAGGCGAGGGCGTTGATCTTGAGCCGGGAAAGATCCTCCTGGCGCCGGAGGCGATTGCCGAGGTCGGCAATGGCGGTCTCAGCGAGCAGGCTGCGTTCCTTGAGGCGGAGCTCGGCCATCTGGCGGGAGAGGTCGGCCAAGGCGCGATCGAGGCGCAATTCCCCGGTTTCGCGGCGGAGCGAGAGGTTCTGCGTGGCAAGCCAGGCGCTGCCGAGCGCCAGCACGGCCGCCAAGCCCCATCCGAGCCGCGCCAACCAGGGACCATTCACAACCGGGGTGGGCGCGGGTGCGGTCCCGCCGGTTACACTGCGCAGGATGCGCTTGCGCAAGGCCGCCGGTGGCTCGACTTGCGGGCAGGCCAGTGCGAGCAGCGTGGCGTCCTCTTGCAGGCGGGTGGCGAAGTCCCGCAGCTCGCCGCGGGCCGCCAGCTCGCCTGCAAACGCGGCCTTCTCCGCGCCGTCGAGCAGGTCGAGGGCGTGGAGCGCGGCGAGTTCTTCGTGGCGTTCGCTGATCATAGGCGGCCGGGCAACGCGTCCCGGAGTTTGAGCAGGCCGCGACGGATGCGGGCCTTGATGGTGCCGAGCGGCGCGTTCAGCCTCTCGGCGATTTCCTGCTGGGTGAAGCCATCGAAATAGGCGAGCTCGAGGGCTGCCTTCTGGTCGGGGGCGAGGGTGGCAAGGGCGGCGCGGACGGCGGCGGCCTTTTCCCGCAGCCAGAGCGAGTCGGCGGAATCGGAGGGTGTGGCGGCCGGGGTCAGGCCGGCCTGCTCAGCCAAAAGTTCTTGTCGCCGGCGGCGGGTGCGGATGCGGTCGATGGCGCGGTTACGGACAAAGGTGGCGGTCCAGCTGAAGACGGAACCGCGGGCTGGGTCGAAGGACTGGGCCTTGTTCCAGAGCTGGAGAAAGGTGTCCTGGACAATGTCCTGAGCCTCGGTGGTGTCGCCCGTGATGCGAAGGGCGAGGGAATATAGGGGCTTGGCGAGCAGGTCGTAGAGCCTGGCCAAGGCCTCGCGGTCGCCGCCTTGAAGCCGTTGCACCAGGGAGGCGTGCTCGGCGGCCTCGGACTGCGCGGGTGAACTATCGGTCGGGGATGCCATCACGGGAAAGCCGGACCAGTCCAAGCAGGACTTGGACGGCGGCAGAGCATAACTGGCGAATGACATCTCATGCTGTTACGCGCGGGGAGCGCGGGGAGATGCGACCATCCCTGACGAGCACGGGGGATGACAATACAAGAAGTGCCGGCAGCAGGCCTTACCCCCGGACTTGGCGGCCTTAAAGCACCAGCAGCCCCAGGAAGCCCAACAGCAGCAGGGCGGCCACGATGGCCAGGATGACGCGCTCACGCTGGGTCGTCTGCAGGGGCATGTCAGAGACCGAGGGGTTCGAGGTTGCGGAAGATCTGGCGGACAAGGGGTTCATCGACGAGCTCGTGCCAGGGGCGGTTGCTGGAGAGGCGGATAAAATACTGCTCGCCTTCGCGACGGAAGCCGTAGCGCAGGGCGTTCTCGACCAGGGCCGGCACCGAGTAAGGGTCACGGAAGCTGATCACCGCGCCGTCGTAGACATGCCAGAACCAGACATGCTCGACGCGATTGCTGGCACTGGTGAACTGGCGGTATTCGGTGCGGGGGATGACATGGTCCCCAAGACGGAGATCGCGGTGGCGCTCCGGCACAAGCTTTGCGGTCCAACCGGAACCGGGCCAGCAGGCGTCGGGTGTGTGCGACGCGACCTGGCTGACGGGCACTCTGCCGGCGTGCCAGTAGGCGATGTAGAGCGTGATCTCGAAGGAACCCCGCGCGTCGGAGCGGACATAGATCCTTTCCAACAGGTGCTCGGTGCGGAGGACCTCGCTGAACTGGTAGAGGTCGGTCGCCGTGATGACCCGCCAACCCTCCGCGCGGAGCGGGATCAGTTTCCCGAGGTTGACGTTGATTTCGGGCGGGGGCGGTGTGGAGCGGAGGCTGGAAATGAAGAAGCTCAAAAGGAGGCAACAAAGCGTGCTGCCACCAAGGAAGGCCAGGGCGGGCCCGGACGGAGCAGAGGAGGAAAGGTTGTCCGGCACTGCCTGGGGCGTGCGCAGTGGTTCCTCGCAGAGCATGGCCAGTCCGCCCAAAGCGGCGGCGGTCAGGACCAGGATGGCGTAGCCGGTCCAGTCATGCCAGGGACCGGTGATGTCTCGGCCGCTATTGGCCAGCAACGTGAGCAAGAGAGAACGAGCGAAATTCATGCCGATGGCGAGAACGGGGCCGGCGAGTAGCAGCAGGACCCGGGCACCGGGACGGCGAACCTGCCAGGCGGCAAAGAAGGCGCCGGCAAAGAGACATGACACGAGGCTGCGGATGCCGCTGCAGGCCTCTTCGACGCCTACACTTGTGGTGGCCAGCTCGATGACATTGCCCTGCTGCCGGGCGGGCACGCCGAAGAGGTGCAGTGTCTGCAGGACGAAGCCGGTCACGTTGCCCTGCAGTTCGAGCGTGAGGCGCGAATACGTTCCGTGGGGCAACGGGGCGGCGAGGGCCCACAGGGCGATGGCCGTGAAGATCGTCCAGTTGAAGGGCACGGCCCGCACGTCGCCCCGCGCGAGGATGAGCCAGGCAGCGACGAGCGTCAGCACGAGGCAGCCGGCGAAGACGAAGTGCACCACGGCATGCGACCAACCGACCGATGCCGCCAGCAGTCCGGCCAGGGCCAGAGCAAGGATGGCCCCGCTGAGAAAGGTTACGCTGGCCAGCACGCTGCGCCAGTCGGCGGGCAGCCAGCGGACCGTGTGGTGCCGGGTGCCTTCCCAGAGCAGGAGGAGGAAGATGACCGGCGCAAAGAAGCCATGTGAGAGGTCGGGGTTGCTCTTCCAGTCAGGCCAAGTGTTGAAGCAAAAGAGGCCTGTTGCGGCGAGGCCGACCCCGGCGACGAGCCGGTAAGGCCAAGGCCAAGAGCGCCAGGGCATCGGAGAAGGTGAAGGTTGTCGGGCGGCGGGGTTCAACGCGCGGGCGGTGGGTGCAATTCCAACAGGGTGTAGGTGATCTCGATCGGCAGGACGATGGCCGGGAGCATGAGGTCGAGCCGGATCTGCTCCCGCCTTGTGCCGGCCAGCATGGCACCGAAGGTCTCCAAGGTGCGGGCCCGGGTGGCGGTATTGCGTTGCAGGATACGGAGCAGATCGGCGGCGGCGGCCTCGGCGCCACTGCGCTGGCAGGCGAGAAACGCAGCGGCAATGACCGGATAGGACTCGGTGGTGGCCTCGGAGTGGACCCGCGTGAGCCGTCGGGCCAGCGAACCGGCGCGGCCGGCATCGGGGAAACGCAGCAGGTGAGCCGCGAGCAGCGTGGGAACCGGGGGTGTGGCGAGCTGCTCCAGCAGGGAGTTGTATTCCGCCTGCTGCGACGGGAGCCAGCCGAGCTGGGCATAGGCCCGGAGACGGAATGCCGCCGCCTCGTTCGGTGAGAAGAGTGCTGCGTGCTGTTCGAGGAGCAGAAGCGTCTCGTGGTTGAAGCCGAGGGACAGCAGCCGGTCGGCGTGATAATAAGGCACGAAGTTCGAGGCGGGTCGTGCCGCCATGCGCAGGAGCCGGGCGCGGGCCTCGGTGAGGTCGCCGGCGATGATGGTCCGCTCGGTGACGGCAATCTCGAGGCACCATTCGGGCACGGCCGGGGTGGTTTCGGCCAGCTTGGCCAGCGGCGCGGGATCCTTGGTCTGCCGGCAGGCGAAGAGGAGGGCGTTGAGCCAGGGCACGCGTTGCGGAGTGTCGTGCACCAATTGGTCGAGCGTCATCAGCTTGATGTGGGTGAATCCACCGCGGGCGAGAAGCATGCGATACCAGTTGCGGGCCATGGCCGTGCGGCTTTCCGGCACGGCGGCGATGGTGCGGGCGAGGACGGCGTCGGCGAGGTGCGGACGGCCGGAGATCTGCCACAACTGGGCGAGACTGAGGGCGGCGGCCTCGTTGCGGGGGTTGCGCAGGTGCACGACTTCCAGCGCTAGAATGGCAGCAGAGAAGTTGCCCGCCGCCAACTCGCGCTCGGCGCGTGCGGCGTAGACAGCCTCCTGGGCCCGCCGGATGTCCGACCAGCGCGTCGGCAGCAAAAACGAGGTGTAGCCGATGGGGTAGCCCACCTGACGCAGCACAGCAAAGGCCGCAAGGGTGGCGGCCAAGTAGCAGGCCAGGAAGACGCCCCCGAAATAAACCATGGCCCTGCCCCAGAAAGGGCGCACATGAGAGGCGTCGGCTGAACAGCGCCAGCCCGCGGCGGATTGAACCAGCAGCGGGCAGACTCGCTGGAACCGTGCCGGGTGGCGCCAATAGACGACGGCGTCACACTGCGTTTCCATCGCCCGGCCGGAGTCGCTGTAGTTTTGGCAGGGGCACCGGACCCGCCCGGGGCCGCGGAGCCGATACCAGGTCTTGCGGGTATTCCAATACAGGAGCGCCCACCACAGACGGAAAAAGTCGGCAAGCCAGCCGGTCACGACGCGACCCTAGCACCGGGCGGGCCCGCGCAAAGCCCAATCTCCGGCGCAAGGTGGACAGCTTTCGTCGCATTTTTGCCACGCCGGCTTTGACGCAGGGAAATTTCTGACTATGCGTCATGGCCAACCTATGAAAAACACATTCCGTCTCCTGTTGGCCGCCTTTGCCGCGGCTGCGCTCAGCACGGGTCTGCCCGCCATGACCGCCGAGGTCGGCAAGGCCGCGCCCGATTTCACCCTCACCGACATCAACGGCAAGAAGCACTCGCTGTCGGAGTTCAAAGGCAAGACCGTCGTGCTCGAGTGGGTAAACCCGGAGTGCCCCTTCGTCGTGAAGCACTATGAGAAGAGCGGCAACATGCCCAAGACGCAGAAGGCCGCGACCGCCGATGGCGTCGTCTGGCTGCAGATCAATTCAGGCCACCCCGGTGCGCAGGGCGATTTCGCCCCCGAGCAGGTCAAGGCCTGGATGTCCAAGAACGGGGTCGCCTCGACGGCCTACTTCCGCGACGTGGACGGCAAGGTGGGCAAGATGTATGACGCCCGCACAACGCCGCACATGTATATCGTGAATCCTGAAGGTACCCTCGTCTATGCGGGTGGAATCGACAGCATCCGCTCGGGCAACCCGGATGATATCACCAAGGCCACCAATTATGTGAATGCCGCCCTCGGCGACCTCAAGGCCGGCCAGGCCGTGCGGGAGGCCAATACCCGTCCCTACGGTTGCAGCGTGAAATACAAGAATTGAACCGGCAGCGGCCGCAGCCGCCTGCGATTGATCACAAGCCGGGCTTGAGCCCGGCTTTTCTTTTCGTGGCAGCCCACGGGCCGGCAGAAGGCGGACTTGAACCGGGGGACAACTTGCCCTAGCGGATACATGTGCTTTTCAAGAAAATCTTCAACTTCACCCAGAAGGAGGTGGAAGCAGGGGCCAAGGAACGCCGGGAGGACACGCGTTATCCGGTCGGTCACGAGTTCCCGGTGAAAGCCATGGTGGCGCTGCCCGGGCACGATGAGATGGGTAATCCGATTCCAAAAAGCGAACGCGATTGGGGCGCACTGATCGTGAATTTCTCCCGTAAGGGGGCCAATCTCCGCGTCGCCAATGCCGCCGAGGGCAAACGGGGGGAGGATTGCATCCTCAAGCTCACGCTGGGCAAGTTGCCGCTGGCAGTGCCCGCGCGGATTGCACATTTCAAGGTCAGCCCCGATTACGCGGCCTGCGGACTGACGCTGCTGTTTCCGGATTTCGACGTGCAGAAAGCCTACCTCCAGCTGTTGGAGCCGGTCATCATCGGGGCCTCGCTGGCGCGCATAGATCCCCAGAATGTGCCCCAGAACGATGCCGGTCTCGTGCTTGAGAAGTATGCCGGGGAAGACGGCAGCCTGTTGTGCATCTGGCGCAAAGAGGCCTCACCCACGGAATTCGAGGGCTTTGAATACCGGATGCACGGCTATCATGTGCGGGCGCACGCCCGGGCCAAGGCAGTGGAAGTCTATTCACCGCAGGGCGCGCCTGACACCGCCCGCGGCGGTGCGGTGGAAGTGCGCCAGCTCTTCAGCTGGGCCGTGACCAACCTGTCCCCCGGGGTGCCGGGCGACGTAAAGCAATTCTTGGCGAAATTCACCAAGTAAGACTCTCAGGCACGCACGGACAGGGTGCCGTCGCCCGTGATGTCCTTCTGGATCCGGCCGAAGGCGGCGTTCACCTCGTCATCCGTGAGGGTGCGCTCGGCGGAGCGGAACTTCAGCGCGAAGGCCAGGCTACGCTTGCCCGCAGGCAGGCCGATGCCGGTGTAGACGTCGAAGAGCTCGACCGACTCGACGGCGAAGGCGTTGCCGGCGGCCGCGGTCGCCACCTTGCGCAGGGCGCGGCGGACCTCCTCGGCCGGACGGGCCGCGTCGGCGACCAGCGCGATATCGCGCAGGGCGGCGGGGAAGTGCCCGAAAGGCTGGTAGCGGCGGTGGTCGTGGTCTTCCGGCAGCTTGTCCGGAAGGATGGCAAACATGCCCGTCCACACCTTGCCCTCGAGGCCGGCATCTCGCACCATGCCAAGGTTGAGCAGACCGAAACGGGCGGTCCAACCGTCGGCAATTTCGCCGACAGTGGCGCTGTGGCCTTCCTGCCAGCCCCAGAAGGCGCCGCGCACGGGTGCAAGCTCACGCGAGGAGAGATCAATACCCGCGAGTGATGAGATCACCACCATGTGCTTCTTCACGGCGTAAAAGTCGGGCGCGGGCCGGGCCAGCCAGGTGCGATCCCGGGGATTTTGGCACAGGGCGAAGGCCACACCGACGCATTCCTGCACGGCGCCATTGATCTCCATGAACACCCGGCCCGTCTCGAACAGACGGTTCAGGCTGAGACCACGCGACTGGTTCAGGCGGATGGATTCAAGCAGCCCGAGGACGAGGGTGGGTCGCAGGTGCGACTGGTCCTCGATGAACGGGTTGGCGAGGGCCAGAGACTCGGCGGCGGCGTCGGAAACCCAGGTGGCGATTTCTTTGCGCGGACGGAGAGTGGTGTTGACAACCTCGTGACAGTGCTGCCCGACGAGGTAATCGCTCACGCGCCGGGTGAAGGTCACGGCCGGGTCATCCTCTTCGCTGACCAGGGCCGGTCCGGTGCAGGGGGCGGCCGGAACCTTGTCCGTGCCGTAAAGGCGGAGCACCTCCTCGACCAGATCGATGGGACGGTCGAGATCACCGCGATAACTGGGGATGTCCACCGTCCATTCGGGAGTGCCGTCGGGCAGTTCGCTTTCGCCCACGATGCCGAGGTTGAGGGCCTTCAGGTTTTCACGGATGACGACATCGCTCAATTCGAAGCCGAGATGAGCGCGGACGAAGGCGGGCGTGAGCTTGACCTCGCGTTGCCACGGGCGGTCGCCGCCGACGACGAACGACGGGCCGACGACGGTGCCGCCGGCGGCCTCAAGGATGAGATCGATGGCGCGTCGGGCGGCTTCGAGGGTGCCATGCGGATCAACGCCGCGCTCGAAGCGATAGGCGGAGTCGGATGTGAGGCCGAGACGCTTGGAGGTCCAGCGGATGGACTGCGGACGGAAGTAAGCGGCCTCCAGGACGATGTCGGTGGTGGTCGGGTCCACCTCGGCCCTGGCGCCGCCCATGATCCCGGCGACTACCAGGGGGGATTTCTCGTCGGCGATGACGAGCATGCGGTTGCTGAGAATGCGCTCCTTGTTGTCGAGGGTGGTGAGTCTCTCGCCGTCGGCCGCGCGCCGCACGACAATCTGGTGGCCACCGATCTTCTTCGCGTCGAACACGTGCATGGGCTGGCCGAGCTCGAGCATGACATAGTTGCCGATATCAACGAGGTTGTTGATCGGCCGCAGGCCCACGGCGGTGAGCCGGTCCTGCAGCCACTGGGGGCTGGGCCCGACCTTTACACCAGTCACGGCGATTCCGACATAAAGCGGGCAGTCCTCCGGCGACTCGACGCGAATGCCGGCCAAGACATCGGGGCGGTGCCCCTGGGTGGTGCCATTGAATTTGATCTCGGGGAACTTGAGTTCGCGGCGGAACCAAGCGCCAAGTTCGCGCGCAATGCCCATGTGACAGAGTGCATCGGGTCGGTTGGGCGTGATCTCAAGGTCAAAGACCGTGTCACCTGGCGGCAGCACATCGTTGATGGGGGTGCCCACGGGCGCCGATGGATCGAGAATGAGCAGACCGGAATGGTCCTCGCCGAGCCCAAGTTCGTCGGGCGAGCACATCATGCCGTCGGATTGCTGACCGCGGATTTTGGTCTGCTTGATCTTGAGTCCGCCCGGCAGCTCGGCACCGGGGAGGGCTACGGGCACGCGGTTGCCGGCATCGCAGTTGCTGGCCCCGCAGACGATGGTGCGGACACCGCCGTGGGCGGGGCCAGCGTCCACCGTGCAGACGGAGAGCTTGTCGGCGTTGGGATGCTTGTCGCGCGTCTTGATCTCGCCGACCACGACGAGCTGCAGCGGTGGCAGCCCGGTGGTGTGGACGCCCTCGACCTCGAAACCGAGGAAAGTGATGGCGTGTCTGAGTTGTTCCACGGGCAGGCCGTGGAGGTCGACATAGTGTTGCAGCCAGTGGCGGGAAATCTTCATGGCGCGGTCTCAGGCGAACTGGCGGAGGAACCGCAGGTCATTCTGGTAGAAATACCGGATGTCATCGATGCCGTAGAGGAGCATCGCGAGACGTTCGAGACCCATGCCGAACGCGTAGCCCGTCCAGACCTTCGGATCGTAGCCCACCGCCTCGAAGACGGCGGGATCCACCATCCCGCAACCCCCGATCTCGATCCATTCCTTGTTCACCTTGGGCAGGTGCCGGGCGGACAGGTCGACCTCGAAGCTGGGCTCGGTGTAGCTGAAGTAGTGCGGCCGGAAGCGGGTCTTGGTGTCGGGGCCGAGCAGGGAGGCGAAGATGTAGTCGAGGACCGCCTTGAGGTCGCGGACCGTGACGTTCCGGTCGACGTAGATGCCCTCGATCTGGTGGAAATTGGCGCTGTGCGTGGCGTCGGTGGTGTCACGGCGGTAGACACGTCCGGGGGAGATGACACGGATGGGTGGCTGGCCCTTCAGCATCGTGCGGATTTGCACGGAGGAGGTGTGGGTGCGCAGGAGGTATTTCTCGCCGGGGATTTTCCGGGCGACGTTGGCGAACCGGGCGCCCTCCGGGAAATAGAACGTGTCCTGGGCGTCGCGGGCGGGGTGGTCGGCGGGAGTGTTGAGGGCGTCGAAGCAGTAATACTCGGTTTCCACCTCCGGGCCATCGGCGACGCTGAAGCCGGCCTTGCGGAGGATGCGGCACATCTCCTCGCGCACGAGGGTCAGCGGGTGGTAGGTGCCGGGGCCGGCGTCGGGCGAGGGGAGGGAGGGGTCCACGGCCGGACCGAGCTGTGCGGTGAGCTCGGCGCTGGTGATGCGCTGCAGGGTCGAGTCCAGCTGGGCTTGGAGCTGCGCCTTGGCCTCGTTGATGAGCTTGCCGAGCGCGGGCCGCTGTTCCTTCGGGGCGGCGCCGAGCTGCTTCATGAGGGCGGTCAGCTCGCCGTGCGGGCCGACGTAACGGGCCTTGGCGGCCTCGAAGTCGGCGCGGGAGGTGAGTGCGGCCAGTTCGGCGGGGGCGCGGGCAATCAGGGCTTGGAGGGCTTCTTGCATGAAAAAAGAAGGACGGGCGCCGTAGGCGGCCCGTCCTTCAAGGAAGTGGTTTGGAAACCGGAAGGCGAGCCTGATAGCCGGCTCGCGTTTGGGATGCTCAGGCCTTCCCGGCCTTGGCCTTCAACGCGTCCTGGGCTTGCTTGACCAGCGCGTTGAACGCGACGGTGTCGCGGATGGCGAGGTCGGAGAGCACGCGGCGGTCGAGCTCGATGCCGGCGGCCTTGAGGCCCTCGATGAAGCGGCTGTAGCTGATGCCGGCCTCGCGGCAGGCGGCGTTCAGGCGCACGATCCAGAGGCCGCGCCAGTCGGCCTTCTTCTTGCGGCGGGCGGCGTAGGCGTATTGCCAGGCATGCTGGACCGCTTCCTTGGCGTAGCGGAACAGCTTGGATTTGTTGCCGAAATAGCCCTTGGCGTATTTCAGCACTTTCTTGCGGCGCTTGCGCGACGCGGGGGAGTTGGTGACACGAGCCATGTTGGATTAGTGGTGGTTGGGTCGCTGGCGGGCCGGTTCGTTGGAGTTCACCCGCCGGGCGAAGTTGGGATTGCGCTTCAGCTGCGTTCAGAGCCCGAAGGGCAGGCAGCGCTTGAGCGGCTCGGCATGGCCGTCCGCCACCAGCTTGTCGCGCGAGGCACGGCGTTTGGACTTCGTGCTTTTGGCGCCAAGGAGGTGACGGAAGCCGGGCGTGCGCCGGATCAACTTGCCCTTGGCGGACAACTTGAAGCGTTTGGCGACGGACTTCTTGGTCTTTTGCATGACGGAAGCGGACGAAAACAGGGCAGGGGGCTGGGGTTGGCAAGGGATTTCTTGAAGAAAAACCGGAGTGGCGCCGTGGGCGGTCGAGCCGGTGGTTTTCGCTCTGAAAAACGCCTGAAAAGGGGTTGACACGCCAGTGGCGATAATGAGTTTTGCCCTTTCGCTCATGGCTTCCTAGCTCAATGGTAGAGCAGCTGACTCTTAATCAGTAGGTTCGGGGTTCGAGTCCCCGGGGAGCCACCATGCAGCGCCCTTCGGGCCTTGCAGGGCACGGGCAGCCAGTTCTTTTCATTTGTCGCACACCACCCCTTCGATTATCGCGCTGAGTCACGCCGGCGTAGCTCAACGGTAGAGCACCTGTTTTGTAAACAGGCGGTTGCGGGTTCGAATCCAGTCGCCGGCTCCACTTGTCTGGTCAATCACGCCGCTTTCGTTTCACGCGAGCGGCCTAAGATTGGTCGTGCGACGCGGTGGTTCCGTCAAGCTATACTGCCCGATGGTGTAATGGTAGCACGAACGACTCTGACTCGTTCTGTCTAGGTTCGAGTCCTAGTCGGGCAGCCACTCAAAATTTCATGCAACAAAGAAAGCGCATTGACAGTCGAAAGTAACTCTCAGCAACATCTTTGTCTCTCTCCCGTAGTTTGTTTCGCACACCCCACACACACCACTCAACAAGGCGCGCGTCGTCATCGGAATGATATTTCCGGGGCGCGGCCGATGTATTACATCAGCACGACCCCGCACCTCCCCAATTAATCCCATACCCACCTGACCATGATCACTGCACAAATGCCCCTGGCGTTCTTCACCTTGATGAATCAGACTCCGATGGAGCTGTTCAAGCACGGCGGCCCCATCATGTGGCCGATCCTGCTCGTTTCCTTCCTGATGATCACAGTCGCGATTGAACGCATCATCTTCATCTTCCGGGAAAACAGTCGTCGAGACCACGAGGTCGTCGAGAAGATGCTGGAAAAAGTGGAGAGCAATGATGTGAACGGCGCCGTCGAGATCGGCAAGAAGAGCCAGGATTTCGTCGCACGCATCCTGGTCTACGCCCTGACCCACAAGGAACACTCGCTCGGCAACGCTTTCACGCGGGCGGCCAGCCAGGAGCTTCAACGGTTCAGCCAGGGTCTGCCCACCCTCGACACCTGCATCACGGCCGCCCCGTTGCTCGGTCTCCTCGGCACGGTCATGGGCATGATGAACACCTTCGGCGCCCTCTCGGGAGGCGACATCGCCGCCGCGGCCGGCCAAATCACCGGTGGCGTGGCCGAGGCGCTTATCGCGACCGCCTGCGGCCTCTTGATCGCCGTCATGGGCCTGCTGCCCTTCAACTACCTCAACGCCCGCACCGAAGAAGCGCGCCACGAGGTGGAGGACGCGAGCAACTCCCTCGAGATCATCATCAATAAGTCTTCCAACGGCCACTAAGCGCGGCCGGCACCCGACAACCCTTAAACACTTACTGTCATGCACGGCGGTGGCGGCGGCACAGGACCAGGCGGCATCAAGAAGGCGCGCATCGAGATCATTCCCCTGATCGACGTCATCTTCTTCCTGCTCGCGACGTTCGTGCTCTTTACCCTTTCGCTCAACAAGTCGAACGGACTGATTGTGCAGTTGCCGTTTTCGGAGAAGAGCGAGCCCCGTGACCCCGCCGGCACGGCCACGGTCTCGGTGACGGACGACGGCACCCTCGCCTGGAACAAGGATCCGGTCACACTGGACGAATTCCTCCAGCGCCTCCAGCAATACAAGTCTCAGGAGCCGGACGGCCGCATCCTCATCAACGGTGATGAGCGCGCCTTCTTTGCCCAGGCGATTTACGTTTTCGACGAGGCCCGCAAGGCCGGTTTCACCAAAGTTTTCATCGAGACCCGCGTGCGCACTGCAAACTGATCTAACAAATCCTCCGCCCATACGTATATTTCCTGGATCCCATGGAAGGCACCAAAATCAAAGTAGTCCCGCTGAAGAAGGCGCGCATCGAGATCATCCCCTTGATTGACGTCATCTTCTTCCTGTTGGCGACATTTGTGCTCTTCACCCTCTCGCTGAACCGCATCCAATCCGTGCGGGTGGACCTGCCCTTCCCCCAGCAAAACAATACCCCGCCCCCCCCGGGCAGCGAGCCGGTCAGCATCCAGGTTTCTGATGCCGGTTCCGTCTACTGGAACCGGGAGCCCATCGAATTGACCGAACTGCCCTCTTACTTGGCCAACTACAAGACGACCACGGAGGATTGGAAGGTGATGGTCTCAGGCGACGAAAAGGCGCGCTTCGGCACGCTCATCGTCGTGCTGGATGAGATCAAGAAGGCCGGCATCGACAAATTCTCCGTGGAAACCCGCACCCGTCCGACCGGACGCTAACAGAACATGCGCAAAGACCTCATCATCGGCATCCTCGTTTCCGCCCTTATGCACGGCGGCGTGCTGTTCGGTCTGCCCAAGCCCAAGAAGGAGACGAAGAAGGTGGAGGACGAGAAGGCCAATGAGATCCAGATGGTCATGCCCGAGATTGAGCCCGAGGAAGAGGAGACCGTTGAGGAGCTCAACGAGGAGACCCCGCAAAACCAGCTCGCTCCTCCCAGCCTGATCGATCTGCCGACGGTCGTTCCCGTTCAGGCTTTCACCCAGCAGATCCAGCCGCCCCCGCCTCCGGGTCTCACCCCCTCGCGCGGGGCCGTGGTTGTGCCCGTCAACAAGCCCGGTGCCAATATGGGCAGGGGCATGAAGGATCTCTTCAACATCGCCGACTTGGACAATCCTCCCCAGGCGCGTTTTCAGCCGGGCCCGAACTATCCCTTTGAGATGCGCCGTGCCGGCATCAGTGGCGAGGTCACGGTGGCCTTTATCGTCGATTCCGTCGGCAACGTGGTGGAAGCCTACGCCGTCAAGTCGACACAGCGTGAATTTGAATCCCCCGCCGTGCAGGCCGTGATGAAGTGGAAATTCAAGCCCGGCCGCAAGGGTGGCCGCGCCGTGAACACCAAGATGCAGGTGCCGATCGTCTTCAACCTGAGCGACGAGTAATCCGTCATGACGCCGTTTATCCGCACCCTCTGCTTCTTGATCTTGGCCGGCCTTGCCCTGGCCCAGCAGCCCGAGCGCAGCTACCAACTCTCGGACAAGGTCTCGGAAGAACTCGGCAAATTCCAGGCCGCCTACAATGAGAAGAAATGGGATGTCGCCCTCGGCATCCTTGACGCCCAAATCGCCAAGGCTGAACCGGGCAGCTTCGACGTTGCTCTGATGGAGCAATACCGCGCGCAGATCCTGCTTCAACTGAACCAGTATTCCAAGGCCATCGAACCGCTGGAGAAGGCCGTCACGCTCTCCGATGCCAAGCTGCCCACCTATTTCGAAGAGCGCGTGACCAACGAACTTGTCTACTTCCTCGCGCAATTGTATTTTAACGAGGCCACCACGACCAAGAACGCTGCCCTGCAGCTCTCCTACTACGACAAGGCAGAGCGTTACATGTCCCGGTGGGTCAAGAATACCAAGAAACCCAACCCCGACGCGCTCCTGTTCTATTCCTCCCTGCTCTATAACCGGGCGGTGCAGGACGCCGACAATGTCGATGAAGCCCGGATCAAGATGGCCCTTGAGCAAGCCGAGGTCGGCCTGAGGCTTGTCACGCGTCCGAAGGACGCCTTCTACGTCCTCAAACTGGCCTGCCTGCAACAACTGGACCGCAATCTTGAGGCGGCCGAACTCCTTGAGCTTCTGGTGAAACAGAAGCCCGACAACCGCACCTACTGGCAGCAGCTGGCCGCTCTCTACTTGAACCAGCAGCAGGATATTCGCGCCGTGCTCACTTTTGAGCGCGCCCAATCGCACGGGCACATGAACGGCCCCAAGGACAATTTCAACCTCGTTGGCATCCTCTTCAACATGGGCCAGTTTGAGCGTTCGGCTGAACTCCTGGAAAAGGGGCTGAAGGATGGCACCTTGGAGAATGACCTCAAGAACTGGGAACTCCTTTCCTTCTCTTATCAGCAGCTGAATCGTGATTTCAAGGCCATCGAAGCCCTGAAAAAGGCCGCACAGCAGTTCCCCAAGTCCGGGCAGGTGGAGTATTTGATCGCCCAGCTCTACTACGGCTCGCTCGAAAAGCCCCAGGAGGCGCTCGAGCACCTGCAAAAGGCGGTGGGCAAGGACGGCGGCACCCGCCCCCATCAGACTTACCTTTTTCTGGCCTATGTGGCCTACGAGCTGAAGAAATTCGACATCGCCTTGGACGCCGCCCGCAAAGCCATCACCTTCCCGGAGGGGGTGAGGGAAGGCGAGCGGATGCTGAAGGCGATCGAGGACTCCATCGCTGAGCGCACCCAAAAGCTTAAAAACTGACCCCTCTCCGAACATGAACAAGATCTACATCATCGCCCCGCTTGTCGGCATGATTGCCTTCGGCGTATACTTTGCGGCGTTCAACTCCCAATACACGGCCAAGCAGGAGGCCGCCAAGGCCGAGGTCGCCGCCAAGATCAAGGCCAAGCAGGAGGCCGAGATCAAATCCCGGGAGCAGGCGATCAAGGATGCCATCGAGATCGCCGCCAAGCGCAAGAAGGAGCGCGAGGAGAAGGAGGCCGCCGAGGAGCTGAAGAAAAAGAACCGGCAGGAACTGGAGGACAAGCGACAGCTCGCCTTTGACGAGCGCCGCAAACTCCGTGACCAGGTCGAGCGCCTGAAAAAGGACGTGGAGGCCGTCAAGACCGAGGTCGCCAAGATTGAGGAAGAGCGCAAACGTCACCTCGGCGAGCAGGACTTCCTCCGTAGTTACGTCCGGCAGGCCACCGCCAACCAAAAGTATTACTACGACCTGCTCGACAAAATCGCCGCGGCGGAAAAGGCCAAGGCTGAGGCCGAAGCGGCCGCCGCCAAGGCGGCCAAGGGCTGAAACACCCAACCCACCACATTCCCATGAAGAAACTTATCGTATATGTGATCTGCCCGGTGGTGATGTTCGCCGTCTTCCTGGTGTTCTACCGGAGCGCGCTGGCGGACATGAAGGTCCGCGACGACAACAAGAAGGCTCAGATTGCCGCTCAGAAAAGGGTCGATGACGAGCGCCGTGAGCGTATCGAGGCCCAAGCCAAGGCTGATGCCGAGAAGCGCCAGAAGGCCCGTGAAGAGGAGGAGCGCCTCAAGGCGGAGAAGAAGGCCAAGGAATACCAGGACGCGATCGACAAGCTCAATCATGACCGCATGACCTTCCTGGCCGAGGCCGACAAGTATACGGAGGAGAAGAACACCCTTGAGCTTGAGCTGAACCGCCTTCGCACCCTGAAGGAGAGGACTAATACCGAGACCTTTGCCCTCGCCAAGCAGATCGAGTCACTGAAAATCGAGCGGCGGACCGCGGAGTTGGAAATCCAGCGCTTGGTCGACATGGTTGGACAGCGCCTCAACGCAAGCCCGCTTTCGACATTTACCCCTCCGCCTGCACCGAAGAAATAGCCCCTGCAGGTCATTTCCTGTCCAGCAAGCCGCGCCATCCATGGCGCGGCTTTTCTTTGCCGCACTGGCATAGTCCAACTCCCCAGTTTTTGGTTGCTAGAGTCTTTGGGCTGGCATTGCCTGCCACTTCCCATCCGGGAAGTCGGGGCGTAGCTTAGCCTGGTAGAGCGCTACGTTCGGGACGTAGAGGTCGTGAGTTCGAATCTCACCGCCCCGACCATTTTTTTTGTGACCGCCGGATTGGCAGCGGGGAAGTCAGGGGCTTAGCTCAGGAAGGAGTTATAGCGCCGCTCGCATTCCACCGTGGTCAACGGACCATGGCCGGGAGCAATGACTGTGCCGGGCGGCAGCAGGTCCAGCACGCGACGGGCGTGATGCATCTGGCGTTGGCAGCAGTAATAGCCGCCGCCCAGTGAGCCGGCGAAGATGAGGTCCCCGGAGATCAGGACACCCGGAGCAGTGACCCGGCTGGTGGTGACAAGGTAGCAATTGTGCTCGGCCGCGTGACCGGGGGTGCTAAGGGCTGTCACACGCAGGCCGGCCACCTCCACGCATTCGCCTTCAACTAAGCCGCGGTTTTGAGCCCAACGCCCGGACGGAGGTCCGTGGAAGAATGGCAGCTCGGCTTCGCGCAGCACCGTTTCCAGGCCGCCGATGTGCTCAGCCTCGTAATGCGTCACGAATACGGCTTCGAGACGTTCGATTTCCTTTGGCCAGGCACGGTGCAGCTCGGCGTGGCTTGCCCCGCTGTCAAAAAGCACGGCTCCGGGGCCACCCGTGGAGATCAGGTAAGCGTTGGCAACTCCGACCCCATGAGGCATGGAAAGTGGATGCAGCCTGAACGGCAGGCCCGCCAGACTTGCCCTAGGGTAGGCATCCCGTGCCAGGGCATTGAGGCCCACTTCATTCAATTTCAGCACGGCGGCGATTCGGTTCAACTCTGCCTGGGTCAACTCCGACCGGTAATCCAAGGCGTCGCGCAGCCTCGGCAGACCCACGCCCGACCGCTCGGCGATCTCCTCAAATCCCAGCCTGAGATTGCGGGCCGCCTTTTCCAGCACATCGCCCAGGTCGTCCTCCAATGGTATCGGCTGTAGCTGCGGTGCTGACATGGTTGCGGCAAGAAAGTCTTTCCATCTGCATATTCCATCGGGCACGCTGTTGGCAATGGACGAAACACAGCAAGAAGTCATCGGGATCTTCAAGCGCACGCAGGCGCTTCTGGAGGGGCATTTTGTCCTGCGCTCGGGTCTGCACAGCGGACATTTCTTCCAGTGCGCACAGGTCTGCCAACACATGCCGGAGGTCGAGCGCCTTGCCTCCCTTCTGTTACCACGTCTGGCGAACCTGCGTTACTCCACCGTGCTTGCGCCGGCCATGGGCGGGCTGGTGATCGGACAGGAGGTGGCGCGTCAGTCGAAATGCCGGTTCATCTTCGCGGAGAAGGAGAACAATGTCCTGGTGATGCGGCGGGGCTTCGTGCTCCAGCCGGGTGAGAGGATCCTCGTGGTCGAGGACGTCATCACGCGAGGTGGCCGTGTGCAGGAATGCCTGGATATCATCCGGAAGTCAAATGGCCTGGCCGTCGGCGTGGCCGTGTTGGTCGACAGGAGTGAGGGACAGGCCAATTTCGATGTGCCCAAGGTTTCACTGCTGGAACTGAGCTTTCCCACTTACCCGGCGGACCGGCTGCCGCCTGAGTTGTCCCGGATTCCGGCTACCAAACCGGGAAGTTAATTCCGGCCTTACTCTGGAGTAAGGAAGCTGATGCGGCGGTTTGTGCCGTTGATCCAGATGCTGGCCCGGTTCGGAATCCCTTGTCCCCGGAGAGCCTGCCGGGCATCGGCGACAGTGCGCACCGGAACGCCGTTGATCTGGGTGATGACTCCTCCGCGCGGGAACACAGCTCCGTATGGGGAACGGACGGCAATCCCGGTGATGAGCAAGCCGTTGATGCTTTCGCTGATGCCGTATTCGCGGCGCAGGTCCGATGTGAGTGTTGCCACCTCAACCCCAGGTAGAAATTGGCCAGCTGCGGCGGTGCCATCCTCCAGTTTGCCGAGCGTGACTTGCGCGGTCAGTGGCTTGGAGTCGCGAAGGTAGTCCACGCGCACGGTAGTGCCGGGGGAGGTCTGCGCGACGAGGAGGCGCAGGTCCTCCAAGGAGGTGACCGCGCGGCCGTCGATGGCTGTGATGATGTCATCCGGTTTGAGCCCGGCCTTGGCGGCTGGGCCACCGGCTGGGTTCAGCTCGGTGACAATGACTCCCTTCGTGTCGCGCTTGAGTCCATAAGATTCTGCGAGATCGGGGGTTAGGGTCTCAGATGTAACACCCATCATTCCGCGGGCCACGGTGCCCGTTTCGACGAGGCTTCTGAGTATAAAACGTGCGAGATTGGCCGGGATCGCGAAGCCAATGCCGATGTTGCCCTGGGAGTTTGAGACGATGGCCGAGTTGATGCCGACAACTCGACCCCGGGCATCAATGAGGGCTCCGCCGGAGTTACCCCGGTTGATGGCAGCGTCCGTCTGGATGAAATCCTCATACCCGCGGACATCGTCGAGGATGCCGACGCGGCGGCTGGTCGCCGAGACGATACCCATGGTGACGGTCTGGCCGACACCCAGGGGATTGCCGATGGCGAACACGACGTCGCCGACCCGCAGCTTGTCACTGTCCGTCAGAGTGGCGGCCGGGAGGCTCTCGCCCTCGATCTTGATGACGGCGATGTCCGTCTTCGGGTCGGTCCCGATGACCTTGGCGACCAGTTCACGATTGTCGTTGAGAAGGACCCTCAATTCGTCGGCATCGGCGACGACGTGGTTGTTGGTGAGGATGTAGCCGTCGGGAGAAATGATAACCCCGGAGCCGAGGCCGTCGACGCGGCGTTCGCGGTCGGGCAGATCGCCGAGGATGCCTCGCAGGTAACTCGGGATGGAGCGGCGTTCGATCTTGCTGGAATAGACGGACACCACGGAGGTGCGGACCTGGTCAAGCACGTCGGCGTAACTGGCGGGTGCAGGGGTCCTGCCCTCGGACGCGCGCAACGGGGTGTTGTCCACGCGCAGTTCAGGTTGCTTGCGGACGGATTCCTGCTGCGCGGTGGCCGGGGCGATTGCACCGGCCAGCAAGAGGATGACGAGAAAGCAGGGAAGGGGAGACTTCATCGAATGGGGCACGGACAACCGGGCAGCCGGGCAGTTCCCCGCCCGGTCAAAAGCCCTTGATGCGGAACAGACTGGTCACGCTTTCGTTGCTGTTAATGCGGAGGATGGCCTCGCCGAGCAGCGGCGCGACGCTGAGAACGGTGATGGGCAGACCGCGCGGGTCGACGGGCACCGTGTTGGTGGTGATCAGCTCGTCGATGAGTCCCTTGCCCAAACGCTCGTAAGCCATGTCTCCCAAGACACTGTGGCTGACGGCGGCGCGGATGCTGGTGGCCCCGTTGTCGCGGAGAATCTTGGCGGCGGCCGTGAGGGTGCCCGCGGTCTCGGTGATGTCGTCCACCAGCAGGACCTCACAGCCGGCGACGTCGCCGACGACGCTGATGGCCTCGACGGTGGTTGCGCTGGTGCGGCGCTTGGCCACGAGGCAGATGTTGGCGCCGAGGGCGTCGGCATAGGCCGCCGCCATCTTCATGCCACCGATGTCTGGGGAGCAGACGACCAGCTTGCCGGTGCGCTTGGTGGCGAGATACTGGAAAAAGACTGGCGAGGCAAAGAGGTGATCGACGGGGATGTCAAAGAAACCCTGGATCTGCTGGCTGTGCAGGTCCATCGTGAGCACGCGGTTGGCTCCGGCGGCGACCAACAGGTTGGCGACGAGCTTGGCCGTGATGGGAACACGGGGCTGATCCTTGCGATCCTGCCGGGCATAGCCGTAGAAAGGGATGACGGCCGTGATGCGCTTGGTCGACGCCCGACGCGCGGCGTCGATCATGATCAGAAGCTCCATCAGGTGATGGTTGGTGGGCGGGCAGGTGGATTGGATGAGGTAGACATCCGCACCGCGGATGTTCTCGTTGATCTTCACGAACGACTCGCCGTCGGGGAAGCAATTGACGGTGGCGTCACCGAGGGGCACGCCGATGGACTTGCAAATCTCCTCGGCGAGCGCGCGATTGGAAGAGCCGGCGAATATCTTGAACCTGGGGTCCCTCATGCAGCGGCGAGCTAAAGGGAATTGCCGGGCTGCGAAAGCCTATTCTCCAATTCGTCGACGCGTTTGAAGAGGTCGGGCAGGCGGCGATAGAGGACCTGCAGCCGGCGCTCCAGCATGTAGGGCATGGCCGGGTTGCCGTTGAGGTAGGACCCGGGCTCGGTGTCATTGGTGAGGCCGGCGCGGCCGCCCGCCTTGGTGCCCTTGCCTATGTTGATGTGGCCGGCCGCACCGGCCTGGCCGCCAAGGACGACATAATCCCCCAGGGTGGTGCTGCCGGAGATGCCGACCTGGGCGCAAAGGATGCAGTGCTTGCCGATGACGACATTGTGGGCCACCTGCACGAGGTTGTCGATCTTGGTGCCTTCGCCGATGATCGTGCGGCCGAATCGTGCGCGGTCGATGGTGCTGTTGGCCCCAATTTCGACGTCATCCTCCACGACCACAACGCCCACCTGCGGGACCTTTTCGTGGCGTCCCTTCACAAATTCGTAGCCAAAGCCGTCCGAACCGATGACGACCCCGGGCTGCAGGCGCACCCGGCGGCCCAAGATGCAGCCGCCGCCGAGAACGACCCGGGCCATGAGCCAGCAGTTTTCCCCGACGTGGGCGCCGGGGCCGACCTGCACGCCGCTTTCGAGCACGGCACCGGGGCCGATCTCGGCGCTGGAGGCCACGACGCAGAGCGATCCGATATGTGCGGTGGGGTCAATTTTCACATCTGGGGCGACGACCGCACTTGCATGGACGCCGGGGGGCGGTTTCGGCCAGAGGGACTGTTCGATGCGTTCGCACACCTTGGCGAGGGCCAAAGAGGGGTTGTCGACGTAGAGGTAGAGCTGATTGGGCTGGGGGCTGCCGGGATGGTCAACCGGCAGCAACACGACCGAGGCGCGCGAGGCGGCGACCTGCGAGCGATACTTCGGATTGCCGAGGAAAGTGAGATCCCCGGCCTGCGCGCGATCGAGTGAGGCGATGTCCCGCACCGTGTCCGTCGTCTGCCCGGCGCTGCGCACGGGGGAGACGATGGCGGCCAGTCGCTCCGGGGTGAGGGCAATCTTCATGGCGGACAAAAAAGCCCTGTTCGGTGGAACAGGGCTTGGCAAGTAATCATCACCTCAGGGTTTCTTGGGCGGGGTGACGCCCGGGACCGCGAACTGGGACTGCGAGGAGCCCGTGCCGGTGGTGGTCGCGGGGTTCACCGTCGTGGCGGCGGTGATCGGCCGATCCTTGTTCACTTCCTTCAGAACCTCGTCGGTGATCTCATAGCTCGGGTCGGCGTAGATGACATTGGAGATGCCGAAGAGGGTGGGGCCGGACTTGTCGAGGACGAGCGTGGCTCCCCGCCGGCGGGCGAGCTCATTGACGACCTTGGCGATTTCCTCGAGAAGCAGATCGCGATGGGTCTTGATGCGCTGTTGAAGCGAGTTGCGAGTATTGACGCTGAAATTCTGCACTTCGTTGCGTTTGCGCTGGATGTCCTCGAGCTTCTTTTGGGCGTCGGATTCAGCCTTGGCGCGGGCCTCGGCCGTGAGCACCGAGTTTTTGGACTGGTCGACGAGGTCCTTGTATTCCTCCACCATGGTCTGACCCTGCTTGTTGAGATCGTCGATCTGCTCCTGGGCCTTCTGCTCGGCCTCGCGGAACTTCGCGTTGGCTTCCTCGGTCTTGAAGTGGTTGTCGTAGACCTTGGCCATGTCGACGACGACCAGCTTGAAGGCCGATTGGGCGGGCAGGGAAATGATACTGGCCGCGGCCAGGGTCATCAGGGCAAACATGCGGTTCTTCATAAATGGAGGAGGGTGAGCTTCGGGAGGCTTGGGGGATCAGAAGCGCGTGCCAAACGAGAAATTGAACTGGCTGCCCTTCTTGTTGAAACGGTCGGTGGTCAGCGGGATGCCGAAGTCGAGGCTCAGCGGTGCGCCGGCGACGAAAAGCCGGAGACCGACGCCGAAGTTGTCGTTGTAATCACCGGGATTGAAATCGTAGGCCTTGGTGTTGACGAATCCGGCATCGTAGAACACGGCGAAGCGGATCGGCTTCACCACATCGAAGGAGTATTCCGCGCTGAAAAAGGCGTAGGTCTTGCCGCCGACCGGGACGCCGAAGGCATCCTTCGGGCCGACTTCGCGGAACTCAAAACCGCGGAGCGTCTGGGGCCCGCCGAGATAATAGCGCTCGTAGAAGGGCACGTCGACGCTGTCGCCGAAATTGTCGACGACGCCGGCGCGACCGATGAAGGCCAGCACCTGGTCCTGGAACTCAAAGGTTGGGAAGAACTGCGAGCCGCGGGCCTCGACCCGGTAGTAATCGACGTCGCCGGTGAGGGGGCCGCCGGCCAGCTCGGTGACGAACTCGATGCGGTTGCCCCGGGTGGTGTTGATGATCTTGTCGCGGGTGTCGCGGAGCAGGGAGATGCCGAACTTCGAGACCGTGGTGTCACCGGCGATGGATTGGATGATGGCCGGTGCGGTCGGATCGATGTTGTCGATGCTGACCACCTCATAGGTGTAACTGAGTGTGCCTTCCACCAGACCGAACAGTCGTTTGCGGAGGTAAACCTGACCGCCCAGGCGGATCTCCTCGTAGAAGGCGCTGTTGAAGTCGGAGGAGGTGCGGTAAACCTGTCCGCCCAGGGACAACTCCTTCTCGAAGAGCCAAGGCTCCTCGAAGGCCAATACCACCTCGCTGGAGCGTGAGCCCAGCTGCATGCGGAGGCGGAATTTCTGGCCGTCGCCCTGGAAGAAGGAGCGGCGGTTGAAGAGATCAAAATTGGACTGGGTGACCTCGGCGAAGATGACCGCGCGTTCGAGCGAACTGAAGCCGGCGCCGAAAGTCAGGTTGCCCGTGCGGGCCTCGCGGACCGCGACCTTGAGGTTGCGGCGGCCGGGGATGTTGGTCGACTCGGGGGTGAGATTTACATTCTCGAAGAAACGGGTGTTCTCGAGGCGGAGCTTGCTGATCTTCATGCGGCGCGTGTCGAAGACATCGCCGGGCCCGAGGACGAGTTCGCGCAGCACCACGATGCTCTTGGTCTTGGTATTGCCCTCGATGTTGACGGACTCGACCTGGAATTTCTCGCTCTCGGTGATGACGTATTCAAGGTCGATGTTGCCCGTGGTCGTGTTGGGCTTGCGCACAAGACGCACGCGGGTGTCGAGGTAGCCGTCGATGCCGTAGAACTCCTCCATGTTCTCCACGTCCTTGTCCAGTTCCGAGGGCACGAAGACCATGCCTTTCTTCTTTTTCAGGATGCGGCGGAGCAAGGACTCGGGGTGGATTTTGTTGCCGCTGAAGGTGATGTTGCCGATGCGGTAGCGCTTGCCCTCATTCACCCGGATGGTGAGCACGAGCTTGCCGCCGGAGGGATAATCAAAGCTGATCTTGTCCTCGGCGATCTCCACATCGAGATAACCCTGCTCCTTGTAGTAGTCCCGCAGCTTGTCCAAATCCTCGTCAAATTTGTCATCCTCGAAGCGACCGCCACCGGTCAGCCACGAGAACGGATGCCACCGCTTGGTCTCCATCTCCTTGCGCAGCTTGCGGGCCTTCACGTTGTCGTTGCCGATGAAATTGATGCCACTGACGCGGACCTTGGCATTCTCGCGGATGTTGAAGCTGACGGTGCCGAAGCCCGTGTTGCGGTTGCGGTCGATGCTGTAGGTGACCTGTGCCTGGTTGAAGCCGTTCTTCTGGTAATACTCGTGCAATTTGTCGGCATCCTCCTTCACCTGGCGCTCGTCGAGCGCGCCGTTGGGGGTGGTCTTGATTTCCTTGGAGAGACGCCGGTCCTTGACGGCCTTGTTGCCCTCGAAGCGGACGTCGAGCACGCGGAACTTCGGCGTGACCTCGACCACCAGGTTGACGACATTGCCGGTGGTGACCTCGCGCTTGACCTCAATGAACTCGAAAAGCCCGGTGCGGTAGAGTGAGCGGATGTCGCGGTCGATGATGGCCTCATCAAGATCGATGCCGTCGCGCAGTGCCATGTTGGCGCGCACCACCTGTTCGCTGACATTGGCGGTGCCGACAAACTTGACCGTGATCGTCCCGATTTTCTGGACGGGGCCTTCGGCTTGTTTGAGAGGGTCGTTTTGGGCAAATGCAGGTAATTGCAAAAGTCCTAAAATAATAAAAAGTCTTAGAATGTTCACTGGTTGCCGCTTGTATAGTTCGCGAATCGCGTAATCTCTTTTAAGAAAGTAAGTTCAAATTTTCCTACTGGGCCATTGCGTTGCTTTGCAACGATTAACTCAGCTAAATTTCCCGCTGTTTGCGAGCCGTCTTTGTCTTTTTCTTCACGTGGTTTGTGCAGCATTAAAACAACATCGGCGTCCTGCTCAATTGATCCAGATTCACGCAGGTCAGAGAGCATTGGGCGACGATCCTCTTTTTCGGATGCACGGTTGAGTTGGCTTAGAACAAGGACAGGAACTTCCAGTTCCTTGGCCAATGCTTTTAGTCCACGTGAGGCTTCTGCAACTTGTTGCTCTCTAGGAACACGACTGTCAGTAGGGCTTATCAGTTGCAAGTAGTCTACCACTATCAGACCGACAAGTCTCTTTGAGTGAATACGGCGAGCCTTCGCACGTAGTTCCATGACAGATAGCGAACTTGAATCATCGATCATAATTGGAGCATCTGAAAGCTCTTTCCCAGCTTTCGCCAAAGCATCCATATCATCATTGCTTAGAAACTCACCGGACTGAATTCTGCTGAACCTCACTTTTGATCTCGAGCAGAGCATACGCAGAGCTAGAGCCGATGCACTCATTTCCAGTGAGAATACAAGGGTGCTCGTGGGGCCATGATTTTTCCTCACAGGAATCGCGGCGTTTTCCGCGATATTAAGCGCCAACGCAGTTTTTCCCATCGATGGGCGGGCAGCCAAAATTATCATCTCACTCTTTTGCAGGCCGAAAGTGTATCTATCTAAATCTGAGAATCCGGTGGATATTCCAGAGAGCTCGCCACCTCGCTCCTTTAGTTTTGCGATAACCGTGTTAGCTTCTTTTACCGAGTCCTTGATGTGCTGTGCGTTGTCACTGACGCGGTCCTGGGTGACCTTGAAGAGATCCTGCTCCACCTTGTCGACGAACTCCTCCAGTCCGCCGGTGAAGCTGTAGCACTGCTCCACGGCGCCCGTGGCCGCCTTGATCAACTCGCGCAGCAGGTGTTTCTCGCGCACCTTCTCGATGAAGTATCCCGCGTGCGCCGTGGTCGGGATCTTGCCGGTCACCTGCATGAGGTGGGCGAAACCGCCGACGGCTTCAAGTTGCCGCCGCGTCTTCAACTCCTCCGCCAGCACCTCCAGCGTCACCGGCGGGCTTTTCTGGTAGAGGTCGATGATGGTCTGGTAAAGCAGCCGGTTCTTGTGGTCGAAAAACGACTCAGGCGTGAGGCGGGACTCCAGGCAGCGGGCGATGGTGTCACTTCCGTCGAGCAGGCAGCAGGCGATGACATGCTCCTCGGCCTCGGCGCTGAACGGGGGCGTGCGATCCGGCGGGCTGCCGGATGCGGCGGAGTCACCTTTGCCGGACATGCTGCCTGGTCGCCGGGGTTGTGTTTGTAGATCGGGCATCCGAAGGGTGGTTTGTCCGCGCTAAAGAGGCGTTGAGCAACCTTGATTTTCAGAAGGCCAGCAAGGGGAGACTATGCACAATTTGCCCACAAAAAAGCTGCGGCGTTCGGGCCGCAGCTTGGGGCGCGCAAAGCCTCCTCAGGAGGCGGCGGGAACGATGGGGTTCTCGGAGACGACCTCGAAGGAGAGCTCGACCGTGACCTCCGGGTGGAGGCGGATCTTCACCTCGTGCTTGCCGAGGGTCTTGACCGGCTGGCCGAGGTGGATGCGGCGCTTCTCGACCGTGATGCCCGCGGCGGCGAGCTTGTCGTGCAGGTCGTTGGCGGTCACGGCACCGAAGAGCTTGCCGCCCTCACCGGTCTTCACCGCGATGGCGATGGCGGCCTTTTCGATCTGCTTGGCGAGGGCCTGGGCTCCATCGAGCTCCTTGGCCTCGCGGACCGCGCGGGCCTTCTTGAGGGCCTCGATCTGTTTGCGGTTGGACTGCGTGAGCGGCACGGCAATGCCCTTGGGCAGGAGGAAATTGCGTGCGTAGCCGGCGCGCACTTTCACTTGGTCGCCTTCGGCACCGAGGCCGTCGACCGGTTTGACGAGAAGAACTTCACTGTGAGCCATATTGGTAGGTTTGTTGAAAAATTATTGTGGCAGGGTCTTTGCGAGGAGTGGAGCGACGAAGCAATCCAGTTGGATCGCCACGCCCGCGGCGCGGGCTCGCGATGACGATGAAGGTTCAGAACGGGACGTCATCGTCCATCGCCTCCTGCTTGGGAGCGGAGGTGCCGCCACCCTGGCGGGGCGGGGGTGCGTTGTGGCGGGATTCGCCGACTTCGTCGCCGCTCGCGGCGGGCCGGGCGCCATCACCCCGGCCGCTGCCGAGGAACTGGAAATTCTCGAGCACGACCTTCATGCGGCTGCGCTTCTCCTTGGTGTTCTTGTCCTCCCACTGGTCGAGGCGCAGGCGGCCCTCGACGAAGAGCGGGCGGCCCTTGGTGCAATACTTGGAGATGGTCTCACCCTGCTTGCTCCAGGCCTCGATGTCGACGTAGGTGACCTCCTCGCGCTCGCCGCCGGACTCGTCCTTGAATTTGCGGTTCACGGCGAGGCTGAAGGTGCAGATGGCGGTGCCCTTCGGCGTCACACGCAACTCAGGGTCGCGGGTGAGGTTGCCGATGAGCATGACTTTGTTGAGGTTGGCCATGGCGGGGTGCGCGGGTGGCGCGGGTTAGGCGTTTTCGACCAGGGTGCGGTAGACGGAATCGTTCAGGCGCAGGCGCTCGTGGAGCTGCGTGGCGGCGCCGGCGGGGGCGCTGAAGGCGACGGCGACATAGACGCCGGCGGGGAACTTGGCGTCGGTCTTGCGCGCGAAGTCGCGGCGGCCGAGGTTTTCGACGTTGGTGACCTCGCCCTGGAGGGCGGCGATCTCCTTTTTCACGCCGTCGAGGATCTGGTCGATGGAATCCTCCTTGCCCCGGTTATCGAGGATGAAGGTGGCGCGGTAGTTGCGTTTGGACTGGGTCATGGAGTGTTTCTGCGGTTAAGGGTGTTCATGGCGGCGGCCGGACCGCGGGTGAGGAGCAGGCGGAGGCCATCCAGCATGGAAGGGAATTGAGGGTGGATGAGGGCGGATTCGTCCTCGGAGAATTTCCCGAGCACGAAATCCTTGATGTCCATGGCGGCGGGGCGGGGGGCACCGATGCCGATGCGGAACCGCGCGAAACCGCTGCCGAGGTGTTCCAGCAGGCTGGCGACGCCGTTGTGGCCGCCGGCACTGCCGCGCACGGTGACTTTCACCAACCCGGCGTCGATCGTGAGGTCGTCATAGATGACGGCGAGGGCGGCGACGGGCAGTTTGTGGAAGTCGAGCAGCTTGCGCAGGGTGCGCCCGCTGTCGTTCATGAAGGTCTGCGGCTTGACCAGCAGCACGGTCGTGCCGCCGTGAGGCCAGCGGGCTACGCGGGCCTCGAAGCGCGGTTCGCTTTTCCACGTGAGGCCCTCGGCGGCGGCGAGCGCATCCACGAGGGCGAACCCGATGTTGTGGCGGGTGCCGTCGTAATCGCGACCCGGGTTGCCGAGACCAGCAATGACCGAGATGGACATGACTCAAAGAACAACGCGCTGGCAGCAGGCCGTGGGAGGCCCGCCGCGCGCGGGCAAAATCACTTCTTGGCCGGGGCGGCAGCCGGCTTGGCGCCGGCGGCGGGAGCGGCGGCCTTGGCGTCGCCGGGCTTGGCCGCGGGAGCCTTGGCGTCGCCGGGCTTGGCGTCGCCGGCTGCGGGGGCGGCGGCACCCTCGGCGGGCACAGCACCCTCGGCGGGCACAGCACCCTCGACGGCGGCCGGGGTGGCGGCAACTTCCTCGGCCGGGGGTTCGACGCACAGCACGACGGCCTGGCTCTTGTCGTCGAGGAACTCGACGCCCGGCAGGGCCTTCAGCTCGCCGACATGGATGGAATCGCCCACCTTCAGGTGGGTGACGTCGACTTCGATGAACGCCGGCAGGTCCTTCGGCAGGCAGCGGATGCGCAGGCGGTGCGTGGGGACATCGAGGATGCCGCCCTCATTCTTCACGCCGGTCGATTCGCCGGAGGTGTGGACGGTGACATAAATGATCATCTTCTCGTTCTCCTTCACCTCTTGGAGGTCGACATGGAGGTAACGGTCGGTGATGGGATCGCGCTGGATCTCCTGGAGGAACGACAGGGCGCTGGCGCCGGCGTCGCGTTTCAACTCGATCAGCGCGGCGCGGCCGGCGATCTCCTTGAGGAGCTTGGCGAACTCCGGGGCGTTGACCGCCAGAGTCTCGGGTTTGGTGTGCTTCCCGTAGAGGATGGCCGGGATTTTCTGGGCCTTGCGCAGGCGCCGGGAGGCGCTGCGGCCTGTTCCCTCGCGGGTCGTGACGGTGAGGTGGTATTTCTTCATGATTTCGTTCCCCCTGTGACCCCGGAATTGGGGGCAGGCGTAGTGGAAAAGGGTGCGAGTTGAGGGAACGCCCCGGGGCGATGCAACCAAAACTTTGGCGGAAAATGCCATGAGCCGGGAAATGCCCCAGAGAGGGGTTGACAAGGCCATGGTGCAGCTTCTTGTTGCCCGCTCTTTTGCACCACGTTGCCCGGTAGCTCAGTGGCAGAGCAGGTGACTGTTAATCACTTGGTCGCTGGTTCGATCCCAGCCCGGGCAGCCATTTCGAAAATATCTACAACCGATTTCGATACTGATTAACAAAACGAGCAACTCTCTAGGAAGGTGCGAGTTAGTCTATAATAAGTGTTAATCACTAGAGGGTGCTGGTTGTAGGTTACCTCAATCGGAACGGAGTTTTTTTGAGAAAAGCCGGCCATTTTAGGGCCTAATGATTAACAACTCTGGTTCGCAATTCCGGCCAATTCGTCACTCCATTCTAGGTCGCGCGGGTGTTATTCACAGCAAGCCATTGTGCATCCCGCTAAGAGCATGTCCTTAGCTCGCCGTCAAACGCAACGCAAGGCGCTGGAGCCGCGAAAAGGCGGTCAGTTGTTCTTCGGGAGGCATCCGTGCGATAACCCGCATTTTGTTCAGACTGAATTGCCGAACTTCGGGCACCGTGCGAAGCTTGACAAGATGTGTCTGAATATTCGGATGCAGTTTCAGAAGATCGAGATATTGAGTTATGCTCGCACGGGTAAGAGAAAATTTCCGGGCTAGTGCGGCGCGATTGCTGACCGAACCATTGTCGAGGAGGGATTGCCAGCGGCGCGCGGTATTGAGCGGGTGTTTTGCAGGATTGGTGTCGCTTGGCGTGGGCTTCTGGGGACGATGGCGCTGCCCTATTTGGAGCATCTGATAATAGGGTGCGTGTATTGTCACTTCGCCGTTCATGGCGCGCGAGAAATCCACTTTCATTTCGACTGCCATGGCCCGCACGTTGCCTGCGGCACGATGCGCAGTGGTTTCCGTTCTAATCATTTCGCCCATGCCCTCAACCAAACGAGGAACATGCAACCGGACAGTCACCTCCATTTGGTGAACTGGCTCCTGCGGTTCTGCTGGCCTGAGTTTTGGTGCCCTCTTACGGACATCGATCCGTTCGACAAATAACTGGATGAACTCCTTTTGAGCATTTGGTGCCAGCTTAGGGAATATCTCCCCGAGCTGCTCCAAGGCCGCCAGGATGCGCTTCTCAGTAAGGACCGTGGTGTCACAGGCGTCGATCTGCTGACGCTTCCGCTCGCGTTCCACTAACAATTGGTCCTTTTCGGCCCTCAGTTTAGCGGCACGCTCTTTCAATTCGGGGCCAAAAACCTCCGCCCCGCCGACCTCCACCGTATGCAGGCAGTTCCGGTATTTCTTGGCGACGGCATCGAGGCGTTTCTGGATTTCGGCGAGTTCCGCAACAAACGCCGGACGCTCCTTGGTTTTTAGAGTCTCGGAGTGCTTGATCGCCGACTTGGCCACGTCGGGATGCTTGCTCACTTCACACAGGAACGAGACCACGGTGCGTTCGAGGGCGTCGGCGGAAATTCGGCCGACCGGACAGGGTTGGCGCTCTTTCACCAATGTTCCGCAAGCATAGTAGCGGTAGACTTTCCTCGCCCCGGCTTTCTTTGTTGAATCCGTTGGAACCAAGCGTCGACGGCAACAGCCGCAATGGACCAACCCTTTCAAGAGGTGATTATGAGCATCTCGCTCCTGGAGCCGGCCGGCGGGCCGCAGGATGACCGGTGCGACAGCCGCATTGGCCTTCTCCCAAAGCTCCGTTGACACGAGTGGCGGGTGCTTCCCGGCGAATTCGCTACCACTGAAACGGACCGCGCCTCGATAAAATGGATTGCGGACGATGATGCGCAGACCGTCCGAACGGAAGATGCGCTGCCCCACTGCCTCAACGGAACCGTCCCGGCGGCGCCACATTCGCTCCTTGGTTCGAAGCCCCTCGGCGTTTAGCGAATTGGCGATTTCCTGTAACGGGACCAGTTTCGCCGTTTCGTTATAGATTCGGGCCACCACCTTCGACTCCTCGGGGTGCAACTGGAGGCTCTGGCCATTCTTGTCGTAAGTGTAACCGAACGGGACATTGCCGCCATTCCACAGCCCGCGCTTGGCCTGCTCATGCATCTTGGTTCGGGTTTTCTCAGCTGTGTTCAGGCGCTCATATTCGGCGACGCTCATCAGCAGGTTGTTTTTCAAACGCCCTGAGGGCGTATTCTCCGAGAGGTCTTCGGTCGCGCTTTCGAGGCGGCAGCCGTGCTGTTGCAGAAACCCGCGGAACGGGATCCACTCGTCGGTGGAACGAAGGACGCGCTCAAGTTTGTAGATGAGGACAATTTTCACCTCACGGGCCTCGATCATCCGTTTGAGGGCGCGGATGCCCGGACGGTTCATGGAACCGCCTGAATAGGCAGCATCAGTGAAACACGCAACCTCGTGCCAGCCCTCAGCGGAACGACGGGTGATCTGATCCCGGCAGATCGCTGCTTGAGATTCGCAGGAATCGAAACGTCCCCCTACCTGATTATCGGTGGACACCCTCGTGTAGATAGCCACGGGCACGACTGCGGCCTTGGCCTGCTCCGATGGTCCTGCTGTCAACGCGCCCCGCATGCTGTGCGCTTATCCTTCAGTTCAGGCTCGCATCGCGTGGCGTGATCTGCAGCCGACGGCTGGGCCAGTTGCGGGCGCGAGCGGCCGTGGTCCGTGTGAACTCGCCCGCGCGTTCGAGGTCGCGGAGGTGATCGAAATAAGCGGCGGCCACGTCGCCGGGGTCACGTCCAGCAATCTCAAATTGAATCATTTCTTCAGGCGAAGGGGATTTATTGCCTACTCGACGCCGCACCCGGCGCGAAGCAAGGACATAGGTGCGATAACTTTCCCGGGACACGGGAACGAGGCGGAATGGGGTTTTCATAGTGCTGGGTTAGTCGGGGTTGGTAGCATATTTGTCATGTCCTGAATGACCATTACGGTGGCTGTTTTGGAGATGCGGAAGCTAAGCTTCCACAGGAGGACAAATTATCCCAGCTTACCACGGCCTACCTGGTGCCGTATTGAAGTAATGCCGGTATTTTCGGGACGACTCGTGGTTCAGCTACGGAGCCTCAGCATTTTTGGGGTGATGCCGTAATGCTGCCGGAAACAGCGCGTCATGTGGCTCTGATCCGAAAATCCAGTCGCATACGCTACCGCCGAAAGTTGCACCCCGCCGATGATCAGTTCCTGGGCGCGGTGTAATCGCATCTGCATTACATAATCCGACGGTTTCCAGCCGGTGGCCAAGAAAAACTTTTCCGCGAAATGCCCGGGACTCAATGAAACCAATCGAGCCAGATCGGGCACCGTAATCTTCCCTCCAATGTGTCCGAGAACATGCTCGTTTACACGTTCCACCTCATTACGGTCCAGCCCTCCGTGGGCTTCAGTGTGCCGATGAGCGGAAAATAGCCGACGCACCAAGGCGCCAGCTAATGCTTCAATGCATGTGACATCCGGTCCGCGCAGCTCGTCCCACAGGAACTTGATCATGGCCGCCAAGGCCCAGATCACAGGATCATGTTGCACGAGGGAGCCAGGACCATCGATCAGCACCTCCGACTCGGCCTCCGCGTGCCAGCGGCGAAAGAACTCCGGCGGCACGTAGATGGTAAGCAGATATGCCTCTTGCCTCCACCGCGATGCGTGTCGCACACCGGCGGGTATGAACCAGACTATCTTGCCACCGAGCGATACGCAGTGCGCCTTGCCTTCGGGTGTCCACCAAGTCAGTTCGCAGTCCGCACCTTCGAACAGCAATGCGATCTGCACCCAATCATGTTCGTGGGCATGCCAATCAATCGGGGCTTGTCGCGCCATGGCGAGGCTGAGTTCCTGTCCATGCAGCAAAGGTGGACTAGGTTGCGAACCGGGTGGCGGTGTGGGACGCGGAGATCCGGGGAAAGCCGGATGGGAATTCCGGAAATAGCGGGGCAATCTCTTTGGGGTATTCGAAAACGCTGCGATAGGCGAACGCAGGAAGATAGCACAGCCACTCCTCACAAGTCTTGCAGGACACTCGGGTCTTTTGGAATGCAGCAAGGGTCCGCTTCAGCTCACGGCGGTCCTGTGCATGTCAGAACTTCGAATCAAGCGGGTGGGCGAGTGATCTCGATGGCGTAGATGCGGAAGACGGCGTTGAGGCGGCCGGGATTGGCGCGGTCGGTGTTGAGCGTGCATTGCTCAATCGCGAGATAGGGAGCGAACGCGGCCAACTGCTCGTAGAACTGGAGCAACGCGGACAGGTCGGCGCGCCGGATCGTGACCTGCATGCTATGCAGGGCGAACTGGTCGGAGCGCTCGGATCGCTGGCCACCGACCTCGGCGCTGAGCCCGGAAGTGATGCGGGTGAGCTCGGCGAAGGCGCGTGAGCCGTCGAGCGTGCGTGCGGGATCCAAGATACGAGCGGCGGCGGCCACGCGCTGGGAGACTCTTTCACGGTTGGAGAGCCAAAGTTCCTGCGATTGCCGCTCGATGCCGGCGGAGTGCCAGGCGCGGCGCAATGCGACCGCGCGGCCGAGCGCGGCGGGCAGCCACCAGGCGAGGGCGCCGAGCAGAAAGATGAGCAGCAGGAGGCGCTCCCGGAGTGAGCGGCGGGCGAAAAAGTTCTTCATGGCGCCGCCTCCTGCTGAAACCAGCCGGTCTTGAACAAAACCTCGAGCTGGAAGGTGGTGAGGCCTTCGCGGGAACGCGGCTGGTCGCCGACGGTGACGCGCTCGATGGCGGCGTGTCCGCGCAAAGCCGTCTCGTAGGCGGGAAGATCGGCGGCGTGGGCGGTGAGCGCCTCGATCGTGATCTGCCGCAGGCCGGTGGTCGAGACACGCGAAAACTCCACGGTGGCAGGCCGCACGGTATTGACGACGGCAAGCATTTCCAGCGGGCGGAGTTGTTGCGCGGCCATGTCTTCCAGCTTCGCGGCGAGGCTCTGGGCGGATTGCACGGCGGCGGCGGCGGGCGCCTGGGCCGCGAGGGCGGCCTCACTTTGTTTCAGCCAGAGATAGCCGCCGCCGAGGGCGAGGTCGAGCGCCGCACAGGCGGCCAGCCCGGCCAGGCCGCCGGAGAAAACGCGCCAGAGCCAGCGGTCGCGCCGCACCTGCCGGCGGTGCGCGTCGAGCACGCTTTTGTCGCGCACGTCGGCTTGTTGCAGAAACGCCGCTGACGCCTCGCTGTGCCGCGTGCCCACGGTGAACAGCCAGCCGTGGTTCGACGTCGGGTTTAAAGAGATCGGCCCTGTGGTCTCGCTCGCTGACCCGGCACTCGCGATAGGAGCTGGATCGGAGTGCGTCGAAATCCTGGCGGGCAAGCTGGATTCGGTGTCCCACTCGACCAGGGTGATCTGGTCGCCGTGACGGTGCCGCTGCGCCTGCCGGCTGCTCGGCCCGAGCAGCCAGGGGATGAAGTCGGGCACTACGGCTTCGGCTTCGGCCCAGGAGGCTGTCTCCTCGGCGCTGAACTGGCGGCGGTAGGCGGCGAAGACGAAGGCGTGCTTGGCATCAGGGGCGCAGACGCTGCCGTAGTAAAGTTGCGCCGGGGGAAACGGGGACAACGCCTCGAGCGCGAGCTCCACCTGGGCGGCCACGGGGTTGCCGTCGACCAAGGCGATGCGCCGGCAGAAAAACCTCCGGCCGGGCAGGAAAACTATGCGCGAGTGGATGGAAGGGGACGACATCAGTCGGTGGGAAGGTCGGATTCCCGAAGCTCCAAGATGGGGAAAGGATAGTCGATATTTTTGAGCGTCCACGGCCGGGCGGCGTTCTCCGCGACGGCGGGGTCGGCCGGAACCTGCTCGGGAGTGCGACCGGCGCCCGCGCGGGAAGGTTGCACGATAGCATCGAGAAAAAACTGCCGGCCTCCTTCCGTGACGGTCAGGCGGATGCGCAGGCAGGTGATCTCGGCGCCGAGAGCGGGTTGATCGAGGTCGGGGCCGAGAATCTGGGCAGCCTCACTGGCGGAGCGGAACCACCGCCGCGGGGTGTCGAGCCGCGCGCGCGAGTCGGTGAGGGTGTCGGCCCGGGCCGGATCGAGGCCGGCGGCGATCAGCGTGAGCGGCGTGGCGGTGTTGACGTTGATGCGCTCGAAACGATGCACAGAGACCGCGGCACGGAAACGCTGGCCGAGCTCGTTCCAGTCGCCGGATTCGTCGAAGAGCAAATCGCGCGCGGTGGGGATCGCGCGCATTTCCTCCAACGAGCGCAGTGGGCGGCCGGGCACCGCGTAGGGCGTGCGCTCGGTGAGATACCGCGCCGGGTCGGACTCGGGAAAACGCGCGACGTGGTCGGGACGCGTCCAACCAAAGATGGCGTCGGCCAGGCGTTCGGCTTCGAGCTGTGCCAGGCCGAGGCCGAGCAGGAGCCGTTGCAAGGAGGCCTCGTCCGAGGCGGGCAGCGAGAGGCGGCCGCTCAGGTCTTCGAAGATGATGTGCGCGCGGCGACCGGCCGCGGGTTCGTGGTTCGCGAAGGCTAGCGGCTGGTCCCAGCCCTCGGCGGGGGTATGCAGTGCTCCCTGGGTGGCAATGAAATCGGCGAGCACGGCGAGCGTGACTTGCAGCGCCGAATAGGCCTCGTCGCGCAGGCTCGCGCGCAGCACCGCGCGTGACTCGACCTGTAGCTCCGTGGCGGCGCGGTCCATGAGCTTGGTCATGAGGAAGGCGGCGAGCAGTATGACGCCGAGCACCAGCAAGATCACCGAGCCGCGCGGGGAGCGGGGCAGGAGCCGGGAAACTGGACGACGCGCGGTCATTTTCAGAACGGCGGCTGGCCGCCCAGGGCTAGGGGCAGAGTGAGGTGCCGCTCGATGCTACGGCCCTGGTAGGTGAAGACGAGACTGAGGCGCTCGGGAACGCGCCAACGGCCCTCATTGTTGCGCGGGGGTTGGGCGTCCTCGCGCCAGCCCGAGTTCTCGTCATAGGTCGCGAAGCGGATGGCACTGACCAAAGGCGAGACCACGGTGGCGCGCGGCCGGGTCTGGTCGGCTGGCTCGTGGATGGAATGCCAGTAGAGCACCAGGCCGCGCGGACTTTCGACCGCGAAGGCGCAGCGCACGTCGGGCAGGGTGGCCTCGGGCCAGCGGAGCAGACGGTCGCCTTCAGGCAGCTCAAAGGTCAGCAGGCGCGCCGTGCCGGTGGGTAGCCCCGTGAATTCGCGCCAGGCAAACGCCTCGGTCGCGCCCCGTCCGCCCAGCGGCAGCGCCGCACGCCGGAACATGGATTCGACGTGCCGCGCCACGGCGTCGGCGTGTTGCTCGAAGAGGCGGCGTTCGCTGCCGCGACCCCAGATCTCGGCCATCGAGAACACAAAGGTGAAGAGCGCGGCCAGCAGACCGGCCATGAGCGAGAGCGCGAGCAGCAGTTCCAACAGCGTGAAGGCGCGCCGGGCGTTGTGGCGGGAATTTTTCATCGGTCGGCGAGCCCTTCCTCCCAGCGTTGGCGCGTGGCGGTGCGCAACTGGTCGCGTTCGCCGGGCTCGGACCAGTCGGGGCGCAGGAGCATCAGGCGTTGCTCGCGCGGCGGGGCGGAGCCTTCGCGGGCGGAGAGCACGACGGTGAACAGGTCGGCGATTTCGGTCGGCTCGATCCGCACGCGCCATTCGAGGTTGCGGTTGGCGGGCAGGGGCAGGCGGCCGCCTTGCTCGAGCTTGGCGCGGTCAGGCTCGGCGATGATGGCGGCGCGGAACATTTTCCAATCCTCCTCATCCTGAAGGCGCTGCCGCGAAGACTGGTAGGCACCGACGACATTGAGGTAGGAGACGGCGAGCACGACCGCCGCGAGCGCGAAGATGCCGAGGCTCACGAGCACCTCGATCAGCGTGAACGCGCGTGGTCGCGACGGGCTCATCGCGGGACGGGCAGGACCGGCGCGCAGGTCCAGGGGTCGACCTGGAGGATCTGGCGCGCACCGCCGGTCAGGGCGATCTGGACGCGGAACGTGTCGCAGGCGCCGTCAGGATAAATGCGCACAAAGGGCAGGGTGGTCGACTCGGTCAGCACGCCGCCGAGCAGGATCTGGCTTTCTGTGTTGGCGGAGAGAAGTTCGGCTTTCTCGCCGGTGAAGGCGCGCTGGCCGCCGCCGGCACCGTTGGCCCACTTGAAAATCTTTTTCTCGGTGTCGAACGAGAGCCTGACCGGCTGGCCGGAGCCGAGGGCGAGCTGCCGCGCATCGTTGAGCGAGAGCCAGAAGGCGTCGCGGTGGTCGGGCTCACGGGCGCGGATCAGCCCGGCGGTGGCGCTGATGAAGAGCGCCCCGACAAGGCTCAGCAGGGCGACCACCAAGATGACTTCAATGATGGTGAAGGCGCGCCGCAGCGCGCGCGCGGTGCTGGATGGGCGGCTGGTCACCAATTACCGATGTCGTCGTCGGTGCCGTCGGTCCTGTCCGGGCCCTTCGAGTAGAGATCGTAGCCGCCTTTGTTGTGAGTGCCAGGAAACCGGTATTGGTAAGCCTCGCCCCATGGGTCGGCGGGAACCTTGTTGCCTGGCGCGTCAATGTAGGGGCCGCGCCAGTTCTCGGTGCGCTGGGTGGGGGCCGTGGTGAGCACGACCAAGCCCTCGGCTGTGCTGGGGAAGCCGCCCACATCCATGCTGTAGCGGGTCAGCGCGAGCTTGAGGGTGTCGCGCACGAAGGTGCGGGCGACGACCTCCTGGCCCTGGCCGAAAATCTTGTCGGTGTTCGTGATGAGCAATCCCGCCAGAAGGCCGATGATCGCGACCACGACCAGGATCTCGATGACTGTGAAAGCGCGGGTGGCGGCGGATTTCATCTTTGAGAGGGGTTGTTGCCGGGTTGGGCGGCGGTTTGCTGGCGTAGGGCGCGGCGGCGGCGGATTTCCTCGGCGATCTGCTGGAGGCGTTGGGCGTTGTCACCCGAGGCGACCGCCGCGGGCTGGACTTGGGCCAGAACCGGCGGCTGTTGTCCGGGGACGCCCATGGGGACGACGGCCGGGCCGGCCACACGAGGAGCGGCACGAAGGGTCAGGCTGAGCGGGCGCGATTGGTAATCAACGGTGAGCGTGTTGGTTGATGCGTCGTATTGGCGGACGACGAGCCTGTCGTCGGCGTCGTTGAGCCGGCGCCAGAGCGTGCGGCCGGTCGCGGGATCATGGATGCTGAACCACAACACGCCGTTCTCCTCGGCCACACCGCGGAATTCAATGGGCTGGCCCGAGGCCCCGGGGGGCGCCGCGGCGCGGGCGGCGCCGAAAGGCGGGTTTTTCCGCAGGCTGTCGAGTGGCGAGGCGCACATGGCGCCGGCCAACAGGAACGGCAGCAGCGGAATGATCCGGTCGCGAGACATCGGTCTGCAGCAAAGCCAATCACGCCAGTGGCGCAATTCCGAAGGCTGATCCGGCGCGATTAATTCTCGCGCCGGACTGGAACCGAAGTAAGGTTCGCGGCGTCTCCACCCCGTCATGAAGCACCTGCCCCTGATCTTGGTGAGCCTGCTACTGCTCGGGGTCCTGGGCTACGGCGCCCGGCAATATGCCGAACTCCGACAGGCGCGCGCCAGCTTGGCGGCGCACGAGAAGGAGCGGCAAGAGTTGCGCGAAAAACTCTGGGCCTTGCAGAAAAAGCCGGTCGAATCCAAGGCCCGGCCCATGACCGAAGGCGAGGTGGTCGCCGCAGCCGGAGACGGCGCCGTTGTCGTGGCCGAAAACGCCGACGGTGTAGGCGCCCGCGAGCACGGCCGCCGGGGCGATGGCGGCCGGATGGGCGCGTTCATGGACTCGCCCGAGGTGCAAAGGCTGATGTCGATGCAGCAAAAGGCGGGCTTGGACGGCCGGTATGCCGCCCTGTTCAGGGCGCTCGGTTTGCCCCCGGAAAAATTGGAGCAGTTCAAATCGCTCCTGGTGGACAAACAGGCTGCGGTGATGGACGTGTTTGCCGCCGCTCGCGCCCAAGGCATCGGCGGACGGGAAGGCCGGGATGAAATCCAGGCCCTGCTCCAAAGCACTCAGGCGGAGATCGACGGGCAGATCCGCTCGCTGTTGGGCGACACGGGTTACGCCCAATTTCAAAACTACGAGCGCACCCAGCCCCAGCGGGCCGTGGTGGGGCAGTTGGAACAGCGCTTGAGCTACACTGGCGCGCCGTTGAACAGCGCACAGTCGGAACAGCTTGTCCAGATCCTAGCTCAGCACGGCCCACCGGACCGGGGCGCTAACCGGCGCATGGGCAGTTTTGTCCAAAGCTTTGTCGGTGGCGGGTCGGTGGCCGCGCAGTTCATCGGTGGAGGCGGGCCGACGATCACCGATGCCGCAGTGGCGCAGGCCCAGACCGTCCTCTCGCCGCCCCAGGTCGCCTCGCTTCAGCAGTTGCAGCAGGAGCAGCTGGCCGCGGCGCAACTGCAGCGGCAGATGCGAGAATCATTCGGCGGTCGCAACAACACCGGCGGCACGCCGCGACCGGCCACTCCCGCCGCACCCATCACTCCGCCGGGCGGTTGAGAGGAAGTGCGCGGTTCTATTGTCGGCCATCGCGCAGCCTTGCATCTGTTTGGTGGATGACCACGCTCTCTAACCCCGGTTAGACCGGCCTCAAACCCAGGCATGAAAAAGTCCGCTCCCCTTCGTCATTCCGTCCTCGCCGCGCTTAGCACCCTGATCGCCTGCCTGTCATTGAACGCCCAGCAGCTCGCGCCAATGCCGGTCAGCCCCGGGCAGCAGGACACCGTCGGACCGATCAGCCTGCCCAGCGACACCATCGACTCCCTGCTGGGACTGCTAGAACGCTGGACGGGCAAATCCTTGCTGCGCGCGCAGAACCTGCCGGCCGGCACGGTCACGTTCGTGCTCAACGAGAAGGTCAGCAAACAGGAGGGATTGCAGGCCCTGGAAAGCCTGCTCAATCTCAACGGTATCGCGCTCACCCCGCTCGGTGACAAGTTCATCAAGGTCACCCCGCTCAACCTCGCCAAATCCGAGTCGCCCGAGTTCATCGAAGGTTCGACGCTCGCACTGCCACCCAGCGGTCGCATTGCCAGCAAGCTTTTCACGCTTCGGTTTCTCCGCGTGGCGGAGTTCATGCCGCAGATCGCCGGGCTGCTCAATCCCGCCGCCGGTTCGCCGCCCGTGGTCTTCGACAAAGCAAACGCCGCACTGTTGACCGATTCGGTCAGCAACCTCCAGCGCGTAGAAACCCTCGTTGCGCGGCTCGACCAGCCCGCCCTCGCCGGCCTCACGCCCCGGTTCTACACCCTGCGCTTCGCCAAGGCCAGTGATGTGGTCAACAAGCTCCGCACCATCCTCTCCGGCGCGCTCCAGAACCAGCTCGGCACCGCCACTACTTACAACCCCGACGACCGCACCAACCAGATCGTGCTGGTCTCCGACCCGCGCCAGCACGCGTTCTTCGACGAGCTCATCGCAAAGCTTGACGTCAAGGCCGACCCCAACACCCGCAACGAGGTCATCTACCTCAAGCACGCCGCCGCCAAGGATGTCTCCACCATCCTCAGCCAGCTCGTTTCAGGACAGACCAGCGCCTCGCGCCAACAGGAGGGCAGCGGACGCCCCATCACCGCCGTGAACGCCCCTGTGCCCAACGCTCCCGCCGCGCCGGTTCAGGTCGTGCTGCCGAGCGGGTTGACCCTGGAGTCCTCCAACCAGTTCAGCTCACTTCTCTCTATTTTGCCTGAGGAGCGCACCAACTCCATCGTCGTCTCTGGCACGGTCGATGACATCCGTCTCATCAACGACCTGATCGCCAAGCTCGACATCGTGCTCGCGCAGGTGCGGATCGAGGCCGTCATCGCCGAGGTCACACTCACCGACAGCGCTAGTTCCGGCATCAGCGCGTTGGGCCTCCGCGTCGAGGGCGACAAGGTGGTCGGCTTCTCTGGCTCCGGCCCGGGCTTCAATGTCACCGAGGCCGTGTTCTCGCGCGACGCCGCCACTGGCAACCTCGACATCGCCGCCACCATCGGCCTCACCACCACGCCACGGAAATCGCACGCCAACATCCTCTCCCAGCCCAACATCGTCACCACCCACAACAAGGAGGCCACCATCTTCGTCGGCGAATCGCGGCCTACTATCAGCAGCTATCTCAATGACGGATCCGGCACGGGAGGCAACCTCGGCACCGGTTACCGCAGCACCGTCGGCCAGACCCAGATCGGCATCCGTCTCAAGGTGAAGCCCCTCATCGGCCAGGACGGCTCCATCCAGCTTGAAATCGAGCAGAACGTCGACGACGTCATCGGCGAAATCACCATCGACGGCAATCCCCAGCCCCGCATCGGCAAGCGCGAGACCAAATCCTTCATCACCGCCCGCAGCGGCGAAATCTACGTCCTCGGCGGCCTCCAGCGCGCCTCCCAGTCCAAATCCAACAGCCGCCTCGGCCCTGTGCCCATCGTCGGTGACTTGCTCGGCTCCCGCTCCCGCGAAAACTCCCGCACCGACCTGGTCTTTTTCCTGCGTCCCACCGTGCTCAGCAACACGCCCGCCGACAACGCCGCCGCGCTCAACCAGATCGAGAAGCTACCCCGCCAGCCGCGCGAGCAGGTCAAGGGTGCCATCGGCCAGCCCAAGTCCTGAGCCATGCCGGATGCCCCCGCAGCGCTTCCCGCCGATGTGCTGGCGCGGCTCGACGAGTCCCGCCGCCTCGCTTTGATCGCGTTGCCGCGCGGACGCCGGCTCGCCGAACTGGCCGCGGCGCTCGGCGCCGACGAGGCCGCCGCCTTGGCCGTGCTGTCCGCATCGACCGGCCTGCCCGTGTCCAGCGAGCTGGCCGTCGACCTCGATTCGTTGGCGATACTGCCCGCCCGCCTCGCTGCGGATTTCCAGGTCGTTCCGATCAGCCCTGAGTCATCCGAGACCGGCGTCTTGCACCTCGCCGCCTCCTGGCCGCCGGACGATGTCGTGTCGGACTGGATCGCGACCTTCACCGTGCGGCCTTTGCGCTGGCACCTCGCGTCGGCCGAGCGGGTTTCCCAGTTGATCCGTTCCAACTACGGCGTCGGCGCCGGCAGCCTCGACACCGCCGAGGATCCGGAATTCTCCGCGCCCACCGCCGCCAACGAACTTGAGGCCGATGAGGACGCCGCCGTCGTGCGCTTTGTCACCGAGGTCATCACCCAGGCCATCGAGGACGGCGCGACCGACATCCATTTCGAGCCGCAGGAGGGCCAGCTCCGCATCCGCTACCGCGTAGACGGCCTGCTCACCCCCGTGCCCGTGCCGGAAAATCTCCTCCGCTACCAGGACGCCATCATCTCGCGACTCAAGATCATGGCGCGACTCAACATCTCCGAGAAACGACTCCCGCAGGACGGACGCATCAACTTCAAAGCCGGCGGCTCCTCCCTCGATATCCGCGTCTCCACTATCCCGACGATCTACGCCGAAAGCGTCAGCCTCCGCCTGCTCAACCTCCGGCGCGAAGCCTACACCATGGACCGCATCGGCCTCGATCCCGCCGAACAGGCCGAGGTGCGCCGCGTGCTCGGCTCGCCCCACGGCGTCGTGCTCATCACCGGCCCGACCGGATCCGGCAAATCCACCTCGCTCAACGCCTTTCTCCGCGAGATCAATTCCACCGACCTCCGCATCGTCACCGTCGAAGATCCGATCGAATACGAGGTCGCCGGCGCCAACCAGCTCCAGGTCAACCCCGACATCGGCCTCACCTTCGCCAGCGCCCTGCGCCACATCCTCCGCCAGGATCCCGACGTCATCATGGTCGGCGAAGTCCGCGACCGCGAGACCGCCGACATCGCCATCCGCGCCTCGCTCACCGGCCACCTCGTCTTCACGACCCTGCACACCAACGACGCCCCTGGTGCCATCACGCGCCTGATCGACATGGGCATCGAGCCCTTCCTCATTGCGTCGGCCCTCGAGCTCGTCATCGCGCAGCGCCTCGTGCGCCGGCTCTGCCCCCATTGCAGCCGGCCCGCGCCCGTCGTGCACGCCAAGCTCCGCGATACCCTCGCCGCGCTCGCGCTCGATCCCGCCCTCGCCGACGGCGTGACCGAACTCGCCGCGCCCGTCGGTTGCGACCGCTGCCGCGGCACCGGTTTCCGTGGCCGCGTCGGCCTTTTTGAAATCCTCAAGCCCAACGAGGAGATGCACGACCTGATCGTGCGCCGCGAGCCCACCCGCGCCCTTGCCCGCAACGCCCTCGCGCACGGGATGCGTCCGCTCGCCCGCTCCGGCTGGGAAAGCACCCGCGCCGGCCTGACGACGCTCGACGAAATCCTGCGCGTCATCACCGCGGAGAAGTAAACCCTCCACCGCGCGCCATGCCCCGCTACCGCTACACCGCGCGCGACGCCTCGGGCCGCAGTGCGTCGGCGGAGATCACGGCCGACTCGCGCAAGGACGCCCTTCGCGCGCTCTCCGCCCGCGGGCTGCAAGTGGCCGGCATGGAGGAGACAGCCGCCGGCCCGGCCGCGAATAAGGCAACCCGCCCCGACCGCGGCGCCGGCTCCTCCACTTTCCGCGCCACCGGCTCGTTCACCCGCGGTGAATTCCTGCCCTTCCTCGTGGCGCTGGCGGAACTGACCGGCAGCGGCATGTCACCCGGCGAGGCGGTGCGCCTGCTCGCCCAGCGTCTGCGCGAGGCGCGCCTGCGCTCGCTCGCCGCCGCGCTGTGGGAACGGCTCAGCGAAGGCAAGACCCTCTCGCAAGCCATGGCTGGATTGCCGGCGGTCTTCGACACGCAGTGCATCAGCCTCATCCATGCGGCCGAGGCCACCGGCAGCCTCGACGACGTGCTCGCGCGCTTGATCGCCCACCACACCGAGCGGCGCGAACTGCGGCAGCGCCTCGTCACGGCCCTGATCTATCCGGTCGTGGTCTGCATCGTGGCCTTCGGCGTGATCGTGTTTTTCGTCACGTTCCTCCTGCCCCGGTTGCAGGGCCTGCTCTCCTCGCTCGGCTCCAAGCTGCCCCTCTCGACCCAGTTGCTTGTCGGCGCCGCCCGCGCCCTGGTCGACTACGGCATCGTGATCTTTCCGCTGCTCGCCTTCGGCGGCCTCGCCTTGTGGCGCTGGCGCAAGACCGAGGCCGGCCGCACCGCGATCGACGGCTGGCTCGTCCGTTTTCCCGGGGTCAGCCGTTTGACGGTGGACGCTGCCGTGCTCGACTTCACCTCGACCCTCGCCGTGCTGCTGGAGAACGGGATCAACACCGTCGAGGCCCTACGCCTTACCGAGCGCACGGTCGGCAACCGCTCCGTGCGCGCCGCGTTGCGCGAGGCCACCGACCGGGTGCTGGAGGGCGACAGCCTCTCGGCCGCGCTCAGTCGCACCGGGTTCGTGCCGCCGCTCGTCACCGACCGCATCGCCGTCGGCGAGAGCACGGGCAAGCTAGCCCCGTGCCTGCGTGATGTGTCACGCCAATACGCCGCGCAACACTCGCGCCGCCTGCATTGGCTGACCGGCGTGGTGTCCAGCGCCGTGCTCGGGTTCGCGTTTTTCTTCGTTGCCTTCCTCGCCTACGCCATCGTCTCCGCCGTCCTCCAGGTCAGCGCCGGCTTCAAGTTTTAGCCCCAGCGGAATGCAGTTACTCTGCTGCACTAAATTTAGTGCAGCACACGACTTCACATTGAGGAAAATCCTCCCATCGTCGGGTTTGTGCCACTTGCCCCGCGTCTGATAACTAATTGGTTTGCGCGTGGGATGCACATCGCTTGGCAAAATCTGCGCGGCGCAAATTGCAGACGGTATTATCATTCTCACCTCCGGCGCCTGGCGCTGACCTCTTACTTATCACCATGAAAGTGTTAATCCGCAGGAAGAAAATAATCGTGGCGACCGCAGTGGTGGCGCTCATGCTTTGCTCGCCTATCACGGCGCAGGACGCGGCAACCGCAGGCAATGCCGACGCGAAATGGCAGGACTTGAAATCGAAAATCATTCCGCCCTCCGCGATCACCTCGTCCGACAAGCCGATGGATGAGCAAAAACGGCTGGAATTGGTGGGGCACTTCAAGAAGATGGCGCTCGATCTCGGTAAGTTCCGTGAGGAAAACCAAGCGCACGGCAAAGCGCTGGAGGCGGCTCTGGAGCAGGCGAAATGCCTCTTGCGGGCCGCTTACCTGGGAGATTCCGAGTCGGAGCAAAGCAGCCTTCCCTTGGTGGAACTCGTGCGCAATGATGAGCGATTGCCTTCGTCCGCTAGGTTTCAAGTCGAGGCCCTCTCGGAGCAATTGCTTATCCGTTCACTGGCTAAGAGCAGCGCTGAGGCGCAATTGGCGCGCCAACACTCGGCGCGATATCTGATGTCAAGGTATCCCTCCGAGGCCGGCGGCTATGATCTCCTGCTCGCCACGGCAGACACGTCCGAGGACCAGATGAAGGTTGCTGAAGTAGTGCGCGAGGTCCTCGGCTCCGACGCGCCATTTTCCTCCAAGGCGAAGGCGACCGTGATCAAGGAACGCTGGGAATTGCTCGGCAAAAACTTGAACAATGTCGCAAACACGGCCCTGGGTCGCGGGACTTTCTTCACGAGCCAAGGTGGCAAGAAGATATTGGTCTATACCTGGGCCACCTGGAGCCGTCCCAGTTTGGATTTTGCCGCAAAGCTCAAGGCCGAGAAATCGCAAGAATATGAACTCATCGGTTTCAACCTTGATACGGACGTGTCCAAAGCGAAAGCGGTCGCCGAGCAGGCGGGACTGACTGGTAAGCAATTCTATGAGGGCGCGGGTAAAGGAGGGAGATTGGCTTTGTTGTTGAAGCTGGATCGGGTGGGTCGCGTTTACCTGACCGATGACACGGGCGCGATCACCAGCGTCACAGGTGAATTACGAGAAAAGGCTCCAAAGAAGAAGGAGGCCGGGTCATGAAAACTCCGTCTCTAAGAAACATCATAGTGGGCGCGTTGCTTTTGTTCATCGTCTTGGGAACGGCCAGGGCCATTTCTGTCTGGTTTAGCTCTGCGCCCTCTTCGGCGGACAGCGGACAATCCTACTATATTGAAGCAACAGCCGACTTTGCACCGTGGTCGGGTGGCACATTGTCAGTCTACAAGACCCAGAATTATCTCGGCGGCAACTGGGGATCAGGATATGTCAGCTACGGTGCGTGGCAAGCTGATCAAGGCCCGGATTTCATCGAATACTACGCCACAGCTGAAGATTGGGATATCGGATATTTCTCGCAGAGTTGGCATTACATTAACATTAACCCCCCGACCAACCAGCCGCCATTCGGAGCGTGCGATTATACGCATGCCAATGTCGCCCAGAACGGAAATCTCTACGGGTCGGGATGGGCGGTCGACAATGAGATGGGCGCGCCAGTTACGAGGGTTGACATCTTGATCGACGGCAACGACGTGGGAGACGCCAGCTTGGGTGGCGACCGGCTGGATGTCGCGAACGCATACGGAAGGAGTGATTTTCGTTACTCGGGTTGGTCCTTCAATTACAACATCGGGTGGCTCTCCGTCGGCACCCACAGCGTGGAATTCCGGGCGTGGGACAGCAACGGTGCCTCGGGCACGTTCGGCTACCGCACTTTCAACGTCACCAACAATTCGCCATCGATCACGTTGAATGCCCCCTCAGCTCAGACCATCAACATCAACACGGCTCTAACCATCACCAGCACTGCGTCGGATCCTGACGGCAACATTGTCACGCACAACCTCGACATCCAACGCCCCAACGGCTCATGGAATTGGCAGGGTGGATTCGCCTATGGCGAACCCTATATGGGAGGCCCGATCGGCAGTGGATCGAATTCGACTCGCAGCGCGTCGTTTACGTTCAACATTGCGGGCACATGGTATGTGCGCTCGTGGGTCAACGACGCCAACGGAAACAATCTTCATTCCGCCACCGTTCAGATCAACGTCAACCCACTCAATAATCCGCCGACATTCGCGTGGCACACAACCCCGCCTGCGCTCCCAAATTCCGGCGTCAATTTCTATGTGCGCGCCACCGGCAATGACTCTGATGGTAACCTGGCGTTTGTTCGTGTGGACAGTCAGGTGAATGGCGGGGCCTGGAACGCCTTTGCGTGGAACGGAGGTGGCAATGGCTACACCAATACATCCGACGCCAACCACGTCACCGCCGGAGCCGAAGGCACGGCCTATCAGTTCCGCGCCTATGTCGGCGACGCGCTCGGCTTGCAGACGTCTTACGCGTATGTAACTTCACAGGTGAACCGCTCACCCACGGTTAGCGCGCAGATTTTGGACAACAACAAGGTCGCGTTCCCCATCGGGGGCAATGGCCGCGCGCAGGTGCCTTTGAACAGCAGCTACTACGTGCGTGTCAGCGGCTCCGATCCGGACAGCAGGCTGGCGATACTCTACGAACGGCACACCCCCGTGGGCGGTGCGACCGTGTATAACCAGGTTTCCGTGAGCGGTGCCAACGCCACCTACGACTTCGGTCCGTTCAACGTTGGCGCCACGACGGGGTTTCTGGATGTCTGGGCTCACGCGCAGGATTTGGACGCAGGCAGCTTTGTGTCATCCGGCCAAGGATGGATGACGGCCAACACGCCGGATATCGACGTGATCAAGTTGAATCAGGCAACCGTGACGGTGAATTCCGCGGCCAGCTTCACCTATGGCAACAACTATACCGGCACCGCGACCGGCGGGAACGGCACGGGAGCCATCGAGTGGGCGCTCGGAACCGGATCGACCGCTTCGGGCGCGGCCATCAATTCAACCTCTGGTGCCGTCACGGCGAACAGCACCGGAACCGTAGTCATCAAGGCCAGGCGGCTCGGTGACGCCAGCTACAACGACTCGGCTTGGTCCGCTGACTTCACCGTGACCGTCAATGCGCGTCCGATCACGGTGACGCTCGCGGGCAGCAAGACTTACGATGGCACGACAGCCTCGACCGGCGCGAGTGCCTCGATCACGAGCGGCACGCTCGCCGCCGGCGACACCATCGCGTATGCGTTTGCGGCAACCTCCAGTCCGGTCGCCGGCAGTTATTCGGGGCTCACCACGGCGACCGTCACCAATGGCGCGGCGCCCACCACCCGGACCGGCTCCTACGCCATCACCTATGCGGGCAGCTACAGTATCAACGCCCGTGCCATCACGGTTACCTTGGCTGGCTCCAAGACCTACAACGGCACCACCGCCTCGACTGGCGCCAGTGCTTCCGTCACGGCCGGCTCACTGGCTGCGGGCGATTCCATCGCCTACGCATTCGGCGCGACCGGCAGCGCGAACGCCGGGTCGTATTCCGGTTTGGCAAGCGCGACCATCACCAGCGGAACCGCCCCCACGGGCCGCACCGCCTCTTACTCGATCACTTATGCGGGGTCATACGTGATCAACAAGGCCACCCTTACGATCACGGCCAATGACACCAGCCGCACCTACGGCTCGGCCAACCCAACCTTCACTTACACTCCGGCGGGCTTTGTGAATGGTGAGACCGCCGCCGTGCTCTCCGGCGCGCCGGCTCTGGCCACCAGCGCGACGGCCACTTCGCCGGTTGGAACCTACGCCATCACCACCGCGGCCGGCACCTTGGCCGCGACCAACTACCAGTTCACCTTCGTCAATGGCACCCTTACCGTCACCAAGGCCACATTGACTGTCACAGCGGACAACAAGAGCCGCACCTACGGCGCAGCCAACCCCACGCTGACACAGACCTATTCTGGATTTGTTAACAGCGAAACTGCGGCGGTCCTCACCGGCGCCCCGACGCTTTCGACCACTGCCACTGTATCCTCGTCTGTGGGCAACTATGCCATCACGCCAGTCGCGGGCACTTTGGCGGCGACCAACTACCAGTTCGCCTTCGTCAATGGCACGCTCACCGTCACCAAGGCCACGCTCACCATCACCGCCGACAACATGAGCCGGATCTACAACACGGCCAATCCTGCGTTCACCTACACACCGTCGGGTTTCCTTAATGGTGACACCTCAGCGGTCCTCACCGGTGCTCCTTCGCTCACGACCTCCGCCACGATCTCATCCAATGTCGGCAATTACGCGATCACAGCGGCGGCTGGCACACTGACGGCGACCAACTACCAGTTCACCTTCGTTGATGGCACCCTCACCATCGGCAAGGCGACACCCGTCATCACCTGGAACAGCCCGGCCGCCGTCACCTACGGCACACCCTTGGGTGCGACGCAGTTGAACGCCACCGCTAATGTTCCGGGCAGCTTCACCTACAGTCCGGCCAGCGGCACGGTGCTGCCCGCCGGCAACCACCTGCTCGATGTCACCTTCACGCCCACCGACACGGCCAACTACAACGTTGTCCCGCCCAGCATTCCCGCCAGCACGCGGAACAGCTTTGTGGTCAACAAGGCGACGCTCACGGTCACGGCCAACAACCAGTCCAAGACCTACGGCGCGGCCAACCCCACCCTGACGCACACTTACTCCGGATTTGTCAACGGCGACACCTCGGCGGTGCTCACCGGCACACCCGCGATTTCCACCGCGGCCACTACCACCTCGCCGGTTGGCAGTTACACGATCACAGCCGCTGTGGGCTCGCTTGCGGCCGCAAATTACCAATTCGCCTTCGTCAACGGCACCCTGACGATCAACAAGGCCACCCTCACGGTCACCGCGGATAACAAGAGCCGGGCCTACAACACTGCCAACCCGACTTTCACTTACACGCCATCGGGCTTCCTTAATGGCGACACCGCTACCGTGCTTTCCGGCGCGCCTTCGCTCACGACCTCTGCCACGATCTCGTCCAACGTCGGCAGCTACACCATAACGGCGGCGGCAGGCACCTTGGCCGCGACCAACTACCAATTCAGTTTCGTGAACGGAACCCTCACGATCACGCAGGCGACCCAAGCCACGGTCTCGATTACTTCCTCTTCCAGCGTGAACTTTGGCAACGCCTATACCGCCACCGCCGCGGGCGGCACCGGAACCGGGGCGGTGGAGTTCTCGCTTGGCACGGGCTCGACCGCGCCGGGCGCGGCGATCAACTCCTCCAGTGGAGCGGTGTCATACAGTGGCACAGGCACGGTGGTCATTCGCGCCCGCCGGCTCGCCGATGCCAATTACCTCGTTTCCGCTTGGTCGTCTGACTTCACCGTCACCGTAACGGATACCCAGGCGCCCACCGTGCCGACCGGCCTGGCGGCCAGCAGCATCACATCCACCTCCTTCACTTTGTCGTGGGTGGCGTCCACCGATGCCGTCGGTGTCACCGGCTATGAAGTCTTTAGGAACGGCGTATCGATTGGCACCCCAACCGCGACCACGCTGAACGTAACGGGCCTGACCGCAGGCACGACCTACGCCATGACGGTGCGCGCGCGTGACGCCGCTGGCAACTGGTCGGCGCAAAGCACGGTGCTGAACGTCAGCACCATTTTGGGATCAGTCGTGGTGCAATACACCTACGATGCGACCGGCCGCCTCACGCAGGCCAAATATGTGGGCACGGCCACACAGAACTACACCCACTCCTCCGCCAGCAACCTGACCCAGGTCGACTCCACCCAGCCATGAAGTCCGTCCTCCACCGCGCTCCATCCTATGGTCGGAGCCTTTTGCTTGGCTTCGGGGCTTTGCTCCTGCCGCTGGCTGTTTCCGCCCAGTTCTCCGCTCCGATGTGGATCGTCACCGGCAATTCCGCGGTCGGCACCCAGTATGGCCGTTATCATCAGGGCAACATCGCCTTCAACCTGTCCGACCTAACAAACATCCGGATATACTACACTGTGACCGGTGACTGGACCGGCCCGGGCAGCGGTGGCTCTTTTTTCCAGCACAGATTGGACAATACGGCCTTTCTTTTGTCCAACGCCAACGCGCTCAACGGGCAAATCAGCGACCCGATCAGCGTTCCTGCCGGTCAGACCTACAGCCTGCGGCTCTTCTACAGCGATGTCCCCGAGGGTGCGGTTCTCAATCCCTTCGGCTCGGTGGCCACGTGGGACAGCAACACCCAGTGGAAGTGGCTGTTCGACTACCTGCAAAAATCCATCGACCAGACCCGCCTCAACTCCAACACCCGCGGCGGCCAGGTGCAGTTGGCCGCCGGCGTCGAGTCGAGCGAACGCCCGCTTTTCCACTTCTCCGGCGCTCGCGATTGGGCGTTCTCCATCACTTACAATTCCGCCTACGCCCGCGCCACGCCGGCTCCGGGGCAGCAACTCCGGCTCGGCCGCGGCTGGACGCACAACTTCGAGGCACGGGTGGTTTCCACGCCCACGACCGGGCCATTCGTTTTCTGGAACGACACCCAATACGGCATCTTCACCGTCGATCCCGTCAACGCCAACACCTGGCTCGGCGGCAGCGACAACGCCCGCTACATGGTCCTGAAACTCCAGGGCGACGGCACCTGGCTGCTCACCCGCAAGGATCAGTCCGCGCTCCTTTTTAGCAACACCGGCGTGCTCCTTGAGGACCGCGATCCCTCGGGTCGCAAGCTCGTCCTCGCGCGCGACGGCTCCGGCCGCGTTTCCACCATCACCGAGCCTGTCTCCGGCACGAGCCTGGCCTTCGCCTACAACGCCAACGGCGCCATCGCCACGCTCACCGACAACTCCGGGGCCACCGTGCAACTGGCCTATTCCGGGGCCAACGGCGATCTCACCCAGATCACCAACCAGCGCGCGAAGACCACCACGTTCACCTACGGCGCGAATTCCCAGTTTGCCACTTTGGCGGACCACCTTGGCGCGGTGCTGACGGAAAATACCACCGATTCCCTCGGCCGTGTTTCCGCGCAGAACGACGGTGTCACCGGCAACTCGGTGGCGGTCTTCGCCTACAGCGCTTCCGGCGGAAACTCCGTGACCACCTACACCGACCGCTTGGGCAAACAGTCCGTCCACACCTTCGACGCCAACTACAACCTCCTTTCCGCGCTCGACGAGCTCAACCTCACCACCACCTACACCTACGACACCGCCCACCGCGTCACCTCGGTCACCGACCCCCTCAACCGCGCGACCACCTACACCTACGACGCGCAGGGCAACCTTCTCACCGCCACCGACCCCGCCGGCAAGGTGACCACGTTCACCTACGACGCCCGCAACAACCTCCTCACCACCACCACGCCCGACCCGGACCCCACCGCCACCGGCCCCGGCAAGGATCCATCCGTCACCACGCGCACCTACGACGCCAGCAACAACCTCCTCACCCTGACCGACGCCCTCGGCCGCACCACCACCTGGACCTACGACGCCAACTCCCTCCCGCTGACCATGACCCTCCCCGGCGGCGGCGTCACCACCTACGCCTACACCGCCGGCCGCCTCACCCAGGTCACCGACCCGCAGGGCGTCATCACCAAGTTCGGCTACGACGCCCTCGGCCGACTCCTTTACCGCGAGGACGCGCTCGGCAAACGCGTCACCTTCACCTACGACGCCCTCGGCAACGTCCTCACCGTCGTCAACGCCACCGGCCAGACCACCACCTACACCTACGACCACCGCAACCGCGTCGCCACCGTCACCGACCCCGCCGGGGCCGTCACCACCAACACCTACGACCACAACAACAACCTCCTCACCGCCACGGTCACCGCGACCGGGCTGCCCACGCTGGTCACCACCTACACCTATGACGGCGAGGACCGCCTCAAGACCGTCACCACCCCCGATCCGGATACCACCGCCACCGGCGCGGGCAAGGATCCCCTCGTCACCACCTACAACTACGACGATGCCGGCCGCCTCGCCTCCGTCGTCGCCCCCGCGGGCACCACCACCTACGCCTACGACGCCGCCAGCCAGCTCGTCACCATCACCGACCCCGACGGCAAGGCCACCACCAGCGAATACAACACCCGCGGCCACCTCACCAAGGTCACCGATCCCCTCACCCGCGCGACCAACCTTACCTATGACGACGCCGGCCGCCGCCAGACCGCCACCGATCCCCTCAGCCGCCTCACCACGCTCGAATACGACGCCCTCCACCGCGTCACCAAGGTCACCGACCCCGGCAACCTCGTCGCCCAGCAAGGCTTCGACCTCAACGGCAACCGCACCACGCTCACCAACCCCGCCAACGCCGCCACCGCCTTCGCCTACGATAGCGCCAACCGCCTCACCAGCGAGACCACGCCGATGGGCCGCGCCACCACCTACGCCTACAACACCCGCGGCCACCTCGCCACCGCCACCGAGCACTCCACCCAGCAGACCACGTTCACCTACGACGACTCCCAACGCCTCAGCAGCACCACCGACCCCGTCGGCACCATCACCCTCGGCCGCGACACCGCCGGCCGCGTCACCACCGTCACCGAAGGCACGAAGACCCTCACCCGCGCCTACAACGCCTACGGCTGGCTCACCTCCTTCACCGACGGCGACGGCAACACCATCGGCTACACCTACGACAACCTCGGCCGCCTCACTAAGCTCACCTATCCCGGCACCCCCACCAAGGAAGTGCTCTACGCCTACGATGCCGCCGGGCGCCTCCACACCGTCACCGACTGGGCCGGCCGTATCACCACCTACAGCTACGACGCCGTCAGCCGCCTCTCCCAAACCCTCCGTCACAACGGCACCAAGCAAGTCCGCACCTACGACGCAGCGAGCCAGTTGACCGCTCTGACTGAACTGGCCCCCGACGGCACCACCGTCATCTACTCCGGCACGCACACCTATGACCTCGCCGGACAACTCACCAGCGAGACCCTCAGCCCATCGATTGCTCCTCTAGCCGTCAGCGCCACGCAAACCTTCGACGCCGACAACCGCCTCCTCACGCACAACGGCAGCGCCGTCACCTTCGACGCCGACGGCAACCTCCTCACCATCGCCAGCGGCGTGGCCCCCGCCACCTACGCTTACGATGTGAGAAACAGGCTCACGAGTGCGGGCGGGTTGAGCTATGGTTATGACTCTGAGAATCGGCGAGTGTCGGTGACTGATGTCGGAGGGACTACGTCCTACGCGATAGACCCGAATGCCATTCCCGACCAAGTGCTGGTGAAGACCGCGCCCGGTGGAGCGAAGACGTTCTACGTTTACGGCTTGGGCCTGTTGCATGAGGAGACGGGCACGGCCGTTCGCTTCTACCATCACGACCGTCGCGGCGACACAATCGCCCTCACGGACAACTCTGGAGCCGTGACCGATCGAGTCGCCTATGGAGTCTACGGCGAGATCATTAGCCGCACGGGCACTACGGCCACGCCGTTCTTGTTTAACGGCCGCTGGGGCGTGCAGACCGACGCCAATGGCCTGTATCACCATCGGGCACGTTACTATCATCCGGCGTTACGTCGGTTTCTAAATCAGGACACGGTGCTGGGCTCGATAACTGACTCAGCTTCCCTCAACCGCTTCGCTTACGCCAACGGGAATCCGGTCAGCCTGATCGATCCGTTCGGTCTGATGGCGATGGATGGAGACAATGTCTTAAATGTTATCGCCAAAAATCGTGGATTGCCGATTGGACAGATGCATATCGGCAGTTTAGCGGAGGCGCGGGCAATTTTGGCGGCACTGGGTCTCGACCCAAATGCGCCGTGGCCGAAGCAGCGGGCTGTTTACGCCATTCGAGCGCTCGATAATCCTGAGGAAGTCAGGCGGCATGCCTTGTTAGGAGGAGTTGGGTCCTTGCAGGCTTCATTGGTGCTCGGAGCATCAACGCCTGCGTTTCGGACGGGCCCTGGATTTCAAGCAAGTCCTTTACCTGCTTTAGAAAACTCGGCCGGACGCGTATTCTGGTCTGGACGCCAAGGAGCAAATCAGGCCGCTGCGGAAGCATACGCGCAGGCAACGGGACAAACCACGTTGGGGATGACTGCGACGGGTCGCGCATTGGAAGCTCAAGGAGCGGGACTTGATGCATGGCGCGCAGCCTCAGCCGCCTTTGCAAAAGGTGCTTCTGGGGATGTGACTGCATTCGCTGGGAATGCCGCGTCAAATAGTATATGGCGGACGATTGAGTTGCCACTCCTGAAGCAGAATCCAGAAGTCATCAGGATAATTATCAAGGATGCGGTCAATACATCGAAAACGACAATCATCTATCCTCGTCCATGAAGTTTTTGAGGATCAGCCCCAACCGCGTCGAGAGCGATCAGGGGTTTTCGTTCTGGGTAAGAAATCCGTTCAACTTGCATTATTATGAGGATGCGCGAGAGCTGGTCATACCAGGAGAAATGTTAACGGGTGAGAAGGAACTACTTGTTTCTGTCAGCGCAATTAGATCGTGGAAGCCGCCTTTTGATCAGGAGGCCATCGACAAAGCGAAGAAGGAACGAATTGTTGCCAACGTCGCTGCGGCCTTGAAATTTTTGGCAATCAAATACGAATTCGATTAATCCATGGCCGATGTCGTCCGCTTCACTGAGCTGCTTTTTGCGAACCAATCGCTCGATGAACTTTTGGCCTCAGCGAATCGCGATGAGTTGTCATTACAGGAGGACTTGTGGAAGCGTCTGGCCGAAGCGGCGGAGTGTATGCGGAGAAACGAACGCACGCGCGCGATAGAGTTGCTCGTCGCGGTAGTTTCAAATCAAGCGAGCCCGACGCGCGTTTTACTTTGGAGTTGGGCGGCACTTCGTTGCCTCGGCGTCCAACCGAACTGTGAGGAGGCCGATGCGATAAAAGGGGCTGTCATTCAAGTGCCAATCGGTAAAGGGACCGATGTGCTTGCGGTCTATGCGGACGGCACTGCTCGCTACATTAATCACTCTGGCAAGATCATTGTCTGGGATCTTCCTGATACCCATATTGGAAAACTCATCCGCACGGTGCTGGCAGAATCCAGTAGTTTGGTTGCCAATAAAACAACTGTGACAGCCGATGATGCTAGGGACGATGTGGTGAGAGTTACCGTTCTAACGCTAAAAGGAAATCGCTCCGTCGGAATTGGCATGCAATCGATTCGAAGCAGCACCATCGATCGAGTGCTGAGGACTGGTGCCGTCTTGATGAGCGATTTGATTGCGCGGACGGAAGCGATGAATCGGCTTGTGTCGCCGCCTGGGGCATCCTCGCAGCGAGACACCTGAACAACCCAGATCACAGAAACTGATGTTCGCCCACGCCGCTCAGACACCCCTGCGCCTCCGCCTCGCGTTTCTCGCACCCGCTCTGTCGGCCCTGCTCCTCGGCGGTTGCGCGCACCAGTCCCGGCCGGTTGCCCGCGATTCAAGTTTCTCCCGCCACAGCGCTACAGTCGCCAGCGCCCTGCGCCACGCCGCGAACTTCCAGACGCCAAAACCAACCGCGCCCCTCATTACCGGCGTGGTGGACACATCCGGCGACATCACCACCTTCACCTACGACGACTCCCAACGCCTCAGCAGCACGACGGACCCGGTGGGGACGATTGCGCTGACGCGGGATGCAGCCGGACGCGTGACAATCGTTACCGAGGGAACGAAGACGCTGACTCGAGCCTATAATGCTTACGGGTGGCTGACCACCTTCACCGACGGCGACGGCAACACCATCGGCTACACCTACGACAACCTCGGCCGCCTCACCAAGCTCACCTATCCCGGCACGCCCACCAAGGAAGTGCTCTACGCCTACGACGCCGCTGGCCGCCTGCACACCGTCACCGACTGGGCCAGCCGCGTGACAACTTACTCCTATGATGCGGTGAGTCGGTTGTCTCAGACACTGCGTCCAAACGGAACCAAGCAGGTGCGGACCTATGACGCGGCAGGGCAGCTAACTTCTGTGACTGAACTCGCGCCTGACGGCGTGACAGTGATCTACTCTGGCAATCATTCCTATGACCTAGCAGGTCAACTCACCAGCGAGACCCTAATTCCTTCGCTTTCACCGCCAGCCGTCAGCGCCACCCAAACCTTCGACGCCGACAACCGCCTCCTCACGCACAACGGCAGCGCCGTCACCTTCGATGCGGACGGCAACTTGCTGACCATCGCGTCCGGTGTCGCGCCCGCCAGCTACGCCTACGACGCGAGAAACCGTCTCACGAGCGCGGGCAGCCTCACCTACGGCTACGACGCTGAGAACCGGCGGGTGAGCGTCACCGATGGATCCGGCGCCACATCTTACGCCATCAATCCCAATGCCGTGCCGGATCAAGTCCTCGTGCGGACCGCGCCGGGCGGAGTGAAGACCTTCTACGTCTACGGCCTCGGCCTCCTGCACGAGGAGACATCGGGCACGCCGCGCTACTATCACCACGACCGTCGCGGCGACACCATCGCCCTGACCGACTCCACGGGCATCGTCACCGGTCGCGCCGCCTACGGCGTGTATGGCGAACTCATCACGCAAAGCGGCACCCTCAACACCCCCTTCCTTTTCAACGGCCGCTGGGGCGTGCAGACCGACACCAACGGCCTCTACCACCACCGCGCCCGCTACTATCACCCGGCGTTACGGCGCTTCCTCAACCAGGACACGGTGTTGGGAAGCATCACCGACTCCGCCTCTCTCAACCGCTTCGCCTACGCCAACGGCAACCCGGTCAGTATGATCGACCCGTTCGGCTTCATGGCGATAGACCATGAAAATAATCTATGGAAACAAGCTCTACTTGCCGGTCTTGACAGTGGAAACCGGTATGCGGCCGCGTTTCTTGAAGGATTAAAGGTTTGGAAATGGCCGCAGGCTTTTGCCGACTTTGCAGGAGCGCATGCCGCCGCAGCGTTATTCGACACCAGAGATTACTTTGGATGGGACACTAACATTGCGGCTGCGAAACAGCAGCTGGCCTGGCAATTTGGCACTGCCGAAGGGTGGGGGAATTTCAATTCAGCGCTCTTTGCGGCTTCGTTTGCCGGCCCACGAGCAACAACATCAGCGCCAGTTTTGGTGGCGACTGAGAACGCAAGCTCGACAGCTTTGAGCACCTTTCGAAGGACTACTGCGGGTGAAACATTCCAACATTATGGATATTCTGAGCATGCGGGAAATTTTAGTGGAGGGCTGAGACCCGCAGCGTTTGCCACACCAGTCGAAGGGCTGTCGGGCGCTAAGGCGCAATCTGGTCTAGCCCTGCCACATGCTACCCCGCCTAATGCAGCTTATACAGTAACGCCTCAACCGGGCACGTGGGTGCGAGTTAACCCTGTTGCCGGGGCAAAATTTGGGCAGCCGGGAGGATTGCCTGAGGTTCAGTTCCCTAATGGGACTGGCCCTGGAACAGTGTCCGGACCGCGCCGTATCCCCTAACTCCAATGAAACCAGAAGCCTGTCCGTTCAAAATTGGGCAAGTTGTGATCTACGCTCCCACTCAGCGTGGTCTAGATTTCGACGTAATGTCGCCACTGGAGCATCGACTGATTCCTGGGAAAGCCTATCGCATCACCGATCTGCACGAAGGCATGTATGTAGTTCCTGAAGGCTATAAACATCCTGGCGGAGGGCTTTACTGGACCGAGTTTGTAGCAGACACAAGCAGCCAACCCAAAGGCGACCAAAAAGGCCCAGACGGCACAACTTGATGTTCCCTCACGCCACTCAGCCATCCCCACGTCTCCGCCTCGCTTTTCTCGCGCTTGCGGTGTCGGCTCCTGCTCCGATTCTTCCGCCAGCAACCTGACGCAGGCCGGTTCCACGCAGCCATGAGGATTCCCATGACAACGACGTTCTCCATGGCCAGTCGCACGCGGCATACTCCGGCGTCACAGACGGCCGCTTGTTCGAGGTTGGGCTGGCTGCTTGTGCTGTCGCTGCTCGTTTTATTGCCCGCGACCGCACCGGCACAGAGCGCCAGCACGGTGGGAGGCAGCGGCACCGTATACACGGTCGGCATCACGCGGATCGGGACGAATGGCGCCAACGCCGTCTATCTGGTCACGCAGGCTTCACCCAATCCGGCGTGGGTGACCGTTGCCATCGGCGACAGCGCGTTCCCGAGCGCGTTGGGCGCAACCTTCGAGTTGCCCGCCGGGGCGCACACCTTGGGCATGCGAATCGACAACGGCACCGGCGATTTGGGCTATGTCCGCCATCTCACCCCTTTCACCGTTTCGGCCTCCCCCGCCGGTGAGGCCGACCCACGCCGGCTAAATCAAGATACTCGCGGCGGCGCGGTGCAACTTTCGACGGGCAGCGAGTCCACCCAACGCC
>CAZMFB010000007.1:0-125601 GCA_964565475.1 uncultured Opitutaceae bacterium | reverse complement strand
CGGCGGTGGGCTCGTTGATGATGCGGAGCACCTCGAGGCCGGCGATCTTGCCGGCGTCCTTCGTGGCCTGGCGCTGGGCGTCGTTGAAATAGGCGGGGACCGTGATGACGGCCTGCGTGATCTTCTCGCCGAGGTAGGCCTCGGCGTCGGCCTTCAGCTTGCCGAGCACGTAGGCCGAGATCTGCTGAGGCGCGAAGGTCTCGGTCTTGTCGCCGATCTGCACCTCGATGTAGGCGTCGCCGTTCTTGCCCTCGACGACCTTGAAGGGGAAATTCTTCGCCTCCTCGCGCACCTCCGAGAACTTCCGGCCGATGAGACGCTTTGCGGAGAAAATGGTGTTCTTCGGGTTCGTGACCGCCTGGCGCTTGGCCGCCTGGCCGACGATGCGCTCGCCGGTCTTCGTGAACGCCACGATGGACGGCGTCGTGCGGGCGCCCTCGGCGTTCGGGATGACCACGGGCTCGCCGGCTTCCATGATGGCCATGCAGGAATTGGTGGTGCCGAGGTCGATGCCTAGAATTTTGCTCATAGCGCGGACGCCACTGCAATGCCCGTGCCGCAACCAAATCTAACACATCTTACTAAAGGCCATTGTCTTAACGCTTGAGACGGTATTGGCAGAAACCCCAAAGCGCGCCACGCTGACACACTTTTGTCACACTCCGGCCGCGTCATGTGTGACAGCTCCTCTGCCATGCAGGCAGCCCAGACTGGGGGTGCAGTCAGGCCAGCCGGGTTACGGTCGCGAAGGCGCCCGCGCCCCAGCATTCCCGGATGCGCGCGAGGATCGGCTCCGCCGCCTGCTTCTCCCCGAGCAGGGCAAAGCACGCGCTCCCGCTGCCGCTCAGGCACGGCGCCAGACCGAACTCCTGGCGCAGGATTTCCAGCAGCAACGGCAGGCCGGTGTATTTCTCGAAGGCCACCGTTTCCAAGTTGTTCGCCAGAAGTTGCTCCGCCGGCGCGTCACTCCCCACCCACTCCGCCAACCTGCGCTCCGCCTCGGCCACCGGCACATAATCGGTCCCGCGTGCGGCCATCCGCTGATAGGACCACGCCGTGGCGATGCCGAAGCTCGGCTTGAAAAGGAGCACGCGCCGTCCGCGCAGCCGGCGCGCCGCGGCCTCCGGCAACGGCTCTACCATGTCACCCCGCCCGCGCATGACGACCGGTGCGCCGTGGAGAAAGAGCGCGCAGTCCGACCCGAGCGCCGCGGCCAATTCCAGCCGCTTCGCCGCCGGCAGAGGCGTCCCGCCCAGCTGTTCCAAGGCGCGCAGCGCCGCCACGGCGTTGCTGCTGCCCCCGCCGAGCCCCGCGCCCACCGGGATGCACTTCTGCAACGTGAACTTCGCCGCGCCCTTCCAGCCCGTCTCGCACCCAAAGAGGCGGGCGGCCCGCAGCACGAGGTTGGTTTCATCGAGCGGCACGCCGGGCTGGCCACACACCAGGCAGAAATCCGCGGCCGGCTCCGCCCGCAACTCATCGCCGAACTCCAACGGCGCGGCCACCGAGACAAGGTCGTGGAAACCGTCCACCCGCCGGCCGGTGACGGCGAGCAGCAGGTTGACCTTGGCGGGACTGGTGACCGTGACCACACCCCGTGCCTAACCGTGATTTCCCCCGGATAAACACAAATCCCCCGCCGCACCGCCGGCTCTTTTCTCTTCTAATCGGGTCGAATCGTATGCCATCGTCACCGCCCATGCCCTGCGAACTCATCCTCGCCCTCGATGTGCCCACGCGTGAGGCCGCCGCCCCCATCCTGCGCCAGCTGCGCGGCGAGCTCATGTGGGTGAAGATCGGCCTGCAGATGTTCACCGCCTACGGCCCCAATTATGTCCGCGAGGTCGCAGGCATGGGCTTCCACGTCTTCCTCGACCTCAAGCTGCACGACATCCCCAACACCGTGGGCAAGGCCGTCGAGTCGCTCTGTCCCCTGCCCATCCGCATGCTCACGCTGCACACCGGCGGCGGCGGCGAGATGCTGCGCGCCGCGCTCTCGGCCCAGCAAAAGGGCAACCCCGACCTGCTCCTCCTCGGCGTGACCGTGCTCACCTCGATGAACGACGCCACGCTCCGCGAGGTCGGCGTCGGCGCCGCGGCCGCCGACCAGGTCGCGCGCCTCGGCCGGCTCGCCACGGACTCCGGCCTCCGCGGCCTCGTCTGCTCGCCGCACGAGGTCGCGATGCTACGCGCCCAACTCCCGCCCGACACCCGGCTCGTCACGCCCGGCATCCGCCCTCCGGGCGAGGGCGGCGGCGACGACCAGAAGCGCGTCATGACCCCCGCCGAGGCCGCGCGCGCCGGCTCGACCCACATAGTCGTGGGCCGCCCCATCCTGCAGGCCCCCGACCCCGCGGCCGCCACGCGGGCCATCCTCGGGCAACTCGCCGCCGCATGAGCCGCACCGCCGCCATCCTGCTCGCCGCCGGCCGCAGCCACCGCATGCAGGGCGCCGTCGCCGACAAGATCCTCGCGCCGCTCGCGGGCAAACCCGTCTTCGCGCACAGCGCCAGCGCCTTCTTCCGCAGCGGCGTGGCCGATTTCTACGTCGTCACCTACCGCGACCGCCGCCAGATGCTCGAGCTGTCCGCCTACGCGCCGACCCCGGCGCTGTTCGTCGCCGGCGGCGCGGAGCGCCGCGACTCCGTCGCCGCCGCCCTCGCGGAGCTGCCGCCCGACGTCGAATACGTCTTCATCCACGACTGCGCTCGCCCGCTCATCCAGCCGGAACAACTGGTCGCCCTCCACAAGATCGTGCGCCGCGAGCGCGCCGTCGTGCTCGCGCACCGCGTGACCGACACCATCAAGGAGCACAGCGGCTCCGGCCGCCTGCGCACGCTCGACCGCGACCATCTCTGGGCGATGGAGACGCCGCAGGTGTTTGCGCGCGACCTTATCGTCCGCGCCTACGCCGCGGCCGCCCGCCGCCGCCGCGTCCTCACCGACGACGCCGCCGCGGTCGAACTGCTCGGCCATCCGATCGCCCTGCTCGAGAACGACCGGCCCAACACCAAGCTTACCACGCCCGCCGACCTTCCCTTCCTCGAACTGCTGCTCTCCCGCCGGGACCAACCCGACTCCCCATGACCTCATTCCGCATCGGCCACGGCTACGACATCCACCGCACCGTCCAGGGGCGCCGGCTCGTGCTCGGCGGCGTCTGGTTCGACTGCGACTTCGGCCTCGAGGGCCACAGCGACGCCGACGCACTCACGCACGCCGTCTGCGACGCCCTCCTCGGCGCCGCCGGCCTGCCCGACATCGGCCACTATTTCCCCAACACCGACCCGGCCTGGAAGGACGCCGACTCGCAACTCCTCCTCCGCAAGGTCGTGGCCGCCCTCGCCACCTCCGGCTGGCGGCCCGTCAACATCGACGCCACGCTCATCGCCGAGCGCCCCAAGATCGCGCCGCGCCTCGACGAGATGAAGAACACCCTCGCCCACTCGCTCGGCGTTTCCGTGGACGCCGTCGGCGTCAAGGCCACCACCAACGAGGGCGCCGACGACATCGGCCGCGGCCACGCCATCGCCGCCCACGCCGTCGCGCTGATCGGCCGCGCCTGACCGCCATGCTGCGTCCCTGCCTCGGCCTGGCGGTTGCGGTGCTGCTGACCGCCGGCTGTTCCAAGCCCGAGACTCCCGTCTCCACCGGCAACCGCAACAAGATCCTCCACTACGGCATCGGGTCCGAGCCCACCGAGCTCGACCCCCATGTCGTCACCGGCCTCGGCGAGGGCAAAATCATCCCCGCCCTCTTCGACCCGATCATCACGCTCGACCCCGACACGCTGCAGCCCGCGCCCGCGCTGGCCGAGCGCTGGACCGTGTCCGCCGACGGCCTCACCTACACCTTCCACCTGCGGGCCGACGCGCACTGGACCAACGGCGAGGCCGTGACCGCGCAGGATTGCGTCGATTCCTGGAAGCGGGTGCTCACACCCTCCCTCGCCGCCGACTACGCCTACCTGTTCTACCTCATCCGCGGGGCGGAGGCCTACCACAAGGGCCGCACCGCGGACTTCACGACCGTCGGCCTCGCCGCGCCCGACGCGCGGACCTTCACCGTCACGCTCGCACAGCCGACCCCCTACTTCCCGCTCCTGCTCATCAACCCGCCCTTCCGTCCCGTCAACGTCCGGGCCATCGCGGCGAACGGCGATCCCGCCCGCCGCGGCAACCCGTGGACCAAGCCCGGCCGCATCGTCTCCAACGGCCCCTTCGAGCTCCGCGAGTGGTCCCCCAACCAGCACGTCGTCGTCGCCAAGTCCGCCACCTACTGGAATCGCGACCGGATCGCGCTCAACGGCATCCATTTCTACCCCATCGAGAGCCTCGACGCCGAGGAGCGCGCCTTCCGCCGCAACCAGCTCCACCTCACCTGGGCCCTCCCCGTCGTGAAGGCCCGCGCCTATCGCGCGGATAAGTCGCCGTATCTGCGCACCGATCCCTACCTCGACACCTACTTCTTCCGCTTCAACACCGCGAAGCCTCCCTTTGACCTCCGGGAGATCCGCCGCGCGCTCTCCCTCGCCATCGACCGCGCCGCCATCACCGAGCGCATCCTCGGCGGCGGACAGCAGCCCGCCACGTCGGTCACGCACCCGGGCATCCCCAACTACACGCCCCCCGACCGGCCGCTGCACGACGTCGCCGCGGCGAAAAAAATCCTGGCCGACGCGGGTCACCCCAGCGGGGCAGGGCTGCCCCCGATCGAGATCCTGCACCAGAACAACGACACCGTCCGACTCGTCGCCGAGGCCGTGCAGGAGATGTGGCGGCGCGAACTCGGCCTGCAGGTCACCCTCCGCAACCAGGAGAACAAGACCGTCTTCGCCGACCGCCGCGCCGGCAACTACCAGGTGCTCATGTCCGAGTGGATCGGCGATTACCTTGACGCCACGACCTTCCTCGACCTCTGGCGCTCCGACAGTGGCAACAATCATACCCGTTGGGGGCATCCCGACTACGACCGCCTCATGAACGAGGCCGCCCGCACCGTCGACGCCTCGGCCCGCGCCGCCCTGCTCCGCCGGGCCGAGCAGCTGATGCTCGACGAGGCGCCCATCGCCCCGCTCTTCTACAACCCGCACGTCTACCTCATCCAGACGAGCGTCCGCGGCTGGAAACCCACACCGTCCGACAATGTCGACTACCAGCATGTCCGCCTGGAGGAATAGCAACTGCGCCGCCACGTGCCTGCTCGCGTTCCTCGCCTGCGGCTGTGCCCGGCAGGAGCCGGCCGCACCCGTCGCCCCGGGCCAGAACATCCTCCGCGTCAGCCAACGCAACGAGCCGGCCTCGCTCGACCCTCAGCTCGCCACGCTGCCCGACGAGTTCTTCATCATCCGCGCGCTCAAAGAAGGCCTGCTCGTGCCCAACCCCGCCGGCGGCGCGCCATTGCCCGGAGTCGCCGAGCGCTGGGAAATGTCCGCCGATGGGCTGACGTGGACTTTTCATCTGCGCGCCAATGCCCGCTGGTCGAACGACCGCCCCGTCGCGGCGATGGACTTCGTTCGCTCCATCCATCGCGCGCTCACGCCCGCCACTGCCGCTCCGAAGGCCCACCTGTTTTTCTGTCTCGCGGGCGCCGAGGATTTTTATCGCGGCAAAACCACCGACCCCTCGCAGATCGCTGCCGTCGCACCCGATCCACGCACCTTGGTGCTGCGCCTCGCGCGCCCTACACCCGATCTGCCCGCGATGGTCGCCTCGGGCCCGTGGATTCCGGTCTTGCGGCACGTCAGCATCGAGAACGGCCGCGAAGTCTACGTTCACGGCCGCGACGCCGGTAACGGCCCGTTTGTCATCACCCAGTGGCACGGCAACCAGCACATCACAGTTTCGAAAAATCCGCATTACCACGGCGCCGACCACGTCCGGCTCGAAGGCATCCGGTTCCAAGCCTTCGACAGCGGCGACACCGAGGAGCGCGCCTTCCGCGCCGGACAGGTTGATGTCACGATGGCTGTGCCGTTTTCCAAGCTCGACACCTACACGCCGCCTGTTCTGCAGACGCAACCCCTGCACGAGACCCGCTACCTCGCGCTCAACACCACTCGCGCGCCTCTCAACGATCCGAAAGTCCGCCGCGCCCTCGCACTGGCCGTCGATCGCCGCGCCTTGGTCGAGCAGGTCACGCGCGGTGGCCAACGACCGGCGCTTTCTTTCATCCCGCCCGGCCTCGGCGGCTACGAGCCGGAGAAAACACTCGCGGGCTCAATGGAGGAAGCTCGGACCTTGTTGGCCGCCGCCGGATTTCCTGGGGGCAAGGGCTTCCCGCGTCTCGAGGTTTCCACCTGGGTCAATACTCCCGTGCTCGAGGCCATCCAGCAGATGTGGAAGCGCGAACTGGGCATCGACGTCGCCATCGGGCAGCGCGAGGGCAAGGTCCACCTCGCCGCTGCCGCCGCGGGCGACTTCGACCTCGCTTTCCTGCCCGCCATCCCCGACTACGCTGCGCCCGCCGCGCTTTTTGGCGAATGGCTCTCGACCTCGCCCGTCAACTACGCGCGTTGGAACAACCCCGCCTACGACCACCTAGTCCTCGAAGCCAGTCGCACCGCCGACGCGGCACACCGCCTCGCGCTTTACCGCGAGGCTGAGGCGCTCATGCTCGCCGACCTGCCTCTGATCCCACTCTACTTCAACACCCAGAACTTCCTCCTCTCCCCGCGTGTCCACGGCTGGCGTTCCGACGGCCTCTGGACGCGATTCTACACCGAACTCGAACTCAAATGATGACCCGTCAAGTTAGTCTCACCGCCCTTATCGCCGTCTCGGCTTTAGCCAGCACCCCCGACCTCTCCCGGCTCCAGCCCGCCCTCGACGCCATGAGCGCCGAGCGCATCCGCCGCCACGTCGAGGTGCTCGCCTCCGATGAGTTCGAGGGCCGGGCCCCCGGCACGGCCGGCGAGGAAAAAACCGTCACCTACCTCGCGGCCGAACTCGCCAAGGCCGGCCTCAAGCCCGGCAATCCCAACGGCTCGTGGTTTCAAGAGGTGCCCATCGTCGGCCTCACCTCCGCGCCCACCGCCTCGCTCGCCATCGGACAGAAGTCCATGGCACTCGAACAGGTCAATGACATGATCGCCGTCTCGCGCCACGTCCGCGAGCAGATCAACGTCAAAGACTCCGATGTCGTCTTCGTCGGTTACGGCGTGCAGGCCCCCGAGTTCGAGTGGGACGACTTCAAGGGCGTCGATGTCCGCGGCAAGACCGTCATCATGCTCATCAACGACCCGCCGATTCCCGATCCTGCCGACCCGGCCAAGCTCGACGAAAAGAATTTCCGCGGCCGCGCCATGACCTACTATGGCCGCTGGACCTACAAATACGAAAAAGCCACCGAACTCGGCGCCGCCGCCGTCCTCATCGTCCACGAAACCATCCCCGCCGCCTACCCGTGGGCCGTCGTGGTCGGCAGTTGGGGCCGCGAAAACCTCGACCTCCGCAACGCCGACGGCAACTCCGGCCGCGTCCCGATCGAGGCCTGGATCAACCTCGACGCCGCCAAGCGCATCTTTGCCGCCGCCGGGCAGGACTTCGCCGCCGCCAAGCTCGCCGCCCGCCAGCGCGGCTTCCAGCCCGTCTCGCTCGGCGCCAAGGCCGCCTTCGAGATCAAGAACACCCTGCGCGAGGTCAACTCGCGCAATGTCGTCGGCCTGCTCGAGGGCTCGGACCCGGTGTTGAAGCACGAATACATCGTCATCACCGCGCATTGGGACCACCTCGGCCGCGATCCGAAGAAGGAGGGCGACCAGATCTTCAACGGCGCGGCCGACAACGCCTCCGGCACTGCCACGATGCTCGAGGCCGCCCGCGCCCTCGCCGCTTCGCCGAATCGCCCCAAGCGCAGCATCCTCTTCAATTTCGTCACCGCCGAGGAATACGGCCTGCTCGGCTCGCAATTCTATGCCCAGAACCCGCTCTACCCGCTCGAACGCACCGTCGCCAACCTCAACATCGACGGCGCCAACCAATATGGCCCCACCTCCGACATCGAGGTCGTCGGTTACGGCCAGACCACCATCGACGAGATCGCCACGGCCATCGCCGCCACCGAGGGCCGCACCATCATCCCGGATGCGAATCCGCAATACGGCAGCTATTTCCGGAGCGACCACTTCGAGTTCGCCAAGGTCGGCGTGCCCGCCTTCTACCCCAACGCCGGCAAGACCTTCATAGGCAAGCCCGCCGGCTGGGGCCAGCAGATGGTCGAGAGATACATCGCCGAGGACTACCACAAGCCCAGCGACGAGATCAAACCCGACTGGGATCTCGCCGGCATGGTGCAGGAGGGCGCCTTCCTCATGAAGGTCGCCTGGGCCATCGCCGACAGCGACCAGTGGCCCCAGTGGAGACCCGGCAGCGAGTTCAAGGCCAAGCGCGACGCGATGATGAAGGGCACGGGGCGCTGAGTCCCTCCGGCCGTCCGGCCCTACCCGACCCGCAGCTGGCTGCTGCGGGTTTTCTTTTGCCACCCCCTCGCGGTGGCGCTTGCCTCCGTCCCGTGCTGACCGCGCGCACGTTATTTCCGACCTTGGCCTTCGCCGTCCTGGCCTTTGTTACAGCGGGTTGCGGTCGCCGCGAATCGCTCGTCGAGATCGGCAACCGGTCGCATATCCTGCACCAAGGCATCGCGACCGAGCCGCAGGACCTCGACCCGCACATGCTCCAGTTCCAATCGCACTTCCATGTCTTCATGGCGCTGAATGAGGGGCTCGTCGGCTACGACCCGCAGGATCTGCAACCGGTGCCCGGCGTGGCCGAGCGCTGGGAGGTCTCGCCCGACGGCCTGACCTACACCTTTCACCTGCGCGCGGACGCCAAGTGGTCCAACGGCGAGCCGCTCACCGCCCATGACTTCGTCTTCAGCGCACAGCGCATCCTCTCGCCCAAACTGGGATCACCCTTCCGCTATTACTACGACGATGTGCGCGGGGCCAAGGAGTTCTCCGCGTCCGGTGCATCCGATTTCTCCCGGGTCGGCATCCGCGCCACCGCTGACCGCACGCTGGTCATCGAGCTGAACCACCCCGCGCCCTACTTCCTTTTCCTCCTCGGAAACTGGTCCTGGTATCCGCTGCACCGCGGGATGCTCGAGCGATACGGCGGAGTGGACCGGCCCTACGCCGATTGGTCGCGGCCCGGAAGGCAGGTGGGCAACGGCCCCTTCGTGCTCGCGGAATGGAAGCTGGGGCAGGTCATCATGGTGAAGCGCAACCCGCACTATTGGAACGCCGCGCGGGTCAGGCTGAACGAGATCCATTTCTATCCCATCGATAATGCCGACGCCGAGGAGCGCGCCTTCCGCGCCGGCCAGCTGCACATCACGGAAAATGTTCCGGTCAGCAAGCTGCGCGACTACGCCAAGCAAAAGCCCGGCCCCCTGGTCGTCGCGCAAATTTTCGCCACCTACGCCTACGTCTTCAACGTCACGCGCCCGCCCTTCTCCGATATCAAGGTGCGCCGGGCCTTCTCGCTCGCGCTCGACCGGCGGAGCATCGTGACCAGCCAGGCGGCCAGCGGCATCCAGCCCGCCAGGACCTTCGTGCCGCCCTTCGGAGCCTATGCGGGCGCCGACGGGGACGCGCTGCGCTTCGACCCGGAGGAGGCGCGCCGCCTGCTGGCCGCCGCCGGCTTCCCCGATGGCCGGGGCTTCCCTCCCGTCGAACTCGTCACGAACACCAGCCAGCTCCATCGCGAGATCGCCGAGATCGTGCAGCAGGAGTGGCGCAAGCACCTCGGCGTGCAGGTCGCCATCAGCCTGCGGGAGAGCAGGGTCTTCTTTCAGGAACGCATCCGGAAGGAATATGCCCTCGCGCGTTCCAGCTGGTTCGGCGACTACCCCGACCCTTTCGCCTTCCTCACGCTCTACCTCGGCGACAACGGGCAGAACACCACCGGTTACGCGAGCCCCGACTATGACCGCCTCGTGCTGTCCGCCGCGAAAAGCCTTGAGGAAGGCCAGCGTCTCGCCCGTTACCGCGAATCCGAGGCGCTGCTGTTGCGCGATCTGCCCGTCATGCCTCTGTTCCATGAGACCAGCCGCCATCTCGTCCACCCGGCCGTGCGCGGCCGATATACCAACCTCTTCGAGATCCATCCCTACCAAGACATGTGGCTCGAAGCACCCTAGGCGTTGGTGAGGGCATCGGCCCTCGGTTTTTCCGTCTGGCATCAGCCCTCCGTCCTCTGTCCTCTGTCTTCCGTCCTCTGATCTAACGCCCCATGCTCCGCTACGCCCTCCGCCGCCTGCTCCAAGCCGTCCCGGTGCTCTTCGTCATCGTGACCGCGACGTTCTTCATGGTGCGCTTCGTGCCCGGCGGACCGTTCACCGCGGAAAAAGCCGTCCCGCCCGAGGTGCTCCGCAACCTCGAGGCCCACTACGGCCTCGATCAGCCGCTGTGGCGCCAATACCTCACTTACCTCGGCAAGGTCGCGCGCGGCGACCTCGGACCCTCGTTCAAGTATTCCAACCGCACCGTCAACGAGATCATCGGTCAGAAGCTGCCTGTCTCGCTTGAGCTCGGCGGCCTCGCCCTCGCGGTCGCGCTCATCATCGGCCTGCCGCTCGGCGTGCTGGCCGCGGCCCGGCGCAACACCTGGGTCGACTACCTCTGCGGCACCACGGGGATGATCGGCATCTGCGTGCCCACCTTCGTGCTCGGCCCGCTCCTCGCGCTGTTCTTCGGCATTTACCTCGGCTGGGTCAACGTCTCCGGCTGGTATGTGCCGCTCGACCGCGTGCTGCCGTCCGTCACGCTCGGGTTTGTCTACGCGGCCTACATCATGCGCCTCACCCGGGGCGGCATGCTCGAGGTGCTGGGCCAGGACTACATCCGCACCGCCCGCGCCAAGGGCGCCTCCGAGCTGCGCGTCGTGCTCGTCCACGCCCTCCGCGGCGGCCTGCTGCCCGTCGTCACCTTCCTCGGTCCCGCCATCGCCGGCATCCTCACCGGCTCGTTCGTCATCGAGACCATCTTCCAGATCCCCGGCCTCGGGCGCGAGTTCGTCAACAGCGCCTTCAACCGCGACTACACGATGATCCTCGGCACGGTCATCCTCTACGCCTCGCTCATCGTCGTGCTCAACCTCGCCGCCGACATCGCCCAAGTCTGGCTCAACCCCAAGCTGAAGTTCGACTAGTTTTTTGACCACGGGTTTCGCTGATGAACACGGATTCCAAAATTCTCTTCTCCTCTGTCATTCTGAGCGCAGCGAAGAATCCAGCGGATGTTTGCCGACGTCCGCTGTGCTGGATCCTTCGCTGCACTCAGCATGACACACATGACGGACTCATCCGCCCCCATCAGTGCCATCCGTGGTAAACTGAATGTCCGCGAACGTCACCAGTCCCGCTTCCGTTGCAGCCATCGACCTCGAGGCCGGCCACTCGCTGTGGGAGGACGCCTGGCATCGCCTCGCCCGGAACCGGCTCGCCGTCGCCGGCGGCATCTTCCTCACCGTCCTCGCCCTGCTCTGCGTCGTCGCGCCGTGGTTCCTGCCCTACGGTTACAGCGAGCAGGATCTCAACCTCGGCGCCAGCGCGCCCTCCGCCGCGCACTGGCTCGGCACCGACGTGCTCGGACGCGACCTGCTCGTGCGCCTGCTCTACGGCGGCCGCATCTCCCTCGGCGTCGGCCTCTGCGCCACGTTCGTCGCGCTCACCATTGGCGTCGTCTACGGCGCCGTGGCCGGCTATGTCGGCGGCAAGGCCGACACCGTCATGATGCGCGTGGTCGACGTCATCTACGCGCTGCCGTTCACGATCTTCGTCATCCTCCTCATGGTCTTTTTCGGCCGGAACATCATCCTCCTCTTCGTCGCCATCGGCGCGGTCGAGTGGCTGACGATGGCCCGGATCGTCCGCGACCAGGTGCTCAGCCTCAAGCGCATGGAGTTCATCGCGGCCGCCCGCGCGCTCGGCCTCGGCCACGGCCGCATCATCTTTCGGCACATGCTGCCCAACCTGCTCGGGCCGGTCATCGTCTACACCACGCTCACCATCCCCGCCGTCATGCTCCTCGAGGCCTTCCTCAGCTTCCTCGGCCTCGGCGTGCAACCACCCATGAGTTCGTGGGGCACGCTGATCAAGGACGGCGCCGAGAAGATGGAGGAATATCCCTGGCTCCTGCTTTTCCCGGGCTCGGTCTTTTCCCTCACGCTCTTCTCGCTCAACTTCCTCGGCGACGGCCTCCGCGACGCGCTCGACGTCCGCGCCGCGAAGGACTGAGGGCACCGAGGCGGCCGCGGGCGGTCATTTCCCACTGGCGTCCGTCCTCCGTCCTCTGTCATCTGTTTCCCCGTCCGCCCCATGACCCTCCGCCGCTTCCGCCCCTATTTTTCCTACCTGCGGCCGGTGCGCGGGGCGCTGGTCATCGCGACCCTCGCGGGCCTCGTCTACAGCGCGGCCACGGGCGTGGGCCTGCCGTGGATGATCAAGACCGTCTTCCCCGCCATCTTCGACGGTCCGCGCGACCTGCCGTGGCGCGACATCCTCCTCATCGCCGCCTACATCCCGCTCATCTTCGCCCTGCGCGGCGCCTTCGGCTACCTCAACGGCTACTGCATCCAGCTCGCCGGCACGCGCATCCTCGAGGGCATCCGCGTCGACTACTTCCGCAAGCTCCAGCTCCTGCCGCTCTCCTTCGTCCAGAACCGCCAGACGGGTGACCTCCTTTCGCGCGGCCTTGCCGACACCACGCAGCTCCAGACCACGCTGACCGTCCTCGCCAACGACGGCATTAAGCAGCCGGGCACCCTGCTCTTCGCGGTCGGCTCGGTCGGCTACCTGGCGTGGCACGCGCAGGGCGTGGCAATGCTGCTCGCGTGCCTCGGCATCGTGCCCCTCACCGTTTTGCCCATCCGCTACGTCGGCCGCCGCATCCTCAAGCGTGCCGAGGAGCTCCAGGCCCAGCTCGGCTCCATCACCGGCCAGTTCGCCGAGAACCTCTCCGCCGCGCGCGAGGTGCGCGCCTACGGCCTCGAGCAGCGCGAGACCGACGCCTTCGCCGGCCGCAGCCGCTCCCTCCTCACCCTCCAGCTCAAGATCGCCAAATACGCCCAGGCGCTCAGCCCGTCCATCGAGCTGGTCTCCGCCGCCGGCATTGCCGGCACGCTCGTCTACGCCTACCGGGCCGGCATCTCCAAGGACGACTTCCTCGCCATCGTCACCGCGCTCTACTTCTGCTACGAACCGATCAAGAAGCTCGGCGCGCTCAACAACGAGCTGAAGCGCGGCGAGGCCTCGCTCGACCGCCTCGAGGTCGTCCTCCACGAGCCCGTCACCATCGCCGACCGCGCCGACGCCCGGCCCGCCGGGCGCCTGCGCGGCGACGTTGAGTTCGCCGGCGTGTCCTTCGCCTACGGCGAGCACCCCGCGTTGCGCGGCGTCTCCGTCCGCATCCCCGCCGGCACGGTCTGCGCCTTGGTCGGTCCCAGCGGCGCCGGCAAGTCCACCTTCGCCAACCTCGTCCCGCGCTTCTACGAGGCCGCGGCCGGCCGCGTCACCATCGACGGCCTCGATGTCCGCGACCTCCGCCTCGCCGACCTGCGCCGCAACATCGCCCTCGTCTCGCAGGACCCCGTCCTCTTCAACGAGACGATCTACCACAACCTCCTGCTCGGCCGGCCCGACGCCGCGCGCGCCGAGGTCCTCGCCGCGGCCCGGGCCGCCCACGCCCACGAGTTCATCGAGAAACAGCCGCAGGGCTACGACACCGTGGTCGGCGAGCGCGGCGCCCTCCTCTCCGGCGGCCAGAAGCAGCGCCTCGCCATCGCGCGGGCCTTTCTCCGCAACGCCCCCGTGCTCATCCTCGACGAGGCCACCAGCGCGCTCGACTCCGAGAGCGAGGCCGCCGTGCAGGACGCGCTCAAGCACCTCGTCGTCGGCAAGACCGTGCTCATCATCGCGCACCGCTTCAGCACCATCCGCGACGCCTCGCTCATCCTCGTCTTCGAACGCGGGGCGATTGTCGCCCAGGGCAACCACGCCTCGCTCTACGCGGGCAACGCCCTCTACAAGTCGCTCTACGACCGGCAGACGGCCGGCGCGTGACGCGCCATGCCCGCCGCCGCGCCGCATTACCTCGTCATCCGCCGCCGCTACCTCGGCGACATCGTCCTGCTGGGCTCCGTCTTCGGCAACCTGCGCCGGCACAACCCGTCGGCCCGGATCACCGTCGTCGTCGAGCCGGCCTACGCCGGCGTGCTCGCGCTCAATCCCGACGTCGACGCCGTCCTGCCCCTGCCCGATTCGTTTCTCCAATGGCCCGGCTTCCTCGGCCGACTCCGCGCCGCCGGGGCGACGCATGTGCTCGACTTCGACAACACCGACAAGACCGCGCTCATCGCGCGCCTCTCGGGTGCGGAGCGCCGCGCCACGTTCAACCGCGAGCTGATCCCCTTCAAATACGGCTGGGCCTACACGCACACCGCCCGGGTCGCGAACCACGACTACGACCGCCAGCACATCACCGAGACCTACCTCCACCTCCTCGCCGCCGTGGATGTGCCCGTCGTGTCGCGGGAGATCCGTTTGATGCCCCGGGCAGAGGATCTGGACCATGTGCGCAAACTCCTGCCTTCGACTTTAGGCTTCCGGCCTTCATCCGTTCTGATTCATCCCGGCTCCCGCAGCGCCTTCCGGCTCTGGCCCGCGGAGCGTTTCGCCGCCGTCATCGACCGCTGCCAGCGCGAACTCGGGACGGGCGCCGTGCTAGTCGGCGGCCCGGGTGAGGCCGCATTCATCGGGGAAATCCGCGCGCGCTGCACCGCCTCGCCCGTGGTCATCAAAGAGACCCTCAGCGTTCCGCGCCTCGCGGCGTTGATGAGCCTTTTCAGGGTCATGCTCTGCCACGACAGCGGCCCGATGCACCTCGCCGCCAGTGTCGGGACGCGCGTGGTGGCGCTCTACGGCTCGCAGAATGCGGTCATCTGGCGCCCATTAGGCCAACAGCACACGGTCCTGCAGACCAGCCTGCCCTGCTCCTGCCTCCCCGACCTCCCGCAGCCTTGCGTGAAATCCGATTCCTACCGCAGCTACTGCGTGCGCAAGCTGGAGTCCGCTGATGTCATCGCCGCCGTGGCGGCCGCACTCAGACCCGGAACGCGATGATGGTGTTCGCAACGCCAACGATGCCGGCGAATCGCCCGGCCTTGATGGTCTCGAAGATCGCCTGTGTCACGCCGCTGGCCCGGCTGCCGAAGTCGTGGAACGCCGCCACGCCGCCCTTCTTCAGGTAGGGCAGCCACGCCTCGATGTCGGCCTGGCAACCCGCGTAGCTGTGGTCGCCGTCAATGAAGATCAGGTCAATCGTCCCGCGTTTCGCCGCCATTGACTGCGCCGCCGCGAGCGAATCGCTCACCACCGGCTCGGCTCGCGTCGACAGGCCGAGCGCGGCAAAGTTGGCTCGGAAAATATCCAATGTGCTCTGCGTGCCGAGCTGCCGGAAGTGCCGCTGATACCACGCCACGTCCTCGCCGCACATCGAGAGGCCCTTGAAGTTGTCCACGGCGAAGACCTTCGCGCCCGGTCCCTTGAGCCCGGCGGCGAGAAAGCACGTCGATGCGCCCATCCACGAGCCGATCTCCACCACCTGCGCGTCCGCCGGGGCGTCGGACGCCAGTTGAAAGAGGAACCCGCGCTCGGGGAAACTGCCCATGTCGTCCTGCCGGAATTGCCCCGCCACGCGGCGGAACTCGTCCCAGTTGAGATCCGGCCGGCGCTTCCGCGCGCCGCGCAGGTAGCGGCCGATCTTCAGCGAGAACCGCACGTCGCGGACCACGGGCCAGTGCTTGAAAGCCATGCGGACAATCCACCCGACGCAGCCGGACGCGGAAAGCTTTTTCTTTGCGGCCGCGCTTCCTCCTGTTGTTGTCATCGCGAGCCCGGCGCAGACGGGCGCGGCGATCCAGCTGGATTGCTTCGTCCCAGCGCTCCTCGCAATGACCTCCAACCAACCCAGCGTCACTGTCGTCGTCTGCTCTTACAACCGTGCGTCCCTCCTGCGGCAAACACTGGCGGGCATCACGCGGCAGGACTACCCCGCCGACCGACTTGAGGTGCTGGTCATCGACAACAACTCCACCGAGGATATCCGCTCCGTCGTGGCGGAATTCATCGGCAAACCGCACCCGCCGCGCCTTGTGACCGAGACCAATCAGGGCCTTGACCACGCCCGCAACCGCGGACTGGCCGAGGCGCGGCACGACATCATCCTCTTCGCCGACAATGACATTCTCGTGGAGCCCGACTGGGTGCGCCGCATGGCCGAGCCCTTCGCCCCGGACGCCGCGCGCCGCATCGGTTGCGTGGGTGGCGAGGTGGTGCCCGTGTTTCCCGACGGCCTGCCGGACTGGGTCGCCGAGTGGCACGCCCCGCTGGCCTTCCGGGCCGACGCCGGCCCGCTGGGACCGCGCCAGACCCCGATGGGCGCGAACATGGCCTTCCCCAAGTGGGTCTTCGCGCAGGTCGGGCCCTTCGCCACCGGCCTCGACCGCCAGGGCAAAAATCTGTTCGGCGGTGGCGACGGCGAGATGGTGCGCCGCGTGCGCGCGGCGGGGCTCGAGGTGTGGTTCGCCCCGGCGGCGAAGGTGCTCCACCAGATGCCCGCCTCGCGCACGACCTTCCGCTACGCCGCCCGGCATGCCTTCGATTCCGCCCGCTCGCGCGTCGTCGACCGCGCCCAGCAGGGTGGTGCCGGCGGCTACCTGCTGACGCGGTTCTTGACCAATGTTTTGAAGACCGCCGGCTTTCTTCTGCTGTCCTTGCTGGCGATGGTTGTGCTGCAGATCGGGGCCGCGAAGAAGGCGCTGGTCCGCAGCTGGCGCTCCTGCGGTTACCTTTACCAGATCCCGCGCTCCCTCCTCGGCAAAATCTGAATCGCCCGGGCCGCCGCCCCCTGTCTCACTACCGCCCCGTGTCCGCCCCCCTGCCACTCTCCGTCGTCGTCATCGCCCGCAACGAGGCGCACAACCTCCCGCGCTGCCTCGCCGGCCTTCGCGGCTGGGCGGCCGAGCTGCTCGTCGTCCACAACAACTCCACCGACCGCACCGCCGCCGTCGCGGAGGAGCTGGGCGCGCTCGTCTTCGAAACCGAGTGGCGCGGCTACCGCGACACGAAGAACTGGGCGCTCGACCGCGCCACCCAACCCTGGGCGCTCTGCCTCGACGCCGACGAGGAGCTCTCCCCCGCGCTCAAGGAGGAGATCACGGCCTTCTTTACCCGCGGGGACCACAAGCGATTCCACGGTGCCTGTTTCCCCCGGAAAGTCTGGTTCATCGACCGCTGGATCACACACGGCGACTGGTATCCCGACCCCAGCCTGCGGCTCATCTGCCGCGCGCACGCACGCTGGGGCGGCGACCCGTTCGTGCACGAGAAGATGGAGGTGGACGGCGCCGTGGCCACCCTGCGCGGCGACCTGCACCATTTCTCGTTCCCCACGCTCAGCAGCCACGTGGCCAAGATCAACCCATTTGCCGACCTCTTCGTCCAACAGCAGGCCGCCAAGGGCGCGCGGTTCTCTCTCGGCGCCGCCGTGCTGCGGCCGTTCTGGCGCTTCTTCCGCGCCTACGTCCTGCGGCTCGGTTTCCTCGATGGCTATCCCGGTTTCTACATCGCGTGGGCCACGGCCTTCGGCGCATTCGTGCGCTACAGCCGCCTCTACGAGCACGAGCACCGCGGCACGCCACCCGCCCCCGATGCCCGCTGAGCCGAAGGAGTTCTCGAGGGAGATAGAGAACCTCGTCGCCGCGCTGCGCGAGGTGCCCGAGGACCGCGACCGCTCCAAGCGCCGCCGAGCCACTGAGCTGGGCTCGCTCATCGACGAGCTGCTCGTCAAGCACCGCATCAGCCACGACTCGCTCGAGCACAGCATCCGCGAAAAATGGCCCGAGCTCGTCGGCGCGGCCAACGCCCAGTATTCGCACCCGGTCGTCGTCGAGCGCGGGCAATTGCTCGTGCTCGTCTCGCACAGCGTCGTGCGGCAGGAGTTGTTTCACCACCGCTTGGACATCCTCGCCAAGCTGAAGAAACTGCCCGGCTGCGCCGAAATCAAGGGCCTGCACCTGCGGGCCGGGTGAGCCATCCCGTCGCACCCTCTTGTCCGCAAAATAACGCTTGCCCAGCACCCGGGCGGTTTGGTTAATGGCCCCTTCGTTAGTCGGAACCCGCTGGTCGCGGGGGCCGACCACGGTCAGTCCGGGCAACCGGACGGATAACGGTGCCGCCGGCCCTCCCCGGGCGGGTGGCACAGGGTGCAAGCCCCGCCAACGACCGCGTCACCAACCACATAAACCATGTCACAACCCGTTAAGTCAGAAGTCATCGCCCAATACAAAACCCACGAGAAGGACACCGGCTCCAGCGACGTCCAGATCGCGCTGCTCACCGCCCGGATCAATCACCTGACCGAGCACCTCCGCACGCATCGCAAGGACTTCCACAGTCGCCGTGGCCTCCTCCAGATGGCCTCCCGCCGCCGCAAGCTGCTGGATTACCTCAAGCGCGAGGACATCGCCAAATACAACGACCTGCTGCAGAAACTCAACCTGCGCAAGTAACCCGCTTTCCCGAAGGGCGGCCCACCGACGGGCCGCCCTTTGCTTAAACCCTCACGAACCAGAGACTCGGGACATTTCCGCTTGCCGCCCCGGCCGGATCCGGGACCGCAATCCGAAATTTCTCGGGAGCTGATTCAGGAGGGGATCGAAACGGACAACCCGTCAATCCCGCGCCCGGCACCACGCCGCGCGCACCCAATCCCAAACATGAATCAGAAGCATAATGTCACCGTGCCCGGCCTGGGCATGAAGTTCTCCACCGGCTCCATCGCCCAGCTCGCGGGCGGCGCCGTCAACGTCAACGTCGGCGAGACCAACGTCTTCGTCACCGCCTGCGCCGCGCAGACCATGCGCCCCGGCCAGGACTTCTTCCCGCTCACCGTCGACTACCGCGACAAATACGCCGCGGCCGGCCGTTTCCCCGGCGGCTACTTCAAGCGCGAGGGCCGCCCCTCCGAGCGCGAGATCCTCATTTCGCGCCTCTGCGACCGCCCCTGCCGCCCCCTCTTCCCCGAGGGTTTCCTCAATGAGGTGCAGATCATCGGCCAGCTCTTCTCGGCCGACCTCATCCACGATTCCGACATCGCGATGGTCAACGGCGCCAGCGCCGCCCTCGCCATTTCCGACATCCCGTGGAACGGCCCGATCGGCTGCGTGCGCGTCGGCCTCATCGACGACCAGTTCGTCGCCAACCCGAACCTCGAGCAGATGATGTCCTCCGCGCTCGACCTCATCTACGTCGGCAACGAGAAGGACATGCTTATGATCGAGGGCTCCGCGGACCAGATCTCCGAGGAGAAGTTCGTCGAGGCGCTCGAGTTCGGCCAGAAGGCCATCCAGCCCGTCATCGCCGCGATCAAGGAGCTCCAGCAGCTCGCCGGCAAACCGAAGGCGCAGTTCGCCCTCGTCGGCGCCACCCCGCAGGCCCGCGCCATCATCGAGCGCGTCGTGCCCGCCGAGCGCATCTCCGCCGCCATCTTCGGCAAGGAGAAGGCCGCCCGCTCCGCCGCCGTCAAGGTGCTCAAGGAGGAGGCCAAGGCCGCCCTCCTCGCCGAGCTCGGCGAGGGCAAGTTCACCGACGTCGACCTGAACGTCGTGTTCGAGGACCTCCAATACGTCGCCTACCGCCAGACCGTGCTCGCCAAGGGCGTGCGCTCCGACGGCCGCGACGCGAAGTCCCTCCGCCCCCTCCGCGCCGAGGTCGGCGTGCTCCCCCGCGTGCACGGCTCCGCCCTGTTCCAGCGCGGCGACACCCAGAACATCGCCCTCGTCACCCTCGGGCCGACGAAGGAAGCGCAGGACATGGACGGCCTCACCGGCGGCGCCACCTCGAAGAGCTTCATCCTGCACTACAACTTCCCGCCCTTCTCCGTCGGCGAGGCCGGCCGCTTCATCGGCCCCGGCCGCCGCGAAATCGGCCACGGCGCCCTCGCCGAGCGCTCGCTCGTCCCCGTGCTCCCGCCCGAGGACGTCTTCCCCTACTCCATCCGCGTCGTCTCCGAGATCATGGCCTCCAACGGCTCCACCTCGATGGCCTCGATCTGCGGCGGCTGCCTCGCCCTCATGGACGCCGGCGTGCCCATCATCGCCCCCGTCGCCGGCATCTCCTGCGGCCTCATGACCGAGAACGGCCCCGACGGCTCCATCACCAAGTGGACGACCATCACCGACATCCTCGGTGAGGAAGACCACTTCGGCGACATGGACTTCAAGCTCGCCGGCACCACCAAGGGCATCACGGGCTTCCAGCTCGACCTCAAGATCAAGGGCCTCCCCTTCGAGATCGCCAAGACCGCCATCTTCCAAGCCCGCGACGCCCGCATCGAGATCCTGAAGACGATGCTCGCCTCGCTGCCCGCCCCCCGCAAGGACCTCAGCACCTACGCCCCGCGCATCCAGACCATCCAGATCGACCCCGAGAAGATCGGCCTGCTCATCGGACCCGGCGGCAAGACCATCCGCCGCATCACCGAGACGACCGGCGCGCAGATCGACATCGCCGAGGACGACTCCGGCAAGGTCTTCATCTACTCCAACAACGCCGACGCCATGAACCGCGCCGTGCAGGAGATCGACGCCCTCTGTGGCGGCGGTTCCCAGATCGAGATGGGCAAGCTCTACCAAGGCCGCGTCACCGGCACCAAGGAGTTCGGCGCCTTCGTCGAGTGCATGCCGGGCAAGGAGGGCCTCGTCCATATCTCCGAGCTCGCGGACTTCCGCGTCCGCCGCACCGAGGACGTCGTCAAGGTCGGCGACATGATCTGGGTGAAGTGCGTCGGCATCGACGAGCGCTCCGGCAAGGTCCGCCTCAGCCGCCGCGCCGCGATGAAGGAACTCGACGCCCAGAAGCAGGGCGGCGAGCAACCCGCTGCTCCTGCCGAAGCCGCCCCCGCCGCCCAATAAGGTGGAGCCCGGCTTCTGGACGGGCTTCTCTCCTCCCTCAAGCCGCGACTCCCGTCGCGGCTTTTTTCTTTCTCTGGGCAGGGCGGGGCCTCCAGGCCCCGCCGCAAAGGCGGCCTGCCGCTCGCGCCCCGGCAGAACGAAGGGCTTGAAATTCGCCTCGCGGAGGACGCCGATAATCCCATGACTGCCTCCGCTTCCCGATTTTACCCGCGCCGCCTTAGTGAATCTGCCCGCTCCCATCAGCATGCCTCATCGCGCGCCATGTCGCGTTTTGACCGCGCTGGCCCTGCTGGTGGTTTTCCCCCTGGCCGGTCACGCGAGTTTCCTTGAACAGCGGACCGGTCAATTCCAGATCCTCGAGAAGGAGGTCAGCTACCGCCCCGGCACAGAGCAGATATCGGAATGGAAGGCGGCTCTCGCCAGCCAGGCCGGTTGGACCCTGCAAGCCACCGCCCCCTTTGCCGTGCCACGGGGTGCGCTCCAAGTTTGGGCAAAATTCGATCTCCCCGCTGTATCGGCTCCGCGGCAGATATACCTGCAAACCAGTCCGTGGGAGCGGGTGGAGTTCTTTATTGTGCGCGATGGCCGGCTCGCAGACCGGCAACTGACCGGCACGCTCGTGCCCGCGGGGGAACGGACGCTCAATATCAGCATGACGTCGCGATTCACGCACTCCGGCTTTGCTGCGGTGGACCTGCTGCCGGAGACACACACCACCGTGTTTGTGCGGCTGACCACGAGCCAGCGGTATCGCCCTATTCCTTGGCTAAAATTCTATCTGTGGGACGCAAAACAGGTTCAGGACGGTGAGCGGGCGGACCGTATATTTCAGGGGCTCTATCTGGGCGTGATGCTGGTGCTGGTAATCTATAACCTGGGGCTGTTTCTGGTCCTGCGTGAGCGCAGCTACCTGTATTACGTCCTGATGGAGGTCGGCAATGTGTTGTTTTGGGGAAATGTCTATGGCCTCACCAGCGAATACCTGTGGCCCGAGCATCCCGCTTGGGACTATTATTATGTTTGGCTTATCTTCGGTCTGTCGCTGCTGGCGGGGATTCAGTTCATGCGCCATTATTTGGCAACGGCCCATACCGTGCCCCTGGGAGATGTCGTGCTGCGGTGGCTGGCCATAGCGGGCGTGATTGTGTCGCCCTTTGCCCTGCTCATCTCGCGAAATGATCTGCTCTTGGGCGGCGTGATCCTGACCACGCCGGCCTTTTTCACGTTTTGGGCCGCTCTGGTCGTTACCTGCCTTGCCTTCCGCCGGGGTCAGTCCGCCGCCCGCCATTTTCTGGCGGCGTTCCTCTGCGCCTTTGTCGGCACGATGATTCAAATTGCGGGGATGGTGGACTGGCTGCCAAGCAACGGTTGGACGACTAACTCGAGCCAGATTGGCGGAGCGGCCATGGGCATCATTCTGTCCATGGGCCTCGGTTTCAGATTGCGGCAGGTGCGCGACGAACTCACCGAGAAGCAGTTGGCCGAGGCCCGTCAACAAAGCGCCTACGAGCGGGAGAAACGCCAGCTAGTCGAGCAGCAGAGCGGGGAACTTGAGATCAAGGTTCGCGAGCGCACCGCGGAACTGGCCGCTTCACGCGAGAAGGCCGAGGGGTTTCTCTCCAACATCCTGCCTCAGGCCATCATCGCAGAATTGAACGCCCGGGGGGTCATCGAGCCGCGGCGTCACGAGGAGGTCTCGATCCTCTTCACCGACTTTTCCGGATTCACCGAGGCCGTCGCCACCATCCCTGCCAAGCGCCTCGTGCAGGAGCTCGACGAGATCTTCCGCGCGTTCGACGAGATCGCATCCCGCCTCGGGTTGGAAAAGATCAAGACCATCGGCGACGCCTACATGGCCGCCGCCGGCCTGCCGATGCCCGCCGCCGATCACGCCGCTCGCTGCGTCCGCGCCGGATTGGCGCTCACCCGTTTCATTGAGAACCGCAACCGGACCGCTGCGCTCAAGTGGAACCTGCGCGTCGGGGTGCATTCCGGCGCCGTCGTGGCGGGCGTGGTCGGCAAAAACAAATACGCCTACGACGTCTGGGGCGACACCGTGAACCTCGCCAGCCGGATGGAAAGCGCCTCCGAGCGCAATCGCGTCAACATCTCCGCCTACACCTACGATCTGGTGAAGGACCGTTTCGACTGCGAATACCGCGACAAGCTCGCCGCCAAGGGCAAGGGTGTGATCGACATGTATTTCGTGCTGGGCGAAAAACCCGCTCCCGCCGAGGCCGCTGAAGCTCCGGCTGGCCAGTCCTAGGTAGAGCGAGTCCTCCGGACGAGCCGTCTCTTCCAAGCCGCGACCTCGGTCGCGGCTTTTTCCTTTGAGTCGCCTGACCTAGTCGGAGTCCCGCCCGTCATCTGAGGTGGAGCGCGTTGACCTCAACGCGCTTTCCCCACGGTAGTGACGGTTGCCTCCCAACCGCCCCTCTCTCAAGCCGCGATCCCTGTCGCGGCTTTTCTTGTTCGTGTCTTTCGCGTGTTTCTTGGTTCTCTCCATCCATGCCCTACGTCCGCGTCTGGAAATTCCGCGCCACCCCCGGTCGCACGGTCGAATTCGAATCTGCCTACGCCCCTGATGGCGACTGGGCCCGCCTATTCCGACTCGGCGACGGCTACCTCGGCACCGAGTTCCTCCATCCGCAATCTACGGGCGGCCTCTACCTCACCATCGACCGCTGGCGCAGCGAGGCCGACTGGCAGCGTTTCCTCGACCACCACGGCGCCGCCTACCGCGCCCTCGATCAACGCCTCGCTCCACTCTGCGCCGAGGACACCGAAGTCGGCAGTTTCACCATGCCCTAGCCACCGCCGTGTCATCGCGAGACTCGCGGAGCGAGCCGTGGCGATCCATCTGGACGGCTTTGTCGTCCTGACTTGGCAGGACTCCCCGCGGTGACAACCTACTAGCCGAACGCCCCAGCGCGCCACTCCGTAGCTGACAGCCGATAGCCAACCGCCGATAGCTTTCTGAACACACCCCCATGAAACTCCTCGTCACCAACGACGACGGCATCAACTCGGTCTTCTTTCACGAACTTGTCTACGCCCTGAGGCAGGCTGGCCACCAGCTTTTCATCGCCGTGCCCGCGGTCGAGCAAAGCTGGTCCGGCGCCTCCAAGACCCGCTCCCGTCCCGTCAAATCCGCCCTCGTCGACCGCGGCTTCGGCTGCCCGACTTGGATGATGGACGGCACCCCGTCGGACTGCGTCAACATCGCCCTCGGCCATCACATCACCGAGCCGCTCGACGGCATCGTCAGCGGCATCAACATCGGCATGAACGGCTCGCTCGGCTTCATCCTCGCCAGCGGCACGATCGCCGGCGCCTGGGAAGGCGCGCTGCACGGCCTGCCCGCCGCCGCGTTCTCGCAAGACGTCTCGCCCGAATCCTACGCCTACCTCAAGGAGCACGGCAGCAAGCCCGATGCGGAGACGCTGGCCACGCTCCGCCACAGCGCCGCGCGGGCCGCCGCCCTCGTCGGTGAGTGGTTCCCGCAGATGGGCCGCAACCGCTTTACGGTCCACAACGTCAATTTCCCCCTCCCCTGCACCCCACAGACCAAGCTGGTCCGCACCGTGCCCGCGCAGGTCCACGTCCCCAAGATCTTCGGTCCCGCCGCCGACGACGGCTCGCACCGCCTCATCTGGGGCCACATCGTCGACGTCTCCCCGCCGGAACCGTTGACCGACGTGCTGTGCCTCAAACAAGGGCAGATCAGCCACACCGTCCTCGACTACAAGCGCCTCGGCCACGCCTGAGGCGGTTATCGCGCTCCGTTCAGCAATGCCGCCTTTTCATGTGACGGCAGGAAGGCGATCTCCACGGCGTTGCGGCGGGCCTGCGCAATCTCTCCCGGCGTCAGCCCCGCCGCTGGGGCAGCGACCTCCAGCTCGTGCCGCAGGTCGATGCCGCTGACCACCGGGTCGTCGGTGTTGATGGTGGCCAGCAGTCCGCGTTGGAGAAACTGCTTCATCGGGTGCGCGGCGAAACTTGGCACGGTGTTCGTCTGCACGTTGCTCGTGATATTGACCTCCAGCCCGATGCGGTGCCCGGCGAGGTGGTCGAGCAGCTTCGGGTCGTCGATGGCCCGGATGCCGTGGCCGATGCGCGTCGCGCCGAGCTGGTTGAGCGCGGCCCAGACGCTGGGGGCGCCGCCTGCCTCGCCGGCGTGCACCGTCACCGCCCAGCCCGCGTCACGACCGCGCTTGAAGTGCTCGACGAAGAGTTCCGCGGGGAAGTTTTTCTCGTCTCCCGCGAGGTCGAGCGCCGTGAGGTGCGCCCGCTGGGTGAGCAGCGCCTCCAGCTCCACCTGGCAGGCCTCGGCCCCGAAGGTGCGGCTGAGGATGCCGATGAGGTTCACCTTGAGGCCCGTCGCGGCGCGCCCTTCCTCGATGCCCGCGACCACGGCCTCGGTCACCTTGGCGGGGTCCAGCTTGTTCGGTCCGGCCATGAAATAGGGACTGAAGCGCAACTCCACGTAGTCCATGCCCTCGGCGTGCGCGTCCTCGACGTTTTCACGGGCGATGCGGCGGCAGGCGTCGTAATCGCCCAGCACCGCGATCATCCAGTGCAGCTTGTTCAGCCACGTGACGAGGTCGGGCATCACCCCCGTCACCTGCACGTGCGGACGCAGCGTCTCGATCGTGTCGCCGGGCAGCCGGAGGTTGTGCTTTCGCCCGAGCTCGAGGATGGTCTTCAGCCGGACATTGCCGTCGAGATGGCGGTGCAGGTCGATGAGGGGAAGTTTGGCGGACATGGATCAGGCGATTTCGTCGTCGGCCCGCGGCACGGCCACGAACCGGATGAGGAGGACAATCAGCGCCACGGCGCCGTAGGCAAGCGCGGCGGCCCCGGCGGGAAACAGCGTCCGGCCCGGCGCCGTCTGCCCGGTCAGCCATCCCAGCAGCGGCAGGTCGATGACCGTGTCGCGGCCGGTCAACGCGTAGGAGTGCATCAGCCCGGACAGGGCCAGCAAGGCACCCACGGCCGCCCAGGCCGCGGCGCGGAGCCAAGCCCGGTCGATGATGCAGACCGTGAGGGCCGACCAGATCATGGCCGTATAGAGGAATCCCTGTTCCAAGGCAAAGGCGCCGCCGAGATACGCGCCCGCCCCGTGTGCGGCTTTCACCATTTCCGTCGACAGGATGGCGCCGGCGGCCCCGAGCGAGGTCTTGACGATCAATACCGTCCACGCCGCCAACGCCGGCAACAGGCCGACAATGACCGCCGGGTAATGCGTCTTCGGGGTCACCTCGAAGGCCTGGGACGCAATGATGATGCCGATCCACAGGATGATGGCGATGCCGGCCTCGGCCGGGATGGCCCAGGTGAGCGCCGCCATCGTGCCGGTCAGGCAGACGAGGGTGATCGCGGCGCCGTTGAGCACGGAGTAGCCGGCGCGCGCGCCGAGTTTTTTCCACGCCGGATGCCCGATATAGATCGACGTGGGGAACGGCGAGCCGAAGGCCGCCGCCGCCAGCGTGCCGAGGCCGTTGAACACGAGACTGGGCACAATGGGGTAGTTGTCACCCGCCGCCGAGGCAGACTCGATGTTTTGCAACGAGGCCAGCACACCGAGCAGTCCGATCGGGATTACTACCGAAAGATACGGCAGAATGTGCGGCCCGGTCAGCGCCGCCCACAACTCACCCGGGATGGGCACCGGGAAATAAGCCCGAACGTGCGCGAGTGGTTCCACTTGCCAGCCGCCGACCGGCGCCAAACCCGTCGCCCACGCCAATGCAGTGCCGACAGCCAGCACCACCACCGTCGCCGGCACGCCGCCGCGGAACCTCATCCGTCCGAAGAACACCACAAAGACCAGCACCAGCGTGCTGAAGCCCACCAGCGGTGCGGCGAAAATCTGGAACAGGAACCCCAGTCCGAGGAATCCGAGGCCCACGCCGCCGAGCGTGGCCAGCATCGCCGCCTGCGGCGTGTGCCGACGGATCCACCCGGCAAAGAACGCACAGCTGAATTCCAGCACCCCTCCGAGGAAGCACGCCACCAACCCCGCATGCCACGCGAAGCGCTCCGGGTCGGGCAGGCCCTGCGCCAGCGCGAGCTGCTTGGCCGGCAACATCACCAGGAACACATGCGCGAAGAGTCCTGGCGTGCTGATGCCGTAGGGCAGCGCGCAGACATCGGTGCGGTTCTCGCGCTTCGCCAATTGCAACGCCTGCCAAGCGTAGAACAGGTTGCCCACGAGGAACGAAATCGCGACACCCGGTAAAATCCGTCCGTAGACCAGCTCCGGCGAAAACCCCAGCACGCCCACGCACAACGGCGCGAGGATCAGCAGTTGCACGAGGTTGTTGATGAAAGCCGCCACGAAGCCCTCGCCGTCGCCTTTCGAGATGAGTTTCACGCGCCGCCCCTCCGTAAAGTGCCGGGCGACTTCAGTTCCAAAGGGGTCGCGCCGATGTTCGTATTACGAACATTAGCTGCAAAGCCACGTCTCGTCCTCAGCGCGAAGGATATTTCGGAGATCCCGACCAATGTTCGTAATACGAACATTGGCTGCGGGCGATGCAGGTTGAAGGTGTAGCTCATGGCGACCGGGCGAGGTGGCCCACGAAGTGGATCGTCCACCGTGACGCTGCCGCTGCCGCCGTCTGTCCGAGTTTGCGGTAGTCGCCGCCCGGGTTCGGCTGTGTCAAGTTGCTGCCCGCCCGGAACACGATGTGCGGCACACCGAGCTGCACACACACTTGGGCGATCGCCGCGCTCTCCATTTCCATCAGGTCGGGGTTCAGTTTGCAGCGAAGGTCGCGGATTTTTTCGGCCGACACCCCGAACATATCGCTCGCGCACACCACACCTGTCCGGACCGCCGGCTCGTAGGTCGAGCCGTTGACCGTGACCGGCTCTGCGCGGTAAGTCCGGGCCGCCGCACGCGCCAGATGCAACAGGCGTGCATCGGGCCGGTAATACCAGCTCGTCATCTGCCCCGGCAGCGGCCCCCGCACCGCCCGGTAGACCATGCCCCGGTCGGTCAGGCTGCCCGCCGCGTGGTGGATCGTCTTGGTCGAGATGATGGTGTCGCCGGTGCGCAGACGGGCGTTCACCCGCGAACCCGTGCCGCACACCACCACCTCGCGCGGCCGGACGGCTGCGATGAGCAACGCGGCGACCATCGCCCCGTTGGTCACGCCGACGCCCGTCACCGCCGTCACCACATCGCGGCCGTTCAGTCGCCCGGCCACCCAAGGAAAGCACTCAGTGCGTCCGCTCCGGGGCCGCTCCAGTCGCGTTTGGAACAGCCGGATCTCCGAAGGCATGGCGCTCAGCACAAGCGTCGGAGCGGGGGCGGGCTTCGGCATCAACCGTTGCTATGCGCCCGGTGCGGCCCTGACACGCAAATAATGCCCCCCCTGCGGCCCGACGACGGGAATCTTCTGGATTCTGGATTCCGACTTCTGGATTCTGCCCGGGATGATTGAAGTCGAAAACCTCACGCGCGTCTTCCGCACCTACAAGAAGCAGCCCGGTTTCTGGGGCGGCGTGAAGGGGCTTTTCCGGCGCGACTACGAGGAGACCCGGGCGGCGGACAACGTCAGTTTCTCCATCCACGAGGGCGAGTTCGTCGGCTTCCTCGGCCCCAACGGCGCGGGCAAGACCACCACGCTCAAGATGCTCTCGGGCCTCATCTACCCCACGAGCGGCAGCGCGCGTGTGGCGGGCTTCGACCCCACCAAGCGCGAGAACGCCTACCGCCGCCTCTTCGCCCTCGTGCTCGGCCAGAAGAACCAGCTCTGGTGGGACCTGCCCGCGCAGGAGTCGTTCTACCTGCTGCGCGCCATCTACGGACTCGACCAGACCCAATACCAGCAGACCCTTGATGATCTCGTGGCGCTGCTGAACGTCGGCCCGAAGCTCAACGTGCAGGTGCGCGAGCTCTCGCTCGGCGAACGCATGAAGATGGAGCTCATCGCCGCCCTGCTCCACCGCCCCCGGGTGCTCTTCCTCGACGAGCCCACCATCGGCCTCGACGTCGTCTCGCAGAAAGCCGTCCGCGAATTCCTCCGCGACTACAACCGCCGCCACAAGACCACGATTTTGCTCACGAGCCACTACATGGCCGACATCCAGTCGCTGTGCGAGCGGGTCATCGTCATCGACCACGGCAAGAAGATCTACGACGGCGACCTGGACCAGATCGCCGGCGCCGGGGCGCAGCAGCGCATCATCCGCTTCAAGCCCCGCAACGGCGCCTTCCCCGCCGGCTGGCAGCCGCAGCACGGCACCTGCAAGCCGTGCGAGGATGGCGAAATGCTGCTGCATGTCCCGAGCGAGCACATCGTCGCCGTCTGCCAGCAGATCCTGGCGACCGGCCCGGTGGATGACATCAGCATCCAGGACGTGCCGATCGAGGACGTCATCACCGAGCTGTTCCAGCGGGGCGCCAAGGGCTGAGCCCCGGCCGTGCGGTGAGATTTACGGGCTTTTTGCAAATTGGCGGAGGCAGCGCCGCCAGCTTCTGATTGCCAAAGGCCGCGGCACTTCGCACCGTTGCGGCAATTTTACCGCCGTGATCTCCGCCCCCGCTGCACCCGCTTCCGCCCCCAGCACCGCCAAGGCCAAGGTGCTCATCATCGACGACGAGCTCGGCCCGCGGGAGAGCCTCGGTTATCTGCTCCAGCGCGACTTCGACGTGCGCACCGCCGACCGCGTCGACCGCGGCCTCGATCTGGCCAAGGCCGAGCAGTTCTCCGTCGTGGTGCTCGACATCCGCATGCCGCAGAAAAACGGCATCCAGGGCCTCGAGGAGCTGCGCCGCATCGACCAGGACGTCGCAGTCATCATGCTCACGGGCTACGGCGCCCTGGCCTCGGCGCAGGCCGCGATGAGCCTCGGGGCGAACGAATATCACAAGAAACCCTTCGACGTGGACGTGATGCTCGAGGCCGTGCACCGCCTCGCGGCCAAGACGACCGAGCGGCGCAAGCGCTCCAGCCTCATGCGCCAGCTTGAGGAGAAATACACCGCCCTGATGCAGGAGCAGAGGAAGAACCAGCTCCAGATTGGCTACGGCCAGGCGGCGGCAGAGATGGTCCACGACATCTGCAACCCCCTCGTCGTGGCCATCGGCTATTCCAACATGCTGATCGAGGAGGTCCGGCACCTCCCGCCCGGGCAGGCCGGGCTCGAGCGCATCGCGCAATACGCGGCGACCCTGGAAAAGTGCTCCACCTTCTGCCTGCATCTGGCCGAGTCCTGGCGCCAGAGCAGCCGACCGGGCCGCGAGGGTGAGAACTTCGATTTGCTTGAGACAGCCCAGGAAACCAAGAAGGTCCTCTTCTTCGATGACCCGCGGATCGAGGTGGCCGGCACGCCTGGCATCAAGATCAGCGGCCTGCGCCTCGACATCGTGCGCGTGCTCCAGAACCTGCTGAAAAACGCCCTCGAGGCCGGCGCCTCGCAGATCATCGTGCAGGTGGGCCTGGAAAAAGGCGCGCCGCTGCTCAGCGTGTCCGACAACGGCAGCGGCCTGCCGGCGGAGCTCCTTGAGCGCGGACTGCACAAGCCGGTCGAATCCACCAAGCCGCAGGGGAGCGGCCTGGGCCTGACGATCTGCCGGCACATCGCCCTCGCCCACGGCGCCGAGCTCAAGCCCGCCGCCCGCCCCGGCGGCGGCACGGTTTTCGGCCTGGTGTTTTCCCGCGCGACCTGACCGCCTGTGCTAACGCAGGCCGGACAACCAACGCACCAGATCCTCGTGCGGATTGAGGACAAACCCGCGCATCCGGGCCACCCGCGCCGCCACCCGCTGGAACAGCCCGATCTCCTCGCGCAACCGCGCCGAAAGCGGGCCGGAATCCGCCGGCCAGGGCCGCCGCATCAGGGCAAGATCCTCCGGCAGCAGCCACGTCTCGGCGTAGCGCGCCTCGGGCCGGGCCTCGCGACCCGCCAACCGCGCGTCCTCGGCCAGCAGGCGCCAGAGATGGTCGCGCCCGTGCACGAAGTGCCATCGTTGGGCGGCGAGGGATTCGCCGCGTGCAGCCTTTTTCGCCACCCACACCAGGTGCCTCCAGTAACCGCTGACCACCCGTGCATAATCATCCGCCGTCAGCTCCGCGTCCGGCCAGGGTGCGGCCAGCGCGTCGAGGTGCCGCCGCCACTCCTCCCCGCCGACCAGCAGCCGGCACCCGGGTGCCGCGATGAGACGGAGATTGGCGATGCCTTCGCGGAGGGACCGCGGGTAGAACGGCGCCGCCCAAGGATGGCGCATGGCCCCGTAGGCGAGCCGCACTTGCCACGCCGGCAGCAGGACGAAATCCGCCTCGATCCCGCCGGCGAAAACCACGCTGGTCTTCAACACGCCGCGTTCCGTCCGCTCGACATGGGCGCACCAGACCGGCCCGATCTGAGCGGGCCAGCCGGTGCGGGCGAACTGCGCCGCGTTGCGCAACACCAGGTGGAAATCCCAGTCCGACCAGGCATCAACCTTCCCCGCCGGTTGTGCCCGTGAACCGATGAGAAACAATGCCGTCACCCCGGGTGCATTCCGGGCCCAATCACAAACCCTCTGCGGAAAATCCTCGGCGGTCATCGGCCGCAGAGTGAGCGCGACGCCCGCGTTCCTGCAATGAGTTTGTTCCGCACTTTCCGGCTCCCGTGTGAGCGGGGGCTTGCCCCGGTTCCGCCGATTCCTCTAAGTGCTGCCGACGTGGCCGGGCGGCGCGCTGGAGCGCTTGCTCGCACTCCCAAAGTCATCCGGCTGTCACCACGCTTCTCGAACTCCCCGAATCCATACCCCGCATGCGTCGCCGCGTAAAAATCACCGGCATCGGTCCGGTCACCCCCGCCGGCATCGGCCGCGAAGCGTTCTTCAGGGGCATCAACGAGCCGGTGAGCCGGGTCCGGACACTCACACGGCATTCCGCGGAGAAAGTGACCTTCATCGGCGCAGAGGTAGTGGACTTCGATCTGCGCAGGTTCGCTCCGGCGGAAAATCCCCGCCGCCTCTCCCGTCACACCCAGTTTGGCCTGGCGGCGGCCATCCTGGCGATCCGTGACGCCGGTCTGGAAGTCGACGAGATCAGCCGGCTCAATCCGGCGGTCGTCTCCGGGACCTCGATCATGGACATGGAGAAAATCAGCCGCGGGGTGCAGGTAGTGGCGCAGAAGGGCGTGCGATTCTCCATGGCCAGCACCATTTTCGAGTCGTCGGTCGTGAACGTGCCCGGGAAGATAGCGGACCACCTGGGTATTCCCGCGCGCATGATCGCGGTGCAGACCTCTTGCTGCTCCGGCTTGGATGCCGTCGGACAGGCCGCAGATCTGATCGCCGAGGGTCAGGCCAACATCGCCATCGCAGGCGGCAGCGAGGCTCCGCTCTCGTTCCACCCGATGCTGGAGTTCAACGCCGCCGAACTGAACCCGGCGAGCACCGACGATCCCGAGCATTCCTGCCGCCCTTTCGACCTGTGGCGCACCACGGGCGTAATCGGCGAGGGCGCGGCGATGCTGATCCTTGAGCCGGAGGAAAGCCCCCGCCCGGCCTATGCCTGGATCACCGGCTATGGATACGCCAACGATGCCGACGGCCTGGCCGGTGAAGGCATCGCCGAAGCCGCGCGCATCGCCCTGGCGAACGCCCGGCGCCGGCCCTTGGAAATCGACTACATCAACGCCTGGGGTCCGGGCCACAAATCGATCGACACCAACGAGGCTACCGCCTTGCGCCGGATTTTCGATGAACGTCTGCCAGAAATCGCCACGGTCTCGCTCAAGGGCGCCATCGGCACCGCCTTGGCGGCGGCCGGCCCGATCCAGGTCGCGAGCGTAGCCCTCGCGATGCGCCATAACCAGATACCGCCCACGGTGAACTGGTGCACGCCTGATCCGCAGTGCCCGCTCAATCTCTCGGGCCAGACCCGCTACCTGAGCCCCAAGGTCGCCCTCGTGAATGCGCACGGTCTCTCCGGCAGCAATGCCGCGGTGGTCTTGGAAAAAACATGACCACGCTGCTGCTTCTGGCCATCGTCCTGACCCTGGCGACGGGTGCGGCGGTCTTCTTCGCCAATTCGCACCGGTTCACGAACCGGGTTTTCATCGCGTTCTCGTTCATCAGCGCCGGATGGCTCTACTGCGTCTTCATGGCCATGTGGACAGGCTTGCGCGACCCGCAGGAACTGATGTCCGATCCGGTGCCGTGGCTGCGGGCCGCGGCAGCCGTCGGCGCCTTCCTTCCCGGCATCCTGTGGCTGCTGATGGGCTCGATCTTGTCCACCGAAGGACAAGCCAAACAGACCCTTTGGCGGTCCTGGCCTTGGTTTCTAATCGCCGCCGGCCTCGCCGTCCTTTGCACCACCTATTATTTCATCCCCGCTGATTCGACCCCAGATAACCCCAAGCGTGGGGTGGGTTATCTGCTCTACAACATCTCCAGTGGCGGACTGTATCTCTTTATCGTCGTAACCGCTTACCGCCGGATGCGTGCCGCGATGGGCATCCGCCGCCTAGAAATGCAGTTCCTGATCCTGAATGCGGCGGTCGCCTGCCTGCTCGCCATCATCCTGAACGGCGTGGCCAGCTACTTCGACCTGCGGCCTTTGGCGAGACTCACCCCGCTGATCATCCTCGTCTTCTACCTGCTGACCGCCTGGGCCGTGACCATACACCGCATCTTCGATGCGCGGCAGGTCTTCCTCTCGCTCAGCCAGCGCTGCGGGCTGATCGCCGTCCTGGCCTTGGGAATTTTCGTTTGCTGGCGGTTCCTCGGCACGTTGTTGCCGAACCCCTTCGACCTGCTGCTCAGCACGATCCTGTGCAGTATCTTTGTGTTTCCGCTCGAACGCCTCTCCCGGATCTGGTTCCGCCTCGATCCTGCCCAGACCATCGCCGCGATCCGCGCCGCCAGCACCGACCTCGCCCGTTCGCAGCCCAACCCGGACAAGCTCGTCGTCGAGTTCGAGCTGCTCCTCCGCAACGAATATGGCTCCACCTCCGCCTGCCTGCTCTTCGACAACGGCGAGCACTACGGCGGCTCCGATCTCGAGGTGCCCAAGACCCGCACCGGCCTCACCGCCCTCATCAAGGCCGGCTGGGCCACGCCCGAGAGCCTCCAGCGCCAGCGCCCCGCCCCCGGCCTCGTCGACCTGCGCAGCCTCCTCGTCGAGCACCACCTCGGGGTCGCTGTCACCGCCCCGCGCAATTCCCCCGAGCCCACCATGGCCCTTGTGCTGGGCGAGAAGACCAACCAAAAGCCCTTCACCTACCCCGAGGTCCAGCAGCTCCAGGAAATCGCCGAATTCATGGACAACATCCTCGCGCGTTCGCGCCTGACCCTGCAGGCCCGCCAGTCCGAGCAGCTCGCCGTCATCGGTCTCGTGGGCGCCAGCCTCGCCCACGAGATCCGCAACCCCCTCGTCTCGATCAAGACCTTTGCCCATCTACTCCCCACCCGTTTCAGCGACCCCGAATTCCGCCAGCGCTTCAACCTCCTCATCCCCGCCGAGGTCGACCGCATCGACAACCTCACCCAGCAGCTCCTCGACCTCGCCCACCCCCGCTCGCACCAGTTTGAACGCATCTCACTCCACACGATCGTGCGCGAGACCTTTGATCTGATGCAGAACAACGCCCAGACCGCGGCGGTCGAGCTCACCTCGCGCCTCTCGGCGCAGCCCGACATCATCCGCGCCGACTCCGGCGCCATCCGCCAGGTCATCATCAACCTCATCATCAACGCCATTCAAGCGCTCGAGAACCAGGATATCCCCCGCCGCATCGAGCTGCGCACGCGCTCCCTACCCAATGGCGGCGTCGTCCTCGAGGTCGCCGACAACGGCCCCGGCATCCCCGCCGAGCAGCGCACCCGCCTCTTCCGCCCCTTCGCCTCGACCAAGACCAAGGGCATCGGGCTCGGCCTCGCCATCTGCGCAGATATCTTGCGCGAACACGGGGCGACCATCAATGTCCCCGACAACGGCCAGCCCGGCGCCACCTTCCGCATCCAGTTCCCATGCCCACCCCCCTCATCCTGACCACCCCTGATGCTCAGCTCGAGGCGGTCTGGCGGACCCAACTCGCCTCCCGCGAGCCCGTTGCCTTCACCCGCGCCTCCGAACTGCCCCGCGAGTTGCTCCGCCCAGGCGGCCGGGTCTGGATCGCCGACATCAACGACCCCCGCGCCCGCCTGCCGGTCGCCCCCGGCACGCTCATCGTGCTGGTCGGCCAGCCGCACAGCATCCCCTTCGAACAGGCCCGCCAGAACCGTCAGGCCCGCATCTTTCTCAGCTACGAGGAAAGCCGCACCAAGCTCGCCGAGACCGTCGACCTGCTGGACGAGGTCGCCGAAAAATCCTCCCAGTTGCACGCCGCCGCCGAGCAGATCCGCCGCCGCGACAGCGCCCCGCCCTTCCCCCGCGAAGCGACCCCGCCCCCGGAGCAGCCCACCTGGGACTTCCTCGAAAGCGCCCTCGAGCACCTCGGCGACCGCACGCGCCTGCTCGATGAATTCCGCCGTGCCGGCCGCTACCTCCTCAAGGCCAGCAAGGTCGTGTTCTTCCTCCGCGACGATGGCCGCTTCGCCGCGGACCGCGACGGGCACGTCTGCGACTCCGAACATCCGCTCGCCCTCTGGTTGCACGATCACCCCGCCGTGCTCTACGCCGAGAACTGGAACGGCCCCGACGATCCGACCTACGACGCGCCCATCCGCCAGGCCCTGCTCGGGTGGGGCACACGCCTGCTCGTGCCTCTGCACACGAAGGGCGAGCTGACCGGCTGGGTATCGCTCGGTCCCCGGGCCGACGGTGCCCCCTACCGCGAGGCCGACCTCTCCCGCATCGTCCTCTTCGGCCGCCTCCTCGAGCGCTGTCTCGAACGGTCCGAACAGCTCCGGCACCTCGACCGCATGCTCGCCGACGCCGCCCTCCGCCGCCAATACCTCTCCGGCTGCCGGATCCTCACGCGCGAGGAGGTCTCCAATCCGGAACTGCCCGTCGAGGTCCGCGCCGTCGCGGGCGAGGCCCTCAGCCTGCAGAAAGAGGTCGTCCAACCGGCTGCCTCTCCTCATCGCTTCCGCGTCAAGGCCGGCCCGATCCCCGACCGCGATTCCGTCTGGGTCGTATGGGAGGAAGCGGCGCCCGAGATCGAGCGCATCCAAGTCCTGCTTGAGGCGCACCGCCGGCAGTTGCTGCAAAGCCTCGGCCTGACCCTCAGCCACGAGCTTTCCAATCCCCTCGTCTCGCTCGTCACCTTTTCCCAATTGCTCACGCGCGGCGATCCCTCCGGCCAGCCGCCCTCTGGGGGCGCCGCCGCCCTCGCCCAGGAACTCGCCCTTACCACCGAAGTCAAGAAACTCCAGGTGCTCGCCGAACATGCCGCTTTGCTCGACCACCTGGCCCACCCGGCCGCCGCCGCAGCCGACCTCAACCCCATCCTCGCCGAGGTCACGCTCGCACACGGCATCACGACCCGCATCTCCGAGGAGCAACTGGTCTTCAACCTCGACTCCCGCCTGCTCCGTTTTGCCTTCAACGCCATCTTCGAGGCCATCGCCGCCAACCGCCCCGACGAGGGCGCCAAGAACCTCCTTCTCACCCTCCGCCCCACCGGCGCCGGCGACCAACGGATCGCCGTCATCTCGCTTGAGGGCAAAAACCTCGAGCTTGACGGCGTGCTTTTCCGGCCCGGCTCCGGGGGCACGCCCAACCAGGGCCGCCTCTCCGTCTTCCTCGCCCAGGAAATCCTCCGCCTGCACGGCGGCACGCTCCAGTCCGGCCCCGGCATGAAGGGCACCGACGTCCAGATCTCCCTCGGCAACATCCGCTCATAGCCCGATGGATTTCCTGCTCCTCATCGCCGGTCTGGCGGTCGGCGCTGCCCTCGGCTGGTTTATCGCCCAGACGCGCTTGGGCGCGGTCGCCGAGCGCGCGCGGCTGGCTACCGACCAGATTATGAAGCTTGAGTCCGGGATGACTGCGCTGCGCCAGCAAATTTCCTCGCTCGAAACTGAAAAATCCCGCCTGGACACCCTCGTCGGTGCCGAGCGCCAACGCTTGCACGATCAAGAAGAGCGCGCCCGGCAATACCTCGCCGACATAGAGAAAATGCGCACCACGCTTCAAACGGAATTTCAAGCCGTGGCGGCCAAACTCTTGGACGAGAAGACCGCAAAATTCACCGAGCACAACAAGACCCAGATCGACACCTTGCTTAGTCCGCTCAAGCAACAGTTGACTGACTTCCGCAGCCGCATCGACACCGTCTACAAAACCGACAGTGATGACCGCTCCGCCCTCAAGGCCCAAATAGAGCAGCTGCGCATCCTCAACAACCGCATCACGGATGAGGCACATGCGCTGACCACCGCACTCAAAGGCCAAGCCCAGGCGCGCGGGGCCTGGGGCGAGCTCATACTCGACCGCCTTCTTGAATCCGCCGGCCTGATCAAAGGCCAAGACTACCTTGCCCAGGAATCCATCACGACCGAAGACGGTCGCCGCCTCCGCCCTGATGTCATTGTCCGACTCCCTGACCAGCGTCACCTGGTCATCGACTCGAAAGTCTCCCTCGTGGCCTACGAACGGGCCGCCAACGCGGGTGACGATGCCGCGCGTCTGGCTGCAGCGCGGGAGCACGCGGCCGCCGTGCGCCTCCACGTCGAACAGCTCAGCGCCAAACGCTACGAGGACACTGGCAAATTCATCACGCCCGACTACGTGTTGATGTTCGTGCCGCTTGAGCCCGCCTTCATCCTCGCCTTGGAGCAGGACCGCACGCTCTACGATTGGGCATTTGAACGCCGCGTCATCCTCTGCACAGCCCCTACTCTGCTCGTCACACTCAAGACCGTAGCCAGCCTCTGGAAGCAGGATCGCCAAACCAAGAATGTCCAAGCAATTGCCGACCGCGGGGGGAGACTCTATGACAAATTTGTCGGCCTTATCAGCGACCTTGAGGCCATCGGCCAGCACCTCACCCGCATGCGTGGCAGTTACGATGATGCACTGGGCAAGCTCAAGACCGGATCCGGCAATCTCATCGGCCAAGTTGAGGAACTCAAAACGCTCGGCGCCAAGGCAAAGAAATCCCTCCCGGTTTCCCAGGATGAGTGATTCCCATTGGGGCCGCTGGGAAATGACCCGTGCGGAGCAGGACGGCGAAGCCTCGCCCGAGTTGCTCGCCCTCCAGGTCGTGCTGGAACTGACCGCCGACACCTACAGCGTCAGTTTCGCCGGACGGATTGCCGACCGCGGTTCCTATTCTATTGAAGGCGGCACCCTCACGCTCACCGGCCAGCATGGCCCGAACGAAGGTCGCGTCATCCCCTGCCTCTTCCAGCAGCGCGGCGACCTGCTCCGCGTCTGCTACGGCCTCGGCGGCGCGCCACCGGCTGACTTCGCCACCGCGCCCGGCTCCGGCCGCTACCTCGCCACCTATCGCCGGATAGCGCCGGCACAGGCACTTTGAGCTTATCGCTTCGAGCTTACCGCTTATAGCTTCGCTCATGCTCCGCCTCAGCGGCATCTTCATTTATCCGGTCAAATCCTGCCGCGGCCTCGCTCTGTCAGCGGCCGAGGTGGACGCACTGGGTATCGTCGGTGACCGCCGTTTTCTCGTGGTGGACGAATCGGGCCGCTTCCTCACCCAACGCTCGCACCCGCGCATGGCGCTGATCGAGACCGCGCACAGCGCCGGAACTCTTACCCTAGCCGCATCCGGCCACGGGTCTGTTCCGGTCCCGCTTTCACCGATTACCGCACCGCGACTGCTTTCGGTCTCGGTCTGGAAGAGCGAAAACCTTCTCGCCGACGATTGTGGCGACGAGGCGGCTGGCTGGTTGAGCAGTTTCCTCAACGCGAATTGCCGCCTTGTCCGCATCGGTGAGAAATTCCACCGCCCCGTGCTCAAAAAGACCGCCCGCGCCGACGACCTCGTGCATTTCGGTGACGCCGCGCCCTTCCTCGCCATCAGCGAGGCCTCGCTCGCCGACCTCAACGACCGCCTGTTCGCCCGCGGGGAGGACGCCCTGCCCATGAACCGGTTCCGCCCGAACCTCGTCGTCACCGGCTGCGCCCCCTACGAGGAGGACCGCTGGACGCGGCTGCAGATCGGTCCGCTGGCCTTCCGCAACGCCGGACCCTGCGCCCGCTGCATCGTCACCACCACCGACCAGCTCACGGCCCGCCGCGGCAAGGAGCCCCTCCGCACCTTCGCCACCTACCGGCGCGACAAGACCGACCCGACCAACGTCAACTTCGGCGTCAACCTCATCCACGACACCCACATCGGCACGCTGCGGGTCGGCGACCCGGTCAGCACTGGCACCACGTCATGAGCAGCGGCTGGCTCAGTGATCTCCTGGCTTGGGACACGTTGCTGGCGACCGGCGTCTGCCTCATCCTGCTCGGGTTGGTTGTTCGCGGCCTCGCCCGGCAATCAAGCCGCGATGCCAGCCGGCGCAAGCAACACGGTGCCGCCGAGCGCCGGGTGGATGCGCCCGCTCCCATCGGTGAGCTCGACGACCGGCCCGACTGGGCCGAGCGCCATTATCCACTGATCGCCCATACACTCCTCAGCCTCGGGCTGATCCTCGCCTTGGCCGGATTCATCCGGCGTTAAGCCCCTACCACCCGTCCGCCCCGCCGCGCCTGGCACCACGGATCCGCGCCCGGTGTTTCTTGGCCGCGATCATCGCCGCCTTCTGCCCGCGCGATTTCTGTCGTTTCTGCCGCCGGGCCAGCTCGCGGGCCGCCTGCACGGCGTTGGCCGCCTCGGCCCGGCGCCATTCGAGCTTTTCCGCCAGCGCCGCCCAGGCCAGCGCGCGGTTCTGGTTTTGCGAGCGCTCGTCCTGGATCCGCACCTCCACCCCGGTCGGCCCGTGCCGCAGCCACACGGTGGACGAGGTCTTGTTGATCTTCTGCCCGCCCGCCCCGGTCCCGCGCACAAAGCGCTCCGTCACCTCCCCCGGGTGCACCCCCAGGGAGACAAATCGCGCCCGCAGCGGCGCTTCCACGACCTCGGGGAATTCAGCCATGTGTTTCCTGTCCGCGGCAGGAAACCTGTTCTTCTCCGGACAGTCAAACCCGTCGCCGAGCGGCAGCGCCTTGCCGAATGGCGCGGGTCGGTTCTTGTCAGGCTCCCGCCCTCCCCTTTCACTCCCCTTTCCTCCCATGATCCAAGGTCCCGACTGGTCCAAGAAACTCCGCGCCGAGATCGGCAAGGCCGTCATCGGCCAGGATGCGGTCGTCGAGCGCATGCTCGTCGCCCTCCTGGCCAACGGCCACGTCCTCCTTGAGGGCATGCCCGGCCTCGCCAAGACCCTCCTCATCCGCTCCCTCGGCTCCGCCCTCGGCGTGCAGTTTGAGCGCATCCAGTTCACGCCCGACCTGCTGCCCAGCGATGTCGTGGGCACGATGATTTTTTCGCCGAAGGACGGCGGCTTCACCACCCACAAGGGCCCCATCTTCGCCAACCTCGTCCTGGCCGACGAGATCAACCGGGCCCCGGCCAAGGTCCAGTCCGCCCTCCTCGAGGCCATGCAGGAGCGCCAGGTCACCATCGGCGGCAATTCCCACAAGCTCCCCCGGCCCTTCTTTGTCATGGCCACGCAGAACCCCGTCGAGCAGGAGGGCACCTATCCGCTCCCCGAGGCTCAGACGGACCGGTTTCTTTTCAAGCTGCTCGTCGACTATCCCTCCGCAACCGAGGAGGCCCAGATGATGGAGATGTGGGGCCAGGTAACCCGCTCACCCGAACTCTCGCCCGTCTCCAGCGGCGAGGAGCTGCTCGCCCTGCGCCAGCAGGTCGACGCCATCCACGTCTCGCCCGGCATGCAGGCCTACATCCTCGCCCTCGTGCGCGGCACCCGCGACCTCGCCGCCGCCGCCGAGGGGGCCAAGGGCGGCCCCAAGCGCCTGCTCAACTTCGGTGCCTCACCCCGCGCCTCGCTCGCACTTTTCCAGGCCGGCCGCGCCCTGGCCTGGCTGCGTGGCGGCGACTATCTCTCGCCCGCCGTCGTGCAGGAGATCTTTCTCGACGCCCTCCGCCATCGCGTCGGCCTCACCTACGAGGCCGAGGCCGAGGAACTCTCCTCCGACAAGATCCTCCGGCAGGTCCTTGAACGCACGCCCGTGCCCGCGGGCGTCAAAGGCTGAGCGGCGCTCCTTGTCCCCGTTCGTCCCCGCTGCCGGGGACGGGACAACCAGCAAACGCCCCGATGTCGAATCCCATCACCGAGCACACCTCCATCGTCACCTCGCAGCTCGCGCTCCTGCGCCAGCTCGAGTGGAAGGTGCGCCATGCCGTCGAGAACGTGCTCAGCGGCGAATACCGCTCCGCCTTCCGCGGCCGCGGCATGGAATTCGACCAGGTCGTCAAATACACCTTCGGCGACGACATCCGCGACATCGACTGGAACGTGACCGCGCGACTCGGCGAGCCCTACCGCAAGAAATTCATCGAGGAGCGCGAGGTCACGCTCCTGCTCGTGTTCGAGGACAGCCCCAGCCTGCAGTTCGGCTCTGCCGGTCGGACCAAGCGCGAGGCACTGCTGGAACTCGCCGGCCTCGTCATGCTGCTCGGCGCCGTCAACCGCGACCGCGTCGGGTTTCTCCACGCCTCCACCGAGGGCTACATGCTCAAGGAACCGGTCCGCGGCCGCGGGCAGATCCTCCATCTCGCCGCCCAGCTCCTCGGCCGGCCCGTGCCCTCCCTGGAGTCGGCTTCTGCCAGCCCTCCGTCCGCCTCCATTCCCTGGCGCCTCCTCGCCCACGCCGCGCCCCGCCACAGCATCCTCATCTGGCTGGGGGATTTTGCACCGCGCGGCCAGCCCGAAGGCTGGTCCGTCCTCTCCCGCCGCTATCAGACCATGGGCTTCCGGGTCGACGACCCGTGGGAGCGCGCCTTGCCCGACACCGGCGTGCTCACCACCTACGACCCCGTCGCGGGACGCATCGTCACGCTCAACCCCGGCTCCGCCAGCCAGCGCCAGGCACACGGCCGCTGGATTCAGGAGCGCGAGGACTCCTTCCGCGCCCTCTTCCCCGCCCCGCTCAGCCGTCTCGTTGTCTCCACCGAGGAGGACCGCCTCGACGCCCTCGTGAGGTTCTTCCACGCCCGCATGGCCGCCGGCCGACGCTCATGACGCTTACCAATTACACGTTCGAGGATCCCTGGTGGCTGGCGCTCCTGCTCGCCCTGCCCCTGCTCGTGTGGGTCCGTGGCCGGCGCGGCGCCCCTGTGCTCATCGTGCCCTTTGCCGCCGCCTGGCACCGCCCGTCCGTCATCCCCACCTCCCGCTGGCCCTCGCTGTTCGCGCTCGGCGGCCTCGGGCTTCTCATCATCGCCCTCGCCCGCCCGCAGATCGTCGAGGACAAGCGCGAGGTGAAGCAGCAGGGCTACGACCTCATCCTCTCCATCGACCTCTCCGGCTCCATGCTGGCCGAGGACTTCGAGCGCGGCGGCGAGCGCATCAACCGTCTCCAGGCCATCAAGCCCATCATCCAGGCCTTCATCCGGGAGCGGACGTCCGACCGCATCGGCGTCGTCATTTTCTCGGGCCGGGCCTACACGCTCGCCCCGCTTACCTTCGATCACGCCTTCCTTGAGCGGCAGATCGAGCGTCTGAAGATCGGCCTCATCGAGGACGGCACCGCCATCGGCGATGGCCTGGGCGTCGCCCTGAGCCGTTTGGAGCAGGCCGGCCGCGAGGAGGGCAACCAGCGCAAGGGCGCCTTCGTCATCCTCATGACCGACGGCGCCAACAACCGCGGCCTCCTCACGCCCGAGCAGGCCACCGGGATCGCCAAATCCCGCGGCGTGCCGGTCTACACCATCGGCGTTGGCCGCGAGGGCCTCGTCTACATGCCCGCCTTCGACGGCTCAGGGAAGAAGATCGGCTACAGCCGACGGCCCTCCGACCTCGACGAGGGCACGCTTATCCGCATCGCCGAGGCGACCGGCGGCAAGTTCTTCCGCGCGCTCGACCTCGACACGACCGAGAAGACCTTCGAGGCCATCGATCGCGCGCAGAAGATTGAATTCCAGGCCAAGTCCTACCTGCTCAAGACCGAGCTGTTCGCCTGGTTCGCCGTGCCCGGCGGTCTGCTGCTCCTCCTCGGCGCCCTCCTCGCCCTGCCGCCGCGCTGGCCCTTCGCGCGCCGCCACACCGCCCGAGCCGCATGACCTTCCAGTCCCCCCACGTCCTCTGGCTGCTGCTGCCGCTCGTGCTCCTGTTCTCGTGGGAGCTCGCCCGGCACAAGGTGCAATCGGCTAACCTCTGGCCGAAGATCCGCCGCGCCTGGGCCGGCGCCTTTGCGGTCACGCCCGGCACCCTGCACACCACCGCGGAGTCGCGCCCACGCATCTGGCTCTGGTTCGGGCTGACCTTTGCATTGCTCGCCCTCGCCCGCCCGCAGTGGGGCGTAGTCGAGGAACAGGTCTTCGACCAGTCCCGCGAGGTGCTCATCGCGGTCGACCTGTCCAAGTCGATGCTCGCCACCGATGTGAAGCCCACCCGCCTCGACCGCGCCAAACTCCTCATCGAGTCGCTCCTCGACCGCCTCAAAGGCGAGCGCGTGGGCCTCATCCTCTTCGCCGGCACCGCCTTCGTGCAAAGCCCCCTCAGCGCCGACTATGAGATTTTGCGCGAGTTCCTCCCCGCGTTGAAACCCGACTACCTCCCCGAGTCCGGCAGCGACTACAAGGCCCTCCTCGAGACCGCCCACGAGGCCTTCGGCACCACCACGGCCGACCGCTATCTCATCGTGCTGAGCGACGGCGAGAGCACCGTCGAAGGCTGGCAGTCGCTGGCCGAGAACCTGAAGAAAAAATCCATCCGCGTCATCAGCCTCGGCATCGGCACCCCGCAGGGCTCGTTCATCCCCGACGGCGCCGGCGGCTTCCTCAAGGACGAGCGCGGCGCCGTCGTGCTGTCGCGCCTCGGCTCGTCCACGCTGCAGGAGCTGGCCCAGATCACGGGCGGCGCCTACAGCGACGCCAGCTCGTGGGTGGACCTGGCGGCATTGCTCCAGCGCACCGTCGAGGCCGGCCGCAAGGGCGAGTTCTCAGAGAAAAACACCGCGCGCATGATCGAGCGCTTCCAGTGGTTCCTCGGGCCGGCCGTGCTGCTTCTGCTGCTCAGCTTCTGGGTCGAATTCCCTGTCCGCCCCCGCGAACGTGCCCTGCCGCTGGGCAAACCCAAGGGACTGACTCCCGCCCTTCCTGCGTCTTCGATTGCCGCAGTTTTCGCCCTGTATCTTCTGTCCTCGGTTCTCTGTCCTCCGACCTCCGCCCAGGAGGTCGACACCGCTGCGCTGGCCAAGCCGCTCTCCGCCGCCGTCACCCGCCTTTCCCTCAAAGACAGCCTGTCCGCCAAGGATTGCGCCGAGCTGGCCCAGACCACGATCACCTACGGTCAGCGCGTCAAGGGTGCCGGTCAACCGCCGGTCGAGAGCGCCGTCCGCGACGCCCTCGCCGCCGTGGGCCTCGGGGAAAAGGCCGACGCCAAGGCCGCCGACTGGCCGCGCCTCCGCCGGGAGCTCGAGGAATTGCTCCAGAAACCCGAGCCCCCACCCCAGCAACAGCAGCAGGACAAGCAGGACCGGCAGAAGCAGAATGAACAGCAGGACCGCGACCAACAAAACCAGCAGCCACAGCAGAACCAAGACCAGCAGCAACAATCTCAGCCACAGCAGCAGCAGAATCAGGACGCCTTTGGCGACATGAAGGACCAGAAGGAGCAAAAAACCGAGGAGCAGAAGCAATCCCGTCCACCCAGCGGCACGCAAAAGGTCGGCGGCCAGCAGGAGAAAAAGGCCGCCGAGGAGCAGCAGAACCCGGACCTTGCCATGCCCCTGCAAAAGCTCGAGCAGGTGAAGGATGACGACTCGCCCGCCAAGCTCTACCAGCTCATGCGCGGCCAGCAGGTCAAGAAACAGAACAAGGGGAAGGATTGGTGACCATGCGCCGCTTCCTCACCTCACTTTCCCCCGTCATTGCGAGCCCGCACAGCGGGCGTGGCGATCCATCTGGATTGCTTCATCGCTGCGCTCTTCGCAATGACACCAGAGCCTGCTTGCAGGCGGTTTTCCGCTTTGTGGGAGCGAGCCTGCTCGCGACCAGATCATGTCGCGAGCACGCTCGCTCCCACCGGTCAGGCCGGTGGCTCTGGCGCGCTGTAGTCCTGCTCGCCATCCAGCCAGGCCTCGCCCTCGCCCAATCCGTGCGCTGGGAACCCTCCGCCGGCGTGCTGGGCATCAACCAGGTCAACGAACTCTCGCTCGTTTACGACGGCTGCGAACCCGACGGCGACATCCGGCTCCCCGCCGTCGACGGCCTCGCCTTCGGCTCACCCTCCATCAGCAGCCAGACCAGCATGAGCTGGATCAACGGCCGCATGACCTCCTCCAAGACCGTCACCGCCACCTACCCGGTGCGCGCCGCCAAGCGCGGCCGGGTCGCCATCCCGTCGTTCACCCTTCCGACCGACAAGGGCGAGCTGCGGGTGCCCGCCGCCAGCTTCACCGTCGGTGAGAAACCTGTCAGCGGCACCTCCGTCTCCGTGTCCGACATCGCCCAGGCGCGTCTCACCACGCCCAAGACCACCTACTGGGCCGGCGAGGTCATCCCGCTCACTTACACGCTCACTTCCGCCTACCGTTATTTCCACTCCCTCGCCAGCAACGTCAACTGGCCCTCGCCCCCCGTGGTCGCGGAGGACTGGAGCAAACCCGACCCGCGCGAAGCCATGCTCGGCGGCGAACGCAAGGTCGTCTCCACGCAGACCGCGCGCGCCGCCGCCAAGGACCCCGGCACGGTCGTCCTCCCCGCGGCCTCGCAGATGGTCAACCTGCTCGTCGGCCAGACGGGATTCGGGCTGTTTTCCCAGCCCGTGGTCGAGCAACGGCAGATCGAGACCGAGCAACTCACACTCACCATCAAGCCCCTGCCGGCCTCGCCCGGTGACTTCTCCGGCGCCGTCGGCGAGTTCACCCTCGTCTCCAAGGTCGTGCCCACCAAGGCCGCGGTCAACGAGCCCGTGACCTGGACCCTGGAACTCGCCGGCACCGGCAACTGGCCCGACTTCCCCGGACTGCCGCCCCGCGAGGTCTCCAACGATTTCCAAGTCGTCCAGCCCAAGTCGAAGCGCGACATGAAGGCCGGCTCGCTCTTCGAGGGCGCGCTCACGGAGGACGTCGTGCTCGTGCCCACGCAACCCGGCCGCTACACGCTCGGCCCGGTGCGTTTCACTTATTTCGACACCAAGACCGGCACCCACAAGACCATCACGACCACGCCGGTCACGGTCGAGATCACCGGCGCCGTTGCCACAACCACGCCCCAGGCCGCCCCGGGGCAGCTCCAGTTCACCCTCCCGCCCGCCGGCACCACCCATCCCGCCACCGTGCCGGCACTCCCCAACGCCGTTCCGCCCGTCCCGCCCGACAAACTCCCGCGTGACCCCGTGCCCGGACCCGCCTCCGGTCTGCAACCGATGGACCTGCCCGGGCTCGTCCTGGTCTGTCTCCTGGTCTCCGTTATCTTTCCACTGTTTTTCTGGCTGGTTCTGGCCGGCCTGCGTTCCCGTCAGACGGATTCGCAGCGCCATCGCCGCGCCGCCCAGGCCGCCCTGCTGGGATTGCTCGGCGAAATGCGCCAGTCCGCACCCAAGCCGGGCGCGGCGCTGCACCCCCAGTTGCGCCGGTGGCAGCAGGACGCCCGCACGCTCTGGCAACTCGGGCATGCCGCGCCCGGGCCGCTCGCCGTGCACGCCGGCGTCGCCCGCTACAAGGCCGACGCCGCCCCGGCCTGGGCCCGCCTCTGGGACGAATCCGACCGTGCGTTGCACGGCAAGGATGCCGCCTTGCCGCAGGATTGGGTGCTCCGCGCCGAGGGTGCCGTCCGCGCCGTGCGCATCCCCAGTTGGAGCGCCCTATCACTTTTCACCCTCCGCAATCTCATCCCGCTCTTCCTGGTCCTGTTCGTCCTGTCGGTCCCTTCCTCGGCAATCGCCGAGACCGCCGAGGAAACCTACCGGCGCGGCGACGTGGCGGCCGCCGAGGCCATGTGGCGAAAGACCCTTGCGACCAATCCCGGCGACTGGACCGCGCGCAGCAATCTGGGCCTCGCCCTCGCGCAACAGGACCGGTGGCCCGAGGCGGCGGCCCACTGGACCTCCTCCCTCCTCCATCACTCCCGGGCTGACGCGAACCGCTGGAACTTCGCCCTCGGCCTGCAACGGGCCGGTTTCGCCCCACCCGAACTGGTCGATCTCTCCCGCGGCACCGGCATTTATTCCCTCGTCCGCGCGGCCACCCCCGGCGAATGGCAGGCCGGGCTCGTGATCGCGGCGCTGCTTTTCGCGATTGCGCTCGGTCTGCTCCTGCTCGGGGCCTACCGGCACATCGGCGCCTGGGCCCGCCCGGCCGCCTTGACCGCCTGCCTCGTCGCCGTCCTGCTCGGTGCCGCCGCCACCCTAAGCCTCCAGGCCTACGGCACCCTCGCGCATCCCGGCGCCGCCCTCGTCTGGAAGAACACCACGCTGCGCAGCATCCCCACCGAGGCCGACACCTCCCAGAAGACTTCCCCGCTGTCCGCCGGCTCCGTTGCCGTGGTCGACAAGACCTTCCTCACCTGGTCCCGGCTCAAGTTCCCCGCCGGAGAATCCGGCTGGGTCCGCACCGAGGACCTCGTCCCCCTTTACCGCTAGGTGTCGGTGCGGGCAGACTTCCGCACCATCCGCGCCAGCGATTCGCTCAGGTTGAGACGGGCGACCTCACCCAGCGGCACCCACGCCAGCTCCCGGGACTCATCGCTCACGACCAGCGGCTCCGCCGGATCAGCCTCGAGCAGGAACCGCACGTCGAAATGCCAGTGTTCCGGCTCCGCCCCGCGCGCCGGGATGCGGTGCCGGTCCACGTCGAAGATATCGCTGCTCACAGCGCGCACGCGCTTCAACCCCGCTTCCTCCCTCACCTCGCGCAGCGCTGCCGTCAGCAGGTCCGCCTCCCCGTCGGCATGCCCGCCCGGCTGGAGCCAACGGTTGAGCTTCCTGTGGTGCGTCAGCAGCGTGCGGGACCGTGCGGCGTCCACCACCCACGCGGACGCCGTCAGGTGTCCTTCCCGGCAGGTCCGCCACAGGCAGTTCGGATGCGCGGCGATGAACGGGAAGAACTCCGCCAGCATCTGCTGCTCCGCGCCGGCTTCGGCCCGCCCCTCATGCCGGCGCAACAGGGCGCTCGTATCCGTCAGTGTCATACGCCTCCCGCATCGGTCTGTCTGTCATCGCAAGCCAGCGCAGCAGGCGTGGCGATCCATCCCTTCGACCGGCTCAGGGCCTTGTGCGAAGCCGAAAGGCTGGATCGCTTCATCGACCCGCTTCGCGGGCCTCCTCGCAAGGACACGACACGAGTCATCGCGTCTGATACCACTTCGCGTCGCCCGGCTGCTTCACCCAGCCTTCGAGCAGCGGGACCACCTCCGCCACGGCCCGTGCCACGGCAAACTTTCCCCGGATCGTCCCGTGCATGAATTTCTCCCGCACGACCTTCTCCGTGAACGCCAGTAATTCGTCGTAGTATCCGTCCTGGTTGAGGATCACGACCGGCTTGTGCAGCACCTCGAGGTGCGCGAGCGTCAGGATTTCCATCAACTCCTCGAGCGTGCCCCAGCCGCCGGGCAGCGCGAGGAACGCGTCGGCCCGCGTCTCCATCAGCATCTTGCGCTCGCGCATCGTCAGCACGCTCACCAGCTCGTCCGCCTCCGAGAACTCCAGCTCCCGCGCCTTCATGAACTCCGGGATCACGCCGATCACGCGCCCGCCCGACTCCTTGGCTCCGCGGGCCACGGCGCCCATCAGCCCGGTCTTGCCCCCGCCGTAGACCAGGCCCCACCCCTGTCGTGCGATTTCCCGGCCCATCTCGCCGGCTGCCGCCAGGTATTTCGGGTCCACCCGGTCGCTTGAGCCGCAAAACACGCAGAGATGATTCATGTTGGGAACCACAGATGAACACAGATCCACACAGATAGAATCACAAAATCCCCTTGGTTGGCTCGGCCCATCTGTGTTTATCTGTGTTCATCTGTGGTTGAAAAAATCCAAAGCTATCGCGGACGACTCGCCCCCTCGCCCACGGGCTTTCTGCACCTTGGCCATGCGCGCACATTCTGGATTGCCCACCAGCGCGCCCGTGCCGCCGGCGGCACCCTGGTGCTGCGCAACGACGACCTCGACACCGCCCGATGCCGTCCGGAGTTCGCTGTTGCCCAACTTGAGGACCTGCGCTGGCTCGGCCTGACCTGGGAAGAAGGCCCGGATGTCGGCGGTCCGCACGGCCCCTACAACCAGAGCGAACGCCTGCCGCTCTATCGCACCGCCTTCGCGCGTTTGCGCGCGGCCGGTTGCATCTACCCCTGCACCTGTTCCCGCAAGGATGTCCAGGCCGCGGCCAGCGCCCCACACGAACACGCCGACGAGCTCCTTTATCCGGGCACCTGCCGGCCCGAAACTCTCTCGTCGGACGAGCGATCCCTTCGCGCAGCCCTCGAGCCCGCGACCGTAAACTGGCGTTTCCGCGTGCCCGACGGTGAATGCGTCGCCTTCAACGACGGCGCGCTCGGCCCGCAATCCGCCAGCGCCGGCCGCAATTTCGGAGATTTCCTCGTCTGGCGGAAGGACGATACGCCCAGCTATCAGCTGGCCTGCGCCGTCGATGATGCATTGATGGGCATCACCGAGGTGGTGCGGGGCGCCGACCTCGTGATGTCGACCTTCCGCCAGTTGCTGCTCCTGCGCGCCCTCGGCCATGACGCACCCGCCTACCATCATTGTCCGCTCGTGACCGACGGGCAGGGCGTCCGGCTCGCCAAGCGCCACGACGCCCTCGCCCTCCGCACGCGCCGGACCCGCGGCGATACCCCGGAGTCCATCCGACGCGGATGGTAGACCGGCGGCTTGATTTTCTCCCGTTCGCCCTTCCTTCTCATGTTCATCCAATGGCCACCTACGTTTACGAGACGATCCCGCAGCAGCGCGGCGAGGCCCCCGAGCGTTTCGAGTTCGTGCAAAGCATGAAGGACGCACCGTTGACCCACCACCCCCTCACCCGGCAGCCGGTGCGCCGCGTGATCAGCGGCGGCTACGGCCTGATGGGCGTCAGCGCCGAGAAATCCGTTTCTCCCGCGCCGGCTGCTCCCTGCTCTCCTGGCTGCGCCTGCCATGCCGGCCCCCGCATCCCCGCCGGCTAGACAATTTTCCCATGATCAACTATCGCAAACCCGACCTCCGCAAGCATCCGCCCCGCGGTCCGCGCACCCGCCTCGGCGGCTTCGCCCACCTACCCCGTCTCATCGACAAGGCCCGCGCTCATGTCGCCGGCACGAACGGGGAATACAGCTACAATTGCGGCATGGACCAGCATTTCTGGAAATTCACCGGCCTCAAGCCCAAGGACTTCATCAAGCCCGTCCGGGCGGGAAAGAGCGACAGCGAGCTCCTCGCTTACGTGCTGAAGCACATGAAGCCCCGGCGCACCCAGGCCGAGATCAATGCCTGGTCGGCCTGGTTCGAGGCCCGCACGCCCTCCTCCGTGGAGGGACGCGAGATCTTCCAGAAATACCACCGCGGCTCTGGTCCGAAGCGGGAGGACGTCTCGACCTGGTTCGACATGCTCGAACTCGACGACTACGTCTCCTTCGGCGGACGGCCGTAATTCAGAGCTCGGTATACTTGTCCGCCCGCCCGCGGGATTTTTCCACCGGGTATTTCCGGGCGTTCTTGACCATCTTGGCCTCCACGGCGGCGGCCAGGTCGATGCCGCTGATATTGGCGAACTCCAGGGCGTAGATCACGACATCGGCAATCTCGTCCTCGATCTTTTCCCGGCGCCCGGGATCACGGGCCACCGCGGCGGAGGCCGCCGAGTCGGTCCAGAGAAAGTGCTCCATCAGCTCTCCCGACTCCGCCGCGAGTGCCATGCTGAGGTTCTTCGGCGAATGGAATTGCTCCCAATCGCGCTCCCGCACGAACGCCAGCACGCGCTCGCGCAGTTCCGCCACCGTGGTCGTCGCATCCTTCAGGGGTTTCATGCCGCCGATGCTACCCGCCGCGGCCGTGGAGTCATGGCCAAACTGCAGGCCTCTGGGCCGTAAGGCCAGTCCGCGGCCGCGAGATTTTTTTGGAACAAGTCCGCGATCTGGCTTATCTAGGTGGTGTCCGGTGCTGACCACGCCGGCCGAAGAGACACCAAGCCATGACCCACTTCCCACAACGTCCAAGCCTGCGCCTGTCGGCCCTGCCGCCGGGTGCGCGTGCACCCGGGGAAACGACGGCACGGCGCGACGTCTTGTGGGGGCGCCCGATCTTCAAGGCACCCGCGCTGCCGAATCCGCGCCTCGTGTTCGATCCGCTGCCCTTCACGGCCGCGCGCCTCACCCATCCCGCACGCCGGGCACGCTGACTAGCGCTCCGGCACGAGCCACCGGGACCGGGCCGTCGCCCCGGCATCAACCGCCAGCGCCTCCCGCAAGGCCGGCAGGCTCGCCGCCATATCCTCCGCCACCTTCCACGGCGGGTTGAGCACGAGCAGGCCGCAGCCCTTCATGCGCACGGCGGACTCAGCGGCGGCAATCCGCAGTTCCGCCACCACGGCGGGGCACCCCATGGCTTCAACCTCACGGAGAAAATCCTCTGCGCGCGCCCGTTCCGTGATCGGATACCAGACCGCGTAAACCCCCGAGGGAAACCTGCGGAAGGCCTCGCTCAGACCGCGCCCGATGGCGGCAAACTCGCCCTGGTCCTCGAATGGAGGGTCAATCAGCACAAGGGCGCGCTTTTCCGGAGGCGGGAGCATGGCCTTCAGCGCGGTGTAGCCGTCCATCGCGTGCACCTTGATCCGCTTGTCCCGGGCGAAGGTGAAATCAAGGGCTTCTACGTCATCCGGCCGCACTTCGCACAGCGCCAACCTGTCCTGTGCTCGCGCCGTGAGCGCGGCGATCCATGGTGATCCCGGGAGGTAATGCGGGGGGCCGTCACCGCCGCCCCGGATCCGGCTGAACTCCCGTGCCAATGCCGTGTATTCGGCCAAGGGCCCGGCCTTGACCGTCCATACGCGGCCGATGCCACCGGGCCATTCGGGTTCACGCGCGCGGCCGCCAGGTCCGGTCAGCGCTTCGGTCAGGTCGTAACCTCCGCGCCCGGCATGGGTGTCGAGGTAGAGGAAGCCCTTTTCTTTCCGTTGCATGGCCCGGAGCAATTGCAGCAGCAGCACGTGCTTGAACACGTCGGCATAATTGCCCGCGTGGAACTGGTGCCGGTAGTTCACGCCGCCGGCACCTTGACCACCGTCTTGCGCACGAGCACGGACCCGGCGGCCTGGATCGAGGGCATGTGCCCGTCATCGGGGAAAAAAACCGCCACGTCGCCCGCCTTCAGGTGCAGGACCGACGGGGTGTCGGGTGACGTGTATTTGATCAGGTCGCGCTCGGCATCGTAGGCCGAGGTTTCCTGCAGGCGCTCGATGTCCTCCACCTCCATGATTTCCTCACCCGCGACCACGACCTGCACGTCGATGTAGTTGCGATGGGATTCAAAGAACCCCTCCGCCCGCGGCTTGCTCAGGTAGGCCGCCTCGATGGCGAAGGCCCCGCCATCCAGCTCGTGCCTTTGCGAGGCGCCGACGGCGAGACCGAGGATGCGCCGATGCGCCTCCTTCTGGGGATCGAGCGCCTCCGCCGCATAGCGCAGCGCCGCGGCCAAGCGCGGTTCGCGCAGCTGGGCACGGATGGTGTCGAGCGGTCCGAAAAGCGCCATGCCGTGACGATTGCGACGGGCCGCTCCCCCGCAAGCGTGAAGCCCGCCGGCCCGGCAATATCGCCACTCGGCGTGCATTTTTCCCGTTACAGCCGTCCGGCCGTTGACGCTCCGCGCGGACACAACATCGTCGCGGCAACCGACCAAACATCCCCATGCCCCGCCCCACCCACTTCGAAATCCAGGCCGGCGATCCGGCCCGCGCCATCAAATTCTACGAAGCCGTCTTCGGCTGGTCCTTCCAGAAATGGGACGGCCCGATGCCCTACTGGATGGTCACCACCGGTCCGGACAGCAAACCCGGCATCAACGGCGGTCTCCACGCCCGCATGGGCCCGGTGCCCAGCGAGGGCCAGGCCGTCATCGCCTTCGTCTGCGTCGTCGATGTGGACTCGGTCGATGCCTACGTGGCAAAGACGCAGAAGGCGGGAGGCAAGATCTGCGTGCCGAAGATGCCCATTCCCGGCATCGGCTGGCTGGTCTACGGTAACGACACCGAGGGCAACATCTTCGGCATGATGCAGCCCGATCCCGCGGCGAAATGAGCCTGCTGCCGCGGCTTGGTCTGGGCTTGGCGTTGGGCCTGTGCCCGCCAAGCCTAACCCTCATGGCCGAGGAAATCACCGCCAGCGAGATCCAGCGGAAGATCGAGGGCGGTCGCGCCTATACCCTGGTCTTCCTCAAGGCCGGCCCTCACCGCACCCGCGCCAAGGACGGGGCCGACGCGCTGCAGCTGGCCCACCTCAGATACCTCTTCGGCCTGCGTGCAGCGGGCAAACTCGTCCTCAACGGTCCCCTGACCAGCGACACCGCACTCCGCGGCATCTGCATTTTCGACACCAACCTTGAGGAAGCCCGGCGGCTTGCCGAGGGCGACCCGGCCGTGAAGGCCGGCCATCTGGTTGTCGAAGCGCACCCCTGGTTCGGCCTGCCCGGCGACGCCCTGCCGGTAGCCGATCCGCAAGCCGTGCAGGACCAGCGGGTGGACTACATAGAGTTTGTGGCACCGGATTTGGTGACCGCCAAGAAGTTCTACAGCGCCGTCTTCGGCTGGAAATTCACCGATTACGGTCCCGATTACACGAGCTTCGCCGATGGTCGCCTGGCCGGTGGGTTCCGCCAAGGGGACAAGTCCGCGGCTACCCATCCTCTGGTCGTTGTCTTTGCGCGTGACCTCGAGGCGGCGGAAGCCCGTGTCCAAACCGCGGGCGGCAGGATCACAACCCCCACCCACGTCTTCCCCGGCGGACGCCGCTTCCATTTCCACGACCCCAACGGGATCGAAGTCGCCGTCTGGAGCGACCGCACTACTGACGGCAAGAAGATCGACTGAAGCCCCGGGCGGCGCCGAGAATCGGCTTGCCCGCACGACCGGCCGAATTTCTCATCACCGCACCATGAAGAATCTTACCAAACTCATCCTCGCCCTCGCGGCGCTCTCGTTCACCTCCTTCGCCTACGCCGGCGACAAGACCGACAAGAAGGACGCCGACAAGAAGGAATGCTGCGGCTGCGCCGACTGCAAGGAATGCAAGGCCGGCAACTGCTGCTGCAAGGACAAGAAGGACGACAAGAAGTCCGAGGAAAAGCAGCCCGAGAAGAAGTAAGGCCCTCCAGGCCAACCTTCCCGACCCGCCGCCCTCGCGGCGGGTTTTTTGTTTGCGGGCCCTTACTCGAGCCCGAGCACCTTCCGGCCGGTCTCCGAGATCATGTGGGGTGTCCACTGCGGGTCCCACACGATGTGGACCTTGGCGGACTCCACCGTGGGCAACGCGGCGATTTTCTGCCGCGCATCCTCCGCAATCACGGGACCCATGCCGCAGCCCGGTGCGGTGAGCGTCATCTTCACCTCGACGGCATGCCCGCCGGAGGGCGTGGGCTCCACCGCCAGGTCGTAGACCAGGCCCAGGTCGACGATGTTGACCGGTATCTCGGGGTCGAAGCAGGTCTTGAGGGCCTCCCAGACCGCCTGCTCGCTGAATTCGCCCGCTGCCGGCGCCGCTGCCGGCTCGGTGGTGAGCTTCAGGCCCTCCACCACGCCCACGTGCTCGCGGTCGATGCGGAACAACCCGTGCTCCGTCCGCACGGTCACGTTGCCGCCCAGGGTCTGCATCACGAAGACCTTCGTGCCGCCGCCGAGATTGACCTTCTCCCCGGACGGGATGCGCGTGGCCGGACAGCCGGCGGAAAGGATGAATTCCCTTTGCATGGACGGATCAGTTCAGCCGCAGGTTGAAGGGCAGCCGGGCGTAGATGCCACGGGGATCATTGAAGCGGGCCAGCGTCTCCAATTCCGCCGTCGCCGCGCGGATCAACTCGCCGACGGGGCCGGTGGCCGTCATCTCGCGTCGTCCCGGTTCAAGGGCCTCGCTCAGTGATTCCGCGAAGAGCTTCTTGCGCGGATACTCGACCAGCCGGAAGCCGTCCTGCAGCTTGGCCTTCTCGGCGGCATGGCGCACTGCATCGTCGAGGGTGCCGATCTCGTCGACCAGCCCGATCTTGCGGGCCTCGGCGCCGGACCACACGCGACCCTGGGCAATCTCATGGACGGCCGCCCGATCGAGTTTGCGCGCCTCGGCCACCTTGCCGACGAATTCGTCGTAGATGAAATCAACGAATCCCTGGATGACCGCCAGCTCGTCGTCCGTCTTGGGCCGCATGATCGTGCCCATGTCGGCGAAGCGGCCGGTCTTCACGGTGTCCACGCTCAGGCCGAGCGTGTCCCCGGCGAGCTTCTGCACATTGAACAGCGTGCCGAATACGCCGATGGAGCCCGTGATCGTCGTGCTCTCCGCGAAGATCCGGTCGGAGTAGGTGCTGATCCAGTAGCCCCCGGACGCCGCCACCGTGCCCATGGAGACGATGACCGGCTTGTCCTGCATGGTCAGCTTGAGCTCCCGCTGGATCTGCTCGGAGGCCGTGGCGCTGCCGCCGGGACTGTTCACCCGCAGCACGATCGCCTTCACGCTGTCGTCCTGCCGCAGCTTGCGGAGTTCGCGGGCAAAGCGCGTCCCGTGGACCATGCCCTCCTGCTTGCCGTCGCCGTCGACGATCTCGCCCTCGGCATAGACCACCGCGATCTTCCCTCCGCCGCTGAGCGCCATTTTGCCGTCGCGCCGTCTGGCGGTCAGGCCGTCGCGCGTCACCAGCTTGGCGTAATCCTTCACGGCGATCTGCCGGAAGCTCCCCTTGGCGCCCTTGCGGCCGGTCTTCTCCTTCAATTCATCGAGCACCTCGTCCTGGTAGGCCACCCGGTCCACGAGCTTGGCGGCCAGGGCCTTCTCCGCCCGCAGCAGGCCTTCCGCATCCACCACCTTCTGCAGGGTGCCGGGTTCCAACTTGCGTGATTGCTCGATGCTCGTCGTCAGGTCGGACCAGATGTCGTCGATCAGTTTCTGGGTCTGGGCGCGGTTTTCGGGGCTCATGTCCCGGCGCACATAGGGCTCGATGGCGCTCTTGTATTTTCCGACCCGCGTCACCTGCACCCCGATGCCGAACTTCTCCAACGCACCGGCGAGGAAGAGCGGCTGCGAGGCAAGGCCCGGCATCAGCACCGCCCCGTAGCGGTCCAGGATCAGCTCGTCGGCCACGGAGGCGACGTAGTAGTTCCGCGTGGTGGCCACATTGAGGTAGGCGATCACCGGCTTGCCTGACTTCTTGAACTGCTCGATCGCCGCGCGCAGCTCGCGCAACGCCGCGTAGCCCGACCCGTAGTTCATTGCCCGGAAGTTGCCCGTGAGAAAGAGCCCGCCGATGGCCTCGTCACCGGCCGCCGCCGTGATGGCGCGCGCCGCCGCACGGAGTTGCAACGGGCGGACCCCGCCGCCTTCCCCGAAGGCTTCCAGCATCTCGGCGAGGTCTTCGTTCTGCTCCGGGCTGTCCTGGAGGTTGACCGACATGTTCAGGACCAGGTAGGCGCCCTTCTCCACGGACACGGTCTTCTCCCCGGCCGCGGCGATGGCGGCCAGCAGGACAAAGCCCAGGAGGCAGGCCCCGCCCACGAAGACCACGAGCGCGAGCAGGCTGCCGAAGAAGGAGGCGAAGAAATTTTTCATCGGCGCCAAGCTACCCGGCCACCGGGGGCTCTCCAGCGAAAAGTGACCATGTGCTCCCGGTCCGCGTCGGGCGGCCCCACGGCCATACGGGCGGCTTATCGGGCCCGCTGCCCGGCATTTGTGCCGATAATTTCCCAATCCCGCCCTTCCCAAAACCCGCGGCCTCGCCTAGGGTGCCCCTTTCCATGAGTGAAAAGAATGAGCAGCTGACCACGAACCGCAAGGCGCTGGCCATCAACCTTGATGGCACCCGGTATGGCACCATCGCCGAGATCGGAGCCGGCCAGGAGGTGGCGCGCATCTTTTTCCAGGTCGGCGGTGCCTCCGGTTCCATCGCCAAGACCATGTCGGCCTACGACATGACCTTCAGCGACGCCATCTACGGAAAGGCCCAGCGCTACGTCTCGCGCGACCGCCTCGAAAAGATGCTCAACCACGAATACCGCCTGCTCGACGAACGCCTGGCCGGCCAGCGCGGGACCAAGACCTGCTTTTTTGTCTTTGCCGACACGGTCGCGGCCAAGAGCGCCCGCGGCACCACCGACGGGCACGGCTGGCTGGGCATCCGCTTCCAGACCGCCCCGCAGGAAAAACCCAGCGAAATCATCCTGCACGTGCGCCTCTGGGACAAAAAGAACATCCTCCAGCAGGAGGCACTGGGCATCGTCGGCGTCAACCTCATCTACGGGGCCTTCCACTACCATGCCCACCCCGAGCGATTCATCAGCGCGTTGGTGGACAATGTCGGTGCCGACCGCGTTGAGGTCGACATGATCCACTTCACCGGCCCGGCCTTCCGGGCGGTCGACAACCGCATCCTCGCCCTCCACCTCGTGCGCCACGGGCTGACCAATGCCGTGCTCTTCAGCCCGCAAGGCGAGGTGCTCCAGCCCTCCGAGGCCCTGTTCCAGAAGTCCATCCTGGTGCAACGTGGAAATTTTCGCCCCGTCACCCGGGTCCACCTCGACATGCTGGAAACCGGCATCCGGCGGTTCCGTGAGGACACCTCCGTCAAGGACAAGGAGCTGGTCACGCTGTTGGAGCTGACCATGCCCAGCCTGCTCGCCGCCGGCGGCCACATCGACCACGCCGATTTCCTTGCCCGGGTGGACATGATCGGCCGCACCGGCTGCTGCACGCTCATTTCCAACTACACCGAGTTCCACCGCCTCACCACCTACTTCCGCCGTTATACAAAAGAGGTGATCGGTGTCGTGCTCGGGGTGAACAGCCTCCTCGGGCTCTTCCGCGAGCAGACCCACGAGCATCTCGACGGCGGCATCCTCGAGTCGATCGGCCGCATGTTCAAGCAGGGCGTCAAGCTCTACGCCTACCCCATGCGCACCGATGTCTTCCAACGCTATTGCGCGACGGAGCTCGCGGCGGGCATCGCGCCGGGCACGGGACTAATCACCACGGAGAACCTCCCGGTCATGCCCCATCTGAGGCACCTCTATGCCCATCTGCTGGAGAACGGCTATGTCGCCGGCCTCACCGGGAGCAACCCGGCCCTGCTCGGCATCTACGGCCCCGACGTGGTCGACCTCATCCATTGCAACGACCCCCAGTGGCGCGACCACGTGCCCGGGCCGGTGGCGGCGCTCATCATCGAGCGCGGCCTGCTCGGCTGTCCGACTGCCCAGCCCGCCAAAGCATGAGGCCGCAGCCCCGGGGTGTGTTGGCGTTGCCCCGATAAGACGAAGTTAGGCCGTGCCAATTGCGCGGCCATTGCCCTAGTTTCCCGGCGTGCGGTTCCACAAATACCACGCGCTCGGCAACGACTACCTCGTCCTCGACCCGGCCGACTATCCCGGCCTCTCCGCCCCGTCGCCGGAGCTGGTCCGCCGCGTGTGCCACCGTCACCTCGGCATCGGCTCCGATGGCATCTTGTGGGGCCCGGTGCCCTCGGCGCAGGCAAACTTTGGCCTGCGCATCTTCAATCCCGACGGCTCCGAGGCCGAGAAATCCGGCAACGGCCTGCGCATCTTCGCCCGCTGCCTCTTCGACCAGGGCAAGGTGACCACCGCGCCCTTCACCCTCGAGGTGCCCGGCGGTGTGGTCGAGGTCGTCATCGCACCCGGCGGCGATCCCATCACGGTGGCGATGGGGCGCGTCAGCTTTGCCAGCGACTTGATCCCGGTCGCCGGCCCGAAGCGCGACGTGCTGAACGAGAGCATCCGCGTGCTCGACCGCACCTTCACCTACAGCGCCGCCACGATCGGCAACCCGCATTGCGTGGTGCTGCTGCCCGAGGTTTCCGCCGACCTGGCTCGTCGCTACGGACCCGCGCTGGAGTCGCACGCCGCTTTCCCCCGGCACACCAACGTGCAGTTCGTCTGCGTGCTGGACCGGAGCAGCATCCGGATCGAGATCTGGGAACGCGGCGCCGGTTATACGCTCGCCTCGGGCTCCAGCTCCTGCGCCGCCGCCGCCGTGGCGCACCGTCTCGGCCTCGTGGATGCCAATGTCGCCGTGCACATGCCCGGTGGCCGCATCGATGTCGTGATAGCACCGGACTTCAGCCTGCGGATGACCGGACCGGTCTCGCCCGTGGCAACGGGGATTCTCGCCGCCGGCCTGCTGACCTGAGCAGGCCGGCTCAGTGCACGGGCACGGCGGCGCCCTCGGTCTCGCGCTCGATCTCCTGCGCCTTCTTCAGGCCGTGCGCGGAGGAGCGGCCGGTGAGGCGCACACACGCCCGGTCCACCAGCACATAGAAGATGGGGACGACAAACAGCGTCAGCAGCGTGGCGATGCCCAGCCCGCCGACGACGACGATTCCGAGCGGGTTGCGGGTCTCGGCGCCGGCGCCACTCGCAAACGCGATCGGCACCGCCCCAAGGATCGTGGCGATGGCCGTCATGATGATCGGGCGGAAGCGCAGTGTGGCCGCCTCGTAGGCCGCCTTGAACGCATCGCGGCCCTCCAGCTGGAGCTGGTTGGCGAACTCGACCACGAGGATGCCGTTCTTGGCCACCAGTCCGATGAGCATGATGAGCCCGAAGCGCGAATAGAGGTTGTCGGTCATCGCCGTGCCCCAGAACCGGGTGCTGTAGAGCACGATCACGCCGCCGGAGAGCGCCAGCACGACACCGGTGAAGATCGTCACCGGGTGCAGCCAGGACTCGAACTGCGCGGCGAGGATCAGGAACGTGAAGATGAGCGCGAGGGTGAAGAGCATGAGCGTGTCGGCCGAGCTCTCCACGAACTCGCGGGTCTCACCGTCCCACGAGTAGGTGTAGCCGGCGGGCAGCAGGGGCTTGGCCGCGGCCTGCAGGAAATCCACCCCGTCACCGATCGTGCGGCCCTGCGCCATCTGCGCCGAGACCGTCACCGACCGCAGGCGGCTGAAATGCGGGTAACTCTCCGGCACCACGGTCTCGTCGGCCGTGACCAGGTTGGTCAGCTGCACCAATTCGCCGGAGGCCGACTTGACATAGATGCGGCTCAGGTCCGAGGGCGTGGTGCGGTCCTCGTCGGCCACCTGGATGAGCACGTCGTATTGCTGGTTGCCGCGCTGGAACTGGGATACACGCCGGCTGCCAAAAAGCGATTCGAGCGTCGTCCCGATGTCCGAAACGGCGACGCCGAGATCGGCGGCTTTCGCCCGGTCGATCCGCACGTCGAGCTGCGGCTTCGTCGGCGACGGATCCACACGGGGCTGGAAAAACATCTCGCTCTTGCGCATGGCCGCCAGCATCTCGCCGGCGAGCCGCTGGAGCTCGTTGAAGTCCGAGCCCTGCAGCACCATCTGGACGCCGCCGCCGGCACCGCCGCGCTGGCCGAAGGGCCGGGCATTGCTGGGAATGGCCTGCCCGCCGGTGATCTCCCGCTGGAACTTCGCGCGCATCTCCGCGACGATTTCCTGGGTCGTGCGGTCGCGCTTTTCCCACGGCTGGAGCGTGGCGAAGATGAACGCGCGGTTGCCGCCGTCGCCGGAGCGCCGGAAGGTGCGGTCCATCTCCGGCACCGCGAGGATCATCTCCTCCATCTTGAGGGAATAATGGTGCGCATACTCCGGCGTCGAGCCCACGGGGGCGATGAACTGGGTGAAGAAGGTCCCGCGGTCCTCGATCGGGGTCAGCTCGCGCTGGAGCTTGCCATAGAGCCAGGGCCCGAGGGCGGCCACGGCCGCCGCGCCGCCCAGCACCAGCCATTTGTGCCGGAGCGAGGCGGTCAGCCACGCGGCGTAGGTGCGGTTGAGCCAGGCGAAAAAAGGCTCGGTCACGCGGTAGAACCAGCCGTGCTGCATCTCACCGGCCACCACCCGCACCTTCAGCATCCGCGACCCGAGCATGGGCGTGAGCGTGAGGGCGACGAAGGCCGAGACGGCGACCGAGAGCGCCAGCGTCACGCCGAACTCGTAGAACAACCGTCCCGTCTGGCCCTTCTGGAACGCGACGGGCAGGAAGACCGCCACGAGGGTCAGCGTCGTGGCGATGATGGCAAAGGCCACCTGGCGCGCGCCGTGCACGGCGGCATGGATGGGCGACTCGCCCAGCTCGATGCGGCGGTAGATGTTTTCCAGCATCACGATGGCGTCGTCCACCACCAGGCCCACCGCGAGCACCAGCGCAAGCAACGTCAGCACGTTCAGCGAGAAGCCGAGCCAGCTCATCACCGCGAAAGAGCCGATGAGCGACACCGGGATGGCCAGCACCGGGATGAGCGTCGCCCGCCAGTCGCGGAGGAAGAGGAAGATGACCAGGATCACCAGCGCCATGGCCTCCCACAGCGTCTTGTAGACCTCGCGCACCGAGCGATCGACGAACACCGAGCTGTCGAAACCGATCTCGACGTTCACGGCCTCGGGCAGGTCGGCCTTGATGAGGGGAATGAGCGCCTTCACGCCGTTGGCGAGGTCGAGCAGGTTGGCCTGCGACTGGCGCAGGATCTGGACGCCGACCGTGGGCCGCGTCTTGTAGTAGCCCTCGGAGCGGTAGTCGTTGGAGCCCAGCTCGACGCGGCCGACGTCGCTGAACTTGACCTGGTGGCCGCCGCGCGTGGCCACCACGATGTTCTCGAAATCGGAGACGTTGGTCAGGTTGCCGAGCGTGCGCACGGAGAACTCGCGCGTGACGGACTCGATGCGGCCGGCGGGCGTCTCGACGTTCTGCTGCCGCACGGCGCGCTCGACATCGGCGACGGTGAGCTGATGGGCCGCCAGCTTGTCGGCGTCGACCCAGAGGCGCATGGCGTAGCGCGGGCCGCGGATGAGCACCGTGCCCACGCCGGGCACGGTCTGGATGCGCTGCACGACGAAGCGCTCGGCCATGTCGTAGAGTTCCTGGCGGGAAAACTGGTCGGAATTGAGCGAGAAGGTCAGCACCGGGCTGGCGTCGGCCTCGGTCTTGCTGATCTGCGGCTCGATGACCTCCTCCGGCAGGCGGTTGCGCACGCGGCCGACGCGGTCGCGCACGTCGTTGGCCGCCTCGTTCACGTCGCGGTTGAGGTTGAATTCGACGTTGATCTCCGAGCGGCCCTCCCGGGAGCTGGACCGGATCAGCCGGATGCCGTCGATGGAGGAGATTTCCTTCTCGAGCAGCTCGGTGACCTTCGACTCCACCACCTCGGCGGAGGCGCCGGGATAACCGGTCTCCACCGAGACGACCGGCGAGTCGGTGTTGGGATATTCGCGCACGGGCAGCTTGTCGAAGGCCAGGCCGCCCACGAGCACGATGAGGATCGACGCCACGAGGCAGACAACCGGCCGCCGGATGGAGATGTCGGAGAGGACCATGGGGCTGCCTCAGTCGGCGGGCTGGAACTCGGGGCGCGCCGGTCGCGGATCGAGCTTGGCGCCCGGGAAGAGGATCAGCGCGCCCACGCCGGCCGCGACTACCTCACGACCCTCCTCAAGGTAGCCCTGCACCGGCGAGATCTCGACATAGCCCTTGGCCCGGAGCCCGGTGCGCACGGGGATGAACTCGGCGGTCTTCTCGCCGCCCGAGTCCTTGACGGCCACAATCTGCGTGCCGCGGGCATTGGCGAGGATCGCCCCCTCGGGCACCGTCAGGGCCCCGGGCCGGCGGTCCAGCACCAGCTCGATGTTGGCGAACATGCCCGGCTTGAGGCCGGCGGCGTCCGAGGTGACGTAGCCCTTCACCTGGGTGGAGCGGGTCGGGCGGTCGATCACCGACGCAACGAAATACACCTCGCCGGTGCCCCTTGCCTCGCGCTCGTTGACACTGGCCTTCAGAGCAAAGGTGGTGCCCGGGCGCACCTTGCCGGCGAAACGCTCCGGCACCTGGAAATCCACCTTCAGCCGCGAGAGGTCGTCGATGGCCGTGATGATCGTGGCGGCCGTCACATAGTCGCCGGGCGAGATGTTGCGTGCACCCACGACGCCGGAGAACGGCGCCTTGATCTCGGTCTTGTCGAGGCGCACGCGCAAAAGGGACAATTCCGCCTTGGTGCCGGCGTATTCGCTCCGGAAACGGTCGGCCTCCGCTTGGGAAAGCGAACGTTGCTCGCTCAGGTTCTCGCTGCGTTGGAAATTCAGCTCGGCCAGGCGGAACCGCGCCTCGGCCTGGGCCAGCTGGGCGCGCAACTCGGAATCGTCGACCTTGAGCAGCACCTGGCCCTTCTCGACCTGCTGCCCCTCCTCAAAGAGCACTGCACGGACGACACCGGACACCTCGGCCCGCACCTGCGCGGTCTCATTGGCCGCAATCGACCCCACCAAATTGAGGCTCTCCACCAGATCGCGCTTCTTAACGGCGACCACCTCGACAGCCTGCCGCTGGTTCGCCCCGCTCGGTCCGCCCGCGGCGGTGGACGCGTCCTGGCGGCCGCATCCGCTGAACAAAAGGACACCCAGACACACGACGGCCGGGAAAACCAATGGACGGGGGTGGTTCATGCCAGCGCCGACTTTTGCCGGCTTTCCGCCGTCCGCAAGCGGCAAAGTCTGACCACCCGATCAACGGAAGCGAATGGTGCTTCATCATTTAGACGCGAGCAAAGACACCGCACCAAAAGTCCTGCGGCGCACGGCAGTCCCGGCCCGGGCTTGGACTCCAAGTTGGCCTAATATCATAATATTTGCGTTGCCGCCATCGAGGAATGGCAATACCTTCAAGCTGTTCTGCTACGAACTACCCAAAGGCCGCTGGCGCTCCGTCAGAGGTTTATTGGCGCCTTTGTCGCGGAGCCGAAAGTTTCTCTTGCCGGCATCCCCTTCCGTCGGGGCGAGAGCGGCGGATCGACTTGATCCGCCGGAGACACGGTCGCGGCCAGGCCAGCCTGGGCCTGGCTTGGGGTCGACCGCTGCGCCCCGATTCAATCGGCATGGCTTTCCGACATTTTCGCGGAGCCGATCAACGCTCGCTCCGGATAACAGACCATGAAACGGACCCCAAAAAAGGCGCACCTTCGCCCAACCAAACTCCTCCCCAAGTCCCTGACCGGCATCCGCGGGCTGGACGAGATCACCGGCGGCGGCCTGCCCCGCGGACGTCCGACGCTCGTCGTCGGCGCGGCCGGCTGCGGCAAGACGCTCCTGGGGATCGAATTCCTCATCCACGGTGTGCAGGACCACGGCGAGCCGGGCGTGTTCATTTCATTCGAGGAAACCGCCGGGGACCTCGCCGACAACGTCGCGTCGCTCGGCTTCGACCTGCGCGCGCTGGTCGCCGCCAAAAAACTGGCGATCGACCATGTCTACATCGAGCGCAGCGAGATCGAGGAAGCCGGCGCCTACGACCTCGAAGGGCTGTTCCTCCGGCTGGGGCACGCCATCGACTCGGTGGGCGCGAAACGGGTCGTGCTCGACACCATCGAGACCCTGTTCCTCGGCCTGCCCGATCCGGCGCTCCTGCGGGCCGAACTGCGCCGGCTGTTCCGCTGGCTCAAGGACAAGGGTGTCACCGCCGTCATCACCGGCGAGCGCGGCCAGGGCACGATGACCCGCCACGGCATCGAGGAATACGTCTCCGATTGCGTGATTCTGCTCGAACAGCGCGTGACCGATCAGGTTTCGACCCGGCAACTGCGCGTGGTCAAATACCGGGGCACACCCCACGGCACCAACGAGTATCCTTTCCTGATCGACGGGCGCGGCCTCAACGTCCTGCCGGTCACCTCACTGGGGCTGAATCAGACGGCCAGCCGCGAGCGCGTCTCCACCGGCATTCCGCGGCTGGACACGATGCTGGGCGGCAAGGGCTATTACCGGGGCAGCACGGTGCTGCTCTCCGGCACCGCCGGCTGCGGCAAGACCAGCCTGTCGGCGCATTTTGCCGACGCCACCTGCCGGCGGGGCGAGCGCTGCCTCTCCTTCCTGTTCGAGGAATCGCCCAGCCAGCTCATGCGCAACATGCGCTCCATCGGCCTGAACCTGGAGCCCTGGGTGAAGAAGGGCCGGCTGCGGTTCCATGCGGCCCGCCCCTCGCTTTGGGGCTTGGAGACGCACCTGGCCGTCATGCTCAAGGCGGTCGATGAATTCAATCCCTCGGTCGTGATCGTCGATCCGATCTCGAGTTTCACTGTCGGCGGCAGCGAGCGGGAGATCAAGGCCATGTGCATCCGGCTGGTGGACTTCCTCAAAGGCCGGGGCGTCACCACCCTCCTGGTCAACCTCACCCGGGGCGGCGACGCGCTCGAAACCACGAGCATGGATATCTCCTCGCTGATCGACACCTGGCTGCTGCTGCGGGACATCGAGTTGAACGGCGAGCGCAACCGCGGCCTGTATGTCCTCAAGTCGCGCGGCATGGCCCACTCCCACCAGATCCGCGAACTCGTGCTGACCGATCGCGGGGCCGTGCTGACCGACGTCTATGTCGGCCCGGCCGGCGTGCTGACCGGTTCGGCGCGGCTGGCGCAGGAGGCGGTGGAGATCGCCACCGCCCTGGCCGCGAAGCAGGAAGCAGAGCGACAACAGCGGGTGTGGCAGTGCAAGCGCGAGGCGACCGAAAGCCAGATCGCCGCGCTTCGCGCCGAACTGGCTGCCGCGGAAGCCGAATCCGAACAGCTGATCGGTGAAGCGCGGCAGCGCGCCGCCCGCCTGATGCTCGATCGCGAGGCGCTCGCCCGCAGCCGGCACGCTGATGCGGGCCCCGACCGCGAGAAAATCCCCAAACGATGACCAAGTAGGGCACAAAATGATAACACGAACCATAAAGCAAAAATCTGCCGCCGCCGGCCCCGTCTGGGAGCTTCGCCTCTACGTGGCCAACCGGGCACCCCGGTCGGTGACCGCGCTCGCCAACCTCAAGCGCATCTGCGCGGAACACCTCGAGGACCGCCACGACATCGAGGTGGTGGACTTGGCGGAGAATCCGCAGTTGGCGGCCGGCGACCAGATCATCGCCCTGCCGACACTGGTGCGGAAAGTGCCCCCGCCGACCCGCAAGATCATCGGCGACCTCTCCAACACCGAGCGTGTGCTGTTCGGTTTGAACCTACAGCCCGCGGAAAACCGGAGGGCCTCGTGAGCAATCCCATCGCCGCCCTTGAGGAGCTGCTGGCCAAGCCCGACGGGGAAAAATACGTCCTGCGGCTCTACGTCACCGGCCCGACGCCGCGGTCGGCGCGCGCCATCGAGAGCATCAAGCGGTTGTGCGAAGCCAATCTCATGGGTCGCTACGAGCTGTCCGTGGTCGATCTCTACGAGTCGCCCGGGCGGGCCCGGGAACAGCAGATCGTCTGCGCGCCGACGCTGGTGAAGGAAATGCCGGCTCCGCTGCGGAGGCTCGTCGGCGACCTGTCAGACCCGAACCGCGTCCTGCTGGCGCTGGAGATCAAGCCCGCCGACGGGTAAGCCATGCCTTCACCAGCGACAACGCGGAAAGAACTGCAGGCCGAACTGGAGACGCTGCGCACCCGGCTCGATGAAGGCGATGAGGCGTTGCGGGCCATCCGCGCCGGCGAAGTGGACGCGGTCGTCGTGGCCGGGCCGTGGGGCGACCAGATCTACACCCTGAGAGGCGCCGACGAACCGTATCGGGAACTCATTGAGGAGATGAGCGAGGGCGCGGCCACGCTGTCGGCGGAAGGGCGGATCCTCTATTGCAACCGCCGTTTCATCGAGATCGTCCGGACGCCCTCGGAGCGTGTCATCGGAGCGGATTTCAACTCCTTCTTTGAGTCCTGCTACCAGTCGGAGTTTGCGACCTTGCTGCAAGCCGGCCGGTCGGGCCGGAGCGACGGTGAAATCACCGTCCGAGCGGGCGACGGGACCCGCGTGCCGCTGCATCTGTCGTTGAGCCGCTTGCGGCCGGGATCGGCCGCCGCCGTGGGTCTCGTGGCAGTGGACATGACCGAGCGCAGACGTGCGGAGGACGCGTTGCGCGCCAGCGCCGAGCGCTATACCCGCCAACGCAATGCCCTCGTCGGCCTCGCCGCGCGGGCGGAACCCGTTTCGACCGATCTGGCGGCGCGCTTCCGCGAAATCACCGAACTTGCCGCCCGCACGCTGGATGTGGCGCGCGTGAGCATCTGGCGCTACAACCGCGAGCGCACGGCCATCGTGTGCGCCGACCTCTACGAGAGCGCCTCCGACCGGCACTCCTCGGGCATGGAGTTGCCCGCCGCGCGCTATCCCACCTATTTGGGCTCCTTGTCCGGGATAGATGTGATGGCCGCCGACGATGCGGCGCACGATCCGCACACGGCCGAATTTGCCGAAGGTTACCTGGCGCCGCTCGGCATCACATCGATGCTCGACGCCACCGTGCGCGTGCATGGGGGGGTCGACGGGGTGGTCTGCCACGAGCATGTGGGGGCGAAGCGGACGTGGACGCCGGATGAGCAGACCTTCGCCGTCGCCATCGCCAATCTGGCGTCGCTCGCCATCGAGGCGGCGCAGCGGCAGGACGCCGAGCGGGCGCTCCGGCACGAGCGCGACCTGTTCAACACCCTCGCGACCACGATGCCCGACCTCATCTTCTTCAAGGATAGGGAGGGTCGCTTCGTCCGCATCAACGACGCGATGGCGCGCCGCTTCGGCATGCACTCGGTCGCCGACGCCGTGGGCCGGACCGATTTCGATTTCTTCACCGGAGAACAGGCCCGGCGGACTTGCGACCAGGAACAGCACATCATCCGCACGGGCGAACCGGTCGTGGCGGCCGAGGAAATGGAGACATGGCCGGACGGGCACGTGACCTGGACCTCGACCACGAAGATCCCGTGGCGGGACAAGGCGGGCGGCATCATCGGCCTCATCGGGATCTCGCGCGACATCACGGTGCACAAGGAAAACGAACAGCGGATCCGCGAACAGGCGGAGTTGATCGACCGGGCCAACGAGGCCATTGTCGCCGCCGACCTCGCCAACCGCGTCACCTTCTGGAGCCGCGGGGCGGAGCGGATGTTGGGGTGGTCCGCCCAGGAAATGACCGGTCGGACCGTGCAGGAGATCTTCGCCTTGGGCGCCGTGACCGACACGACCGGCATTTCTCCGGCGCTTGCCGCCGATGCCGACTGGCGCGGCGAGATTTCCGGCCGCACCCGGGAGGGCAAGGCATTCAGCCTCGAGGTCAGCATCACCGTGCTGCGCGATGCCGCCGGGCGGCCAAACGGCCGGCTGGCGATCTGCACCGATGTCACCCGGGAAAAGGAGCTTGAGGAGCGTTATCTGCGCACCCAGCGCCTTGAGAGCCTTGGCATGCTCGCCGCCGGCATTTCCCACGACCTCAACAACATCCTCGCTCCGGTCGGCATGATCGCGCCCTTGTTGCGGACCAAGGTTGCCGCACCCGAGGATCGCAGGCTGCTCGACCTGCTGGAGCAAAGCGCCGAGCGCGGGGCCGGCCTCGTCAAGCAGATCCTCGGTTTCGCCCACGGCGCCGGCCCCGAGCCGCGGCTCGTGCAGGTGAAGCACCTGTTGCGCGACGTCGTCAGCGTCATCACGGAGACTTTCCCCAAGTCCATCGTGCTGGAGGAGGTGGTGCCGCGCGACCTCTGGCCGGTGCTGGCCAACCCCACCCAGATCCACCAGGTGCTGCTCAACCTCTGCGTCAACGCCCGCGACGCCATGCCCCACGGCGGCCAGCTCCGCCTGCGCGCCGAGAATGTCGCGCTTGACCGCGCCGCGGCCGCGGCGCTCGAGGCCGACCACCCCGGCACGGGCGTGCAACCGGGCGCCTGGCTCGTGCTCCACGTCGAGGACTCCGGCACGGGCATCGCTCCTGACGTGCTGGAGCGCATCTGGGAGCCGTTCTTCACGACCAAGGGCACCGAGAGGGGCACCGGCCTAGGCCTGCCAACGGTGCGCGGCATCGTCGAGACGCACCACGGCTTTGTCACCCTGCGGACCGAGGTGGGTGTCGGAACCACATTCCGCGTCCATCTGCCCGCCGCAGAGACCCACGAGCGAACCGGATCCGCGCCGCCCATCGCCCTGCCCGGCCTTGGCCACGGCGAGCACATCCTTATCGTCGACGACGAGCAGACCATCCGCGACACCGCCGCCGCCATACTCCAGGAAGCCGGTTACCGCGTTAGCACGGCCATCAACGGGGCTGAAGCAGCCGGCCTGTTCAAAACGGGCCAGGCTGATTTTGCCCTCGTCGTCACCGACCGGGACATGCCCCGGCTCGATGGCGCCGGGCTGGCCGGCGTGATCCGCCAGTCGAATCCCGCCACGAAAATCCTCGCCATCAGCGGCGGCACCAGCCGGACGGCGGGGCGGAAGCCTTCTGAATATGGCGATGCCTTCCTGTCGAAACCATTCGGCCGCGATGCCCTCTTGCGGGCCGTGCACCAACTCCTGACCGCCCCCGACAGGGTTACCCCCGAGCCAGCCCCGTGATGGCGGGTGCGTCCATTCGACGCTCATCCCCGGCTAAAGTGTTCACAATAATCGCTTAATCCTGGCCGCAGGCCATGAGCAAGCCACCGATCAGGTGGCGCGTCGAATGGCTGCCCGGTAAGGACGTGAATCTACAACTGTTCGCGCCCTTAACTGCATTTCCCCAGTGAGGAACAGCGGTTAGAGACAAATTCGTGAAGCAAAACGACCGCCTGTCAGGGCAATTCGGGTCAGATTGATTTGATTCATTCGCCTCAAACTGACCCGCCATCTACGGATGAAAGCCGACTTCGTCCGGGACCGTGTCCTTTGAATGACCGCCCAAAACAGACTGCGGGATACCAAGCCGCACATACAATATGCCATGCCCGACCGAAGCCCGCCCGGCGAGTGGCCAGCGTCGGGAGCCGACGCGAAGCAAGGCCGCGAGACCGGAGGACCAACTCCCGTGTCAACCCAATCCCACCCCGTCCCCAGCCAATAGAAGGGCTTCCGGGATTAATTGGAATCGAACCGCACCCCACAAAAGATTGCCGATTGATCACAATAACAAGCACCCTTCAATTTTCCCGGCCCTCAAACGCTGAACGGAGCCACTGTCCCCCGATATCACTCCGGCAGCAGGCGCAAAAGACGTTCGCGCACGACCTGCCCGGCCTGCTGCGGATCGTAGGTCAGGTCCGTCCGCAGGAGCTGATTCATGTCCGTGCAGAATCCCCGGTCGGCCAGATGCGAGTCCATCAGCGCAACAAATTCCGCCCGGCCGGCAGTATTCCCTTCCGCCCGCAGGTAGTGCAGGAACGACTCCACCACGCGCGCCGGCTCCAGCCGCACAGGCGCGTTCGTCAACGCCCAATAAAGATCGAACAGGTCACGCCCGCGCCTCCGCTGGAACAGTGCGCGCATCTTGGTCCCGAGCATCTCGTGAATGTCGTAGCCATTGAGCGTCGTTTCCACCTTCCCGCCCCGAAACGGAAAATCGAAGGGAATCTTCACCACCTCACGGTGGGGTTTCCGCTCCGACACGTTCGCCTCGACGACAATGCCCAGGTTCTCGCCCGCCTCGCCCACCGGACGGACGGCGTAGGTCAGGCGCATCACCTTGGAAGGCTGCGCCAGGTTGCGGATGGCCAGCTTGATGTCGTCCCACACCGTGTCGCCCGGCTCGCCGAAGATGGGCCGCAGCACGCGGCGGATCGCGGCCTCGATGTGCCCCTCGGGCCGGTCGCCGATGGCGACCAGGTCGATGTCCTCACTGTAGCGGGCGGCCGGCGCGAGATGCACCTTGTGCAACAGGGTCCCGCCCCGCATCGCGATCTGCCCGCGCAGGAACTTATCCTCGAACAACGCCGTCATCGCGCGGCAGAGGTGCAGGTCCTGCTCGACCTGCCGCAAGGTCGGCCAGGGGACCACGGTCTGGTGCGCGAGCACGTCGCGCCGGGTCAGCGGGTTCATGAGCCAAATTCCCCGGAATTGTCGATGACGCACCACCGCGCCGCGACCGGGCCCTGACCCGCTTTCGATTCGCGAGCCAGACGAATCAACGGACGCTTGCGCGGCAACCACCGGTCGATGGCGTCCGCGAGCTTCGGATATCCGAATCTCTCCACCAAGTAGCCGAGCCGCTGGGCCGTGGCCCGCTCCCGTTCCGCCTCCAGCATCGCCGCCAGCTCGGCCGGCTTCAGTTTTCCGAGCAACGGTCGCAATGTCTCTATCGCGCGGCCGACCCCGCCGATCGGCCCGGCATACCGGACCAGATCGAACACTGTGGTCGCCCGCGAGCTCACCTGCAACGGCGCATGGACGTTCGTCGCCGGCTCCTTGTGCGTCCTCTGAATCCGACGCTTCACGAAGAAATCAACCTTCAACCGCCCGATCCTGACCGGGCGTCGCGGTGCATCAGTGATCACCTGCGCCACTTGGATCGCCTGGGGGCTGGAGCCGTGCAGCGCCGCGGCGGACTGGAGGGCGAGATAGTAGGGATGCCGGAGCCAGGCGAAGTAATCATCCAACCACCAGTCCACCGGCGGGCTGCCGACCACGGAATGCTCCGGGCTGACGATCAGAAAGAAGGACTGCTTTGGCGCCACCCGAACCACGCGCGAACCCAGCCGGGACAACTGGTTGCGGGCCGCGCTGGCGGATAACCCCGTTTCATCCATCAAATGGGTCAACGAAAACGCCACCCGCCCCACCTTCAGTTGGTTCTCAATGAAAGCGGCCGCTGCTCCTTGAAGGCGTCTGTTATTCGATCTCATTTTGTTTCCGAATAGACGTGTTAAACACGCGGATATGCAAACAAAATATCCGTTTTCACAGTTGTCATTTAGTTCGTAATATAATTACCATTAATTACTTAAGTAGCTTTATAGATATCCAGATAGATAATCGCTAGATCATAAATTGCCAAAACCACATCCCAGCCGGATTACATGCCCAGTGGGCAGGGTGTGGCTGGCGCAGCAGCGGATCCGGACGATCTGCATCGAGCCGGGCAGTCCTTGGCAGAACGGCTTCGTGGAATCCTTCCACGGCCGCTTCCGGGACGAGTGCCTTAATCGTGAGACCCTGTGGAGCCTCACCGAGGCCCGCGTGGTCATTGAGGACTACCGGCAGCACTACAACACCCAGTGGCCGCACAGTCAGCTTGGCTACCAAAGCCCAGCCCGCTTCGCCGCACACCTTACCCCATCCTTGGCTCCGGTAGGGCTACGCCCTCCCTCCGCCAAGGATGGACAACACACCACCGATAACCCGACCTCATCGCCTCAGGACCCACTCTGAACCTGATCCAGAAAGGTGAGTCCGATCACATTGAATGCACCTACCTGCCCTAGCGTAAAATGACGGAATGGCCGGAATTGCGAACCAGAGTTGTTAATCATCTAGCTCTGAAACGGTCGGCTTTTCTCTGAAAAACTCCGTTCTAATTGAGGAAATCCACAACCAGAGTCCATTAGTGATTAACACTTCCCATAAACTAACCCGCACCTTCCCAGAGAGTTGCTCGTTTTGTTAATCAGTATCAAAATCCGTTGTAGATAATTTCAAGATGGCTGCCCGTTATGGAGACGAACTTACAACCATTTGATTCACGGGCGGGGGTATCTCAGAGGGAAACAGGGTTTCGGGTCAAAGTCTTGAAGCAAATCACACGGTCGCGAGGTCATTTTGGAACGATTTGATTTGATTCATTTGCTTCACCCGTGCGAATCGCACGGCCTTTTGGATGCGACAGAACAAGCCTTTCCACGCTTGCCGACCATTCCATGTAGGGTCTAAGCTCCCCAAATCGCGCGCAGCTTTAGCTCATATGAAACTTCGCCGCTTAGCACAGAGCACGATTCTCCTAACGACAGAGAGTGGAAAGACACTGCTTGTCGACCCGGGTAAGTATAATCTCGACCCTGGAAAACTCACTTTGGAGTCTTTCCCGGTCGCTGACGTTGTGGTGATCACGCACAAGCACGCCGATCACTTCGATCTCGACCTGCTGAAAGCCATGCGCGCTCGCCGCCAGCCGCAGATTCTTACCAACGAAGAACTGGGACCCGTGCTTGCCAAACAGGGTATCGCGGCCCGTGTGGTGAGAGTCGGCGAGGTCATCAACGAAGCCGGATTTGCAATCAAGATCATCCAGGCAGACCATGCCGTCCGCGGAGAGTTCATCATCAATTTCGGGCTCGTCGTTTCGGCTGACGGGAAATCCGTATACCACACGAGTGACACCCGCTTCATCGACCCCTCGCTGTTGCCACCCGAGACCCGGTCGGATTGTTTGCTGCTACCCATCTCCAATCGCGGCGTGGTGATGGGAATCGATGACGCCCTCGTCTTCGCCAGCGAACTCAAACCGAAGCTGACAATTCCCGTTCACTACGACTCCCCCAAGGATAAGGACCGCGTCAACCCCGCAGAATTCAGCCAAAAAGGGCCAGCTTTTGGCCTGACCGTGCGGGTCCTTGGCTTCGGTGAAGAAATTGTGCTGTGAAAACGCCGGAAGATGCGGGCCCCAAACTGCGCCCCATCATTCTGGCGGGTGGCTTGGGAACCCGTTTGCGGCCACGCACGGAACACCTGCCGAAGCCACTCCTCCCGGTGGATGGACGGCCGTTGCTGTGGCACGCCGTCAACTCCCTTGGTGACTGCAATCTGTTGCCGCCCTTGGTCGCGCTGGACTATCTGCGTCCGCTCATCCGGGCTTTTTTTTCAGATACGACGATTCTCTTTCACGATCTCCCGGGAATGACTATGGCCGAAGCCGTGCTGGAAATCGTGCAACGCGACGATGCCGATGCCTTTCTGGGTATGAGTTCGGATGTGCTGGTGCCAAGGCGCGCCGTCAAGGAAATCACCCGGCTCTACTATGCCAATGGGCGAAAAGACACCGCCTTGTTTGTTCAGATGCCGGTCGCCGGCCACAAGAAATGGGAATTCTCCGTGGTCAACGGTGAGTTGCGAGATGTCAGGGTGCGCGAAACCAAGACCAATTTTGAACGGGTGCTCCTGATTCTCAATCGCGCCTCGCTCCAAAAAATCCGGGAACGCTTCCCGGCGCCAATCACGGAAGACAGCCTTTCCCCGGAACTGAAATTATATCAAACTGGCTGGACGCTATTGCTAAAATCGCTTCTCGATGCCCGCATTCCGGTTGTCGCCCAAATCGTGGATATTCCCGTCTGCAATATCAATGCCGCTGCCGATTTTCAAACCGCCGAGGACTTCGTCCGCCGGGAAATGGCCTGAATGCACATCCTAATCGCTCCCGGCCCATACAAAGAATGTTTGGACTCCTTTGCGGTCGCAAAGGCCATGGAGCGCGGCGTGCGGGAAATCCTGCCCGATGCTAGTGTGAGCTTGCGGCCCCTTTGCGATGGCGGCTCAGGAATTGCCCGGATTCTGGCAGATGTAACCGGGGGCCGGCTGGAGCGGCTGTCCATTACCGGCCCACTGGGGCAGCCGCTCGAGGCGGATATTGCCATCCTGGGCGACGGAAAGACCGCGGTGATCGAGAGCGCAAGCGCCGCCGGTCTTGCGCTCGTGCCCAAATCGGAACGCAATCCCCTGCGCACAACGAGCTACGGTGTTGGGCAACTTATGTGCGGGGCGCTAAAATTCGGCGTCACGCGGATAATCGTTGGTTGTGGTGATAGTGGCACCAATGACTGCGGCATTGGCTGCGCCGCCGCCTGCGGCGTAAACTTCTTCGCAGGCGCCCAAGAGGATCCCTTGGAGCGGCCCGGTGGCGGCGATCTCGCGAGGTTGGTCCGATTTGATTCGACAGCCGCCATCGCCCGCTTTGCGGGGGTAGAAATCGTGGTCGCCTGCAACCTCACGAGCATCCTGTGTGGGCGTGAAGGCACGTCGCGAATCTATGGGCCGCAGAAAGGCGCGACTCCCGAGCAGGTCGAGATTCTCGAGATGGGCGTGAACCACTTCGTGGATCTAATCTTCAGCCAGCGCGGCCTGGACATGTCCTATGTGCCCGGAGCGGGGGGTTCCGGCGGATTGGCCGCCTCCCTCTATGGTTTTCTTGGAGCCAAGCTGCGCTATAGTATCGATGTGGTCGACCAGCATGTTCAACTGGACGAGTATCTTCGCAAGGCGGACCTGGTGTTGACGGGCGAAGGACGGGTGGACGACCGGACCGCGACCGGCAAAGTCGCCTGCGGCCTCGCCCTAAAGGCAAAGCGCTATGGCCTACAGGTGATCGCCGTTACGGGGAGCATCGCGGATGACCATGAGGACATCTTCTACAATGGAATCGATGCCGTGGAGTGCATTGCCGAGGCTCCCACCACGCTGGAGGCTTCAATGGCCAACGCCGAGATCCTGATCCAGCACGCCACGAGCCGGGTCATGCGATTCGTCAAGGTGGCCGGAACCGGGAGCAAACCACCACTATGAGCATTCACGCCTGGCTTTTCGATCTCGGGAATACGCTCATGGCCGTGCCCGAGGAGCACGACGAGGAACTGCGGCTCTGCGAGCTGCTGGGCTACGCCGATACCGAGACCGTCCGCTCCATCATTTATCGCATCTGCGACAAGCACCGAGGCCAGTCGGTGGAGGAGTTTCTCGCGCGATTCGATGCGGCAACGAATCCGGGGGGCTCAACGGATCTCCGGCAGAAACTGCGGGCGGCCTGGCTCAACAGCGTCGAGCATGCCGAATTAAAAGCCGGGGCATGGAAACTGCTGGACGATCTGAGGGCCGCCGGAAAAAAACTCGCGCTGGTCTCCAACACCCCGCCGACCAGCGGGATCATCCTCGACCGCCTCCGGCTGCGCGAACGTTTCGATACAATCGTTTTCTCCTGTGACGTGGGTTTCCTCAAACCCGATCCGCGAATTTTCCAATATGCCCTCGATGCGCTCGGCGTGCGGCCCGTCAACGCGGTCATCGTTGGCGACAAGATTCGCACGGATATCCTCGGAGGTGCCATCCTAGGGATGCGCTCCATCCTGGTGGAGGAGCGCCTGCGCCAGACGATCGAGGACGGGCAAAACTATGTTGATGCCATCGTGCCGCAACTCCTCGCGGTGGAACAAACGCGACTCTTCCAAGACTCCCTGGGATGAAGTTTGAACTCAATCACCAGCGCACGCTCTGGGACCGCAGCTTGGTCGAACTCGCGCGGGTGGACCGTGAGCCCGAGCCCGAGCTCATGGAATTCCTGCGCCTGGGGACCACGACCCTGGGCTGCCGGGGTCTGGATATTGGATGTGGATTGGGCCGCCACACCGCGGCTGCGCTTCGGCTCGGCTACGACATGACGGCGATTGATTTCTCCGAAATCGCGGTCGAGGGGACCAAAGCCCTGGCCCACGCGGAAGGGTTTGAGGTCGAGGTTCGCTGCGCTTCGATGCACCGCCTGCCCTTCGCTTCAGATCAGTTTGATTTCGCCTTCTCGTGGTGCGTGCTGAACCACGGCACCCGGGCGGTTTTCGAAGCGGCGCTCAGTGAAGCCCTCCGGGTCGTGCGGCGCGACGGATTCTTTTTCGGCTTTGTCATGAGCCAGAACGATCCCAGATATGGCCATGGGATCCCGATCGAGGAGAACTGCTTCGCTTTCAGCGAGGGCCCAGAAGCCGGAGTCTGCCATTATTTTCCCAACCGCGCTGACCTGCTCACCGCGCTGAGCCGTCACGCCCACGTGGAAAAACTTGAGGAGGTTTCCTTCGGGGGCGAGGAAACGACGTTTTATCATCCGGAGATGAAACACTCGTGCCACTTCTCGTTTGTCGCCCGAAAGACTTGAGTTGATTCGCGAGCCGACGACCGGAGGCAGGGAGGCTTTCAGTCATTCGGGAACTTCAGTGGATATTGAGGACGCCGCCCTCCTTAAGCGGCACCCGGAAGGGCACGCGCACCGGCTGAATGGGGTGCTCGGTGGCGCTGAACTCCTGCAGGGGCTTGCCCACGGCCAAGGACATTTCCGCGGTGAGGGCGTCCATGAACCGGTGGGCAAAGGGGTCGTGCGCGGTGTATTCCGGGTGGAAGCCAAACGGGATGGCCGCCTTGCCGGGGTTGGGCGCCACGACTCCCGGGATCATCGAGAGATAAAACACCACGTCGATGGCGTCGGCAAAATCCTTGTGATGGCTGGCGATCAGGTTGGGGAAACTGACGGCGTCCACGAAGGGGGCGGCGACATTGACCAAAAAGACCGCCCCGCGCAGCGGCTTGCCCAAGTGCTGGCGGGTCGAGCGGATTTGCTTCGCGGCGGTCTCGAGCTGGCGGCGCACGGACACGCCAAGGAACTTCCGCCAGTATTCCTGGCTGGCAGACCCGGACAGCTTGATGGCGGTCCCCTGGGCCTCGGCCTTCCCGGTCAGCGCCTTTTCCAAGGCAAAGTTGGCAATCTTCTCACCGCGGCCCTCGGCCGTCAGCGGCTCCTGCTCTAGGGTCTTGAATTCGAGGGCGTAGTCCGCCACGAGGAAGTCGACCGCCTTGACCCCGGCCGGCAGTTCAACCGCCCCGTCGTAGGGGGTGCCGCCCAAACGGGCGACGACACGGCCGGCGAAGGCCTCGTCAACGGGGATGCGGATATGGAGATAGGGGTAACCTTCTTCGGGTGTGCTCACATGGTGTCAGGTTGCGAATCCTAACCAACCCAACCGAGAACGCAACCTCACCAGAAAAAAGACCTAGGGGCGCGCCCGGCAAGCGGCCAGCACCCGGAGCGGGTGCGAGGCAAGGCCGCATGGACCGGAGGACAGACGCGCGAAGACCCGGACTTCACCTCCACCCCAGCAATCTCAGGACGCTCGGACGACGTGACGGCCTAAACAGTGTTCAGGTAGCGAGCGCGCACCGATTCGAAAACCTGATCGACGTGGGTTTGCAGCACCCGCTCCTGTTCCAGCCCGAGACCAGACCGACACACCTGCTGGTAGACCGCAGATTCATTGTCAGTAAGGGAGTCTTCAAAGTTTTCTGGCATGGCGGCCACCCGATACTGCCAGGGCTCATGGGCCGACAAAGTAGCGTGATCCATCAGCACGCTCTCGATTTGAGGCCATCGTGCGCGCAGCCGGGCGAGAATCTGCAGCCCCGCTGGGTCGATGTCGCCCCAATACAGGAGCGGGCGACGCTCCAGCCAGCGCAGATGCCGGCAGACCAGCACTGAGTTCCCGTTACCCAAGATGGCAAGCCACCCCGGCAGGACCGCGGGCAGTGTCAGAAATGTCGTCTTGTTCTCCACGATCACCACGCCTTGCGGATTGAAGGCCTCCTTCGCCAGCAAGCCGACGGGGGCAGAAAAATCGGCCAATCTTACCGGAGCCTCCCGGGGCGGTTCGCCGAGCCACCGCAAACGGATGACCGGCTCGTCCAGTTTGAGCCCAAATCTTTCGTGGAAATCATCGGAAACCACGCGGGCTGACTCCGGCAGCAAATGGTCCAGCAGCACCCGCAGAATTCCCCGTTCCGTCTCGATCAACTTGGTGCTGATGGGCAGCCGGATCTCCCGGGGATAGCACTGCGGCATCGGCCGGGTCACAAAATGTCCGCATACGAGCAGCAATTCATTCCAGACTTCGCGTTTTTCGATCAATCGATGCGGGAATTCCGCCAGCCACGGCAGGAGGGCTGGCAGCTGTTCCCGCGTCATTGCCACTTTCGCAAGAAATTCCTCGAATTCCCCCCGCTTGCCTACGAATCCGAGGTAATCCTCCCGCGTGGAGAACTCCAATTCCGCCGGCACGGACTGCTTCCCGAAGCGCCGCGTATTGCGTTCGGTCCAACGGATCGTCGGTCCGTGGCCGGTCACTTCTTTGGCCAAAGCCCGCAGGGCATCCCCGCCCATTTTCATCTGCTCCAAGTCCTCCGCCGGCCAGGTTCCCAACGGAATTCGCAAGGGAAACATCTCCGTCCCGGTCACGGCCGCGGCCAGCACCTCACGATAGCGCCGCCCCGCAAAGGCGCGGATGTCAGCGGGAGTCCGCACCGGCCGGTTCCTCCCGCAATTTTTCGAGTTTCTTGAGCAGATCCTCCCGACTGATGCTATAAAGCCGGGAGTCCCTCTGGTCGCGGTTGGTCACCAGATGATAGCTTGCGACAAAGTTTTCCCGCTCGATCAGCTTGATTTCGTCATTCCAGGGATTGACCAGAATCAATTGCAGCCCGAATTCCCGGAACAGCCGCATGGCGTGAAGGGAGTTGTCCTTGTCCACCCCCTTGAAGATTTCATCCACCATGACGAAACGGAAGGTCTTGGATTCCGGTTTGCCCCGGGACAGTCCGAACTGGAGCACGAGCCCGGCGACGAGCAGCGTATAGGCCAGCTTCGCCTTCTGCCCCGGGCTGCGCCCGGTCGAGTCGTAGTAGGTCCGGATGTGGGCGTCATCGGCTTCCGCCAGTTCGACGGCCTTGAATTCCCACCAATTGCGCACATCGGTGACGTAGTTGCGCCAGTCCGGTTTGCTCTCGAAGTCGGCCAGCAATTTTTGAATCCGCTCAAAAGCCGCCAAGCGCTCCTGGTCATTCCAATTGGTCCCCTTCTGCGTGGCCGCCCGGAGTTGTTTTTTGAAGTCCACCACGTCGGCGTTCGCGGTGGCGTTGTGTTCCAGTTGGATGTAGCTGCCCGGATCAAACGGCACATCACGCAAGGCGACATTCAATTCCTTGAGGCGCTCCTCGATGAATTCCGAGCGGTCGTGCAATTCCGACGCCAACTTGCCGGCATCCCGCACCACGTTCTTCTCCATGAGTTCGTTGAACCGGTCCCGATGGCGGGGCAGGTCCTCCTTGACCAAGGTCACGAGCGTCTGGCGGAAATCAGGCAGCGCCTCGATCTTGGTCACAAGGCTGGCGTTGAACGCCAGCCGCTGGGATTCTCCCATCAACCCGATGATCGCCTTTTCGGAATTCCCCACCGCATTCGCCTTCCGGGTGGCGGCACCCCGGGCGGCAATATCCACCCGGTTCATCTCTGTCTCGTAGCTGTCGCTGGTCACGGCCACTTTCCCGAGCAATGCCTCCAAGGCCGGTGCATGACTCGCGGCTAGTTCAGTATTTTCCGGCGTCAGCCAGTCCGCCTTTTGCACCGGAATCTGGCCCAACCTTTTTGCCTCGTCGTCCAGCCGGATGACCCGCTCGCGCTTGGTTTTCTCGTCGGCATCCGCCTCCGTCACCTTCTTGGCCGCCTTGTCATGGCGTTCCTTCAGCCGGGCATACACGGAATCCTTCTTCAACAATTCCGCCTCCTCGGCCTTCAATTCCACGATCCGGTGGGCCGGCGTCGCATGGTCGATTTTCCCGAAGGTCGCGGTTTCGACCACGAGGGTCAGCGCCTGAAGCAGCGGACTGCGCCGGCCGATGGTGTCTTCCGCGGATTTCGCCGCCTTGGCCAGCTTGTCGATTTCCGACACCCGGGTCGTGACGGCTTTGGCCAAGGCCGCGACCTTGTCGCGATTCGACCATCCCAGCACATAGTCCTTGGCATCGCCCAGTCTCCGCCGGTCGTCCTTCTCCCGCCGATGCTCGGAATGGGCGATCAACCCCTCCTTGCTCAGCCCCCGCGGCGTCCGCTCAAATTCCTCGGCGTTGTCACAGCAGAGATGGTCGTAAAGTTGCCGGATTTCACGCGAAAGCCAGGCTTGCATGGGATGATCGTCTCGAACCCGCACCTTGCCCCAGACGCGTTTGGGATCAGGCGCATCGGCGACAAGCCGCACCCCAGCCAGGGTCCGGACCTTGTAGAACACCAACCGCTGGTTGAGGTGGCTCCGCCGAATGTAGCCTGCCACCTTAGTGTAAATGGGATCGGTGTCGGGCACGAGCAGCGACAAGCCGAACGGACGCATGACGCGCTCAATCGCGGGACGCCACGCGGCGTTTTCCGTCGGAATCTCGATGAGTTCGCCCGCAAAGGGCAGCCGGGCTTCGGGTACTTCCGCCACAGCGGCGAGTTCCTTCCGCAGGCGCAGAAGCTCCGCGGGGATATTGCTGGTCTGGGCCTTGATCAACTCAAGGTCGGCGACATCCCGTTCGTTTTCCTCCTCGAGCCGGCGTTTGTCGGACATCTGGTCGGCGCGACGATTCCGGTGATCGTCGATTTCGGCGGTCAGGAGTTTCTGCCGGTTGCGCCATTTGGTCATGGCCGCATCAAATCCCGCCGCGTCGCTCAGCACCAGCGATTCACCAGCCTTTTCCAGTGTCGTCTGGGCAAACTGGAAACCCTGCAACCGGTCGCGCCGCAGCGTTTCCTGCATTTCAATTTCATGCGTGATCGATTGCAGCCGATCGTGGGCGGAATTTTTCCGCAACGCGATATCGAGGTCCTTCTCTTCGTTACGCCGATTCGCCAATTCTTGCTCCGCGCCGGCGAGTTCCGTCTTTGCCGCCGCCAAGTCAGCCCCGACCCGTTCGCCCTCCGTGCGGGCCCACCGCACGAGCAACTGCGCAAAAAACGGCCGGACCGCCTTGGCCGCCTCCGCCGCCTTCACGCTGTCGATTCGCAATTCCTCCAGTCGCTTGGCCTCGGCCTCGATGGGTTCGAGCAGTTTCTGCCGCCGCTCCGCCTCGTCAATCCGCGCCTTACAAGCCACCAAGTCCTCCAGGTGCTCGCGCAATTTGGCAATGGCCGGCTTCATGTCATGTGGCTCCAGCATGTAGCGACGGACAAAGACGTTGATGTCCTGCGGGTCTTTCAAGCCGACGGCTTGCGACAGGAGCTTCAAGGCTGACTCATGGGGAATCTTGAGGAGCGCCCGGAACCGGGTCGCGAAATCGCTGTGTTCGGTGTAGGGCTCAAAACCCCGCTCGCGCAGGGTCTTTTTCAGATCCCGCCCCGCCGGCAATTTCCCGAAGTCCGCCTTGATGGAACATTCACCCCGGCGCACGAGGTAGAGATGCTCGGCCTTCTCCTTTTCGATCCAAAAGATCCCGCCCAACGCGACCGTATCCTTGGTGGCGGCGTTTTCGAAGACAGCGAGCAGCAACGTCTTTTCCCCCTTGGTCCGCAAGCGCTCCGGGATGTCGGGATTGTCCGCACTCTGCCCATACCAGCCTTCAATGTAAGTGACGTCGGACCGCTCCCTCGTCTTGTTGCCGCTGGCCTTGTTGTAGCTGCGGTTGCCCGGCGGGATGAGCAGCGCCTGAAGACCGTCCACCAGCGTGGATTTGCCGGCCCCATTGGCGCCGGTGATCAGCGCGTTGTGTCCGGCCACCTGAAAGATCTCGACCCGGTCGCTGCGATTGAACGTGCCCCAGTTCGAAAACTCGAAGCGCGCGAGACGGTAGCCGTGCAGTTCACTCATCTTTGGGCTCCTCCTCTTGGGCGCCGCCCCGGGCTTCTTTCAGCCGCTGCAGGTATTCCAGCAAACCTTCCAGCGAGAACAGCAGTTTGATAATCCGGCTGATCTCGTAGCGCTCGACGGTTTCGTCTTTCGCTTTCCGCAGCAGCCCCAATCTTTCGGCCTTCCGCACAATCGAGAACAGTTGCCGGCGCTCCTTGGCGTCGTTCCGCCCGGTGCCAAAATAAGGCGCCAGCCACCCGGCGATGGTGTCAATATCCTCCACCAAGCGCGGCTGGTCCGGGTGCGCCTGCTGATGTTTCTGCAATTCCTCCCGCGCCAACGCGCCGAGCAAACTTACTGAATAAGGCAGTTCCTCCCGCCGGAAGAGCGTCGGCAGCGGGGTTTCCCCGACCGCACCCTGTTTTTGCCGCAGGAAAGCAATTCCCTCCTGCAGGTCGGTGTGGAATTCAAGCCCGAGATCGCCGAAATATCGTGCCAGATGGTCCTGATGCGCCAGGGCCAGCCGCCACAAGACCTCGTCCTCCTGATACACCGGCCCCTTGAGCAGGGCGATCTTCACCAGCGACGATTCGCGGGGCGTGGTTTCAGGCGTGCTCATGAGCGGGTGAAAAGGATATCCGGACAACGAAACCGGCTGCCCCCCGGCAGCGTGACGGTGGTCAACACGTCGCGGTCGATATGATGCGGGCAGCCCTCGGGCGAGAGGTGCCCGCTGGCCACGAGGTAATATCCAATCAGCTCGGTCATGCCCTGGGTGAGCGGATGGCGCGCGAGCAATTCGGCAAGGGTGATCATCTCCACCCGCGCCAATTCCGCCGCGATGCGTTCCTTGAGCGGGGTCAGGTCAAATGACTCCAATTCAAGGAAACTGGCCAACGTATCGATGTCCCAAGGTTCCGCGGCATTTTCCATGAACTCCGGAAAGGGTGCCGGCGGGTCACGATCCCACCGGTGACGGTCCGCCACGCCATTATATTGGCAGTCCGCGGAAATGAAAATTCCCGGCAGAGCGGCCGGATCACTCCCCCGCAACGCCCCGGCCATCGCGCGGATATCGGCCAAGGTCGTCGCCAACAGCGATTGCTTGGCGAAGTCTTCCGCCAGAACCCGGCGCAACTGGCGCGCGAGCCGGCGGTTGGTTTCAAGAACCTTGTCCGTGGACCGGCTCAAGCTGGGACGCAGACGGCGCAGGAACCCATCGGCCCGCAGCTGGGGGTCGATCGTTTCGAGACTGTAGACCAGATCGACAAATTCACGGAACCGGCGCTGGCGTTCCTCGTCGCTCAGGAGCTGGCAAAACGCCTCGAAGCTCTGGCCATGGTCGGTCCGCCACAATTCGGCCTCCGCATCCAGGGCCCGGCCGAGGACGACGCCGCGCTGGCCGCGGGCCTCGGCGTGCCGTTTCTGGATGTCATGGACCAGTGCCTTGAATTTTTCCTCCACCGCCGCGAAGTCCTCGACCAACTGGGCCGCCTGTTGCCGCACAAATTCAAACCGCTCGTTGAGCTTCGACGGTGACACCGCGGGCAGCTCGCCGCCGTCCTCCAACCGTGCCAGCTCAGCGTTCAGTTCGTCCCGTTGCCGACGCAACTGGGCGATGCGCGTTTCGGGTGTGGCGGTCGCGTCATCGATGATGGATTCCAACGTGCCGAAGATGAATTGCAGCCGCGATTCCGTGACGATCAAGGAGCGCTGCCGGAGCGCGTCGATCCAACCCAGGACCCGCTGCGCCTCCGAGGTCAGTTGATAATGAGGGTCGTCGCCCTCGTCCGGGTAGTAGCTGTGGAGGTAGCGGGCTTCGGTCCACTGGCGCAAATAGGTCTCGGGCGGGGACCATTCGGAACCCGGTTCCTCGGCCCGGCGTTCGTCGATGTAATTCTGCAGCAGCGTCCGCAGAATCGGTCCGGCTACCGAAATCTGGTTATTCTTCCGGAACGCGAGATGGAAGAAATGAAGGATGTAAGGCGCATTGGTCGCGCTCAGCAGCACCAGCGACGGCGTGTTCTTGAAGTGGTCAAGCAACGCAGCCAAGCTTTCGAGCGGGCTGGCAGTGGTGGGAGCATCGGGCATGGGTCAATACATCATCAAGGCCTCCGCGGTATGCGGAGGCGATTGGCCAGAACTTCTGAATGAACGCTTTATGCGGCGTGGCAATCCCGGACCGATCCGAGTTTCTATACACGCCGGAACGGTTAGCGAGACTAAGGGAAGGGCCGTTGCAGCACGTCAATGATCTGGTCCGTTCGGGCGCACACCCCCATCTGGGCATCGAGCGCAGCGAGATAATGCTCCGACTTCCTGACCGCGTCGGGGTTGGTCGGATCGACAAACTTACTCACCTGTTCCTTGAAGCGCCGGAGAATCTGCCGCACGGTGTCGTTGTGCGCCTTCTCCTTGGCGCCATTGAAATCCCGGCCGATGGCGAAGGAATGGGCCAGCCGCTGGAACGGAAACACCGCCACCAAGTCCCCATCCCGCTTCACCATCCTGGAAAAGAGTTCCTGCGTGCAAGCATCGCCCTCCTTTTGCACGTAGTCGGTGACCAAGGCATCCACTTCGACATACGGCGTGCCGCGCTTGTCGGCGGCCCGCTTGAACACGCTGACGTTGCGCTCGCCCTCGACCGCGCGCACCACGCCGGTCCCGAGAAACTGGGTTTCGCTATGGGCGATTATCCCGCGCGTGATATAACCGCGGCACATCAATCCCTTGAGCAAAAGGCCCATGATGGCCGTCGAAATCGTCCCGACTAGGTTGATCACACCGGCGGGGGAAATCTCACAGGAATGCAGGGCACAGTCGGAAATCTGGGTGATCTGGTAGTCGAGATTCCGGGCAACCAGGCGGCTGCACGGGCACAAGGTCGGGCCATACTTCTCGAAAGACTCACGGTCCTTTTTCCCGCCCAGGAGTTGCACCAGCGGGAGGATGTCCGCCTGCCGGAAGCCCCGGCCGGCTTCGGCCTCCGCGAGCAGGTGGCTGAAGCCGATGATGTCGATGTAGGCGATGAACTTTTCCCTGGGTGCCACGGCCTCAGTGAGCTGAACGCTCGAAAAAGTAAGTCTGCTCGCGGGTCTCGAAGGCCGGCTGCGTGCCTTCCAGGATGTCCAGCACCCAGCGGTTGATCACCGGATCCTCAAGCGAACCGGATTCGTAGCGGATGCAGTTGCCCGCGGTCTTGTCCATGTGCGCCACAACGACCTGCTCGGCATCGCAGACGACCGCCAGGTTGGGGTTGTGCGTAACGATGATGATCTGTCGGTGCGCCTTGGCGGCGCGGACAAACGGGACGAGCTTCGTGGCGACCGTCTGGTTGTCGAGGTTGTGCTCCGGCTGGTCGATGACCAACGGAAAATCCTCCCGGTCCACCATCAGATAAAAGATGAGCAACACGAGCCCGCGTTCGCCGGGAGACAGCTGCTCCAAAGGCACCGTGCCGAGGCTCAGTTCGTAACGCGGTTCCAGATAGGTGAAGCCGAACAGAAAATCGAGGAGCTGCTCCAGCGTCGCGCCCTTGCGCAGCTGGTCGGGCACCCGGGCCTTGGTCGCGGCAGCCTGCCGTTCGTCGGTGGTCAGGGCCTGCAAGATGCGTCCCGGGAACGGCAGGGCCTGAGTGTTGAAATCGGTTTCCGCCAAGACGGCGCGCAGCCGGGCCAGTCCCTCCTCGGCCCCATAAAACGTCCCCGCCGCCCCGCGGCTGACGATGTTGAAGAAACTGTCCGGGAAGTTGGTCACGCGCAGCTCGGTCGTGAACCGGAGATCGACGCCGGTGCCGGCTTGCGTGACGAACTCCTGCACGGAGCGGTGGAGTCGCGCATAGGCGTCCCGGATCGCGGTCAGGGTGGCGTAGATTTCCTCGGACAGGTTGTTCCGGCGCTGGCGCAGTTCGGTCAGTTGGGTCGGCAGCGCGGCCAGTGCGGCCAAAGCCGCGGCCGCGTGCGCAATCGTGCCGACCTGATCGGCCTTGCCGGTCAGCGCATCACGCTGCTTCTGCCAAGCCGTCAGCTTGGCCACATAGGCCTGGTAGTCCTTGGTGGGTTGATCGAGCCGCTGCTGCAGCTTGGCCAGCCCCTCGGTCGCGTCCTTCTGCCGCTGTGCAAGGCTGCCCGCCCCCTGCGCGGCCAGCTTGGTGGCTTCGGCATCCCGCGCGGTCTCCGCCGCCTTGACCGCCGCATCCAGTTTCGTCCAGTCGACGGTCAGGCTGACCAGGTCCGCTGCGGTCAAGCCCGAGCCGGCGAGATCGGTCGCGAGTCGGGTCACTACGTTGCCGAATTCGGTGTCGAGATTGCGCAGGCGCTGCCGGGCATTGACCAGCCGCTGAGACAAGGCGCTGGATTCCGCCTGTCGCTGGGTCGCTTGGCTTCGTTCCTGTTGGACGGTCGCGAGCGCCTGCTGTGCCGCCGCCAGGTCGCGGGCCACCTGTTGGGCCTCGGGCGAAGCGGCGCTGGGCGCGACCACGGCCGCGGGCTTGGCCTCATCGAGTTTGGCCAGCTGCTCCGTCAGCAGTCGCTGCCGCTCCGTCAGGTTGGTCCGGGTCGCCGGGTCGAGCCGTTGATCGACGGCTACGATCTCCCGGTTGCAATCGCTGAGCGAGGTGCGGAGCTGCTGCAGCTTTTCCTCCAAGGGCCCGACATGAATGGCAAGCACCTCATCGAGCGAAGTGCCGCCCATCCGGTCGGCATCATCGATGCGGGAAAAGATCGCGCGCTTGAGCTCGGCTTGGAACTGGCTGCCGGCGTCGGCCCGCAGCTCGTTGCACACCTTCTCGAAATATTCCTGCGGAATGTAGCGGATGCGTTCCGGAGCCTCGAGCGGCACCGGGTCGCCGAGCAGCCGCGACTGCGAACCCGCGTCACCCCACACGAGCGTGCCCTGATACACGCGGCCGAGCTTGGCGGCCGGATGCAGGAACTTGCGACCGTTGAGAAAGGAGAAATGCTCCTCGCGGTTGAGCTGCGAGTTGCCGAGCAGCGCGAGCACGTCCGCCAGCGCGCTCTTGCCGGAGCCCTTGTTGCCGATGACGGCGACAAGTTCGGCGCCAAAGTCGAGGGAGCCGGCGAACCACGCCGGATTGGCCGGCACGGAGGCGGTCTGGGCGAAATGCACGGCCTGGACAAACTTGGCCGGGGTGGTCCGGCGGCGCCGCCGGGCGGGCGGTTCTTCGCCGAGGAAGATGCGTTCGTCGGGATGTTTGATCGCTTGCTGCAGGCCGCGAAACGTGGGGTCGGCCTTGATCCAGAGCTTGGCCTTGGTGCCATACGTGCGGCAATCATGGTTGTCGGAACAGACGATCAGGGGCCGCCGGCAGCCGATGTCCGGGAACACAATCGTGCGGTAGTCCGCGGCGTCCTCCACATCGGCCACCTCCATGATGTCGATGGCGGCTTTGACCAAGTCCTTCTTGAGGGACATTTTGTAGCCCGTGACGTTCTTGATCGCGTCAATCGAGTTGGTCTTCGTGCCCGCGTGGATAGTCACCACGCCGCCGAATTCGCGGATGCGTGCCGCCGAGACCTCGAACGGGCAGTAGATGTTGTGGTCACCCTTGGCGGCCACGTCGTCCGGATGGAGCCCTAGGTGGGTGCGCAGATCCGGCCAGATGCGCTCGATCGGCGCGTCCTCGGCAAACAGGCCGATATAGTGCACCGATTCCCGGCCGCCGAGTTCGGACCGGAGTTCGATGCCGGGCAGGACGGTGAGCTTGCCCGCGCCCAGCGCCTGCATCTCCCGAATCCGGGTGACATCCATCAGGTGATGGTCCGTGACCGCGACCACGCTCACACCGACGTTCACCAACGCGCTGACGATATCCGCGCTGCTCAGGCCTTTGGCCCGGTAGTCGTAGGACGCCGGGGTATGAAAATGGAGATCCCAACGCCGCCACTCGGAACCACGCGGAAACTGCGGTTGGTGGGGAGCGGAGACAGGCATGGGAACCCATGAATATACCAAGGGGGCGGCAGGTCGAGAAATTCGGTGCCCGCCCAACCAATGAAAAGGCGCCCCGGGTTTCCCCAGGGCGCTGGCCCGTTGCAGGTTTAGTCCAGCGGGGGCTTTATTCGAGGCAAAGGGAAACCGTCCTGCTGTTTGGGTGAATTGCCCGGCTACAGCTGTGATCCAGGTTTGCAGTGACCTCGCCCCGGAATAGGATCGCCGCCATGCAGGATGCTCTCGCGACCACCCCTAATAATAGTGCGCCGGTCGCATGCCTCGGCTGGGGCTCTCTCGTGTGGGACCCGCGCGACCTGCCGATTCACCGGCAGTGGTTCGAGGACGGCCCGCTCGTGCGGGCGGAATTCCTGCGGCAATCACAGGATCAGCGAATCACGCTGGTTTTGCACAAGGACGTTCCTTTCGTCCGCAGCCTTTGGGCGCTGATGCCGGTGGCCTCGCTCGCGGAAGCCCGCGAGAAACTCGCCCTGCGTGAGGGCATCAAGGACGCCCGCATTGCCCAGGACATCGGCGCTTGGTCGCAAGGCTCGCCGGAAGTCCCGGTTATCGCCGGCCTGGCGGCTTGGGCGGTGGCGCACGGGATCGGGCATGTGGTCTGGACGGCGCTGCCCCCCGAAATTTGCGGGCCCAGCGGGCCGCGTGCCGACGGATGCCGAGGTGGTGCAGCACCTCTCCGGGTTGAAGGGACCGACCCGCGATGTGGTGGAACAATTCATCCGGCGCACGTCCCGGCAGGTGGATACATCATACCGGCAGGCTATTGAGGCCAAGCTAGGCTGGGCTGCACTTTGAGGTGCCTTTGGGTCGTCAAACCGACCTGACAGGGTCGATTTTGGCAATTCCTATGGTAAAATGGATGCCTTCCCATAGGCTTTTGACTGATTTGTAGTTATTTACATAACTCTATATACACGGGAAAGCATCTTTTTTCTATTGCGAGTGGTTAAACTCGGTGTGAACTAAAAGACATGACAGCTAGACAGGCAGTCGAGCGCTTTCATCTCGTGTTCCTGAAGCATTTCACGACCACGGTCAGCCCGGGCACCATCTGCCTCAAGGGCGGGGTGAACCTGCGCCTCTACCACGGCAGCCCCCGGCTGTCCGAAGACATGGATTTCGACGCCCGCATTGTGGCCCTGGGGACGCTCAGCAAGAACGTGTCCAAGATTCTCGCCTCCCGGCCACTGCTCGCGGAACTGGCGGCAGCAAAGATCACCTTGGGCAAAATCAATCCCGCCAAGCAGACCGACACCTCCCAGCGTTGGAAATTCGATGTGATCTTTGAAGGCCGGCCCACTGCCACGCGCCTGGAATTCTCCCGGCGCAAGGAGGACGGCTTCGATGTCAACCGGGTGTCGCCCCCCGCCGCCGCGATTCTCGGTGAACACCAGCTGGCCCCGTTCCTCTTCCCGCATTATGAACCGCCGGCCGCCTACCGGCAGAAGATCAACGCGCTTGCGACTCGGCGCTACGCCCAGGCCCGTGATGTGTTCGATCTCAACCTGCTATCCCGCCATGCGGCAGCCGGGCGAGAGGCACCGCCCGCTCTTGTAGAGCAAGCTCTCACGCAACTCGCCACCATGACCCTCGCCATGTTCCTGGACCAAGTGGTGCCATTTTTGCCGGCGGACCTCGCGGCTTATTACGGGACCGAGGAAGCCTGGACCCAAATGAAGGAGCAGGTGCGGCATGACCTCACCGCCGCGCTGCCTCCTCCCCCTGCGCCATGACCACCGTTTCGTTCTATCAAAAAATTTCCAGCCAACGGCAGCTGACCACCCGGTCCACCGCCCAGTTGGCCGGGCTGAGCATTGCCAGCGCGTCGATGGCGCTGAAACGGCTCGCCTCCGAGGGACTGGTAACACGCATCAAGCCCGGTGAGTGGCTGGTTGGTGCCGCCGCCCGTGAGCCGGCGGCGTTGGTGGCCGCCGTCGCCAGTCCCTACGAAGCCTATCTGTCGGGCTGGTCCGCGCTGCGGCATCACGGGCGCATCCAGCAGTTTCCCGAGACACATTTTGGCGTCACGCTCGGCCGCTCGGCCGACATGAAGGTGGCCGGCGTCCGGGTGCGGCTGCACCATGTCACCCCGGCCCTTTTCACCGGCTATGACTTCGTGCCGGAACTCGGCGGCCATGTGGCTTCGCAGGAGAAGGCTCTGTTCGACCTCGCCTATTTCGCGGCGGTGAGCCGGAGCCGCTTGAGCGGTCGTCTCCCTGAAACCGAGTTGAACGGCCTGCGCTGGGCGGATATTCAGGGCTGGCTGCGGCAGATTCCCGCCGTGCGTGTCCGAACGCGAGTGGAGCAAAAGCTGCGCAGCCTGCGGGAAGAACACGCCGGCCCTGTGATTGAAAAGTGATGGCAGGCCGGTCTAGGGCGGAGCCAATTCATAGGTCACTGCGTCGGTGACCGGCCCGGTGTTGAGGTCCGCCAACGGAATGGTCTTGTCCAGGGTGACCTTGCCTTCGCCGTGGCCGAGTTCGGACTGCTTGGCGAGCAAACGGACGTGTTTGATGCCGCCGATATCGAAGATTTCCACGACGGCCCAGCCGTGGACTCCCTGCATCGCCGGGTCGAATTGCCGGTTCTCGAAGAACACCCCGACGGCGCGGCCGGCCCCCAGTTCCCGCTCCACCAAGTCGCTGAGTGGCTCGTTGCGCGGAAACGCGCGGAACGTCATTGGCCCATAGGCCTTGTCCTTCAGGTGGGTAAGTCCGGTGCTTTGGGCCCCGGGTTCGTGTTGCTGGAGGTCGGGAGGATTCTCTCCCTCCAGCTTGAGCAGCAGCTCGGCGAGCGAGGTTGCACAGGAGCCGGCGTGGTTTTGCTGATGAAGGTCAGCGGCCTGTCTTGGGTTTGGTTTCATTGAAATGGCTGGTGCCACCAGTCTATACACCAAAACCACCCCGTTTTATCGGCTGATTTCGTTCTTCTTTCACCCCGAATCGCGGGCCGGCGGTTGACGTTTCGCCTCCAAAATGGGAGGCTACCGGGATGTTCAACGTCATCGTCGCCTATAACCCCACCGCCTGGGAAACAGACCAGTTGATGCGGATGGATGACGATCGTTTCAAGGAATACAGCGGCGGCCCGGAGTCAGACCGGGTGGAGTTGGCCAAGCCGGCGAGCCTGAAGCTGCTGGAGGGGATTCCCACGCTGCTCTTCTACGAGGCGGGAGCCGAGGGCGCCGCGGCGAAGGTCGTGCGCTATGGCACGGTGAGCGGCGTGCGCGCCTCCAAAGGCGAGGTGGTCTTCCGGTTCACCGAGGAAGGCCGGTTTACCCGTGCGGTCCTGGAGGAATATTTGTCGCGACTGGACATCGGGCGCTTTGAAGTGCACCGCACGCACTGGGCGGTCAAGGAAGGCGGCATCCCCAGCGCGATGATGAGTCACCTGCGGCCAACCTACGACATTGTGTTTTCCTTCGCGGGGGAGGATCGGACCTATGTGGCCAAGGTGGCGCGCTACCTGAAGACGAAGGGCGTGAAGGTGTTTTATGATGAGTTTGAATCAGCCGACCTGTGGGGCAAGGACCTCGCGGAGCACTTCAGCATGATCTACGGGCAGAGCGCCCGATATTGCGTCATGTTCATCTCGGCGGCCTACGTGAAGAAGATGTGGACCCGGCACGAACGCCGGAACGCCCTTTCCCGCGCCGTCGAGGAACACCAGGACTATATCCTGCCGGCGCGATTCGACGACACACCGGTGGACGGCATCCGGTCGAGCATCGCCTACATTTCCCTCGAAATGCTTTCGCCGCTCCATTTCGCGAAGCAGATATTGAAAAAACTGGGCCGGGCCTGACCGCCGGCCCGCGCCCCCGCTAGATTCCACAATGCGGCCGGGGCGGTGCCGGGACCAGGGCGGTCTCGAACAATCCCAACTGGGTCTCCGCTCGGGTCGGATTGGCCGGAACTACTTCCGTTTCCCGCCGTGCCACCACCGGATTTGACGGAGGTGGCATGGTCGTGAGGTCCATCGACAGGTTCGCGATTACCGCGGGAAGCGCCACGACGGGTTCCCCGGCCGGTTTGAGTGGGAGCTGGAAATAACTGGTCGGGACGATCTGGAGCCAGGGCGTCTTGAAGGGGATTGTCTTGGGAAACTCGCCGGAGGCGCAGACCTTGAGGAACTGCAACGCCTCGCGCGTGCGGGTGAGCGCCTTGTTGCAGCTGTCCTGTGACCACCGAATATCCGAGGCCGGCTGGTAGCGGGCATCGTTGTCGATCAGCGAGAACAGTCTGAACGCCGCCGCCAGAGCTTCGCGCGCTCGGCGTCCGTGGCAAAGAACCCGTCATGGAAGGCTTTCTCCGCCGATGAACTGACATGGAAATAATTGCGGAGGGATTCGGGCCCCGGCCGCACCGGCTCGCGGGCGCGCGTGAGGGTTTCCTTTCGCTCCTGGTCACGCTCCTTGGTTAGCGCCTCCAAAAACTCCGGGGTCGGTTTGCCCCGCAGGCCGGACAGTGAACGGTAGCCGGTCTGGCTCACCGGAAAACTCCTGCGCTCAACCGCGATGAGTGATGAGCCCCACTTGCCCTCGTCCCACCCGACCGGGCGCCCGCGGACCGTGAGAACTTCTTTGACCCGTTCCTCGGCCATGCAGAGTCAGCCGAATTCGTTAATACCTGTGCGGCCGGCCGTCAGGTCTAGGAGCAGCTGCAACACAGCGCGCTTGCCGGTGCCGTCCAACCGCACGAAGCAGTCGGAGAAGTTGACGGGGCGGCCGGCTTGGAAATTCTGAAGCAGCTCGAATGCCGCCCGCTCGCCGGACGAGGCGCCTGGATGGCCGCGCGCCATGCGCCGCAAGGTGGCCAAGGCCTGTTCACTTTCCGGAGTCATGATCCGACCCTCATCCTCGGAGCAGGTGCCGGCTTCGGGCGCGGTGCCTCCGTCTTGTCGTTGGCGATAATCCCCGCCGCCTCGGCCTTCGGCCACGGAACGCCGGTGATCGCAGTCGCCGCGTGCCGCGCGGCGTTATTCCGCAGCCTCTGCCAGCAACCGAGCGACGGCGACCAATGGAAGCCGAACGCCTTCAATCGCCCGATGGTTTCCGGACCGGGCTTCTCTTCGTGGTAGATCCGCACGCGGCAATCCGTTGCGTTGTCCTCCACCCTTCCCCCGGGAAAACGGAGCGTCACCGAGACGCGCGCCTGTTCCGCCTTAAACGCCTCAATCCGGTCCTGCATCCGGCGGATGTTCGCCGCGTTATTCGACAGCTCGAAGTCCGCGAAGCCCGTCCGTCCCGCGAAATCCGGTTTCAGTAACCGGAGCGCATGCGCCTCGCGGATACCACACTCGGTTTCCAGCCGCCCGATTTTCCAGGACTCGTCCTTGCCCTCCTCGCGCACAATGGCGTTCGCGCGCTTCAGCTGATCCTGCCGCCGCCGCGCCGCCGCAATCCTGGCCTCAAGTCGCGCCACAGCGGTCTTCTCGTCAGACCGGGTGGCATGCGACGACACACGCGGGGGAAACTGGCGCGCGTCGGGCTGGCAGGGCGCGGGATTCACGGGAGACGGACGACGGGTGCCTGAGGCCGCGTGGTAACGATAAGCCCGAGGTGCTCGCGCGCCTCCTGCCGGACGCGTCGGTAAGCCCGGCCATGCTCGAGTGAAATGGCGCCGCTGCGCAGGATGTCCGCGAAACATGCGTCCGTCGTGTCCAACAGCCGGCGCAGCAGGTCGGCCGGCGGTGGACCGCCGGGTGGCGGCGCAAAGGGCACGGTGGAGGGAGAGGTCATTCCCAACGGTGCGTGAGACGCTGCTTGCGCGACTGCGGCAGGCCCCGGCCCAGCGGCGCTTGATAGGGCTTCATGACGACTGGCTCGACGGGCATTTTTTCCCGCACCCAAGCGCGCGTCCGCGCCACCTGATCCAAGGCCGCCTTCACGTTGTCGAGCGCGGGGGTGTTTTGCATGCACCCCGTGTGCGCGACAACGCGCAGGGAGAATTCGGCCTTGGTCAGGTAGGCTTCTATGTGTTCGCGGGTGTCCGGATGGACCGCCACGGGATCAGCCGGCCGCCATCGCCGGCGCCGGATTGCGCAGCGCGCGGCGGTTCTCGCCGAAGGCGACCCGGTCCATCTCCGCTTTCACCGCCGAGACGAAGCGCTTCGTGTGGTTGTAGGGGTTCACGCTGGCGAGCACCTCGTCCACCCGCTGCTTGGACGCGGGCGCCATCTTCTCATAGACGGACTTCGCCTGCGGCATTTGCCGCGCCGCCTCGCGCGTATCCATCTCGTGCTTCTGCATCTTGTCGAGGAAGTGGTGGTTCACCGCGCGCTCCGGGTGTTCCTTCACCAAGCGGGTGAAGTATTCCACGTCGCGCGGATGAGCCGCCTTGTATTCGTCGAGGCGGCGTTCCACGTCGGGGTTGTTCTTGAGCTGAAGCGGCGGGGGTTGCGTGGCAGCCGCCTCCGCGGGCGCGCCGTTGAGGGGCGCTTGGTCGGGGTTCTTGGGCTTGAGGGCCATGTTGCTTTTCGGGTTGATGCGCCGGCCGCTTGAATGGGTGCGGGCCGGACGGCTTCTGGGCACCGGGCGGGAAGTCCCCGCCCAAGTCATTTCAGGACCGGGTTGAGCAGGGGCTCCTTCCCGGCGACCACGCGGAGCGCGAGGTCGAACTGCGCGCAGACCGACGGCGCGTCGTGGCGGGACAGGGCGAAGACCATGAGGGTCTTCGCGTCGACCTTGGGCGACAGCTCGCCGAAGGCGCGATTGATTTCGGCCGCCGCCTCGAAGAATTCCGAGGCGACGGTTTCGGGGACGTGGAGGGTGAGGATCACCATGTTCGGTTGGGGTTGAGGTTGCGTGGCGCGCTCCCGGCGGCGGGAGCGAGGGTGGCCGGGACGGGCGCGCCGCCTGTCCGGAAGACGGAGCCGGCCTCCGGGATTGCAGCCGGCGGAGGCGGACGGACGGCGGAAAGCGGCCCGGACCCGGCCTCCCGCAGCCCTGCCGCGCTGGTCTCCGAACCCGGTCCGGCGCCGGCCCCCGCCGGCGCGCGGGCGGGGTTCGTTGGCTTTGAATCATCCCGCACTCGCACCATGATCTCGATCCGGCTGAACTGCCGCACCGTGCGGCTGCCGGTGGTTTCGATCCGGGCCGATTCGATCTTTGTGCCAGGCGTGGCTTCCAACCGGTCGAGGACGCGGATGATTTCGGCCCACGGCATCGCGGCCGGGGCGTCAGCGGTGAGAACGGGGCCTTCAGTCCGCGAGGTGACACGCCACCCCTCGTGCACGAGAGATTCGAGGAGCACGCGGACGACACCCGCATCGGATGGAGAAGGCCCTTCGCCCGCCACCGAGAGCCGCTCGGTGGCAACCGGCAGAGACGCAAGCTCCGCTCGCAAAGCAGCGGCCTCAGCCCGGCCCTGCGGCTCGGGCACCGGGCGCAATTGCCGCAGTGCGACAACGCCACCACCCCACGTCAACGCGAGGGCAAGCGTGATCCAGGACTTGGCGGCGGAGCGGACTGACTCGGAATTCATCGGCGGCGGCCTTGAAGTTTGAGCGCGCTCACCGGGAGCGCGACAGGATCGAGACGCCAGGATTCGGCGGCGAGACGGAGGAGCCATTCCTTCCACGCTGATTCGGCCAGGACACCGGCGGCGGTGACGCCGCCGATGAGAACGAAGCCTTCGGGCGTCGCTTGGAGCGATGTAAGAACCACGGGTGTAGGCGCGCGGCCGGCCGCGCGCAGCAGGGCCGCACACCATGGTGCGGCCGGGGCGCGGTCACGTTGCTCCGCCGCGATGGCGTTGGTCGATTCGCGTCGGCGGGTGACTTCAAGCCGGAGTTCGGGGATTTCCCGGGCGAGCGCGGCGGTTTCCCGCCGGGCTTCGTGCGCGGAGTGAAGGTATTGGCCCGCCAGCGCAAGGCCGGCGAAGAACGCAATCGCCGACGCGACCTGCGCGAGCCGGGTCGGCCAGTGCATGGCGGCGACGGGCAACAGTTGCGCGGGATGCCGCGCGTTGAGGACCGCGCGTTTGGCCAGCGCCTCCCACATGGAGAAATGCCCGATGACCCGATTACCGCCGACCGGCAGACGCTCGTTGAGCGTATCGAGGAGCCCGCCGTCCGTGGTCACAAAAAGCACAAACTCGTCGGGATGCTTCTCGAAGATCTGCTGGAGCGCCTGAGCGGCGCGCTCGACGGCGTCGGCCCCGTGGGCGGACTGGACGGAGCGGACTCCCTCCGGGGAATGGCGGTAGAGATGGAACCGCTCCGGGCTGAGGGCGATCAGGGTCATGGCTCCCGAGTCGGAAAGCTCGGGCGGGAGGACGTTGAGCCACGTCGCCAGCGGCCACACCGAATCGACCGTGAACCCATGCTCGCGGAGCTGGTGGACCAGCCCGTAGAGCTCGGGGCGCGCCTCGTGATGCAGCAGCGTGTTGAACTGGTCGCCCGCGCGGAGGATCGGCTCGAAGCCCCAGGCCACCCCGGGATGGATCAACGCGGGGTGCTCTTCTCCGAGCACGAGCGCCAGTGTCGCGCGGTCGGCCTGCGGGCAGACCACCGGGGTCGTGACGAAGTCGTCGAGCTGGAAGACAAGCCGGAGCCGCCGGGCTTTCGCGGGCCATGCGGCGGAGAGCAGCGCCGCCGCCTGGCCGACCTCGCCGAAGGGCACGGGCAACTGGTGCCGGGGCAGCCACCAACGGTCGCCCCAGAGGAGCACCGTGGTCGCCTCAGATTTCAGCGAGGAAAACATAGACATCGGTGACTCCGTTCACGGGGGCGGCATAAGCGACCTGTCCCGCGTCGCAGGCGGCGCCAGCGACCGGCGCGAGCTGCGGCGCGTTCATCGCCAGAGCGAGTTCGTAGGCCTCATTGGCCGGCACACCGACCACCACCAAGTAGGCGATGATCGCGTTCGCGGGGCGGTTGTTCACTCCATCGAGCCGGAAGTTGGCCCCCTGCGCCGCCGAGGGCGCGAGCGCCGGATTCGAGGCGCGGGCCTCCACGCGGGTCACGGGGCTCCAATTCCGAAGGGGCGCGGCGTCCGGGGTCATCACCCACGCCTGCGCGGACTGGCTCCATTGCATCTCGTTGCCGCCGCCCGCGGAGGTGTAGATCTGGTTGCCCATACGGACGCTCAGCGGGTGATCGATTTTGCCGGTGGTGAGAAGCACGGCGTCGAGCCGCGCGCCGTTGCCCTTCGCGGTGTCGGTCGCGCCGCTGAGCGCGGCGCCCGAGCAGGGAATGCCCGCGCCCTCGGTGCGCGGAAAGCTCCCGTTGCCACCGGGCATGTTCATGAAGTCAACGAGCGCCGTCTTCAGCGTGTCGGCCGCGCGGACCACCTGGTGGACGCGGCTCGCCCGCAGGGCGTCCAGGCCCTTGGGCAGCAAAATCGCGGCCAGCATCGCGAGGATGGCCAGCACGAACATCAATTCGAGAAGGGAGAAACCCTTCAGGGGATTTGGTTTTCTTTTCATAGTCGGTTGGGGTTGGGGGTGAAAATCAAAGGACACGCGCGACCTCCTCGATGGTGGTCAGGCCCGCTCCGGCCGCCGCGAGGCCGTGCTGCCAGAGCGTGCACCAGCCCTCGCGGTCGCGCAGCGCGGCGAGTTCGGCGAGTGGCGCATCCGCCGCGATGAGCGGCAGCAGCTTCTGCACGGGGATGACCTCATGGATCGCGAGGCGCCCGCGAAAGCCCCGCCCCCGGCAGGCCGGGCAACCGGCGGGCCGGTAGAACCGGGCCCCGGGAACGCCGTGCTGCGTGGCGAGCCGCGCCGACTCCGGGTGCGGCTCCTTGCATTCGGCGCAGAGCCGCCGCACGAGCCGTTGCGCGGCCAGGAGCCTGAGGGCCGCGGCGAGGAGGAACGACTCGACGCCAAGGTCGCGCAGCCGGGGAATCGCGGAGAGGGCGTCGTTGGTGTGCAGGGTGGAGAGCACCAAGTGACCGGTGAGCGCCGCACGGACGGCGAGTTGCGCCGTCTCCGTGTCGCGCGTTTCGCCGACCAAGATCACATCCGGGTTTTGCCGCAGGAGCGCGCGGAGCGAAGTGGCGAAGGTCAGGCCGACCTTCTCGCGGATCTCGGTCTGCCGGATGCCGGGAAACTCGTATTCGACCGGCTCCTCCAGCGTGTGGATGGCACGCGCCTTGTGGTTGAAGGTGTGCAGGGCCGCGTGCAGCGTCGTCGTCTTGCCGGAGCCCGTCGGGCCGGTGAGGAAGATGAGGCCCGCCGGGCCGGTGAGCGCCCCCGCCAGCGCCTTCGACTGCGCCTCGGACAGCCCCAGTTGCGCGAAATCCTGCGCCGGCATCGACTGGTCGAGGAGGCGAACCACGAGGCTCTCGCCATGCACAGTGGGCACGGTGTTCAACCGCAGATGAAACCGGCGCCCCTTCTCCTGCAGCATGGCGCGCCCGTCCTGGGGCAGCCGCTTCTCCGTGATGTCCATGCCCCCGGTGATCTTGCCGCGAGCGAGGATAGCGTCGCGCTGCGCGAGCGGGAGCCGCGCGTGCTCGCGCATCTCGCCATCGAGCCGGAACCGGACGACAAGCGCGTCCTCCTTCGGCTCGCAATGGACGTCGGACGCACCCTCGCGCGCCGCCGCCCGGAGGATGGCGTCGAAGGCCCGCGTGGCATCGGCGGGCGCGTCGGCCGGTCGCGCCGGCTCCGGCGCGCGGAGTCTGTCGAGCAAAGCGCGCATCACCGGATGAGTTTCGGCGTGAGAAAGATCACCAGTTCCGTGCGATTCTTGAGGCCGGCCTTGGTCTGGAACGCGCGGCCCGCGACGGGAATCGAGCCGAGCACGGGCACCGCCCGCGTCGTCTCGCCGGAATCCTCGGAGATGAGTCCGCCAATGACGGCGGTCTCGCCATCCTTGAGCCGCACGATGGTGGAAGCCTGCTTCACCTCGGTGAGCGGGGCGGTCTGCTTGCCGTCGGGGCTCGTCACGATGGCCTGCAGCCGGGTGATGGCCGGCAGCACGTCCAGCGTGATGGTGTCCTCGCCGTCGATTTGCGGGGTGACCGCCAGAATGGTGCCGATGGTGATGGTGCTGACGGAATACTGCTCCTGCGTCTGGTTGACCGGCACGGTCGTGCCGCCCTGGCTGAACGTTGTCGATTGCTGCAGGCGAAAGAACGGGCGGTCCTCGCCCACCTTGATCATCGCCGTCTGGTTGTTGAGGGTGCGCAACCGGGGCTGCGCAACGGTCCGCACCTCGCCCTGCTGCTGGAGCGCCTGGATGACGGCGCTCGCCCTGCCGAAACCGAGGTTGGCCGCGAAGGAATTGGCGGACAACAGCGTCCCGCCCACGCCGGGCACATCGAGCGGCGCGACGCCCGTGACGGTGACGTTGCCGACGGCGCTCGCAGCCAGGTCCCAGTCGATGCCCAGCTTGCGCTCGCTCCGGAGCGCGACCTCCACGATCTTCGCCTCGATTTCGACCTGCCGCGTGATGCGGCGGTTCACGAGTTCGATGAAGCCGCGGACGGCCTGCTGGCGCGCGGCGGGCGCGGTGACCTGGGCCACCCCGCTGAATTTGTTCAGGACCAGGGAATCGCCGTCCCTCAGCATCGCGCGAAGCTCGGCCTCGATTCCCGTCCAGAATGTGTTCTGGTTCTCCTGTGAGATGGAAACCTGCGTCGCATCCGAGCCGGTCCCATAGGGATTGGTTCCCGAACGGGACTGCGGCGCGGATGCCAAAGGGTAATTCTGGCCGTTGCCATTGTTGGCCCCGCCCAAGGTGATGGAGGCGCTGCCGGATCCGCTGCGCGTGAGCTGCGGGTAGTCGATGGAGTAGAGCACGGTCCGCCGGTAGCGGACGGCGATGCCTTCCGGAACCTCTTCATAGGAGAAGCCGGCGGGACTGAGCATCGTAGCGAGCGCGGAACGCAGGGTTCCGTTCTGGATGTCCACGGTCGCCTCACCGACGACATCGGGATCGACCAGGAGCGAGGTTCCGGTGGCGCGGCCCAGCAAGTGCAGCGCCGAGGCGAGCGGGACTTTCTCCAATCGCAGGTTGGCGACCGGACGGTCGAGAGTCGTGGCGGGCGCGGAGCAGCCAAGCACCGCGAGGAGAATAAGGGTGAGACGTTGCATCGGAGACAGAGTCAGGGGTTGCCGATCACGTAGTTCGCCGCCGCCTGCACCTCGCGGTGCCGGAGGATTGTGCGCGCCGCCGGCCGGTATTTGAGGACCACGGGCGCGGTGGCGTTGAAGCTCACGGCAACCGGCGCAGCCGGCAGCGTGGTGGCGTCGCCGGCCTGCAGGGCTTGGACCGATATGGCCCCCGACCCCAGCACGGTGAGCGTGTTTCCGCTCAAGCTGGCCGGGCCGCCCATAATCTGGAAGCTCACCGGCAGCCCGGAGGTGGCCGACGCCACCAAGGGGAAACTCGCGCCGATGCTCCGGCTGCCGGGATTGTCGAAGGTGATCGCCTGCGACACCTTGGCGGCGAAGTTCGCCTGCACAAACTTCACCCGGTCGATGAGGACGGAGATCGAGGGCGCTCCACCGGAGGCATCGCCCGACCAGCCGATGAAATAATGCAGCGCATCCGGGTTCGCCGAAATCGTGACTGTGGTCCCGAAGGGATAGCTCCCGCCGGGCGTGACGTTGCCGCCGGACATGGCGTTCGTCGTCAGCGCATACGACTTCGGCGCAAAGTTCGCCACCACGGTCAGGTTCGCGTTGACGGTGACGGAGAGCGGATTGGCCGCTCCGCCGGCATCGCCGCTCCAGCCGACGAAATCGTGGAGGCCGTCGGGGGCGGCGCTCACCGCGACCACCGTGCCCGCATTGAACGTCCCTCCGGCCGACACGCTGCCACCGGAGCCCGCGCTGGTGTTGAGCGTGTATTGGACCGGAGCCGGTGGATCGATCGTAACCGTGTGCGAAATGACCGCGGAGGAAGCGCCGGCGCCGTCAACCGCCTGGGCGGTGAACGTGATGGTCTGCGGCCCGGGGTCGCTGGTCGCGTTGCCGGAGTCGGAATCGAAGCCATTCCCTCCGCCGCCGAAGGCGAAGGGCTGCCCGTCCTTCCAGACGTTCACCTGCGCCAAGTTCCCATCGTCGTCGTGCCCGTGCGCGGACACCGTGTAGCTTTGGCCATTCCCAGCCATGACGGGCGCGATGCTCCAGGCAATCGTGGGCGCGCCGTTGGGCGGGGTCGGTTCGGTGATGCTCTGCGCCACAAGCTTGAACCCGGTCCAGCCCTCGCCGGCGATACGGATGAGTCGCCTTCCCTCCCGGGTTGTCACCGAATAGGTCCCGGCGGGCACCGAGAAAGTGGCGGTCCCCGCGCGTGTGCCCCCGTCTCGCCAGTCCATCGGCCCGCCAGTGGCCGTATGAATCAGGATGATCTGGTTGGCGGAGTCGCGCAGTTCGACAGCCGGGTCTTGCAGGAAGGCGGTGGACCCCCAAGGACTGGAAGGGACGCGACCGGCGAATGCCTCCTCGCCAGCGAAGACGTAGGGAATGCTCATGACGCCGCCGGGCCACTCGAAAGCGAGAAGCTGGAGAGCGGTGACGGCGAGAAAAAGGAGAAATTGGATTTGTTTCATTGGAGGGTGACGGTGGGGTTTTCGTGGAGGTTGAAGCGCAGCGCCTCGACGCCGGGCCACGCGGCGCCGCGGTTGATGGTGACGAGCCGCCCGCCGAGGATTTCCGGCGTGACGCTCGCCCCGGAATTCGCCGGGGCGCTGAAGGCGTTCGGCGTGTTGTTGAACGAAACGAACGCCGATTCGGTCGGATGATTGTTGTTCACCGTCACCCGGAACTTCGAGAGGACGATGCGCCGCACACAGAGCTTGTGGACCTGCGTCGTGCCGCCACTGCCCTGCGACCACGCGGCCAGCTGTGTGGGCGTCAGCCGGCCGGCCCAGTAGGCCGGCGGACTCGCGGTCCGGCTGGCCCAGTCGTTCGCCCACAGGGCGTCAAACCACGCCACGTTGGCCTCACAAGCGGGCAACACGAGCTGGTCGCTCCGGGCCATGAGACTCACAATGAGGAAGCGCTGGCGGCCGGCCTCGTCCGGTCCTGCCAACACGAGCCGCGCGTTGCCCAGCGGATTATAGGCGATCCGCGCGACTTCGGGCTGGGCCGTCACGCTCGGCGCGACCCCGACCTGCGGGGACAGGCCGCGCAGCCGCGCCAGCTTCGCGAACCAATCCGCGTTGGCCGTGGTGGCGTATCCCCCGGAGGTCGCGGTGGAGAACACCGTCGCGGTGTCGCCTGGTCCGATGGTGCCCGGGAGCGCGGCGAGATTGAGGTTGGTTAGGTCGGTCTGCTCGAAGGATGCCGCGATGGTGTCGGCGAGCTCATCGAGGGTCTTCGCCTCCGCGTCGCGCCGCGCCTTTTCCACGATGTCCCGCACGGCGGGCGCCATCGCGCCCGCGATGAGGCCGAGGATGAAAAGCGCGAGCACGACTTCGAGGAGCGAGAAGCCGCGCCAGAGCCGCCGGAGGCTGGCGCCGCATTGGCGGATGGGAACGAGATAGGGGAACAGGATCATGGCATTCATCGCGCGTTGACGCCGCCCAGGAGCGAGAAGAGCGGCAGGAAGAAAGAGAGGGCGATCACCCCGACGATGGCGGTGAGGGCCGCGAGGAGCGCCGGCTCCAGGAGCGCCAGCGCCGTGGCGAGCGCGTCCCGCGCCCGCGCCGCCGCGTAGTCCTCGATGTGGCGCAAAGCCGCGCCGAGTTGCCCGGTGGATTCACCGGCCTTCAGCGCGGGCCGGACGAAGTCCGGGAACGCGGTGGGCTTGGGCAGCGAAGCGTGGAGGGCCTGGCCGGCGGCGACACCCGTTCGGGCAGCCAGCAACTGGTTTTCGAGCATCGCGTGGCCGGTGAGTTCCGCGCCGGTGGCCAGGGCCTCGAGGAGGGGAATGCCCGCCTCCAGGAGCAGGCGCGTATGGGCCGCGAACCGCGCGGTCGCGAGGCATCGGACGATGTCGCCGATGACGGGCAGGCGGAGCAGGATCGAATCGCGCCATCGAAGAAACGCCGGGGACCTCGTGCCGGCCCACGCGGCGGCAGCGAGCCCAGCGCCGACGCCGGCCAGCACCGGCCAGCTCGCGCGGACGATCTCGCTCGCGCGAATGAGGCCCAGGGTCAGCGCCGGGAGCTTCAGGTGCAATGACCCGAAAATTTCCGCGAACTTCGGCACCACGCCGCCGAGCAAAAAGACCACGAGCGCCCCGGTGACGAAGAGGACAATGGCGGGATAGATGAGCGCCCGCCGCGCGGTCCGTTTGAGTTCATCCGCCGAAGCGAGATGCGCCGCCAACGCCCGCAACGCCTCCGGCAGGCAGGCTGAGGCTTCGCCCGCCGCGATGATCGCGGCGACATGCGGCGGGAACAGCCGCGGAAACCGTCGGCAGGCCGTATGGATCGGCACACCTTGGGCGACGTCCTCGTGAATCGCGCTGAGCAAGTCGCGCGCCCGGCCCGGAGGGGCATCCTCGGCCAACTGGGCGATCGCCACGTCGGCCGTGACCCCGGCCCGCACTTGCAACTCCAGTTGATGAAGCAGCGCGATGAAGTCGCGGACCGGCAAATTTAACCGTGAGGGCGAACGCGATGACCGCACCGGCCGGACCGCAATGGGCCACAGCGCTTTGCTCCGCAGCCCCGCCCGCAGCTGCGTTTCATCGGCGGCGTCCGCCCGGAGGGTCTGGCGGCGCCCCGCGTGGTCGAGGACAATGGCGGTGAAGGCGGGCATGTCAGAGCGGCAGCCGGATGCGGATGGGTTTCTCGCTGAGCGGCAGCCGCAGGAGTTCGCCGCCGTGGCGCAACAGCAGCGCCGCCCGTTCGACCCGCAGCACTTCGAGGGTCTCGACTCGGTCGCCTGCCTGGATGGTCCGACCGTTGACCACCGCGCAGGAAACCGGGCCGTGGACGATACCGTCGATCCGCAGGGTGATTTCGCGGGCCGCGTCGGCCGCGACCGCACGGACCGCAAAGGGGTTGGATTCGTCGCCGGCGCGGGGCGCGGCCAAGTCGAGAATCCCATCCAAGCCGGGCATCAACGCCGGCTCGGTCTCGGCGGGTTTCGGTGATGACACCGGCACCATAACTTGGGGAACGAGACGGGGCGGCGGCGAGACCGGCAATGACTTCGGCTGCGATTCCAGCTCCCGCACCCGCGCGCCGAGGGCCTCGTTCTGCGCGATCAACGCCTCGATGTGACGGCGCTGCCGGATGGACGGATCGAACACGGGGATTTGCGCCGCCGGTTTCGCCGGCAGCGGAGCGGGCGCGGGTGCTGCGGGCGGTGTCGATTGGCAGCCGCCGAGCAGAAGCGCAAAGAGCAGGATGGATTCAGTTCGCATGGGGAGAATCGGCCGGGCCGGACGCGGAACGGGCCGGTGTGATGGCCTCGGTGATATAGAGGTAGAAGGGCTTGCCCGCTGGAATCCGGAGATAGAATCCGTCGCGGTCGATAGCCTCCCTCACCTGCCGCGCATGCTCGCGCAGCACCGCGCCGGCGCCGGCCAGGGTCGCATTCCGCGCGGTGGTGGCGGGCAGCAGGGTTTCGCCGAGCGGCCCGGCCGCGCTCCGGGTGTCCTGCAAGGCGGCGGTGGCCGTCGAAAGGAATGTCGCGGCGAACAACTGGACTTCACGCCAGTCGCTGGTTCGCAGCACCTCGCCTTTGAGTCCGGCGGAGCCGTCGTGCGGCCCCCAGACACCGGTGGCCGGATCCCGGTCTCGGTCAAGCGCCAGTCCGCGCACGGCCAGCTCGCGGCCGTTCTCGGGCCCACGTCGCCAGACGATGGTCCACGTGCCCGCCGCAGCCAAGCGCTCCCGCGCCCGGTCGGCGGCGACGCGGCCATGCACCTCGGCTCCGGCCGGTATCACCAGTTTTCCGTCCTGCCAGACATCCTCGGTGACGAGGGCGATCACCGGCGTCTCCAAGTGGTTTGACTCGATAGTGAGAACGGTTTCACACGGGACCAAGCGTCCGAAGGGAGCTTGGGCCACGGTGGGATCGGGATCGGGTTTGACGGTGAGCAATGAGATGGGGAACGAGCGTGCGACCCGCGCCGGCTCGGGCTTGGCCTCGGGCTCCGCCGGTGTCGCGGCGCGAGGTTCCACCACGAATTCTGCCGGCGGTGTCGCGACCAGCCGGGCTCCTTCGCGCACGATAGTCCTGGGCAGCGCGGCGGGAGCGGCTGCCCCAGCGGCCGGTAAAGCCGCGGCCCGCCGTTGCCGTTGGGTGTAAAGGGCGGTGCCGGCGAACAGCACGAGAGTCGCGACCAGAACAATCTGTCCGGTGGGTGAAGCGAAGAAGGTGCTGTCGATTTTCATGGGAGCCGGGCGACGAGCACCGAGAATTCGTTCCGCACGGACAGATTGGCCCGGCCGCCGTCAGGCGCTCCGCAGATGGCGAACCAAACCGTGGCCGTTCCACCGGCGGGGATTTCACCCGAAGCGTCGGCCTCGATCGCCGGATAGATGACGGAGCCGACCCGCACGGCCAGCGACTCGGGGTCAAAGCGAAGCGGGACCGGCGCGGCGCGGGTCAGGCGAACGCGGAAGACGAGTGTGTCCTCCGGATCGAAGCGGAAGACTTCCTCGAGGAGGGCGTTGAAACCCGGATACCGCGTCACGCTTTGCGGGCTCGCCTGCGCGACGGCATGGGCCAGTGCGGGATACTGCGCGGCGATGAGCGCGTGGTTCTTCGCGCGCGCGATCAGGCCGCGGATCGCGGCCCGGTCGGTCATTGTGGGCGCGGCGGACGCCTCAAAAAAGGACACCGCCCGGTCCGCCTCGTCGGCCGCGCGGAACGAGACGACGTAGATCCGTCCCCGGTGGATGATGTTCAGCGCCCCGGCGGCATGTGGTTGCAAGGCGCGCACCGAAAAGAAATTCGCGCCGGGCTGGTGCGAGAGCAGCAGCGGCGGGGCGTCCTCGGCCTTGGTCGAGAGGTTCGCGCCCTCCAGCGCCGTGATCGGCCCCGGGAACAGGCAGGTCGTCGGCTCGACCGGGTTGACCCGCACTGTGTAGGTGATCCGCTCGTCGAGCGGGTAGGTCCGGATCGCCTCGCCGGAGGCGGCGCCCAACAGGCTCCACCCGTTCAGGAACGCGGCGGTCAGGATGAAACGTCGTATTTCCATACCGCGAGCGGGTAGCGGCCGTTGGCGGCCAGGTTGGGGTTGCGCGCAAAGGTGAATTGCGCGGTGAACGCGGGCGCCTCGGTGAATGGCCGGCCTTGGAGGAGGCCGGTCCGCACGAGCTGGCCCTCCACCTGCACCAGCACGAGATCCTCGCGCGTTTCGAGGACGGTGAGCTTCAGCACCTCGGGTTTCTGGTGGAGCGACTTCGCCGCGAACTCCTCCGTGGCGCGTCCGACTTCGGCGCGGGCCTGCCGCAACGCCTCGGGCAGGAAGAGTTTTTCCAAAAGCTCGGGCTGGTCGAGTCCCGCCGGATTGCGCGACCACAGCGCGATGCACGCCAACAGGGCATGGGCCTCGTGCAGCTTGCCGGCCTCCTCGAAACCGAGGAGCGGGCTCAGGTGATAGGTGCCGGCGCTGTCGAGGATGATAACCCGCTCCCGGACCCGCTGGGCGCGGATGACGAGGTAAGGCGCCAGGACGGCATAGCCGGTCGCCACGAGCGCGACGATGAACCAGAGCCGCGCGGCCACCGCATAGTCGGTGAAAAGCTCCAGCGGGTGTCGCCTCGAACGGATGAGCGGCGCGGCGGGCAGCCGTCCGGTCGGCGTGGGGGTTTCGCGGAGATTGGTGTTCATGGTCACATCGAGGTTTGCGGCGCGGGCATCCGCGTCGCGGCGAGCATGGCCGCGACGGCGTTATCCCCGGCGGGATCAGCGGCACTGGCCCGTGGAGCCGGGGGCGTCGGCGGAACCGGGGTGGACGGCGGCGGCATCGGCGGCAGCACGCCGCTGGAAGAACCCTTGCCACCGCCCGCTGTGACTGTGGCCACGGTCGCGATGCCACCGGTCTTGAGCGACTTGGCGAGCCAGACCACCTGCTGGAGCGTGTAGAGCTGCTGGAGGCCGTGGCTGCCGCCGCCCGACATCGGTGAGCCCGAGCAGAAAAGCATCTGCATTAGGAAGGGTGTCGCCAGGCTGCCGAGGATGAGCCAGACCGCCGCGAGCAGCCCGCCGAGCAGGCTCGCATAAGACATCACGTCGATCTCGCCCGGCCGCAGGCCATAGGCGGCGGCGAGGTTCGTCGCATACGCCGTAAGCAGATGCCAGGCGACGAGCTCGGTGATTGCGAAGCCCACGGGCCAGGCGAGAATCGCGAGCGACTGCTGGAGATACCTCACCGCGAGCTGGTCGAGCGACGGGACCATGAACAGCGAGAGCGCCAACGCCAGGAACAGGAAGCAGAGCAGCTTCAGGATGTGATGCAGGATGAGCAGCGGGAGCTGGAGGACACTTGCGACCAGCACGATCAGCTTGCCCGCGGCGAACAGGGTCGCCCGGTAAAAGGATTCGCCGAGGCGTTGGAAGCTGAAGTCGCCCGCGGAATCCGCGACGCTGTCGCGCAGGCGGGACGCCGCTTGCGTGGGGTGCTCCAGGTAGCCCGCGTGGAAGAACTCGGCCATCCGGAGGAACAGGTCTTCGGTGAACGCGAACCACCACGGCAGCGTCGCGATCATCGCGACGACCAGCACGCCCCGGACGATCGGCTGCATCAGGCTGTCCTGGCTGTTGCGCGCCGCGTTGACGCGCAGCACGAGGCCCGTGACGCAGACGAAGTAGAGGATGAACCGGAGCGATTCGCTCAGGCCCACGACCGCCTCGCGGAAACCGGGGACGAAATTGTCCATCAGTTGCGCCCCTCCTTGGGTCGTTGCCGGCGCTCCTGTGCCTGTAGCTTCTCCATAATCCGACGCTTCGCCGTCTCATCGGTGGTGTAGGGTCCGTCGCGTTCGATTTGCACACCCTCCTGGATGCGGTCCATCGGCCGCGTCGCCGGAACGGCATTCCGCTCCTGCCGGCGGGCGAGCCAGCCGCATATCGCAAGCGCGACGGCCAGAATCAGGAAATAGCCGCTCATGCGTCTCATGGCCGGGTGTAGGCCGTCGGGGTGAGCCGCAGCGACTGCTGCCAGCCGTTCACGACGGAAAGCGAGTGCCGTTCCTCGTGGGCCTGTTTCTCCCACAGGTCGCGCCGCTCCTTCTCCGCCTGGTTCTCGTTGCGGATGTGGGCCGCGAGAAGTTTTCCCGTCTCCTCGCCGCGACGGGCGGCGAGCGCCGCCAGGCGTCCGTTCAGCGCGGCCACGGTCGCGGCCAGCTTGTCGGTCTCCGCCTGCGTCGGCGCATCCCGCAGATCGCGCACGGCTGCCGCGAGGTCGGTTTGCACGTTCGCCAAGTCGGCGTCCGTCTCCGCCAGGACGGTTTCAAGATTATCGGCCTGCCGGTCCACGACCGCATGCCGCCGGTAGTCCACTGCCCTCCGTTCGAAGGGCGCCCCCAGCGCGGTCCGGTCATCGAGCGCGCGGTAGATGCCGTTCGCGGTCCGCCGCAGCGAGTCCATGGCATCCGCCAGCCGGCGCGCCGAGTCCATCGTCTCGCCGTAGGCTTTGCCGAATTCCGTCTCGCCCAACGTCCGCCGGAGCACGTGGTCGCCGGCCCGCGCCGGGTCGCCCATGACGTCGCGGATGAGTCGCTGCACGGCGAGCAGGTCCTCGACCTGACGGATCTGCCGGTTGAACTTCTCCAGCTCCGCGGCCCACTGCCGCATGACCTCGGCGTGCTGCGCGATCTGGTTGCCCTTGATGGCGGTGTTGACGGCCGTGTTGGCGGGGTCGTTGACGACCAATTGAGCGAACGCCGGGCCGGCCGCAGCGAGAAGCAGAGCGAAGAACGGGATTGGTTTCATGGGGAATGGGTGACGGTCATTTCTTCGCCGGAGGGCGCACGGCGCGCGCCGTCCTCGAAGCGCCCGGGCTGGTGAAGCGGCGGTCGGCGAACCCCTGAGGTGGACCGCTCGCGCTGCGCGTCCTGGATGGCCCAGTAACGCGCCTTCACGGCCTGATCGACGGGCTCGGGTGTTTCCGGCCGGTGGGCGCATCCCGCCAACACGACGACGCTAAGCAGCAACCACGGACGCATGGGTCTCCTCCGGTTGGGGTTGGATGTGGCGCAGCGTGCCGCATTGCGGCGGCTGCGCCGTGGGCAGAAAGTAGCACACCGACGAATGCCGCTGCCCGGACGCCTGCTGCTCCGGCAGGGGGTAGGCGGGGATGGCCTCCAGGGCGCTCTCGGGCAGCGGCAAATCGCGGGCCAGATCGAGCAGGTCGCCACGGTCGGCCTGGCGCATGAGCAGGAACAGCTTCGCGTTGCCGATCACGGCCGAACGCACGCGCGAGGCGCGGAAGCGCGCGTATTGCTGGACGACGCTCACGGCCCAGCAATTGAACTTCCGGAGCTGCGCGTAGCTCTCGGCCACGATCGCCTCCCCGCCCGGCACATCAAGGAAGCGCGCGACCTCCTCGAAGATGATCCGCTTCCGCTCCGCGCGCGGCATCGTCAGGATGTGCTGGCGCGCGAAGCCGGAGATCAGCAAGCCCGCCGCGGTCTTGAGTTCGACGGCGTTCTCCGGGATGAGCCCCAGCTCGAAGTGCGCCACGCTGCGCCGCAGCGAGACGTTCGTCACCCCGTCGAAGAGCCGCCCGAACTGGCCCCGCGCCGTCCAAGCGCCGAGGAGAGTGGCGAGCCGGTCGGTCTCCTCCTTCGCATGCTCCGGCAGGCGGCCGTAGGCGAGAAGTTCCACGAGGGCGCTATGCACGGGGAAGTCGGCGGGCGACCAAAGGGCGCAGGCCGTCCGCGGGACCAGTCGCGCGGTCGCCGGGTCCTGCGCGAAGCGCGTGAGGGTGCCTTCGTCCAGCTGGGCCACAAGTTCGTGCGCCTCGGCGTTGTTTGCTCTCCGCCGGTCCCGTAGGTCCACGAACGCCTCCAGCGCAGTCGAACCGGCTGGCATCCGCTCGCGCCAACGATGCGCGGCGCACGCGAGGCGCTCGGCCTCGCGCGCCTGGTCGGGGTGTTTCCGCGCCCAGTCGGCGAACGCGTCCTCATAGAGCTGGTGGACGTATTGCGCCAACTGCGCCCGCCGGAGGGCCTGCCGCTCCTCATCGGCGGGCTCGCCGATCATGCGCGCCAACAACGCGACCGCGCTCGCCACTTGCAACTGCGTGAGCGGCAGGCCCAAGGTGTCGAAATAGTTCAGGGTGAGAGGCGAGTCGGGCTGCACCACGATGGGCGTCTCGCCCAGCTCCCCGGTGAAAGATTTGTAGGACAACCCCTCCTCCACGATCAGGGTGTAATCGTAGAAGCCCGCTGTCTGGAGCAGCAGGTCGCGCATCAGCTCGGACTTGCCCGCCCCGGTCATCCCGAAAAGCACCGCGTGCTGCGGCGAGCCGCCGGTCTCGGTGGCGAGGCCGACCAAATTGCGGTTCGCACCGTCGTAGAGCGCCTCGGCGCCATCCGCCCGGCCGGTGAACGTGCTGGAGAAAGGCAGCAGATCCGCGAGGTAGGTGTCCTCCGCGTAGCGGTCCCAATCGCGATAGGAGGAATGGGTCCAGCCGGGCCAGGTCCCGAAAAAGTGCTTCCGCGCCGAGGTCGGCTTGGCGCACTCGTAATACTGCGCGCCGTTCATCGCGTGGATCGCCGCCTGGAGCTGGCTCACCTTCTCGCGCAACCCGGCGCGCGTCGCGTCCCACACGCGGATGACGTAGGCCACCTGGAACGGCCGCGCGAAGCCGCCCGCCAGGCTCTCGATCTTGCGCTCCTTCTTCTGGAGCGCGACCCACAGCGAATGGCGCTTCTCGCCGGCGTATTCGCCGGCGAGCCGCTCCATCGCCCGCTCCTCGCGGTGGATTTCGCGACGGGTCTCGACCGGGATGACGTTGACCGAAATCTGGTAGTCGAGGAAGGGCAGCCCGGTCAGGTGGGCGACCAGGCCGGGACGTGTCGCCCGCGGCCAGCGGGTGAGGACCAGCACGCTGTGGAAGTGCCCATCAAGGTGAAACCCGCCTTCCGGTTGCGCGACGCCATCGGCGAGCCAGCAATTCTCCTGAATGGTCAGTCCCGGGTCGCACGGTGCCGGGCCGGAGTCGCGCTGGGCCAGCGCGGGATTGAGGAAGCGGTGGAGGCATTCGCCATGGGCGGCGTCATCCATCGGCCGCACCGGGGATTCCGGGCCAAAGATCGTCCGCATCGCGCCCGCAAATTCCTCGAACTGCGCCTGCAATTGCCGGAGGAGGCCGCGATAGCGGTCGAGCAGGCTGCCACGCGTCGTGAGGTTGCCGGCGTAGCCGGTCACTTCGATGGAGAGGAAGACAGCGAGGCGCTCGCGGCGCAGTTCCCGGGCGTGCATCCGGCGCCAGTAGCGGCTGAACCGCTCGTTGCGCACGCGTCGGACGGCCGGGTGGCTGAACCGCTGGGTGGCCTCATGATAGCGGAGGAGCTCGCGTCGGTAATCCGCGTCGCACGACCATTGCACCTGAAGGCGCCGGCCAGGCGTGATGAGGGCGAGCAGAGACCGGACTTGATCCTGGAAGGCGTTCTTCCGCTCGTTGCTCGCCCCGCGCAGATCGGGCACATCCAGCCAAAAACCCTTGGCAGCGATGCCGCCGCGCTCGAGCGAGCCGTAGAGCAGGAGGTTCTCCGCGAACACTCCGTTGGGGGCGTCGGCGTGCGGTCTCATAGCTCGACCAGCCCCCTTTGTTGTCCATTGCTGCGGGTGAAGTCTCCGCCCGAGAGCCAGTGTCCGACCGTGTCCCGGTCGTGGGCGGGTGGCCGGCCGTTCCGCAGGACGACGGCCCACAGCAAAGTCAGGCCCAATGGTGCACCGGCAATACCGGCCGCGACCACCGAGCCAAGTCCGGCCACGAGACCCAGTAGGCTATAGAGCGCCAAGGCGACGACCACCGCGACCACGACCGGCAGATAGAGGTCGCCATCCAAACCGAAGGCCCGGCCCTTGGAGTCGTCCGCCGCGTTCGTGTCGGTGTGCCGGAGGTCCATGTCAGAAGCGCGGGCGAATGACCGCGTCCTCCAGTCCAAAAATCGCGAACAACGCCGCCATGATGCTGGCGGCGGCCGCGATGATGACGCCGGCCACGATGCCCGCCTTGCCATCGGGATCGCCTTTGCTGATGGCGTTCGCGCCCGACCAGATTTTGACGATGCCCCAGATGAAGCCGAACATGAACAACACGGTGAGGGCGAGGCCGAAACCCTCCTTCAGCTGCTGGACCTGGGCCAGCACGGGTCGTCCGAGGGGCGATAGCGGCAGCGCTTTCTTCAGGCCAAGGGCGAGGGGTGCGAGGGGTGGCATGGATATAACGACTGCACTTTTATTTATCCTTGTCAAAATAAAACAGCAGTCGCTTACTTTTCGACATGGAGACCGCCGCAAACAAACAGAAGCTCACCTACCGGATTTACTCCGTGGATGAGACCGCGCTGAACGAAAGCACGAGCGCGCTCGCGAAGCTCCTGCCGAACCTCGGTGTCGAGCGCTCGGACGTGATCCGCGCGCTGATCCACCTCACCCCCGAGATCGATCTGGAAGCGCTCGGCATCCTGCGGTCGCGCTACGAACGCATGGGCGGCGCGCTGCCGCCGGATGACGCCTGCGACCGTCCACTGACGCTTCGACTGCCTAACGACGATGTCCGGAAGCTGGGCCATGTCGCCAAGACCCTCAAAGCCCGCGGTGTGCCCTCTTCCGAGGCGGAACTGGTCCGTGCCCTCACGCACCATCGCCTCGACTGGGCGAAATTCGCGCCCAAGTTCGTGGGCTACCTCCACGACTACCCCGACGGCCGGGAACTGCGCTGGAAGCTGGAACGGTCATGAGCGGAACCGGCCTGCGCGACCGCCTCTCCGCGCTGGAGGCCCACCTCGCCGTCCGGCTCCGGGGCCAAGACCACATCATAGGCCGGGCGGCGGCGGCATTCCAGCGGGGCGAATTGGGACTCGCCTCCCCTACCCGGCCCAAAGGCTCGTTCCTGCTGGTCGGCCCGACCGGAACGGGAAAGACGGAGTTGGTGCTCCTGTGCTCGGAATATCTGTTCGGCCCCGGGAATTGCAGTCGTTTCGACTTGTCCGAGTTTAGCTGTGAGGACGCGGTGGCCCGCTTTCTTGGGACCGGCGCAAGCGATCCGGGCGCTCTTGGCCGCGCCTTGGCCGACCGCGCCGTTGGCGTGCTGCTCTTCGACGAATTGGAGAAGGCCCACGCCAAACTGTGGGATCTGTTCCTCCAGATGCTCGACCCCGGGCATGTTACACTGGCGACCGGTGAAAGGGTTTTCCTCTCCGGTTTCTACCTCACCTTCACCTCGAATCTCGGCGGCGCGGACGCGATGCGGATGCAGCAATCCGGGCTGGCGAGCGTCGAGCGCACCATCTTGCGCCGGCTGGGGCAGACGCTGCGCCCCGAGCTGGTCGAGCGCATCGAGGAGAAATGGATTTTCACCCGCCTCTCCCCGGAGGTTCAACGGGAGATTTGCGGCCTGCGCGTGGCCGAGGAAGCGGCGCGGCTGCGCTCCCTCGGATACGACGTTTCGGTTTCGCGGGAAGCGCTGGAGTTCCTGGTGCGGGAAGGCTTCGACCCTCAGACCGGCGCCCGGCGTCTCCGGCACACGGTCGAGCGCCATCTGCGCGACGCGGTCGTCAAATCCCTCCTGACCTCGGGTATAGCTTCGGGCACTCTGAAGGTCGAAGATTCGCGGCTGGTCCTCTAATATCCGGCAACCTGATTTACTGGTCCGACCAAGCGCTGTTTGCTTGCGTGAATCCCGTGAACGGCAGCCGTTTCAACAGCGGCTTCCCGGTCCGTCGCGGATGCCGGATCACCGCCCGCCCGTCCGGCAGTGCCAGCAAATGCGCCGGTTTGAACCAGGGCTGATCCGCCATCGACCAGTTGCGCGTCGTTTTACCGCCCGAATGTCCGCCGCTGTATTTGCGGACCTCGCGCCCGCCCATCTTCTCGGAGATGATCTTCGCTCCCTTCTCGTCGGCCGCGCGGAAATGGATTTGAGTCCGCAAGTTCGCCATGAACACGTCCGCCTTGTTCGGGACATCGAACGAAGCATAAAACGAGAGCGGCGTCTGCGTGGCGGACACGAGGCACACGCCGGCCTCGCGGAGCTCGTCCACCGCAAGGTGGTCGGAGAATCCGTCCTCGGAAACGAGCGTCGTCTTCTGCCCCTCGTCGAGGGCGAGGACGATGACGTTCTTGCGCCGCATGGCTTCGGGCGACAGGTCGAAGCGCCGGAAGGCGTGGAGCAGGAAGAGCTGCTTGCAGAGCAGATTCAGGTATTTTCTTTCGACCTGATAGGTCTGCGGCACCGACAGGCAGATGAGCTTTCCGGCGTCCACCTCGGCCAAGGAGAAGTTGGGCCGGTTGGAGCAGAACACCTCGGCAATGTCCGGCGGCGTGTAGGGCCGCAGATAGTTGGCCACCGTCCACACGGTGCCGGCCTTCTGCTCGGGTGGCTGGGCTGCGAAATCCTCGAAGAACTGGCGTTCCTCTTTGGCGGCCGGTTGATCCCGCGCCTTGAGGCGGTTCAGCAAGTCCTCGGTGTCCGTGGAAATGCACAGCACGTTGTGGACATTCTCGGGGGTCACCACCAAGTCCACAAGGTCGAGCGCGACCATCGCGTGGGTGATGGCGTCGCGCGCGGTCTCCTTGAAGAACGCCTGCCCGCCGCGTTGTCCCGCGGCGGTCGCGGTATCGATCAGGATTTTGGCAAACGTGGCGGCCGGCACGTCGCTGTCGCCAAACACGTTCATCGCCAGCGGCGGCGTCCATCGCTCGCGCGGCACCTCGGTGGGACGCACGCGGATGAGCCGAAGGTCGTCCTCTTGCCCAAGATCCCGGGCCATCTCGCTGAGCGGTTTCCAGAGCGCGCCCTTGGAGTCGATGGCGAGGATGCCGGTGCCCGGCAGCGTGGAGCGCAGGGCGTGCAAAATGGGCACGACCGCCCGGGCCGTCTTGCCCGTGCCCGTAGCGCCCGTGATGAAGAAATGAGTGCAAACTTCATCACGGGTCCATTCGAGGCCCCATAGGCGCAGCACGACATCGGTCGCCCCGGGCTTGGTGAAAGCGCAGTAGAGGAGCCAACTGGCGAGGCTTCCGGCAATGACGGGCAACAGCCGATCAAGCGGGGGCGAGGCATGGAGCCAAGCGATCCATGCCCCAGCGTAGCAGGCCCCGGCGAGCCCGGCCGGCAGTGAACCTAGACGGGCCAGAGCCATATCGCGAGCGACGCGCCGAAGACCGCGCCGATCACAAAGGCCGCGAGCGACTGTAGCCTTTGCGCGGCTTGCACGGTCTTCGCCGCGCCGGCGAGCGATTGCGCCAAGGCGCGAACCTGCGTCACGGCGCTGGCGATGGGCGCGCGCAGGTCTTCTTCCAGCCGTTTGGCGAAGCCGGCCGGGCGCTGATCGAGCACCGTCCTGATCTGGGCGAGCTGCCCCGCGACTGCGACCAGGTTGTCGCCGGATTCGGCGAGGGCCTCGATCCGGGCATCGAGGGCCGATTGCATTTCCAGCGACACTTCGCGGAGGGTGTTCTCCGCCTCCTGCACGCGGAGCCAATGGGCACCCATCACCTGCAGGACGGGGTCGTGGAGCGAAAGTCCGTATTGATCGGCGATCCGCTGAAGATGCTCCGGGATGGCCGCGCCTTCCGCCTTGTCCTCGGCACTCACCGGGCCGGCCTCCGGCTAAGCAGGGACGACACCGGAGCAGACGCCGGGTTGGGGGCGGGTCGCGTGGGTGCCGCCTCGAGTTCGACCCGTTTGCGCTGGATATCGGCTTTGCGAAAGTGCCGGCGGCAGAACGTGCCCACAATCGTGGGCCGGATGGGCAACCCGTGCCGGGTCAAGGTCTCTGCGATGTCCTCGTAGCTGAGGCCCTTCGCGCGGTAGATGAGCAGGGCCTCCCGGTGCGGGGCCAGGCGGCTGCGCGGTCGGCTGGCTAGGTCAAAATCGCGCGCATCCGCCAGGACTCGCGCTTGAAGCTCTGATTCGTTCATCGGGCATGCAGTATGCACAAATAGCAGTCGTTTACAATCCGGAAGCCAAAGCGCGACGGTTCGGCGGCGGCGCAACGGCGGTTGAGCGGCGATGGTTCCGCCTAATTCCATTAGGGGTGGCGTGTTCCACTTTCCATATATTGATAGATTCAACTCACTGGTTCGCTTTGTTCGAACCAAGGAGTTTTAAGCAGATGGGTGTTTTCGAGGATAATAAGCGGCTTTCTTTGGTGAATCTGGTGGTTTGTCTAGTAATATAGCAGTCGTTATGTTACCATGTAATTCATGGTTCGTTTTGATAAACCCTGCTGTCGTGTCTCCGGTGCCGTGGAGTATTTCCGCGAGCACATGGAGATTGGCGACTACCTTGAAGAACACGGGAAATCGGAGATGACCTGGTTCGGCCAGGGTGCTGAGAACCTGGGATTGCGCGGCCGGTGCCGCCGCGAGCAGTTCGAACGACTATGCCAAGGCCGGCACCCGGATACCGGCGAGCGACTGACCGCCCGCGACCGGGGCGCGGGCCGCCGGGTGTGCTTCTTCGGTCAGATCTCGCCGCCCAAGGATGTTTCCATCGCCTGCCTGGTCGGCGGCGACGAGCGCATCCGGAGATGGTGGGCCGAGGCCGTCCGTGAAACCCTCCACGAGATTGAGGCCGTCACGGCGACCCGCGTCCGCCGCAGCGGTGAGGACACTGACCGCCGGACCGGGAACATGGTGGCGGCCATCGTCACCCACGAAGCCAGCCGGAAACTGGATCCGCAGCTCCACACGCATGTGTGCATCATGAATGCGACCTTTGATGCCACGGAGAGCCGATGGAAGAGCGTCCAGCCGGCAGGTTATTATCGGCATCAGGGCTTCTTGCGGGAAGTTTGCTATGCCCGGCTCGCCGCCCGCCTTCGCGCCGCCGGCTATGAAATCGAGTCCGTCCGGGGCATCGGCTTCGCGCTCAAGGGCGTGCCGCCCGAGCTGCGCGAACGCTTCAGCCAGCGGCGCGCCGAGATTCGGCAGACCGCAGCCCGGATCGGCGCCGTGTCGCAAGACGCCCTCCAGGCCATCGCGGGCGAGAGCCGCGACGCCAAAGCCAACACCACCGCCGCTGAATTGCGGGCCGATTGGCTGAAATCCGCTGGGCAGGAATTGCCCGCTTTGCGGGAAGTTATCGCGCTAGCAGACGGCCAACCGTTTCCGGCGGTGCCGATCACTGCGGAGGCGGCTTTGACCGACGCCGAAGCGCACCTCTACGAACGGCGCTCGGTCGTGGATCGCCGGGAACTTCTGGCGGAGGCCCTCGCCATCGGGCGAGGCGACGTCACTCTCGCGGATCTCCGCAGCGAACTCGACGGACGGATCGCCTCCGGCGCCCTGATCGCATCCGATGACGAACTGGCGTCTCGTGCCGGACTCGAGGCTGAGGAGGAATTCGTGCATTGGGCCAACGGAAACCGGGATACTTGTCCGCCCTTGGGCGATGCTGGCCCGTATCAGCTGGGCCAAGATGAGCAGAGCAGAGCCGTCGTCACTTTGCTCGCTTCGCGTTCGCGCGTCACCTTGCTCCAAGGTGACGCCGGCACCGGCAAGACGACATGCCTGCGCGCCGTCGTCACCGGCATCGAGCGGGCCGGCGGCTCCGTGTTCGGCTGCACGCCCTCGTCGGGAGCCGCCGAGGTTCTGCGCCGTGAACTCACGCCGCGCGCCGACACCCTGCAACAATTGCTGGTGAATCCCGCGCTTCAGGCGGCGCTCCGGGGCCGGGTCGTGCTGGTAGATGAAGCCGGCCTGGTTTCGGTCCGCCAATTGCGGGATCTCTGCCGGCTGGCCCGCGACCGCGACTGCCGCCTGCTTCTCGTCGGTGACACGAAGCAACACACCTCCGTCGAGGCGGGCGACGCCCTGCGCTGCCTCCAGCGCTACGGCCGAGTCCCGGTCGCCCACCTTACCACCATCCGCCGGCAACGCGACTCGCGGTGGCGCGACGCAGTGCGTTTTCTTGCGCGCGGCCACGTCACGCGCGCCTTCGCCGCCTTTCAGCGGCTCGGCGGCGTGCATGAGCTGCGCACCGAGCGTGATCTGTTCCGGGTCGCCGCAGACGACTACCTGCGCACGATCCGCTCCGGCCAATCCTGTCTGGTGATCGCTCCCGTATGGTCCGACATTCATGTCTTCGCCACGGAAGCGCGCGCCCGGCTGCGCTCGGCCTCTTTGCTGCGCGGCTCCGATCATTTGGTTCCCATTGTCCACCCATTGCAGTGGACCAGCGCGCAGATGCGGCGGCCGGGTAGTTACCAGCCCGGAGACGTGCTGAGTTTTCACCGGGCGAGCGCCGGCTTTGCCAAAGGCGAGCACGCCACGGTGGTTCGACGCGAAACCGGGCGCCTCGTGGTTCGCCGGGATTCCGGCGCGGAGGTCACGTTTGACCCCCGCAAAACGGGGGGATTCGACGTCGGAACCGCGCGCGAACTCCCGGTCGCGGTGGGCGACCGCCTGCTGCTCCGCCGCAACGTCCCTTCACTCAGGCTCAAGAACGGCGACCTCGTCGCGGTCGCCGGCTTCACCTCTCGAAGCGAAATCCGGCTCGCCGGCGGCGGCATACTGCCGGCGGACTTCCGTCACTTCACGCACGGTTATGCCACAACCTCGCATGCCGCGCAGGGCCGGACGGTGGACCGCGGACTCCTTCTCCTCACGGAGGCCGGCCTGGCCGCCGCCAACCTCAAGCAGTGTTACGTGAGCAATTCGCGGTTTCGTGAGTCCCAGGCCATTTACACCACCGACGCCGGTGCCGCGCGCGCGGCGTTGCAACGTCCAGCCGACCGCCGCCTGGCCTCTGAACTGGCTGAGCCCGACGCGCGAACTGGCTTTCGCATGATGCTGCTTCACCGGCTATCTCGTTTACGCAGTGCGATACCGTCGCTTGCGGCGCTGCGTGGATGGGCCGACTCACTGGCTCGGATTGCCCGCGCAACGCCGACGCGCGCCTGATCCGCATGGCCCTCAAACCTCTCGCTCACAAGCCCCCCGCGCCGCTGCCGGCTGCGCCCGTCTGGGGTGTTATCGCGCCAGAAGGCGAACCCCCTGCCGTTCTGCGCCTGGAATGCCCCGACCGCACCGAATCCCTCCCTTATCACACCCTCACGCGCTGGACGCTTCAAGCCGGCGGCGAGGAAGTCCTCACCCTTCACGCCGGATCGCTCGCCGTGACCTTCCGGGGTCGCGAGCTTGCGCTCCTGCGCGACGCGCTTGATGCCGGCCGACTAGTCTCGGTTCGCGTCTTCTCCGCGCGATACCTGCCAGTGCGGCACGGCACACTGGTCACGGACATTCGCGTTTCAGCCCCATGATTCCGTTTGGACCGACCTCACTGTATGCCTCCGCGTTGCTGCCGGAAGCCGAACGGATGCGACGCATCGGGGCGTGGGTTTGCCGCGCGGCCCTCGTGGAAATTCCTGATGGAGATTTTGCGGCTCCAATCCCGATGGAAGTGTCGGATTGCGCCACACCGAAACCTGACCGTGTTCTCGCGTATCTCCGCAAAGTCGGAGTCGCCAGCCCCCGGGAAATCCGGGTGTCTCTCGGGCTGGGCCGCAGCGCCGCCTACCGATCACTGCGAGCCCTTGTGCGCTCCGGCGCGGCCCGACCGCAAGGTCAGACGAAGTCTCAGCTCTACCTGCCTGCGCTGGCGACGGTGGATCCCGTCCGCAACTGATTCAACCACCCTTGCCGCCGATCGGTGACAGTGTCCTTTCGATAGATCGCACGGAACAATTGAACTCTTCTCTCTCGGAAGCATTCGAATATTTTATGCGATGCATCATCTGCCACCAACCGTTGAATACGTCGCCTGCTGCAGCCCGGAAAATCCGTTGTCCGCGGCGAATTTCATCAACTGCGGTGTGGAGTGGAGATCCAGTTTCTTCATGATCCGAGCCCGGCAGACCTGCGCCGAGTATTTCGTCAGGCCCATTTTGCGACCGATCTGCTCGTCAGCCCAAGCCTCGCCGATCAACGCCAGCACCTGTTTCTCCCGGTCGCTCAGCAAATTCGTCACCGCGTTCGGCCCTCGGCGCAGATCGTCGCAAGCGTCATCGAACCAGTCGGGGCGATATTGTTTGCCCGCCATGACTGTGGTGACGGCATCCTTCAGCCGTTGCACACCGTCTCCCCACTTGTCGAGGTAGCCGTGCACTCTCGTCTTGCGGAGCAACTCGATTGTGAACGGGTTGTTCAATGAGCTAAACACAATCACTTTGGCTTTTCCGGCAATCTCCATGACCGATCGGATCACGTCCTCCGGCTTTTTGTCGGGCAATCCCAGGTCGAGAATCACCACATCGGGCTTTACTGCGGGCAAGTCGATCAACGCGGCGGAAACGGTGCCGCTCACTGATACGACCTTGTAGCCAAGGATGCGGGTCAGATAGCAGTCAAGCAACTCGGACACGCTGACCTGATCCTCGACGATGGAGATGCGGGGGATTGTCTCATTCATGATTCGAACAATGGGTTTGTTCGCAGAGAATCAGTGTGTGCCGGGAGGCAATCGAACGGACCGGTCGCGTCAATCCCAGCTTATTCACACGTGAACGCTGCCATAATCCCCCAAACACTGCCGCCAATCATCTTGTCTCATTAAGACGGGATTTACCGTTCTGCCACCTGGCGATTCTTGCCAATCACAGGTCCGGCGCTAACCTGTGTTTAGCTCAGCCCGAGCTTGGATTCGCCCATCGCCGCATATGACTTGGACACCCCTGATGAACACCCTGAGACAGATTGGAACAACACCTCGATGGGCCTCCCGTTGCGTCCTGAAAATGATGCTGCTGGCGCTGCTGGCTGGGGTGCCCGTGGGTGCTGCGCCCGCTTCGGGAACCTCGGCGATCTCCGGCCAGAAAGTCCTGATGCGGGAAGCCATTTCTCCGGTGACCGCACCCAACTCAGGTCCGCCCACGATTGGCACCATCACACGCGAAACCCTGAAGTGGGCCGAACTCGAGGCCCGGCAGCCCGTGCAATTCGCCCTGCGCATGCGCAACCTTGATGAGTTGCGCCAGCGGGTCGAACGAGGCGAGGTGTTGTCCGTCCGTGAACTGCAGACCCGGTATCTGCCCACCCGCGAGAATTGGCAGAAGGTGTCCCGCTGGGCCGCCTCGCAGGGTTTCCGCGTCAGCAACGAGGACACGGTCCGCCTCGCCGTCTTTGCCTCGGCGCCGGTCCGCGTGATCGAGACCGCCCTCTCCATGAAGTTCGCCCGCGTCCTTGGCACGGACGGCCAGATGCACACCAGCGCCGTCACCGCTCCCTCCGTGCCCGCCGAAATCGCGCCGCTGCTCGCGGGCATTGCCGAAATCCAGCCCCACCTGAAAGTGCAACCCCATCAGACGGCGAGGGTGGCCAGCCTGGATGGCGGCTATGTCCTGCCCGACGGCTTTGCCAAGCACTACAACGCCCAAGTTCCGGGGCTCGACGGTCGGGGCCAGACCATCGTCATTCTCGGTGGCAACCGGATTTCGACCGACGACCTGGAGCTTTTCTGGCGCACCGCCAGCGTGCCGGCGCGATTGTCGCAATTTTCCCAGATCCATCCACCCGCCGCGCAGAACATCCCCGGCGATCCTAGCCGTAGCGGCGAAGAGGCGATGGATGTCCAGTGGGCCAGCGCGATGGCGCCCGGCGCTGAAATCGTTCTGCTGACTACCCTTGATTTTCCCCAAGCCTCCACCTGGATTATTCCCCAGATCAACGCCGGCCGTAAAATCGGGCAGGTTAGCGGTAGCTTTGGCTTACCCGAGGCCATGCTCACCAATAGTCAGGTCCGGGATCTCCAAGAACAAGCCCTGCTCTCGCTCACGGCCCTCGGTGTTTCTGTTTTCGCCTCCTCGGGCAACTCCGGCAGCAGTCAGAATATCGTCAACAATACACTTGTCACTCACGGCTACTTCGAGGGCGGCGTTTCCTCGCCCCAATACCCCGCCTCATCACCTTATGTCACTGGCGTCGGTGGCACAGTCGTGGAATTCCTGGAGCCGCTGGGTCGCTTCAACGGCGCGTATCTCCCGGCCAAGGAGGGAGCCTGGACCCTGCACAACGACCCAACCCAGAGGACAACCGGCAATTTGGCCAGCGGCGGTGGCATCAGCCTGTTCTATTCACGTCCATCTTGGCAAACCGGCCCCAACCTTCCCTCCGGCAACATGCGCTGCGTGCCCGACATCTCCGCCATCGCCTATTCCACGTATTATCCTTACTTCGCGTTCCAAGGCTCCCGATTTGTCGCAGGCGGCACCAGCCTTGCCACGCCGATGTGGGCCGGCTTTTGCGCGCTGATCAACCAAGCCCGCGCCGAGAAGGGGCTGGGCCCGATGGGCGTGTTCAACCGGAGGCTCTACCCCCTGATCGGCACGGCGGGCTTCAACCAGATGACGACCGGCTCCTCCGGCGGGGTGGCCACTCTGGATCCATTTTCCACGCAAGCCACCAACGGCATCTACCGGGTCGGCCCCAACTACAACCTCATCGCCGGCCTCGGCACGCCCAACGTCGAGTTTCTGGTCGCCGCCCTCACCACCAATGAGCCCCCGGCGCCCACGCCGACCCCGACGCCTACACCAACCCCCACTCCCACTCCGACGCCAACTCCTACACCCACACCTACCCCGGATCCGGCTCCAACGCCTGCGCCAACCCCCACACCCACGCCCGATCCAGCGCCATCGCCTGCCCCGACACCAACCCCGACTCCCAATCCCACTCCAACCCCGACGCCCACGCCCGCACCACAAACCGGCGGAGGTGGGGGCGGCGGTGGCGGCGCGCCCAGCCTGTGGTTTATCGCAGCGCTGGGTGCTTTGGCTTGGTTCCGGTTGGGCCGTCTAACACGGCAAGGTTGAGCTGCCCTCTTGCTAACGCAGGGCGGGCAGAGCGGGCGCGAGAAGAGCGAGGCGGAGGTGCGGGGATGCCTAAGCCGAGGAGGAGATATCAAGTTACGCGCTTGGGTTTTTCTCGTTCTTTCTCCTCTGCTTGAAGAACCAGACAAGCAAGGCTAACCATCCAATCCCAATTACTACAGTTGTCGCTAGTCGTAAGTAGAATCGCGTTTGCCATTCATCCGATTGATGAACCGGATGGGAGGTCATCCAGAGGCTAAACGCAGCCTGATAAAAGCTCACTAAGCCTAGCAATGGAAGCACGATAAGTGCTCCCATTGCCAGAGATACTAAAGTCGATCTTTTCATCAGCCACCCGGCCCTCCAATAACACGGACAGTTCCATTAGGGCTGATCACAGTCTGTCGTCCGGGATTCCCCTGTATAACCTCCGTCGTCGCCGGATTCTCAAACGGATTCCAAGGTCGATCTGCGCGCGATTGAGGCTGAGAGTTTTGAATGACATCACGAGCCCAAGTGTTGCAGTCATTGCAGTAAGGAACCCAAGGGCCGGTTCGCCGGCCGGGTTGAAGCCACTCATCTAAGGTTCGACTGTCCACACCTGAAATTGGGATACTTCTCTGAGGCACTCGTCCAGTATGATCGACGACTTGAGTAGGCGCGAACGGAAGATCCGGGCTAGTTTGGCCGCCCTCGCCCGGCACACCCTGGCGATTTCCCATTCCTGCTGATCGTCCTGACGGAGCCGTGATCCACTGGTGGTGGGCTCCAATGAGTGCCGCAACTTTGCCGAGACCGAGTGGAAAATTGGGAACGGCTCCGTTCAAAGCAATGGTAACCGTTCCATTATCCATCGCCATGAGGCCGAAGGGGTCGATCAGGCTGACGGGGTTGCCGTTGGCGTAGGCGAAACGGTTCATGGATGCGCCGCTGGCAATCGAGCCGAGCACGGTGTCCTGGTTGAGGAAGCGGCGGAGCGTGGGGTGATAGTAGCGTGCACGATGATGATACAGGCCATTCGAGTCCGTTTGCACGCCCCAGCGTCCGTTGAAGAGGAAGGGGGTGTTGAGGGTGCCGCTTTGCGTGATAAGCTCGCCGTAGACGCCATACGCGGCGCGGCCTGTCACCGCGCCGGTGCTGTCCGTGAGCGCGATAGTGTCGCCGCGGCGGTCGTGGTGATAGTAGCGGGGTGCGCCAGCTGTCTCTTCGTGCAGGAGGCCGAGGCCGTAGACGTAGAAGGTCTTGGTTCCGCCGGGTGTAGACTTCACCAGCACTTGGTCGGGAACGGCGTTGGGATTGATCACGAACGTCGTGGCACCGGAGCCATCGGTGACACTGACGCGGCGGTTCTCCGCGTTATAGGTGTAGGTGAGACCGCCGGCGGTAGTGAGGCGGTTGCGAGCGTCGTAGGTGTAGCTGGCGGGGGCGACGCCGCTGGCGATGGTGAGGAGGTTGCCGTCGGCGTCGTAGGTGACGGCGCTGCCGTTGTGCGTGAGCAATCGATTATCCGCATCGAAGGTTTGCGTCGCACTCATCGCTGGCGGCGAAATGGCGGGGCTGAGGGTTTCACCGGTAAGCTGGCCGGCCAGGTCATACGAATGGCTCCCCGAATAAATCACGGTCGTTCCGTCCGGCGCTAGTTCAGTCAATGAAGTCAATTGCCCCGCCGCATCGTAAGTCCGCACCTGCTTGGTTCCGTTCGGTCGCAAAATCTGCGAGAGCCGACTCACGGCATCATACGAGTAGGTCGTTACGCGGTTCGACCAGTCGGTCACGGTGCCTAGCCGCCCCGCCGCATCATACGCGTAGTTGACTTGCTTGCCGTCGGGGTAAGTCAGCCGGGTCAGCCGTCCGAGATTATCATACTGATAGCCGATCACGTTTCCGTCGCCATCCGTGAACGAGGTCAGCCATCCGTAAGCGTTATAGCCTCGAGTCAGCGTCTTCGTTCCCTCGGAAACTATTGTCACGCGCCCGGCTGCATCCCGCGTCAGCGCAATCGTCCCTACCGGGTCCGTCGTGCTCAGGAGCCTTTGCGCGTCGTCGTAGGCGAACGTGGTCTGCTGGGTGGAGGGCTCGGTGGCGGTGGCGAGGAGGCCGCGGGTGTTGTAGGTGTAGCCGGTGGCGCGGCCGAGCGGGGTGGTCTCGGTCGTGAGGCGGTTGGCGCTGTCGTAGGCGAAGGCGATGGCAGCGTTGGCGGGATTGGTGAGCGAGGTGCGGTTGCCGTTGAGGTCGAAGCCTTGCTGGGCGACGAGGGCGCCGGGGTCGGTGACCTTGGTGACGCGGTGCAGGGCGTCGTAATCGAGCGTGGTGAGGCGGCTGAGGGGATCGGTGGCGGTCTTGCGCCGGCCGGCGTCGTCGTAGGTGAGGTTGGTCGCGCGGGTGAGCGGATCGGTGACCTTGGTGAGGAGGCCGCGGGAGTTGTATTCGCTGGTGGTGCTCTTGCCGTCGGGGTCGGTGATGGTGACGAGCTGG
>CAZMFB010000006.1:0-134003 GCA_964565475.1 uncultured Opitutaceae bacterium | reverse complement strand
CCTCGTAGGTGCTGGCGGCGTCGAAGTAGACCTTGTCGATGGTGCCGCCGGCGGTGATGACGCGGAGCTTCATGGTGATGGGGCAGGAAAGCCGGGCCGGGAGACGGCCGCAAACGGTTTTTGTTCGGGCTTGGATGCCGGCGGGTGGTGGGAGAAGATGACGTGATGGCCGACCGCCCCGACATCCTGTGGATTGTGACCACCCATCCGCCTACGCCTTGTGGCTTCGGCGAGATTTGGGGTAGTTGCGCGTGATAGACGCGAGCAATGACATGTCCTCCCAGCCAAATATTCTATGGATACTCACGACCCAATGGCGGGGCATGGCGACGGGCTATGCGGGCGATGCCAATGCGCGGACGCCGTGGCTGGACGGGCTGGCGAGCGAGGCGGTGGATTTTTCGCAGGCGACTACCCCGCATCCGCTCGGGCCGCAGGCGCGCGCGGCGTTGCTGACCGGCAAGCTGTGTCCGGAGAACGGCGTGCGTGGCTACTGGGAGGCGTTGCCGGCCAACGCACGCACCGTGGCGCATGCCTTGAACGACCGGGGCTATGCGACGGCATGGTTCGGCAAATGGCATCTCGCCGAGCGGGACCGCACGGCGCCGCTCGTGGGCGAGGCGCACGCGAAGATGATCGTGCCGCCGGAGCGGTGGGGTGGCTTTGCATTGTGGGAGGGATTCGAAAGCGGGTTCCTGCTGAACGATCCGTGGCTGCATGGCACGCGCTTGTCTGAGCCGCGGCAGTTCAAGGGTTATCAGGCCGACATCCTGTGCCAAAGGGCTGCAGAGTGGATGTCGCGACCAAGGTCGCTCCCACAGTTTTGCGTGGTGAGCCTGGAGGCGCCACATCCGCCGTATCACGCGCCGGCGCCGCACGTGGCGGAGCGGAAGCCGGCGGAGATCGCGCTGCGGGGCAATGTGCCACCCGGCGGCGAGGTGGAGAAGAAGGCGCGCAACGAGTTGGCGGGCTACTACGCGCACATCGAGGCGACGGACCGGGCCATCGGCCGGCTGATCGCCGAGGTGGACCTGAGCGAGACCGTGGTGGTGTTCACGTCGGTGCACGGCGACATGCATGGAAGCCACGGTTTCTTCCGCAAAGGATGGCCCTACGAAGAAAGCATACGGGTTCCGTTGCTGGTGCGCTGGCCCCGTGGCGAAGCTCCAAGCTCCAACCTCCAAGCTCCAAAGAAAGACAGCAGTCCGGTGAGTCTGGTCGATTTGCCGCACATGGCGGTGGCGTGGGCGGAGGGACGCGAGTGGCATCTCAAGCGCGACTTCGCGCCGATCTCGATGCCGACGGCCAACGAGGTGCCGGGTCAATGCCCGGAGGTCTGGCGCGGCTTCCGCACGGCGGAGCACAAGCTGGTCATGAAGGCCGGGACGGACGGGCGCGAGGCGCCGTGGCTATTTTTCGACCTGCGGCGCGATCCGCTCGAGATGCACAACCTTGCCGGGGATGCGGCGCGGGCGGGGGAGATGCGGGAATTGATGAAGTGGCTGTGAGCAGCGGATCAATTTTCACACCAAGGTCGCAAAGGTAGCAAAGAAGGGAGAAATTCTCCGCGGATGGCGCGGATTAACGCGGATTGAAGTTTGGGGCTCGAACTCGGTCGAGCCAGCCTGGCCAAAGTCAGGTCCTACACCTTCGCGTCCTTTGCGACCTTGGTGTGAAGACAGATCACTTCACCCGAGCGCCGTGCTTGATGACGAGGTCGACGCGCTGGAGGAGGTTGATGTAGCGGAGGACGTCGCCCTTCACGGCGATGATGTCGGCCTTCTTGCCGGGCGAGATGGTGCCGTAGTCCTGGTCGACCTTCATCGCGACGGCGGGCCAGTAGGTGGCGGCGCGGATGGTGTCCATCGGGTCCATGCCGAGCCTGTTCACCCAGATGTCGAGTTCGCGCCAGGTGGACTGGTTGTGGAATTTCATCGGGATGCCGCTGTCGGTGCCGATGAGGAGGACAACGCCGGATTTGCGGAGCTGCTCGAACTTCTTCGCCGACGTCGTGGCGCGGAGCGGGGTGATCTGGTAGTAGGCGAGCCAGCCGGGGTTTTTGAGTGATTTCTGGATGTCGGCGACGATGTCGGCGGGCACACCGAGCTGCCAGCCCTTGTCCTCGATGTGCTGGGGGTTGCGGACGTTGTATTCGTAGTTGAAGAAGCCCTCGATGGTGGGGCACCAGAAGAGCGGCCCGAGCGACATCTTGGCGGTGCGCTCCTGCAGGAGCTCGAGGATGTCGTCCGGATAGTCCGGGGCCATGGCGAGGCCGGTGTGCTCGAAGCAGTCGACGCCGGCCTTGAGGCCGAGGCGGATCTCGTCGGGGCGGTGCGAGTGGGCGACGACGGGGAGGTTGTGCTTGTGCGCCTCGTCGACGACGGCCTGCACCTCCTCGAAAGTCATCTGGTCCTGGTCGATGAGCTTGATGACATCGACGCCGGCGTCGGCGAGTTTCTTGACCTTGGCGCGGGCATCGTCGGCGCCCTTGACGCCCCAGCGGAAATCCTCGGTGCCGGGATAGGGCTCGTGCTGGATGAAGGGGCCGGAGACGTAGAGGGTGGGGCCGGGGATCTCGCCGCGGTTGATGCGGTCGCGCACCTGGATGCTGTCCTCAAGCGGGGCGCCGAGGTCGCGGGCGCTGGTGACGCCGGCCATGAGCAACTGGCGCGCGGCGGCGGGCATGATGTCCTTGGCGAAGCGGTCGGGGTAGGTCTTGTCCCAGTGGTCGTAGTTGGAGTGGCCGAGCAGCATGGTGTGGACGTGGTTGTCCCACAGGCCGGGGAGCACGGACATGCCGGCGCAATCGACAACCTCGGCCCCGGCGGGCACCTTGACGGCGTCGGCGGAGCCGGCGGCGAGGATGCGGTCGCCCTCGATGAGGATGACGCTGTTGTTGACCGGGGGGCCGCCCCAGCCGTCGATCATCCGGCCGCCGACGAGGGCGGTGACCTTGGCGTGGGCGGAGACGGCGAGCGCGAGCGCAGCCGCGAACACGAGGGGCAGGGAGCGGGAACGCATGAGGTGAGTTTTCGCACGGGCGGACGAAAGACAAAGCGAAAGAGCGGTGGAGAAGCTCCAACCTCCAAGCTCCAGAGAATGACCAATGAGAGACCTGGCCCGCCGCGGACAGCGGCTTGAGCGCGAGCCGCTTCCCCAGGTTTTAGAGCCGGCCGCGATTCTGCGCGCCGGGGCCGAAATGCCGGACGATGACCTGCTCGATGTCGTCGAGCTTGATGGGCTTGGTGAGGTAGTCGTCCATGCCCGCCTTGATGCAGCGTTCGCGGTCGCCGGCGATGGCGTTGGCGGTGAGCGCGACGACGACCGGCTGCTTGTCGGCGGGCAACTGGCGGCGGATCTCGGCGGTGGCGGCGAAACCGTCCATCTCCGGCATCTGCACGTCCATGAAGATGATGTTGAAGGGGTGTTTGGTCGCCATGGCGACGGCCTCGAGGCCGTTGGCGGCGGCGGCGGCGAGGTAGCCAAGCTTGTTGAGAAAGCGCAGCGCGACCTTCTGGTTGACGGGGTTGTCCTCGACGAGGAGGACCTCCAGGGGGATGGTGGCGGAGATGGGCGGGCGGCTGTCGGTGAGCGGGACGGGCGGCTGGGTCTGGCCGGTGGCGGGAGCGCCGGTGAGGCGGGCGATGTGCTCGAGCAGGGCGGCGGGTTTGACGGGCTTGGGCACGCGCACGATGAGCGGGTCAGTGCTGCTGACGCGCTGGGCGACCTCGGTGGCGGGGCTGAGGACGATGACAGGCAGGTTGACGTAGGCGGCGCGGATGCGGGCGATGAGTTCCTCGGCGGATTCGCCGGGCAGGACCCAGTCGACGACGGCGAGGAGCGGGCGCTGGCGGGCCAGATGGTCGAGGAATTCCCGGCCAGAGGCGACGACGAGGGGTTTGAAACCGGCGGCCCCGAGCGAGTGCTGCAGGATGGTGCGGTTGACCGGGTGGTCGTCGACCACGAGCACGGGCGAGCCGGCGAGCCGCATGGAGAAGGGCGGGCGCGTGGGCTCCGGCACGTCCTCGACCGGCTGCGTCTGGATGCTGAAGCGGAAGCGCGAGCCCTTGCCCTGCTCGCTCTCGACGTCGATGGTGCCGCCCATGAGCTGGCAGAGGCGGTCGCAGATGACGAGGCCGAGGCCGGTGCCGCCGAACTTGCGCGTGGTGGAGGAGTCGATCTGGCTGAAGGGCTGGAAGAGCAGGTGGCGGCGCTCGGCGGGGATGCCGATGCCGGTGTCGGTGACGAAGAAATCGAGGAGGATCTTCCGGCCCGGCGCGCGGACCGTGCCGGGGGCCGGACGGATCTCGACCGTCACGAAGCCCGCGGGCGTGAACTTCACGGCGTTGTTGAGCAAGTTGACGATGACCTGGCGCAGGCGGGTGATGTCGCCCTCGATGTAGCGGGGGACGCCGGGGTCGATGCTGTAGGCGAGCTCGATGCCCTTGGCGGCGGCCTGCAGCGAAAAGATGTCGAGGGCGTCCTCGACGCACTGCACAAGGTCGAAGGGTTGCTGCTCGAGCTCCATCTTGCCGGACTCGATCTTGGAGAAATCGAGGATCTCGTTGATGATGGAGAGGAGGGCGTCGCCGGAGGTGCGGATGGTATTGACGAATTCGCGCTGCTCCGGATCGAGCTTGGTGTCCATGAGCAGGCTGGTCATGCCGATGACGCCGTTCATGGGGGTGCGGATCTCGTGCGACATGGATGCGAGAAACTCGGACTTGGCGCGGGAGGCGGAGTCGGCCTCGGTCTTGGCCCGGCGCAGCTCCTGCTCGGTCTGGACGCGGGCGGTCATGTCGGTGGCGAGGCCGATGAAGTTCTCGAGGCGGTCGCCGGCGCCGTGCACGGGCTGGAGGTCGAGGCGGAGGAAGTAGCGCCGGCCGGACCTGGCGATGTGCAGGAGCTCGGTGGCGATGGGTTCGCCGTGCAGGATGGCGTTGGTCACGCGGTCGACGGCGCCGGCATCGGTGTCCGGGCTGGTGAGCAGGTCGATGAGGCTGCGGCCGGTGATCTCGGCCAGCCCGCATTCGCTGATGCGCTCAAAGCTGGCGTTGACCCACTCGATGTGGCCGTCGCGCGTCGTGATGACGACGGGGTTGTCGGTGCGGCTGGCGACGAGGGAGAGCTTGCGGCTCTCGGCCTGCACGGCGGAAAGGGTCTCCTCGGCGCGCTTGCGGGCGTTGATGTTCTGGCAGGTGCCGATGATGCGCAGGGGCTGGCGCTCGGGGCTGACGGCGACGCACTTGGCGCGCGCGAAAATCCACTGCCAGCTGCCGTCGCCGCCGCGGACACGGTATTCCAACTCGAAGAGCGGGGTCTGGGCGGCGAGGTGGGCCTCGAGCACGGTCTGGAAGCGGCCCTGGTCCTCCGGGTGGATGAGGGAGGCCCAGGCCTCGGCCGTGGGCGCCATGGCCCCGGGGTCGTGGCCGAGCGAAGTCCAGACACTGGGCGAGTAGATGACGCGGCCGGAGGGGACGTCCCACTCGTAGACGCCGACCTGGGTGGAGTCGAGGGCGAGGTTGAGGCGCTCGTCCGTCGCCTTCAACCGGGCCTCGACGCGGCGGCGCTCTTCGTTCTCGGAGCGCAGCTGCGCGCTGGTGGTCTCGGCGGAGACCTGCCGGCGGCGGGCGGTCTGGGCCAGGTTGACGACGAGGCCGAGCAGGGCGCTGAAGCCGAGGCCGGCAAAGAGGGCCATCTGCTCGGGCAGGAAGCGGCGGTTGGCCGTCACGGTGTCGGGCCGGGGCGTGAGCGTGACGGAGAGGCGCTGTTCGTGGAAGCGGAACGTCGTGCTCTGCCGCAGGCGGGCTTCCTCCGGGCCGTGGGTGAGGACGTCCGAATACAGCGTCACCCACTGGTCCCGGCCGTTCTCGCCGGTGCCGGGGCTGGCCACGGAAACCTCCACGGAGTAGCGCGACGAAAGCGCCATGCGGGCGTCGATCACCTCGACCAGGCGGCGGTAGTAATACTCGCCGACGAGGAAACCGTCATGCCGGCCGTTGCGCTGGACCGGCGCATAGACGGCAAAGACGGGATCGCGTCCCGGCAGCAGCAGCGGTCCCACCACCGTGATCGCCGGTTGGCCGTTGTCCGAGGCCTTGCGGGCGGCCTCCATGCCCGCGAGGCGCAGCGGGTGCGTGGTGTGCAGGTAAAACACCATGTCCTCGTTGCGCTTCTCGGGCCAGAGCCAGCGCGTGCGGCCACCGGCGTCCACCCACATGAGGGCCCGGTAGGCCGAGGTGGGGCTGATCAGCGCGTCGGCATCGCTTTCCCACAATTCCTGCGGGGTGCCGCCGGCCTGGTTCCAGCGCAGGGACATGCGCCGCAGCGAGCCCATGTTGCTGTCCGCCTCGCCGGCGAGCAGCGCGCCGAAGCTGCCGATCGTGAGCCGCGTGGTGCTGTTGACATAGCCCAGCTCGCGCTCGCGCAGGGCAAACCAGACCGCGAATGAGGCCGTGACGCCGCCGATGAAGACGGGCAGCCACAACCACCGCGGACCGGCCTGCCCGAGCGTGCCGCCGTCGCGCATCGCCAACACCATCAGGCCGGCCCCGAGGACCACGAACGCACCGGCGGCATGGGGTGCGAGGCGGGCGGCCTGGATCCAGGCCTGGTTGTAATTCAGGCCGATGAGATCCTCGCCCAAGGCCACGAAGCCGTAGGCGCAGGTGAGGGAGCCGCACAGCGTGAGGAAAAACGGACGGGTCAGGCTGGCGGGCCGCCACGCAAACCAGGCCACGAGCAGGCCACCAAGGACCATGGCGATGGCCAGCGCGACGGGCATGCGTCCAATGTTCGGACCGTCGATCAACTCACGGTGGCGGACCAGCAGGTCATCGAGGCCGCGTTCCCAGTTGAGCAGGCCCGACAGCACGGTGAAACCGGCCAGGACGGAAGCACCGAGGGCCATTCCGACGGCGGCCTGGCGGTATTCCCACAAGCGGGCCACGACCGCGCCGCCCAAAAGGCCGAGGCACAGCGCGGCGTTGGCCGGCAGGGCGGCATCGGTGATGCGGGGCTGGACCAACGGGGGCGTGCCTGACCACCACCCCATCAGGACCAGCAGGCCGAAGACCGCCACCATGGCAAAAGGCAGGGCGAGCAGGATTCGCGTGGACGATCTGGTATCCGCGGTTCGCATCAGCGTCGGCTCTGCATAGCCACGGCAATATCCCTTAGCAATGCGGATTTAGGGGTAATTACCTAGTTCCGGCCTTCGAGCGCCGGGTCCAAGGATTTGGCTACCCAGCGAGGTGAAGGGACTTACCCTTGCGGCGGCTTGATTTCCGGTGGCTTGGGATATTCGGCTGAAGAAGGGCCGGACGGAGGCGGTTCGCGGGGCCGGGTCTCCCCGAGCGAATACGACCATTTCGGCTCCCGGAGCTGCCCACCGAGGCGCAATTCCACGATGCTCGTCAGAGGGTTGAAGACGACGCTCAGCACGTCCTGCAGCACGGTTTTCGTGCGGTCGAAGGGCTTGAATTTCGCCGTGAAGTCCAGCGCGCCGCCAGCCAGCCCGTAAGTGCCGCGGCCTTCGATCAGGGCGGAGGGCCCGCTGATGCGCAGGTCGGGGAAGGCCACGATGCCGTCGGCGAGCTGCAGACTGGACTGCGCCTGATCAAGCTTGAGGGAGGAAAAATTGAGCGAGAGACCGGAGAGCACCTGTGAGAGCAATCCGAAGAGGTGGATCTCGCCCAGCTCGGCTCCGGTGACGCGGGTATTGCCCGAGCCCTTGAACGAGGCGGGCTCGCCCGGCTCGCCCAAGGCCGAGAGCGCGAGCTCGAGTTTGCCGCCCGCCGCCCGCTTCATGAATTTGCTGTCGGCGAGCTCGGAGGGACCGGGCGCGCCCTGCCGCGCAAATTCCTCGGCGGCCCGGATCACACGGGTCAGCTCGGCGTCCTTGAGGTAGAGATCGAAGCCGAGCTGACGCGCGCCGTCGGGACCGCCCAGGGAGAGCTTGCCGGCGCCGGTGCCGCCCCCGAGGTCGAACTCCAGGCGGTCCACCCGGAAATCGGCGCCGGTCACGCCGCCCTCGGCGCGCACCCCGTCCAGCGGGAAATGCCGGTAACGCAGCCCGCCGCCGGCCGAACCGCGGAAGGAATACGAGGTGTCGCCCGCATAGGAGCCGGTGCCCACGCGGCCCTGCGCCGCCACGCGCGGCGGACGGGCGAACCACCAGTCGCGCAGGAAATTCTCCGCGGGCGCACCGAGCAGGCCGGTGTGCGCGGCGGGATCGAGCTGGGTATCAAGGTCGAACCCGATGCCATCCTTGCGGTCCGTGCGGCCGCGCCACACGTCAAAGGAGCCGCGCACGAATTGTCTGCCGTCTGCCCGCGTGGCTTCCAGAGCCAGGCCGCGCGTGTAGCCGTTGCGCGCAAACACGACCGCGTCCACCCGGTCGAACGCCACGCCGCGCACGGCGGGCCACGCCACGCGCGCGCCGCCGAAGAAGGTCGCCCGGTTGGCGTCCCCCCAGCGGCCTTGCACGTCGACATTGGCCGCCGGGGCGGCGGCGGTGAAATCGAAGTCATCCCACAGGCGGGGCCACCAGCCGTCGGCGCGGAACCAGCCGGCGATGGCCATCGGCCGCATCCGGCCCGTGAGGAGCATGCGGTGGTCGCGCGTCGTCACGTCCTGCCAGTAGCTGCCGCGCGCGAAGTTGTCGCCGAGGCGCAGCACGGAGTCGGTCGCGAGCAGCTCGCGGCCGTCGAAGCCGAGGCGGCCGTGCGCGGAATCGACGGCCACGCCGCGGAAGTCGAGGCGGCCGGCGGCGATGCGGGCGTCGAGCCGGCCGAATTTCCAGCCGGGCTCGAGTCGCGCGGTCAGGTCCACGCGGCCCGGCGCGCGGAGCTGGAGCCATTGGGAGGTGCGCGGCAGGTGCCGGGTCAACTGGTCGTTGGCCAGGTCGGGGAGGATGAGCCCGGCCAGCCGCAGCGTGGCGGACTTGACGCGCAGGTCGGCCTCGACCTCCGCGACGAGCGCCTCGTGGCGCACGGCGAAGGCGGCCTCGGCGCGCACGCGGGGCCAGTTGCGCAGGTCGGCGCGCAGCACGGGCAGGCCGATGGGTTCGTATTCGTTCTCGAGGCCGCTGAGGGCGACCAGCAGTTCCTCGGCGCGGGGCGCCGTGGTCAAACCGGCCCAAGCGGCCTGCAACTGCGCGTGGGCGCGAGCCGCGTGCCACTGGCCGGCGCGGTCCAGGTCTCGTGCCGTGGCGTGGGCCTGCAGGCGCAGGGCGCGGCCTGGGGCGGGGAACAGGGTCGTCGTGGCGGCGAAGTCCCGGGCGGTGAAACCCGCCGCGCGGACGGCGGCGGCGGTGAGCGCGAGGTCGATTCGGTGCGTGTGGTCGGGCCGGGCGGTGACGCGGGCGGCGAGGGCCGGGCGCTCGCAGGCGTCGAGCCCCTGCAGCTGGACAAGCAGGTCGCGGCCATGGCGGGTGAATTGTCCGACCAGGCCGGCCAGGTCGGGTTGCACGCCCGCGGCGGCGGGACTCCAGACTTCGCCGTGGGCGGTCACCTGCAGGCTGCCGAGCCGGAACACGAGCTGGTCGAGCCGCCAGTGTTCGCCGGTGCGGCGGATGGCGGCGGAGAGATCGCTGACGAGGTTCTCGGGCGCGCCGCTGGGCGAAACCATCGCGGGTAGCTGCAGGCTGGCACCCTCGATCCGCACCTCGTGCAGGGTGAGGCCGCCGGTGACAAGCGCCCAGAAGTCCAGGTGCAGCAGGGCGGCGCGCGCGGTGACCAGCGGCTCGGCATAGGGCGCGGCGTGGAGGCGGAGGTTCTCGACCTGGACGTGGCCGCGCGGGGAGAGCATCGCCCGGTCGAGCCGAGCCTGCAGGCCGAACCGGGCCAGCTCGGCCTCCGCGCGTCGCAGCAGGAAGCCGGGCACGGCGACCTCGCGCACGGCGGCGATCCAACCCAGCGCGCCGAGGGAGGCGCACAGCGCGAGCCAGAGCGTCCAGCGCGCGAAGGACAGGCAGCAGGCGCCGCACCAGCGGAGCGCGGTCGTCGTCTTGCGCGGGGGTTCCGGGACCATGCGGAGGCGGGCAGGGAGAGGGCGGGCGGTGGCCTCAGCCCGGCGGATTCTGCGGGGGACCCGGGTCGGTCTTTTCGGTGAAGGTGAAGTGGAACAGGGCGTCGAGCAGCGGTTGTGAGATCTCGAAGACCACGCCGCCGAAATCCGCCGTGCCGCCGAGCTGGCTGCCGCCACCGAGGCGCTCGGTGAGCAGGAGGGTGAACTGCTCCTGCTGCACGGCCCCGCCGCCCTGCAGCGCGAGGTCGAGCGTGAGCTGGAACCGCCACGGGGCCGGCGCACCCCGCACCTCGACCCGGGCGGGATTGAAGGCCTGCGTGGTGAACGCGCGGGCGGTGAGGGTGGACATCTCGGCGAGGAGGGTGCCGAGCGCGCGGCGGCGGGACTCGGGCTCGGCCGCGAGCACGGCGTCCCAGGTCTCGCCCTCGGCGAGGCGGCGTTGAAAGACGGGTGCGGTGGCGCCGGTCTCGGTGAGAGTCACGCCGGTGAGGCGGGCGCCGGAGGGCAGGGCGCGGAGCAGGCGCTGGCGGTAATGCAACGGACTCGGGGACAGGTGGTCGAGGATGACGGAGTCGATCTCGTAGAGAGCCGGTGCATGGGTGACGCGGGCGAAGGCCTTGCCGGGCTGGTCGGGCGAGACGCCGATCTCGGCGGTGAGCGAGGCGGCGGGTTGGCCGGGGGGGGTGGTGCCGCCGAGGCTGAGGGTGAGCGTGCGTTCCGGGCGGTTGAAACCAAAGTTCTCCAGCTCGGCGGCGGTGGGGGCGTCGCTGACGTAGCGCGTGGCGCGCAGGTCGGTGAGCTGCCGGAGCACTTCCTGGATGAGGGCGGCCTCGGCGGGGACGGGCGCGGGCGACTGGCTGTCAAGGGCCCGGCCGGCCAGCTGCCACGGGAATTTCCCCTCCGCATCCGGTGCGTCGAGGCGTTGGAGCACGACGGGGATGCGGTCGGGCCCGGAGAGCGTGAGGCCGGTCACGGCGGCGGGGTTGAAGTCGAGCACGCGGGGGTCGCGGAGTTCCTGCAGGGCGCCGCGCAGGACGCCGAGAAGCGGGGCCGGCACGGTGACGGTGAAGACGGCGGACTTGTCCTCGATCTTGGCGAAGTAGTCGTCGCCGGTGTGGGCGCCGAGGAGGAGGGTCTCGCGGCGGGCGTTGCCCTCGAGGGTGACGCGGAGGACGGGTTGGTTGAGGCCGGCGCGCTCGAGGTCGGCGTTGTTCGTCTCGAGAAAATTGCGGCCCTGGAGGTTCAGGAGGGCGTTGAGGGCGATGTTGACCCGGTCCTTTTCGGCGCGGGCGAGGATGGGCGTCTCGAAGGCCCAGCGGTCGCCGTCGCGGCGGAGGCGGACCTTGGCGGCGTCGGACTGCACGCCGAGGGAGCGCGCCTCGAAGATGGGGATGGTGAAGACGGAATCGGCGCGGATCTGGTCGAGCGGGAGGCCGAGGCTGTCGGCGACGGCGCGGTTGACGACGTGGATGCGCTCGCCTCCGGGCGAGAGGAGGTAGAGGCGGGCGGCGAGGGTGGTGGGGTTGCCGAGGCGGGTCTCGAAGGACCGGCCGGCGGAGGTGAAGGTGTAGGTGAGCGAGGGCTGCTCTAGGCCGTAGTCCGCGAGGGAGCGGCCGCCCTGGGTGAGGTCCTTCACGGCGAAGCTGGTCTCGTGCTCGAGGAACTGCAGCTCGCGCAGGATGCTGTCGACGGCGTTGGGGTTGGCGGGCCACTCGTAGGGCTGGGTGAGCCACCAGGTTTCCCCGCGCTTCTCGATGCGCACGGTGGGGCTGTTGGGGCTGGCACGGGTGAAGGAGTCCACGGTGGCGGCCTCCGGGCCGTAGACCTTGCGGCTGTTGACCAGGCCGGCGCGGTCCTGCCGCCACTTCGCCTCGAAGTGGAAGATGTAGAAGAAGAGGGCGACGTTCAGGAAGACGAGGACGAGGGTGACTTTGGTGCGCATGGCGGGTCAGGAGCGGCGGGTCCAGTAGACGAAGAGCCCGAGGAGGGCGGTGAGCCCGGGGACGACGAGGAAGAGACCGAGGCGGAGGCGGGCGATCTCCTCGTGCGTGAGGGTGAGCTGGTAGCGGGGGATGGGGCGCGAGGGGATGTTGACCTCGGTGTCGCGGTCGACGGCCCAGTTGACGAGGTTGAGCATCAAGCGGAGGTTCGCGGTGGTGTTGATGCGGATGTTGGAGACGAGGTCGCCGGTGCCGATGACGGCGAGCCGGCCGCCGCGGACGCTGAGGGGCAGGTTGGCAGGCTTGAGGCGCTCGGAGATGGTGACGATGCCAAGGTGGCCGGTCAGGTCCTGGCCGGGATTGTAGGCCGGTGTCACGCCGGTGGCCCGGTAGTTGGTCTCGCCCCACGCGTTCTTGCCGGTGGCGAGGAGGGTCTTCACCCGCAGGCCGTCATTGATGTTGAGCCCGAGTTCCTCCTGGACGACACGGCAGGCGCCGACGAGGGGTTTTTCGTCGGCCTGGCGGAGGGTGAGCGTAAGCGGGTCGTCGGTGTAGTGGCGCAGGACGAGGTCGCCGGTGGCGGTGAGGTTGTCCAGGTCGAAGACGAGGTTGTCGTAGACCAAGACGCCCCAATCGAAGAAGAGGTTCTCGAGGCCGTGGGGCCGGCCGGGCTCGAGGAGGATGATGACGCGGCCGGCGCGGGTCTGCATGTAGGTGCGCAGGACGTCCTCCTCGTAGCGGCTGAAGCGGCCCTGCGGGGCGGGGATGATGAGGAGGGAGGCGTCGTCGGGGATCTTGGGGTCGATGGAGAGGTCGAGGCGGCCGAAGTCGAAGTTGCGCAGGCGGAGCTCGTCGCGGAACTGGGAGAGGCCGCGGGTGGGGGAGGTGTCGTCGGGCAGCATCTCCGAGTGGCCGGTGACGAAGTAGATCTTCTCCTTGTTGGGCTTGGAGACAGTGAGGAGGCCGGCGGTGAGGGCGGCCTCGCCGAGGAACTCATCGCGCTGGCCGCGCCGGAGCCGGTAGAATTCGCCCAGGGTCATCGTGTGGCGGCGCGGCCCGCAGAGCAACACGACGGCGTTGACCTGCTCGAGGCCGAGCGCCTCGGCGCGCTGGCGTTGCTGGTAGATGTCGACGTGCTCGACGAGGATGGGGGCGCGGGGGTTGCGCGAGGCCTCGTAGACGTATTCGCGGAGCAGGGCGGTGATGTCGCGCTGCGCCTGCGTGAGCTCGGGGTTGGTGCCGTCGTCGCTGATGGTCATGACGATGCGGACGGGCTCGGTGAGACTGGCGAGGTAGGCCTGCGTCTCGGCCGAGAGCGCGAAGCGGCGGTGCTGGGAAAGATCGAAGCGCCAGCCGTGGTTGAGGGCGACGTAATTGAGGCCGGCAAAGAGGGTGACGAACAGCACCGCCTGGAGGAACAGGTTGACGAGGCGCACGAGGCGCGCGGTGCGGAAGCTGTCGGCGTGTTCCATGTCAGCCCTGGAGCAGCTTGGCCTCGACCCCAAGGATGCTGAAGATGAGCGCGAGGATCGAGCCGCTCACGTAGAAGATGACCTGCCGGCTGTCGACGACCCCGTTGGTGAAGTCCTCCAGGTGCTGGAAGACCTGGAGCGAGTCGACGGCGGCCTTGACGGGGTGAAGGAGCTCCTGGTCGAGGGCGGTGACCTGGCCGGCGAATCGGAAGCCGAGGATGAGGGCGATGAGCATGGTGCCGCTGAGCACGCCGGCGACGGACTGACTGCGGGTGAGCGAGCTGGCGAAGATGCCGATGGCGATGAAGAGCAGGCCGCTGACCGCGATGAAGAGGTAGCCGCCGAGCAGCGGGCCGGCATCGAGGAAGCGGGCGTCCTGCGCGTAATGGTGCAGCACGCGGTGGAAGCCGTAGGTTGAGCCCCACATGAGGAGGTAGAGCAGGTAGGCGGCGCCGAACTTGCCGAGCACGACCTCGGCGGTGGAGACGGGCGTGGTGAGCAGGGTCTCGAGGGTGCCGAGGCGGCGTTCCTCCGCGAGCGACTTCATGGTGAGCAGCGGCACCATGAAGAAGACCGGCAGCCAGAAGAGCTGGAAGAACACGGCGGAGGGCGGCGTCTCCAGGGCGGCGCGGTTGTAATCCTCCAGGATGCCGGTGAACACGAACGCCATCACGAGCAGGAAGAGCGTGGCCGCGATATAGGTGCTCGGGGCGTAGAGCAGCGTGCGGATCTCGTGCGAGAGGATGGTCAGGAAATGGCGCATGGTCGTCTGGACAGCGATAACGGGGTCAGAGTTTCGGGAGCGGGGCCCGGCTCTGGCCGTTGGCGGCGGACGCGGTGGGGGCCCGGGCATCCCAGCTGCGGCGGGTGGCGGCGAGGAAGACGTCCTCGAGGGTCGGGTTGGCCTTGGCCAGGGCGCGGATGCGGTAGCCGCGGGGGGGCAGCAATTGGAGGAGTTTCTCGCCCAGGTCGGCCCCGGTCTCCGTGGTCAGGACAAGGGAGCTGAAGCCGTCCGCGTCGGGTTTCTCGGCGGAGGCGACTTTGAGGGTCGGGTCCAGGCCGGCCAGGACGGCGGGCAGGGCCTCGGTGTCGCCGGCCAGCTCGATCCGGTAGGTGGAGTGGCCGAAGATCTCGTGGCGGAGGTCGGTCGGCGAGCCCTCGGCGACGATGCGGCCGCCGTTGATGATGAGCACGCGGTCGCAGGTCATCTCGATCTCAGGCAGGATGTGGGAGGAGATGATCACGCTCATGCGGCCGCGCAGGCTGGCGATGAGGTCGCGGACGATGAGGATCTGGTGCGGGTCGAGGCCGATGGTCGGCTCGTCCATGATGATGACGGCGGGCTCGGCGAGGATGGCCTCGGCAATGCCGACGCGCTGGCGGTTGCCCTTCGAGAGGTTGCCGATGATGCGGTGGCGGTTGCGCTTGAGGTCGCAGAGGTCGAGCACCTCGTCGATGCGGTCGCGGAGGCGGGCGCGGGGGACCTCCTTGAGGCGGCCGCGATACCAGAGGTATTCGGAGACGCGCATGTCCTCGGGGAGGGGGTTGTTCTCCGGCATGTAGCCGATGTGGCGCTTGCTCAGGTCGGGCTGGCTGGCGACGGGCACGCCGCAGATGCGCACGGAGCCGGCGGTGGCGGGCAGGAAGCCGGTGAGGATGCGCATGGTGGTGCTCTTGCCGGCGCCGTTGGGGCCGAGCAGGCCGACGATCTCGCCGCGCTTCACGGTGAAGCTGAGGTCATGCACGGCGGTGTGGGCGCCGTAGCGCTTCACGAGGTGCGAGACTTCGATGGTATTGTCGGGGATTTCCGCCATGCAGCCGGTGCCAGTTAGATTCACCGGGGCGGCCCGCCGCAAGCCTGCGAATCAGCCCGCCTCAAGCCCTCGCCAGCGTGACCTCGCCGGCACGGAAGTGCTCGGTGCGACCGGCGGCCGTCCGCACCAGCAGCGAGCCGTCGGCATCGATGCCCTGCGCGGTGCCGGAGACGACCCGGTTGCCCTGGGTGACGGAAACCGTCTGGCCGGCGAGGCAGTCGTAGCGCGGCCAGAGCTCGGCGAATTTCTTCCGGTGGTGGCCGCCGATGAAGTCGGAGTAGGCGGTGAGCACGCGGCCGATGAGGGCGGCGGTGAAGCGGTTGAAGTCGACGGGCTGGCCGGCGGCCTCGGCCAGGGTGGTGGCGGTGAGTTCGCCCGGGAGGTGGCCGTTGAGGTTGAGCCCGAGGCCGAAGACGAGTTCGCGGATCTGGTCGGCATCGACGCGGGCCTCGGTGAGCATGCCGCCGACCTTGCGGCCGTTGAGATGGACGTCGTTGGGCCACTTCAGCGCCGGTTGGAGCAGGCAGAAGCCCGCGATGAGCTCGCAGACGTGCAGGCCCATCCAGAGGGTGAAGTCCTGCATCTGCGCCGGGTCGAGGTGGGGGCGGAAGACGAAGGTGGCGTAGAGGTTTCCGGTGTCGGCGCTGTGCCAGACGCGGCCCCGGCGGCCGCGGCCGGCGGTCTGCCGGCGCGCGAGGATGACGAGGGGTGCGTCCGCTCCGGCCGCGAGGCGGCGCTCGGCCTCGCTGTTGGTGCTGTCGATGGTGTCGAGGCACACGATCTCGGGCAGGCGCGGGCGGCCGTGGAGGTGGGCGAGCAGGAGCGACGGGTGCAGGCCGGCGGGTTTGCGCACGAGTCGGTAGCCGCGGCGGTGCACGGACTCGAAGCGGAAGCCCTGTTTCTCGAGGCGGCGGAGGCGCATCCAGACGGACACCCGGGAGATGCCGAGGAGCTTGCCGAGCTTGGGGCCGGGGACGATGCCGCCGTCCGCAGCGAGGAACTGGCGCAGCACGGCGACGTCGGGCGAAAGCATGGCCGCAGGTTGGCGGCGCCGCGCGACGGCGCAAGCCGGAGAAGACGGCCGCTCAGCCGCCGGTGGGGCGCTGGTCCTTGTCGGCCTTCTCAAGCTCGCGAAGCTCGTAGCGGCGTGACCAGTCGCGGTTGAGGTTGTATTCCCAGTTCACGCGTTGTTCGGGCGACAGGGTGATGATGGGGATGCGGAAGCGGTTCAGGGCGCGGTCGAGCGGGCTGCTGCGCTCGGCGAGCAGCTTCTCCGTGCGGCCCTTGCGGCTGAGCAGCTCATCGGGGGTGATGCGCGGCAGTGGTTTTTCCTTCACCACGACCTCGGGCAGCACGACCACGTCGGGATCGGCGGGTTTGTCCGCCTCGGGGGCGGGCTTGGCCTCGACCGGACGCGGGGCGAAGGGCGGCACGGTGTTGAACAGCTCCTCCTTCAGGCGGGGCGAGAGGCGCGGGCGTTCGCGTTGCGCCAACACGGGTCCCGCCGCCAGCACGAGGCACAGCAAGATGAGGGTGGCGCGCTGGTGTGGCATGGGGAGGAGACCCGGGATAAGGCGCAAGGTTTCCGCCGGCTAAAGCAGCAGGCCCTCGGCCTGGGCGCGGACGCGCGGCCAGTGGACGTCGGGGATGGCGGCGCCGAGATGCTGGACGCACTCGGCCCCCATGAGCGAGGCGATGGCGCCGGCCGCGGGTAGGGGCGCGCCGCGCAGCCAGCCGAAGAGGAAGCCGGCGGCCCAGGCGTCGCCCGCGCCGGTGGTGTCCACAACATGCGGAGCGGAGACGGGCGCGATGCGGTGGACCTCGCCGCCTTGCGCGACCCAGGCGCCGTCCTTGCCCATCTTGACGGCGGCGATGCCGCCGTAGCCGGCGAGCTTGCGGGCGTAGGCGTCGTAGGAGGCGTCGACCTGGAAGAGCGCGCGGACCTCGTCCTCGTTGCCGAAGACGGCGTGCACGCCCTGGCGGAGCTGGCCGAGCAACCAGTCGCGGGCGACGTTGACGACCTCGAAGGAGGCGAGGTCGAGGCTGATGGTGCAGCCGGCGCGGCGGGCGGTGGCGACGACCTTCTCGGCGAGGGCGGGGTTGAACATCAGATAGCCCTCGATGTGCGCGTGGCGACAGCCGCGGAAGTCGTCGACGGTGATCTCGTCGGGATGGAGCGTCATGGCGGCGCCGAGGTGCGTGCGCATGGTGCGCTGGCTGTCGGGCGTGACCATGGAGAGGCAGCGGCCGTTGGGCACGGTGGCGTGCTTGAAGCGCGCGGTGTCGCCGCCGGTGGCGGCGAAGGCGTCGCGATAATGCCGGGCGGTGACATCGCCGCCGACCTTACCGAGGAAGCTGACACGCAGACCAAGGCGGGCGGCGCCCATGGCGGCATTGGCGGCGGAGCCACCGGGGGCCAGCGCGATGCGGTCGCCGAGAAGCGTGACGAGGCGGACGATGTCGGTGTCGTCGACGAGCACCATGCCGCCCTTGTCGCCGGTGACGTGCGCCTGGAGGAAATCGTCGGTGGCGTGCGCGACGAGATCCATGATGGGGTTGCCGACGCCGATGAGGTCGAACGCGTGGTGGGGCATGCGGGAAGGGGGCCTCACGCGCTCACCGTCATGCTGGTGGCGAGGATGGGCTCGTCGTCCACCTCGATGAGGATGGAGTAGTCGCCGGGCTGGGGGAAGGGGAGGTTGCGCAGCTCGTTGATGAGGTTGATGCGGTGCAGGGGGCTCTGGGACTCGAAATCGCGCTCGATCAGGGCGGGCGGGTTGGCGGGGTCGAGGCCCATGGAGATCTTGATGCGGTGCTGGCCGGGCTGGACGTCGGTCAACGTCATGAACCACACCATGTAGGGGTGGACGACGGGGAAGGCGCGGGCCTTGATGTTGGAAAAGACGCCGAGGATGGTGTGCTTGCCGGAGGCGGGGTCGATGTGGACGGCGTCGCAGGTGATCCAGACGAGGAGCTGTGGCTTGGACTGCACGGAGGGCGAAATTCACGGCGGGCGGCGGCACTGGCAAAGCTTTTTCTTGTGTCGGGCAAACGGCGCGCATTTACCCAAGGGCGATGAAGTATATTTTCGTCACGGGCGGGGTAGTCTCCTCCTTGGGCAAGGGGCTCACGGCGGGCGCACTGGGCGCCCTGCTGGAGATGCGCGGGCTGAAGGTGCGCATCCAGAAGTTCGACCCCTACCTCAACGTCGATCCGGGCACGATGAGCCCCTACCAGCACGGTGAGGTCTACGTGCTCGACGACGGTGCGGAGACCGACCTCGACCTCGGCCACTACGAGCGCTTCACCTCGGGCAAGCTCTCGCGCCGCAACAGCCTTTCCTCCGGCCAGATCTACGAGGCCGTCATCGCCAAGGAGCGCCGCGGCGACTACCTCGGCAAGACCGTGCAGGTGATCCCGCACGTGACGAACGAGATCAAGGAGCGCATCTACGCCGGCGGCAAGGGCGTGGATGTGCTCATCACCGAGATCGGCGGCACGACGGGCGACATCGAGGGCCTGCCGTTCCTCGAGGCGATGCGGCAGTTTGCGCTCGAGGTCGGCCCGCGCGACTGCGTGTTCGTGCACGTCACGCTGATCCCCTTCCTGCAGGCGGCCGGCGAACTGAAGACCAAGCCCACGCAGCAGAGCGTGGCCAAGCTGCGCGAGATCGGCATCCAGCCGCACATCCTCGTCTGCCGCTGCGACCACCCGCTCACGGCGGAGATGCGCGAGAAGCTCTCGATGTTCTGCAACGTCCCGGTGAAGGCCGTGATCGAGGAGATGGACGTGAAGACCTCCATCTATGAGCTACCCCTCATGCTGCAGCGCGAGGGCATGGACCGGCAGGTCTGCGACCTCCTCGGCATCCGGGCCCGCGCCCCGCGCAAGAACATCTGGGCCGAGATCGTCCACCGCATCAAGTCCCCGCGCCACGAGGTGCGCATCGGCGTCGTCGGCAAATACATCGAGCTGCAGGACGCCTACAAGTCCGTCTACGAATCGCTCAATCACGCCGGCATCGCCAACCATTGCCGCGTGAAGATCGTCCGCGTGGACGCGGAGGACCTCGAGACCCGGCGCGGGCTCGCGCAGCTCGGCAAGCTCGACGGCATCCTCGTGCCGGGCGGGTTCGGCGACCGCGGCACGGAGGGCAAGATCGCCGCCGCGCGCTACGCCCGCGAGCACCGGATCCCCTATTACGGCCTGTGCCTCGGCATGCAGGTGGCCGTGATCGAGTTCGCCCGCAACGTGCTCAAGCTCCGCAGCGCCAACTCGGTCGAGTTTGACCAGAAGACCCCGCACCCGGTGATCGCGCTCATGGACGAGCAGCGCAACATCGTGATGAAGGGCGGCACCATGCGCCTTGGGGCCTACGAGTGCCGCCTCAAGCCCGGCACGCTCGCCCGCAAGGCCTACGGTGCCGAGACGGTTTCGGAACGCCACCGCCACCGCTACGAGGTGAACAACAATTACCTGAAGGCCCTCGAGAAGGCCGGCATGGTCATCTCGGGTTGGAACCCCCGGCGCGGCCTCGTCGAGGTCGTGGAGCTGCGCGACCACCCCTGGTTCCTCGGCGTGCAGTGCCATCCCGAATTCCAGTCCAAGCCGAACAAGGCCCACCCGCTCTTCGCCGCCTTCATCGCGGCGGCGATCAGGCGGCGGACCCGCCCGTGATGATCTTCGACCCGAAAAAGCTCCTCCTCATCGCCGGGCCCTGCTCACTCGAGAACGAGCGCGTCTGCCGCGCCGTCGCCGAGGCGCTCGTCGGGCTGCGCCGCCGGCACGCGGAGCTGAACATCGTCTTCAAGGGTTCGTTCGACAAGGCCAACCGCACGTCTCTCGGCACGGGCCGCGGCACGGGCATGGACGAGGGCCTCAAGCTGCTCGCGATGGTGAAGGCCGACTACGGCTTTCCGGTGCTGACCGACATCCACGAGCGCCCGCAGGCTGACGCCGTAGGCAAGGTCTGCGATGTGCTCCAGATTCCCGCCTTCCTCTGCCGGCAGACCGACCTGCTGCTCGTCGCCGCCGCCACGGGCCGCGTGGTCAACGTAAAGAAGGGCCAGTTCCTCTCGCCGCAGGAGATGGAGTTCGTCGTCGCCAAGCTGCGCGACGGCAAGGCGAGGGAGATCTGGCAGACCGAGCGCGGCACGACCTTTGGCTACCAGAACCTCGTCGTCGACATGCGCTCGTTCGCCCAGATGAAGGCTTTTGGACATCCCGCCATCTTCGACGCCACGCACAGCGTGCAGCAGCCGGGCGCCGCCGGCGGCAAGACGGGCGGCCGCCGCGAATTCGTTCCGCCCTTGGCCCGCGCCGCGCTCGCCGCCGGGGCCGACGGCCTCTTCATCGAGACACATCCCGAGCCGGAGAAGGCCATTTCCGACGGCCCCAACCAGATCCCGCTGGCCGAACTGCCCGCGCTCATCGCCTCCTGCCTGGCGATTTGGAAAGCCGTTCGCTGATTTCTCCATGTCCACGTTCATCATCGACGTTCCCATGCCCGCGATGGGCGCCACGGTCAGCGAGCTGACCATCATCAACATCGTCGTCGCGCCCGGCGCGGCCGTGACCAAGGGCCAGAAGCTCGCCGAGCTGGAGAGCGACAAGTCGGCCTTCGATTTCGAATGCCCCGCCGACGGCACCATCCTCGAAATCAAGGGCGCGAAGGGCGACGTGAAGCGCTCCGGCGAGGCGCTGTTTCGCATGAGCACCGCCGATGCCACGCAGAAGCATCTCGAAGTCGCGGGTGCGGCTGCACCCGCTGCCGGCGCGGCTGCGGCTCCCGCCAAGGCCTTGGTCTGGACCCCGCGCGCCATCAAGATGGCGCAGGAAGCCGGCCTCGATCACGCGACGATCACCGGCATCGAAGCCACCGGTCCCGGCGGCCGCGTCTCCGGCGACGACGTCGCGAAATACCTCGCCGGCCGGAAGTGATCAGCTGCCCAGTTCGTGCTGAAGCACGCTGAGCGCGGCTACCGCGGCGGTGTCGCAGCGGAGCACAAGCGGTCCAAGGGTGACGGGCACGCAGCCGGCGAGCACGCAGGCGGTCATTTCCGCCGGCGAGAAATCGCCCTCGGGTCCGACAAGCCAGAGCACACGTTCGGGGGCTTTGCCCAGCTTCGCGCGGGCCTGGGCAACTGATGTCCGCAGTGGCTTTGCGCCGGTGTGCAGGCTGGCGACGAGTTTCAGGTCGTAGTCTTTGGCGGCGGTGAGAAAGGCGTCGAGTTTCTGCACCGGTGCGATCTTGGGCAGCCACGGATTGCCGCATTGCTTGGCGGCCTCGATGGCGGTGGTGAGCCACTTCTCCAGTTTCCTGGCGGCGCGGTCACCGTCGAGGTGGACCTGCGTGCGCTCGGTCAGCAACGGCACGATGCGCCGCGCGCCGAGCTCGGTGGCTTGGCGCACGATCTCGTCCATCGTCGCGCCCTTCGGCAGGGCCTGCGCGAGCGTGATGGCGGCGGGCAGGGGCGGGGCCTGGCGCGTGGTTTTCACGCGGAGCAGCGCGGCGTGTTTCGCCGGGTCGGCGCACTCGCAGAGCCACTCGCGTCCGCGGCCGTCGAAAGCCGTCACCCGATCGCCACGCCCGCAGCGGTTGACCGTGATGAGGTGGTGGCTCTCGGCCTCATCGAGCCGGATTTCAGCGGCGTCGGCCGGGGCGGCGGGAGCGTAGGCGCGAAAGTCGGGCATCGGCTTTTTTAACCACGGATGGCGCGGATAGGCACGGATGAAATCATAACGAGGCCGGCAAAAATCAGGGTTTACTTTGGCGGGGCGCGGGCTTTGGTCGGCGGTCTTGGCTCGCCCGAATGGCGGAATTGGCAGACGCAACGGACTCAAAATCCGTCGCCCTCTAAAGGCGTGTGGGTTCGACCCCCTCTTCGGGCACCATGCTTCGCCGAGCATAGCGAGCGCGAAGCATGCCCTCCATAGCCTTGGCGACGGAGGGCGTAAATTGACCTATGCGAACGTAGTGGCTACGCATGGCAGGCCATACCAAAGTGTCCCGCCGTAGCCTTGGCGAAGGCGGACAATTCAGCGTGTTGAGGTCAACAAGCTCCACCTTTGGCGGCCTGGGATCATCGCTGTCGGATGGCGAGGAGGGCGCGGTGGAGCTGAACAGCGCGCTGGAGGACGCGGTCGGTGAGAACGGGGACGGGCTCGGGTTTCTTCTGCTCGGGGGTCGCAGGCGCGGCGGGATTGGGCGCGGGTGGCGGACGGCTGTCGCGGTTGCCGTTGGTGAATTCGCGCACGAGGGTGGCCTCGTCGAAGCGTTCCTTGTCGAGCTTGCCGTTGATGAGGGCACCGAGCGGCATGCCGCCGTCGGCGGCGTCATAGGCACGACGGTCGGTGGCGGCGTCGCCACGGACCAAGACCGAGGGCGCGGGCACGGAGCCGTCCATGCCGAGAACGAGGGTCCGGGCGGGAAGCGGGTCGAGGGAGCGGGCCACTTGCGCGGGCGTAGCCGGGCTCACGAGGATGAGCAGGGGCTGTTGCGCGTTGCGGCGGGCGGCGAGAACTTCGCGCAACATGGCGGCGGAAGCCTCGTCGGCGACGCTGTAGCGCAGGTCGAGCACGAGCGCGCGGTCGGTTGGGACGTTGGAGCGCACGACCTTTTCGACCTCGGCGAGGGACTTCACGCGCAGGTAGGCAAGGCCTTGGCCGAGGTCGGTCAACTCAGTGGCGGAGCAGAACGCAGAGAGCAGAGCGCTGAACGCCAGAAGGCGGAACAAGGAGGCAAATCGATTCATGTCGGAGAATTGATAAACGCTGAGGTCGCGAAGGGCGCGGAGAAAAGAGGAAGTGAAAGATAATGTCGCTTACGATCGGTTGAGCTGGCGGGCGCCGATGTCGCGGCGGAAATATTTTGAGGCGCATTCGACTTGGTCGCAGGCGGCATAGGCGCGGGTGGCGGCTTCGCGCAAGGTCGGAGCGAGGGCGGTGACGCCGAGGACGCGTCCGCCGTTGGTGACGAGATCGCCGGCGGTATTGCGCGCGGTGCCCGCGTGGTAGGCGAAGGTGTCGGGAGGGAACTGGGCGGGTAAACTGATGACATCGCCCTTCGGGAATTTTTCCGGATAGCCTTTGGCGGCGATGACGACGCACAGCGCGGCGTCGGGGCGCACGTCGAGCCGGAGGCCAGCCAAGTGGCTGGTGGCGGCGCGCCAGAGGAGTTCGAGCACATCGGTCTTGAGGCGCGGCAGGACAACCTGCGTCTCGGGGTCGCCGAAGCGCGTGTTGTATTCGAGCACGCTCGGACCGGAGGGCGTAAGCATGACGCCGATGAAGAGCGTGCCGCGGAAATCGATGCCCTCGGCGGCGATGGCGTCGACGGAGGGCCGCACGATCTCGCGATCGATGCGGGCGAGCAGGGCGGGCGTGACGACCTCGGCGGGCGAGTAGGTGCCCATGCCGCCCGTGTTGGGGCCGGTGTCGCCGTCACCCACGCGTTTGTGGTCCTGCGAGACGGGCAAAATGACGTAGTCGCGGCCGGAGACGACGACGAGGATGGAGGTCTCGTCGCCGGTCAGGCAGTCCTCGATGAGGATCTGGCTGCCGGCGGAACCGAATTTGTTGCCGGCGAGCATGTCGTGCACGGCGGACTCGGCCTCCGCGAGCGTCTGCGCGACGACCACGCCTTTGCCGGCGGCGAGTCCGTCGGCCTTGATGACGATGGGCGCACCGCGCTGGCGCAAGTAGGCGAGGGCGGGCGCCACCTCGGTGAAGATGCCGGCCGGCGCGGTCGGGATGCGGTGTTTCAGCAGGACCTGCTTGGTGAAGACCTTCGAGGCCTCGAGGCGCGCGCCGTCGGCCTTGGGGCCGTAGGCGGGGATCCCGGCTTTCGTCAGGGCATCGACGAGACCGAGCGAAAGCGGCACCTCGGGGCCGACGACGACGAACTCCGCCGTTTCCTTTTGCGCGAGTTGGACGAGGCCCGGGATGTCGTCGGCCGCGACGGAGAAGCAGGCGACGTCCTGAGCGATGCCGGCGTTGCCGGGCGCGCAGAAAACGCGCGGCTTGGCGGACGAGTCGAGCAAGGCGCGGACGAGGGCGTGCTCGCGCCCGCCGCCACCGACAACAAGGACGGAGGAGGGCAAAGGCATGGTCATGGGTGATAGGTCATCGGCATGCAGGGAGAAGGCTATTCCGGCGGGCCCATCACCTTTGACCTAAAACCGATGCCCGGTCACAAGACCTGCAGCGTCTTGCGGTAGAATTTGACGACTTCGTCGGGGTCGTCGGTGAAGAGGACGTAGTCGCGCATCCAGGCGGGGGCGCGGCGCTCGGTGATCATGGTCTCGATCTGCTTGCGCAGGGGACCCCAGAAGCCGGCGTTGTAGAAGACGTAGGGCGTGCGGGGGCGGATGCCGAGCTTGAGGTTGCACATCTCGATGCCGATTTCCTCGAGGGTGCCGACGCCGCCGACGTTGAAGATGCAGAAATCGGCGACTTCGAACCATTTTTGCCTGAAGTGGCGGGCGGATTCCTGAAAGGTGTTGAAGAAATCCACGCCGAGCTCAGGCGGCTGGGCCTCGAGCTCAAGGAAACACGCGCCGGTGAGCGCACCCTTGGAACGGGCCGTCTCGGTGGCGAGGCGCATGACGCCACCGCCGCCGCCGGTGAGGACGCCGATGTTGGGGCCGATGAAGGTGCTGAGCTGCTCGACGAGGCCGGAAATGCGGTCGGTATCCTCCTGCTCCAGCTCGATGGCGGAGCCGTAGAAGGCGAGGATGGGGCACTCCTGGAACTTGCGGGCGTTTTCCTCGCGGACAAAGAAGCCGTGGCCCTTCTTGTAGGTGTGGAGGTAGAGGTCCTTCGTGATCTCGTCATACCAGTAGACGGCGATGCCGAGGGAGTGGAAGGTGTCGAGCCGGGCGTGGGCGTTGCTCGAGAGGAAGTAGCCGTGCGTGCGCGAGGCGCGGCGGAAGATGAGGCGCTTGAGCTTCACGTCGGCCAGCCGCGTGACGAGCTCCATGTGCTCGAGGAGGTCGGGGAAGAAGTCGACCACGAGGGTGTCGGCGTCGGGTTCGTGCTCGTCGAGGGCCTGGATCATGGTGCGCGAGCCGAGCGGGCAGGCCTCGCCCTCGAGGAGCTTCTTGAGGTCGTCGTTGGTGCGGACGAGGACGGCGCGGTTCTCCATGGTGGCCGTCTGGCCGCGGACGGTGATCGAGGTGCGCGGCCGGGCCTGGCCGTTGTCGCGGGCGGGAAACTCGTCGAGGCACTTGTAGAGGCCGGCGGTGGTGCCGAGGAGGCGCTGGCGGCGCTTGGTGAGCGAGCGGACCGCGGTGTCCTCGGCGGGTTCGGCGCGGTAGATCTCGACCGAGACCATGGGGTTCACGACGGGCTGGTCGCCGGTGTTGTAGATCTCGAGCATGACATTCGTGCCGAAGGTCTTCACGGGGTCGAGCAACACGGCGCTGGTGTGGAGGCCGAAGTTGCCGGCACCGGGGCTGAGGACGACGTAGTGCTCCTTCAGATACATCGAGCAACTGGTGAGGATGCCCGAGTGCGGCGGGATGGTGAGCATGTCCACGTCGTGCCGGAGCTGGACCTTGTCGAGGAGGCCGCGGCCGGCGTAGCCGGAGACGATGTGCTCGAAGTTGAGCCGCTGGAGACGGGGCTGGAGGGTGTAGCGGACGCGGTGGGGCGTGAAGAAGACATGGCCCTGTGAGTCGATGCTGATGGTGTTGGGGAGCTTGAGCTGGTTGTCCTTGAGGGCCTGCCAGATCTCGGCGGTGGAGAGCTTGGCGGCGGCGGGGGCGTAAAAGAGCCGGCCGGCGGGCGTGCCCGGGCGCAAAAGCTTCTTCCAGTAGGGGGCGTTGGGGAAACTGAAGTCGAAGATGGAGGCCTCGGCCTCGAGGAGCAGGCGGTTGCCGTCCACGGTGGGTGTGCCGCGCACGACCATCTCAATGCCGATGCGGGCCAGCGAGCTGCGCTCGGTGAACCGGAGGCCGGCGAGGTGCGATTTCAGGAAGTCCATCTCCGCCGGGTGGCGGGGCCAGAAGGCGAGGGTGACTGCGGCGGTCTCGTCCTTCCGGGGCTTGATGGTAAGAATCTGGCCGTCGGTGCTGTGCCAGAATTGGTTTTCGTTCATGGGATTGGCGAGGGTGGGGCGGAGCCGGGGCGCTGACAAGTCCGGCCTTGGGGCGCGAAATCGACGCCGGAACCGGCAAAGGGGTTGATTTTTCGGGGGGCGCCGCCCAAGTTTCGCGGCTTTTACGGCAACAAAACCGCCCGGGCCGTTTCTCAACCGGGCTCCCCTCATCATGAAACGTTTCAGTCTCCCCGCAGTGATCCTGGCCGCCGTGAGCCTCACCGCCGCCGCCCATGCCCAGGATCCCGTGAAATTCAACGTGCCCGGCGCGGCCGACAACAAGACCACGCCCGCGGCCAACAAGGCGGCCCCGGCCACCACGCCCGCGCAAAACCCGCAGAAGCCCGCGACGACGCCGACGGCAAACCAGGCGCCCGCCACTCCCGACATCAAGTTCACCGAGGCGCAGCTGCTCGAGACCTACGGCTGGATTCTCGGCCGCCAGATGCGCTTTTCCGAGCTGGAGTTCAGCGCCGAACAGATGCGCGCCGTGACCAAGGGCATGTCCGACGCCGCCGCGAACAAGGACGCCCCGACCAACTCCGAGCACATGGGCCAGCAACTGCAGGAACTCCTCGGCGGCAAGCAGACGCGCTTCCTCACCAAGGTGCGCAACCAGAACCTCTCCGACCAGCTCGCCTTCTTCATCAAGCTGAAGGAAAACAAGAATGTCATCGAGCTGCCTTCCGGCCTGCGCTACGAAGTGCTCAAGGCCGGCACCGGCGCGCAGCCCAAGGCCGGCCAGGTGGCCAAAATCCACTACAAGCTCGCCTTCCTCAACGGCCAGGTGGTCGAGGACTCCAACGCCCGGGGGCAGCCGATCGAGCTCCTCCTCCAGGATGGCTATGCCATCTCGGGCATGATCGAGGGCCTGCTGCTCACCAAGACGGGTGGCAAGGTGAAACTCTACGTGCCCGCCCACCTCGCCTATGGTGATGATGGCAACCAGGGCATTCCCCCCGGCGCGACCCTGATCTTTGAGGTCGACCTGCTCGAGGTGAAAGACGCCCCGAAACCCGAGGCCGACGCCAAGAAATAAACGCCGATCAGGCACCACTTGCGCCTCCCTCGGGAGGCGCTTTTTTGTGGGGTGGTGGGCTTGCGCCGGAACGGCCCGCGCTGTTGGCTTGGCCCACATGAGCGGGCCCCTCCCCAATCTTTACCTCGTCGGCTTCGCCGGGACCGGCAAGAGCACCATCGGCCGGCTGGTTGCGCGTGATCTCGGCCTGGACTTTTTCGACACGGACCGGGAAATCGAGCGGCGCCAGTGCAAGGCGGTCGCGCAGATCTTCGCCGAGGAGGGTGAAGCTGTCTTCCGCGAGCTGGAGCGTCGGCTGGTCGCCGACCAGCTGCCGGCGGCGGGCAGTGTGGTGGCCTGCGGGGGCGGGCTGGTGGTGCCAGCCGGACGGTTGGAGCTGCTGCATCACCGGGGCGTGGTGGTGTGCCTGCATGCCCCACTCGAGGTGCTGGTTGCGCGCACCCATCGGACGGAGCACCGGCCCCTCTTGGCGGGCGAGGATCGCGAGAAGAAGGTGCGCGAGTTGTTCGCCGCCCGCGAACCGATCTACCGCAGCGCGGGCCCGATGGTGCTGACCGGGGGCCGCACCAAGCACGACATCGCGGGGCACGTGTTGCGGGTCTATCGCGAGGAGGCACGCGCATGGAAGCCGGACGCCAAAGCCTGAACGAGGCCGAGCGCGAGCGACTGCGGCAGCGGCTGCGCGAAACCGGATTCGACGTCGTGCGCTTCGCCACGGTCGAAGAGGCGCGCCACTACACCCTGGCGGACTGGCTGGCCGCGGGGCACCACGCCGACATGGCGTGGATGCAGCGCACGGCGGCGAAGCGCATGGACGCGAAACTCGTCCTGCCCGGGGCGAGAACGGTCATCGTGCTCGGGGTGAATTACCTTCCGCCTGCCGGCAAGAGGCGTTCGGACACAGCACCGGTCTGGGCACGCTACGCGCTGCACACCGATTACCACGACACCCTCAAAGCCGGGCTGGAACAGGCCGGCCGCATCCTCGAGGAGACCAGCAGCTGCAAAGGCACCGATTATCGTTACTATGTGGACACCGGCCCGGTGCAGGAGCGTGGCTGGGCCGCACGTGCCGGGGCCGGATTTCTGGGCAAGAACGGCATGCTCATTTCGCCGGTGCACGGCAACTGGCTGTTTCTTTCCGCGATCCTCACGCACCTCGAGATCCCGTCCGATGCGCCGCTGCGACCGCGCCTCCCGCGGCCCGGCGGCGAAGAACCGACGGGTCTCCTGTGCGGCAAATGCACACGTTGTCTCGACGCCTGCCCGACGGATGCGTTTCCGCGGCCGGGGGTGGTCGATGCCTGGCGCTGCATCTCGTATCAGACCATCGAGAACAAGGGGATCATCCCGCGCGAGCTGCGCGCGGGCATCGGCACACGGATCTACGGATGTGACGTGTGCCTGGAGGTCTGCCCCTGGAACCGCTGGGCGCAGGCGGGCCGAAGCCTGTTGTTGGCCTCGCGGGGTGATATCGCCGGGATCCCGTTGCGCGAGCTGCTCGAACTGACGCCGGCACGGTTTGCGGAGGTGTTCCGCCGCACGGCCATCAAACGACTCAAGCTCACGGGCCTGTTGCGCAACGCCTGCATCGTGGCCGGCAACTCAGGCGATGTCTCATTTCTCGAGCCGCTCCTGCGGCTGGCCACACACGAGTCGGCCCTGGTGCGGGCGCACGCCGTGTGGGCGGTGCGGCGACTGGCCGGCGACGGAGCCGGGGAATTGCTCGCCGGCGTGCAAGCACGGGAACAGGATCCCCTCGTGCTGGCCGAATATCGCGGCTAGCCGCGCGCGCGGAAAAACTCGCGCATCTTCTCCGTGAAAAGCCGCGGCGGCCGCACCGGCTCGCCGGCGTGGTTGATGAAGCCATGCAGGCTGAAGCCGGTGACGAGCAGTTCCTCGCCGCGCTGCACCTCGTAATCGAGCCGGATGCGCATGAGCGGCTTGTCCTTCAGGCGCGTGATCACGGTGATCGTGTCGTCATAGAGGGCGGGGCGGAAATACTTCGCCCCGATTTCGATGACGGGCAGCCGGTAGCCCTGCTGCTCCAGCTCGCGGTAAGGCAGGCCGCATTCCTTGAGGAGCGTCGTGCGGCCCACCTCAAACCAAGGCAGGTAGCTGCCGTGGTAGACGATGCCCATCATGTCCGTCTCGGCATATCGCACGACGATCTGGGAGCGGGATTCAATCATGGGGGATCAATCGAACAAAATGCGCGCGGAGTCGAGCCAGGTGCGCGCGTGCGCGTGCTGCCGGCCACCGTTTCCGAGCTGCGCGCGGAGTTCCTGCTCCGCAATGAGCCGGGCGAAGGCGGCGGTGAGACCGGCTCCGTCGCCTTCCGGAACCAGGAGGCCCGTGACCCCGTCACGCACCGCCTCGGCCACGCCACCGGTGGCGAAGGCCACCACCGGCAGTCCGTGGGCGCCGGCCTCCAGATAGACAAGGCCGAAGCCTTCGACACTATGGCCGTGCGGCGCGCTGGTCATGGCAAAGATATCCGCCCCGGCATAAAACCGGGGCAGGTCCGCATCGGCGGCGGCACCGTGGAACCGCACGGGGAAGCCAGCTCCGGCGGCCTGGGCCTCGAGCTGCGCCTTGTATTCAGGCCGACGGCAGTCGCCGACGACCCAGTATTCGAGGCGGGCCTTCAACTCCGCCGGCAGACGGGTGAGCGCGTCGATGACGTGGTGCTGACCCTTGCGCGGGTGCAACCGCGCCACGGTCAGGACGACCACGCGGTCTCGCCCGGACGGCCGCACGGGTTGACCCGGGGCGATCGTGCGGGCGAAATCGCTGCGCAACGCGCAAGGGGCGACCACGATGCCACCGGCCGGAAGGGCGAAATTCTCGACGAGCAGCCGGCGGGCAAACTCGTTGGCGACACTGAGGCGGTCGGCGCGCTGGAACAGCCGTCGCGCGGTCCAGCGGGTCAGCGGGCGCGAGGCCAGATGGCGGATCTCGGAGCCGTGCAGGGTGATCACCATGCGCGCAGGGTGGGTCGACCGGAAGTATTGCAGGAGCAGCAGGGCAAAAATGGGTCCCGGTTCGGGCACATAGAGCAGGGCATTGCGCAGCAACCGCCGGCGCCGGAACATCTCCCGCGCCACGCGCCACTGGCTGGGCAGGTCGTGCGTGCCCATCATGGGCAGGCGGCGTAGCTCAAAGGGCCACGCGGGGTCAGGCTGGTTGGAGGAGGGAGCCCAGACCTGGACGTTGTGGCCAAGCTGGGCGGCCGCCTGCGCCATTTCCGCAGCGTAAACGGCAATGCCACCGCGCTGGGGATGAAACTCGTGGGTGACCATCACCAACGGACGCCGGGAGGGATGACGGATTGGGTCCAAGTTGATGGAGAGTGGAGGCGTCGGTTTGGCGGTGCGGTGGATTAGGGCCAAGAGAATATTTGATGAAATCTTGGGGGCGTGCGCAACGTCATCCCAACGTGTGATTTCGGCAGGCAAGCGTGATTTTCACACCGAAAATTTTAGGTTTACACCCCGAAGGGGCCTTCATACTAAGAACCCATATGGCACCCGCAGGAAACAGCGCATCCGGCTTCCAACTCAAACCTTTCACCCCGGAGGAGGATGCGAATTTGCGTGAGTCGTTGAAGCGTTGTTCGGCAGCCACTTATGAGGCCGCCGCGCAATTTCGTAAAACTGGCAACACCGAGCATCTACCGGCTGTCGTTTTGGGCATCATCGAGCGTTATGTCGAACCCGACCTCCGGGCCAAGCTGAAGGATGCCGATGATGACCTGCGCATCATCGAGGACTTGGGCATCGATTCGCTGACCATGATGGAAATCGTCATCCTCGTGGAAGATGTGCTGCAGATGTCCATCAACAACGAGGAACTCCGTCATCTCCGCAGCGTGGGCGATGTGAAGACCTTTATTGAATACAAGGTCCGCGGCTTGCCCCTGCCCAAGCCGACCAAGTTCATCCCGATCGAGCAGATCGTGTCGGTCATGCCGATCCAGCCTCCCTTCCTCTTCCTGAGCGAGGCCTCGGTCAATGCGCACGGCGCCAACGCCAAGTATAAGATCAGCGGGCAGGAGTTTTTCCTCCAGGGCCATTTCAAGGACAACCCCGTGCTCCCCGCTTCCATCATGCTGGAGGCCCTCGGTCAGCTGGCGGTCCTCTTCCTGCTTGAGGGTCAGGTCGGCGAGCCCGGCAAGACCGTTGATCCCAAGACGATTTTCTTCACCTCCTGCGAAGGCGTCCGCTGCCACCGCGTCTGCCGTCCGGGCGACGTGTTGACGCTCTCCATCAAGCCGAAGCGCCTGAAGCTGCCCCTGGCCACCTTCGAGGGCCAGATCCGCGTGGGTCAGGAGAAGGCCGCGCTCGCCGAGGAAATCACCCTTACCTACGCGCACGCCAACGAGACGGCCACGCCGGTTGCCGAGCCGCAACCCTTGGTCTTGCCGGAAACGACGAAGAAGGCCGCGAGCGCCTGATCCTGGGCTGCGCAACTCGCCGCCAACGGATGCCGGGTGGTTGACCACCCCGGCAAAACTGTTTCGATTCGGCCCCTGACGCGCCGGATTTGGGCGCGCCCGACCCAACCTCATGCGCAAAGTCTACGTCACCGGCCTCGGTTTCATCACCAGCATCGGCAACGATGCCCCTACCGTCACCGAGAGCCTGCGCGAGTTGCGTCACGGCATCGTCACTTATCCGCCCTTCCAGAAGCCCGATGTGCCGGTGAAGGTCGCCGCGCCGATCCGCGATTTCAACATGGACTCGGTGGACGCCGAGGACTGGGTTTTCCCCGCCCGCTACGGCATCAAGCGTGAAATCCTGCGCGGCATGGCGCCCCACGGGGTTTATTCCTATTGTGCGTTCCAGCAGGCCATCGAGGATGCCCGACTGGGGGAGGGCGATATTTCCAACCCCAACACCGGGCTCTATGCGGCCTCCGCCGGTTCGCCCTTCCTGCTGGGCTACCATCTCGACAAGATGCGCAAGCATGGCGTGATGCGCTGCCCGCCGCTCGGGATCGTGGCCTCCATCTCGGGCACGGTGAACTTCAACCTGGTGTCGCATTTCAAGATCAAGGGCGCATCCACGGGTTTCTCCTCCGCCTGCGCCTCCTCGGCGCATGCACTCGGATTCGCCTACGACGAAATCGTGCTGGGCCGCCAGGAGCGCATGTTCGTCATCGGGGCCGAGGACGGCAACGTGGAGAGCATCCTGCCCTTCGCCGGCATGCGCGCGCTCAGCGTGCAGAGCGACCCGTCGATCGCGTCGCGCCCTTTCGACGTGGGGCGTGACGGATTTGTCGGCACGGGCGGCGCCACCGTGCTCGTGCTGGAGAGCGAGCAGGAGGTCACGCGGCGACGCGCGCGGCCCTATTGCGAGGTCGCCGGCTGGGGCCAGGCCTCCGACGGCTACAACGTCGCCATTTCCCATCCTGACGGCGAAGGCCTGCGTATCGCGATCGAGAACGCCCTCAGGTCGGCTGATGTCCCGTCGGAGACCGTTGATTATGTCAACGCCCATGCCACCTCCACACCCATCGGCGACATCTCGGAGGCCAAGGCCCTCAAGGCGGTGTTCGGGCCGGCCCCCACCCGACCGGCCATCAGCAGCACCAAGGCGTTGACCGGCCATGGTCTCTCGCTCGCCGGAGCGATGGAGGCCGGGTTTTGCGCACTCTCCATCCGTGAAGGATTCATGCCCGGATCGGCCCATATCACGAAACTCGATCCCGCCTGCGAGGGGCTCAACATCATCCGCGCCACACTGCCCAACCGGCCCAACGTCGTCCTCAGCAACAGCAGCGGGTTTGGCGGCGCCAACGTCTGCCTCGTCTTCAAGGGCGCATGAGTCAAGCGCTGTCCGCCCGCTACCGCACTGCCTTTGTCACGGGCGCGAGCACGGGCTTGGGCCAGGCCTTCGCCGACATGCTGCTGGCGGAAGGCGTGCAGGTCTGGGGCACGGCGCGCGATGCCGGCCGGCTGCCCGCCCGTGGGAATTTCCACCCGGTCACGCTTGAGCTGGCCGATGGTGTCGCGGCTGAGGCCGTTTTTCTCGCGGCACAGCGTGCGGCAGGTGGCTTCGATATCGTGATCAACAACGCCGGGTTCGGCGCCTTCGGCGGCTTTGCCGGGACGGACTTCGCCGTCTGGCAACGGCAGATGGAGATCATGCTCGTCAATACGTCCCGCCTAGCTCACGCGGCGCTGCGCGGCCTGCTCACCAGAAACCACGGGGCCCTGGTCAACATCTCCTCGCTGGCCGCGGAGTTCCCGTTGCCCTACCAGGCGGCCTACAACGTGGTTAAGGCCGGGCTCAGCGCCCTCAGCGAAAGCCTGATGCTTGAAACCCGGGGCACCGGGGTGATCGTGATCGATTTTCGTCCGGGCGACTACCGCACCGACTTCGAGGGGTCCGTGCAGCGGACCGCGAAGCTCACGGATCCGGCCCAACAGCGGGCTTGGGCGGCGTTCTCCAAATTGATGACCACGGCGCCCGCCCCGGCGGATGCCGCCGCCGTCCTGCGCCGCGCCCTGCTCCGGGGGCGCAGCGGCACCGTGCGCACCGGCCGGTTCTTTCAGGCCGTCCTCGGCCCGTTCCTTTCCCGCTTCGGCACCCAGCACACGCGCCGGGCCTTCCTGCGCGGCTATTTCGATCTCTGAGCATGGCCCGCGTCCGCATCCTTGTCCTGACCTCCAGCACCGGCGCCGGCCACGATGCCCGCGCGCAGGCCTTTGCCGAATGGTGCTTCGAGCTTTACCGGCACGAGGTGGATGTCCGCATCGAGCAGATGCTGGAGAAATCATCCGGTTTCTTCAGCGCCGGGGTGAATTTCTACAACTGGATCCAGCGCAGCGCACCGTGGCTGCACAAGGCATTCTTTGCCTTCGTCGAGCTGCTCAGTCTCCTCAACAGCAGTTCGGTCACCCTCGGGCGGTCCTACTACGTCAAGATCCTGCAGGACTACCGGCCCCACCTTGTTTTCAGCGTGCACGATTGCCTCAACCGCGGCTATTTCCAACTCGCGCGGAAAGTCCTGGGCGCCGACGCGGTCCGTTGCGCCACCTACTGCGGGGAATTTTCCGGCGGCTTCGGCTACAGCCGCAACTGGGTCGAATCCACGGCCGACCTCTATCTCTCGCGCACGCCCACTGCCCGCGATTATGCGGTGAAGCTCGGCATGCCGCGCGAACGCACCCGCGTGCGCGGCCATCTCATGCGGCCCCGCGCCCACATCGAGGTGCTCAACAACGGTGCCCGCCGCGACTACGTGGCCGACAAGCTCGAGCTCGACCCCAATCGCTTCACCGTCTTCCTGGCCACCGGCGGCAACGGGGCGAACAACCACCTCGAGCTGCTGCCCCGGTTGCTGCCGCACGCCGGCAAGGTTCAGGCCCTGGTCATCTGCGGCAACAACCGCGGGGCCTACAACGACGTCCTGAGCTGGCGCGCGGCCCACCCCGAACTCGGGTGCTTTGTCGACGGCTTTTCGGAGGAAGTCCACCTCCTGCTGCAGGTGAGCGATTGCATCGTCACCCGCGGTGGCACCACCACCTGCGCCAAGGCGCTGCATTTCCGCTGCCCGATCGTCTTCAATGCCTTTGGCGGCGTCATGCCGCAGGAGGCGCTGACGGTGAAATTCTTCGAGCGCGGGGCCGGTGCCCCGGTCATCGGCACGCCCGGCGCCTTTGCCGCCCTGGTCGACGACTGGATGGCCGATCCGCCCGAGTATGAACGCTACCGCCGGAAATTCCTCGCGCTCCGTTACGAGGAGCGGCCCGCCACCATCATCGAGGAACTGGTCAACCTCGCGCAGGAGGCCAGCGGCACCAGTCTCAAACCCGGCGAATTCCCCCCGAAGCCGCGCCGGCGCTGACCGGGCGAAAGTCTGGCAATCCCCGGCCTTTATGGGCCAATGCGGCGGGCGAAGCGCGCTTCGGCCAGGAAGACCCAATCCCAGGCGGCGTCATCGAATTGCCCGGGCAGCGCGCGGATCACGAGGTGTGCCCCCGCCGGCAGCGTGGGCAGCGGCACGTGGGCTTGCAGCAAACCACGGTCGGAGTCGTTCCGCTTTGGATCCATGGACCGGGAGAAAAGCACCACGGCCGGGCCCGCGCCAACCAACAGTTCCACGCGCAGCTCCGCCCCGTTGGTGGTGCCGGCGATGTAGGATCGGGGCTCCATGCCGAAGGAGAAAAAGAAATCCGTCTCGTCGCCCGCCAAGGGGATCGTGAACTCCGCGGGGGTCTGCAAATGCAGTGCGTCACGCTGGTGGACCCGGCGGTGCGGCAACCCGGTCAACGTCATGGGCCAGTGGCCGCCGGCCCCGGCGGCAATCTCGGCCCGGATTGCCGTCTCCAATCGGGAGACGGCCGCGTTTCGCGCGGTGAGAAGGTCGCCGCGGACATAGAGGCGGGCTCCGTGCAAATCGGCCATCAAGCGGTAGTTCTCCCGGACCAGCGCTGCCAGCTCGCCGATGGTGTCGTGGGCCTGATGCGGCCGGTTGTGGAACTGGAACAGACCCGCTCCGACCGCGTCGATGAACAGGGCGGGCCGGTTGCGCCTCATATCCTCGATGAAGCGCGGGATGTAATAGGTGTCGCGTTGCGCGGAGAGCTGGATCTGCCGGGCGGCGTTGCCGTCACGGGTTCCGTGCGGCAGGCGGCTGACAACCAGGATCCGTGGCGCCCAGCCCCAGATAGCCACGGTATCGCCGGGTTCGCCGAAGTGGTGCACCACTTCGGCGAGGCGGTTTTCCACGGGAAGCCGGACCGGCTCCTTCCCCCGGACCAGATCGAGGGAGCATCGCAGGCTGATGGGAAACACACATCCCGCCAGCACGACAAACGCACCGAGCACCGGGCGCAGGGCGGGGCGGTTTTCCCAAGCCGGATGCAGTGAGACCGCCGCCAAGGCCGCACCCGGCAGAACAAGATAGAGCAGATAATGGTGAAACGGAAGGCTCGGGGCGAGGACGGTGAACACGGCCACCACCACCGCGGCAGGCATCCAGAGCAGGGCCGGCCTGAAGCGCCAAGGGCGCGAGGCGCCCAGCAAACCGATCACGGCGCACGACAGGACCGCCTTGAGGAAGAGCGGGAAAAACCAGGTCTCGTTGCTGAGCTCCCACATCCCGGCCAGGGTCGAAGCGACGCCCGACTGCGCGGCCGCATAGGCGAGGTTGTTGACCACGTAGGAGGCGTAAAGGTGCCCCAGTTGCCCCGTCGCGGCAGCCAGGCCCACAAAAAAGGCCGCGGGGGCGAGTGACACTCCGGCAAAGAGAACCACAGCCACGAAACGCGACCTCCAACTGAGTCCAGTTGTGCGACAGGCTTGGACAACAGCCACCGCGGCCAGCAGGGCGGCGAACGGAGCGGATTGCGGTTTGGCCCACGGCAGCAGGCCCGCCAGCAGCGCCGCCAGTGTCCAGCGCCAGCCGGCGACCGGTGTCGTGCTGGCGGCGGCCGACTGCAGACACAACGCGGCGGCACCGAGCAGGGCCAGCGAGGCGTGCTCGGAGGAGTAGTGGATGAAGTCCCAGTCGGTCGTTGTGGCCAGGAGCATCCCGGCCGGGAGCATGCCCAATAGTGCGACGACAGGGTTGGTCGCGCGGCGGAGAAACGCGTGGGTGCAGGCCAGTGCCGCCCACGCGATCAGCAATCCGGTCAGGCGAGTGGCGAAAACGGGCGGCAGTGCCTCGAGGCCCAGTAGCGGCATCAGCACGTAGAAATTGACCGGGCCCGACGTCGTGCCGTCCACCGACCGCCAGAACACCGGGTCGTGGAGGAGGGTGATGGCCCCGGCGGCGAGCTGGCTTTCGTCGGGATTGAATTCCGCCGGAGACAACAGAAACGGCCAGCGCCACGCGGCCAGGACGGCCAGCATCGCGACGGCCACGGTCCAATCGCCCGCGCGTCCGGCGTCGGCCCTGCCGGGTCGCACGCGGACCAGCAACCAGGCCAGCGCCACGATGGATATACCGCTGGCCAGGATCAGATGCCAGGCAGAGTGCATCAGCGGTAGCAGTGCGAAAAGGGCGCGAGCCTCAGGCCTGACGTTGCCGCCAAGCCTCGACAATCTGGCGGATTGTCTCCTCGAGGCTTACCGTGATGTCCCACTTGGGATAGTGTGCGCGCATCTTGCGCAGGTCGGAGTAATAGCAGATGTGGTCGCCGATGCGGTTCTGATCGACGTAGGCGTGGACCTGCTTTTTGCCGGTGAATTTCTCGGTGATCGTGAAGGCCTCGAGGATGGAGCAGGAGTTGGCCTTGCCGCCGCCGAGGTTGTAGACCTCGCCGGCACGGGGGGCGGCGACAAAGGCGGCCATGAAGCGGGCGACGTCGAGCGAGTGGATGTTGTCGCGCACCTGCTTGCCCTTGTAGCCGAAGATGCGGTATTCGCGGCCCTCGAGGTTGCACTTCACGAGGTAGGAGAGGAAACCGTGCAGTTCGACACCGCTGTGGTTGGGGCCCGTGAGGCAGCCGCCGCGCAGGGCGCAGGTGGGCATGTTGAAGTAGCGGCCGTATTCCTGGACGATGATATCGGCGGCAACCTTCGAGGCGCCGAAGAGGGAATGCTTCGACTGGTCGATCGTGAAGGTCTCCGGGATGCCGTGGGCGTAGGCCGGGTCGGCGTAATCCCAGCGTGTGGTCTGCTCGGTCAGCTTGATGAGGTTGGGCGCGTCGCCGTAGACCTTGTTCGTGCTCATGTGCACGAAGGGCGATTCGGGGCAGGCCTGCCGCGCGGCCTCGAGGAAATTGAGCGTGCCCACCGCGTTGGTGTCGAAGTCGTCGAACGGGATGGCGGCGGCGCGGTCGTGCGAGGGCTGGGCGGCGGTGTGGACGATGACGGAGGGCTTGAGGGACTGGACGAGGGCGAGCACGCCGGCGCGGTCGCGGATGTCGAGCTCGTGATGCTGGAAGCCCTTGAGTTGCTGCGCGAGCCGCTGTTGGTTCCAGCGGGTGTCCCCCTGCGGACCGAAGAAGACGGCGCGTTGGTTGTTGTCGACGCCGTGGACCGTGTAGCCCTGCGCGGCGAAATAGACGCAGACTTCCGAGCCGATGAGGCCCGAGGAACCGGTGACGAGGATGGTCTTGGCCATGCGGAGAAAAGGAACGCCCACGCATACTGTCCGCCCTGGCGGTGGCCAGACCTTTTTGAAGCGAGTTGGGGTTTGCCAAGCACCGGCCGGCCGGCCCCTCATGTCACCATGAAGTCCCTCCGCTTGCCCGGCTTTTTATCCGCCGCCTTGGGGCTGGCGGTCGTCTTGCCCGCCGCCAACCGGTCCTTGGAACTCCAGGTGCCGGCCAAGGTTGCACCGGGGGTGCAGGTCCTGGTCCGTGTCCTGGCGGCCACCGACGCCGGTGCGGGCGAGCAGATCGGGTTCCTCCACATGGAGGTGTCCACGGACAGCGGCAGGAATTGGTCGCCGCTCGCCTACGAGCAGAATCTGGGAGCCAAACTGGACCGCAGTTGGTCGGTGACCGCCGGCGCGGCCGGGACCCGTGTGCAGGTCCGCGCGCGGGTGGCGTTCCGAGGCGGCGTGGCCCGCGACGTGGATTTCACCGGCGCGGCCATCCGCTGGAAGGACTCGTGGGAGGAGTGGAAGGAACCGCCCGCGCGCCGTGGGGCGACAGCCGTCGAGCCCTGAGGCTCAGTGCAACCGATAGGCGCGCTGCAGGGCCTTGGCGCGCTCGAGGTGCATGAAGTCCAGCGCCGGCACGGTGGCCGCAGGGTCGGTCGTGTAGGGCGCCTGCATGAGCTGGCGCATCTCGACCCCGCGCCAGCCGGTGAAAGCCGGGAGTTGCCGCGCCCAGCCCCGCAGCAGCAGCCCGGCCAACAGGACCAGCAGGGCCGCGACCGCCATCTGGCGTGCACGTTCAGGTTTCAGAAACCGCTCCGTGACCCATGAGACCAGCACCGCGGCGAACGGGAGGGTGGCGGCCAGCGAGCCGTAGCAATAGCGTGAGCCGGTCGCGGCGATCAGGCCGGTGTGATGCCGGCCGATGCCGAGGATGAGGGCGTTGCCCAGATCGAAGAGGAACAGCAGGACGAGCAGGCGGCGAACCCCGCCCCGCGCCAGCGTGAACCCGGCGATGAGAACCGCGACCTTGAGGGCACCGATGGCCAGTGACGATGCCGATCCCAGGGCCGGTTCGCCGAGCAGCAGATGCCCGGGGTTGAGCAGCAGGAAGGTCAGGGCAAACTGCAGCGCCTCGCCCCAGTGCCCGGCCATGCGCTGCGGATTGCCGCCGCCGAACTGGGTGATGAGGACGGCGACCAGCAGCGCCGGCGCGAGGCAGGCCAGGGCCGCGCGGAGTCTCCAGCCCGTCTCAGCCCGGCTGGACAGCAGCGGCAGGAGCACGGCGGCGGCGAGCACGCCACCGGTCAGCACCCCGCGGGAGAAGCACAGTGCGCTGGCCGCGGCGAATAGCACCAACGGGGCATGACCATGCCAGTTCCACGCGGCGTGGCGCACGGCATGGGTCTCATGCCACAGCAGCCCAAGGAGGAGAAAGGTCAGCGCGAGGACGGCCGACCATTGCACCGACCACCCGAGGGTCTCGAGGTTGGCCACGGGCAGCGCAAATAGGGTCAAGGCGAAGGCCACGCCGGGCCAGGAAACCCCGGCGCGGAACAGCAGGCGGCCGAGCAGGGCCGTGTTCGCCGCGTGCGTCAGCCACAGGAGCCAGAGCAAGGCCGTGTAACTGCCGCCGAAGCCGATCAGGGCACCGCCCCACAACAGCTTGAAGAGCGGCACGAGGTTCTCCGCGAACATCGCAAAGGTCCATTTCCCGAATCCCATCTGGGCGTGTTGGTCCACCAGGAACAGGTCGTCCGCGAACCAGAACAGCTTCTGGAACTCCGCCTGCCAGAGCACGAACGGAAGCAGGGCGGCGAGACCGCCGGCGAGCGGGACCAGCCAGGCATGGCGCGGCAGCGCGGCCAGCGGGGCGGCCGGGACCGCGGCGGACCCGGACTGCCGCGCTTCACGTTGCCGGAACGAGGCGGAGAGATCCCAGGTCGCCGCACCCGCGAACAACAGCCAGAGGGGATACACCGCCGCGAAGGAGGAAATGACCTTGACGGGAAAGGACGTGACCTCGACCAGCGCCTGGATGAACAGCGCCGCCGCAGCCGCGAGCCAGGCGGCGGTTGCCAACAGGAACGGGGCAGGCAGCTCACGTCGCCGCAGGCAGTCGGTCCCGCGCCACAGCCAGAATCCATGGGCCGCCACGATCAGCCAGAACATCGGGAGCGCCAGCCACTGTCCCACGGTGTGGAGGAGATGGGCGGCCCGGAGATTGTGCAGATATTCACCAAGGCCCAGGAAAGGGTCGATGACACCGTCCGACGGTGCGATCCGTTCACGCGTGAGGTCGCGGAAGCGCTGCAGTTGCTCCTCCGAGCCTTCGTTGCGTGATGGTTTCGCTCCGAACAAGCTGAAGCGGGCGGTGAACACGGCAAACTCCCACCACTTTGACACTACCGCGGCGGACTGGCCGTCCTGCAGCCGGGGGCGGAAACCGCTGCGCGGTGGACCGGCCGGCAGCCGGCCGTCCGCGCAGGCCGCGTTCACCTCGATCGCGACCTGGCGATAGAAGTCCAGCGCCGCCCGGGCGGAGGTCGCGTGGCCGGCCGCCGCGGTGGCATCACGCAGCGCCCACATGAACCAGCCGCCGCCGATCTGCCGCTCCTCCGGCGGCAGGCCGGTCCATGCAGCCGAGGCTTCGGCCCACCCACGTCCGATCGCCCCCTCGAGGTGGGGACGCAACCCGGCGAAGGCCGCGCTCACGGTGTAGGCGGCCTCGCGCGCCTCGCGGGGGACGGGGATGTTGGTCTGCGCGGGCCCGGTGTGGATGCGCGTCAAAGCACCGTAGGCGTCCTGGAATGCGGCGGCGCGAAACTCGACGGTGCCGAACCAGCCGTAGTGGCGGTGGTTCTGCACACTCACGGCGATGATGGGTATGACGGCGGTCAGGAACGCGAGCCCGGCGCATTTCACCGCCGCGGTGCGGCGCGAGGCGCCGTCGCGCCACGCCCGCCAGAGCCAGGCGCCGCCGATCAGGGCGATGGCAGGCAGCAGGAAGGCGTCGTCTTCGCGCGTGAGGTAGAAGCCGCCCCAGGAAAAACCCAGCAGCAGGGACCAGTAGAGGTTCTGCCGCGGCGTGCGCTCGCGTCGCAGGAGCAGGGCCATGAGACCGGCCAGCACGAGGAGCATCAACGGCACCTGCAGGTGTTGGCGCAGGACCCGGCCCAAGCTGGAGGTGTCGTAGCTCATCGGGTTGAGGAGCAGCAGGGCATAGAGCGCAAAGCGCCCGGCGGGGGAGACGAGCGCCGGTCGCACGGCGCATACCAGGGCGGCGCAGGCGCCGGCATAGAGCAGCTGCTGGGCGAGGAAAAGCGGGAGGCCGGACCAGAACGCGGCGGCGATGAAAATGGAATAAGCCGGCCCCTTGGCGAGCGTGAGTTGGTCGTAGGGCCCGAGCCACTCGCCGCGCACGAGGTGCTGCGCAAGGCGCACGAAGAGGGCGTCGTCGTGGTCTGCGTTGCCCAGGGCGTAGACGTCGAGCCCGCGGGTGAGCCAGAGTTTCAGCAGGGTCAGCGCGACCGCCGCCCAGAACCAGACGCGGGCCGAGGCTGGGGCCGGCGCGGTCATGCGCCCTCGCGGCGCGTGTCCAGCCGCAGCACGCCGAGGAAGAAGCTGGTGAGCACCATCTGACTGCCAAGCGCGAGGCACAACGCGCCGGGGATGACCCAGCGCAGGGTCTGGGCCGGTTCGAGCGGGCCGAACCCGCGCGCCCGCCAATACCACAGCGCGCCGGCCCACAGCGTCACCCCGAGCGCGATCAGGAACCCGCCGGTGATGATGCCGGCCTCCAGCGTGAGGCGGCTGAACCACGAGTCGAACTTCTCCTCGGCAAGGCGCAGCCCGGCCCGGATGGCGAAGAATTTGCTCAACGCGGCGAAGGAGACGGCCTGGAAGCCCACGAGCACGCCCACGGCGGCGAAGAGCAGCGTGTGCACGTCAAGGGTCACGCCGCCGATCTGTCGCGGCCCGGGCAGGAGCGCGGCGCCGACCAGGCCGCCGGCGACCATCAGGAAGAGCCCCGGGTAGAGGAACAGCCACCGGGGGCTGAACAGCAGCATGAACCGGAGGTGGCGCCAGCCGTCGCGCCACGGGCGCAGGTGCGGCGGCCGGCCGCGGCCGTCGGGCCGCAGCACGGTGGGCACCTCGGTGACGCGCAGACCGAGCGTGACGGCCTTGATGACCATCTCGGAGGCGAACTCCATGCCCGTGGTCTGCAGGTTCATGCGGCGGTAGCCGTCGGCACTGAAGCCGCGCAGGCCGCAATGGAAGTCGCCGATGCCGGTGCGGAAGAAGAGCCGGCCGAGGAAGGACAGCACGGGGTTGCCGAGGTAGCGGTTCTTCAGCGGCATGGCGCCGGGCTGGATGCCGCCGCGGAAGCGGTTGCCCATGACGAGATCGTGGCCGGCGCGCAGCTTCTCCACGAAGCGCGGAGCGTGGGAGAAGTCGTAGCTGCGGTCGGCGTCGCCCATGAGGATGTAGCGGCCGCGCGCGGCCGCGATGCCGCCGCGCAGGGCGTTGCCGTAGCCCTTGAGCGCGACGGGCACGACGCGGGCGCCGGCCGCGGTGGCGAGCTGCTGCGAGCCGTCGGTGCTGCCATTGTCGGCCACGACGACCTCGCCGGCGATGCCGCCCTGGTCGAGGGCCTGCCGGGCCTCGCGGACGCAGTCCGCGATGGTGCGGGCCTCGTTGAGGCACGGCATGAGGATGGTCAGCTCGAGTTCAGGATCGGGCATTTTCCCGCGAGGTAAGCAGCGCCGGCACGGGAGGGGAAGGGGATTTTCCTTCCCGCCCCTAGGCGGAGGCCCCGGCCTCCGCGGCCGGTGCCGCCAGGGTGCGCCGCAACTCGGCCGCCACGGCGACGATGAACAGGCAATGCAGGGGATAGGCCGCGGCGAAGACCGAGGGGTTCAGGTTGTCGAACGAGGTGACATGCACGAGCAGGTTGAGCGCGACGTAACCCGCGCAGCTCAGCCACGCCACGCCGGCGACCCACAGCGCGTAGCCGGCGTCGCGGCGCCACGGCCACCGCGCCAGGAGGCCGAGGAACGCCAGTTGCGCGGCGGCGCCGAGCGCGGTCAGCACGCCTCGCATGATCTGGCCGCACCGGTCCAGCACGGAGATTTTCCAGGCGTCCAGCCGCTCCTGTTCCGGCACGGGCCGGTCCGGGTAGCGTGGCGCGTGGCCCAGCTTGCCGCGGGTGAGGTCGCGGAAGAGCTTCAACTCCGCGTAATCGCCCTCGCTGCCGGGGGAGCGCGCGGTGAAACCGTCAAAGGTGAGGAAATAACGCACGTAGGGGATGAGTTCGGTCCGCAGCCGCGCGGTGTAGCCCACCTGCCAGCGGGGCAGGAACCCGCCGCCGCCCGCGGTCGCGGTGAGGTGGCCGTCGTGGATGGCGGTGTTGAGCTCCACGGCGACACGTCCGTAGTAGTCGAGGGCGGCGCGGGCGGACTGGGCGTGGCCGGCGGCGGCGACGGCGTCGCGCAGCGCCCACATGAACCAGCCGCCGAAGATCTGGCGGTCGGTGGCGGGGAATTTCTCCTTCTCGCACCAGTGGTCGCCGACGGGGCCCTCGAGGTGCGGACGCAGTTCGGCGAAGGCCGGGCTGGCAGCGTAGGCCGCCTCGCGCATCCGCCGTGTGACCGCGATCTGCGGCAGCTCCGGTCCGGCCTGGATGCGGGTGAGCGCGGCGTAGGCCGCCTTGAATTCCGCGGCGCGGAACTCGACCGTGCCGAACCAGCCGTAATGACGGAGGTTGAGGGTGCTGACCGCCAGGAGTGGAAGCGAGAAGGCAGTGGCGAAGGTCGCGACGGCCGGCAGCAGGCGGCGGGTGCGGGAAATCCAGTTTTCCGCGGTCGGGCGCCAGAGGGCTGCGAGCAGCAGCAGCACAGCGGGCACGAGCCAGATGCTCTCCTCGCGCGTCAGCCAGAAGCACCCGAAGGCGAGGCCGCCGAGCGCGGCCCAGCCCGCCTGGCGGCGCAGGGGACCGGCCCGGTGGTGAGTGAGGGCGATGAGCGCGGCGAACACCACGAGCCCGAGGGTGGCGTAGAGCGGCTGCCGGAGAATGCGGGCCAGGCTGTTGCCGTCGAAGCTCATGGGGTTGAGCAGCAGGAGGGCGTAGCTGCCGAGGGAGGCGGCACCGCCAGCCAGCCAGGGCCGCAGGGCAAGAACCACGAGGCCGCAGGCCACGGCGTAGGCCAGCTGCTGGGCGAGGAAGAGAGGCAGGCCGGTCTGGAAGACGAGGGCGACCCAGACGGGGAAGGCCGGGCCCTTGGCCAGTGTGAGCTGGTCGTAGGGGCCGAGCCAGCGTCCGTGCAGGAGGTGCTCGGCCAGCTTGAGGAACAGGGCGTCGTCGTGGATGGCGCCGCCGACGGCATGCACGGGGAGGGCCTGCGCGAACCAGAGCTTGGCGGTGGTGAGCCCGAGGGCCGCCAGCAGCCAGAGGCGCGCGCGCGGGGCGGAGGTCATTTGCTGTCCGCCGGACGCGGCGTGAACTCGACGTCACTCCACACCGTCCAGTCCCAAGCGTGGTTGTTCTCCGCGCCGGGGCTGATCTGCAGGAAGATGCGGCCGTCGCGCCGGTCGGGCAGCCGGGCCTCGAAACGATGCAGGCCCCGGTCGTCGGGATTGGTCAACGGGGCGAGGTAGCGCTTGTAGAGCTCGGCGCGCTCGGTGCCGTTGGACCAGTAGACGATGAATTCGGCGCCGTTGGTCCTGCCTCCATCCTGGTAGGCGCCGGGCACATAGCCGAACTGGCCGGTGATCCGGGTCGCCCCGGCAGGGATTTGGAACACCATTTCGCTGGGGGCGTGCATGACGACGACGGTGCGGCCTTGCACTTCGGTCTTGGCGGGGGGCGTCTGCACCTCGTAGGCGATGGGGATGTCCTTGAAGCCGGGGAACTCGGCCTGGCGGGCCTCATTGAGATAGGCTTCACCGGCGCGGCTGGGGGTGATTTCGCTGAGCTCGATGGAGGCGGATGCGCCGAGGAATTTCCGGTCGGCCTCCTCCACCACGACGCTGAACTCGCGGACGCGCCGCGTCTGCTGGGTGCTGGCGAAGCGCATGAAGCCGAACGTGTCGTCGATGATCGGGTTCAGCATGAAGCCGGCGCGGGCCTGGGGCAGAGGCAGGCGGTGGCTGGACTCGCCGCCCTTGTCGTCCACCAGCCGCAGCCGGACGAAGGGCGGCTTGTAGAAGAAGTCGCGGAGGCGGCCGAGCAGGGTGCGCGGCAGGTCGATGCGCACCCAGAGGTGCCGGGCGGAATCGGCGCCGAGCGGGAAGGGCTGGTTGACACCCGCCTCGGCGCGGCGGAGCGGCCGGGGTGCGAGCGCGGCCGCGTCAAAAGGGCCGGGTTTGCGGCGCCAGAGCTGCACGCCCTTCTCGGTGTGCACGAACTCATAGCGGTGCATGAACAGGTAGAGGAGCCGGGAGTCGTCGAGCGGCAGGTAGCGGCCGTCGATGGTCTCGGGCCGGAAAAGCACGAACTCCGGGGCGCGGTCCGAGGCGTAGTGGGTGGCGTTCAGGTCGACCAGGCCGGGGGTGTAGGCCGAGTAGCTCTGGATGACGGGACGCGGGCGGTAGTTGAAGCGGTTGTGCAGGACGATGGCCGAGGTGTAGTGCAGGAAATCCACCGTGGCCTTGCCCACCACTTCGCGCGTGCGGGGCAGATCCCATTCCTGCCGCTGGACGCGGAGCTTGTCGCGGTAGTGGTCGTAATGTTTGCGCAGATGCAGCGTGTTGTAGACGTTGGCGAAGATCTTGTCGTGGGTGATGGAGACGATGTTGCGCGTGAGCGGGATGGGCCCCTGCAACCCGGCCAGGCAGAGCACGATGGCGGGCAGGAACAACACCCAGCGCACCCAGCGCAGCCGCGGCGGATCGTCCAGCAGCGCGGGGAAGGCCGTGAGGGGCACGAGGGCGCAGATGTAAAAGCCGATGAGGTGCCCGTCGGCGCGCACGAAGCCGTGTTTCCAGTTGATGTAGATGAATGCGCCGAGCACGAGGCAGCGCGCCAGGGCGCGGGGTTTCTCCGTTGCCGTGATCAGGTGCAGCAGCGCGTAGACCACCAGCACCAGCAGCACCGGCAGTCCGGTGTTGAGCGCCCAGTCCGAGGTAGGCAGCCCCATCGTCTGCTCGTAGCCGGAGCTGATGTCCAGCGAGGTGAGGACATAGGCCGGCAGGTTCAGCGGGTTCTGGCGGCAGAGGATCCAGACGAGCAGGAACGTGCCGCCGAACCAGAGCGCGAGCCGCAGGGCGGCGCGGGGGCGGCGCAGGGAAAATTCGAGGCCGGCGGCGACCAGCACGACGAAGGCCGCGAGCAGGAGGTTGGTGAACTTCACCGCGGCCAGCACGCCGAGGAGCAGCAGGTCCAGCACGGCGCGCCGCGGCAGGTCGCCTCCGGCCTCGCGCAGCAGGTCGAGGCCGATGAGGGCGATGACGATCATGTGCAGCGCGTCCATGTAACAGACGCCGAACAGGACCATGGCGGTCCAATAGAGCGCCCGGCTGTAGACGCCGAGGCGCAAGCCTTGGCGGTAAACGACCCAGGCGAAAACCACCGAGGAAAAAGCCTGCCAGGCGATGAAGGGCCAGAAGGTGATACCCGAGTAGGTGTTGCCCATCAGCAGACCGAGCGGGCCGTAGGTGAAGACGATATCCTTGCCGAACTGCCAGCCCTCGACGAGGGCGTAGGTGAGGGTCTGGCGCCAGGAGGTGTCGAGCTCGGTGAGCGGGAACAGCGGGTAGGTGAAGATGGTCAGCGCCAGAACCGCGAAATACAGGGCGCGGCCGGCGCGGTCGGCGGCGGAAGGGGTGGCGGCGGGTGTGGCGGGTGGCACCATTGCCGTCTGGAACTGGCAGCAGTGGGGTGGGGCGTCTAGACGGAAGTTGCGTGGCGCAGGCGACCGCGGGAGGGGACTTCTGCCTTGCCGCGCGGGGGGTGCGGGCCGCAGGTTTGGATTTCCTCCTGATGAATCGGCAGAGCATTAAGCCCAAACACCTGGGCCTGGCCTTGCTCGCCGGCGGCCTCGTGCTGCTGCCGTGGTGGCGGCATCACTCCTTCATCCGGGATTTCTACGACTACGGGCTGGTGATCGCCGGCGTCGGCCGCATTGCCGGCGGGGAGAGGCCCTACGTGGACTTCGTAACGCCGATCCAGAGCGGGTTGTTCCTGTTCAACTGGCTGGCCGAGGCGGCCGGGGGCGGAAATTTCCAAGGGATGGTGCGGGGCGGTGCCGTGTTCACCTTGGCGATGCTGCTCGGCCTGTGGCTGGTGCTGGCGAGGCGGATGACGCCGGCCCCGGCATTGCTGGTAGCGTTTGCCGTGACGGCCGGAAGCGCCGCCCAGCATACCATCATCTGGCACAACACCGTCGGAGTGCTGTGCCTCGCTCTTGCCGCCTGGGGTGCGGCCATTGCACTGTCGGATCAGGAACACAGCAGCCATATCCCGCGAGACAATCTTGGGCCGCCCAGCCGCCATTCGCGCAGGCGGATCGGGGGCGGATGGACGGTCTTGGTCGCCGTCGCTTTGTGGGTCGGCGGCCTCAACAAGCTCAATTTCCATCTGTTGGCCCTGGCGGTGGCGTTGGGCTGGATCGCCCGCGCCGCGGCGGCTGGCCGGATTTCCCTGCGTGCCGCCTGCGGATTGACGGTGCTCTGGCTATCCGCAGGCACCCTGTTGCCGGTCGCGACCGAATTATTCTGGACCGGCGCAACACTCCGGGACTGGTGGTATAACGTGGCGGCGTTGCCATTTGGGTCGCGATCGGGCACGTTGCTTGAGGCGCTCGACTGGCGGTTCTACCTCAAGTCACCCCACATCTACTACGGCGAGCTGCTGCTGCCCCAGGCGGGTTTGCTCGGGCTGAGCCTCGCGGGCGTGGCGGGCTGGGCCGCGTGGAAAGCCGCCGGCACTTCCGGCCGGGTATGGGTCATAGCGGCCGTGCTGTTGGCGGTGCTGGGAGGGGTGGCACTGCTGGCAACCAACAACGAGATCAGCCACGTGGCCCTGGCGGCCTCGCTGGTGCTGGCCGTGGCGCTTTGGCTGGGTTTTTCCGCGCCCAGGCAGGGTGTTCCGTTTCAGTTTGGCTTGGTCGGTCTGGCGCTGGTGATCGCTGTCGGCACGTGGTGGTCCGCGTGGCTCGGCCAGCGTTCGCAATTCGGGCATTCCGGGGCGCCCAGGGAGAGCTATCGGACACTGGATTCGATCGGTCCGGAGTATGCCTATATGCAGGGCATCCGGGTGCCGCCGGAGTTGTTTGCCTCATTGTCCACCTGGCATGGGGAGCAGCCACCGGCCGATGCCGGCGGGAAACTGCGGGTTTTCTACGGACTTGGGGCGGAGTGGTTGAACAGGATCTATCCTGCCCGGCATCCGCGGGGCCTGCCGCTTTGGATCCACGGAGGCACCAGCCAGGGACCGGCCGAGGAACGGCGGCTCGCAGAGCTGCTGGAGCGCACCGACGACTTTGTCATTGTCCTGCGGCCCATCGCCTGGATCGCCTGGGGTAAGTCGGTCGACAAGACATTGGCGCGGCGCTACCACCGTTCGAGCATGGGCCCGGTCATGGCGCGTTGGGATCTCATCCGGACTCCGCGGGAGCTCTTTGCCGATTTGACCGGGTTTCTCGGTCGTTTTGGAGGCAATATCCATCCTGGATTCCTGGCCTCGGACGACTGGCCGGTGGAGCCGGTGCCTGACGGTCAGGGTGGCGCCCTGCTGGGCGTGACGCAGGGCAAGGGCATCCTGCACCTGCGGGCTCCCGTCTCGCGGGTCGCGGGCGAAGCCCGGGTGAGCGTGCCGGCGGGGAAAACCGGAGGCCCGATGTGGGCGGACTTCCAGGTGCGGTCGTGGCGCGAGGGGGTGCGCACCGTGCGGTGGAGCGGCAGGATTGAAATCCCGGCGGGGGCGGCGACGGCCTCGGCGGAATTCCTGATCGATGGCAGCGGCGGTGAAACCGACTACCAGGTGGCAGTGCCGCCGGAATTCGCCGGCCGCATCCAGGCGGGCTTCCGCGGTCTGCGCATCCTGCACGTTGGGGCCGAGGCCGGGGATGCGCCCCGCCTTTTCCCGCGGACGGGAGTTGATGGTGTTGCCGGCGAAGATGTGGTCGCGGCGCTCCTGGCCGTGGATTGGCGGCCGGAGTCGATCGTGAATCGCGGAGGCGTGGTCACGGCGCGGGGCCTTGAGTTGCCGCCTGGTGCCGAGATCTGGGTGCGCGCCCCGGGCCTGCTTGCCACCCTGGCCGGCCAACTGAAGGTGTTGCCCAAGGGAGACAATCCGGGACACCCGGTCTTCCGGGCCATCTGGAGCAAGGGCGCACGCGTCGAGATCATTGATCAGGGAAATCTGGCACCCGGCACGCCGCGTCCTTTCCGGATGTGGTCGGCCGAGCCTGATTCGTGGTTCGGCCTCATCAACGATGAGGCCGACGGCGGCCCGTCGTTTGTGGTCCGCGTAGACAAGGTCGAACCGGTGCGCTGAGGCCGGTTCGGTCAGCGGAAGACCGGGATGCTCCAGCAGGTCCAGTCCCGGACATTGTGGCCCTTGATTTCGGTGCGAAGTAGCAACACGGCACCGGGCGCGAGCCCCTCGGGCAGTTCCACCTCGTAGCTTTGCAGCGGCAGATCCGCCGGCACCTTGGCCGGCTCCAATGTGCGGTGATGCACGGCCGTGGTATGGCCGGCCGAGCGATACTCGACGATGAAGCGGGCGCCATCGGTGGGCCAGTCGGTCTCGATGGCCAGCGGATTGAAACCGAACCAGCCGGATGCGCGTCGGGCACCCGGGGGGATGTCCACGATCACCAGGCCCGGCGCATGCACCTCATACAGGAAACGGTCATCGATGAACCGGCCCGCGACCGAGAAGGGTGACAACATCTCGGCCCCGTCGTGCTGGTAGCGCAGCGTGCCGATGCGCCGGAAAACCGTGAACCGAGCGTCGTGCTCCAGGTAGGCCTGTCCGCGCACCCTGGAGCGTTGGACGGCCTCAAGCTGGTTGAACTCCTGCGCGGGCTCATAGTTCACCTTCAGCATCGTGGGTGAATGGCCGTGGATGCGTTCCACCTCGAACTGCCGCAACACGAGCCAGTCGGGTTCGAGATGCGAGACGAGGGCGATCCAATCCTCGCCCTGCCGCGCGCGGGCGGCGACCATCTCGCGGGAGGACATCCCCGGGTAGTCGTAGGTCTTCAGGCCGGAGAAATACCCGATGTAGCCCAACGGTTCCATCGCCACGGTGTCCCCCGGTTTGGCGTGGACCCGCAGCCACTCGCCGGCGGCCTTCCGCACGCCGTTTTCCACGAGGCGCTGCTGCGCCTCGACCTGCCGCGCCACGGCCAGCGTGGCCCAGGTGCTGACCCCGAGAAACAGAACGGCGCCGGCCAGCGCCGCCGGGCGGGTCAGGCGCCGGATGGGAGCACCGGTCCCGACCGCCTGGGCCAGCAACCCGGCCAGCGCGAACACCCCGAGCAGGGTTGTGGGCGGCACATACCACGGGAAAGGAAAATACGGGAAGCAGGTCAGATAGACGTGGGCGCCGAAGAACGCGAAGGAGGCCGCCCGGGCTTCACGGCGCAGGCCGGGCACCAGCCAGAGCAGGCAGCCGAGGGTCGCGGCCGCCCGGCTCGCCAACTCAAACCATTTCGGCCACCCACCCAACATGTGGTAGGAGGGCAGCCACGTCAGTTCCAGCGTGGCCTGCCCCTGCCAGGCCAGCCAGGGCAGCTTGAGCGCGGTGTTCAGGAAATTCTCCAGCGTGTGCTTGTGGGCGGAAAGCGTGCCCTTGGCCACGATGGTGTGCGGCACCGGGCTGCCGTAATACCACCAGGCCCAGAGCAGCCACGGCAGGTAGAGTGCGGTCGTCAGGAGCCCGGCCTTGAGATAAAGGACGATGAGCGATCTCCGGTTGTGGCCGCTGCTCGCGGCGTCGTTGAACAGCCAGAAACCGATGCCGACGAGTCCCACGTAGATGAAGCTGTCGGGCCGCGTCCACATGAGCCCGGCCCACGCGCCTCCGAGATGCACCCATTGCCGCGGCCCGGGGTGCAGGTGGGCCCAGAGGGCGTGGGCGAGGAAGAGCAGCATGAAAGCCGTCTCCATGCCGTTGATGGTGAAATCGAGTATCTTGGCGTCGAGCAACAGGGCGGCGACCACGAAGCCCGCGGCCCACGCGGCGTAGCGCAGGCGCGCCGCCAGTGTAGCCAGCAGCACCACCGCCCCGGCCAGCGCCGCGGCGCTCATCACCCGGAAGATCCACAGCGCACCGGTGTCCGAGGTGTTGCCGGTCAGCGCGAAGGCCGTGGCCGGGAGCAGCACGCCCAGGGGCGAGGTGAAGGTGTGGAGCTTGTCGCCGGGGTTGAAGACCAGCCCGTGTCCCGTCGCGAGGTTTTTGCTCGAACGATACGTGATGTAATAGTCCTCCCAGACGTGGTCGGTGAACCACGCGAACGCAATAGCCACCGCCAGCGCGGCGAGGAAGATGCCGCCCTTGATGCGCAGGGGAATGCCGGAAGCTGCGGGCATGTTGCGGGCGATTAAAAAATCTTCGTTTCCGATTCAAGCTTCCAGTGGAAGGAAGTCGGGCACTGATGTTGGTGACAATCTCGTCGCCCCGATCCGCTACCCAAGCTCGGAAAATCTCACGTCCGCGCCAAAACGGCCTCACGGGCGAGGGCGACGTGGTAGGGCAGGACGCGCGCGTAGTCGTGCTCGCGGAGCACGCGCGAAAAGGCGGCCTCCGTCAGGGTCCTGCCGCTGCGCTCCTTGGCGAGGCAGGTCCACATCATGCGGGAAAGGGCGACGGGATCACCCGGCGACACGAGGTAGGCGTCCTGCCGCTGGCCGACGAGCATGGGGATGCCGTGGACGTCGGTGGACACGATGGGGGTGCGGAAGGCCATGGCCTCCATCACCACGCGCGGCAGCGACTCCTCGTAGCTGGTGCAGACGAACATGTCGGCCGCCACGAAATGAGCGTAGACCTCGCGGGTCTCGGGCACGAGGGTTACGTTGGGCAGGGCGAGGCGGGCGAGATCGCGCTTGAGCAGGTCGAGGTAGATGCCGGGCCGCGCGCCCACCATCACGAACCGCGCCTGCACCTGCGGGTGGTGGTGGTGGAAGTGGTCGATGGCGCGCAGGAAGATGTGCTGGCCCTTGCGTTCGCAGACCGTGCCGATGTTGGCGATCACCACCTCGTCGTCGGCATAACCGAGCCGGCGGCGCGTCTCCGCGCGGGGATGGGCGGACCGGAACGCCGCGATGTCCTCCAGCCGCACCCAGCTGGGCACGAGGCGGAAGTTGCCATTGCGCCCGTGGGATTCGTAGTAGGCCTGCGTGGCCGGGCAGAGGAAGAGCGCGCGCGTCGCGCCCTCCAGCGCCTCCTCCACAAGGTGGTGCAGGCGGTGCGCCAGCGCGTCCCAGAAGAAGCGGCGGATGCTCGTGCTCTCGTGGATGTAGAGCAGGGAGGGTTTGCCGGCGCGGGCGGCAAGATGCACGCCCCAGAAGTTCATCAGGGTGTTGGCGACCACGAGGTCGATCTTGTCCCAGTCGAGGCGGTGCTTGATGTCGGCCAGCCGCGCATGGAAGACCTCCTCGTCCGGGGCGCCGAACAGGTCGCGCACGTCCACGACCGTGATATGCGCGCCGAGCGCCTCGAACTCCGCGCGCAGCGGGCCGTCCTGCGCCGCCAGCACCTCGAGGCCGAAGCCGGCCTCGTGCGCCATCCAGCGCGCGTATTCGAGCAGGAACCAGGGCGCGCCCTCGTAGTTGAGGTTGTGCGTGAGCAGCAACAGGCGCAGCTTCCCGGCGCGGCCGCTGCGGGCGAAGCGCCCGCCGCGCACGGCGATCCGGCCGGCCTCCAGGTCGAGGTGCGGGTTGAGGAACGGGTCGCGGTAGCCGCCGTGCCGACCCACGAAGGCGATGTGCTCGGCCGCATCAAAGGTCACGCCGCGCGTCGCGCTGCCCCAGTGCATGAGCTTGGCCTGCGGGGTGTAGAGCACGCGCTGGCCGGCGGCGCGCACCCGCAGGCAGTAGTCCACGTCGTTGTAGGCCACGCCAAGTTCCTTCTCGTCGAAGCCGCCGAGGCGGCGGTAGAGGTCGGTGCGCGTCATCAGGCAGGCCCCGGTCACCGCGCTGACCTCGCGCACCATCGCGTGCCAGCGCAGGGCGGCGGCGGACTCGGCCTCCTTGGCGAAGGGCGTGTCGGCCAGGCCGCCATGCGGGCCGACGACGATGCCGGTGTGGTTGAGCGTGCGGTCGGGATAGATGAGCTTGGCGCCGACGACGCCCACGTCCGGTTGCGCGAACCACCCGGCCATTTCCTCGAGCCAGCCGGGCTCGAGGGCGTTGACGTCGTTGTTGAGGTGGAGAAGGAGCGGCGTGTCGGCGTGCGGCAACGCGAGGTTGACAAGGTGCGAGTAGTTGAACGGCGCGGCGCGGTCCGCCGGGCGCACGACCCGGCAGCGCAGGTCGGTGCGGCGCTGGATGGCCTCGAGGTAGCGCACGGCGTCGGCGTCGCGCGAATGGTCGTCCACGATGACCAGCTGGGCGTAGCGCCAGTCCACCGTCTCGTCGAGCAGCTCGACGCATTCCTGCAGCAGGTGCAGGCGGTCCCGCGTGGGGATGACGATGGTGACGGCGGGCCGTGCATCCGGGTTGGGTGCCCAGCGCAGCTGCATGAAGCACCGCCGCTGGTGATGGCCGATCTCCGGCAAAAACGGCTCGGCGTGCCAATGCCGGCGCCGCGCCGCCTCGGCCACGGTCTTCCGGGTCTGCTCGTAGAGCGGGTCGGCGAGGTCGCGCTCCGGCGGGCGGTCCGCCCGGGCGTGGTGCAGGACCAGCGGGATGTGCGCGATCCGGTCCGCGCCCATATCGTCGGTGGCGCGCAGGAGCAGGTCGGTCCACGCCGCCCCGCCGAAGCCGTCGCGCAGCGACCCGGCTTGCAGGAACCGCTCCTTGCGCAATACGGTCAGTTGCCCGGGGAACGTGCCCGACAGCGCGAGCGCCGGGCTCCAGTCGGGCTTGAAGTCGGGTGCGCTGCGCCGGCCCGGGTCGTCCATGCGGTCCTCGTCGGTGTAGATGAGTTCGAGCCCGGGCTGCGCCGCAGCTCGCTCGGCGATCTCCAGCAGGGCATCCGGCGCCAGGCGCGAGCCGGCGGGCAGCAAGGCCACCCAGGCGCCGGTGGACTGATGGGCAGCGGCGTTGAGCGCGCGGATGCAGTCCTTGGCCTCGGCGCATTTCTCGTGGCGGCAGCGGGTGTCGCCCGTGGCCGGAGCCGCCGGGCCCACGAACCACGCCTCCCACTTCGGATAGGCCTGGGAGCTGAGGGAGCGGAGCAGATCGGCGGCGTTTCCGGGCGGAGCGTCGGTGGCGTCGACGACGAGCGAGATCACCGGTCCCGTGTCCTTCAGTGAGGTGGCGGCGCTCTCCCAGGCCTGTCGCAGCGCCGCGGTCGGCCGGTTGACGGCGACCCACGTTGCATACGCATCGGCGGCGGTCGCGGGGGGTGGCTGCCACCTGGGGGCCTCGCGCGCGAAGTCGCGGTAGGCGGCGAGCAGGGCCCGCCAGACCTCGCCCGGCCGCCGCAGGCGGATCTCGTGGTGGCGGCAGGCGGCGAGGAAGGCGCGGGCACAGGCGAAGAAATCGGCGCGGCTGAAGACGGGCAGGGGCTGCTCCCACTCGATGCAGGGCCGGGCGTGAAAGCGCCGCGCCATCACGAATTGCCGTGAGCCGTCCTCGAATTCCGCAAAGAGCTTCACGATCGCCGGGCCGGGCGCGGTCTCACCGATGTCGAGCATCCCGAAGAACTGCGAGCGGGCGGCGTGGGGATGGCCGGGAAACAGCCCGGCGGCGGCGGGCCGTTCGCGGTCGCCGTAGTCGAGCTCGTTTTCCACGAAGGGGTCCGTGCTGGCGAGGAGGCGGGCGATTTTTTTCGTCTCATGGATCAGCCAGCCTTCGCAGCGCACCTTGCCGAACTGGGTCGCCCCGACCAGTTCGGGCCGTTCGAGCGCGCCGTGGAAGGGCGGCTTGGGCAGCGTGTCCAGCGGGACGGCGGCGGACTCGAGGACCAGCCGGCGGGCGAGGGATTCGACCGAGGCGGGATCCACGCGGCGGGCCTGGAGGAGCCGGCGCAGCTGCTTCGGCAGGACGCGGGTGTCGAGCCGGCCGATGGTGTTGTCGCCGCGGCGCACCTTGATGGGCGTGCGCCAGATCTCGACCCAGTTGTGCCCGGCATCCCGCAGCTCGATCCGCAGCTCGCGCGCCCGGCGCGGCGGCCTGAGCTGGAGCAGGAATCCCGCGTGGGGCAGTCCGGCGTGGCCGCGGTGGCGCTGCTCGATCTCGGGCCGCGGCATGCCGAGGATGCCCATGTGGGGCACGCCCTCGATCACCGCGCGGATGTCCGTGAAGACGGCGCCGGTCTTCGAGAGGAACCAGCCGGCCACCCAGACGGGCTCGCCGTCGAAGACCCAGTTCTTGGGTTCCTCGATGTCGAAGATGTAGGAGGCGTTCTCGTTCACGGCGCGAGGGCGAACCAAAGCGGAGGCCCGCGGCGAGCGCAAGCTTGGGGGGACGCGGTCAACCACCACGCTGGATGACGGCGGAGAGCGCGCCGAGCCAACGCGGCAGAACCTGCTCGAAGCGATAGCGGTCGCCTGCCATCCGCCGGGCCGCCGCGGCGCGGCGTAGGGTGGCGGAGCGGTTGGCCCGCACGTCAATCAGGGCATGGGCCAGCGCCAGGGGATTGTCGGCCGGCACGAGGGAGACCTCGTTCGGGCCGAAGTCCGCCAACGCATGCAGCGGCACCGTCACCACGGGCAGTCCTGCCTGGATGGCGGCGAGGAGCAGGCGCAAGGGCGGCCGGTCCGCGCCCGGGCCGCACAGCGCGAGGGCCTGCTCCGGGGCGGCGGAGAGAGTGAGGTGGTCGAGGCGGTTCAGCTGCAGGTCGTCGCGGAAGCGGGCCTCCTCGGCCGTGCGGCCCGCCGCGCAGAGCCGGATGTTCACGCCGGCCTGCAGACGGCGCAGGTGATCGGCCGCGCGCAGCAGGGAGCCGGCGCCGTGCGAGGCCAGGGCCCGGATCGGGGCCATCACGTCGCCGGTATCATCCGGCGTCGCAAGGGCGTTGGGCGCGGCCCACGGGAGGACGGACACGGGGTCGGTGAAGACCGGGATGCCGCGTTCGCGGGCGAGCGGCCCGATCCACGCGCTTTCCTCGTCGAAACAGACGACGGCATCGAGGTGCTGCCACCAGATGGTCGCCGCGAGTTTGCGCAACAGCTCCGCGCGGCGGGGAGTCGGACCGGCGGCGAAAATCTCCCGCAGGTCCACCGTCTGGATGCCGCAATCGGAGCGCGCGAATTCGTCCCGGAGCACGCCGTCCTCCGCGGTGAGGAGCCGGGCGGTCCACTGGCCGCGGCCGGCGATGCCGCGCACCACGTCGAGCGCGCGCAGCGTGCCTTCCTCGGGTTCGAGCGTGCTGGTCACGAACAGCAGGCGGCGCGGCCGGCCGGAGGGAAACGCCGGCAACACGGCCTCGGGCAAGCCGGTCGGGCGCGCCGCGGTGGTGGCCGCGGGATTGGTCTCCTCTATCGTGGCGACGCGGCGGGCGAAGCAGAGGTGCGTCGAGCCGTCGGCCAGCTCGGCATAGACGCGCAGGCCGGCCGGCCGCGGGGCCGTGACGGGCAGCTCGATCACGCCTTTGAAGCGCGCTTGCCGCACGCCGCGCAGGCCGGGCACCTTCTGCTCGAGCGCGGGATCCTCGAGCCCGTGTGCGAGGTGCTGCCAGACCAGCCCGTCCACCGTCGCGAAGACCCGGCGCACCGCGTGCGCCTCGTGCAGCACCCAGCCGAAAAGGTGCACGAAGCCGCCGCGCGCTGCCGGCGCGTCCACGTGCCCGTGGAAGGGCAGGTGCGTGCCGCGCTCCGTGCCGGTGCCTGACGGCAGGCTAACGAGCTCGCCCTCGGTGCGCGGGGTCTTGGCCCCGCCCGGTGTCACCGTCACCTCCAGCCGTTGCAATTCGTGCCAGTTGCCGGCGGCGTCGCCGGCCTCGACCGTGATCACGACCGGGCCATCGGCGGCGGGCACGCCGACGACGAATTCGGCCGGCAGCCAGGCGCGGCCCGGCTCGAAATGAGCCGCGAGGTCGGTGCGCGGCAGGCCGAGCACGCCGAGATGGAGGCCGGCTGCGGTGCGCGCCCGGATGTCGGTCAGGCTCGTGCCGGGCTTGCCCACGGCCCAGCCGCGCAGCCAGGCGACGGGACCGGCGACGGCGGCGCCGGCGGGCGGCCATTCGAGGTTGTGGAACGTGCAGGGGCCTTCGCGCATGGTTCAATCCTGGAGCACGGAGCGGGCGAGCGCGGCGTGCTGGGGCAGGGCGGCGGTCGCGGTGTAACGCCGCTCGATGGCGGCGCGGGCCCGCTCGGGTTTGGCGCGGTCGCCGGCGAAATGCGCGGCGAGCGCGGCCTTGAGCGCGGCGGCGAGCTGGAAGCGGTCGCCGGGCGGCACCAGCCAGGCCTCGGCGGTGGTCAGCATCTCGGCGATGCCGTTCACGTGGGTCGTGACGATGGGCAACCGGTAGCCGGCGGATTCCATGATGACGCGCGGGAAAGATTCCTCGAAGCTCGTGCAGACGAAGATGTCGGCGAGGCGGTAGAAGTCGTGGATGTCGGGCGTCTCGGGAACGAAGACGATGTTGTCGAGTTGCTCGAGCCCGGCCTCCTGCCGGAGCGCGTCGAGGTAGAGGCCCGGCCGCGCGCCGACCACGACGAAGCGGATTTTCCTCGCGGGGTGGAGCTGTTGCAGTTCGCCGCGCAGCAGGGCGGCGGCCTGGAGGAAGGTGTGCTGGCCCTTGCGCTCGCAGACGGTGCCGATGTTGACGAGGAGCACGTCAGCGGGGTCGAGGCCGTGCTTGCGGCGGAGCGCGGCGGGGTCGTGCGTGGCGGCGAAGGCGTCGAGCGCGGCGAGGTCGGTCCAGCTGGGCAGCAGCGCGAACTGGCCGTGGTCGAGATGGGGGAAGACGGCGTGGGACGAGGCCGCCGTGAACACCACGCGCGCGGCGTGGCGGAAGGCGTCCTCGACGACGGGGAAGAGCGCGGGGGCGAGCAGCGGGGCGAAGAAGCGGCGCACGGGCGAGCTCTCGTGCACATAAAGCAGGGCGGGCTTGCCGTGCCGCGCCGCGGCGGGCACCGCCCAGAAGGCGACCATGGTGTTGGCCACGACAAGGTCGGTGTCGGCCCAGGGCAGCGCGGCCGTGGCGGCGTGGAGCCGCTCGTGGAAGCTGGCGGGCGTATCTGCCGCCAGCGCGGAGGACACATCGATCACGCTCACGGGCATGCCCGCGGCCTCGAACACGCGGCGCATCGGGCCGTCCTGCGGGGCGACCACGCGCACGGTCGCGCCGTGCGCGTCGCGGTAGTGCTTCGCGAGGTCGAAGCTGAACCACGGCGCGCCCTCGAGGTTGAGGTTGTGGCTGACGATGAGGACGCGGCCGAGAGGAGGGTGGTGCGCGGCGTCCTCGACGCGCATTGAACGCGTCCGGAGGCCGCGCTCCACGGTGGCCGGGGCCTCGGCTTCCCACGCCGCCCAGGCGGCGCGGGTGGCGGTGAGCAGGGCGCCGCCGCCAAGCGGCAGGCCGTGCCGGCCGGCCGCGCCGCGCAGCGCCCACAGCGCGCGGGCGAAGAGCCGGCGCGACAACGGGGGCAGCGGGGCCTCGGCGCCGGCGATGACCTGCGGCGTGAAGCGCTGGGCGAAGACGAGGTGGCGTTCGCCGTTGTCCAGCCCGGCGAAGACCTTGAGCAACACGGGCGCGGGCAGGCCGGAGGGCAGGTCGACATAGCCCGCGAATTGCGCGGTCTCGCGGCCGGGCAGGTCGGCGAAGACACCGCCGACGTCCGTGCGCGGCAGGCCGTGCAGCAGGGGTGATTCCTGGAGGGCGTCGGCAATGACGGTCAGGCGCGTGATCTTCGCCGTGCGGTGCGCGAGCCAGCCCGTGACGGCGAGCCGTCCGTAGCGGATGCGGCCGGCGGCCTTGGGTTCCTCCAGCGCACCGTGGAACGGCGGCACGGGGAGGGAATTGAGCGGCTCGCCCAGCGCATCCGCCACCACCGCGTCGGCCCCGGCGGACAATCCGGCCCCGGGGCTCTGCACGTGACGGCGCAGCAGGGTGAGCAACAGTTCAGTGAGCCGTGCGGCCAGCATGGGCCGGACCGGCGCGGGCGGAGCCTCGGGCGCGGCGGTGATACCGGTGCGGAAAAATTCATGCCAGTTGCCGTGTTGGTCGCGCGCCTCGAGCCGGAGCGTCGCAGCGCCGCGGTGCGGGGTGAGCAGACAGGAGAAACCGGCGTAGGGCGGACCGGGCCGGCCAAGGAGTCGCGTGTCGATGTGGGGGCGGGGCAGGCCCCAGAGGCCGAGGAAGGGCCGCCCGTCGATCCACGCGCGCAGGTCGGTCACCACCGAATCGGCGGGGGCAAAAATCCAGCCCGCGACCCAGGACGCTCCCGCCGGGAAGCGCCAGTCCGGCGGCGCGACCTCGATCTCGAATTGCCAGCCGCGATGTGTGCTCATGAGTTATCGCGTGGAGTGGCCACCATGGCCGCGAGGGCGGCGTGGCGGGGCAGGAGGCGGGCGGAGTCAAATTCGGCGGCGACGCGGGCCCGGGCCCGGGCGGCGAGTTCGCGGCCGATTTCGGGCGTGGACAGCATTTTCGCCATGCCCTCCGACAGCGCCACGGTGTCGCCGGGCGGAAGGAGAACAGCCTCGAGATCCGGCCGGGCCATTTCGGGGATGCCGTGGACGTTGGTGCTGAGCACGGGCACGCGGCAGGCCATCGCCTCGAGGACAACGCGCGGGAAGGATTCCTCGTAGCTGCTGCAGACAAAAAGGTCGGCCGCGCCGAGATAATCGAGCGGCTGGCTGGTCTCGGGGATGATGCGGAGGTTCGGGCGGCCGACGGTCTCCAGCAGCTCCGCCATGGCGCGGTCGTAGGGCGTGTCGCGTCCACCGACCATGAGGAAGTGGGCGGCGGCGGCGAGATCGGGCCGTCGGCGCCAGAGGAGGTCGACGGCGCGGGCGAAGATGTGCTGGCCCTTGCGGTCGCAGACGCTGCCGAGATTGACGACGAGGCGGGTGGAGTCGTCGAGGCCGAGGGTGCGGCGCAGGGCGGTGCGGGGCTGCGCGGCGAGGTGGCGGTCGAGGCGGGCGAGGTCGATCCAGCCGGGGTTGAGGCTGTGGTTGGAGGGGGGCAGCAGCGGGCGGTAGTAGCGGCGGGTGGAGTCGGTGAGGAAGGAGACGTGCGTGGCGAGGGCGAAGGTGCGCTCGATCTCCGGCAACAGGGCGGCGGGCAGGTGGCCGTGGTAGAAAGCCGCCGGCGTGGTGCTCTCGTGGATGTAGAGCAGCGAGGGGCGTCCGGCCTGGTGGGCGAGATGCACGCCCCAGAACGCGGAGAGGGTGTTGGCCACGACGAGATCGGCGCGGCTCAGGTCCACGGCGGAGGCGAGCCCGCGCAACGCGGCCTGCAGTTGGGCGGCAGCACGGGCGGCGTGCAGGGGCTTGGGATCTACGACTTGCACACCGGCGCCCAAACGCTCGTAGTCGGCGCGCAGCGGGCCGTCGGCGGCGGAGATGACGGCGAGTTGCACGCCCGCGCCGGCGAGGTGGCGGGCGTATTCGAGCAGGAAGAGCGGAGCGCCCTCGTAGGCGAGGTTGTGCGTGATGAGACTGACGTGGCGGAGCGACTTGGGGGCGGCGACCGGCGGGGTGGCGGACGCTGCGGGCAGCGTCCGCGCAGCGCGGGCTTGGTATTCGGCCAAGGCGGTGCGGATCTCGCTGCGCCAGGCCGGTGACATCGGCACAGCGAACCCCCGGCCAAGGAGGGCGCGGCGTAGATCGCGGACGAGGCGGGCAAACTCCCGGAGGTTGAAGGCGGGGAAGGGCGCCTTGGCCTGCTCGCCGTCAGTCGGGGTGAAACGCTGCACGGAGCACAGGTGCCAGGAGCCGTCGTCCAGCTCGGCGTAAACCCGGACGGTGACGGGTGCGGGCAATTGCGCGGGGAGATCGATCATGCCCATATACTGGCTGCGCCGGGCCTGGGGAAATTGCGGGAACTGCTTCGCGATGTAGGGCAATTCCATGCCGTGCGGCAGGAATTGCAGCGCCTGCTGGTCGACGGTCGCGGCCACGCGGCGGATGGATCGGGTTTCGTGGAAGAGCCAGCCCTCGAGGTGCAGGCGGCCGAAGAGCACATGCTCGAGCGCAGCGGGGATGTGCAGGTGGCCGTGGAAGGGCAGATGCGGATAGCGGACCGATTGCGGCTGCGGGAACAGCCCGGCGACGCGCGCGGCAGCCGCCTCGAGCGGCTCGCGCACCGAGTATTGCAGGGCCAGCCGCAACGCGCGCGCGAACTCATGCGGCGCGACGGGTTGGGGCACGGCCGTTTCCCGGCCCTCGCCCTGTCCGACGAGGGACACCGTGCCGAGCGGGCACCACGCGCCCGCGATGTCCAGTCCCTCAAAGACGATGTCGTGCGGGCCGGCCGGGAGGAAGACGTTCACCTCGAAGCCGCCGGGGAGCCAGGGTTCGCGCGCGTGGAAATGCCGGGCCAGGTCGGGCCGGGGAAAGCCGTAAGCGGCGGGGAAGAGGCGGCCGGCCAGGAGCACGCGCAGGTCGGTGAGCAGCCAGCCGCCCGCGCCGAGCGCCCAACCTTGGAGCCGGACCGGCCCGGCCGGGTGCGTGCTGCCGGAGGCGGGGGCATCGAGGTGGAAGAGGAACTGGCGGTCGTCGCTCATGCGAACCGGGCGACTGTGGCAGCGCGGAGCGGGGTGTAAAGCGGCTCCGCCGGGTGCCGCCATATTTTCATTGCCGCCCACGGCAGGTTTAATGATTCAGACGCGGCATGCCGGAGAGCGACACCTCCAGTCGCCGCCTGAACGCGGTGTTCGCGGCCGTATTCGCGGCCGCCCTGCTCGGGCATTTTTTCCTCACGGTGCAGAACTGGCGCTGCACCTTCCTGGCCGGGCACGAATTCCGGCAGGCCCAGACGGCGCTCATCGCCTACTACATCGACAAGCAGGACAATTTTTCGCCCAACTACGAGGCCCCGATCCTGGGCAAGCCGTGGGTGGGGTTCATCCTGGAGTTTCCGCTTTACCAGTGGGCCGTGGTCGGGGTGAGCCGGCTCGCGGACCTGCCGCACCATCTGGCGGCCCGCACGGTGTCGCTGGGCAGTTTCTACCTGGCCTTGCCGGCCATCTGGCTGCTGCTGGGCCGGCTGGGCGTGCCGCCGCCGCGGCGATGGTTTGCCCTGACGCTGCTGCTGCCGGCGCCGGTTTATATCTACTACTCGCGGGCCTTCCTGATCGACCCGATGACGTGGATGCTGGGGGCGTGGTTCCTGCTCGGCTTCGTGCGGACGATGGAGCGGCGCAGCTGGGGCTGGCTGGCGCTGACCATCGTCACGGGCACGGCGGCCATCGTCATCAAGAGCGTGCTGTTCATGGTCTGGGTGTTCCCGGCCGCGGGCTACGGATTGTGGCTGCTGTGGCGCGAGGCGGGGGTGAAGCGGGACTGGCGCGCGGCCTTGCGCACGGCGTTGTGGGGCGCGGCGACGATCGGATTCGCGCTGGCGGCGATGCGCGCGTGGGTGGCGCACACCGATGCGATGAAGGCCGCGCATCCCTCGGCCTTCATCTTCACCTCGACCAACCTGTCGCTGGGGAACTGGGGCTTGTTCAACCTGAAGGCGATGTTCGGCGCGGACACCTGGCGGGACATGCTCAACTGCTGGGAACAGGCGATCATGCCGCCGGCGATCCTGCTGCTGGCGCTGGGGCTCGCGTGGCTGGCGGCGGGCAGATGGCGGGCCTGGGTGGCCGCACTGGCGGGGTTGTTCTTCCTGCCGCAGCTCCTGGTGCCCTACGCCTATGCCTGGCAGGACTACTATTACTATTCGTGCACGATGTTCGTGCTCGCCGCGCTTGGTCTCGGACTGCCCGGGCTGCTGGAGACCCGCCTGCCGGCCTGGGCGGGCGCGGTGGTGCTGGCGGTGGTGCCCGCGGCGCAGTTGTGGGCTTATTGGCGTGATTACCGGCCCTTGCAGGTCGTGGATGCCTGGGGTGGTTACCCCTACACGCAGGTGCTGCAGGAGGCCACGCCCGCAAACACGGTGATCGTGATGGCCGGGGCCGACTGGGCGGCAATGCATCCGTTGTATGCGGAGCGGCGCGCCCTGATGATCCGCCGCGGTCTGGAGCACGACCACGCCTACCTCGAGCGGGCCTTCAGCGACCTCGCGGACGAGGAGGTCTCGGCTTTCATCGTGGCCGGGGAGACCCGTTACAACCGTCCCCTGATCGAGCGGGCGGCGAAGGCCTTCGGGTTCGATCCGCGCAGCCCGACCTATTTCCACGGTCCGACCGACATCTACATCAAACGCATCTACTCCGGTGCCGTGCGCCACCGCATCCACACCAGCCTGCGCTACAACATGATCACGGTGCCACCGGTGCCGCCGGACGAGGGGCCGCAGAAATTGCTGGAGGTCACACGGTCGATGGCGCGGGCGGCGTTCCCCATGGTGACACCCGGGCCGCATCGCGCCTATTTCGAGTTCGGCTACAACCGGTCCTCCACGGCCGACGGCCGGGAGGTGCTGAGTGCGCATCCCGATGCGGAACTCTGGATCACCGCCCCCGCGGCGGCGAAGGAGATCGTCTGGGAATTCGGCTTCGACCGCAATGCCTACGAGAAGGAGGGCGACAGGACCGACGGCGTGGATTTCATCGTGGTGGGGGAGACGCCTGATGGGCACAAGCGCGAGGTCTATCGCCGCTGGCTGGATCCGAGGAACAATCCGGCGGACCGGGGTTTGATCCGGGAGGTCATCCCCTATTCATCCCGGCCCGGCGAAGTCCTGCAGTTCATCAGCCACCCGCACGGCTCGAAATCTTTCGATTGGGTGGGTTGGTATCGGATCGAGGTGCGCTAACGGCCCGCGACCGCCGCCGCGACGGCGAGGTGCCGTGGCAGCAGGACGGCGGAGTCGAACTCCGCGACGACGCGCGCGCGCGCGCGGGCGGCGAGGTCGCGGCCGATGGCGGGTGAGAGCAGCAGGCGGGCAAGCGCCTCACACCCGGCGACGGTGTCGCCGGCGGGCACGAGGGTGGCCTCGAGACCGGGGCGCACCAGTTCGGGGATGCCATGCACATCGGTGGCGAGCAGAGGCGTGGAGCAGGCCATCGCCTCCAGCACGACGCGCGGCGAGGATTCCTCGTAACTGGAGCAGACGGTGAGGTCGGCCGCGCCGTAGTAGGGCAGGTAGTCCGAGGTCTCGGGGTGGACCTCGAGGTTGGGCCGGCCCAGTGCGGCCAGCAGGTCGCGCAACAAATCATCAAAGGGCGACTGGCGGCCGCCCAACAGCACGAAGCGTGTGCGCGCCGCGATTTGCGGGTGGCGCCGCCACAGCAGATCGACGGTCCGGGCGAAGGTGTGCTGGCCCTTGCGGTCGGAGACGGTGCCGACGTTGGTCACGAGCAGCTCGCCGGGCCGCAGGTTGAAGCGGGCGCGGAGCGATTCCCGCGGGTGGGCGGCGCGCCAGGCGTCAATCCGCGCGACATCGATCCAGCCCGGAGTGACGTGGTGGTGGTCGAGCCGGCGGTGGCCGAGGTGATAGCGCCGGGTGGCGTGTGTGGTGAAGGAGACGGCGTCGGCCAGGTCAAAGGCGGCTTTCGCCGAATGAACCACGGCCGGGGACACGCGGTCCTCGTAGAAAGCCACGGGGGTCGTGCTCTCGTGCACGTAGAGCAGCACCTTGCGGCCCGCGGCCTTGGCCGCGTGCACGGCCCAGAAGGTGGTGAAGGTGCTGCAGACGACGAGGTCGAACGGAGCGAAGTCGAACGCCGCGCCCACGCCCTGGAGCGCCGCCGAAACCTCCCCGGTCGAGGCGGCGGAGAAGACCGGAGTGGCGTTGACCACCGACACCTTGGCCCCGAGTGACTCAAACGAACCACGCAAGGCGCCCTCGTCGGGGCTGAGCACGGTCACCCGGGAGCCGGCGGCCGTGTAGCGGGCCGCCAGGTCCAGCAGGAACAGCGGCGCACCCTCCCGGTTCAGGTTGTGCGTGACGAGCAGGACGCGCCGGGGGAGGGCGGGAGCGGGCAAGGGCACCGCTCGGATCGGGGGCGGGGTCGTGACAACGGGCGCCGTGTTCTTCTCGTAGGCGGCGCGCAATTTTTCCAAGCCCGGGGCGAGCGCCGCTTCCGCGAGCAAGGGCAGGTTACGGCGGACGAGGGCCGCCTGCCAGCCAGCGCGGGCCTCGTCGAAGTCCGCGGACGGGTGGGGTGCGTAGGGCAGTTTCTCCTCGTCGACGTCGTGCAGGCGGGCGCGAAGACCGTGGATGAGATGCAGGCGGCCGTCGGCGGTCTCGGCATAGACCCGGATCGAGACGGGATTGGGGAGGTGTGAGGGCACATCGATCAGGCCGAAGTATCCGCTGGTGCGGGCCACGGCGGCGTGGGCGGAATAGTGCGCCTCGACCAGCGGCATCTCGCGGCCGTAGGCGACCGGCTGGAGCACCTGCAGGTCGGAGGTGGCCCAAAGGCGGCGGATTTCCGTGCCGGTGTGAAACACCCAGCCCAGGACCGGGATGCGGCCGAAGCGGCACCGGTTGACGATGGCCGGTTCGTCGATGAAGCCGAAAAACGGTTTTTCAGGCGTGTGGAGGTCGCGCGGCCAGGGCAGGTCGGCGGCTGCAAGTGCGGCGAGATCGGCCCACGAGGCCTGCGGCTGTCCACGGCGGGCGCGCAACATCCGGTCGAGGCCGCGGCAGTAGTCGTGCCAGCGCAGGGGGCTGGACGGAGTCCAGACTTCCGCCCGCGGAAGGCCGGGTGCGGTGACGAGGGCGATCTGCTGAAAAGCAGACCAACGGCCTTCGATTTCGAGAACCTCCAGGACAACGTCGGATGGGCCGGGAGGCAGGTCGACGACGATCTTGAACCCGGCGAGCGCCACGGGGCGGCCAATCTGGAAATGGACGGCGAGGTCGGCGCGCGGCCAGCCGAGGATGCCGGGGAAGGTCCGGTCGCCGAGCCGGGCCCGGACATCGACGAAGAGCGCGCCGTCCTTGGGCATGACCCAGCCGCCGAGGATATGTTTGCCTGGCGGCAGGCCGGCGCTGACGGGCGGGTGCTCAATGTTGGAGAAACTGAATCCGGACTCGTGCATCGGATCAGATGGATCGCCACGGCCCCGACATGTCGGGGCCTCGCGATGACACGGCGGGGTTTCGGGGCATCGGATTCATCAGCCGAGGACGGCCTCGCGGATGACCTTGAGGTGTTCGGGCAGGGCGCGGGCGTGGTGGTAGTGGCGGGCGGCGCGGGCGTAGGCCATCGAGGGCATCTTGTCGCGGCCGGCGAAGTGGTCGTCGAGGGCCTTGAGGAGGCCGACCGAGAGCTTGAAGGGATCGCCGGGACGGACGAGGTGGGCCTCGTCGGTGTCAGTGACCATCTCGGGGATGCCGTTGACGTCGGTGCTGACGATGCGCGGGCCGAAGACCATGGCCTCGAGAAGGACGCGCGGGAAGGATTCCTCGAAGCTGGTGCACACGAGGATGTCGGCGAGGCGGTAGAAGTCGTAGATGTCGCCCGTCTCGGGGAAGATCTTGAGTTCGTCGAGGCCCATCATGCGGATGTCGCCGAGGAGCGACTCCATGTAGAGGCCCTCGCGGGCGCCGACGATGACCCATTGGATTTTCCGCCCCGGATGCTTGGCGGCCAGCTCCTCCTTCATGAGGTCGATGGCGCGGATGTAGATGTGCTGGCCCTTGCGCTCGCAGACCGAGCCGATGTTGACGACGAGGACGGCGTCGGGGTCGAGGCCGTGCTGGAGGCGCAGCGCGCGGGCGTCATGCGCGGCCTTGAAGGCCTCGATGCGCTCGAAGTCCACCCAGCTGCGGAGCGTGCGGTAGTTGTCCTCGAAGTTGAACTCCTCGTGGATGTCGCGCGTGGCGCGGGCGGTGAAGACGACGCGGGTGGCGAGGCGGAAGGCTTCCTCGATGGTGCCGTGGAGCAGGGGCGGGAGCAGCGAGGCGAAGAAGCGCTTCACGGTGTTGCTCTCATGGATGTAGAGCGCGGAGGGCTTGCCGAGCAGGTGGGCGAGATGGACGCCCCAGAAGGTCATCATCGTGTTGCAGACAAACACGTCGACGTCGTCCCAGGACCGGCGGCCCGCGAAGGCGGCGAGGGTCGAGGCAAACTCCGCGGGCGACCTGGCGGCGAGGCAGGCGGCGGCGTCCCAGATCTCGACCTTGAGCCCGAGCTGCTCGTAACGGGCGCGGAGCGGGCCGTCCTGCGGTGAGGCGACGGTGACGGCCACGCCGGGTTGCGCGGCGAGGTAACGGGCCAGCTCGAATATGAAGATGGGTGCGCCCTCGAAGTTGAGGTTGTGCGTGAGCACGAGGGCGCGGAAGGGGCGGGGTGTCTCGGCGTAGCGCTGGTGCCAGGGGTTGAGCGGCAGGTTGCGCGGGGGGAAGTCGAGAGCCTCGCTGTGAAAGGGATCGCGGCGCCGGCCGTGGCGCGCGAGATAGGCGACGTGCTCACGCTCGGCGTAGGCCTGGCCGCGCGAGGCGCTGCCGACGTGGCGCAGCACGGCCTGCGGGGTCAAGACGGTGCGCTGGCCGGCATCGGCCGCGCGCAGGCAGTAGTCCACATCGTTGTAGGCGACGCGGAGGTTCTCCTCCTCGAAGCCGCCGAGGCGGCGGTAGAGGTCGGTGCGGGTGAGCAGGCAGGCACCGGTGACGGCGGCGACGTTGCGCGCGGCATGTGGCAGGAAAAGGTAACCGAGGTCCTCAGCCGGCTCCTTCTCGAAGAGCACGTGCGGCAGACCGTCCTCGCGGCTGAGGCTGATGCCGGCGTGGTTGAGGGTGCCGTCGGGATAGAGCAATTTGGCGCCCACGACACCGACGCCGGGCACGCTCATCCACCCGGCCATGTCCTCCAGCCAGCCCGGCGCGAGCGCCTCGACGTCGTTGTTGAGGTGAAGCACGAGCGGCGTGGCGGCGCGGGCGGTGCCGAGGTTGACGAGTCGGGAATAGTTGAAGCTCCCGGGGGAGGCGGGCGCGCGCACAACCTCGACGGCGAGATCGGGGCGGGAAGGCAATGCGGCCAGGAACTCGAGCGCGGCAGGCTCGTCAGAGCCGTCGTCCACGACGATGACCTTCACGGCGTCCCGCGGCGTCGTGCAGGCGAGGGAGTCGAGGCAACGGGCGAGCAGGTCGGCCCGGTTTTTGGTGGGAATGACGATGGTGACGGGATTCTCGCGGAGGACGGCAGGATTCCATTTCAGCTGGTGCAGGCAGAGAGCGTAGTTCTTCGCGAACTCCGGCAGCATGGGCTCGGCGCGGAGCTGGCGGCGGGCGACGGCCTCGGCGATGGCGCGTCGGGCGGCGTCGAAGAGATAGCCCTTCTGGTCGCCGCGGGTCGCGGTGCTCTCGGCGTGCGCGCGCCAGTGGTAGCACACAAAGGGCACATGCACGACGTCCCGGTCGGGGAGCAGTTCCCAGCAGCGGAGGAAAAGGTCGATGTCCTGGGCGCCGTTGAAATCGGGACGGAGGCGGCCGGCTTTTTCGACGATGGCGCGCCGGATGACCGTGAGGTGGTGCGTGTAGTTGTGGGTGATGGCCATCTCCGGGCTCCAGCCGCCCTTGAACTGCGGGTCGAAGCGGCGGCCCGAATCATCGATCTTGTCCTCGTCGGTGTAGAAGTAACCGGCGGTAGGATGGCGGGCAATGGCCTGCGCGACATGAAGCAGGGCGTCGGGCGGCAGGAGGTCGTCGTGGTCGAGGAGGGCGACGAAATCGCCGGTGGCAGCGTCGAGCGCGGAGTTGGTGGCGTGGGAGATGTGGCCGTTCTCAGCGCGGAAGACGGGCTTGATGCGCGGCTCGCCCCGGGCGGCCTCCTCGAGCATCCGCCGGACATGGGGTTGCGGCGAGGCGTCGTCGGCGATGCAGAGTTCCCAGCGGGGGTAAAGCTGGCCGCGCAGGCAGTCGAGCAGCTCGCGGAGGTATTTCTCCGGGGTGTTGTAGGCCGGGACCACCACGCTGATGAGCGGGCCGCCGGCGCGGACGAGGGCGTCGGCGTCCTGCTGGAGGCAGGTGCGGAGGCGGGGCGTGAGGCGGTTGTGCCAGCACCAACGGGTGAACGGATCCTGGTCGCGGCGGCGCGCGACGGCGGCGGGGAGTTTCTTCGCCTCCCCGCGGTCGAGGGTGGACGAGAGGTCCGCCTTCAGGCGGGAGAGGGCAGCGCGCGCCTCGGGCCAGCTGTCGAAAACGTAGCGGCGTAAAAGGGCGCCGCGGAGGAAGGCCGCGACGACCCGCACAAACAGCCAGGGCCGGTAGACGGGGATGGCGTCGGGGAGGCCGTGCCGCCGGTTGAGGAACATGCGCCGGGCGAAGGCGACCTGCCGGGTGCCGTCCGGGGCCTTGGCGAAGATCTTCAGGTTTGCGGGGCTGGGGGTGTCGGCCCGCAGGTCGACGAGGCCGTAGAATCCGGACTTGAGGGCGTTGGTGTGGTCGGAGCGGTGCGCGGCGACGTCGGGCCGGTCCTTCGGGTAGACGAGGCGGTTCTCGGTGAGCACGCCGGTCGTGGCGGCGAGCTCGGGGATGTCGCGGCCGACGCCGAAGATCCAGCCGGTGACGCGGAACTTGTCGTAGCCCGCGTAGATCCACCAGCCGGGATTCTCGACGAAGCCGAGGTAGTGGTCGGCGACGAGCACGTCGCTGTTGGCCGTGGTGACCTCGTCGAGCACGCGGTCGGTCTCGCGGCAGAGTTCGCCCCACGGACGCTGCTGGAAATGGCGGAAAAGGTATTCAGCCGTCTGGTAGACGAGGCAGGCGCGGAGGACGCGGTCGGGTCGGGTGGCCGAGGGCGGGAGCGCGAAGGAGTCGAGGGGGGTGCGGAAGAATTCGCGCCATTCGCCGCCGTCGTGCCAGTCGAGGGCGAGCTCGCGGGCGCCGCGCCAGGCCTGCGCGCGCTGGATGAAGCCGGTGCGCAGCGCCGCCAGGCCGCCGCCGAAGGCCGCCTGGGTGTCGGGCCGCTCGAGGCCGTAGAGGCCGAGGGTGACGACGCCGTCGATGCGCGCGCGGATGTCGATGCACTGGGCCTCCGGGCCGGCATAGAGCCAGCCCTTGATCTCGAGGGCGGGCGCCTCGGGCCGCCAGTGGGTCGGGCTGTCGAGATGGAAGCTGGGCGCGGCGGGTGCGGTCATGAAACAGGGCCCGGGATTAAGCGGGCCCGGCGCGGGGGGAGTAAAGCCTGTTCCCGGGTGAGGCCGGGAAGGAAAGTGATTGGCAAGCCCGGGAGCATGACCTTGGGTTCGACGGATAGCCCCGTCCCCAGAAACCCCCGCCGCCGGCAGCGAACCCACGCGAAGTGAGGCGAGGTGGGCGCTGGCGCTCTTTGCCGCCGGGCTGCTGTTTCATCTGTGGGGCATGAGCGTGGGCTGGGAGAGCCGGAACATGCCCGGCGTGGAATACCGGCAGGCCCAGACGGCGATCTCGGCGTTCTTCATCAAACAGGAGAACAATTTCTCGCTGGCCTATCCGACCCCCGTGTTGGGCAAGCCCTGGTCGATCCCGATGGAGTTCCCTCTCTACCAATGGACGGTGGCGGCGGTGAGCAAGGCGACCGGACTGGGCATCACGAAGGCGGGGCGGCTGGTGAGCATCGCCTGCTTCTACCTGTGCCTGCCCGCCATCTTCCTCCTGCTGGCGCGCTGGCACGTGGCCCCGGGCCGGCGCTGGCTGGTGCTGGCGGTGGTGGTGACATGCCCGTTCTATATCTTCTACGGGCGTGCCGTGCTCATCGAGTCGATGGCACTGATGTTCACCCTCTGGTTCTGGGTTGCGTTCGAACGCGCCGTGGAGCGACGCAGTGCCCGCTGGCTGGCCCTGGCGGTGCTGATGGGAACGGGGGCCGGGCTTGTGAAGGTGACGACCCTGATGCTGTTCCTGATCCCCGCCGGTTGCTGGTCCCTGGCCCGTCTCGGGCGCGCATTTCTTAACGGCTCATGGAAGGGGGAGCTGGCCTGGATGGCCGCGGCGACAGCGGTGCCCTTCGTGGCGACGGCTTGGTGGGTCCGCCATGCCGACGCGATCAAGGCACACAACCCGATGGCGGACTTCCTGAATTCCGGGAGCCTGTTTGGTTTCAACTTCGGCACCATGGAGTCTCGGCTTTCCCCTGAATATTGGGACATGAAGTGGCGCATCGTCTCGCAGGAATTGAACGGGCTGCCGGTCATGGGCGGGGGCCTGCTGCTGGCGTTGCTCTTGGTCCGGCGGCGTTGGCGCGAAATCGGGTGGTGCGCGGGCCTGTTCGCCTCGGCGCTGCTGATCTTCCCCGTGCTCTACGCGTTGCACGACTACTATTACGTGGCCAATGCGGTGCTGCTCTGCCTCGCGCTGGGCCTGGTCCTGGTCTCCCTGGCGGAGTCAGCAGCGGCCCGCTGGGCGGTGGCGGTGGCTGCCGTGGGTCTGGTGGGCGGGCAGATGTTCCGCTACATTGAACACCAATATCAGTCACAACGCGGGCTGAGCGGCGGGGGCGACGGTTTGTCGCAGGCGCTCAAGGCGCTGACCCGGGCCGACGAGTATTTCATCATCCTGGGGCAGGACTGGAATTCGATGACACCCTACTACGCACAGCGCCGTGCGCTCATGATCCGGCAGGACATGGAAATCGATCGCGAACGGCTGACCCGGGCCCTCGCCAACCTCACCGACGAGAAATTGGGTGCACTCGTGGTGGATGAACCGCTCTCGTGGAGAAGCTGGCTGGTGGATGAAGCCGTCAAGCGAGGCCTGGGGGATCGCCCGACCTTCACCTGGCGGAATTTCTCGGTTTACCTGCCGGCCGCGCGCCACGTCGAGAACGCCCGGATTTTCCAGAGAAGCCTCTGGCCGGAAATACGGTTGGCGCCACACTTGGAGCCGCCGCCGGAGAAGCTCGACGGCCTCTGGCTGGATGTGGCGGCCGGTGGGCCGCGGTTGCAGGGCTATCTGGCCGATATCAGACCGCAACCGGTGCGTTTTTTCAGCACGTTCGGGCCGGCCATCGACACCAACATGGGCCGTCACCGCTTCGGGGCGCACCCAGTCACCCGCATGGTCTTCGCGCTGCCGGCCGGGAGGCATGTGCTCAAGACCAACGTCTTTTTCCCGGTGGCGACCTATCAGGTTGAACTCAATGACGACGACGCGACGGATGGCGTGGAGGTAACCCTGACCCAAAGCGACGGCACCGGTCCCACGCGGACCCTTTATTCCCGGGTCTTCAACCCACGCAGGAATCCGTCCGATCGCGGCGAACGTCCGCTGGTGGTCGATTTCTCCCTCGAGAAACCGGCGGAGGTGGAACTGGCCTTTGGTCCCGGGCCGCAGGGTCGCGACACGCGGGACTGGATCACCCTGGGGTCGTTCGTGATCGAATCACGCTAGGGGACGATTAACCGCGTGCAGCGGCGACGGCACGACGGATGCCTTCGTCGAGCGTCACGACCGGACGCCAGCGGGCGGCGGTGCAAAACTTGGTGCCGTCGAGACGGCTGTCATGCACATCCCAGGCCTGGGCGGGCTGCGGGGCGGTGAGCACCGGCCGGTCCGCGTGCCGGGCGACGAGAGCGATCACCTCGCGCACGGTATGGGACTCGCCCGCGCAGACATTGAAGGTGCCTTCGAGTCGCCGGTCGGTGACGCAGGAAATGGCGGACAGGAAATCTGTGCTGTGCAGGAAATCCTTGCGGGCCGAGCCATCACCCCAGAGGCCGAGCGGCTGGCCGGTGAAGGCGCAACGGATGGCATGCGGGATAAGCCCCTGCTGGCGCTCGCGGGGCACGGCGTAGCCGTAAGGGTTGGAAACGCGCAAGATGGCGTGCGCAAGCCCGGTCGCGGAAGCCCGGGCCTGGATGAGCTTCTCCGCGGCGAGTTTGGCCCGGCCGTAGGCTCCGATCGGATGGCAAGGATCCTCCTCCCGATTGGGCCGGCCGGGGGCATTGCCATAGACGGCACCGCCCGAGGAAAAGAAGACCAGGTGCGGCCGGCGATTCGGCGGGCAGGCGGCGAGCGCCCCCAGGATCTGCTCAAGCAAGGCGAGATCGTCCCCCGGCGTCACCTCCCCGACCGATTTGGCCTGAGCGGGCAGGGTGCTCCAGGCCAGGTGCAGCAGGGCGGTGGCGCCCGAAAGCACGGAGGGATCGAGGAGTTCCGCGTAGCCGCGGTAGTCTGGCGCCGGTTGGCGCGAAAAGAGCTCCGCGCGCCAGCCTTGTGCCGCGAAATACGTGGACAGAATGGAAGCGATGCGCCCGCGGCCCCCGGTGATGAAGATGCGTTGTGCCGTCTGCGACATCAGGGGCGCGACGGTGCCAGCGTGTCGTAGAAACTGGCAAGCTCGTCCGCGCTGCGCCGCCAGGAGAAATGCTCGCGGGCAAAGGCCGCGGCGCCGGTAGCCAGGCGACCGGCCAGGGCGCGGTCACGGCGCAGCTCCATGACCGCGGCGGCGATGCCGGCGGCATCGGCGCGATCCAGCACGTAGGCGTCGACGCCGTGCCGCAGGTGCTCGCCGAGGTTGGCGCGAGGCAGGATGACGGGCCGGCAGAGCGCGAAGAATTCCGGCAGCTTGGAGGGGAACCGGTAGTCGTTGAAGGCGTCAGGCAGGCCGGGCTGCACGAAGATGTCGGCCAGCGACATCAGCGCAGGCAGATGCCGGTGATGGAGCACCTGCCCGAGCTCGAGGATGTGCGGGCGCACCCGGGCCGCGAAGGCACCCAGAAAGTCCACGCTGTCGAGACCGGTGCGGACCAAGGTCGTGGGGTGGTCGGATTCGTTCAGGCGCGCCACGGCGGCATAGAGTTCGCGCATCTCGGCGGCGTTGGCGGCATGGACATTGCCGTGATAGAAAAGGACGGTCGTGCCGGCGACCGGATCGAGCAGGGCCCGGAATGAGGCCGGCAGCGGCAGGGGGCCGAAGTGCCGCTCGTCTGCTGCCGGCCAGATGACGCGGCAGGGTTTGCCGGCCGGCACGAACTCCTTCAGCCGTTCCACGATGACCGTCACGCCGTCGGCGGAGCCCAGGAAGGCCGGTCCGCGCCGGGGATGCGAGAGATCGGGCGGCACGAGGCAATCGAGCTCGGCGTCGGAGAGTGCGGCGAGCTGGGCCGGCGCGCGGCCCAAGGACAAGGCGAGCAACTGGGGTTCGTTGTCCTCCAGGTGCACGCAGACGCGTGCGGGGCCCTTCGCACGGAGACCCTCGACGAGGCGGCGGACGTTCTCGCGGGTCGTCCACGCATGGATCACGTCCGCGGTGCGGCCGTCGCGGAACGGAGACCCGCGAAGGGCCTCGTCATGGGTGAGGCCGCGAAAGCGCGGTTGGTCGTGATGCGACAGCGTGGCGAGGTCGTGCGGGACCGCCACGGCGCAATCATGACCGCGGGCACACAGCTCATTGGCGAGGGCAGCGGCGTGCAGTGCATGGTTGGCGGCGAAGCTGCCGGGCAGGACGAACAGGATGTTCCGGGGCGCCGCGGTCGCGGTGGCGGGCAGGGCTTCGGGCGGGATCAGGCGGGGCAGGGTGGCCGGCGCACCCGTGAGCCTGAATCCCGGCGGATGGTTGGGATCGGACGGGATGTCGATGCGGACGGGGGTGCGGCGGACGAAGGTGCGCCCATCAGCCAGGCGGGCCTTGAGGCGCAGCGGGCCCTCGCCGGCCCACAGGATCTCCCGGCTCTGGAAGCCGCAGGTCGCGGCCTGGCGGGCCCCGGGGAATTTTTTCGGCACATCGGAGCGGGTGCGGCCCAGCACACATCCGATTTCCTGGTGACCGTAGCGGACCGACAGTTCCCTGATCTCGCCGCGGGGATGCAGGGCCCAGCCGGCGAGGTGCCGTCGCTCCGTGACCGGCTGACCGGACTCAATGGCCTCGATTTCGCCCTGCAGGGGCGGCTCCTTCACCGCAAGCACATGACCACGGAATAGATGCCAGTCGCCGGCGGGGGACTGGACCTCGAGGCGGGCCAGATGGACACCGGCCGGCAGCGGACCTTCGATGCGGAAGCCGCAGCGGAGTTTCATGGCGGGGTCCTGCCGTGGGAGACCGGTGACGGCCGGCAGGACACCGGCAGAGGTGACCAGTCGCATCGCGCGCGGCACAGCGCCGTCGCAGAGGCACCATCCTTCGATGAGCGCTTGACCGCCGGGTGCCCGCAAAGGGCGCGGTGACTCCACTTCGCCGGTGATGACGGGCGTGGAGGTCATGGGCTCACGAGCCGCGCAGGGCGCGTTCGAGGGCCCGCAGCCACGCCGTCCAGCGCCAGCTGCGGGAGGATTTCATCGCGTGCAATTCAAGGTCGAGCTGCGCGATGCGTTCGCTGTGGGCCTGCAACGCGTTCCGGGCGGCCTGGAGATCGGAGGCACCTTGGGCCAGATTGGTGCGCAGGGAAGTCAGGGCCGCTTCCTGGGAGGTTGCGCGTGCGTCCGCTTCGGCCAGGGACTGTTGGGCGGCGGCGAGCTGGGCGCGGGTGGCATTGAGCGCCTCGTTGGTGACATGCTGCATGTGGCGCATGTGCTCGAATTGCGCCTGCAGGCCGGCGCGGACTTGGTCGAGGTGTGCCGCCTCTTCCAGTTTCTGATCGGCAAGCTTCTGGGCGGACGTCAGGAGGTTTTCGAGCTCGGTGACGCGGGGTGCCAGCTCGTCGCGCTCGTCCTCCAGTTCCATGAGGCGCACCTGCGCCAGAATCATCTGCTGGCGCAGCCGTTGGACGAGGTCCGCCGGCTCGGGAGGGACAGCATTCATGGGATGGGCGCACTCAACCCGTCGGGGGAGTTGATGTGAAGCTTTTACTCGATGCGCTACGAAGGCATTATGCGCATCTCAACCAGGACAAGCAACGGGAAGGTCGGCGACTCTGCGATAGCCGGCAGGAGCATCTGCGGATCGTCACCGGTGGACAGGATGTAACAGGGCATGCTAGTGCCGGGCGCGAGCGGCTGGACGGGCGTGAAGAGGCGCGCCGTGCCGCCAATGGGCAGCGCGGCAAGTTGACGGCCATTGAGGTGCTGCAGCACGCTTCCGCTGCCGACGTCGAGCATGGTGATGGAGTGGATCTCGATGATGCCACCACGCGCGGCCGGGTCGAGGCGAAGCGGGTGACGGCTGGCAAAGCGGTCGAGTTGGAATGTGACAGTGCGTTTTTCAGCGACTTTCCCGCGGAAAAAGGCGGAGGCGGTCTCGGAATACGAACCATCCTCCGCCGGCATGAACAGCTGCACGATGTCGTCCTCATCGCCGGCGGCCAGCCGGGCCTCGGTCATCGTGCGGCGTTCCAAGGAAAGGGTCAGGCGATCCAGATCATACGCGGGGTTGATGGCGGTGCCGGGATGCGTCGCAAAAGCATCCTCTGCGACGGGGGTGGTTCCACCGCTTTGCCCGAGCGGCATTTCGGGGAGGTCGAAGTCAACATAGCCCCACCCAAGGTGGTTGAACTCGAGGGCGCGACGTTCGCGACGCATCTGATCGACCAGCGGCAGGAGGACGGGCCATTCGGGATTGAGGATGTTCGACTGACGGAGCCGGTTGAAGAGTTTCTTCTCGCCCTCGGGCGTCCAGCCGGAACCGAGGCTGTGCTCGATGTGGAAGCAGACGCAGGGCGGGAGCAGCGAGACCTCCTCGTATCCCGCGTAGTGCGCGGCGACAAGGCCCATACTGTCTATGTTGAACGAATAGGCGGCGAACTCAGGATACCCCCGGATGGCATCCCAAGCCTCCCGGGACATCAGGGTGAAATCGCCGCAGGCGTTGGTGTGAAGGCCTTCGATGGTGGTCGCCCGTTCCATCTCGACGGCCTGTGCCCCGGTCAGATCATGTAGACGCACGCCACCGAGGCCACGGCAAAACTCCGGGTCGGGCGTGCACGCGCGGCGGATCTCGTCGGTCCCGTAGAGATGCTCGACCAGCGCGCGCGGGCCGAAGCGCTTGTGCTGGCGGATGGGGTTGGCCCAGGCGTAGGCGATGGTCTCGTCGAGAGTCAGGTGTTCGGAGAGCCCGGCCTGGATGTCGTAGCGGTCGACGCGGTATTGCTTCTTGGGGTCAAGTTGCTGGCGACCGATGAAGGCCATCAGTTCGTCCGAAAAGATGATGTCGATGTTGGTCGCGAGCACGAAGCGGCCACGGGCCCGACGGATGCCGGCGTTCTTCGCGATCATCTGGAAGAAGGGCAGCTTCTCCCCGTATTTGACCCGGGCATGAAGCCGGGTCGGCACGGTGATGACGCGGGCGGTGCAGTAGGTGGAGCCGGCGGGCAACCGGAGGACGCCGGCGAGACCGGGCCGGCCCGCGACCGGATTCCAATCGACGAGGATCAGCTCGGCGGGCAGTCGGTATTTTTCGCACTGCCGGGCGAAGCAGTTGATGAAGATCTGGGTGCGGCGGAGCGGGTCGCCGCCGTGGTCGTCGTTGCGCGAGGCGGCGATGACCGACAAATATGGCTGAGGAGAGGTGGAGGTGGGCATCAGGAAGTGCGAAGAGGTTCAAGATGGGGCAAACTCCAGCAGGGCGTTGATCACGGCGGTTTGCTGTTCCCCGGACATCGCATTGAAGAAGGGCAACCGGAGCAGGCGGTCGCTCACATCCTCGGTGACCGGGCAATCGCCGGGCCGGCCACCCCAACGCCGGGCATATTCCGAAAGGTGCAGGGGCAGGTAGTGAAAGACGGCGTGGATGCCACGGGCCTTGAGATGTGCGATCAGCGCCGTGCGGGTCGCCAGATCAGGCAGGAGGATCTGATACATGTGCCAGGCGGATTCGCAGTGCGCGGGGATGACGGGCTGCACGGCGCCGATCCTCGCGCACCAACCGGCGAGCTCCGCATGATAACGCTGCCAAAGTCCGGCGCGCTGCCGCTGGATGGCGGGCCACATCTCCAGCTGGCCGTAGAGAAAGGCGGCGAGCACGTCGCTCATCACGTAACTGCTGCCGACGTCGACCCAGGTGTATTTGTCCACCTGGCCGCGGAAGAAGCGCGCGCGGTTCGTGCCCTTCTCGCGGATGATCTCGGCGCGCTCGGCGTAGCGCGGGTCGTTCACCAGCAGGGCGCCGCCTTCGCCGCAGGTGATGTTCTTGGTCTCGTGGAAGCTCTGGGAGGCGAGGTGGCCGAGGGTGCCGAGCCAGCGGCCGCGGTATTTCCCGAAAAGCCCGTGGGCGTTGTCCTCCACCACGGCGAAGCCATGACGGGAGGCGAGCGCGTTGATCGCGTCCATCTCGCATCCGATGCCGGCGTAGTGGACGGGCACGACGGCCCGGGTGCGCGGCGTGATCAGCGCGGGCAGCTTCGACTCGTCGAGGTTGAGCGTATCGGCGCGGATGTCGCAGAAGACGGGCCGGGCCCCGCGGAGGACGAAGGCGTTGGCGGTGGAGACGAAGGTGAAGGAGGGGAGGATGACCTCGTCGCCGGGCTGGAGGTCGAGCAGCAGGGCGGCCATCTCGAGCGCGTGGGTGCAGGAGGTGGTGACCAGCGCCCGGTGGACGCCCAGGGTCTGCTCAAGGAGGGCCTGGCATTTTTTCGAGAAAGCCTGGTCGCCGGCGATCTGGCCAACGGCCAAAGTGTCTTGGATGTAGGCCAGCTCGCGGCCCTGCAGGCTGGAGCGGTTGAAGGGGATGGATGGATCTGGCATCTGATCGCGCCGCAGGGCGAAAAAGGGGAGCCGGGTCACCCCTTGAGCTTGGGCTCCACCAGCGCCAGCACCTTGCCGACGGTGTCGCACTCGCCCAGCCAGTTCAACGGCACGGGGACGCCCAAATCGGTGTCGATCAGGGTGAGCACCGCCATCTGCCCCATGGAGTCCCAGCCCTTGAAGCGGTTGAGGGGGGTGTCGGCCTGGAGCTGACCTGGGTCGGTGACGAGGATATCTGCGAGATGCTGCAGGAAGGCTTGCTTGGTCATGGGATTGATCACCATTCGACGAGACAGGAACCCCAGGAAAGGCCAACCCCGAATCCGCACAACAGGGTGCGGGTGCCTGGCTTGATCCGGCCGTCGGCCAGCATGCGTTCAAGCACGACGGGTATGCTGGCGGAAACGAGGTTGCCGGTGTCGGCCATCTCGATGACGAATTTATCACGAGGCAGGTTCATTTTGCGGCGCAGCGATTCGAGCATGAAGGCGTTGGCCTGGTGAAACACAAAGTGGTCCACCGCCTCCACCGGGCATCCGCTCTTGCTGAGCGTCGCATTCACCGAGGCCGGCACCACATGAAGCGTGAAGTTGTAAATCTCCGGTCCATTCATCCGGATGAACTCGGGATCGCCGGGATGAGCCGTCGCCCCGGCGTGATGGGCACGGAACTCGCGCAGTTTTTCCCCGCCTGCGGGCAGATACATGCTCAGGGCATGGGCCCCGTCCGTGCCGAACTCGAATCCGGTGATGCGGCCGCGGGCCATGGTGCTGAGCAGGGTGGCGGCGGCTCCATCACCAAAGATGGGCCGGCAGACGGCGTCCTGCTTGTGAATGTAATGGGTGTAGGTGTCACTGGTGGCCAACACCACGCGTTGCGCGGCTCCGTTGGCCAACAGGCCTTCCGCGACCGCCAGGCCATAGACAAAGCCGGAACAGGCGAGGTTGATGTCCAGCGCTCCGCATGAGGAGGGGAGTCCGGCGCGGGCCTGGAGCAGGCAGGCCGAGGACGGCAGCTTGTAGTCGCCGGTCTGCGTGCACAGGAGCAGGAAATCCGCCGCGGCCGGACGCCCGGCAAAAAGTTTCTGCACCGCGCCGGCGGCCAGGTCGAGCGCCGTCTGTTCCGGCGTGGCCACGCGGCGTTGGCGGATGCCGGTCTTGGTGAAGACCTCGTCGGGCGTCCAACGACCGAGCTCGGCCACCAGGGTCTCGTTGGTCAAGACACCGTCGGGAAGAAAACTGGAAATGGCCTCGATCATCTTTCGCCGGGAGTATGCCAGTGGAACGTGAACTCAGGCTCGATGCACCGGAATCCAAGGGCGGCATAGATGTTGAGGACGGCGGTGTTGGCCGCCGAGATGCGGGAGGTGACATGGCGCACGTCCTCGGCCTCCATGCAATCAAGGGCCCCCGCGAACAGCATCGGACCCGACACCGCTAGTGGCGGTTGCCGGGACACGGCGGCGAGGTGCCAATCGGCGTGACCATCCTTGATGGAGAGGAACATGAACCCACCGGGTGCCCCCGGCGGGCCGGCGACATAAAACCGCTGCCCTGAACCGGGTTCGGCCAGTGATCTCTCAATCCACCCGGCAAAGCGACGGTCGGCGAGTTCCCGCGGGAACCGCGGATCCCGGTGGTAGCGGCCAAAATCAAAGGCCGTCCGCGCGATGTTCACGATGCCGGGATAATCAGCCTCAACGGCGGGACGCAGGGCAGCGGACCGGACCAGCCGCGGCCGGTGCGCCAATCGTGAAAGGGACACCGTCAACGCGAGATCGATGCAGGTGAAGCCGATGCGCGGAAGGAAGTCGATCCAGTCGAGCGCCTGGGCTGGGACATTTGCTCCCACGACCCTGACCCCGCTTTGCAGGGTCCAATGCCGCAAGGACGCTGCCACGCCCGGGGTGTCTTCCCGGGGCGCGTCACCCTTGGTCACCAGGCGTGCCACAGGAAACCCGAAGGCCGCCTCATCCCAGGGCAGCAACTCGGCTTCAGCCCAAACCCGGTGGCCAATAGGCAACGGCACGCGCGATTGCCGTGGGGGAGGGGCGGGGGAATTCTGGACGGGGTCAGGCCTCACCGGTGACAGAGCGGATGGTGTAGGTGGGTTTGTCCATGCTGCGGAAATGGATCCGGGCCAGGTATTCGCCCATGATGCCGAGGGCGAAAAGCTGGGCGCCGGCGAAGATGGCGATGATGGAGGCGAGGAACGGAAAGCCCGCGACGCTGTTGCCGGTCAGAAAATAACGGCCGAGGACGAAGAACAGCACAGCGATGCCGAACAGGGTGAAGCCGAACCCGATGATGCTCGCCAGCTGCAATGGCACCACGGAGAAACCCGTCATCATGTTGAGCGCATGCCGCAGAAGCTTGAGAAAAGTGTAATTGGATGCGCCCGCGCCGCGAACATCATGTCGGACCCGCTGGGCGGCAAAACGAGTTGTGCCCCAGGTCAGCAGGACGTCGAGGCTGACAAACGGGCTGTGATAAGCGGCGAAGGCATCACGCAGCGGCGTGCGGAAAACCCGGTAAGCGCTGGCGAGGCGGGCAGTATCCGCGCCCACGGCGCTCTGCAGGGCAAACTTCGTGATGAGCGAGGCAAGGTCACGCAACAGCCCGTGCTGCAGGTTCTCCGGAGGGCCGTAGACGACGTCGTGTCCTTCCGCGAGCTTGGCGAGCAGCTTGGGCAATTCCTCCGGCGGGTGCTGGAGGTCGTCGTCCATGGTCACGGTCACGTCGTGTCGCGCCGCCCGGATGCCGGCCAGCAGGGCATTGTGCTGGCCGTAATTCCGCATCAGGCACAGGCCGCCTACCCAGGGGTGCTGTCGGGAAAGATCCTCAATGGCCTCCCAGCTCCGGTCGCGGCTGCCATCGTTGACCAAGATCAGTTCGAAGGGCTGACCGGTGGCTTGGAGCACTAGGCCAAGCCGACGCACGAGGTCAGGCAGGGTTTGGGCGCTGTTATAGACCGGCACCACGACCGATATGCCCCGGGTGAGATGAGGACCGGCTGGTTTTTGTTCGGACGACATGAATTGCGCCACAACTAAGAGCCTTGGGACCGGGCTACGCAAAGCAAACTCGTGCCTACGGAGAGACGCCGGCCGGCCGCCACCTGGCGGGCTTCCCAGTCGTGGATCGATGCAACAACGGGCTGCAGCCGCACGGATAGCGAGTGATCCGATTGGATTGTGGTGTTGGAGCCCGCCTTCGCGGTCGAGCGGAGCCCGACCCGGCTGGGCAGGGCGCGGGCCAGGAATACCGGGGCTACCAGCCAGCTGAAGATGGGAGTCAGATACTCCACTTGGAATCCCGCCGCCTGCAGCACCCGTCGCAGTGACGCCCCGGAGTAGCGACGATAGTGTCCGGCCGCTACATCGTCGGCCGACCAGAGGATGGAATAAGCCGGAACCGTGCAATAGAAGCGGCCGCCGGCACACAGTGAGCGCCGCAGGCTTTGCAGGAAGGCAAGATCGTCCTTGATGTGTTCCACGACATCAAATGCGCCGGCAGCAGGGAGAGAGCCCGGATGGAAACGTGCATCATCCATGGTCGACTGGATCACATGTCGCACACCGCGGCGCAAGGCATTGCGGGCGCCCGGCCCAGGTTCAAGCAAGGCGGCAGTGATCCCGGCATCCTGCAGGCCCCGGGCAACAAAGCCATTGCCTCCACCAATGTCGAACAGGGTCCCCTGTGCAGGGAAACGGTGCAATACGGCCAGGATGCAGTCCAAGCGATGCCGGAACCAGTAGCTGGTTTCCTCGACCTGTAGACAAGCATCGTTGCCTGCAGCCGGGTAGGACACCGGCGTGGTGGCGATGCCCTGCCATACGCCCTCACGCTGTATCAGATGATCGGATGGTGGGTGCCAAGCCGGCGACGGGTGGGGGGGCGGTGTGTTCAATTGCTGCCTGTGATCAAAGCCATGCTTCCAAGGTGCTGTAATCTCCGGCCGACCAAGGATTCATTTTTTGTCAGTCAGGTTTACTTCGTAGAGAGTAATCCGGGTTGGCAGCGGCGTGCTGACGGCCTCACGACTCATGAAGTAAAACCTGAGCTGGATGGCATCCGCCGGCAAGGTTGCCAAGAACACATGTCTCCCGGCCTCAGTCAGGTTCATCTCCTTGTAGACGCGGAAATCAGAGTTCTGCAGTGCGCAATAAGTGTCACCCGCAGCCGGCATCTCACAGACGATGGCAAGGAGACGCTCCGTGCCTGGGCGCGGATTGGGGAAAGTGGTGAAGTAGGTGGCAAGATGATCACTTTTGTCCGTCGGAGTGAACACCGGATAACCAAGCTTGGTATCCAAGACCGGACCGGTGTCGGGTTTGTGGATCACCGAACCAAGGTATTGGAGGTAGGGCGGGGTAGCGTGATAGAGGTAATTGGCCAGAAGCGTGACCGTCGTCCCTTCAGGCTGCACGGCCTCCGGATCAAACGGTTTTTTCTCGATGGTGAACATGGCGAGGTCGAATCCCCGGCCGCGGGAACCCGGCAGGTTGACCACCCGCTGGCTGCTCAGGAAAAACAAATTTGAGGGGATGATGGCTGCCGCCCCGCGAAGCACCTCCTCCCCGCGGCCCAAGGGGGCAGGAATGATGACGGTGCGTTGGGAGATGTGCTGCACTTCAAATACAGGGAACGCCTCCATCGAGAATAGGCGATATCCCCAGAGTTTGGTGGAGGCGAGAGAGACACCGTCTCTCTGACCCGGGTGAACCCAAAAGCGGTAGCTGTTGGCGGGGAACTCCCTTGTAATCTGCCGAAAGGCGGCATGGACAAGTTCATACCGCTCCCGCAGGCGATCGGAAAGCTGCGGTGCATGGTATCCGAAGGGCATCGAAGCGACAAGGAGTGCAGCAGGTAGCCACTCCGGCCGGATTTGCCGGTATGCCCAGCGGCCCAGCCATCCCCGGGCAATCACCGCGGCGGCGGTCAGGAGCAACAGCGTGACAAAATTCGCAATCGCGTCCGGCCGGCCCAACAGGATTTGGACCTGGGCGAGCGACTGCCAGCCCCGGAGAGGTTTGCCCACCAACATGAATAGGAGCAGGAAAACCAGCAGTCCCCCCAACCTAACTGCCGTGCGGCGATTCTGCCCCGGTTCAGGTGCGGCGCAGGCCGCAAGCAACGGCAGGGCGAGGCAAAGATAGAAGGAAGCGTAGTAATAATAGTAGAGCACACCGATGCGGCGGAATTCCAGCAACAGCGCCGCTCCGAGCGAAACGGCCAAGGCCAGGGTGAGGACCCGAATCATTCCCCGGCTGCTCTGGCTTGTCATGCTCCCCGCAAAGGAACGGTAGCAACCAATCATCATTGCGCCCACCGGGATGATCAGCCAGGTCGAGCCCGCTGCCCAGGTCCAGTCCTTGGGACTCCATTGGGTCTCCTTTGCAGCCTTGAAGAACAGCACCATGTCCACCTGCGGCTTCAGGAAGTGGAATGGGCCGCCCAAGAGGGTGTGTATCCATCCGAAGATGCCCAGGACGACAATCGCGGCCCCAAGATAGATCAGCGCCGACACCGCCAGCCGGCGCAGCGTGAAGGGCAGCCAGCACAAGTGGAAAGCGGCGATACCCAGACCCACGTTGGATAGTGCACTGAGATTGGCCACGGCCATGCAGCTGTAAAATACCCCGGCGACAAAAACCCACACCGGCCAATGGCGGGAATCGCGCGCTCCCGCAATGCAGGCCAGGGCCAGGGCGCCATAAACAAAGACCGGCGAATCAATGTAGTCGGCATGAAGCGCGGCGATCACCTGGGGCGCCAACGTGCCAAATGCCACACCCAATATACCACCGGCCATGCCAGACGCGCGATAGGCAGTGAATCCGCAGGATACGGCGAAGGCGGCGGAAAACAGTAGCTTGAAACAGAGATGGGCGCACACGGGCGGAAGCACGCTGTGCAGCACCGCTCCCGGCAGGATCCAGGAGAGGCGTGAACCGTAGTAGGTAGAGCCGAACTCGGCAACCTGTGACCGCGGATCCCACATGTAGGCGCTGTAGATCCAGCTGTCCACAAGCTCGAACGGGGGGAAAAGATAACCTGGCCGGAAAAGCACCAGGAGTAACGAGAGCACGGCCCAGACGGCTGCCATGACTGCCAGGTGCCGACCCAGGCGCCCGGGCTCCGCCTGCTCGCCAACTAAATTTGCGATGCGGTCAATGAATGGGGGTAATTGGGCAGCAGCTTGCATCAATCAGCACTTATTGAAGGCGCAGTCCGTCGCCCACGGGTCCCGCGGCAGGGGAGTGCACCGGCATCAGGTCCACAGCGGCTTGAGGTTGCCGGCCGCCTCAGCACCTTCGTGACAGAGGCCGATGGGAATGTAGCGGATGCGGGGGTCGGCGGCGAGGGGTTTAAGGGCGCGCCAGAAGTCCACCAGTGTGACCTGCTTCCGTCCGCGCAGGAGGGCGTCAGCCGTGAGGGAAGTGTAGGTCTTGTCGGTGGTGGTGACGAGCACGACGTCCGCATCCTTCAACGCCTCCTCGAGCGAGTCGGTGACGAGGGCGCTCATCTTCAGGGCGGTTTCCGCATAGGGAGCGGCAAGATTGTCGTGGCCGATGACACGATAACCAGCCTCAGAAAGTGCACGACAAAGGTAAACGCCCGGCGATTCCTCGATGACGTGCGAGAGGGGCTTGTAGGCGAGGCCGAGCACGGCGACGTTCGCTCCCTTCAGCAGGTGGGCCTGCAGTTTCTCGACATAGCGCTTGGAAAGTCCGCGGTTGTAGTCGTCGTTCATGGCCAGCAGGCGGCTGTCCACCCCGAGGGACCTGCCCATGAAGTTCAGGGCCACGTTGTCGCGCGGGAAACAGGGTCCGCCGAACCCGAACCCACCCGTGAGGTATTTGCGGCCGATGCGCTTGTCCATGCCGAGGGCGTCGGAGACTACGTCCACGTCGCCGCCGGGGAGTTTCTCGCAGAACTCGGCGAGCATATTGGCGAAGGAGATCTTCATCGTCACGTAGCTGTTGACGGCGATCTTCGCGAGTTCGGCGTTCTCCAGGCTCATGCGCTTCACCGGGGCGTTGTTCTGGGAAACCCGGTGGTGGACCTGCTCCAGCAGGTCGCCGGAGCGCTGGTCGAACTGACCGAGCAGGTAGAAGTCGGGGTTGAGGAAATCGCGGATGACAGAGCCGAGGGCGATGAACTCGGGGTTGTAGCACAGGCCGAAGTCGGGGCCGCACTTCTTGCCGGATTCCTGTTCGAGGATGGGCAGCAGGCCGTGGCGGGTGGCGCCCGGAAGCACGGTGCTGGTCAGCACGATGACGTGGTAACCCGGCTTCTTCCTCAGGGCCTGGCCGAGGGCCTTGAAGGCGAAGCGGGCGTATTGGAGCGTGAAGGCGCCGCGTTCATCGCTGGGGGTGGGGACGATGACGAAGCTGAGGTCGCTGCCCAGCACGGCCTCCTCGGTGCTGAGGGTGGCGCGGATGCGCGCCTTGTTCGCCGCGATCATTTCGCCGAGGCCCGTCTCCTGGACCGGGGCGCGACCGGCGTTGACCGCGTCCACCGCGTGGCGGTTCACATCGACGCCGATGACATTGAGGCCGCGCGAGGCCATGCCGGCAGCCATGCTGCCGCCGAGTTTGCCGAGACCGATGACGGAGACGTTCTGGATCATGGAGGGGACAAAGGGAAGGTATCAGCCGGGCCGCCGGGAAGGATAAAATGAGGCCGGGTCCTCCTGAAAGCCCCGCAGGTATTCGTCGTAAGACTCCAGCCGTGGATCAAGTTCATGGGCCAGCAGATGGAGCAGGGGCTTGGTCTCGGCGATTGGATCCAAGGTAGTGGCGAGATTGCGAAGCAGTTCGGCGGCATGGTCGGGTGCGCCGAAGAGCTCGAAGAGGCAGGCGAGCTTAAGTAGTTTCAATGAATCCAATTCCACCCGGGATTCGGGGTGGGCCGGCCAGCCGCACGGATCGCGGAGATAGAGGGCGTCGCCCTGCACGATGCGCCCGAGCAGCGTCTCATGGGGTGCGTGGTCGTAGCGGAAGGGCGCGGGCAGGGCGGCGGCGGAATAGCGGCGGGTGCTGAGATTGAACAACTCGAAGCCCCAGGTGCGCATGAGCCGGTCCATGTTGTGGAAGGTGTGGTCGGTGGGATCAGCTGAACCGGAGAAATTCACCTCCAGCACGCACCCGAGCACCGGGCCGTTGCGGATGGTCTGTTCGGCGGAGAGCAGCACCTCGAGATCCCACCCATCCACATCAATCTTGATGAAGTCCACGCTGCCCAATCTTTCCGCGATGACGAGTTCGTCGAGCGTGCAGGTGCGGGCGGGTTCGACCAGCTCGGCCTCGGTCCAGGCGTTGAGCTGATCGAGTTTCTTTTCGGGGGCGGTCCGGCTGGCCAGGATCGCCATGGCGATGGCGGCGCTGGTGCGCTGCCAGGGGTTGCCGGTCCAGGGTTCGCGTTGACCGCGGGCCAGCCGGAAGGGATGGGATTCGGGCAGGCGCAGGAAGGCCGGCACGTAGCGCACGGCGGGATTCTTCTCGGCGGTCTGCAACCGGCGGCACTCGCCGACTTGCGGGTCTACTCCCAGGGCTCGTAGCGACGGCTCGAAGTGTCGCCAGATTCTGGGCAATCCGCCTCCACAGCCCACGTCCACCAGCGTCAGGGGTTGTTCAGAAAACAATTCCCGTTCAACCAGGCAACGGGTCAGGGTCGAGAATTTGGCCTGAAAATCCATGCGTCACAATGGCAACTCGCCTGTTGTCATCCCTCCTCAACCCTGCGCCCGCTCGGCGTTACCCTGTGTGCGGCGCGAGGCATAGTAACTTGCGGGATCGGCCTTGAAGCGCCGGAGATACTCCGCATAGGAATCGAGGGTGGGATCCATCTGGTTGGCCAGCAGGTCGAGCAGCTGGGCTGGTTCCGTCCGGGCAGCCACTTCCCGCGAACGGTCGCGTAGCAGCTCGGCGGCGTGATCCGGCAGGCCGAATAATTCAAAGAGACAGGCGAGTTTGAGCAGTTTGACGGCGTCCAGCGGCACGGTGGATTCTGGGTGGTAGTTCCAGGCCTGGGGATCCCGCAGATAGAGGGCATCCCCTTGGTAGGGTCTTCCCGAGATTGTCTGTGCCGGGCAGTCGAACTCGAATCCAGCCGGAAGGGCGGCGGCGGAATACCTTCGCAGAGTCAGATCGAACAATTCGAACCCCCAGGCCCGCATCAGGCGGTCCGTGTTGTGGAAGGTATGATCCGTTGGGGCAGTGGTGCCGTAGAAATTCACCTCCAGCGCGAGACCGAGCACGGGGGCTGTCCTGATGAGCCTTTCCGCTGAAAGCAGGACGTCGAGATCGTGGCCATCGACATCGATCTTGATGAAGTCCGCGTCAGCCCAGCCCTCGTCGGCCGCCAGCTGGTCGATGGTGCGCTTGCCGGGAGTGTGCGCGAGCGGGGCCTCCTTCCAGGCATTGAGCACGGGGACTTTCTCCTCCTGGCGAACCTTGGCCGTGAGTATTTCAGAGCCGAGGGCGGCGCTGAGCCGGTTCCAGGGATTGGCACCGCTCAACGCCCGTGATCCGCGCTTGCGCACGAACTCGTGGTCGTCGGGCAGGCCCAGAAAAGTTGGCAGATAGCGGATGCGTGGGTTGGCTTCGGCCCGGTTGAGCCTTTCGCATTCATCTACCAGGGGATCGATACCGATGGCCTCGAAAGTGGGCTCAAAGGCGCGCCAAAGTCGGGCAATGCCCCCGCTGCAGCCCGCATCAATCAGCCTGAAGGGGTGCGCAGTGAAGCAGTCCCGTTCAACCAGGCATTGCGTTAACTTGGAAAAGCGCGGTCGGTATTCCACGGCGCTTGTGCTTAACGACACGGCCGGTCCCGTCCATGGTGTTTTTTGGCAGGCGGGCCTACGGCTGGAAGCTACTGCGTGGCCTGTGCGGTCACCCGCGGGTGGTTGGCCAGAATGTCTCTTGTCGTCTTTGCCCGGTGCATCAGCTCGATGGACGATACTTCCCCGGAGGAACTGAGCGGAAGCAAGAAAAGCAGCAGCGGATCGGCGGTGCCGAAGACCCCGCGGAGCAACGCTTGAAAAGTCGGGGACCGGCCGACGATATCGGCATAACTGACCCGCATGGCATAGGCGGCGTAGCCGTCAAGGGACTGCAGCAGTCGCGGGGAAAACACCGCAAGGCTGCTTATGGTGCGGGGATCAGTTCCGGTAGGGTAAAGGGCCAGCTGAAAGGAATCGACGGGATGGTCGAACTGGACCTTGGCGCCCTGACGCGCCTCCAGTTTCTCAAGGAGACGCTCAAAGCCGAGCGGCAAGCCGTCCCCGTCAAGCAGCGTAAAGTTGTAGGTGGTGTCTTGAATCGTCCATTCAGGCCCGTGTCGGGTGGGAATTTTCACCAGGGTGGTCACATGGCTGACGCCGCTGCCGGTATCGCCAAAATTGATGGCGACGGATTCGTAGCCCAGAAGTTGAAAAACCTTGCGGCTCAGCTCGGCCATGCCGCCGCACTGCATCCCCATCTCCCGCCGCTCACTCCAAGCCAGCAATTGGCTGAGGGTGGCCGTGTGATGCGTGACACCAAAACGGTTCGTCAGGTCCTGGGCCGAGGAGGCGTCCGCCCCCGGCACGAAACCCGACAGCCATTTCCGAATGAGGCACACCCGGGCGAAAGCATCCAATCCGGGATTGTCCAGTCCGGGAATGACCTGACGGAGGACGGCAGCTGTCTCAGCATCGGTGGCCCGGGGATCAAAGTGGAACCGCTTCGTCGGATGGACTGCGTCGCCCGCGGCAACTACCACGGTTACCGGAGCTACGAGCCAGGCAATTCCAAGCACTACCCTGCGCAAGGCGTGATGGGCAGCAAAGAGGTGTAACCACCGTTTCACGTCATCATGAGACGCCTCTCTGGGCGAATAGTTTCATCGATCCGCGCCTAGCTGCGGACCCGGTCGGCTCGGGGTGATCAGCTCAGATTGACCACTGAATCCTTGGACGAGCCCGATTTCATCTGGTCGTGGATCCAGGCATAGGTCTTTTCCATGCCGGTGCGCAGGGGGATCCGGGGATCCCAGCCGAGCATCTTGCGGATGAGGGTGTTCTCGGAGTTGCGGCCGTTGACGCCCTTCGGGGCGGAGAGGTTGTAGTTCCGCTTCAGCTTCACCCCGGCGATGTCCTCCACCACATCGACCAGCTGGTTGATGGAGACCTTCTCCTCGCTGCCGAGGTTGATGGGGAAGGTGATGTCGGTGCTGCGCATGATGGCCTGGGTGCCGTGCAGGCAGTCGTCGATATACATGAAGCTCCGCGTCTGCACGCCGTTGCCCCAGATCTCGATCTCATGCCGGCCGCTCATCTTGGCGGCGATGACCTTGCGGCAGATGGCGGCAGGGGCCTTCTCGCGGCCGCCGTCGTAGGTGCCGTGCGGCCCATAGACGTTGTGGAAACGCGCGACGCGGGTCACGAGGCCGAAGTCCTCGGTGTAATGGCGGCACATGCGTTCGGAGAAGAGCTTTTCCCAGCCGTAGCCGTCTTCCGGCATGGCGGGGTAGGCGTCGGATTCCTTGAGGCCGGTCACATTGGGGTCGGTCTGCTTGTCGTGGGCGTAGACACAGGCGGAGGACGCAAAGAAGAAGCGCTGCACGCCGGTCTCACGCGCGGCCTTAAGGAGGTGCGTGTTGATGAGCACGGTCATCATGCACAGCGCCTTGTTCTTCTCGATGAAGCCCATGCCGCCCATGTCGGCGGCGAGGTTGTAGATCCAGAAGGCGTCCCGGCAGGCCCGGCGGCAGGCGGCGAGTTCCTGCAGGTCGGCGGAGATGTTCTCCACGCCGGGGAACTTCTGATACCAGCGGTCGAGCGGCTTGAGGTCCACGGCGCGGATGCGCGTGTGGCCCTGTTTGAGCAGGTCGGCGACCAGATGTCCGCCGATGAAGCCACCGGCACCGCAGACGACGATGAGTTTGTCCTTCATGGATGAAAAAATGAAAGCGGCGAACTGAGCGGAACCGTCAGGACCGAGTCAATGACGCTTTGCTCGGGTGGATCCGAGGGTGGCGACCTCCGCCAGCCACTCCGCGGCGGAGGCGTCGCTCGGCATCCGCCAGTCGCCGCGGGGGGAGAGGGCGACGGAGCCGACCTTGGGGCCGTCGGGCATGGCGGAGCGCTTGAACTGCTGGCTGAAGAACCGCCGCACGAACACCTCCAGCCAGCGCAGGAGGGTGCGGCGGTCGTAGCGGTCGGCGAAGGCCAGCCCGGCCAGATGCAGCACCTTGGCCGGCCGGCAGCCATGGCGCACGACGTGATAGAGGAAGTAATCGTGCAGCTCGTAGGGTCCGACGACGTCCTCGGTCTTCTGGTGCTGGTCGCCGTCCTTGGTGGTGGGCAGCAGCTCCGGGCTGATGGGGGTGGCGGCGATGTCGTGCAGGACCTTCGCCGGCGCGCCGGAGAATTCCGTGTCGGCGCACCAGTCGATCAGGTAGCGGACGAGGGTCTTCGGGACGCCCGCGTTCACATGATACATGGACATGTGGTCGCCGTTGAAGGTGCACCAGCCGAGCGCGGCCTCGGACAGGTCGCCGGTGCCGACGACGAAGCCGCCAACCTTGTTGGCGAGGTCCATGAGGATCTGGGTGCGTTCGCGGGCCTGGGCATTCTCGTAGGTGATGTCATGCACGGCCGGATCGTGTCCGATGTCGGCGAAGTGCTGGCTGACGGCCTTGGTGATGGGGATGACGCGCAGCGTGGCGCCGAGGAGCGCGACGAGTTTCTCGGCGTTGGTGCGGGTGCGCTTGGTCGTGCCGAAGCCCGGCAGCGTCGGGGCGAGGATGCCCTTGCGGTCGAGCCCGAGCAAATCGAACGCCCGCACGGCGACGAGCAGCGCCAGCGTGGAATCGAGGCCGCCGGAGATGCCGAGCACGATTTTCTTGGCGCCGGTGTGCTTGAGGCGTTTGGCGAGCCCGGTGGACTGGATGGCGAAGATTTCCCGGCACGTGGCGGCGCGCACGGCAGGATCGGCCGGCACGAAGGGCAGGGCAGGGTTGTAACGAAGGCTGCCCGCCGGCGTCCTGGCCGGCAGCTTGCCGCCGAGGCGCACCGGCACACGTCGGAAGTCGACCGTCGCGCTGGCGGCGGAGAAGCTGCTGTTGCACAGTCGTTCATGCAGCAGGCGGCCGAGATCGAGATCGGCGCAGACGATCTGCGAGTCGAAGCGGAATCGCTCTGACTCCACGAGCATCGTGCCGTTTTCGGCGATCATGCAGTGACCCGAGAAGACCACGTCGGTGGTGGACTCGCCGGGGCCGGCCCCGGCGTAGGCATAGGCGGTCATGCAGCGGGCGGACTGCTGGCGGACCAGATCGCGTCGGTAGGCGCATTTCCCGAGCAGCTCGTTGCTGGCGGAGGGATTGAGGATGAGGTTGGCCCCGGCGAGGCAGAGGTCGCCACTGGGAGGCTTCACGGCCCAAAGGTCCTCGCAGATCTCGACCCCGAAGGTGCAGCCGCGGGCGTGGTCCTCAAAAAGCAGCTCGCTGGCGAGCGGCACGCGTGCGCCGCCGAGTTCGACCTCAGCCGGGCCCATGCCCGCGGCGGAGGTGAACCAGCGTTCCTCGTAGTATTCGGCCGTGGTGGGCAGATAGACCTTGGGCACAAGGCCGAGCACGCGGCCCTCGCCGAGGATGGCGGCACAGTTGTAGAGCCGGCCATGGTGCACGACGGGCAGGCCGACGACGGCGTGGATGTCATGCTTCTTGGTCGCGGCGGCGAGCCCGGTCAGCGCCTCGCGGGCGCGCTCATGGAGCAGCGCCTGGGAGAAAAGGTCGCCGCAGGTGTAGCCGGTGACACAGAGCTCGGGGAAGAGCACAAGGCTCGCACCTTGGCGGGCAGCCAGCTGCATGCTGTCCATGATGCGCGCGGCATTGAAGGTCACATCCGCCACGCGCAGCTCGGGCGCAGTCGCGGCAATGCGCAGAAAATCCAGGTTGCCAGTAGGGATGACCGCAAGCGCTCGCATCCTTGTTCGTGTGGGCATAAAGCTAGATTGGCTTGAATTCGAGTGGGGCGTGCGCGTGTGCCGGTCCGCAGAGGGGCATGAATGGAAAGACCCCGACCTCGATGACGGCGCAATTCTCCACCACATCCCAGATTATCGCCCGGCCATAATCGTATTTCCCGTCTATCCTGGCCACGCCATTCTCGAACCCGAACAACCCGGTCTTGATGACAAACTTCCCGTGGGTGAGGGGCAGGGTGAAGGAAGTCGAAAGATGAAACCCTTGGCCGGCTTTGCCCCTGAGGCGATGCGACGTGACGATGTCCTGCACGGAGTAGACAAAATTGTCCTGAAGATCCTTCAGGCGGATACCGAGCACGAACTCCGAATCTATGTCCGCCCGCAAATGCACGAGGTAATGCAGTTGAATCATGTCATTGAACGAAAACTGCTGAGCCACCGCACCGTTGGAGTCGGTCACCAGCATGTTCACGATCGTAGCCGCCTGCGTGCCGTAGCGATCACCACCTGAAAGCCGATTGAATTCGGCATTGGGCTGGCACAGCTGATCGAGCAGTGCATTCGCCCCGGCCGTGGGGTTCGCCGGAATGGTCGTGGCAACCGGACTGGCGGGCGCCGTGCCCGGCGCATTGAGCACGACGCCAATTTCAGCCCAGCATGATTTCTCATACTCCCGGGATACCTCTTTCGCCTCGCCCCACATTTCCGCGCGGCCTTGCTTCAACCAGAGCGCGCGCGAACAGATGGAGCGCACCGTGCCGAGGTCGTGCGAGACGAACAGCAGGCTGACGCCGCCATCGATCAATTGGCGCAGCCGGCGGAAACATTTCGACTGGAACGGCGCGTCGCCGACGCTGAGGGCCTCATCCACGATGAGGATCTCCGGGTCCACGCAGGTGTTCACCGCGAAGGCCAGGCGCATCATCATGCCGCTGGAGTAGGTCTTGACCGGTTGCTCGATGAAATCGCCGATGTCGGCGAAGGCGGCGATGTCGTCGAACCGGCGCCCGACCTCGGCCTGGCTCAGGCCAAGCACGGCCCCGCTGAGGAAGACGTTCTCCCGGCCGGTGAACTCGGGATTGAAGCCCGCACCCAGCTCCAGCAGCGCGGCCACGCGACCCCGCACCTCGATCGTGCCTGCCGTCGGTTGCAAGGTGCCGGCGATCAATTGGAGGAGCGTGCTCTTGCCGGCGCCATTGCGGCCGACGATGCCGACCGCCTCGCCGCGTTTCACTTCAAAGGAAACGTCCTGCAAGGCGTAGAAGTCCGAATAGGCGGCATGGGCCTGTCGTTGCACGGCCCCGCCGATCGCTCCCGGCATCCAGCCAGCAGCCTCGGCCAGGATCGGCCCGAACAACCGTTTAGCCGGATCCTTCCAGATGCGGTAGGATTTGGACAGACCACGGGCGGTGATGGCAGGGAGACCGGACATGACTTCAGAGCACGTCGGCGAAAGCGGGCTTGAGACGGCGGAAGGTCGCATAGCCGGCATAGCAGGCCCCCAGTCCGAAGACGTAGAGGTAGGCGAGGTGCGTGTAGTTCAATGGTTCGCGCCAGAGCACGGCATCGCGGCACAGCTCAATGGCAAGCAGCACGGGATTGTAGCGCATGATGGCCCAGGCCGCGGCGGGTATCTTGTGCACCGGATAAAACACGGCGCTGGCGAACATGAGCGCCAGCGACAGGAACTGCATCAACTGGGCGATGTCCCGCAGAAAGACGCCCAGGGCCGAAATGCACCAGTTCAACCCGAGGAGCGCGAGGGTGAGCGGGAGCAGAATCACTGGCAGCCAGAGCACACCCCAACCCAAGGGCGGGCCGAAGAGCGCCACGCCGATGAGGGCCAGAGCCAGGGCGATGAGGGCGTGAAAAAGGGCGGCGGCGACATTGGCCGCCGGCAACACTTCCAGCGGGAAGACCACCTTTTTCACGAAGTTGGGGTTGGCCACGATCACGCTGGGCGCGGTGACCAGGACTTCAGACGCGAAGTGAAACAGGGTGAGACCGAGGAAAATGCCGAGCCCGTAATCCGTCCTGGTCTCGCTGGGCTGGCCGAACGTGCCGCCGAAGATATAGCCGAAGACCAACACATACAATGCCAGCATCAGGAGCGGATTCAGGAATGACCAGATCAGGCCGAGATGGCTGCCCTTGTGCCGCAGTTCCACCTGCCGCACCGTGAATTGCCGGAGCAGGTCGCGGTGCTGCCAAAGGTCGGCGGCGAAGGGGGCCAGTCGGCGCAGCATCAGGCGGACGGTATTCGCGCAGGCCGCTGCCAAGTAAAGGTTTTTGTCAATTCGCGGGGGATTGATTTTACTGGTTGCCATCGCCAAGGCTTTGCGGCGGTTTTACCCGTTCAATCCATGAATATCCGTCTTCTAGTTTTAGTCAGTGCCATCCTGTCGGCAGGGCCGGCCTCGGCCAATCCTGACCTGACGACCGCGGAGCGTCTCTTTCCCGAGCTTGAGGCCATCCTGAGGTCGGCCGTGTCGCAGTCACCCCGCATGCTCAACCGCGCGCTGGACTTGGAGATCGCCGAAAATGACCGCATTGCCAGCCGGGCGGGCCTGCTCCCGTATGTGGGCGGCTTTTACAACCAGACGGAATCCCGGGACGACCGCGCTGACCTGGCCGATACCCTCAGTGTCTCCAAGGTCTATTACAATGCCTCCCTGACCCAGCCCATTTTCCACTGGGGCGAGCGGAAGAACAACTACCAGGCATCTAAAATCCGGGAGGAGATGACCAAGGGCAACTACCGTGAAGCCTACCGCCTGCTGGCCCAGGAGCTGCGATACGCCTACCTCCAGCTGATCGTGAAGAAGGCCCATCTCGGACGGGCGCGCTTTCACCTGGACTTTCAACGCGCGCAGCTGCGACTGGCCGAGGAGCGCCTGGCCAAGAAGGTAATCTCCGAGCCCGAGATGTTTGCCTTTCGCCTCAATGTCGAACGGGCTGAGATCGAAGCAGATCGCTCTGAATACGACCTGCTGAACAGCAAGCGGGCCTTCGCACGTGTCTCCGGCACCCTGTTGCTGGATGACAACGCCATACCCGAGACCATCCCGGTGGTGCACTATGATGCGGGGAAATTCGACCGCGTCCTCGCCGGTTTCCTGACCCACAAGGATCCTCCCACCCAAGACGCGGTGAACCTGCGCGGCAACCTCGAGATTGAGGAGCTTACCTACCGAAACCAAAAGACGCGCCTGCGGCCAAAGTTCAGCTTCATCGCCGGCATCACCCAGGACGAGCAGAGCTACACGATCAATTTCGCCCAGAAATACCGCGTCACCTCGCATTACGTCGGTTTGGCCATCAACTGGGCTGTCTTTGACGGCTTTGCGACCGGCGCCGCCGTCCGCAACTCGCTCGCCCGCCGCCGGCAGATGGAAAACGATTACCGTGACCTGACCCAGCGGTTGTCCGAACAGGTCCAAACGCAGGTGAAGGTGCTCAATTACTCCGCCCGCAACATGGCGATCACCGATCGTTTTGTCATCTCGGCCGAAGGACTTCTCAAGGCCCGGCAGGAGGATTTTGCGCGCGGGGTCATGTCCGAAACGGACGTGAACAATGCGCGGGTGGGACTGCTCGAAGCCCAGGTCAACGCCCTCCATGCCCGCATTGATTATCTCAACAAGACCGGTGAATTCCTTGGCACTGTCGTGGAGGATCCGGTGCTGGCCAACCTCGCCCACCCGCGATGAGCAGCGCCTCTGATTCCGGGAAATCCTGGCTCCTGCGGGTCGTCGTCGTGCTCGCGGTGCTGGCCGCCGGTTGGGCCGGGCTCAGCTACATGCTCCGGCCGGAGGCCCCGGTCATGGCCGCGGTGCGCGGCAAGTCCGTCCGCCACGTCCCCGGCACTGTCGAGGTGAAGGCCGAGTTCGCCATGGAGCTGAAGAGCGAGGTCGGCGGCCGCGTGAAGACCACCGATCTCGACGTCGGCAAGCGCGTCTTCGCCAAGGACGTGCTGGTGCAGATCGACACCGGCGACGTGGACCTCGAGATCGAGCGCATCCGCAACGAGATCGTGGCGGCGAAGAAGCGCGTCGAGGTCGGCTCCACCCTGCGGGCCGAGCTCGAGAACCTGCGGGACACCTTCGAGAACAAGGAACGCCAGACCAAGGCCGGCGCGTATCCCGCCGCCGAGCTGGAGAAGGACCGCCGCACCGTCCAGCAGATGCAGCAGCGGGTCGAGCTCGACGAGGTCAACCTCCGCCTCGCCCTCCAGAACCTCGAGAACAGCCTCCGCTCCAAGGAGCGCGAGAAGTCCAAGATGACCATCGCCGCGCCGGTCGACGGCGTGGTCACCTCCGTGGTGGCGCGCGCCGGCGACCTCATCGGCAGCAATTCACCCATCGCCACCGTCATGGCCGTGGGCCGCGTGATCGAGGCCAAGTTGAGCGAGGAGAATTTCTCCCTCGTCCAGATCGGGCAGAAGGCCTCCGTGCGCTTCCTCACCCACGGCAACAACCAATACAACGCCGTCATCTCGAAGGTCCTGCCCTCCGCGGACTCGACCACGCAGCGCTACAGCGTCTTCCTGGATGTCTTCCTGCCGGAGGACCGCGTGCTCGTGCCCGGGCTGACCGGCGAGGTCAGCATCATCATTGCCGAGCGGGCCGACGCGGTCATCGTGCCGCGGCGCGCGCTCATCGGCGAATACCTCTATGTGCTCGAGGGCAGCCGGCTGACCCGGCGCAAGGTCGAGAAGGGTTATGAAAGCCTCAACCAGGTCGAGATCGTCAAGGGCGTGCAGCCCGGCGAGCTCGTCGTGGTCGAGCAGCACGACCTCTTCCGCGACGGCGACCGCGTGCGCCCGCTGGTTTTGAGCAACTGACCGCCCCCGGGCCGGCGCCGTGTCCACCAACCTCCGCATCGCCCTCCGTTTCCTGACGGCCAAGAAGCGTGCCATGCTCATGACGCTGGCCGGCATCGTCTTTGGCGTCGGCTTCTTCATCGTCACCCAGGCGCAGACGAGCGGGTTCGAGCAGTTCTTCATCCGCACCGTGCTGGGCACCGACGGCGCCATCCGCATCGAGGACAAGATCCAGCAGACCCTCTTCGCCATGGTGGCCGCCGGCCACGACGCGGGGGTCAGCAAGTTCGAGGTCGCCACGCCCCGCGAGGCGCGCAAATACATCGACGGGGTGGAGGACCCCGAGCTGATCATGGCGGCGCTGAAGTCCTTCCGCAATGTCTCGGGCGCCTCGATGGGGTTGCGCGGCAACGTCGTCGCGGAGAGCGCGTTCAAGAATGACACGGCGCAGGTGTTCGGCATCCGGCTCGACGACCATCTCGGGGTCTCAAACCTGGCGGGGCAGATCATCCGCGGCAACCTGGCGGATTTCCGCGACTCCCCCACGGGCATCGTCGTCGGCAACGGCCTGGCGGAACGGCTGCAGATCGTGGTCGGTGACACGCTGATCCTCCGCGCCGCCGACCAGCACCGGCGTTACCGCGTCTCGGCCGTCTTCCAGACCGGCGTCAGCGACATCGACAAGGTCCGCCTCTTCATGCACCTCGGCGAGGCCCGCTCGCTGCTCAAGAAGGCCACGGGTGCCTCCTTCATCCAGGTCGGGCTCTTCGATGTCGACCGGGCGCCGCAGGAGGCCGTGCAGATGGAGCAGGTGTTCCGCCATGGCGCCCGCAGCTGGCAGTTCCGCGAGCGCACCTGGCTCGAGGTGTTCCGGGCCCTGCGCTACTCCTCCGCCATCACCGTCTCGACCATCATCCTCATCTCCGGCCTCGGCATGTTCAACACGCTCGCGATGATCGTGATGGAGAAGACCAAGGAGATCGCGATCCTGCGCTCGATGGGCTACACGCGACGCGACATCTCGCGCATCTTCCTCTGGCAGGGCGCCATCGTGCTCATCCTCGGCACCGTGTTCGGCTGGATGCTCGGGGCGGCGGTGACCTACGGCGTCTCGCAGCTGCCCATCCGGGTGCGCGGCATCTTCTCGACCGACAACTTCGTCGTCGCGTGGTCCATCTGGCACTACATCGCGGCCTCCGCGACGGCCGCGGTCGTCGTCATGGTGGCCAGCCTCATCCCCGCCCGCCGCGCAGCGCGACTGGAGCCGGGCGACATCATCCGGGGAACCTCGCAATGAGCGCCGTCGCCACCGACATCGCGCTGCGCTGCGCCGGCCTGCACCGGCACCTCGGCGAGGGGGAGGGGAGGGTGCACGTTCTCCGCGGGGTCTCCTTCGAGGCCAAGCGCGGCCACGTCACCGCCATCGTCGGCCCCTCGGGTTGCGGCAAGTCCACGCTCCTTTACCTGCTCGGCCTGCTGGACCGCCCCGATGACGGCCAGATCTGGATCCGCGGCCGGCTCATGTCCAACAGCAGCGACCTCGAGCGCACCGCCGCCCGTTGCGAGCATATCGGTTTCGTCTTCCAGTTCCACTTCCTGATGCAGGAATTCACGGCGCTGGAGAACGTGATGATGCCCATGCGCCGGCTCGCGAAGCTGCCGGAGGCCGACATGGCGGACCGCGCGCGGCAATTGCTGGGCTCGGTCGGCCTGGGCGACAAGACCCACCGGCTCACTACGCAGCTCTCCGGCGGCGAGCAGCAGCGTGTGGCCATCGCGCGGGCCCTCGCCAACCAGCCGGCCATCATCCTGGCCGACGAACCCACGGGCAACCTCGACCAGAAGAACTCCGGCATCGTCTTCGACCTGCTCACCCGTCTCGCCAAGGAAAACGGCCAGGCCGTCGTCCTTGTCACGCACAACCCCGACATCGCGAACCGCTGCGACGAGGTGAAGCCGATGCGTGACGGCGAGTTTTGCTGAAGCCACTGGCGGGCAACGGCACGAAGTCAGGCCCTGCCGGCCGGGCCGTCACCGCATGTGATGCAATAAGTCTGCGGGGGCTTCGGCCCGTTGGCCGGTTAATAATCATGCGCCGGCCCGGTCGTGAGGAAATTTTGTTTTACATCGCAATGGCGCGACCATTTCCTGCCTCGAATCGCAGCACACACACCGTGAGTCCAAACTGTTCGCGCAAATCATTTTTTGCCAAGTTGGGTGGCCTGATGGCCGCGGCTGGGCTCATGCCGCGATGGTTCGCCCGCCCGGCCCACCCCGTTCCTGCGGCGCCGGCGGCGGCCACCCCTGTCACCCTGCGGCCCGAGGGCCGCGCTGTGCCGCGTGAAGCGGGCAGCATCTGAGCCGCCCCCGCAGTTTCCCACGCCGGCCCATGTCCAAGATTTTCCCCAAATCCGCCAACGCCCTGCCGTTGCAGATCGTGATCTTCTTGGGGGTGTTTGGCGGCGTGGCGGCGGCGGCGATCAATTACTACGCCACGCCCAAATACACCCGCGTCGGCTACGCCCCGGTCCAGCCGGTGCCCTTCGACCACAGCCTGCACGCCGGCCAGCTGGGCATCGACTGCCGGTATTGCCACGCCGGCGTCGAGAAGTCCGCCACCTCGAGCGTGCCGACCGCGCAGACGTGCATGAACTGCCACGGCACCATCAAGACCCAGAGCCCGCTGCTGGAGCCGGTGCGCCGCAGCTACGAGACCGGTGAGCCCGTGCCGTGGGTCAAGATCCACGCCGCCCCCGACTACGTGTTCTTCAACCACTCGGTCCACGTCAACCGCGGCATCAGCTGCGTCGAGTGCCACGGCAAGGTCAACGAGATGCCCGTCGTCCAGCACGACAAGCCGCACAGCATGAGCTTCTGCCTCGACTGCCACCGCGACCCCGCCAGCCGCCTGCGCGCCAAGGGCGATGTCTATAACCTGGATTCCAAGACGGTGGCCGAGATGCAGGGCCTGGAGAAGGCCCATGAACTCGTGAAGGACTGGAAGATCAAGCCCCCGCAAAGCTGCTCCGGCTGCCATCGCTGATGAAACGCATCGTCGAACACCCTGCTCCCTCCGAGCGCTCGCTCAACGGCCCGCGTTATTGGCGGAGCCTGGATGAGCTGGCGGGCACGCCCGGCTTCCGGGAGCAGTTGCAGCGCGAGTTTCCCGAGGGCGCCTCGTCCATCGAGGGCGTGGACCGCCGGCAGTTCATGCGCATCATGGCGGCGTCCTTCGCCCTCGGCGGCGTGGGGCTCGCAGGGTGCCGCCGGCCGGAGAAGCACATCCTGCCCTACGGCAAGTCCGTCGAATATTCCATCCCCGGCCTCCCGCTCTACTACGCCACCGCGATGCCGCTGCGCCGGCACGCCATCCCGCTGGTGGCCGAGACGCATCAGGGCCGGCCGACCAAGCTCGAGGGCAACCCCAGCTACACCGCGCACGGCGGGGCCAGCAGCCTCCTGTCGCAGGCCTCCGTTCTCGAGCTCTACGATCCCGACCGGGCCGCCGGTCACTCCCAGGGCGGCCGCACGCTCTCCACCGCCGCCGTCAACGACCTGCTCGCCGGCATCCACCAGACCTACGCGGGCAACGGCGAGGGGCTGGCCTTCCTGGCCGGCGAGTCCTCCTCCCCGACCCGCGCCCGCCTCGTCGGCCAGCTGAAGAGGAAATTCCCCCGTGCGATCTGGGCCGAATACGAGCCCGTGCAGGACGAGCCGCCGCTGGCCGCCGCCCAGGCGTCCTTCGGCCGCAACGTCAAGCCGCTGTATCGCTTCGCGCAGGCCCGCCGCATCGTCAGCATCGACTGCGACTTCTTCCATGCCGAGGCCGGTGCCACCGGCCACGCCCGCGCTTTCGCGCAGGGCCGCCGCGTGAAGTCGAAGGATGATGCCGCGGCGATGAACCGCCTCTACGTCGCCGAGAGCAATTTCACGCTGACCGGCAGCATGGCCGACCACCGGCTCCGTCTCGCCAGCAGCCACATGCTCGCGTTCACCGCGGCCCTGGCCGGCAAGGTGCTCGGCACGGACGTGTTTGCCCCGCTCATGCAGGGCTTGGATCTCAAGCCGGGCTGGATCGAGGAATGCGCCAAGGATCTCCTCGCGCATGAGGGTGCATCGCTCGTCGTCGCCGGCGCGCATCTGCCCGCTTCCGTGCACGTTTTGGTCAACGCGTTGAACGCCCGCCTCGGCAACCTCGGCAAGACCGTCGAGTTCGTCGAGATCGAGCCCTCCGGCGCCACCAGCATCGCCGGTCTCGCCACCGCCCTCAAGGGAGGTTCGGTCAGGACCCTCGTCATCCTTGGCGGCAACCCCGCCTACAACGCCCCCGCCGACCTCGACTGGACCTCGCTCCAGAAATCCGTCGGCCAGGTCATCCGTTACGGCTACTATTTCGACGAGACCTCGCAGCTGGCGGGCACGCACATCGCCGCCACGCATTACCTCGAGTCGTGGGGCGATGCCCGCACCGCCGACGGGACCATCGTGCCCGTCCAGCCCATGATCCTTCCGCTGCTCGGCGGCATGATGGAGAACGAGCTGCTCGCCCGGGTCGCCGGCGAGGAGACCACGGATCCCTACGCGCTCGTGTTCACCACCATCGGCCAGCTGGCCGGGGGCGACCCCGCGAAGGCCTTCAAGAAATTCCTGCACGACGGCGTGCTGGAAGGCTCGGCCTACCGCACCGCTGCCGTCGCCTACGATCCGCGGCGCGCCGGCGGCGTGCTGCAGGGGGCCGCCGCCCCGGTCACGCTCACCAAGGAAAGCCTCGAGGTGCGCTTTGTCACGGACCACAAGGTGGACGACGGCCGGTTCGCCAACAACGGCTGGCTGCAGGAATGCCCCGACCCGATGACCAAGATCGCGTGGGACAACTGCATCCTCGTCAGCCCGCGCCTCGGCAAGGAGCTGGGCGTCGAGCCCGCCGGCTCGACGTTGCAGGTCGCGCGCAAGGAGGAGGCTGAATTCACCATCGGCAAGGAGAACGCCCGGATTTTCGACCTCGAGGTCGGCGGCCGCAAGGTCCGCGGCCCGGTGCACATCCAGCCGGGCCTGTCGGATTTCACCGTCGTCGTCACGCTCGGCTACGGCCGCACCGCCGCCGGCCGCGTGGGCAACGGCGCCGGTTACAATGCCTACCCGTTGCTCACCACCGCCGCGATGCACAACGCCACCGGCGCCAAGCTGACCCGCACCGACGCCCGCCAGCTCCTCGCCAATACCCAGGAGCACTGGTCAATGGAAGGCCGCGACCTTGTGCGTGAGGCGAACCTCGACGAGTTCATCGCCAACCCGGCCTTCGTCGACGCCTTCGGCATCGAGACCCACACGCCGCCCAACCTCGGGAAGGGTTTCTCCAACGACGACCTCAACAAGATGCCGCCGGCCCAGCGGGCGGCGACCCTCGCGGCCGTCTCGGCCTCCACGCCGCGCGGCAACTCCCTCTACGAGACCCCCGACCTCGACGGCACCCACCAGTGGGGCATGTCGATCGACCTCAACACCTGCATCGGCTGCAACGCCTGCGTGGTCGCCTGCCAGGCCGAGAACAACATCCCGATCGTCGGCCGGGACCAGGTGATGCGCGGGCGCGAGATGCACTGGATCCGCCTCGACCGTTACTACTCCGACGGCAAGGTCGACGCCGCGGCCTTCGGCGGCGAGGGCAACCGCGAGATTCCCGAGGATCCGCAGGTCTCCCTCATGCCGATGACGTGCCAGCATTGCGAGATGGCGCCGTGCGAGACCGTCTGCCCCGTCAACGCCACCGTGCACGACGAGGAGGGCCTCAACACGATGGCCTACAACCGCTGCATCGGCACCCGCTATTGCGCGAACAACTGCCCCTACAAGGTCAGGCGCTTCAATTTCTTCGACTGGAACAAGCGCGCGACCGACGAGGTTTACCTCGGCCCCGTCGCCCCGCAGAAGGACAAGCCCGAGCTGCTCAAGATGGTCATGAACCCCGATGTCACCGTGCGCATGCGCGGCGTCATGGAGAAGTGCACCTACTGCGTGCAGCGCATCCAGCAGGCCAAGATCGCCCAGAAAGCCAAGGCCGGCGAGTCCGGCAACGTCGAGGTGCCCGACGGCACGATCAAGACCGCCTGCCAGCAGGTGTGCCCGGTCGAGGCGATCGAGTTCGGAAACATCAAGGACGTGAACAGCCGCGTCTCGCAGGCCAAGGCCCGCGACCACGACTACGCCGTGCTCGGCTACCTCAACATCCGCCCGCGCACGACCTACCTCGGCAAGCTCCGCAATCCCAACCCGCTCATGCCCGACCACCGGAAGCTGCCCCTCAGCCGCGTCGAGTATGAGACCAAGAACCACCCCGCGCACGGCGACGGCCACAATGGAGGGAAGCACTGATGGGCGCGCCAGCCACTGACCACGCCGCCGCGCACCCGGTCCTCGCCGAGGTCCGCCCCGCCGTCATCCCGCGTGCGGTGCTCGTCGAGAACCACCGGGACTTCCACTGGATCACCGAGAAGATCTGCGGCATCGTCGAGGGCAAGACCCCGACCTGGTGGTGGTGGTGCTTCGGCGTCGCCGCCTTCGTCGCCTCGTTCACCATCGCCGGCCTCACCTACCTCGTCGCCACGGGCGTCGGCGTCTGGGGCCACGCCAACCCGGTCAACTGGGCGTGGGACATCGTCAACTTCGTCTTCTGGATCGGCATCGGCCACGCCGGCACGCTCATCTCGGCCATCCTCTGCCTGCTGCGCCAGAAGTGGCGCACCTCCATCAACCGCGCCGCCGAGGCCATGACGATCTTCGCCGTCGTCTGCGCCGCCATCTTCCCGGTCTTCCACGTCGGCCGCATCTGGTTCGCCGTCCTGCCCGGCTACCTCTTCCCGTTCCCCAACGCCAACGCCATCTGGCAGAACTTCCGCTCGCCGCTCGAGTGGGACGTGTTCGCCGTCTCCACCTACGGCACGGTCTCCGTGCTCTTCTGGTATATCGGCCTCATCCCCGACCTCGGCACGATGCGCGATCGCTTCACCATGGCCGGCAAGCTCTGGCGCGCCCGCATCTACGGCTTCTTCTCGATGGGCTGGCGCGGCTCCAACCGCCACTGGAGCAACTACGAGATGGCCTACCTCATCCTCGCCGGCATCAGCACCCCGCTCGTGCTCTCGGTCCACACCATCGTCTCGTTCGACTTCGCCGTCTCGCTCCTGCCCGGCTGGCACACCACCATCTTCCCGCCGTATTTCGTGGCCGGCGCCATCTTCTCCGGCTTCGGCATGGTCATGACGCTCATGCTGCCCCTGCGCGCCATCTTCCGCCTCGAGGACCTCATCACGCAGTATCACATCGACTGCATGTGCAAGATCACGTTGGCGACCGGCACCATGGTCGGCTACGCCTACGGCATGGAGTTCTTCATCGCGTGGTATGGCGCGAACCCCTACGAGGGCTTCGCGTTCATCAACCGCGCGTTCGGCCACTACGCCTGGGCCTACTGGATCATGATCTCGTGCAACGTGATCACGCCCCAGTTCTTCTGGTTCAAGGCCGTCCGCGAGAACACCACCATCGTCTGGATCCTCTCCATCTTCGTGAACGTCGGCATGTGGTTCGAGCGCTTTGTCATCATCGTCACCTCGCTCGCCCGCGACTTCCTGCCGTCGTCGTGGGGCTACTACTCGCCCAGCGTCGTCGAGATCTTCACGTTCTTTGGCACCTTCGGCGTCTTCTCCGTCCTGTTCCTCCTCTTCATCCGTTTCGTCCCGATCATGCCGATGTCCGAGGTCAAGGCCGTCATCCCGGCCGCCGACCCGCATCACCACCCGGAGGGCGGCAAGCACTGAGCCATGAAGCGCACCTACGGACTCATCGCCGCTTTCGATTCCACGCCGGACCTGTATCACGCGTGCGAAATGGTGCGCGACGCCGGTTACTCGCAGTGGGACGCCCTCACGCCGTTCCCCGTGCACGGCCTCGATACCGCCATGGGCATCCGCCGCTCCAAGGTCCCGCGCATCTCAATCTGCGGCGGCATCACCGGGTTTTTCACCGGCATGTCCTTCATCTGGTGGTCGGGCGCCATCGAGTATCCCCTCGTCGTGGGCGGCAAGCCGCTCTTCAGCCCGATGTTCGCCTTCCCGGTCGCCTACGAGCTGACGATCCTCTTCACCGCCTTCGCCACGATCATCGGCATGTTCGTCGTCAACGGCCTCCCGATGCACTACCATCCGGTCATGAAGGCCCCGCAGTTCGTCCGCGCCCTCGACGACCGCTTCTACGTCGTCATCGAGGCCAACGACCCCAAGTTCAACGCCACCGCCACCCGCGACCTGCTCGCGAAGATAGGCGGCAAGGACATCGTGGAGCTGGAGGAATAAGATGCGCTTCGCCTACTTCACGCTCGCCTTCCTCGTCGTGCTCACGGTCTCCGTCATGGGCTTCCGCGGCCGCGTGACCGTGCGCCCGCCGCTTGAGGTCTTCCCCGACATGGACCACCAGGCCAAATACAAGCCGCAAGCCGAGTCCAAGTTCTTCACCGACGGCCGGGCCGACCGTCCCGCGCCCTCCGGCACCGTGCCCCGCGGCCGCACCGAGGACGCCGACCCCGATTATCTCCGCGCCGACGATGCCAAGTATCGCGGCCGGAACGCCGACGGCAGCTTCGTCCGCGGCTTCCCCGTCGAGATCAACGCGGGCTACATCCGCCGCGGCCAGGACCGCTACATGATCTACTGTGCCCCCTGCCACGGCGCCAACGGCGACGGCAACGGCATCACCAAGTCCTACGGCATGGCCGTCACGCCGACCTACCACGACGCCCGCCTGCGCGACATGGCGGAAGGCGAGCTCTACGACACCCTCTCCAACGGCAAGAACACCATGCTCGGTTACGCCGACAAGCTCAGCATCAGCGACCGCTGGGCCGTCGTCGCCTACGTCCGCGCCCTCCAGCGCGCCCACCACGGCAAGCTCGACGATGTGCCGATGGACAAACGCGGGGAGTTGAAATGACATGAGCGCCGCGGCCTCCCCATCCCCCGCCTCCAAGGCCGGCTTCGCCCTCACGGTCGGTGCCGTGGGCATCGCGCTCAGCGCCGTCGGGGCCTTCGTCGACACGAAGGCCGCCACGCTCGGCTGGCTCGTCGGCCTGACCTTCTGGACCGGCATCGCGCTCGGCGTGCTGCTGCTCGTGATGATCCACCACATCTTCGACGCCGGCTGGTCCACCGTCCTCCGCCGCCAGTATGAGCACTGGCTCTCGGTGTTCCCGTGGCTGATGCTCCTCTTCGTGCCCCTGCTTTACGTGGCCTGGGCCAACCCGACGCTGATCTGGAAGTGGATGGATCCCAACTTCGACCTCGGCACCATCGGCGGCCACGGCTTGGTGAAGGACGACGTGCTCTGGGTAAAGAAAAGCGCGTTCCTCAATTCCGGCATGTTCGCCGGCTTCACCATCGGCTCCTTCCTGCTCTGGTGGTTCCTCGGCTCGCGCTTCCGCCGCAACTCCTTCACGCAGGACACCGACGGCGACGTGAAGTGGACCTACTCCTCCCGCAGGTGGTCCGCGGCCGGCATCCCGCTCACCGCCCTGACCCTGACCGCCTGCATCATCTTCTGGGTGAAATCCATGGAGTATCACTGGTTCTCCACCATGTATGGCGTCTGGTTCTTCTCCGGCTGCGTGCGCGCCGCGCTTTCGCTCGGCGCCGTCCTCCTCATCTGGCTCTGGGCCAAGGGCGACCTGAAGGGCATCCTCAACGACAACCACCTGCACAGCCTCGGCCAGCTCATGTTCGCCTTCACGGTGTTCTGGGCCTACATCACCTTCTCCCAATACTTCCTCATCTGGAACGCCAACGTGCCCGAGGAGACCTTCTGGTATAACGTCCGCGAAATCAACAACACCGACGGCCAGCCCAACCAGTGGAAGTGGGTGGGCCTGTTCCTGCTCTTCGGCCACTTCTTCGCGCCCTTCCTCACGCTCATCCACTACCCGGTGAAGCTCTCCAAGACCTGGCTGCCCCGCGTCGCCGTCTTCATCGCCTTCGTGTTCCTGATCGACATCTGCTACAACGTCATGCCCGCGAAGCGCCTCCCCAACGGCGACCCCTATCCCTTCCTCCAGTCGGGCCTGCTCTGGAACCTCACCGCCGTCGTCGGCATCGGCGGCATCTGTTTCTGGGCCTACCTCCGCAGCCTGCCCACCGCCAAGATCATCCCGGTCCGCGACCCGCGCATCGGTGAATCGCTCACCTACCACGCCCCCAGCGCATCATGAGCGAGCCGCACTACAGCTTCCCGCAGCGCACCCCGGTCTTCACCGCCGGCATCGTCATCCTGTGCTTCGCCGCCTTCGCCTGGCTCGGCTACAAGGTCTACGCCCCCACGCGCAGCGACACCATCGCCCCCGCCGCCACCGAGTTCGCCGAGGATGTGCGCTGGCGCATGACCCCCCAGGGCCGCGCCGACCGCCTCGCCGAGCTGCACCAGCGCGAACGCACCGAGGCCGCGACCTACGCCTGGATCGACCAGCCGGCCGGCATCGTGCGCCTGCCCATTGACCGCGCCATCGAACTCACCGTGAAGGAGCACGGGAAGAAGTGATCTTGCGATGAACCCCGCCCCCGCACCCGACCGCTCCGAACAGATGGAGATCGACGCCTCCGCCAAGTGGCCGGTGCTGTTCTTCCTCGGTGCGGCCCTCAAGTGGCTCCTCTTCGGCGGCCTCCTGCAGCTCGCCTCCTCCATCCAGCTGCACAACCCGGCCTTCCTCGCCGGGTGCGAATGGTTCACGCACGGCCGGCTCGATGCCGCCGCCCGCAACGCCCTCGTCTACGGCTGGGGCATGAACGCCGCCTTCGCCGTCGGCCTCTGGCTGATGGCCCGCCTCTCGCTCGCCGCCCTCCGCCACGGCGGCTGGCTCTACGTCGCCCACGCCTTCTGGAACCTCGGGGTCCTTCTCGGCGTGGGTGCCATCCTCGGCGGCTACTCGACCTCTTTCGAGCTGCTGGAGATGCCCTCCTTCGTCGCGCTGCTCCTCCTCGCCGCCTACGCCCTCATCGGCGTCTGGGCCGTCACCACCTTCAGCGTCCGCAACACCGACAACACCTACGCTTCGCAATGGTGGCTCTTCAGCGCCGCTTTCTGCTTCCCCTGGCTCTACAGCATCGCGCAGGTCATGCTCTTCAAGGCCCCGGTGCGCGGCACCCTGCAGGCCGTGGTCAACATGTGGTATGTCGACGGCCTCTACCACCTCTGGTTCGTGCCGGTCGCCCTCGCCATCATCTACTATTTCCTGCCCAAGCTGCTCGGCCGCCCGGTCAAGAACTACTACATCGCCGCACTCGCCTTCTGGTGGTATCTGTTCAGCGTCGCCTTCACCGGCGGCAGCCGCCTCGTCGATGCGCCCGTGCCGGTCTGGATCCCGACCGTCGGCATCGCCGCCCAGATGAGCGTGCCCGTTGCCGCCATCATCATCGGCATGAATTTCCTCGGCACCATCCGCGGCGACTTCGGCCGCATGCTCTCCAGCGGCACCCTCCGCTGGGTGTTGTTCTCCATCTTTGCCTTCCTCGCCGGCACCGTCGCCGCCCTCGTGCTCTCCACCCGCGGCGTGGCCGCCGTGGCCAACTTCACGCTGCTGGGCGATTTCCGCGACGCCCTCTTCTTCTACGGCACCTTCAGCCTGGCCGCCTTTGGCGCGATCTACTTCATCGTGCCCCGCCTTTGCGGGCGCGCCTGGCCGTCCGCTGCCCTCGTGCAGGGCCATTTTGGCGCCAGTATCGTCGGCTTCCTCCTGCTGCTCGCGGCGCTCGCGGTCGGCGGCTGGACCCAGGGCCGCCTGCTCAACACCGAGTCCATCCCCTTCGGCGACATCATCAAGGCCCTGCTTCCGTGGCTCACCGCGCAGAGCGTGGCCCTCATGGTCCTGCTCGTCGGCCACCTCGCCCTCGCCGTGAATTTCTTCCTCCTGCTGAAGCAGGAATGCTGCGCCGGCGACGCCAAGCCCGCCGGCTTCGCCGTCCCGCCCGCCCTGGCCCTGCCGGCCGCCACCCCGGAGGCCCGCCACTGAGATGAAAAACGGCCTCAACATCTTCCTCGGCGTCTTCACCGTCATGCTCCTCTCCTGGGTCTGCCTGCTCTACGGTGCGCACCGCCAGTTCGGCGGCCTCACCCAGCACAAGGATGCGGCCGACGACTCCCTCAATCCCTCCGTCCTGCCCGGACTCGCGAACCAGGGCCGCCTGGTCTATCAGGACCTCGGCTGCGTCTCCTGCCACACCCAGCAGGTCCGCCATGGCAGCGCCGACCTCGCCCGCAAGTGGGGCGACCGCGAGAGCTATCCGCGCGACTACATCCGCGACGTGACCGTGCACCTCGGCACCAGCCGCCTCGGCCCCGACCTCCGCAACGCCGGCGCCCGCGCCCCCGACGCCGCCTACCTCTACAAGCTGCTCTACGCCCCGCAGATCTTCGCCCCCGGCACCAACAAGCCGTCCTACGACTTCCTCTTCACCGTGCGTCCCGTGCAGGGCGGCCACGCCTCGCCCAAGGCTCTGGAGCTGCCCAGCAAATACGCGCCGCCCGCCGGCCACGAGGTCGTGCCCACGCCCCGCGCCGAGGCCCTCGTCGCCTATCTGATGAATCTGAAGGACTCCTACGACTACCCCGTCGAGAAGAGCCGCAACGAGCCCGCCAAGAAGGGGGCCGGAAACTGAGATGAGCACGCCGCCCGACCGCCTCCTCGCCGAGCAATCGGCCGCCACCGACGACAGCATCCAGGCCGTCCACGCCCAGCTGCGCGCGCAGAAGCCCGAGAAGCCGCACGGCTACTCCGCCACGCCCCTCGTGCTGCTCGGCCTCATGTGCACGGCCATCTTCTTCGGCTCGATCTACCTCGCGCACTATTCCATCCGCTTCGACCCCCTCGTCGTCAACGAGGTCGCCAACCGCGCCGTGCCCGGCGCCGTCACGCAGGTCGTCACCCGCGCCATGCGCGGCAAAAAGGTCTACCAGGAGACCTGCATCGCCTGCCACCAGGCGAACGGCATGGGCCAGCCCGGCATCTATCCGCCGCTGGCCGGCTCCGAATGGGTCAACGATCCCGCCCGCGAGGGCCAGATGATCCGCATCATCCTGCACGGCCTCAACGGCCCCATCACCGTCGCCGGCAAGGAATACAACAACGTCATGGCCCCCTTGGGCGACGCCCTGAATGACGAGAAGATCGCCAACGTCCTCAGCTACGTCCGCGCCGAGTGGGGCAACAACGGTGCCCCCGAGGTGCAGCCCGAGACGGTCGCCGCCGTCCGCGCCGCCACCGCCGCCCGGCCCAAGACCCAATACTGGACCGCCGCCGAACTGGCCGACGTCAAGTAAACGGTTCGCGACCTGCGCAAGATCCCGCGCCGCAGTCCTGCGGCGCTTTTTTGTTCCTACACGCGCCAGCTTTGCAGGATGCGGATGTAGTTGGCGCGCTCGTGCTGGGCCGGGTCGGGGCAGCGCCGCAGGTTCATCGCCCCGCGGAAATCCGCCACCGACTGGTAGCCGTGTTCCTGCATCCACGTGTTCAACCCCTGCAGCAACACGCCGAGATGACCCGGTCCCTGCCGCAGGAGCGACGACACCACCTGCACCGCGTGCGCCCCCGCCAGGATGGCCTTGATGGCGTCCTCCGGATAATGCACACCGCCGCTGCAGGCCAGCGAGCCCTGCGTGGCGGGCGAGAGGATCGAGAGCCACCGCAGCCGCAGCAGCAGCTCGGAGGAGTCGGACAGCTTCAGCGCGGGCACGACCTCGAAGTCCTCGATGTTGAAATCCGGCTGGTAGAAGCGGTTGAAGAGCACGAGCCCGGCCGCGCCGGCCCGTTCCAGCCCGCGCGCGAAATGCGGCAGCGCCGTGTGGAAGGGCGACAGCTTCACCGCCACGGGGATTTTCACCGCCCGGGTGACCTCGTGCACGATGGCGATCATCTCCTCCTCCACGTCCTCGGCGTTCCGGGCCGGATGCGTGACGAGCTGGTAGAAATTCAGCTCGAGGGCGTCCGCGCCGGCCTCCTCGATGGGACGGGCATGATCGGTCCATTGGCCGCGATGCGCGCCGTTCAGCGAGGCGATGACCGGGATGCGCAGCAGCCGCTTGAGGCGGCGGATCTGCTGCAGGTATTGCTCGGGGCCGAGTCGGTAGTCCTCGTGCCGGGGAAAATACGAGGTGGCCTCGGCGTGGCTCTCGCCGGGCGACTCCGTGTGGTGGAAGAGCGCGCGCTGCTCGGCCTCCATCTGCTCCGCGAAGAGCGAGTGCATGACCAGCGCGCCGGCCCCGAGGGTCTCGAGCTGCTGGCAGACCGCCGGGTTGTCACAGAAGGGCGAGGCCCCCACCACGAAGGGGGTGCGGAGCGGGAGCCCGAGGTATTTGGTGGCGAGGCTCATGACGGGGAGTGGGGGGCCGCGGCGGGGGCCGGCACGGCGGCGAGCTGCTCGTAGGTGGCGAAGCGCTGCGTGACAGCCGCCTGCGCGGCCTGGCCCAGCTCCTGCGCGCGGTCCGGGTCGATGTTGCGCAGGATGCCGAAGCGCGTCTCGCCGGCCATGAACTTGTCCACGCCCGCCTTGGGCGCGGGCGAGTCGAGCTTGAGCAGCGGCTGGCCGGCGGCGCCCGTCTGCCGCGGGTCGCGGCGGAACAGCGGCCAGTAGCCGGTCTCGACGGCGAGCTTCTGCTGCTCGAGCCCGAGATGCAGCGGGAAGCCGTGGGCGATGCAGTGGCTGTAGGCGGTGATGAGGGCCGGGCCGGGGTGCGCTTCCGCTTCGCGCAGCACGGTGACGGTGTGGCTGTCCTTCGCGCCGAAGGCCACGCGTGCGACGTAGACGTGCCCGTAGTTGAGGGCCATCAGCGCGAGGTCCTTCTTCGCCACCTGCTTGCCGGCCGCGGCGAACTTGGCCACCGCGGCGAGCGGCGTGGCCTTGGAGGCCTGTCCACCCGTGTTAGAATACACCTCCGTGTCGAGGACCAGCACCTTCACGTTGGCGCCGGAGGCCAGCACATGGTCGAGGCCGCCGTAGCCGATGTCGTAGGCCCAGCCGTCGCCGCCGACAATCCAGACGGATTTGCGCACGAGGTAGTCGGCCACATCCTGCAACCGCTTCGCCGCGGGATCGCTGATCTGGGCGAGCGCGGCGCGTAGGACGGCCACGCGCTCGCGTTGCGCGGCGAGGCCGGCCTCGGTGTCCTGCGCCGCGGTCAGCAGGCCGTCCGCCAATTCGCGCGGGAGGCGGGGCTCGAGTTGCCGCACGAGGGCGGCGGCGTGGGCGGCATGACGGTCGACGGAGAGGCGCAGGCCGAGGCCGAACTCGGCATTGTCCTCGAAGAGGGAGTTGGCCCAGGCCGGGCCCCGGCCTTCGCGGTTCTGGCAGTAGGGCGTGGTCGGCAGGTTGCCACCGTAGATGGACGAGCAGCCCGTGGCGTTGGCGATGAGCAGTCGGTCCCCGAACATCTGGGTGAGCAGCTTGAGATAGGGCGTCTCGCCGCAGCCGGCGCAGGCGCCCGAGAATTCGAACAGCGGCGGCATGAACTGGGTGGACTTGACCTCGGGCTTGAGCGTCGTGCGCGGCGGGTCGGGCAGCTGCAGGAAGAAATCCCAGTGGACGCGCTCGGTCGCCAGCAGCGGCGGCAACGGGACCATGTCGATGGCCTTGTGGCGCGGGTTGGTCTTGTCCTTGGCCGGGCAGGCCTGCACGCAGAGCGAGCAGCCCGTGCAATCGTCGGGCGCGACCTGCAAGGCATAGCGCTGGCCGGGGAACTCCGTCGAGCGGAACGCCGTGGACTTGAACCCTGCCGGCGCGCCTTCGGCCGCCGCGGGCGCGAAGAACTTCGGCCGGATGGCGGCGTGCGGGCAGACCAGCGCGCACTTGTTGCACTGGATGCAGATGGCAGGGTCCCACTGCGGGATCTCGAGCGCGATGCTGCGCTTCTCGAATCGGCTGGTGCCGGTCGGCCAGCAGCCATCGGCGGGCATGGCGGAGACGGGGAGGTTGTCGCCGTCGCCCGCCAGCAGGCGGGCGGTCACGCGCTGGACGAAGTCGGAGGCGTCGGGGAAGACGGGCTGGTCGACCGGGACGGCCGCCGCGTCGGGTGCGGCGGGCACCGTCACCTCGTGCAGGCCGGCGAGTGCGGCGTCCACGGCGGCGTAGTTCATCTTCACGACGGTCTCACCCTTCCTGCCGTAGGTCTTCTTGATCGTGGCCTTGATCTGGCCGATGGCCTCCTCGCGCGGCAACACGCCGGAAAGGGCGAAGAAACAGGTCTGCAGCACCGTGTTGGTGCGGCGACCCATGCCGGCGTTCTGCGCCACCGTCGTGGCGTCGATGACGAAGAGCCGCAGCTTGCGCCCGATGACCGTCTGCTGCCACTCGAGGGGTAGGTGGTGCCAGGTCTCGTCCGGCGCGTGCGGCGAGTTCAGGAGCACCGTCGCGCCCGGCCGCGCATAATCGAGCACGTTGACCCGGCCGACGAAGCCGAACTGGCTGCAGGCCACGAAATGCGCCTGCCGGATGAGGTAGGGCGCGCGGATCGGCCTCGGGCCGAAGCGCAGGTGCGAGATCGTCATCGAGCCCGACTTCTTCGAGTCGTAGACGAAGTAGCCCTGCGCGTAGTTGGGCGTCTGCTCGCCGATGATCTTGATCGAATTTTTGTTGGCCCCGACCGTGCCGTCAGCCCCGAGGCCCACGAAGACGCAGCGGCGCACGTCGTCGGCTTCCAGGTCGAAGTCCGCGTCGTAAGGCAGGGAGGTGCCGGTCACGTCGTCGTTGATGCCCACGGTGAAGCCGTGCCGCGGCTGCGCGCCCTTCAGGTGTCCGAACACCGCGCGCGCCATCGCCGGCGTGAACTCCTTCGAGCCGAGCCCGTAGCGGCCGCCGATCACGCGCGCCGAGCCGGCCAGCGGTGACCCCGTCGCGGCCAGAGCGGCAACGACCTGTAGGAACAAGGGTTCGCCCTGCGTCCCGGGTTCCTTGGTGCGGTCGAGCACAGCCAGCGCCTTGGTCGTGGCGGGCAAGGCGGCGAGGAAGGCCTTGGTCGGGAAGGGGAGGAACAGCCGCACTGCGAGCACGCCGACCTTTTCGCCGCGCGCCACCAACCAGTCCACGGTCTCGCGGATGGTCTCGGTGCCGCTGCCCATGGCCACGACCACCCGTTCGGCCTCGGGATGGCCGTGATATTCGCAGGCCTGCCAGGCCCGTCCGGTGCGGGCCCCCAGGCGGGCCAGCAGCTCGTCGACGATCGCCGGCAGGGCCTCGTAGTTCCGGTTCACCGACTCGCGTCCCTGGAAATACACATCGGGATTCTGCGCCGTGCCGCGCAGGGTCGGCCGGTCGGGAGTGAGCGCCTGGGCGCGGAAGGCCGCGATGTCGGATTCGTCGATCAGGGCGCGCAGGTCGTCGTCGTCGAGCGTCGCGATCTTGGCCACCTCGTGCGAGGTGCGGAAGCCGTCGAAGAAGTGCAGGAACGGCACGCGGGCCTTGAGGCTGGCGGCATGGGCGACGAGCGCGAGGTCCTGCGCCTCCTGCACCGAGTGCGAGCAGAGCAGGGCGCAGCCGGTCGCCCGGCAGGCCATGACGTCCGAGTGGTCGCCGAAGATGGACAAGCCCTGCGCGGCCAGCGCGCGGGCGCTGATGTGCGCCGTGAACGGCAGCAGCTCGCCCGCGATCTTGTAGAGGTTGGGGATCATCAGCAGCAGGCCCTGCGAGGCCGTGAACGTGGTGGTCAAGGCCCCGCCGAGCAGGGCGCCGTGCACGGCGCCGGCCACGCCGCCCTCCGATTGCATCTCCACGACGCGCGGCACTTCGCCCCAGAGGTTGGGTTTTCCGGCGGCCGCCCATTCGTCGCAGGATTCCGCCATCGCGGACGACGGGGTGATGGGATAGATGGCGATGACCTCGTTGAGGCGGTAGGCGACGGAGGCGACGGCCTCGTTGGCATCGCAGGTGGCGAAGGCGGGCGTGGGGGGGCGGGCTTGCATGATGACGGGCCTATCCTCGCACAACGGGGCCGGGGCGACTGCGCGCCCCTTGCCAATCGTCGCGCACCCATTTCGTCCGGCGCCGGCCCCTCCGGGCTTGCCCGGGTTTCGGGGGCTTGCAGCCTCGGCCTTGCCATGCCCCGCACCTCGCGCCGCACGTCGGTTTTCACGGAATCGCTCATCCGCGAGATGACACGCGTGGCCCAGCAGCACGGCGCCATCAACCTCTCGCAGGGCTTCCCCGACTTCAACCCGCCCCAGGCCATCCTCGACGCCGCCAAGGCCGAGATGGACACCGACCACCACCAATACGCCATCACTTGGGGCGCGCCGCCGCTGCGCGAGGCCCTGGCGGCCAAGCTCACCCGCTTCACCGGCCTGCCCTGCGACCCCGCGGCCAACCTCATCGTCACCTGCGGCGCCACCGAGGCGATGATGGTCGCGGTGATGACCGTGACCGACGTGGGCGACAAGCTCGGCCTGTTCTCACCCTTCTACGAAAACTACAGCGCCGACGCCATCCTCTCGGGCGTGACGCCCGTCTTCGCGACCCTGCGGCCGCCGGACTACACCTTCGACCCGGCGGAGCTGCGGCGCGTCTTCGCCAGCGGCATCAAGGCCTTCGTGCTCTGCAACCCGTCGAACCCCACCGGCAAGGTCTTCACGCGCGCCGAACTCGAGCAGATCGCCGCCCTGGCGCGGGAGTTCGACGTATGGATCATCACCGACGAGGTCTACGAACACATCGTCTTCGCCCCGCACCGGCACGCCTACCTGTCGGCGCTGCCCGGGATGGCCGGACGCACCATCATGTGCAGCTCGCTGTCCAAGACCTTCGCCATCACCGGCTGGCGCCTGGGCTATGTGTGCGCCGCCCCCGGCGTGGTTGCGCAGGGCCGCAAGGTGCACGACTTCCTCACGGTCGGCGCGGCTGCGCCGCTGCAACACGCCATCGTCGCCGGCCTGAAGATGCCCGACACCTACTACGCCGGACTCGCCGCCGAATACGCGGCCCGCCGCGACATCTTCCTGGGCTATCTTGACCGCACCGGCCTGCGCTACACGACGCCGCAGGGCGCCTATTTCGTCATGCTCGACGTGTCACCCTTCGGCTACGCCAACGACGTCGAGTTTGCGCACTGGATGACCAAGGAGATCGGCGTGGCACCTGTGCCGGGCTCGGTGTTCTTCCACGAGCCGGAGCACCGCTACGTGCGCCTCAACTTCGCGAAGAAGCACGAAACCCTGCATGCCGCCGGCGAGCGGCTGTTGAAATTGGGCCGCCGCTAATCGCCGGGGCGGCCATTAATAACCCCGCATCTGCTTGCGGGGGTAGTCATTGGGCGCGTCCGCGCGGATGGAGGCGATTAACTTCGCCCATGCCGACGGGGGAGAACTAACTTCGACCCTTGCCACGGTTTATCATTCCCGTCCCGCCCATCCGCCTGTTCGCTTCCGGCTGTCTTCTGCTCGTGTCCTCGGTGGTGTCCGCCACCCCCGTGATGGATCGGCGGGCCGAACGCCTGGGCTTGGAGAGTTTTGTCCTCCAAACCATCATGGGGGCCGAACATACCGTGAGCCTCCGCGCCCTCAACGGGGTCATGCTCCTGACGGGCTCGGTGCCCGACCTGGAGACCCTGGCCCTCGCCGGGGAGATGGCGGCACAGATCCCGGGCATCGACCGGGTGGAGAATCAACTCCAGGTCGCGGGCGCGCCGCTCGATGCGGACAACCTCCTGGCCCGGCGCATCCAGCTCCATTTGTGGACCTTGGCGCAGATCAACCCGGGCACGCTCCGCATCACTGTGGCCGGCGGGGTGACGACGATCGCCGGCCTGTGTCGCAATTCCGCCCAGCGCCAGCTGGTGGAAGCAGGGGTGCGCCTCTACTCCGGCCAGGAAGTGATCAATGAAACCGTGGTGAGCGCGGGCCGGAGTTTCCCGGAGCTTCCGCGCGTGATCGACGACGTCTCCGTCACCACTTTTGCCTACCGGGCGCTGCGGCGCATCGGGTTGGGTATCGGCCAGGGAACGGTGATCCGGACCCGCGATGGCATGGTGATGATCAACGGGCTCGTCGCCTCGGAAGACATCCGGGAGCAGGCCACCGGGCTGGTGCGTGAGGTGCGCGGGGTCCAGTCGGTCATCAATAACCTCCGGGTCCGGCCCTGAGCCGAAGTGCCTTCATGAAAAAATCGGTCAGTCTCTTCCTTTTGCTCGCCGGGGCCGCTCTCATCGTGTTCGGCGCAGTGTCCAATGACAGCGTGCTGCGGTCCGTCGGCCGGTTTGTGACCGGGCAGGATGCGGACACAGCCTCGTCGCAGCTCCTGGCGGGTGGCGTGGTGGTGATCTGCGGCCTCGCGGTCGGCTTGTGGCGGACCAAGGTCCGCTGACCGCGGGAGGTTGGGTCAGACGTGGGCGATCGCCTCGTCGAGCACGGCGAGGACGAAGTCGGCGTCGGCCTGTGTGATGTTCATCGGCGGGGCGAAGCGGATGGTCTGGCCCCAGAGGCCGCCCTTGCCGAGCAGCAGGCCCAGCTCGCGGGCGTTCTCGACCGCCTGCGCGCACTCCTCGCGGCCCGGCGCCTTGGTGGCGCGGTCCTTCACGAACTCGACGCCGAGCATCAGCCCGCGGCCGCGCACGTCGCCGATGACCTTGTGCTTCTCCTTCAGCTTGTTGAGCCCGGCCAGCAGGTGGTTACCGAGGCGCAGACAGTTTTCCTGTGTCTTCTCCCTCTCGATGACCTCGAGCACGGCCTTGCCGACGGCGGAGACGACCGGATTGCCGCCGAAGGTGTTGAAGTGGACCTTCTGCGCCATGACGGCGGCGATCTTAGGCGTGGTGACGACGGCGGCCAGCGGCGCGCCGTTGCCGATGCCCTTGGCCATGGTGACGATGTCGGGGATGACGCCCTGCGTCTCGAAGCCCCAGAAGTGCGTGCCCGTGCGGCCGAAACCCGTCTGCACCTCGTCGGCGATGCACACGCCGCCGGCGGCGCGCACGTGCTCGTAGGTGTGTCGGAGGTAGCCCTGCGGAAACTCGACGAAGCCGCCCACGCCCTGGATCGACTCGGCGATGAAACCCGCGACCTTGCCCGGGGTGGCGTAGCCGATGAGGTCCCTGACGTCGTCGGCGTATTTGCGGCCGGCCTCCGGGTCGTCGTAGCCGTGGAGGCCGCGGTAGGGGTAGGGGGCGATTGCGTGGTGGATGCCGAAGGAGTGCGGCGTGTTGAACTTCCAGTTGCTGTGGGCGGTGAGGCCCATGCCCGCGGCGTTGCCGCCGTGGTAGGCATTGCGCAGGGCGATGATGTCATAGTTGCCCGTGTAGAGCCGGGCCATGAGCAGGGCGAGGTCGTTGGCCTCGGAGCCGGAGTTGACGAAGTAGCAGATCTTGAGGTCGCCGGGCATCTTCGAGGCGAGTTTCTCGGCGTAGGCGCCGATGTTGGGCTGCAGGTAGATGGTCGTGGAATGCTGCAGCACCTGGTTCTGGGCGTTGGCGGCGGCCACGACATGCGGATGGCAGTGCCCGACGCTGACCGTCACGATGCCACCGAGCGCGTCGAGGTAGCGCTTGCCGGTGTGGTCCCAGACATACTGCATGCTCCCCTCGACGAGCATGATGGGCTGCTTGTAGTAGAGGAAGATCCCGGGGTTGAGGAACTGCTTGCGCTGCGCGAGCACCTGCTCGAGCGAGGGGCCGGCATATTTCGCGGGGGTGTGGGAAGTGGGCGGGAGCGGGATCGATTTCATTTTGAAGGAAGCATAAAGGCTAGGCCTTGGGCGCGAGCTTGCGCAGCACCAAATACGCGGCGAAGGCGAGGCCGAAGCCGACGAACCACGCGTAGTGGTAGAGGTCGAGCAGCAGTGCTGGCAGCCCGGCGCCGTCCATGGCCTTCACCGTGACGAGGAAACCCGGCAGGCTGGGCAGCGCGCCGGCCAGGAGCGCGGCGAGCGCGACCCAGCTGATGCCGCCGCGGTAGCTGTATTCGCCCGTGGCCGAGTAGAGGGCGGGCACGTTGAGCTGCCGCTTCCGCCAGACGAAGTAGTCGGCGATCATGATGCCGCCGATGGGCCCGAGCAGGGCGCTGTAGGCGATAAGCCAGGTGAAGATGTAGCCGCTCGGGTCGGCGACCAGCTTCCAGGGCATCATCACGATGCCGATGACCCCGGTGATGAGCCCGCCGATGCGGAAGGTGATCCGGCGCGGCGCGAGCTGGGCGAAATCGTTGGCCGGGCTCACGACGTTGGCGGCGATGTTGGTGGCCAGCGTGGCGATGCACAGCGCCACCATGGCGACGACGAGCACGGCGGGGTTCTGAAACCGCGTGAGCACGTCCACGGGGTCCCAGATGGTCTGGCCGTAGATGATGGTGGTGGCGGAGGTCACGGCCACGCCGATGAAGGAATAGAGCGCCATCGTCGCGGGCAGGCCGAGGGCCTGGCCCACGATCTGGTCGCGCTGGGTCTTCGCGTAGCGCGAGAAGTCGGGGATGTTGAGCGAGAGCGTGGCCCAGAAGCCGATCATGCCGGTGAGCGCGGGGAAAAAGAAGGCCCAGAACTGGCCGGCCTTGGGCTGGCCGGCGTCGAAGGCCGACGGCTGGGAGAGGATCGGGCCGAAACCGCCCGCCGTGCGCCACGCCCACCAGAGCAGCAGCAGGCCGAGGGCGAGCAGGAGCGGAGCCTTGATGTTCAGCAGCAGGCGGATCGAATCGATGCCCTTGTAGATCACAAACATGTTGATCGCCCAGAAGAGCATGAAACAGGCGAACTCCGGCGCGCTGATGCCGAGCACCTTGGTGGCGGCCGCGGCGGCGAGCCCGGGGAAGAACACGGCGAGGATCTTGTAGATCGCCTCGCCGCCGATGTAGGTCTGGATGCCGAACCAGCCGCAGGCCACGAGGGCGCGGAGCACGGCGGGAACGTTGGCACCGGTGGTGCCGAACGAGGCGCGGCAGAAGACCGGGAACGGGATGCCGTATTTCGTGCCGGCATGGGCGTTGAGCACCATCGGCACGAGCACGATGAGGTTGCCGAGGAAGATGGTGACGACGGCCTGCGACCAGTTCATGCCGCTGCCGATCAGGCCCGAGGCCAGCATGTAGGTGGGGATGCACGCCGCCATCGAGATCCACAGCGCCGCGAAACTCAGCAGGCCCCACTTGCGCCCGGCGGCCGGCACGGGTGCGAGGTCGTCGTTGCAAAGGTGGCTGGCCGTCAGGTCGGCCTCGACGTCCGGGGCGTTATGGCGGAGGCCGGTGGCGGAGGACATCGTCAGAAGTGGCCCGGTTGGCGGGCGAGGAATTTTCCGCGCCCGAGCGTGCCGACGAACTTCCCGTCACGCACGGCGACCTCGCCGCGCACCGTGACGTCGCGCGCACGGCCCTCGAGCTTCCAGCCCTCGAAGGCGCTGTAGTCCACGTTCATGCTCTGGTCCTTCACCGAGATCGTGCCGCGGTAGTCGGGATCGAAGACGACGAGGTCGGCGTCGGCCCCGGGTTGGATCGCGCCCTTCCGCGGGAAGAGGTCGAAGAGCTTGGCGACCTGCGTGCTCGCGACATTGACGAAGGTGTGCAGGTCGATCTTCCCGGTCCGCACGCCGTGGGTGTAGAGCAGGTTCACGCGTTCCTCAAGCGACGGGATGCCGTTCGGAATCTTGGTGAAGTCGGCCTTGCCCATCGGCTTTTGCTTCTCGAAGTCGAAGGGCGCGTGGTCGGTGGCAACCGTCTGGATCAGGCCGTCACGCAGGCCGTTCCAGAGCACCGACTGGTTGCGCGCATCGCGGAGCGGGGGCGACATGACGTATTTGGCCCCCTCGAAGTTCGGTTTCTCGGCGTAGGTCTTGTCGAGCACGAGGTATTGGATGAGGGTCTCCACGCCGACGCGCACGCCGCGCTGGCGGGCCGCGATGGCCTGGTCGAGCGCCTCCTTGCAGCTCAGGTGGACGATGTAGGTGGCCGCGCCGGTCAATTCGGCGAAGGTCATGAGGTGGTGCACGCCCTCGGCCTCGACGGCGGGCGGGCGGCTCTCGTGGTGCTGGCCGGGGTCGGTCTTGCCGGCGGCGAGCAGCTCCTTGCAGCGCTCGGCCACGAGGGTCTCGTTCTCGCAGTGTGCGGTCACGATCACGCCGAGCTCCTTCGCGAGCTTGAGCGTCCGGTAGAGCTCGGTGTCGTCGACGCCGAAGGCACCCTTGTAGGCGAGGAAGATTTTGAAGGACGCGATGCCGCGCTTCACGATCTCGCGGAGCTGGGCCTCGGTGCCGTCGTTGAACTTCGTCACGCCCATGTGGAAGGAGAAATCACAGGCGCTCTTGCCGACCGCCTGGCTCATCCACAGCTCGAACGACTTGAGGGCGTCGTCCGCGCGCGAGGGGCAGCACATCTCGATCAGGGTCGTCGTGCCGCCGACGAGCGCGGCCTTCGAGCCGGTCTCGTAGGTATCCTTGGAGAACGTGCCCATGAAGGGCAGGTAGATGTGCACGTGCGGGTCGATGAAGCCGGGGAAGACGAACTTGCCCCTGGCGTCGATGACGGTCGTGCCGGCGGGCGCGGGCAGGTTCTTGTCGATCCTGGTGATCGTCTCGCCTTCGCACCAGATGTCCGCGGTGTAGCGCGAGTCCGCGGTCACGATTTCGCCGTTTTTGATCAGTAGACTCATGGGGAAATCATTTTGAACCACAGATGGACACAAATGGACACAGATGAGCGGAACCTCTGAATCTGTGTTTATCGGTGTTCATCTGTGGTTTTGTTAGGAACTACTTTTTCCAGACGTCGCCGACGTCGCCGCCGAACCAGCGGGAGGAGACGACCTTTTGCTGGGTGTAGAACTGGATGCTTTCCTTCCCCTGGATGTGGAGGTCGCCGTAGAAGGAATCGTCCCAGCCGGTGAAGGGGAACATGGCCATCGTGGCGGGCACGCCGACGTTGACGCCGACCATGCCGGCCTTGACTCGCATGGTGAACTCGCGGGCGGCGCGGCCGTTGTTGGTGAAGATGGCCGCGCCGTTGCCGAAGGCGGACCGGTTGGCCTGCTCGATGGCGGCGTCGAGGTCGTCCATGCGCATGACGTTCAAGACGGGACCGAAGACCTCTTCTTTGGCGAGAGTCATGTTGTTCTGCACGCCGTCCACGACGGTGGCGCCGAGATAGAAACCCTTCGGGGCGTCGGCGACCGTCACGCCGCGGCCGTCGGCGATGACCTTGGCGCCCTCCTTCTCGCCGGCGGCGACGAGGCTGAGCACGCGGTCACGGTGCGCGGCGGTGATGACCGGACCCATGTCGGGCTGGGCGGACTGGTCGGTGCGGCCGACCCGGATGGCCTTCGCGGCCTTGACCAGCTCGGGGAGGACGAGGTCGGCCGCCTTGCCGACGGCGAGGGCGGTGGAGCCCGCCATGCAGCGCTCGCCCGCGCAGCCGAAGGCGGCGACGGAGAGGTTTTCCACAGTCTTGCCCACGTCGGCGTCGGGCATGACGACGATGTAGTTCTTGGCGCCGCCGTTGGCCTGCACGCGCTTGCCGTGCCTCGTGCCGGTGTCCCAGATGTATTTGGCGATGGGGGTCGAGCCGACGAAGGAAATGGCCTTCACCTTCGGGTGGGTGAGCAACGCATCAACCGCCGCGCGGCCGCCGTGGACGATGTTGAACACGCCCTTCGGGCAACCGGCCTGCTCGAGCAGCTGGCCGAGCAGCAAGGCGCTGAGCGGGACCTTCTCGCTCGGCTTCAGGACGAAGGTGTTGCCGCAGGCGATGGCCGTAGGGAACATCCACAGCGGCACCATGGCGGGGAAGTTGAACGGCGTGATGCCGACGCAGACGCCCAGCGGTAGGTTGATGGTGTCGCAGTCGACGCCGCGCGCGATGTTCCGCAGCGAGTCGCCGAAGAGGAGGGTGGGGATGCCGCAGGCGTATTCGATGTTCTCGAGGCCGCGGAAGATGGAGCCGCGCGCCTCGGCGTTGGTCTTGCCATGCTCACGCGAGACCGTCTGGCAGAGCAGGTCGAAGTTGGCCTCGACCAGCTGGCGGTATTTGAAGAACACCCGCGCGCGCTCGACAGGCGGGGTGTCGCGCCAGGCCGGGAAGGCCGCGTGCGCGGCCTCGACGGCGGCGTTGACCTCGGCCGCACCGCCGGCGGGGCACTCGGCGATGATTTCGCCGGTGGAGGGGTTGAAGACGGGCGTGCCGCCCTTGCGGTCGAGCCAGGCGCCGCCGATGTAGTCGGGACAGGGAAGTGGATTCATGGTATTGGAGATGGATTCACCACAGAGGCACAGAGACGCAGAGAAAACTAGACTTACGATAAGATGACACGGCGAACGCCATCCTTCAGGACAGGCACGTTGAAGTTGATAAGCAGACCAAGCGGAAGTTGCTCAAGTTTCAGATAGGTCAACAACTGTGCCTGATGGATAGGGAGCAGCTCGGAGACGGCCTTGAGTTCAAGCAGGAGCTGTCCCTCAACCACAAAGTCCAGGCGATACTCACAAGGCAGCTCGATGTGCTTGTAACGCAGGGGCAATTCGCGCTGCCGTTCGAAGACTAGACCGGCTTGCCCCAGTTCGTAGGCCAACGCCTCCTCGTAGGCAGACTCCAGCAGTCCTGGGCCAAGCTCGCGATGCACTTCCATGCAGAGTCCGATGACCTGATGACTCAGGTCATTCAGGTTAATTCTCTGCGTCTCTGTGTCTCTGCGGTTCAAAAGAATCAGGGGTGTGGCGGGATGGGCTGCATTTTGCCCTTGGCGAGGCGGGCCTGGTAGTCGGACCAGGTCATGGGCGGCTTGCCGTTGGGGATCTCGGTCATGGTGATGCATTCGTCCACCGGGCAGACGAGGGAGCAGAGGTTGCAGCCGACGCAGTCCACCTCACGGACCTTCGGCACGGGTTTGTGCGGGACGCGCCCGGGGCCGAGGCCGACCTTGAGCTCGTCCGGCGACTTCAGGTCGATGCACTGGTGGGCGCCATCCTCGCAGGCGATGTAGCAGAGGTTGCAGCCGATGCACTTCTCGTAGTCGATGCGCGCGACGCGCTGCCAGTGGAGGTCGAGATTCTCCCACTTTTGCAGCGTGTGGACGGATTTGCCGCGGAGGTCGGCGAGGGACTTCATGCCCTTGCTGTCGAGGTAGGCGTTGAGGCCGTCGGTCATGTCCTCCACGATGCGGAAGCCGTAGTGCATGATGGCGGTGCAGACCTGGAGGGAGGTCGAGCCGAGGGCGATGAACTCGGCGGCGTCGCGCCAGGTGGTGATGCCGCCGATGCCGGAGATGGGGAGGCCGACGTCGGGGTCGGCGGCGCAGGCCTGGACCATGTTGAGGGCGATGGGCTTCACGGCGGGGCCGCAGTAGCCGCCGTGCGAGCTGAGGCCGCGCACGGTGGGCTCGGGCACGAACGTGTCGAGGTTCACGTTGGTGATCGAGTTGATGGTGTTGATGAGCGAGATGGCGTCGGCGCCGGCGCGCTTGGCCGCGCGGGCCGCCATGGTGACGTCGGTGATGTTGGGGGTAAGCTTCACGATCACCGGGATGGTGGCCTTCTCCATGACCCAGCCGGTGATCTTCTCCGCGACGGCGGGCTGCTGGCCGACGGCGGAGCCCATGCCGCGCTCGCACATGCCGTGCGGGCAGCCGTAGTTGAGCTCGATGCCGTCGGCGCCGGCGTCGGCCGCGCGCTGGACGAACTCGTGCCACTCGGCGCGCGTCTCGACCATGAGCGAGGCGATGACGGCGTGGTGCGGCCAGCGCTTCTTGACCTCGGCGATCTCGCGGAAATTGGTCTCGGGCGAGCGGTCGGAGATGAGCTCGATGTTGTTGAGGCCGATCATGCGGTCCCTGCCGTGGTGGAGGGCGGAGTAGCGGGAGGCGACGTTGACGATGGGCGTGCCGATGGTCTTCCACACGACACCGCCCCAGCCGGCCTCGAAGGCGCGGTGGGCCTGGTAGCCGGTGTTGCACGGCGGGCCGGAAGCGACCCAGAAGGGATTCGGGGACTTGATGCCGGCGAGGTTGCAGCTCAGATCAGCCATTTGAGTGGAGGAGTTAATTCTCCGCGGATGGCGCGGATAGACGCGGATAAGGATGGATTCTTCTCCCGCATTCGAGGGATCAGAATGACATGCTGTTGGTGTTTATCCGTGTTCATCCGTGTAATCCGCGGGGAAATGGTTTGGGTTAGGCTTTCTTCATCGCGGCTTCGAGTTCGTGGGCACGGACGGGGGCCATGAGGCCTGAACCGGCGGGCCCCGACTTGGCGCCGAGGCGTGAGGGCTGGACGGGCGGGACGACGTTCTGCCCGGTGAGATAGGCGTGGATGCCGTGCGCGGCCTTCTTGCCCTCGCCGACGGCATTGACGACCTCGCGCCCGCCGTTGGCGCAATCGCCGCCGGTGAAGACATGCGGCAGGCTGGTGGCGCCGGTGACGGGGTCGTGCTTCACGGCGCCGCGCGCGTCGAGCTCGAGCTTGGGGAAGAGCGAGCGCAGCAGCGTGGACTGCTTTTCCTGGCCGACGGCCTTGAGCACAAGGTCGCAGAGGATGGTGAAGTCCGAGCCGCCGACCGGCAGCGCCCGGCCGTGGACAAGCTGCGTGCGCACGAGGCGGATGCCGGCGACATGGCCGTCCTCCTGCAGGATCTCGACGGGCAGCGCATGGAAGATGAAATTGGCGCCGTCGTCCTTCGCCAGCTCGTATTCGAAGTCGTAGGCCGACATGTCGGCCTCGCCACGGCGGTAGACGACGACGGCGCGCTCCGCCCCGAGCCGCAGCGACTGCGTGACGGCGTCGATGGCGGTGTTGCCGCAGCCGATGACGACGACCCGGCGGCCGACGGGGACTTTCTCGAGCGGATCGGTGTGCAGGCGGGAGATGAACTGCAGGGCGTCGACGACCTCGGGCAGGTCTTCGCCGGGGATGCCGAGCTTGGTGCCGTCGCCCAAGCCGATGCCGGCGAAGATGGCGCGGTAGTCCTTCTCCAGCTGCGCGACGGTGACATCGCGGCCGACCATGACGCCGGTGCGCACCTCGACGCCGAGCGACTTGACCAGCTCGACCTCGGCGAGGCTGACCTGCGGCTTCATCTTGTAATACGCGATGCCGTAGGTGTTGAGACCGCCGGGCAGGGACTGTTTCTCAAACACCGTCACGCCATGGCCGAGGCGGGCGAGTTCGGCGGCGCAACCGAGGCCGGCGGGCCCGGCGCCGATGACGGCGACCCGGTGGCCGGTCTTTTTCCCCGGCGCGGACAGCACGCGGAGGCCGCGCTGCTCGACGTAATCGGTGGCGTAGCGTTGGAGGCGCCCGATCTGGATGGGTTGCTCGTCGCGGTCCTCGAGCACGCAGGCGCCCTCGCAGAGGACGGAGGTGGGGCAGACGCGGGCGCAGGAGGCGCCGAGGATGTTGGCCTCGAGGATGGTCTTCGCCGCCCCGGCCGGGTTGCCGAAGGCGATCTTCTTGATGAAGGCGGGGATGTCGATGCCGGTGGGGCAGGCCATGATGCACGGCGCGTCGAAGCAGTAGAGGCAGCGGTGGGCCTCGACGAGGACCTCCTGCGGGCGGAGCGGCGGCTTGAGTTCGGCAAAATTGGCCGCAAGGGCCGGGGCGGGCAGCAGGGGCTGGAGGGGCATGGGTGGGGAAGCGACCGGCCCGGTGACGCGGGCGTGCAACCGCCGCCGGAGGCGCGGCGGAAGATAGTTTGGGGTTGGGGTTGAATGTGAGCCACGGCCCCGTAATTTCCAAGCAGCAAAACCCCGGCGCCATGCCCCTCGACCCCGCCCGCACCATCCGCGAACTCAAGGAGCTGCGCACGCTCACCGGCGATGACAACGGCGCGCAACGCGTGGCATTCACGCCCATGTGGGTGAAGGCGCGCGCCTGGCTGCGCGCAAAGCTCGATGCGATCGGCGGGCTCGAGATCCACACCGACGCGGCGGGGAACCTCTGGGCGACCCTGCGCGGCGAATCGGACCGCGCGCTGCTCATCGGCGGCCACATCGACTCGGTGCCCAACGGCGGGTGGCTCGACGGTTGCCTGAACGTGATGGCCGGGGTGGAGACACTGCGCCGTTTGAAGGAGCAATATCGCGGCCGCCCGCCCGTGACGGTGCGGTTGGTGGACTGGGCCGACGAGGAGGGCGCTCGGTTCGGCAAGAGCCTCTACGGCTCGTCGGCCTGCGCCGGATCGCTCGACCTGACGGAGGCCCGCGGGCTGAAGGACAAGCAGGGCGTCACGCTACCCGACGCGCTCAAGACCGTCGGCATCGACCTCGAGCGCGCGAAAGACAGCAACGTGGAGCTGAAGAATGCCGCGGCCTACCTCGAACTGCACATCGAGCAGGGGCCCGTGCTGCTCGACCTCGGGCTGCCGCTCGGCGCCGTGCTCGGCACCTTCGGCGTCGAGCGCCATGCCATCACCTTCCGCGGCCAGGCCGCGCATTCCGGCAGCACGCCGATGAACCGGCGCAAGGACGCCTTCCTCGCCGCGGCACGGATGAGCCCCGAGATCTACGAGATCGCGCGGCGCAGCGGCAACGGCGTCTGCACCATCGGGTCCTGCACGACGAAACCGGGCATCGTGACGAGCGTGGTGGAGGAGTGCCGCATCACGCTCGACCAGCGCCACCTCGACCCCGCCGCGCTCGCGCGCATGCACGCCGAGGCGCGCGCCGCCAGCGAGCGCTTCGCCAAGGAGGGCAATGTCGGTGTCGCGTGGGAGCGCCTCTGGCACATCGAACCGCGGCCGTTCCACCCCGAACTGGTCGACCTGTGCGACGCGGCGATCCGGGAGACCTGCGGCACGTCGCATCGCCTGCCCTCGGGCCCGCTGCACGATGCCGCCGAGATGTGCGGTGCGGGCGTGCCGACGGTGATGATGTTCGTGCAGAGCCTGCACGGCATCAGCCACAACAAGATCGAGGACACGAAGGAGGAACACCTCGCGCTTTGCGTGCAGGCCTTCGACCGGCTGGCCGACAAGACAATGGCGTGGATCGCCGCCCGGCCGGGCGCCTAGGAGAGCGCCTCGCGCAGCGCGCGGGCCTCGGCGAGGAGTTCGTTCGCGGCGGCGAGCGCGTCGCCCGCCGGCTGCGCCGCAGGAGGGGGCGTGGCGGCGTGCATCGGCTCGTCGGGGTCGCCGAGGCCGGCGGCCCGGAAAAGCCGGAGGCGCTCAAGGATGAGGTCGCGCACGTCGTTGGCGTTCTCGATGCAGTGGAAGACGCCGCGATGGAGCGAATCATGGCCGCCGTGCTTGGCGTCGAAGTCGCCGCCCCCGCCGGCGGACTGCACGCGCAGGTCGGCGAGGCCGAGCAGGCGCTGGAGCGGGCCCTGGTGCACCTCGACCTGCTGGAGGTTGGCGAAGCTCATCGTGGTCTCCTGCAGCTGCCAGAGCCCGGTGCGGATGCGCAGGCTGCGGTCGGTGACGATATACCAGTGCTGCTCGAACTCGAGGCGGACCATCGAATAGGTGAAGGGCAGCTGGAGGAGGAAGCCGCCGATGGCGACGAGCTCGAACACCCGGATCGCCGGGAAAACCCAATCCGGACGGCGGGAGAGGTAATCACCGATGCCGGCGATCATCATCTTCATGTTCTCCTCGCGGCTGCGCTTGGGGCGGCGCTTGGGTTTGGTCGCAGTCTCCTGGGTTCCGGCGGCCGGGGCCGGGGTGACCGCGGGCTCGGCCGGCGCGGCGGCCTTCTCCGTCGCGGTCTTTTCGGCGGCCTGTTTTTGGATCGCCGCCCGGACGCGCCGTTCCTTGGCCGCATCGGCCGCCAGCTCGAACTGGCCGATCAGCCAGAGCGAGAAACAGATGCCGATGACGCCGCCGAGCTGGGCGAAGGCCCAGCCGGTGAGGCGGAGCTTGTAGAAATTGCGGCCGGCACGGAAGGTGCGGGCGGAGCCCGGTGCACCGGCGGGCGGCTGCGGCTCGGCCGGCACGCGCAGCCAGCGGAGGGCGAGCGAGCGGGAGCGGTCAAGCATGGCCGGTGTCCTTTCGGGCGGCGAGGGCGAGGCGGGTCTCGCGCAATTCGCGGGCGACGTCGCGCAGCGCGGCGGCGAGTTCCGCGTCATGGCCCGCGCCGCCGCCGGTGGCGGCCGGGGATGCGGGGTGGGCGTGGTCCTTTACGCCGCGCATCTTGGAGTAGAGGAAGTCGCGCACGGCCTCGAATTCCTGCAGGCCCTCGATGGTCATCTCGGCCCCGGAGCTGCCGCTGGCGGTCTGCACGAGGACCTTGGCGAGGCCGAGCCAGCGCTCGACGAAGTTGGAACGGATGTGGATGTCCTGGATGCGGGCGTAGTTGATGATGATCTCCCGCCGGAAGAGGATGCCCCAGCGCATGGAGATGCCCTCGTCGGTGAACTTGTAGCGCATCGTCTGGTAGCGGAACCAGAGGGGCAGGACGATGATCGGGAATAGCGGCGGGAAAACCAGGCTGGCGAGGATATAGTAGGTCCAGAGGTTCTTGTGGGGCCGCTCGATGGCGTGGATGGCCTTCTCGTCAAATGGAACAGTCACGCGGGCGAGTGTGCCGGGGGCGGGACGGCCGGCAAGTCCGGACGCGCCGCGTGGAAACGGACCCGGGGATTACACCGCGGCGCTGCCGGCCCTCAGACTGTCTTGGAGTAGTTGGCAGGGCGGCGCGCCAGGTAGGCGTCGAACCGCATGGCGATGATGCGCAGGAAGAGCTGGCCGAGGTCGGTGATGGTGACGCGGCCGGGCGCGCGGGCGAGCAGGCCGTCGGCCTCGAGGTCGGCGAGCGAGGCGAGCTCGGCGGCGTAGGTGGTGGCGAAATCCACGCCGAGGCGGCGCGAGAGGCCGGCGAAATCGAGTCCGCCGCGGCACATGAGGTCGGAGATGATGGTGCGACGGCGCTGGTCGTCGGCGGTGAGGAGGTAGCCGCGCTCGATGGGCAGGGTGTGGGCGTTGAGCGCGGCCTCGTAGGCGTCGAGCTCCTTGTGGTTCTGGCGGAACGAGCCGTCGGTCTGCGAGATGGAGGAGACGCCGAAGCCGTAGAGCGAGGCGCCGGCGCGGGTCGAGTAGCCCTGGAAGTTGCGGTAGAGCGTGCCGTCGCGGTGCGCCCGGGCGAGCTCGTCGTCGGGCCGGGCGAAGTGGTCCATGCCGATGTGGACGTAGCCGGCGGCGGTGAGCTTGGTGATCGCCGTCATGAGCATGGCGAGCTTCTCCTCGGTGCCGGGGAGCTGGTCGCGCTGCTCGAAGATCTTCTGGGCGGGCTTGAGCCACGGGACGTGCGCGTAGCTGAAGACGGCGAGGCGGTCGGGCGCGAGCGTGAGCGCGTCGTCGATGGTGCGCGCGAAGGTGTCGCGGGTCTGCAGGGGCAGGCCGTAGATGAGGTCGAGGCTGACGGAGCGATAGCCGGACTCGCGCAGCCAGGTGACGGCCTGGGCGGTCTGGGCGAGCGGCTGCCAGCGGTGGATGGCGAGCTGCACCTCGGGGTTGGTGTCCTGCACGCCGAGGGAGGCGCGGTTGCAGCCGAGGCGGCGGTAGGCCTCGACGTGACCCTTGGTCAGGCGGCGCGGGTCGATCTCGACGGAGTTCTCGGCGTCGGGCGCGAAGCGGAAATGGCGGTGGATGAGGGCGGCGAGGCGGTCGATCTGCGCCGGGGGCAGGAAGGTGGGCGTGCCGCCGCCGAAGTGGAGCTGGGTGACGGGGCGGGCGCGGTTGAGCAGTGGGGCCGTGAGGGCCAGCTCGCGCTCGAGGAGGCCGAGGTAGTCGGCCCCGGCCCCGCGGCGGCGGGTGATGACCGTGTTGCAGCCGCAATACCAGCACAGCGTCTCGCAGAACGGCAGGTGGAAGTAGAGCGAGAGCGGGCTGGCCGGGTTGGCGTTGTCGCGGTCGATCTCGTCCGTGAGGGCGGCGCGGTCGATGCCGGCGGAGAACTGCGGCGCCGTGGGATACGACGTGTAGCGCGGTCCGGGAATGTTGTATTTCCGCACGAGCTCGAGGGCGGGTGCGAAGGAGGCTTGGGCGGTGTTGCGTGGTGACACCATGGTGCCGACAGGATAACCGAAACCGCCGGTCCCGGCTGTGCAGATATTGTCCTAAGAAGGGCGGGGGTTGGTTGGCTTGTTTTGGTCATAAGCGCGTTGAGGTCAACGCGCCGAACCCAAGCTAACTGTTTGATTGAAACGCAATAGGTGGAGCGGCTTGACCCCAAGCCGCTTTATCGAGATGCGGGCGCCCGGTATGTCCGAATATCCAAGACGCCTGCATCACGATACCCCTCCGTGGGTCGCGAACGGCGCGCTCTTTCACATTCGAATCCGGGTGGCAGCCGAACAGCATACGCCATTGGCTCATGCGGAACTATCCCGAGATATCCTGAACGCCGTCAGGCGCTACCACGAGGCAGGTCACTGGTGGTGCAAGTTGTTCCTGCTGATGCCGGATCATGTCCATGCCATGCTGGCCTTCCCTGATCCGGGTGAGATGGCGACTGTGATTCGCAATTGGAAGCGAGGAGTTGCAAAATATCAGGGCGTGCGTTGGCAGGAGAATTTCTTCGACCACCGCCTTCGCAATGGTGCTGAGGAAGACGAGTGTTGGACCTACATCAGGCATAATTCCGTGGTGAAGAAACTATGTGAAGACGAGGATGCGTGGCCGCACTGGTGGAGCGGGGAGATTGAATCCGGGTTCAAGCAAAAGAAAACGCGTTGAGGTCAACGCGTTCCACCTCGAGACAAGTCCAGCCTACGCTGCGAAGAACTTGCGGATTTTCTGCAGCGCCTCGATGAGGCGGTCGATGTCGGCCTCGGTGTTGTAAAGGTAGAAGCTGGCGCGGGAGGTTGAGGGCAGGCCGAGCTTGCGCATGAGGGGCTGGTTGCAGTGGTGGCCGCCGCGCAGGGCCACGCCCTCGCGGTCGGCGAGGGTGACGACGTCGTGCGCGTGGACGCCCTTGACGTCGAAGGAGATGACGCCGCTGCGGTGGTGGGCCGGGCCGAGCATGCGCAGGCCGGGCACCTCGTCGCGCAGGCGGGCATAGGCCTTGGCGGCGAGATGCTCGTCGTGCCGGGCGATGTCCTCGCGACCGAGGGCGTCGAGGTAATCCATGGCGGCGGCGAGGCCGATGACGTCGGCGATGTTGGGCGTGCCGGCCTCGAACTTGGCGGGGGCGGGCGCCCATTTGCTCTCCGCGTAGGTGACGGACGAGATCATCGAGCCGCCGCCGCGGTAGGGCGGCATGGCGTCGAGCAGGTGCTTGCGGCCGTAGAGGAGGCCGACGCCGGTCGGGCCGCACATCTTGTGGCCCGAAGCGACGAGGAAATCGCACCCGATGGCACGGACGTCGACGGGCATGTGGCCGGTGCTCTGCGCGGCGTCGATGAGCGTGAGCGCGCCGACCTTCCGCGCGGCGGCGCAGAGCTCGGCGGCGGGGTTGATGACGCCGAGGGTGTTGGAGACGTGCGAGAAGGCGAAGAGCCGGACGTCGCGCGTGAGGTATTCGGGCAGCTTGGCGAGGTCGAGCAGGCCGGAGTCGCCGGGGACGATGGGGAGGAAGCGGAGTTTCACGCCCGTGCGGCGGGCGAGGAGCTGCCATGGCACGAGGTTGCTGTGGTGCTCCATCTCGGTGAGGAGGACGACATCGCCCGCCTTGAGGTTCTCATCGCCCCAGGCGTTGGCGACGAGGTTGATGCCGTCGGTGGTGCCGGCGGTGAAGACGATCTCGCCGGGTTCGGCGGCGTTCAGGTAGCGGGCGCTGCGCTCGCGGGCGGCCTCGTAGGCGGCCGTGGCGCGCATCGAGAGGGCGTGGATGCCGCGGTGGACATTGGCGTTGTCGCGCTCGTAGTAGCGCACGAGGGCGTCGATCACGGCGCGCGGCTTCTGCGAGGTGGCGGCGTTATCGAGGTAGACGAGCGGCCGGCCGTTGACCTGCTGGTGCAGGACGGGGAAATCGGCGCGGATCTTGAGCGGATCGAAGGGCATGAAAGGGAACGAGGGACGAAGGTCGAAAGCCGATTGAAGTTGAGCTCAGTCGGAGGGCTTCTCCGTGGTCACGGGTTTGGGGTCGCCGTGGATGGCGCTGAGGGCGGAGTGCCAGCCGAGGGTGGCGCACT
>CAZMFB010000005.1:0-135037 GCA_964565475.1 uncultured Opitutaceae bacterium | reverse complement strand
GGTAGCGCTGCTTGCTCACCTTGCAGTCCACGAGCGGGTCGGTGAAGCCGGCGACATGGCCGGAGGCCTCCCAGACCATCGGGTGCATGATGATGGAGGACTCGAGGCCGACGATGTCGTCGCGGCGGTGGACGAGGTCGCGCCACCAGCAGTCGCGGATGTTGCGTTTCAGCTCGGCGCCGAGGGGGCCGTAGTCGAAGAAGCCGTTGAGGCCGCCATAGATCTCGGACGACGGGTAGATGAAGCCGCGGCGCTTGGCGAGCGACACGAGGGCTTCCATGAGGTTCGGGGTTTCGGCGGCTTGGGGCATGAGGCGAAGGAGCGCCCCCAACTGGAGGTGGGGAGCAGCCGCCGAGTGAAGGCCCGGCCTGCGGCGCGGTCAAGGCGGGGCTTGGCGCCCACTGTGCGCTTGCGGAGCGGGGCGGGGCGGCCAACTTTCGGCCCTCCCATGAAAGTCACCTTCTCGCCCAAGGAATACCGGCAACTCCTCGAACTCGTCCACCTCGGCATGTGGGCCGTGACCGGCTACCAGGGCGACGACACGCCCGCGGCCAAGCGTTACCACGCGCTCGACCAGCGCCTCCTGCAGCTGGCCGACCAGTTCGGGTGCGGGGAGTTCGTGGAGCAGACCCCCGACGGCACGTGGCAGCCCTCGACCAAGCTGGCCGAGGAGGAGAAGGTGCGCGACCTGCAGAGCGAGTTCCAGAACGACGTCTTCTGGCACGAGCTGGTGCAACGGCTGGCCGACCGCGAACTGGGCGGCGAGTCCGCCAAGCGCGCCATGGACACGCCCGGCCTCGAGCCGCCGCCCTCGAGCGACGCCCTGCTGAAGAAGATCGAGGACCGCTATTGGAAGGAATTCGAGAAAAACGACCTCGCCAACGTCGTCGTGTTGCGCGGCGGGCGGGGCTAGGGACCTCCGGCCCCGGTGCGGGGCAAAGCGAGCTTGCCAAGCCCGGGGCCGCCGCATGGTCTTGGGGCGAATGAACACCCCAAAATTTACCCCCGTTGTGTGCATCCTCGGCGTGGCGCTCGCGTGCGGTCTGGCCATCGCTGCGGACAAAAAGCAGGAACGTCCTGATACCATCGGTTATGTCGCCAACCCCGCCGCCGCCGCCAAGCCCGAGGCCGGCGTCTTCGTGTCCCCGGACGACCCCGAGGCGGCGGCCCTCGCCCAGTTTGGCTCGCGCCTGATCGAGCGCGTCGGCGGCCTGCTGGTCGGCGAGGTCAACCGCGAGTTGGCAAACAAGGAAGTGATCGACACCATCGACGTCATGCACCTCAAGGAGCTCGAGCTGCCCCGGACCGCCCCCGGCCAGCCCAAGGTCACCGCCATCCGGCGCACCAGCCTCATGCTCCGCGACCCCGCGAACACCCCGGATGCCGCCGATCTCGCGGCGATGGAGCACATCCACCAGCAGCTCATGAACGACGAGGCGCCGGACAAGGTCATCGTCCAGAAGATCGAGCGCAAGGACCAGCCCGTCGAATGGCGCGTCTCCCGGCCCATCGCCACGACGCAGTCCTGCCTCGCCTGCCACGGCGACCCGCAGAAATTCGCCCCGGCGGTGCGCGAGATCCTCGAGCGCCGTTATCCCGGCGACAAGGCCATCGACTACAGCAAGCAGGAATACCGCGGCGTGCTCCGGGTGTCGCTGCTTGCGCCGGAGCCGGCCAAGAAGTAACGCCGTGCCGCCCGGGCCCGCCGCTCCGCGAGCCGCGCCGCCCCCCGCCATGGGCCTGAGGGAATCGCCCGCCATGCCGGCGCGGCTGGGCCTCGCCGTGCTGGCGCTCTTTTTCCCCGTGGCCGCCGCCCGCGGCGTCCCGCTCGTCGCGGAGAAGGTCGCCGGCCCCGAGACCTGCGTCGAGTGCCACCTCGACCAGATCCAGGTCTGGAAGCGCACCGTCCACAACCGGACCTTCCGCGAGCTGCCGCGCCAGCCCGAGACCGAGGCGATGCTCATCAAGCTCGGCCTCGCCAAGGTGAAGGGCGAAAAACAGTGCCAAGACTGCCACTTCACCGGCCAGATCATCGACGAGCAATACCACACGGTCTCGGGCATCTCCTGCGAATCCTGCCACGGCGCCGCCGCCGACTGGTATAAGACCCACGGTGATTACGGGCATGGCCGCACCGCCGCGACGGAGCCGCCCGGGCACCGCGCCGCCCGCCTCGCGCAGGCCGACGCCAGCGGCATGCTCGGCCCCCGCACCCTGCACGCCCTCGGGCAGACCTGCTATGACTGCCACATCGTGCCCGACGAGAAGATCGTCAACGTCGGCGGGCACCCTGCGGCCAGCCCGGGCTTCAGCCTCCTCACCTGGTCCCAGGGAGAGGTGCGCCACAGCATCCCGCGCGAGGGGGAGAAGGTGAACCCCGAGGCGCCGCTCCCGCGCCGCCGCCTGCTCTTCGTGCTCGGGACCATCCTCGAGACCGAGCACAGCTTCCGCGCCGTGGCCGCCGCGACGGAGCGCGGCGAGTTCGCCCTCACCCAGGCCCGCCGGGCCGATGCCGCCCGCCAGCTGCTGGAAAAAATCCACGCCCACGCGCCCACGCCCGCGTTGGCGGAGATCGTGGCCGTCGCCAAGGCCGCCCGGCTCCGCCTCAACAACCGCACCGAGTTGCTCACCGCCGCCGCCGAACTCGCCCGCCTCGGCCGCGCCTTCACCGAAGGCACCGACGGCGAAAAACTCGCCGGTCTCGACCCGCTCCTGCCCGGCCCCGACCAATACAAGGGCAAGCCCCACGACCCCCGGGCCGCCCCCTGACGATGGCCCAGAACCCCAGCCGCTCCCCGCACATCCCCGGCTCGCAGCCGCCGCAGGGCACCGCGCCCCGCCGCGAGGCCGCGCCCGAACGCTGGGACAAGCCCTTCAGCGCCGAGATGACGGACCAGGACGTGGACCGCGTCCTGGCGCACCCGCAGTTCAGCTCGCTCCAGCAGACCCGCTTCCCGTCCTCGAACCCGCTGCGCGGCATCCTCAAGAACGACGCGGCCATCCGGCGCTTCCAGCCGGGGGAGATCGTCGTCCGCCAGGGCGACTACGGCAATTCGGCCTTCCTGGTCCTGCAGGGCAGCGCGCTGGTCTGCCTCAAGGAGCCGAGCGCCGACCAGCTGGGCCGCCGCCAGCGCGTGCGCCCGTCGCTCTTCGGCAGCATCCGGCGCTGGCTGCGCCAGCCGCGTTTCGGCGAGGTGTGGTCGCGCCGCACCGGTGCCGCCGTCCCGGCCACGGGCGCGCCCCGCATCTTCCTGCAGGACGTGCCCGGCCTCCTCGGGCCCGACCGCACGATCCGCCTCGCGGTCGGCGAGCTGTTCGGCGAACTGGCCGCCCTCGGCCGCACCCCGCGCACCTCGACCGTCGTGGCCGGGGAGGACACCGAGCTGCTGGAGATCCGCTGGCAGGGCCTGCGGGACATCCGCAAGTTCTCCTCCGAGTGGCGGCAGCTCATCGACCAGCGCTTCCGCGAGCGCAGCCTGCTCAGCCACCTGCGCGAAACCCCGCTCTTCCGCCACCTGCCGGCCGCGACCCTGCAGCTGATCGCCGACGCCACCCGCTTCGAGGCCTTCGGCGAGTTTGAATGGCAGCACACCTACCAGCGGGCCCGCGAGGCCACGGACCGCGAGCGCCTGGAGAAGGAACCGCTCATCGCGCGGCAGGGCGAGCCCGCCGCCGGCCTGCTGCTCATCCGCACCGGGTTCGCCCGCCTCAGCTGCCGCTACAACCACGGCGAACGCACCGAGAGCTACCTCGGCAAGGGCGAGGCCTTCGGGTTGGAGGAGCTGTTCGCCACCTGGCGCGGCACCCCCACGCCGCTCCGCCACAACCTGCGCGCCCTCGGCTACGTGGACACCCTCCTCCTGCCCGCCGCGGTGCTCGAACAGCACGTCTTTCCCCACCTGCCGCCGGACCAGCTCGCCCGCCTCGGGCGCGCCGGGCAGACCCTGGACACGGCCCGCCCCTGGGAATCGGGCACGACCACCAACGCCTTCCTCGAGTTCATCGTCGCCCAGCGCTTCATCAACGGCCGCGCGACGATGCTCATCGACCTCGACCGCTGCACCCGCTGCGACGACTGCGTGCGCGCCTGCGCCGACACACACGACAACAACCCGCGTTTCATCCGCCACGGCCCCGAGTCGGGCGGCGTCATGGTCGCCAGCGCGTGCATGCACTGCGTGGACCCCGTCTGCATGATCGGCTGCCCGACGGGCGCCATCCACCGCACCGGCCCCGAGGGCCAGATCGACATCGATCCCGACACCTGCATCGGCTGCAGCGTGTGCGCCCAGAGCTGCCCCTACGGCACCATCCAGATGGTCGCCCTGCGCGACGAGGACGGCCTCCCGGTCATCGCCGAGGACACCGGCGCGCCCATCCGCCGCGCCACGAAGTGCGACCTCTGCGCCGACCAGCCGGCCGGCCCGGCCTGCGTGAGCGCCTGCCCGCACGACGCGCTCATCCGCGCCGACATGCGCGAGGTCGGGACCCTCAACCGGTGGTTGCAGCGATGAAGACACTCCGCACCCGCCGCTGGCTGCTGTCCCTCGCGACGCTCGCCGCCGCCCTCGGGCTGGCGGCCGCCTGGTGGCTGGGCGGCATCGCCCTGCGGCCGGTCGACAAATACAGCGGCGAGCTGCTGGTGCTGCTCCTGCTCCTGCTCGCGCTCTTCAACGTCCGCAAGAAGCTGCCCTTCCTCCCGCTCGGCGACGCAACCACCTGGCTGCAGTTCCACATCTACGCCGGCTGGCTCTCGGTCGCCGTCTTCCTGCTGCACGCCGGGCCGCAATGGCCGCGCAGCGCGCTCGGCTTCGCGCTCTGGCTGGTCTTCCTCGCCGTCGCGGCGAGCGGGGCCTTCGGGCTCTGGCTCAGCCGCTGGCTGCCGCCGCGGCTCACGCGCTCGGGCGAGAGCCTCGTCTACGAGCGCATCCCGCGCCTGCGCCGCCAGCTGGAGGACGAGGCGGCCAACCTCGTGCGCCAGGCCGAGACCGAGGCGGCCTCGGGCACCCTGGCGGACTTCCACCGGCAGGTGCTCGCGCCGTATTTCGCGCACACCCCGACGCTGTTTTCGCCGCTGGCGGAGGACGACGCCCACCACCACCGCGCCCAGCACGAGCTCGCCTCGCTCCGCCGCTACCTGAACGAGCGTGAGATGCTCATCGCCGACCAGCTGGCCGAGCTGCTCGAGGCCAAGCGCAACCTCGACGCCCAATCCGCCGGCCAGCGCCTGCTCAAGCTCTGGCTCTTCGTCCACCTGCCGCTCACCCACGGCCTGCTCGTGCTCGTCGCCGCGCACGTCTGGCTCGTTTTCCATTATTCCCACCGGTTCTGAGCCCGCCCCGCCGTGCGCCGCCTGCTCCAAAGCATCATCTACAACCGCAAGCTCTACGACCGTCCGCAGGACACGTGGGTCTGCGGCCGCGCGGCCGAGGGCTGCGCCTGCATCTACGGCCCGGGCGAAAAGGGCGAATGCCGCGCCACCGGGCAGTGCCTGCCGGCGAAGAAGAACGACCGCTGGGTCTGCACGCGCGCCATCTCGCTCGGCGCCGCCTGCGGGCCCGGCCCCGGGCCCGACGGCACCTGCGGCTGCCCCGTGCCGCCGTGCCGGCCGGTGCGCCGCCTGCGGTCCTGGCGCGGCTGGGTCGTGCGCGCGGCGGTCGTCGTGGCGCTCGGGGCGGCCGGCCTGGTCTTCTGGGGCCGCACCCGCGCGACTTTCGCCAACCCCGGCCCGCTCACCAACCAGCACGCGGTCTCGGCCCAGCAGTGCGACACCTGCCACACCGAGGCGATGCGGCAACCCGGCCAGACCCGCGCCGCGCGCACGGCCGAGCACGACCAGCTCTGCATCCGCTGCCACGACCTCGGGCCGCACGCCACCTCCCCGCACGGCGTCGCCGAATCCGCCCTGGCCCTGCTGACGCGCCGCCCGCCCGCCGCCTCGGGACCGCGGCCCGCCGTGCTGGCCGCGGCCACCGCGCTCGGCGCGCCGGGCCAGCTCGCCTGCGCCGCCTGCCACCGCGAGCACCAGGGGGCCGACTTCGACCTCAAGCGCATCGCCGACCTGCAGTGCCAGGTCTGCCACAAGACGCAGTTCCGGGCCTTCAGCGCGGGGCACCCCGAGTTCTCGGATTATCCCTACGCCCGCCGCACGCGCCTCCAGTTCGACCACGTGTCGCATTTCCAGAAACACTTCACCGACACGCGCTGGGCCGCCTCCGCCCCGTCGTCCTGCGCGCAGTGCCACGAGCCCGCGCCCACCGGCGACAAGATGCTGGTGCGCGGCTTCGAGGCGGCTTGCGCCGCCTGCCACACGGCCGAGATCGACGGCCGCGACCGCGCCGGCGACAAGGGGCTCGTGTTCTTCCGCCTGCCCGGTTTCGACACCAACGCGCTCGAGGAGGCCGGGCACGCCGTGGGCGAGTGGCCACTGGTGGCCGAGGGCGGGTTGACGCCCTTCATGCGCTGGTTGCTGGAGGGCGACGAGTCAACGCGCTCCGCCATGGCCGCGCTCGGCGACCAGGATCCCGGCGACCTCCGCCGGGCCACGGCGGAGCAACGGGCCGCCGCCGCCAAGGTGCTGTGGGCCGTCAAGGGCCTCTTCGCCGACCTCGTCACGCAGGGCCAGCCGGTCATCGTGCGCCGCCTCGCGGCCTCGCCCGCGGCGCAGCTGGCGTTGACCGCCGGCACCGGGCAGTTCTCCCCCGACGCCGCACTCGCCGCCCAGCAGGCCTGGTTGCCGAACCTGCTGGCCGAGGTGGCCGCCCACCGCCGCGGCGAGAAGGTCGCGCGGCGCGCACCGGTCATGGTCGCGCGCACCACGACGGCCCGCCTAGCCGCTGTGACCTCCGCCGACCCCGACGATCTGCTCATCGACCTGCCGACGGACAAGAAAACGACCGCGACCGCGGCGACCGCCCCGGCCACGCCGGTGACGCTGAAGCTCGACGAGGCCGATGCGCGTGTCGCTGCCGGCGGCTGGTATCGGCAGGACGACACGCTGACGCTGCACTACCGGCCCGGCGCGCACGCGGACGCGTTTCTCGGGGCCTGGCTCGGCGGCACGGCCGGCCGGCCGGAGCCGTCGGCGCAGAAGATCTTTGCGCAGCTCTCGGCGGACAACGCGCCCGGTGCCTGCCTGAAGTGCCACAGCGTGGACCGGACCCCCGCCGGCACGGTCGTCAACTGGCTGGCCTCGCGGCCGCAGCCGGAGGTGCGCGCCTTCACGCGCTTCAAGCACTCGGCACACTTCAGCCTGATGGGCGACCAGGGGTGCATGACCTGCCACACCTTCGCGGCCGGGGCGAATTATGCCGGCTCGTTCGGCGCCAACCGCGACCCGGCGCTGTTCCGGAGCAACTTCGCCCCGATGACCATGGCCTCGTGCACCAACTGCCACCAGCCCGCGCGTTCCGGCGAGAGCTGCCAGCAGTGCCACAACTACCACACCGGCGAGATGCAGATCCTGCGCGCGCAGGCCGCGGCGCTGCCGCCGGCGAAGATCAAGTAGGGGCCGTTGCCCCCAACGGCCCGCGGCAGCAAATTGCGCTGGCTGGCGCCCCTCAATACGCGATCTTCAGCCGCCGGTAGACGAAGTGCAGGAGCCAGGCGGGGCCGATGAGCAGGAAGACCACGTCTTTGAGGAACGACGGCTTCTTGCCCTCGATCTTGTGGCCGACGAACTGCCCGATCCAGGCGGCGACAAACAGGATCAGGCTGCTTTTCCAGACGGGGAAGGGGCACTTGAGCGCATGGAACTCGATGATGCCGTAGCACAGCGCCATGAACGCCAGCAGCCCCACCGCCAGCGGGGGCGACAACCGCAGGTAGAACGCGAGCACGAGGAGGATGACCGGCTGCGTCCAGTTGAACCACGCCACCCGCTCCAGGATGGCACCGGGCACCGGGATCGACCACACCAACCCCATCACGCAGTAGAAGATGACGGGCACGCAGATCCAGTGGATCAGCTCGTTGGTGTGGTCCTGGTGGCTCTCGCCGTATTCGGCGAACCACTGGTCGGCCGACTTGCGCGTAGTCATGGGGTGTGTGCGCCCCCAAGAAAGAGCGGCCGGCCCCGGCTGGCAAGCAACCAAACCCCGGGTTTGCAGTCCAACGCGGCAACCCCAGACTGGACCCATGAAGCTTGTCCGCGCGCTCCCGCTGCTCCTGGCCCTGCCCACCCTCGTGCTCGCGCAGGAGGTCCGCCTCAAAATCGACAAGGCCCGTTCGTTCATCGATGTCGACGTCAAGGTCACCGTCGACTCCTTCGTGGGGCGGCTGGAGGGGTATGAGGCCGTCATCCCGCTCGACGCGGCGGGCCGGATCAAGACGGCGCGGATCACCTTCAAGTTCACGGACCTCAAGACCGGCAAGACCGACCGCGACGCGAAGATGCTCGAGTGGCTCGGCGGCGGCGTGCCGGAGGGGAAATTTGACTTGGGCACCCTGGCGCTCGCCCCCGACGGGCAGGGCGTGGCCAACGGCAACCTCACCTTCCACGGGGTGACGCAGCGCGTCGAATTCCCGGTGCAGGTCACCAAGGCCGACGACACCACCACGATCACGGGCGAGGCCACGCTCGACTACCGCCAGTGGAACCTGAAGGTCATCCGGATGCTGCTGGCGGTGAAGGTGGACCCGATGGTGAAGGTGAAGTTCAAGCTCACCGGCGCGCCCGCAACGATGCCCCCGGGCTTCAAGTAACGCGGCGGCGGGATAACTACCAGGTGAAGCTCAGTGTGGCGGTGAGGCTGGTGTTGCCCGTCGCGCCCTGCGCGAGGTTGACGTTGGTGGCGCCGTCGACCTGCCCGACCAGCTTGAGCGAGCCCCGCTCCGAGAAATTCCAGGTCATCCCGAACCGCCCGCCGTAATAGCGGTGGGCGTCGCGGAACACAAAGGAGGGATCGTCGGGGTTGATGTCGCGGGCGTCCACGTGCCCGACGATCAGAGCCAGGGTGAAATCGAGGGGCACGCCGACCATCTGGAGTGATTGGGAGTGGGAGAACTTGCCGTCGAGGTAGAGCGTGCGCAGGCGGATGTCGTAGGTGAGGTCGAAATGGAGGTTCAGGGCGAAGGCCGGGGTCACGAACCAGTCGCGGGTGAGGCTGAGAAACAATTCGGAAGAGTGCCGCAGGGTCGTGCCGGAGGCCTCCGGATAGTGGATGTGCGTGGCGCCGGTCGTCCAGGTGTCGGCACCATCCTGCCAGCTGTATTGGATCCAAGGGTCGAACTCGCTGAGCTGGCCGCGCGGGGTGGGGAGGTCGGTCCACAGGCCCCCCGACCAGGCGCCGTATTCGATGGTGAAGGCAGGCTGCCAGGTGTCGTGGCTCAGGGTGATGCCGCGGTCGACGTAGCGGGTGGCGAAGGCCACCTCGGTCGTGAGCTTCCATTCGGGTTCCTCCTGGGGCGGGGGATGCGTGATGGGCACCGCGCGCGCGGTGAGGACGCTGGCGAGAAGGGCGGCCAGGAACAGGTAGGGGCGTGGCGGATGATGCACGGGCAGGGATTTTATCGTGGTTGCCTGAACGTTGGCTTAAATTGACTGTCGGTGAACAGCGTGTTATCCAGACCAAAAGGACTAATTCTTGTCACGGCCCTGCTGCTGGCCGGGCCGGCGCGCGCCGAGACGCTGGCGGAAAAGACCCTGCGGGAGATCGTGGAACGCCAGAAGGCGGCCCTGGCCCGCGCCGAGGCTGCAGGCGACGACCTGAACGAGGCGCAGTTCAAGGCCGAGATGCAGCAGCTGGCCCTGGGCTACGACGTGCTGCTGCAGGGCAGCCCGGACTTTGTGCCGGCCTATGTGGCCTACGCGCAACTGCTCGACCGCGTGGGGATGGCGAAGGAGGCGGTGGCGCTCCTGCTCAAGGCCAACAAGCTCGACGACAAGATCCCGCTGGTGAAAAACCAGCTCGCCAAGCACCTCGCCGAGGACGGCAAGCCGCTGGAGGCGCTGCCCTGGCTGGTGGCCGCGACCGACCTCGCCCCCGGGGAGCCGTTCTACCACTACCACCTCGGCACCCTGCTGCACGAAGCGCGCGACGACTTCCTCGCCGCGGGGCAATTCACGCGGCCGGCGCTCGACAAAGCGATGCTGGCGGCCTTCCGGCGTGCCGCCGAGCTGGCGCCCGACAACCTCGGCTACGCCTACCGCGCGGCCGAGGCCTACTACGACCTGGAAAAAGCCGACTGGGACGCCGCGCTGAAGGAGTGGGCGGCCTTGGAGGAGCACGCCAAGCCGGGCGTGGAGAAGGAGACTATCCGCCTGCACGCCGCCAACGTGCTGTTGAAGAAAGGCGACCGCGAGCGGGCCGCCGCGTTGCTGTCCTTGGTCACGGAACCGGTCCTGGCGAAGCAGAAGCAGACTTTGCTCGACCAGCTGGCGGCGCCTCCCGCAAAGTAACGCCGTCCCATGCTCCCCAAGCTCGAACGCCATCTCGGCTGGATGGCCGTCCCCAATCTCTCGCTCTGCCTCGTGGCGGGCCAGGTGGTGGTCTTCACCTTCGCGATGCTCGGGCAGTTCAAGGTCCAGCTGATGGCGCTGCTGCCGGGGCTCGTGCTGCAGGGCGAGATCTGGCGGATGTTCACCTACCTGTTCGTGCCGCCGGTCTCCGGCCCGCTCACGGCCTTCGGCGCCCTGTTCCTCGCCTTCGGCTGGTATATGTTTTTCCTGATGGGCCGGGCGCTGGAGGACCACTGGGGCGACTTCCGCTACAACGCCTTCATCTTCACCGGCTGGCTGCTGACGACCGCGGTGGCGTTCCTTACGCCGGGGCAATACGCGACCAACGCCTTCCTCGCGGGCAGCGTCTTCCTCGCCTTCGCCTTCCTCAACCCCGACTTCGAGATCTACGTCTTCTTCATCCTCCCGGTGAAGATCAAGTGGCTCGCCCTGATCACGTGGGTCCTCTACGGCGTCACCTTCGCGCTGGGCGGATGGGCGGCGCGGCTGGCGGTGCTGGCCGCCGTGGGCAACTTCCTCATCTTCTTCGCGCGCGACATCGTCGAGCGCGTGCGCACAGGGCGCCGCCACATGCAGCAGCAGGCGCGGCGCACCGCGCTGCGCGAGGCGGAGAACGAGGCCCGCCACCGCTGCGTCGTCTGTGGCAAGACCGACCTCACGCACCCGCTGGAGGATTTTCGCTACGGCGACGACGACCGGTGCTACTGCTCGGAGCACCGCGGCGGCAGGAAGGCCTGACGATGCCCGCGGGCCCGCGCACGCTGGGGGAATGGCTGGCCTGGGCGGAACGCGAATACACCCGGCGTGGCGTCGCGCTCGGACAGGTGGCCGACAACGCCCACGACGAGGCGCTCTACCTGCTGTTGCGCACGCTCGGCCTCCCGCTCGACAGCAAGCCCGCCGTCCTGCAACGCGTGCTGACCGCGGACGAGTCGGCGAAGGTCGCCGCGATGTTCCGCCGCCGGATCTGGGACCGGGTGCCCCCCGGCTACCTGACGGGCGAGGCTTGGCTGGGCGGACTGCGCTTCAAGGTGGACGAGCGCGTCATCATCCCGCGTTCGTATTTCGTCGAGGTCATCCCGCAATTGCGCGACTGGCTCCCGCGCGGCCGCCCGGTGCGTCGCGCCGTGGATGTCTGCACCGGTTCCGGCTGCCTCGCCGTCCTGCTGGCCAAGGAATTTCCGCGGGCGCAGGTGGACGCCATCGAGCTGTCGCCCGGCGCCGCCGGGGTGGCGGGGGAGAACATCCGGCGGCATCGCCTCACCCGGCGCGTGCACCTGCGGCGTTCGGACGTGTTCGACGACGTGCCCGCGGTCAAATACGACGTCATCCTGTCAAACCCGCCCTATGTGCCGACGCGCGAGCTACGCGGATTGCCGGAGGAATTCAAGCAGGAGCCCGCGCTGGCGCTCGATGGCGGGCGCGACGGACTGGAGATCGTCCGCAAGCTGCTCCGGCAGGCGCGACGGCGCCTGCAGCCCCACGGCATCGTTGTGCTTGAGGTCGGGGGGCTGCGCGCGGTGATGGACCGGGTGTTCGCCGCGCTCGAACCGCACTGGTTTCACACGGCCGACGGCGAGGACTGCGTCTGCCTGGTCCACGCCGCGCATCTCCGGCGCTGGCGCGGCTGAGACCGGGATCAGATTTTGGCGAAGAACCGGTCGGCGGCGGCGGTGGAGGCGGCGTGCAGCAACACCTCTCCGGGCCGGTTGCCCGAGCCGAGCAGGAAGCCGCCCCAGTGCATCCGCATGTAGCCGGCGGTGAGCCGCAGCGTTTCCTGCAGCGGGGCGGCGAGGGCGGGATCCTCGTCGCTGAACGAGCTGATCCCCCACAGGGTCTTGCCGGCCATCTTCGCCTTGAAATCGCACTCCGGGGCGCGGAGCCAGCCGGACCAGTGGTCGAGGTAGAGCTTGGCGGCGGCGGGGAGCGAATACCAGTAGACGGGCGCGACCATCACGATGTCACTGGCCTCGAGCGTGGCGCGGAGCAACCGGCGGGCGTTGCCCTCCAGTTCGGGCTCCCAGGCCGCGGCGGTGGCGTGGCGTTGGTCGAGAAAGGGCGGCAGGGGAAAATCCGCGAGGTGCAGCCACTCCTGGACCACGCGGGAAGGCAGCGCCGCGGCCGCCCGGCGGGCCAGTTGCTCGGTATTGCCGTTGCGCCGTGCGCCCGAGACGACGAAAAGCAAGCGTCGGCTCATTTGCCGGCGGGAGGCGCGTCGGCCTTGCGGGTGGGGAGGCTGGCGGCGGCCCAGTCCTTGAAGCCGCCGGCGTTGGCGACCTTGTAGCCCTTGGCCTCGAGGTCGGCGGCGACGGCTCCGGAGCGCTTGCCGCTGCGACAGTAGACGATGATGGTCTTGCCGGCGACCCCGTCGAGGAAGGGGCGCCAGTTCTTCTTGGCGCCGTCGTAATCGCTCTTGGCGAGGAGCAGGGCCGGTGCGGCCACGCCGGTTTCGTTCCACTCGGCGGCTTCACGGACGTCGACGAGCACGGCCTGTCCGTCAGCGACGAGCTTGGCGGCGTCGGCGGGAGCGATGCTGGCCACCTCGGCAAACAAAGTGGCGGCGAGGGAAGTGAAGAGCAGGGTGAGACGTTTCATAGTGGGCATGCGGACAAAATGGGCAAACAACCGGGAAGCGCAAGCCGGGCCATCAGGGCGCGGAAAGCAGGTTCAAGGTCCACCCCACCACCGTGGTGCCAATGAGCACGACACCGGAGAACACGACGAGCAGGCGCACGGTCATGACACCGCGGAGCATGACCAGTTCGGGAAAGGACACGCCCACGGCGGACAGGAGGAAGGCCAGCGCCGTGCCGAGCGGCACGCCCTTGGCCACAAAGGCGTCGAGCAAGGGCACGGTGGCGTTGGCGCTGACGTAGAGGGGCAGACCCGCGAGCGAGGCCAGCGGCACCGTCCACGCCCCGGTGCCGGCGAAAAGTTTTTGGAAGAAATCGTCCGGCACGAAGCCGTGCATGCCAGCCCCCAGCGCGAGCGAAGCCAGCAACCACGGCGCGATGTTGCGCAAGATGCGGACGCTGGTGGCCGCGGCGTCATGCAGGCGGGCCCGTCCCCCGTGCAGCGGAGGATCATCGTCCACGGGGACGGGATCCATCGCTCCCGGGGTCAGCCAGCGTTCAGCCCGCAGCAGCGTGAGCGCAAGGCCGCCGAAGACGCCCAGGGCGATGCCGACCCCGGCGTAGGTGAAAGCGAACTTCCATCCGAAGGTTGCGCCGAGCAGCGCCACGGCGATCTCGTTGACGATGGGCGACGTGATGAGGAACGCGAACGCGACGCCGATGGGGAACCGCGCCTGCACAAACCCGAGGAAGACCGGCACGGACGAGCAGGAGCAAAACGGCGTGAGCGCGCCGAACAGCGCCGCAGCCGGGTAGCCGAACACGCGCCCGCCGGGCCGGTCGAGCCACTGGCGGATTTTCTCCAGGGGCAGCGCGCCCCGCACGAGCGCCATCACAAACGCGACCACGAGGATCAGGACGACGATCTTCTGCAGGTCGTAGATGAAAAAATGCAGCGCCGCCCCCGCGCCGCGCGCGGAGTCGAGCCCCGCGAGCCGCACGGCGTGGTCGGCGATTAGTTCGGCCCATTTCCACATGCGATGAGAGTCTAGCCAGAATCCGGCGTTTGACCGCGCAATTCTTGGCGCTTCCTACCCGCCGGAGGCCGGGCGCGCGGCAGGCGGGCGGTTGACCATGAAATACAGGATGGGCACCGCGAAGCGGCTGATGAGCAGCGAGGCGACTTCGCCGGACATGAGCGCGAGCGCGAGGCCCTGGAAGATGGGGTCGGCGAGGATGACCGAGGCGCCGACGATCACCGCGAGCGCGGTCAGCAACATCGGGCGGAAACGCACCGCGCCGGCCTCGACCACGGCCTCGGCGAGCGGCAGGCCCTGCGAGCGGCGCAGCTCGATGAAATCGACCAGGATGATGGAATTGCGCACCACGATGCCGGCGCCGGCCATGAATCCGATCATCGAGGTCGCGGTGAAAAACGCGCCCAGCGCCGCGTGCGCCGGCAAAATGCCGATGAGCGAGAGCGGAATCACGACCATGATGACGAAGGGCGTGACGTAGCTTTTGAACCAGCCCACCATGAGCATGTAGATGAGAATGCACACGGCGGCGAAAGCCAGGCCGAGATCGCGGAAGACCTCGAGCGTCACGTGCCACTCGCCGTCCCACTTGATCGCCGGCTCGAGATCAGATGCCGGCTGCAAAAGGTTGTGGAGCGACACTTCCGGCCGGGTGCCGCCGAAGTCGCGGCCGTCGAGCCGGGCCAGTTCACGGTTCATGGCGAAGAGCGCGTAGGCCGGGCTGGCCGCCGCGCCCGCGACGTCGCCGGTCACATAGACGACCGGGCGCAGGTTTTTGCGGTAGAGGTTTCGCTCGCTGGCGGTGTGTTCGAGGGTGACGAGTTCACCGAGCGGCACGAGCGGGCGCTCACCGGCGCGGATGATGTCGTCGTGGTCCGAGCGCAGCTGGATCGAGAGCAGATCCTCGGGCCGGCTGCGGAGGGCGCGCGGGAGCTCGAGCACGAGGTCCACATCCTCGCGCTCGCGCGGCTGGTGGAGCAGGTCCACCTTTGCGCCCCCGACGACGGTGCGGAGGGTGCGGGAGATGGTCTCGACGCTGATGCCGTGCAGCGCGGCCTTGGTGCGGTCCACGCGCAGGTGGACGGTGGGCTGCGGTTCCTCAACATACCAGTCGATGTCCACGACACCCTCGGTCCGGGCGAAGATTTCCTTCACCCGCGTGGCGAGAGCGAGCCGGGCCTCCTCCGTGGGGCCGTAGATCTCGGCGACGAGGGTCTGGAGCACGGGCGGGCCGGGCGGCACCTCGGCCACCGCGAGCGTGGCGCCATGTTTCGCGGCGAGGGCGGCCAGTTTTGGGCGGATGCGCGCGGCGATGTCGTGGCTCTGGGCGGAGCGTTCGCCCTTCGGCCGGAGATTGACCTGGATGTCGGCGACATTCGGGCCGCGGCGCAGGAAGTAGTGGCGCACGAGCCCGTTGAAATTGAAGGGCGAGGCCGTGCCGGCGTAGATCTGGTAGTCGCGCACCTCGGGTTCCGGGCGCAGCGCGGCGGCGAGCTCGCGGGCGACACGCGTGGTTTCCTCAAGGGTGGAACCCTCGGGCAAGTCGAGGATGAGCTGGAACTCCGACTTGTTGTCGAAGGGCAGCATCTTGACCTTCACCAGCCCGGCGGGCACGAGCGCCAGGGCGCCAAGGAGCAGCGCCGCGACCAACGCGAGGAAAGCCCAACGCCAGCGGGCGCGGGCGATCATCGGATCCATGATGCGGTGATAAAGCCGCGTGAAGAACGTGTCGGGCGCCTGATCGTGGAGATCGGCCTCATGCGCCGGGGAGATTTTTTCCAGCCGCCGGCGGAGGACGCGCACGGCGGCCCAGGGCGTGACGGTGAAGGCGACGACCAGCGAGAACAGCATGGCCGCGCTCGCGCCGACCGGGATCGGCCTCATGTAGGGGCCCATCAGGCCGCCGACAAAGGCCATCGGCAGCACGGCGGCGATGACGGCCCAGGTGGCGAGCACGGTGGGATTGCCGACCTCGTCCACGGCCTCGACGGCGATCTGGTGGAGCGGCTTGCCGCAGGACGACGGCAGGCGCTGATGGCGGACGATGTTCTCCACGACGACAATGGCGTCGTCGACGAGGATGCCGATCGAAAAGATCAGCGCGAAAAGCGTGATGCGGTTCAGCGTGTAGCCGTGGAGGTAGAAAACGAGCAGGGTCAGGCCGAGCGTCACGGGGATGGCCAGCAGCACGACCAGCGACTCACGCCAGCCGAGGAAGAAGAGGATCAGCAGGGCCACGCCGAACACGGCGATGCCCATGTGCAGGAGCAGCTCGTTGGATTTTTCGCTGGCCGTGGCGCCGTAGTCGCGGGTGAAGGTGACGCCGACCTCTTCAGGCAGGAGCACGCCGCGCAGTCGGGCGACGGCAGCCTCGACCGCCCGCACGACGGTCACCGCGTTGGCGCCGGGACGCTTGGCGATGCTGAGGGTGACGGCGGCCTCCTCGCCGGAAGAGCCGGGCCGGCCGAAGAGCACATAATCGGCGGTCTCGGCGGGGCCATCCAGGACGGCAGCCACGTCGCGCAGGAAGATCGGGCGGCCCTGCCAGGCCCCGAGCACGAGGTTGGCGACATCCCCGGCATCGCGGAAATAGCCGCCGGTCTCGATGAGCACGTCGCGGTTGGCGGTGGCGAGGGCGCCGTCCTGGCTGCGGGCATTGGCGGCGCGGAGCGCGGCGGCGAGGTCGTCGAGCGTGAGCTGGCGCGAGGCGAGCTTCACCGGGTCCACCTGCACGCGCAGCTGGCGGCGCACGCCGCCGATGAGCGTGGTCTCCGCGACGTCGGGCAGGGCCTTGACGGCATCGTCCAGCTGCGCGGCGAGGCGGCGCAGGGTGAGATGATCCAGCGTGGCGCTGTGCAGGGTGACGGCGGCCACCGGCACGTCGTCGATCGTGCGCGGCTTGATGAGCGGGGCGCTGACGCCGGGCGGGATGCGGTCGAAGTTGGCCTGCAGCTTCTGGTTGAGACGCACGAGGCTCTGCTCGAGATCGGAGCCGACCTGGAAGCGGACGATGACCATCGAGCTGCCGGGCCGGGAGGTGGAGTAGAGATATTCGACACCCGGGATCTCCCAGAGGAGTTTCTCCATCGGCCGGGTCACGCGGTTTTCGACCTCGTGCGCGGTGGCCCCGGGCATGGCGACGAGGACGTCCACCATCGGCACCTTGATCTGCGGCTCCTCCTCGCGCGGCAGCATGATCACCGCGAAGAGGCCGAGCAGGAGGGAGGCCAGGACCGCCAGCGGTGTCAGCCGCGAGTCGGTGAACATCCCCGCGAGCCGGCCGGCAAAGCCGCGGGCGGGGGCTGCGTGCGGGTCGCTCATGGCCGCGGGATGACGGGCTGCCCGTCGCGCAAGGCGGCGGGCGGGTCGAGGACGACCTTCTCCCCCGCCTCGAGACCCGCGAGGATCTCAATGCGGTCGGCGTGCGCGCGGCCGGTCTTCACGAGACGGAGCCCGGCCCGGCCGGCGGCGACGACAAAGACGCGCTCCATCTGGCCGTGGTGGGTGAGGGCCGCGGCGGGCACGAGCAGGACATCGGATTCCCCATGCGGCACGCGCAGCCTGGAGAACTGACCGGAACGGGCCGCCCCGGCCGGCAAGGCCGCCTTGATCAAGATGGAGCGGCTGACTACGTCCGCCGCACCGGAAACCTCCTCCACGCGGGCCAGGACGGGCGGACTCAGGTCGTCGAGCAGCACCTCAATCGCATCGCCGGGCCGCAGGCTGGCCGCGGCGCGCTCCGGCACAAACCCCTCGGCGCGCAGCCGCTCGGTGGATTCCAGCACGAGCAGGGGTTGGCCGGCGACCGCGAGGTCGCCGGTCAGGACGTGCTTTTCGGTGACGACACCGCGGAACGGCGCACGCACCGTGGCGAAAGCGAGCAGAGCCTCGGTCTCGGCCAGGGCCGCCTGGGCGAAGCGCAGGCGGTCCTCCGCATCCCGCAGCGTCTCGGGGGCGTTGACCCCCTTGCCCACCAAGGTGCGCGTGCGCTCGACGTTGCGGTCGGCCTCGGCGAGCTGGGCCTGGGCCTGGCGCACCCGGGCCTCGACCTCGGGGACATTAAGGGTGAGCAGCACCGCGCCGGCCTCGACGGCCTGGCCCAATCCGAGGGGGAACGAGGCGACCGCCCCCGTGAGTTTGGCGGAGATGGTCGCGCGCTCCGCCGGCCGGACCGTCGCGGGGGCCTCGAGCAGGGCGGGCAGCCGCTCCCGCACGACCGTGGCCGTGCGCACCGGCAGCGCGGGCAGGGTTTCCGCCACCGTGGAGTCGCGCCGCGCGCACCCCGCGAGCAGCAGGAGCGCGGCCGCGGAGAGAAGGAAGGTCCTCATTTGCCGGCTCCGCCCCAGTGGATCACATCCTGCGCGTCCACCCACCCCAGCTTGCGCAGGAGGAGCGTGGGCGGGCAGAAACCGGTGAAGGCGGACTGGATGAGGTTGAGGCCGACGAAGGCCGGCAGGAGCAGCCACCAGCGGCTGACCCAGAAGGCGAGGCCCAGGCCGAGCAGGACCATGCTGCCGGCGAGCACGCGGATAAAGGACTCGGTTTTCATATATGAGCATATAATTATATACTTGCCTTCCGGTCAAGCCCGGTTTTTCTGCGGCCCATGCCCCGGCACGAGACCCTGTCCGACGAAGCCCTCGAGATCGTGGCCCGCCGCTTCGCGGTGCTGGCCGAGCCCATGCGGCTGCGCCTCATCCAGGCCCTCTTCGACGGCGAGAAGAACGTGACCGAGCTGGTCGAGGCGACCGGGGGCACGCAGGCCAACATCTCGCGGCACCTCCAGACGCTGATCGCCGCGCATGTGCTGGCGCGGCGCAAGGAGGGCCTGCAGGTCTTCTACCGGATCAGCGACCCCACGATCCCGCGGCTCTGCGACCTGGTCTGCGGCAGCCTGGGCAAGACGCTGCAGAAGCAGGCCGACCACCTGGTCGGCGCAGGCTAGGCCGTCTCCTCGTTGGAGAACACGGCCTGCACGTCGTCGAATTCCTCGAGCGCCTCGTGCAGGGCGGCGATTTTTTCCGCCACCGCCGGGTCCGGGACGGGCACCGTGGCCACGGGCAGGTAGGCCAGCTCGGAGGAATCGGGCTTGATGCCGGCCTGGTCGAGGGTGTGGGCGACGCGGTCGAAGGCGCGCACGTCGCACCGCACTTCAAAGCCCTCCTCCGCGGCGATGACGTCGTCGGCGCCGGCCTCGAGGGCGAGCTCCATGAGGCGGTCCTCGGAGGTCTTTTCGCGGGCGATGAGGAACTGGCCGGCGCGTCGGAACTGGAAGGCCACGGCGCCGTTCTGCGCGAGGTTGCCGCCGTGCGCGGCGAAGGCCGAGCGCACGTCCTGCGTGGCGCGCTGCTTGTTGTCGGTCGTGCACTGCACGAGGAAGGCGACGCCGCCGGGGCCGTAGCCCTCGTAGGTGACCTCCTCGAAGACGACGCCGGGCAGCTCGCCGGTGCCCTTCTTGATGGCGCGGTCGACGTTGTCGGCGGGCATGTTGGCCTCGCGGGCCTTGAGCAGGAGGGTGCGCAGGCGGGCGTTGCCGGCCGGGTCGCCGCCGCCGGCCTTGGCGGCCATGGTGATGTCGCGCGCGAGGCGCGAGAAGACCTTGCCCTTGCGGGCGTCGGTCACGGCCTTGAGCCGCTTCACCTTGGACCACTTGTTGTGCTTGGCCATGGAACTAACGGTAGCGAGCCGTGGGCAGCGGGCGGGGCGGCACAAGTGCCCGCTACCGGCTGCTCATGACTTCTTCTTTTTCGGCGTGACGTTCTTGGGCGCGGCGCTTTTCGGTGCGGCGGGTGCGCTACCGTTGTCGACGGGCAGCTCGGGCTCGGGCAGGCGGTTGACGACGAGCTGCTGGCCGATGGTGAAGGCGCCGTTGACGGTCGAGTAGAGCGCGAGGGCGCACGAGAAATTGTAGCAGAAGAGGGTGAAGATCCAAGGCATGACCTTCATCATCATGGCCTGCGCCGGGTCGGTGGTCATCACGGGGGTGATGCGCATCTGGATGATCATGGTCGCGCCCATGAGGATCGGCATGATGTTGAGCGGGAGGCCGAGAAAGGGATCGCGCCACACGGTGTCGGGCGCCGAGAGGTCGGCCGCCCAGAGGAAGGGCTCGAAGCGCAGCTCCGACGTGGTCTGGAGCATGCTGAAGAACCCGATGAAGAACGGGATGGTGATGAGGATCGGCAGGCAGGACCCGAGCGGGTTCACCTTGTTGTCCTTGTAGAGCTTCATCATCGCCTCCTGCGCCTTGGCGGGGTGGTCCTTGTATTTCTCGCGGATGGCGGTCATGTGCGGCATGAGCTTCTGCATGCGCTTGCCGGAGCGGGAGGCGGAGAGGGTGAGCGGCAGGGTGACGATCTTGAGGAAGAGGGTCGTGAGGACGATGGCCCAGCCCCAGCCCCAGGCGAAGTTGTCGCCGCCGATCCAGCGGTGGATCGTGGTCATGATCCAGAGGAGGAGCTTGGCGAACCAACCGAAGAAGCCGAACTCCATGACGAGGTCCTCGTTGTGCTTGAAGCGGTCGGTGTTGGCGAGGCGGCGGTATTCCTTGGGGCCGGCGTAGTAGCCGGCGCCCCAGGTGGCGGAGGCGCCCGCGGCGAGCGGCTTGAGGTCGAACTGCACGGTGCCGGTGACGCCGTAGGCCTGGCGCAAGCTGTCCGGCGCGAGCGGGTCCATCTTCACGCGCTCGACGCGCACGCCCGTGCCGGCCTCGTCCGGCGAGAGCACGGAGGCGAAGAACTGGTTCTTCACCACGGCCCATTTGACGGGGGCGGTCTTGTCGATGGCGGGCAGGTCGGTCTTGGAGCCGAGGCCGAAATTGCTGAAGAAGCCGCCGCCCTCAAGGTCGCCGCGCTTGATGAAGTGGGAGTCCTCGCCGTCGTAGTAGCCGACGTTGAGGTAGAGGCCGTAATCCTCGGGGCCGATCGGGACGGCGGTGCCAAGGCTCACGTTGAGCCGCGGGAGGGCGAGGGCCTGGGTGGTGAGGTTGCGGAAAATCGTCTCGTGGCGGACGACGTAGCTGTCGCCGCCGCTGGCGCTCGCGAGCGTGTAGCGGCGGATGACCTCCAGCTGGCCGGCCAGCTCGGCGCGGTAGGTGACCTCGGTCGGCGAGTGCGACGCCAGGGCGTAGGGGGTGGTGGCGTCGAGCCCGGGATAGCCGACCAGCGCGAGGGCGGGCGCGGCCTGGATGCGGTTCAGCACATAGAGGTCGTCGCGACCCTTGATGGCCTGGTGCCTCTTGAGCGCGACCTGGTCGATGGCGCCGCCGAGCGAGGTGAAGCGCACGGTGACGAACTCGTTCTCGAGGAAGGCGAACTCGGCCTGGGCGGCGGGGAGCGCGGCGGGGGTCGCCGGTTGGGCGGCGGTGAGCACGGCCTCGTGGCCGGAGGAGGCGGGCAGGGTGGCCGGCGCGGCGGTCTCGTTGGCGGGGGCGGGAGGGGGCGGCTTGGGCGCGTAGCGCGCGCTGATGATCATGCTCGCAATGGCGAGGATGAGCAAAATGACGCCGATCGTGGTGTTCTTCTTGTCCATTAGGAAAGGGAGCGGTGGGCGGAGAGCAGCGAGCGGTCCGCCGGTTGAACGCGGACGCAGGAAAATTTTTCGGATGGGACCGGGTCCTCGCCGCCGCGGTGCCACGGCGTGCAGCGCAGGAGCCGGCGGATGGTGAGGTAGAACCCGCGGAGAAAGCCGTGGCGGGCGAAGGATTCGGCGGCGTAGTGCGAGCAGGTCGGCTGGTAGCGGCACAGGCAGGCCGGGCCGAAGAGCGCGGGCAGCGCCGGCGAGACCGTGAGCTGGTAGACGCGGAGCAGGCCGCGCATGAAGAGGGCGGGCAGGGCGACAATTGTCATCGCGAGGCCCCGACGCGCCGGGGCCGTGGCGATCCAGATGGATCCAGATGGATTGCTTCGTCGTCCCGCCTTGGCGGGACTCCTCGCAATGACATGGAGGGCGGTTTCAGGGATCATTTGGTCGCGGACAGCTTGTGGCAGGCCTGGATGAAGCGCTGCTCGATCTCGGCGAACTCCATGCGCAGGGTGGCGGGGCGGGCGGTGAGCACGACATCAAGGCCGGCCGGCACAAGGGTCTGGTGCCGGCGAAAGACCTCGCGCAGGCGGCGCTTGGCGCGGTTGCGCTGCACGGCGCCGCCGACCGAGGCGCGCGAGGCGACGACCCCGACGCGCGTTTGCGGTGCCTCTGGGTGCGCGCGCCAGGTGAGCAGGAAAGCGCCGCCGTCGTGGCGGCGGCCTTGTTCGCGGACGGCGCGGAAGTCAGAATTGCGCCGCAGGCGCTGGGCGGCGGTGAGGCGCATGGACGTGGCGGGACCCGGCGGCAACGCGCGCGGGCTCAGACGACCGTCAGGCGCTTGCGGCCCTTGCGGCGGCGGGAGCGGAGGACCTTGCGGCCACCGCGGGTGGCCTTGCGGGCGCGGAAGCCGATCTTGCGGGCGCGCTTCTTGCGGTGCGGACGGAATGTGGGTTGCATAAATCCAGAGGGAAAAGAGGGTTCATGGCAGAGCAGGGCCCGGGGGGTGTCAAGCGATTGGTTTTCGGAGCAGAAAGGGCGGGTTCGGCGCTCGCCTTGGCCGCGGGCCGTGAACAACCTGCGCAAAAAAACCCTTTGCGTTGCGCCGCCCCCGCCGCGACGTTGGGCCCATGGCCGAATGCAAGACCCGTTCACCGGAAAGCCGACCCACCTCGAAGGCCCCCGCCTCCCCGGCGCGGAAGGATGGGCCGCTGTTCTGGACGGTCACCGGGAACGACTTCGGGCGCTCGATCACCTGGGCGAAGCAGCGGCGCAATGCGGTATCCGCGCAGATTCAGACCGCGATCTCATCCTCGTCCAGGAAGACGAAGTAGGCCTGCTGGAGGCCACGGGCCCGGAATGGGCCGCGTTCGGCGATGCCATCCGCGCGTTCCGCCGCCGCCTGCCGGTCGTGCCGCTGGAGGACTTCGGGTTCCGGACCGACGTGGACGATCCGTTCGAGGCCAACACCGCGCAGCTCGCGCGCATCGGCGGCGGGGTGGAGGCGCTGGCCTTCATCGACGCGCGGCGGTCGGTCTACAAGTTCTTCCATTTCCGCGAGGGCGGCGCCGTGGGCGCGACGTTCGATTTCGCGCCGGGCGAGGGCGCGCTGCTTCAGGCCGAGGCCGTGCCCGGCGACTACCGGATGCTGCTGGAAAAACTCCTCCTCACCCATGTGATCGGCATCCCCACCGAGGTGGTGGCCATCACGCCGGAGGGCATTTTGGTGGCGAAGCAGACCCTCGGCCGCGCCCTGCCGGACAAGACCGACGTGTCCGGGCTCGACCCGGCTCGGCTCATCCCCGTGCCCTCGCGCTTCCTGCGCACCAACCGCGACCACCCGCGCCTTGCCTTCCTCGACGGCACGCCGTGGCTCGTGGCCGACACGCACGACCGCAACATCGTCATCGCCGAGGACGGCTCGTGGCGGATCATTGACCTGGTCGCGGCGCCGTTTCCGCCGGCGTGGCTGGAGCGGCTGCCGTCGCTGCGGCAGTGGATCGAGCGCGCGCGGCACGACCCCGGCACACCGGCGCTCGCGAGCGTGGATGACAGCGAGCTTTGACTTTGCGCCAAGCGGCGGCGCGCGGCATCGAGGACGCATGACCAAACACATCGGCATCCTGGCGCACAGCGCGGAAGGCGCCTCCCTTTGTTTCCTGACGGCCTGCCACGAGGGCATCGCCACCCTCGGACCGCACCTGCACCCCGAGATCACGCTGAGCATCCTGCCGATGGGGCTGTGCATGCCCGCATGGGAGGGCGGCGACCTGGCCACGGTGCGCCGGACGCTCGCCGACACGGCGCGGCGGCTCGCCGGGGCGCAGTGCGACTTCTGGGTCTGCCCGGACAACACCGCGCACATCGCGCTGGAGGAGCCCGGCCCGGATTATCCGCTGCCCGGGCTGCACATCGCGCAGGTGGTGGTGCAGTCGGCCCGCGCCCGCGGCTTCCGGCGGCTGGGCCTGCTCGGCACCAACTGGACGATGAACGGTCCCGTCTACCGCCGCGCCGCCGCGCGCGCGGGGCTGGAGATAAAGGTCCCGCCTCCAGCCGACCGGGAGATGGTGCACCGCGTCATCTTCGATGAGCTGTGCAACGGCAGGCTGCCCGAGGCCGCGCGCGCCGCATACGTGCGCGTGATCGCGCAGCTGAAGGCGGAGGGCTGCGATGCGGTCGTGCTCGGATGCACGGAGATCCCTCTGCTCATCACGCCGGACGTTGCGCCGCTGCCCACGCTCGACTCCACGCGCCTGCTGGCCCAGGCGGCGGTGGAAGTGGCGCTCGGCAAAAGTCCGATGCCGGAGTGGCGCGGCGGTCCGGTCCGGTAAGACTCAGGGTGCCGACAGCCGGCCGTATTTTTTCAGGACCGCGCGCAGGCGGTCATGGGGCAGGGCCTTGATCAAACGGCCCTCGGCGCCGGTCATGTCCTCCGCGGCGACGAGGGTGTTGACGATGGCCTCCTCGGTGGCGTCCACCGCACCGGTGAACAGGCGGTCGAGGTCCTCCGTGTTCATCATCTGCACGGTGCCGGGCTGGCCGCGCCCGGCGGGCACGGTGTTGGCGGTGGAGAAGGCGAGGAAGATATCGCCCGAGCCGTCGCCGGAGACGGAGCCCATGCGCCCGAGGCCGAGCGCGGCGCGGCGGGCGAGGCGCTTGAGCTGGTGTGGCAGCACCGGTGCGTCGGTGGCGATGACGACGATGATGGAGCCGGTCTCCGCGGGGCGGATGGCACCCTCCGGGATTTCGCGGCCGACGGGCGCGCCCGCGATGCGCAGCTGGCCGCGCAGGCCGTAGTTGGCCTGCACGAGCACGCCGACGGTGTGGCCGGCGGAGGTGACACGCGAGGACGTGCCGATGCCGCCCTTGAATTCGTGGCAGATCATGCCGGTGCCGCCGCCGACCGAGCCCTCGGCCACGGGGCCGCCCGCGGCGGAATCGAGCGCGGCGAACACGTGCTCCGGCTTCACGTGGAAGCCGTTGATGTCGTTCAGCCAGCCGTCCCAGGTCTCGGCCACGACGGGCAGCGACCACCAGATCTCCGGCTTCGCGGCATGCCTGACCTGCCACTGGATGATGGCGTCGCGCACGACGCCGACGCTGTGGGTGTTGGTGACGCCGACCGGGCCGTCGAGGATGCCGGCCTCGTCGAGCCAGGCGGTGCCCGTCATCTCGCCGTTGCCGTTGAGCGAGAACCAGCCGCCGAAGACGGGCGCGTGGTTTTTCCGGCCGCGGGGAAAGACAACCGTGACGCCCGTGCGCACCGGGCCGGTGCCGACGACGAGCTTGCCCTCGCCGGCGATGAGCGTCGTGTGGCCGACCTCGACGCCGCGGACGTCGGTGATGGCGTTGAACGGACCGGGTTTCCCGTCGAAGGGCACGCCGAGGTCGCGCGCGCGCGGCTTGGCGCCCAGCGCCAGCGGCAGAAACAGGGCGAGGAGGAAAACGAGGGGGCGCATGGGGTAAAAGAAAAGGCGGGGCTTCCGCCCCGCCGGGAGTGATTCGCGCTCAGCCGCCCAGCGCGGCGAGGGCCTTGAGCACGTCGGCCGCCTGCTGGTCGGTGGAGGCCTTGTGGTCGGCCCAGACAATCTTGCCCGTCTTGTCGATGAGGTAGGCCTGGCGCGCGGCGAAGGCGCCCATCACCGGCACGTCGCGCACGGGCACGCCGAAGGCCTTGATCACGGCCTGGTCCTTGTCGGCGAGCAGCGTGAAGGGCAGGTTGTATTTCTCGCGGAATTTCTTCTGCGACTCCGGGTCGTCGGTGCTCACCCCGATGATGGTGACGCCCTTCTTCGTGAGGTCGGCGTAGGCGTCGCGCAGCGAGCAGCCCTGCTTGGTGCAGCCGGGGGTGTCGGCCTTCGGATAGAAATAGACCAGGGTGTAGCCCTGCTTGTAGACCTCGCCGAGCGAGAGCTGGGCGCCCTCGTGGGTGAGCTGGGTGACGTCGGGGGCGGTGGCGCCGACCGCGAGCGGTTCGGCGTGGGCTTTGGTGAAGAGGAACATGGCGGCAAGGATGACGGCGAGGCGGGGGAGTTTCATGACGCGGGCACGCTAACCAGCCCCGTCGGCGACGCAAGCGGTGACCGGCCGGCGCGCCCGCCGTGCGACAGGCCGCTCCCAGAGGTCCTCTCGCCGCATCGGTTTTGCACCGGCTTTACAATCGCGCAGGAACCCGGGGCACGGGCCGCCGGTCAAACGGCCCAACCTAACCCACCCATGAACTCCACGATCCGCTTCGTCACCGCGACGGCGCTTGCGCTGGTCGCATCCACGCTGTCCTTGTTTGCCGGGGGCTACAACCCGACCACCGGGCGCGGCCTGAACGGCACCGACTATGTCAGCCCGACCTACCTGTATTCCAACGGCGAGACCCTGGACTACCACGGCTTCGGCTTCCGGCTGAACAAAACGCTCCGGACCGACCTCGACCTGATCGCCACGGCGGGCTTCACCCGCTCGCAGCGCCTCGGCGGCACGCGCGCCGACTCGCGCGACCTCGACGTCGGCCTGCGCCTGCACACCACGGTGGACTGGGGACGGCCCTTCTGCGAAGTCACCATCGGCTACAACTGGTGGGACTTCGGCGGGTTCGACGACAACTCGTTCACCTACGCGATCAACGCCGGCGCGGAATTCCAGCTCACCGACAAGCTCTCCATTGCGCCGCTGGTCGGCTACGCTGACGCGACCGAATATGGCGACAGCGGCGAGTTCTACGGCGTGCTCCGCACCAACCTCTGGCTGAACGACCGCTGGAGCGTGCGCGTCAACGTCTCCTATGGCGACGACACCTTCGGCGTGGGCGCCGGCGTCGCGTGGGCGTTCTGAAGGACCGCTTGAACGACATTGTGGGAGCGTGCTTGCACGCGACGGTCGCGACCAAGGTCGCTCCCACAATAACCAAGCGGATCTAGAAATTGGTTTTTACACCGGCGGGTGGAAGCCCGCGCTGGCGCCGACCCAGGTCTTGCCCTTGTTGTAATCGACGCCGTGCATCGCGCCCTTGGTGAGGCGGACGAGATTGTTGACCAGTTTGGGCATGGCGGAGCCGTCGCCGGCGAAGAGGAGGCGCACCTCGGCCTTGGCCGGGCCGTCGGGTGTCTGCAGCACCGGGGCGTAGGCGACCTTGCGCTGGAGCAGCCACTCGCCGGGGTTGGGCAGCGCCGCGATCTTCTCACGCGTGGGCGCGATGTCCACGCCGAGGCCGGCGAAGGAATAGAGCGGTTTGCAGACGTAATTTTCGAGGTCGGTGGGGAGAGAATCGGGGTGTAAAGCCCCTCCTACAAAGAAGTCCGAGACGAAGCGGCAGTCGGGCGCGTAGGGGCTCTTGAGGAAGGGCAGGGTGTGCTTGCTGATGCGGAAATACCAGTTGGGGTGGCCGGCCCACTCCACGTCGAGGTCGTCAGCGAACGAGAAGCCCGGCTTGAAGTCCGGCTTGCGCTGCAGCTCGTCGAAGATGACGCGGTTGAAGAGGCGCCCGATGCGCACCTCGCGGCCGCCGGAGAAGTAGAACAGTTCGCGCCCGCGCTTCTTCACCTTCGACAGGCACATGGGGCGCACGCCGAGGTAGGCGTGGGTGCAGGCGAAATCCACGCGCGTCTTCTGCTCCCCGGGCGTGATCTCAAGCAGCACGGTGTTCTCCGGCAGGCCGGGCCCGACCACGGCCTCGCGCAAAGCGGCGAGATAACCCTCCTCGTCGAGCCCGCCGAAGTAGGGCGTGTAGTCCACCGGGATGTTGGTGAAGTGCCGGCGGTAGGAATTCACCAGCAGCACCTGCCAGCAGGCGACGGTGGGGAAACCCTGCAGCTCGATGAGCTGCGGCAGCACCCGGCCCTGCGCGTCGTGGCACAGCGCGAAGTCCACGCAGAGGAAGTGCGGCCACCCGGTCTCGCGCGGCACCTCGAGGCCCTTCGGGATCGCGGTCTGCGCGTGGGCGCGGAAGGCGGGGGTGGCGAGCTGGCGCGTGATGTCGTCCGCCGCGGCGACGAGCGCGCGGGTGGTATGCTCGTCGAAGAACAGCGGCGTCTCGGCGACGCGAAAATCCACCGGCCAGTAGACGGCCCTGGCCAGCTCGCGCTGGAGCGCCGCATAGCGCTCCTCCGTGAACGCGGCGTTGTAGGCTTGGCGCAGGGCGGGGATCATGATGTGGACGGACGCTCTATTTGACCACGGATAGAACGGATGGAAACAGATTTATCGGATGACCCGTTTCCAACGAAGGTCGGCGAACTTGAAGTTCAGCAAAATGGCGAGGCGAAGTTGGGTGATATTAAGATACCCCTGCATCTGTGCGATATGAGTTGGGGTGAAGCCTTCGACCACCTTCGGGTCGGCAATGACCAGATCGTCCACGATCATGTCGGGGACGAGAGTGTCGACGAGTTTATCTTCATAGCGGACCTCAAATCTCTTCTGCTGGTCGACCTTGTGACCGCGCTTTCGCAGCTCGATGACGAGTGCATTTTCGTAGGCCTTTTCGTCCAGTCCCGGCTTGAGCGTATTCAACACCTTCATCGCGGAGCCGATGATCACTTCGCTGATTTCAGGATGAATCAGTTTATCCGAATTCATCCGTGAAATCCGTGGTCAATAAAACGACCGCTCGCAGCGGGCGCTAGATCAGGAACTTGCCCTTGGCCATGACCTGCTCATCGTCGAGCCAGATGTCGAAGTCGCGGCCGACGCAGTCGATGTGCGTGGTGCTCTTCCAGGTCTGGCCGGTGTGCTCGCAGTAGGGGTGGCCGAAGGCGATGTGGATGCCGGGCAGCTTCTCGTCCTGCAGGATGTGGCCGATGACGTGCGTGCAGGCGATGTTGGTGCCGATGGCGAACTCGCCGACGCGGTCCGAGTTCTCGTCGGTGTGCACGTAGGCGTCGAACTCCCGGAGCAGCTCCTGGTTGGCGCAGGCGAGGCCGGTGATGCGGTTGTCGGTGATCTCGATGGTGAGCGGGTGCGCGCCGATGTCGCCCCACTTCTGGCAGAGGTAGTCGCCGACGACGCCGTCGACGACGAAGCGGCCGTTGGAGTTGAAGGGGGAGGTGAAGATCTCGCCGCCCGGGAGGTTGCCCCATTTCTCGGGGGAGATGATGCCCGCGGTCTTGACCCACTTCAGGGCCGGGGAGAGCTCGGCGACGTAGTCGGTGCCGGCGGCGGTCCGGCAGGTGACGCGCTGCGCGCGGCGGCATTTCTCGATGAGCTTCTGCGAGAGGCGGTCGATCTCGAGGAAGTCGGCGCGCATGCCCTCGAGCATGATCTGCTTGTTGATGTTCACCATGTGCCCGTGGCGGATGTGCTGCGGGTTGATGACTTCCATCATCTGCATGCGGGTGCGGAGCTCGCCGGTGTGGGTGAGGGCGGCGAAGATGGAGACTTGGGAGCGGGCGAGGTCGTCGAGCACGGGCCGGGGCATGTCGCGGTGCGGGCGGGGGGCGTAGTCCTCGAGGACGTGGACGGCGTAGGCGGCGCCGGTCTTCTCGACCTCGGCGACGAGGGCGGCGGCGATCTCGGCGCTGGCGCGGTCGGTGATGAGGGTGAACCGCTCGTCGGGCTTGAGCCGGAGGCAGACGTGGATGGCGTTGTGGGCGCCTTGCCGGAGGGCGGGGTCGAAGGTGGCGGGCAGGGAGGCGGTGGCGGGCATGGCGCCGGTGGAGGAGGGATCAGAGATCAAGGCCGTGGTGGGTTTCGGTGATGATGTAGTCGACGACCGCCTTCAGGTCATTGGTGCGCTTGAAGACCTCGAGCTGGCGGTCGGCGCCGGTGCCGAGGCGCATCATGGCGCGGATATAGTCGATGTCCTCGCGGGAACCGAGCTCGTCCACGACGTCGTCGACGAAGTCGAGCAGCTCCTCGACGAGGTCGCGGGTGGGGACCTCGGTGGACTTGCCGAAGTCGATGAGCTTGCCGTCGAGGCCGTAGCGGGAGGCGCGCCAGCGGTTCTCGTTGATGAGGCGGGTGCGGTAGGTGCGGAAGCTGAGGTTGTGGGTGAGGAGCTTGTGGAGCTTGGCGACGAGGGCCTGGCAGAGGGCGGCCAGGGCGATGGTCTCGTCGACGCGCATCTGGGCGTCGCAGACGCGGAACTCGACGGTGTTGAAGAAGGGGTGGAGGCGGACGTCCCACCAGATCTTCTTGGCGTTGTCGATGCAGTTGGTCTTCACGAGGAGCTTGAGGTAGTCCTCGTATTCGGAGAGCGACTCGAAGGGGTCGGGGATGCCGGTGCGGGGGAAGCGCTCGAAGAGCTTGATGCGGTAGCTGCGGAAGCCGGTGTTGGAGCCGAGCCAGAAGGGGGAGTTGGTGGAGATGGCGAAGATGTGCGGCAGGAAATACCGCGACATGTTCATGATCTGGAGGGCGACCTCGCGGTCGGGGATGCCGACGTGGACGTGGAGACCGAAGATGAGGTTGGCGCGCGCGACCTGCTGCATGTCCTCGATGATGACCTTGTAGCGCTCGCCCTCAGTGATCTTCTGGTCGGCCCAGTTGGCGAAGGGGTGGGTGCCGGCCGAGGCGATCTCGAGGCCCGATTTTTTCGCGAGCCGGAAGAGGTTCCGGCGGAGGTTGATGACATCGCGGCGAGCCTCCTTGATGTCCTTGCAGACGTCGGTGCCGAGCTCGACCACGGACTGGTGCATCTCGGGCTTCACGCTCTCGCGCAGGATCATCTTCCCGTGGTGGAGGATCTGCTCGATGTGCGCGCGGAGGTCGCGGGTCTCGGGGTCGACGATCTGGAACTCCTCCTCGACCCCGAGGGTGAACAGGCCGCCCTTGGTGGGTGCTTTGGACATGTCGGGTCGGGGGCGGTTTATTTTTTCTTCACGGTCGCGGCGCCGGCGGCGTCGCGGACGAAGCTGCCCCAGGTGGTGCCGGCGGCGCGGCCGGGCTGGTGCTCGCGGGCCTTGCGGACGAGCATCTTCGCGGCGGCCTCGACGACCCAGTTGAAGTTCTCCTCGCCCACGGAGTTGCGGTCGGCGTCGGGGGCGGGGTTGCAGAAGTCGATGGCGTAGGGCACGCCGTTGCTCACGCCGAACTCGACGGTGTTGAAGTCGTAGCCGAGGGCCTGGTTGAGCGTGAGCACGTCGCGGTGGATGCGCGCGAGCAGCTCCGGCGCGCCGGGCGGCCGGTCGACGACGTAGCGGAGGTGGTGCGGGTTGCGCGGCTCGTAGGGCATGATGCGCACGTCGGTGCCGCCGATGCAGTAGCAGCGGTAGTAGTCGTCGAAGTGGACCTCCGACTGGAGGAGCATGACGAGCTGGCCGGTCTCGTTGTAGGCCTTGAAGAACTCGTCGGGATTGCGGACCTTGTAGACGTTTTTCCAGCCGCCGCCGGCGTGCGGCTTGAAGTAGGCGGGCCAGCCGATGTAGTTGAAGATGCCGTCCCAATCGAGGGGGAAGGCGAGGTTGCTGAACGACTCGGCGCTGCAGTCGGCCGGCATGTCCTTCGAGGGGAGGATGACGGTGTTGGGCACGGCGACGCCGAGCTTGGTGGCGAGGCAGTTGTTGAAGAACTTCTCGTCGGCGGACCACCAGAAGGGGTTGTTGACGACGCAGGTGCCGTTGAGCGCGGCGTTCTTGAGGTAGGCGCGGTAGAAGGGGACGTCCTGCGAGATGCGGTCGAGGATGACGGCGTATTCGGTGGGCGCGCCCTGCACGACCTTGTTGACGAGCACGGGCTCGGCCGAGATGCCGGGCTCGCTGAGGGCGTTGATGCGGGCGGCCAGCGCCTGCGGGAAGCTGCGCTCTTTGCCGTGAAGGATGCCGATCTTTTTCATGGGAATGGCGAGGGTGGGAAACAGGCGTCGCGCGGCGCGACGGGCGGGCGTTTTGTCCCGCAGAAGCCCCGCGAGGTCAAGGCGCTAGCCCGAGAGGCGCGGGTTAATAAGCGCGGCGTGTAAAAACCACTTGGCTATTCCGGGGGCGCACTCTACCACGCGCCCCTCAACACCTTGGCCCATCCCGAATCCCACGTTTCCGGCGGCACCCTGCGCGTGCATCACCGCTTCCATTCGCGCGCGCTCCACAACAGCCGCGATCTCACCGTGTGGCTGCCACCCGGCTACGGCAAGGTGCGCCACCGCCGCCACCCGGTCGTGTATTTCCACGACGGGCAGAACATCTTCGATCCGGCCACGGCGTTCCTCGGCAACGCCTGGCACGCCGGCACGGCCGCCGCGCGCCTCATCCGCCGCCGCCGCATCGTGGCGCCCATCATGGTGGGCATCGCCAACACCGGGCACCGCCGCGTCCACGAATACGCCCCGACCCGCGCCGAGGTGAAGAGCTGGGAGGACGACTCCATGATCAGGGTCGAGGGCCTCGGCCGCCTCTACGCGCGCTTCGTGGTGAACGAGGTCATGCCCTTCATCGAGTCGCGCTACCTCACGCTCACCGGCCCGCGGCACACCGCCCTCGTCGGCTCCTCCCTCGGCGGCCTCATCGCGCTCTACCAGGTGCTGTGGCACCCGCGGGCCTTCGGCGCCGTGGCCGCGCTCTCCCCCTCGCTCTGGTGGGACAACCGCGCCGTCTTCCGCGATTACGCGCGCCTCGCGAAAAAACCCGACGTGCGCCTCTGGTTCGACATGGGCACGGCCGAGCCCGGCTGGGAGGCCGCCGCGCTCTTCCGCGACACCCTCGTCGGCCGCGGCTGGTCGCAGGGCGGCGACCTGCATTTCGCCGAGGTCAAGGGCGCCGAGCACAGCGAGAAGGCCTGGGCCGCCCGCATCGGCGACGTGCTGGAATTCCTCGTCGGCCGGGAGTAAACGAAGCGCACGAGGACCGCGCGGCCATCCTCTTTCTTGGAGGCGGGGATTCTGTTGCTAGATTAACTCTTGTTGTAGGGCGGGATCGCCGATCCCGCCAATCGCTGATGCAGAGCCAGCTGCGGTTCATGCGGTTATTCGTCCCACCCCGGCGCGATCGGAGTGTCCATGTGCGCAAGACCCCAACATCAGCAGAAATGCAACCGGTCGCTGGAAGCAGTAATCCGTTAGTCTCGCCACATCCACGCGAGATCAGGTTGACGTCCACGCGTATTGGGACGGGGCCGGCATCCTGCGTCGAATGGACAGCACCACACTTCGTAGTTCGCCTGAAAAACTAACAACCATCCCCTAGAGAAGATAACCACAACCTCTCGTCTGGCTCGCGGAGAATCCTTGGAAGCTCTACCAGTGCGCAAACTGCTACCCAACCTCCGAAACCTCTTCCGTCAGATAAAGCGGCGGTGGGTGTTCGTTCCGCTTTGCGGATGGGCTGTGGCAACAGTTGCAGATTGGCTGCCGTCGCATGTATCGGGGCTTTCCGCGTTCTTTTGTGTGCTCGTTGGCAAGTGGGTTGAAAGCAAATCCAGCAAAGGCGGGATCAGCGATCCCGCCCTACGGCGCCGAAGCGACAGCAAGCGTTCGTTTACAAAGGTGCGCGGAAGGGAAGCGTCTCGATCTCGCCCGAGTAGGGCCAAACCTCGGCCGAGGATGCCAAACCCGCGCGAACCGGATTCTCGCGGACGTAGTGCCACTTTTCGCCGTAACTTTCTGCCGAGCGCAAAACGTGGTCGAAAAACTCCGCCTGCCAAATAACCGACGCCTCGATGCCGCCCGCCCGCAGCGCTTTGGCCGTCCATTTCTTCCAGTCGCGCATGAAAGCGCTGAGAGATTTTGCCTCGGGTGATGGCGCGGCAAAGAAATGCACGTGATCTGGCATGATGACGTAGCGCCCCACGGTCCATCCATGCACACGAGGCGCGGCCTGCCAGGATTCGGTCAGCACGGCGGCGGAAGACGGGGAGGCCAGTATCTTTTGTCGCTTGGCGGTGCAAACCGTCAGTAAATAGAGCGGGTGATCAACCCAGACATTCCCCAGGCGCTGTAGATGCTTGCGATCAAGCATGGCGGATATCTGGCGCCGCGAGGCAGCGTTAACGAGCAGGAAGTTTTCGGCGGGATCGGCGATCCCGCCCTACACCCGAAGCACCCAGAGAGAACTTCTGCCAAGAAAGGCACATCCATGACTATTGCGTGTCTCAGCGTCCAACCCCGACCAACACCATGCTGCAACTACGCCCCAACTGCGAGTGCTGCGACCGCGACCTGCCGCCCGACACCCGCGACGCCTTCATCTGCACCTTCGAGTGCACCTTCTGCCGCGAATGCTGCGAACAACGGCTCCAGCACACCTGCCCGAACTGCGGCGGCGAACTCATCCGCCGCCCGCGCCGCCCCGAGGCCCAGCTCGTCCAGCACCCCGCCTCGAAGAAGCGCGTGCTGAACAAGGCGCTCTGCGCCTCCTAGCGCGGCAGGTGCCGGTCGATCCAGCCGGAGGTCAGCTGCGCGACCACGACGGAGAACGTGAACAGGTAGAGGCCCGCGCCGATCTGGATCCGGGCCAGGCCGGCCGCCTTCATCGTCACGATGAGGATGCCGACGACCATGACGTCGAGCATCGACCACTTGCCGGTGGCCGCCACCCAGCCATGCAGCCGGCGGATGCGCGCGAGGTCCTGGTCCCTTTCCAGCCAGATGAGGGACAGGAGGCCGAGCTTGAGGCAGGGGAAGACCAGCGTGAACAGCGTCAGCACGCCGAAGAGGAAATACTCGCCCTCCTGGAACAGCGTGAAGATGCCGCCTACGACGGAGATGGCCTCGGAGAAGATCCAGAACTTCGAGACGTGGAAGAACGGGAAGAAGATCCCCGTGCCGAACAGCGCGAACGACAGCACGAGCAGCACCGGCACGGCCCAGGTCGAATGTGATTTCGGTTCACCCATGCGCGCGGTGTTGGCCGCGACCGGCGCACCGCGCAAGCCCGGAGACGCGGACGCAAAAAACGCCGCAGGGTGAGCCGCGGCGTCGGGAGGGGGCAAGGCGCGGGTGTTACTTCGCGTCGCCGTCGAAGCGGGGCTCCTTGAGCGTGGGCGTGCCGCCGATCCAGCGGGCGAGCCAGCTCTGGAATTCCCAATTCCAGTGGAGCGAGTTCTGCGGGGTCAGGATCCAGTGGTTCTCGTCGGGGTAGATGACGAGGCGCGCCGGCAGGCCCATGGCGGAGTAGATGCCGTAGAGGGCGGTGCCGTTGACGTAGGGCACGCGGTAGTCCTTCTCGCCATGGATGATGAGCATCGGGGTCTTGAAGTTCTTCGCGTAGGTCGTGGGGTTGTTCTTCTGCATGCCGGCGGCGTTGTCCCACGGCTTGCCGCCGAGGACGTTGCTGAAGCCGAAGGTCGTCACGTCGGCGCCGAACTGGGTGACGAAGTCGTTCACGCCGGCGTGGTTGATGATGGCGGCGAAGCGGTCGGTGTGGCCCGCGACCCACGCGGCCATGTAGCCGCCGTAGCTGCCGCCGCCCGCGGCCAGGCGCTTCGGGTCGATGTTCTTGTGCTTCGCGAGCAGGTAATCGGTGGACTTGAGGATGTCCTCGAGCGGCTTGTCGCCCCACTCGCCGAGGATGCTCTGGCAGAATTTCTCGCCGAAACCGGTCGAGCCATGGCGGTTCACCCAGGTGACGACGTGGCCCATGGCGGCCATGGCGTGGGCGTTCCAGCGGTAGCTCCAGGCGTCGCGGCACATCGTGTGCGGGCCGCCGTGCATCAGCTGCACGAGGCCGTAGGACTTCTTCTCGTCGAAGCCGGGCGGGTAGTAGACCCAGCCGTGCACCTTGGCACCGGCGGCGCCGTCGAACCAGTATTCCTCCTGCCGGCCGAAGTCGATCTGCGCGAGGAGGTCGGCGTTGAAGCCGGTCAGCTGCCGGGCGGCGCCGGTGGCCGGGTCGAGGGCGAACAGCTCGTCGGGGCGCAGGGCGGTGTTGTTGAGGAAGACGATGGTGCCGCCCCCGACGCGCAGGCTGCCGGAGGAGCCGGCGCGGTGCACGGCCTCGAGTTTGCCGGTGCCGTCGCCGCTGAAACGGAAGATCGGCACGACGCCCTTGTCCTCGGCGATGATCCACAGCGTCTTCCCGTCGGCGGAGAACGCGACCTCGTCGATCGCGTAGTCGAGGTGATCGGTGACGGGCGTGTTCCGGCCGGTGGCGAGGTCGTGGCGCCAGAGCTTCTGAAATTCGCCGTTGTAGTAGGGCGTCTCCTGCCGGGTGAAGACGAGCGACCGGCCGTCGGGGGCGAAGACCGCGCCGGAGTCGTCGCCGGGATTCTCGGGCGTGAGGTTCTTCATCGCCCCGGAGCCGTCGACCGGCACGAGGTAGACGTCGTTGTTGAGGTAGCCCTTGAACGGCGGCGGGGTGGAGTCGATGGTCACGGCGACCTGCTTGCCGTCGGGCGCGACCTCGAAGGTGAAGGTCTGGGCGATGTTGAAGCGGCGGTCGAAGCCCGGGGTGAGGTCGCGCAGGGCCTTGGTGGCGAGGTCGACGTGGACGAGGCGGTTGGCGAGGTTCTCGGTGATCCAGTGGTCCCAGTAGCGGAAGGCGCGGTTCTCGGTCACCTTGGCGCTGATCTTCGAGTCCTTGCGGCGCTTGAGCTCCTTCTTCATCGCGGCGAGGTCGTCCTTGGCGAGCTGGCCGGCCAGCTCGGGGATGACCGTCGTGGCGAACACCAGCCCGCTGCCGTCGGGCAGCCACTTCGGCGCGGTGATGGCGTAGGGCAGCTCGACGACCTCCTCGGCCTCGCCGCCGTCAAGGCGCAGCACGTAGAGGGCGTTGGCCTCATCGTCACCGCGTTTTGAGGTGAACGCGAGGCGCGTGCCGTCGGGGCTCCAGACCGGGGCGCCGTCGCCGGCCTGTGCGGTCGTGAGCCGGCGCGGGGCGCCGCCGGCGACGTCGACCAGCCAGAGGTTGGCCGTGCTCTTGTTCTTCTCGACCGACCATTCCTGCACGGCGACGACCACCCGCTTGCCGTCAGGCGAGAGCGCCGGGGCGCCGACGCGCTTCATGGCCCAGATGTCCTGGGGCGTGAGGAGCCGCTTCTCGGCGGCGGGGGTGAGGACGACGAGGGTGGCGGCAACGAGTGCGCCGAGCAGGACACGGGGTTTCATATCCCGCCGAGCAGAACGGTGCCGTATGGCGATGTCAAAACCGGCCGGTGGGAATTCGGCGTGTCGTTTCCTGTCCGCGGTCAAGCTTCAGTGGCGACATCGGCGCAACGTGCCAGACCCACGCCTTGGCTTGTTGGTGAAGGCCTTCGTCGCCTGCGAGTGGCGCCACAAGGAGCAATCCGCATATAGTAATACATGAAACCGGCCAAGTCCTTGATCGCGCTTTGCACCCTCGGTGCATGCATGGCGTTGGCGCAGCCAGAGGTCGAGAGTTTGGACAAAGTCCGAAAAATTCAGTCGGTTCACCTGCTGCGCCGCAGCACGGTGTTCGACGGCGGATCGCAGCTATTTGAGTTTCGTGCCGAGAACGGCGCGCGCTTTGTCCTCGTGGCAAAACGGCGTAGGACGGATGGGGGTGGCGTCCATGATGGGCAGGAAATGCTGCTGTTCTGGGGGCGCGAAAGGAAATTGAAGAACGCGGTTGTGATGGCTCCGGCTTCCGCGCTGGAGCACGCGTTGGTCTCATTGATCAAAGACGCGACAATTGAGGAGAAGTTAATTCTGGAGGATCGCACGCGCCGGCCCAACGAAGCGGGCTCTAGGGAGTGGCTCCTTGAGCGGCTGACGGATCGACAGAAGAAATGGGAGTAAACGCCGCTACCGATACTCAATCCACTCGTGGGAGGAGTATTGCTCGGTCAGGCCGGACAGCTCGTCCTCGTTGAGGTCGGGCCAGGGGGTCGGCTGTCCGTCGGCGCGCAATACCCGGGCCAGCTCCCCCGCGAAGCGTCCGCCGAACAAATCCCAGTCCACGGCGCCGACCGCGGATTTCTCGATCGAGCCCTGGAGGAGCAGGCCGTGCTTGTTGCGCTTCTGGGCGGCGCCGGCGATCTTGCGCTCGGTCCGCGGTTGCACGACGTCGAAGCGCTCGGCGCGCGTGAAGCAGATGCCTGACACCAGCGCTTCTTGTGGGAGCGTGCTGGCACGCGACTTGTCGCGACCAGGGTCGCTCCCACACGTTTCAAGGGGCTCGCATTCCAACTTCACCTCGGCGGGCTGGCCGAGGGCGGTGAGCGCGACGGCGAGCGCCTCATGCACGGCGCGGTAGCTCTGCGGGGCCGGCACGTCGTAGAGCGCGTGACCGCGCGGGATGACGAGCGTGTAGGTCCAGTCGTGGCGGTGATCCACGATGCCGCCACCGGTGGGCCGGCGGCAGAGGTCGAACGAATCGCCGGCGGGCAGGTTGGCGCGCACGAACGAAATCTTCTGGCTGAAACCGAAGGTGAACGCCTCCTTGCGCCACCCGTAGTGTCGGAAGCGCGGTGCGTCCGGGTGCGGGTAGCGCTGCAGCAGGAGGAAGTCCGTCGCCATGTTCTCGGCGGCGCTGCCGGTGCGGTCAGGGAGGAGGTGGAGCATGGGGCGGTTCAGCGGCGGGGCCGGCCGGCCCGGAGGGCTTCCAGCACCTCGGGCAGGCCGTAAAACTGGGCGAAGGCCTGCACGCCTTGCACCACCTCGCGCGGCGGCGGGGTGCGGGCGTCGTGCAGGGCGGCCACGACCACGGCGCCGATGGGGGCGGGCTTGAACGTCGAGAAATCGCGCTGCCGCACGGCGCCGCCCTCCAGCGTGTAGATGCGGCGGTCCGGCCCGGCGTAGACCCGGGTTTCCTTCGGCGCGGTGCCCGTGAGCTCGCGGACGGTGAGCGGGCGCTCCTTGGTGTAGTCGGCCAGGGTGCCGAGCAACCAGTGGCGCATGGCCTGCATGCGGGCGGCGGCATGCCGGCGCAGGATCACCTCGCCGGCATCGAGGCCGGCGGTGTGGCGCGGGTCGCTGAGGCGGGCGGCGAGCGCGGGGAAGTTCATCTCCTCGAACGCGCGCACGCGGTCGCGGATCAGCTCGGTCCGCCACGCGGCGAGGGCGGCGGCCGCGCGCGGGCGCGCGACGGCGGGCTGGCCGGGCCCGGCCGCGGTGTCCTCGGCGAGGAATTCGCTGATGGCGGTGCGGGCGGCGGCCGAGTGCGCCGCGTCCTGCTGCTGGCTCCGGAGCCCGCGCACCGCGAGCAGGCCGATGAGCGCGCCGAGCACCACCAGCAGCGCCGCCAGCACGAAGATCCTGGTCTTGGTCCACGGCTTGTTCGCAGCGGCGGGCGGCGGGGCGCGGGCCGGTTCGGGCACGGGCGGTTCGATGCGGTGGCCCGACTCCAGCGCCTGGGCCTCGAGCAACAGGCGGTAGATGGGGATGGACTGGGTGATGTTCTTCAGGTCGCGCGGACCCAGATGGGTGGCGTGGAGCGTGAGCTTGTTCTTCACCACGTCGTAGACGGTCTGGGAGATGCAGATGCCGCCGGGCTCGGCCTCGGACTGGATGCGGGCGGCGATGTTCACGCCGTCACCCATGATGTCCTGCTCGCCGATGAAGACGTCGCCGAGGTGGATGCCGATGCGGTGGGTGAGCGCCTCGCCCGCCGGGAGGACCTTTTTCTGCTCCGCAAAATGGCGCTGAAGGGCGAGGGCGCAGGCCACGGCCTGCACGGCGCTGTTGAAGTAGAGCAGGAGGCCGTCGCCGGTGGTCTTGAGCACGGCGCCCTCGTGCTGGGCGCACATGGTGCGCATGGTGGCGAAGTCGCGCTCGAGGCGCCGGAGGGTGTCGACCTCGTCGCGCTGCATCAGGGCGCTGAAGCTCACCACATCGGTGAAGACGATGGCGGCGAGCGCGCGCTGGCCGGGCTTCAGTTGCAGCGGGGTGTTGCTTTCCATGCGGGGCGGCGGTTCAGCGCTTCGCGGAGTCGAGGAGGAGCCGCACGGTGCGCAGGAAGGTGTGCAGCGGGAACGGTTTGGGCAGGTGCCCGAGGGCGCGCGCGGGCAGGCCCGGCAGCGTCTGGGCGGGCGGGTCGGGGTTGAGGCTGAGCACGCGCAGGAGCGGGTTGCGGGCGAGCAGGCCGCCCACATAGGCCGCGGCCTTGCGGCTGTTGCTGTGCAACACCAGCAGGTCCGGCGCAGTCGCCGCGGTGGCGGCGGCCGCGGCGGAGAGGCTGCCCGCCTCGCGCACGCGGTAGCCCTGGGCGGTCAGCAGACCCTGCAGCATGTGGCGCAGGACGGCATCGGCCTCGACCACGAGCACGCGTTCGCTGCCCTGGGTGGCCGCGAGCGGCGTGCCGGTGGCGGGCGTGAGCAGTTCCACGGGCTCGGCCGTCTCGGGCAGCCAGACCTCGAAGGTGGTCCCGCGCCCGGGTTCGCTCGCCACCTCCACGTGGCCGCCGGCGGCGGTGAAGAACTGGCGGACGTTGGCCAGGCCGAGGCCCGTGCCGTGCGGCTTGGTGGTGAAGAACGGCTCGAAGACGCGCGCCCGTGTGCGGGCATCCATGCCGCAGCCGGAGTCGGCGACGACCAGCGCCACGCCGGGGCGGCCGGCGCGGGCCTGGTTGGCGGTCCGGAGGGTGAGCGTGCCGCCGTCGGGCATGGCGTCGCGGGCGTTGAGGCAGAAGTTGAGGAGTGCCCGCTGCACCTGCGTGGGGTCGATGCGGATGTTGCCCAGACCGGTGGCGAGCCGGAGCTCCAGCGCGATGTCGTCGCCCAGCACGCGGCGCAGGATGTCGGCGATCTCGCGGGTGAGGGTGTTGAGGTTGACGACCCGGGGCTCGACCTCCCGGCGGCGGCTGAACTCGAGCAGCTGGTGGGCGATGTCGGTGGCGCGCTGGCCGGCGCGGTGCACCTCCTGGAGGTTGCGGCGGGCTTCGGTGGGGTCGTCGAGGTTGTTGACCGCGACCTCGCACATGCCGAGGACGACGGAGAGGAGGTTGTTGAGGTCGTGGGCCATGCCGCCGGCCAGCTGGCCGACGGTGTCGAGCTGCTGCGAGTGCGCGAGCGCCTCCTGCAGCCGGTGCTGCTCGGTGAGGTCGCGGTAGAGCCCCGCAAGCCAGCCGGTGTCCGCGAGGGGGCCGAAGCGCCACTCGGCGAAGAACGCGCTGCCGTCGCGCCGGTGCAGCCAGCCCTGGCCGCGCAGACCCGTGCAGGCGAAGTCCGGGTGCTCCTGCCGCAGGAGGCCGGGCTCGGTGCGCGTGCCGAAAAACAGCCGGGTGTTGCGGCCGGCCAGCTCGGCCGGTGCATGGCCGGTGAAGGTGCACCACGCCGGGTTGGCGGCGACGATGTCGGCCCCGCCCTGGTGCCAGCGGGAAGCGACCAACACGACCGGTTCGGGCCAGGCGGCCACGAGTTCGAGGAGGAACTTGGGCGGCGCGGGGGTTTTCTTCGGGGCGGCGGTTCGGGCTCGGGCCATCGCGGGTCGCGGACTTTTGGCGGCGGACCACGGGGTGTCCAGAGTCATCTCCGGCCGGGCGGCGGGGTTCGGGCTTTTCACGGGCCATTCACCTGTCTACCTAGCGGGCCGATGTCGCCCGCCGCCTACCTCGCCCGCCGCGAAAAGGACCTGGTCGCCTTCCTGCAGCGGCTCATCCGCCTGCGCACGGTCAACCCGCCCGGCGAGAACTACGGCGCCGTCACCGCGCTGCTCGCCGCCGAGCTGCGCGCGCTCGGCTTCAAGGTCCGGCGCGTGCCCGTGCCGCGGCGCGAGCAGGCGAGGACGCAGCCCGGCCAGCTCGACCACCCGCGCTGGAACGTCGTGGGCTTCCTCGGCACCGGCGCGAAAAAGACCGTCCATTTCAACGCCCACTTCGACGTCGTGCCGGTTTCCGGGCGCTGGCGCCACGGCGGCGCGTTCAACCCCGTAGTCGAGCGCGGCTGGATCTACGGGCGCGGCACGGCCGACATGAAGGGCGCCATCGCGAGCGCGCTCTTCGCCTTCCGCGCCCTGCGCGCCACCGGCACGCGGCCGAACTTCAACCTCGAGGTCTCGTTCACCGCCGACGAGGAGACCGACAGCACCCTCGGCACCGAGTGGGTGGTGAACCACGAGAAGCTGCGCGCCGACTACGCCATCGTGTGCGAGGGCGGCGAAGGCCCCGCCGTGTGCTGCGGGCACAACGGCGTCGTCTGGCTCGAGGTGCGCGTGCACGGCCGGGCCGCGCACGGCTCGATGCCCAAGAAGGGCGTCAACGCGCTCGAGAAGATGGCCGCGCTCGTCCTCGCGCTCGACGGCTACAAGCGCGTGCTCGCGCGCCGCCGCTTCCGCACGCCGGAGGGCAAGGTGATGGTGCCCACGCTCAACCTCGGCGGCGTGCATGGCGGCGGCGAGGGCGGCAAGGTCAACACCGTGCCCGCGTTCGCGTCGTTCACCATCGACCGCCGCGTGCTGCCGGTGGAGAGCGTGGCCGCGGCCGAGCGCGAGCTGCGCACCTGGCTGAAGCGGGCGGCGGCAAAGATCCCGCAATGCCGCATCGAGGTCGTGAAGATCTCCGACAACCACTCGTGCTATCGCGCGCCCACGCACCCGTTCTCCGCCGCGCTGCGCGCGAGCGTGGCCCGCGTGCGCCGCCGGCCGGCGCGGTTCACGGTCTCGACCGGGTTCAACGACATGCATTTCTTCGCCCACGTGAAGAAGATCCCCACACTCGGCTACGGCCCCGGCGGCGTGGACTACCACGGCGTCGACGAACGCGCCCCGGTGAAGGACCTGGTCCGGGCCGCGCAGGTCTACTGCGACCTGCTCACGACGTTCCAGGGGTAGAAGCTATCCGGTAACTGTGTTTCTGGTGTAGGCAGCGTGCTTGCGCGCGCTTGTTGCTCACCGAGGCGCGACCAAGGTCGCTGCCTACCGTATCGGCAAAGAGGTTTTCCGGATGGCTTCTAGACATCGGTCAGCGGGGTGGAACCCGGCCTCTGGACGGGTTCGTTAACCTTTCAGCGCGTCCGGAGGCCGCGCTCCACCCGAAATTCAATTTCAGGGAGCCCGCCCTACTTCGGCAGATTTGCCAGGACGCGGCGGGCGACGGCCCCGATGATGGCGCGATTCTTCGAATGCTCGCGGCCGTCGGTGAAGGTGACGATGATCACGCGGCCGCCGCCGGGCAGCTCGATGAGCGCGGCGTCGTGGCGCGCCCACGAGACCCAGCCGGCTTTCGACCAGAGCTTCATGCCTTCCGACAGTCCGGTGCCGGTGAAGCCCACGCCCTCGTAGTCCTCCGGGTCGTCGGCGGAGGGCGGGGCCTTCTTCGGGTCGCGGGCGATCAGCGCCAGCATCTGCGCGGAGCGGGCGGGCGTGACGCAACGGCCGGTGGCGATTTCCTCGAGCAGGCGCGCGGTGTCGTTGGTCGAGAGGTAATTCCGGCGGGGCAGGTTCACCCTGGCGTCCTGCTCCTCGCGGCCGTAGGGCCCCTCGGCCCAGGTCTTGCGGACGGCGAGGACGTTCTTGTAGCCGAGCGACTCGAACCAGCGCGTCGGGGCCATGCGCTGTTCATGCCAGGCCGCGAGCTCGGCCGGCGGCAGTTCGGGCCCGCCGGTCGTGCCCGTGATGTAGTCCACGACGGAGGCGGTGGCGTCGTTGTAGGACTCGACGATCATGTCCTTGAGCGCGCGCTGCAGCTCGGGCGTGTCGGCGAGGCGGCCCTGTTCCATCAGGTGGTGCGCATGGGCGAGGAAGAACAACTTGATGACGCTCGCGGGATAGATGCGCTCCTCGCCGCGGTAATGCGCACGCACCGGTTGTGCGCCGCGCAGGTCGATGACAGTGACGGCGAGCTGGTCGGCCTTGAGCGCGGGCGCGGCGAACTCGGCGCGGGTGTCGGCGACGGCGCGGTCGAGGGCGGCCTGGAGGGACGACTGGGCATGGACTGCGGCGGGCAGCAGCATGGCGAGGAGGAGGGCGGGTTTCATTTCAGGAGCGGAAGCCTTGGCGGATCATGCTCACGGCGATGGCGGCGAGCAGCATGGAGATGATCTTGGAGATGGCGCGCATGCCGGTGGGGCCGACCCTGCGCCCGAGCCATTCGCTGTAATGCAGCGCGAGCACGACGAGCGCGAGATTGGCCGCCAGCGCCGCAAGCGTGACCGCGACGCCGAGCGACTGCGCGAGCAGCAGCAGGGTGGTGATGGAGGCCGGGCCGGCGATGAGGGGCATGCCGAGGGGCACGACGCCGAAGTCGGGCGGCAGCTTCTCGGGCTCGGCGACCGAATGAATGAGGTCGCGCGCGGCGAGGATGAAGAGGATGAGACCACCCGCGATCTGGAAGTCGCCCACCGAGATGCCGAGGGCGGCGAAGATGCTCTGGCCGAGGAAGAGGAAACCCAGCGCCACCGCCCCGCCGGTCCACACGGCCTGCCGGGCGATGCGCTCGCGCTCCTTCGCCTCCATCGTCGGCGCCAGCCCGAGGAAAATCGCGGCCAGCCCCACCGGGTCGATGGCCACGAACAGCGGGATGAATGCCTGGAGGAATTTTTGGAACCAATCCAGCATGCGCGAAGGCTGGCGCGCGGAACGCGGCGCGTCGAGCCTGACTCAGCCGGATGGAATTGTCATCGCGAGCCCGGCGAAGACGGGCGTGGCGATCCACCACTGGATTGCTTCGTCGTCCCGCCCCGGCGGGACTCCTCGCAATGACAGCGGGTTGATCCGTGTGTTTGCGGTGCCTCAGCCGCGCCGTTCACTCAGATCGGCCAGTGCCCCGGCCAGATCCGGGTGGTGGAAGCGGTGGCCTTCCCGTTCGAGCCGGGCTGGCCGGCAGAATTGCCCTTCCAAGATGAGGCTTGGGTCGGTGCGCAGGATGAAGCGGGCGGCCAGCCGGAGGGCGAAGGCCGGCGCGGGCGGCACCCACGGCCGGCCGAGGGCCGAGCGCAGGGCCCGCATGAAACCCGCGTGGTCCACCGGCTGCGGTGCACAGGCGTTGTAGGCGCCGCGCATCGAGGCGTCGGTGCAGGCCCGGGTGAGGAGCGCCACCACGTCATCGAGGTGGATCCAACTGAAACCCTGCCGCCCCAATCCGGCTGCGCCGCCAAGGAAGAGCCGCGTCACGCGCGCCAGCGGGGGTAAGGCCCCGCCGTCGCGGCCCAGCACCACTCCCAGCCGCAACACCACGGGCCGCACGGTGGCGGGACAGGCGCGGGTGAACTCCTCCTCCCACTGCCGGCAGACCCCGGCGAGAAAATCGCGGCCCGGCCCCGACTCCTCGGTGCGCGGTTCCGGTCCGGTGCCATAATAGCCCACCGCACTGGCTTGCACCCAGATGGCCGGTGGCCGGGCGCAGCCGGCCACAGCCGCCCCGAGGGCCCGCACCGACTCCAGCCGCGACTGCAGGATCTCCCGCCGGTTGTCCTCGTCGTGCACGCAGTTGATGGAGCGGCCGGCGAGGTTGACCAGCGCGTTGGCGCCGTCCAGTTCCCGGGCCCACGCGCCCACCGTGCACGCATCCCAGGCCACCTCGCGGATGCCGTCCTCCCGAGGGTGCGGCCGGCGGGTCAGCACCACGACGTCCCAGCCGAGCGTGCGCAGGTGCCGGGCCGCGGCGCGGCCGATGAATCCGCTGCCCCCGGCGAGCACGGCCTTGTTCGACATGGGCGCAGGCTGGCCGGGCTTGGCATTTTTGCAAATCCCCGCCTGCTTGGTCGGCAACGTGGGCTCCCGCCTCAACTTCTTCGACTTCACCCGTCCCGACCTGCTGGCGTGGGCGGAGCAGGCGGGCTTTCCGGGGGTCCACGCCGCCCGGCTCTGGAGTTACGTCTACGTCTCGGGTGTGACCGACTGGCAGCGGATGACGGAGCTGCCTGCGCGTTTCCGCGCCAAGGCGGCGGACGCGCTCGATTTTGCGGCATTGGCGACGGCCGCGGAGACGCACAGCGCCGACGGGTTCACGCGCAAATACCTCCTCGCCCTCGCCGACGGCCGGAGAATCGAGACCGTGCTCATGCGCTACCCCGGGCGCGTGACGGCGTGCATCAGCAGCCAGGCCGGTTGCGCGATGGGCTGCGTGTTCTGTGCCACGGGACAGATGGGTTTCGTGCGCCACCTCACGGCCGGCGAGATCGTCGCGCAGGCCATGCATGTGGACGCCGTGCTGCGCGCCACGGTGCCGGAGGCGGCGCTGGCCGACCGCGCGCACGCCTCGCCCCACGCGCGGCACGAGCGCCTGCGCAACGTCGTGCTCATGGGCATGGGCGAGCCGCTGCACAACTACGACGCGGTCCTGCGCGCCGTGGACATCCTGCGCGATCCCAACGGCCTCGCGCTGGGCGGGCGCAGGATCACGCTCAGCACGGTCGGCGTCGTGCCCGGCATCCTCCGGCTGGCCGACGAGGGCCGGCCGGTGCACCTCGCGGTCTCGCTGCACGGCGCCACGCAGGAGGAGCGCGCGGTGCTCGTGCCGGTGGCGAAGAAGTGGCCGCTCGACGAACTGATGGCGGCCTGCCGCCACTACAGCGCGAAGCAGCGCCGCCGCATCTTCTACGAGTGGACGCTGATCGAGGGTAAAAACGACACCCCGGCGCAGGCGCACGCGCTCGGCCGGCTGCTGTGGGGCCAACTTGCGCAGGTGAACCTGATCCCGCTCAACCCGACCGACGGCTACGGCGGAGCGCCGACCGGGCGCGCGGCCGCGAAGAAATTCCAGGCGGTGCTGGCCGGCTACGGCCTGCCCAGCACGATCCGGCAGCGCCGCGGCATCGACATCGCGGCCGGCTGCGGGCAGCTCGCGGTGGCGGCGCAGGCCTAGAGCTGGTCGGCCAGCGCGCCGACGCCGAGCAGGATCGCGCTGTCGCCGCGCAGCCAGGTGAGCGTGCGCTCGCGGACGACGGAATCCTGCGGGAGGCCGAGGGCCTTCTGGCGCGCGAGCACGGCGGCGGCCGCGAGGCAGGGCAGGGTGTCGCCGAGGGCGAGGGGCCGGTCGTCGAGCGCGACCTCCGGGCGGTGCTCCGGCGCGAGCGCCTGCTTCTCAACGAGGAAGAGGCCGAGCGCGGCGTCGAGCGCGCGCAGGTAGGCGCAAGGCTGCGCGGGAGTCTGGTAGACGAGGCCGTTGCCCGCGGGCAGCGGGGTCCACTCGAGGTAGGTGCGGAGCAGGCCGTAGAACTCGCGCAGCGCGTCGTTGGCGGTGGCGGGGTTCCAATGCGTGGAGAATTTCTTCAATTCACGGAAACCCTTCACCTCCCAGACGCGCACCTGCAGGGCGTAGTCGCCCGCCTTCTGGTGCACGGCGCCGGCGACGATGTAGTCCACGCCGCCGCCGGCGTGGGCGAGCTGGCCGAGCGCCTCGGGCGTCCACTCGCGGCGCAGCGGCGCGAAGGCGCGGTCGCCGTCGAGCGCGTAGGCGGCGACGGCTTCCCAGCCCGCGCTGAATTGGAACGTCTCGGCCAGCCAGAGCGGCCAGCCGCGGCTGAAGGTCAGCGTGTCCGGCGTCGGCTCCTCCTCGCCGGGCAGGGCGAGCGGGGCGAAGCAGGCGCGGCGCACCTTGCCGTCCTTCCGGCCGGCCAGGTGCGGCGCGACGGACTCGAGGCCGTAAAGCCAGACGGGCTTGCTGATGGTGACGAGATCAACCTTCACGGCGCCGGCTTGGGCCGCATCGCGCTCGTCCGCCTCGCGCATTTCCTGCAGCGCGAGCTCGAAGCCGTTCAGCTTCTCGGCGAGGCCGGGCCCGCGGAAACCGCGGAGCACGTCGAGCAGGTGGATGGCGCTGTCCTCGTCGCGCACGGCGAGGTAGGCCTGCAGGAGGTTGAGGCCGGGGTTGGGGCCGTGGCGCTCGGGGTCGTAGCGCGGCGCGACCAGCTCGATGAGTTCGCGCACGGCGCCGTGCGAGCCGAGGTCGGCGGAGAAGATCTCCAGGGCCGCCGCGTCATCGCGGCCCTCGGCAAAAATCTCCTCATAGAGCGCCAGCGCGCCGGGGAGGTCCTTGGCCTCGAGCTTGGCGCGCGCCGCGGCGAGTTGCGGCGGCGGGCCCTCCGGCCCGGCGGGCTTGGCCTCGGACGGGTCCGGCTTTTTGCCGCTGAAACGGTCGAAAAATCCCATGCCGCGAGCAAAGCCGGGCGGTGCCCGGAGGCGAGCGATAGTTTGGCTTCAGTTCACCGCCAGCCGGGCGGCGGCGGTGCGGGAGGCGACGCCGAATTTCAGCAGGATGTGCTCGACGTGCTTGCTCACCGTCTTGGGCGACAGGCACAGGATGAGCGCGATCTCGCCGTCGCGCTTGCCCTGCACCAGCCAGTGCAGCACCTCGCGTTCGCGCTCCGTCAACCGGGCCAGCGGCGGGGCGGCCGGCGCGGGCCGGTATTCGACCAGCTTCATCGCGGCGCCCCCGCCGTTCGCGTCGGGAAAGTAGCGCAGCGCCAGCTTCGTTCCCTGCCGGCCGGGGATCACATATTCGGGCGGCAGTCCGAGCGGGGATGCGCGCGCCACCGTGCGCAGCCAGCCGGAGATTTCCTCCGGCAGTCGCCACCCGGCGCCCGGCACGGTCCGGCGGGGCGAATATCTTTCCAGCAATCCGCGGAGCCACGCGGGCACCGGCGATGGTTGCAATCCCGCATCGAGCCGGACCCAGCCCCCTTCGGGCAATCCCGCCAGGGCGTCATCCCGCTCATTCTGCCGGATGCGGCGCAGGGCGGCCCCGAATTGCCGGTGCACGAGGCCGAACAAACCCAGCTCCTCCTCCGAGAATCGTTCGGCGCGGTTAACGCCCAACCCGCAACCCTTGACGCCGTCGAAGATCACCAGGCCCATGATCTGCTCCTCGAGCCCGAGCGGACGGGCCAGTTCGTTATAGTAGACGGTGCGCTGGTATTCGGCGGGCGTCACCAAGTCACGCATATGCAGCACCTCGGTCTGTCGGCGCTGCGGCACGGCGACTACGATCGGGCTGTCCTGCACAAGGGGAAAATAATCGGCGGGCACGGTCACCTCGCTGAGCACGCCGTGGCTCTGGAAGGCCGTGTAATCCAGCAGCGCCTCGTCGGCCTGCGAGCCGACACCGCGGAATTTCCCATGCACGGCCTGCACCGCCTCGGAGAAAACCTGCGCCGAGCTGCGCGCACCGTGCAGGTGCCAGCTCAGGTCGGTGAGCCACCGCAGGTCGTCCGCGGCGAGCGTCATGGTCCCGCGCCCCCGGGCCGCCGCCGTTCAGGGTTGGCTGCGGGACAGCCAGATGCTCGCCGCCGCGGTGCGGGTCTCGACGTGGAGTTTCCTGAAAATGTTCTCCACATGCTTGTTCGCGGTCTTCGGCGAGATTTTCAGGGCGTCGGCGATGACCGTGTTGGTCTGGCCGAGGGCCACATGATGCAGCACCTCGCGCTCGCGACGAGTCAAAACCTGCAGCAGGCGCTCCTCCGGTTTCTCCGGCGGACGCTCGACCGCGAGGCCGGACTGCTTGCGGCGCAATTGCGCGACAAAGAGCTCGTAGAGCCATTTGGCCTCGGCGGGGTGATGGCGGCCGTTGGCCGCGGGGGCGTGATGGCGGCTGGGCCCGCCCAGCAGCGAGCGCCGGGCCTGGACCCATGCGAGGGCGATTTCCCCCTCTGAAACCGCCGCATGCAGCCGCTCCAGGCAGTCGGAGTAGACGCGGGCGAGGTCGCGGCTGATTTTCACCCGGAGAGCATAACAGAAGCGCCGGATTCGGGAATAAGTAATCCGCCGTATTTCCGGCGGGATGATAGTCCGCTAATATTTTGCACCACGGCGATAAGTCCGCCGTGCACCCCACGCCCCATGAAACCACCCCGCATCGGCCTTGCCGCGCTGCTGCTGCTTTTCGCTGGTCCGTTGTCCGGTGCCGTCGTCATCTGGACGGGCACGACCGACAACACCTGGGGCACCGCCGCCAACTGGGGCGGCACCGCGCCGACTAGCGTCGACGTGGCGACATTCTCCAACACCGTCAGCAACACCACGCCGACGCTGGCCGCGGGAACCACCTATATGGTGGCCGGCATCAATGTCACCGGCGGTTCAGCGATCACACTAATAGGCGGAGGAAGTGGCACAAAGCTGCAAGTTGGCGACGACGGAGTAATCAATGACAATGGCTCGGTGACGTTTACCGTCGGATATACAGGGATACTTACAACCTCGACCATCAATGGCACCTTGATCCTTGGGGGCGCAGGCACCAACGGAATTATCAACTCACCGATCCGAGATAATGGCACTACCAGCCTCTCCAAGAACGGAACCGGCACTTGGACTCTCGGAGGAACAAATAACTACTCAGGCAACACAACGATTGAGGCCGGCACATTGCGCTCGAGTGCAAGTCATGTATTACCGGATTCCACTGCGTTAATCATTCAGGCTGGGGCCACCCTTGATCTGAACAATCATCAAGAAAATGTAGCATCGTTGTCCGGTGCTGGAAATCTTGTGTTGGGAACGACTGGTGGTGTATTGCGCACACTTGATAATAGCACGACCACCTTCTCCGGAGTGATTTCTGGCAACGGCGGCACGTTTGCGAAATATGGCTCGGGCACAGTCACCTTATCCGGTGCAAATACTTACACCGGACCAACCGGTGTTCTCGGTGGCACCTTGGTGGCAGGCTCTTCAACCGCGTTCGGTAACAATACCGCGTTTTATTACACGGTGGCGGACTCGCTTGGTGGAACTGCAACTCTTGACCTGAATGGTTACAACATGTCGGTCTCCGGAATTAGATTTGGGGCCGGGGGGATTAATACTGCGGCATCCATAAACGTTCTCTCTACGGGAAGTGGAACACTAACATTGAACGGCATCGGTTACGTAGACTACGATGGATTTAATAATCCACTTGGTTCATTGCTTTCGGGTAATTTGTTTCTCGCGACCACAAAGGTCTTTTACATAGATGATTCGAGCAATACATCCCATGAGTTAACCATCTCTGCCAACATCGCGGGAGCCAGTAGCGCTGGAATCCAAAAGGAAAATCCTGGCGCTCTTGTTCTCTCAGGCACAAACTCCTATTCGGGATCTACATCCATTTACGGAGGCTCAATTTCCGTTAGCTATTTGGCCGATGGCGGTAACTCAAGTGGCATTGGAGCCTCCAGCAATGCCGCCTCCAATCTGAGATTGAGTGGAGGAACACTGATCTACACCGGAGGGGCTGTGAACACCGACCGCCTGTTCTCCGTTGGCACCAGCGGGGGCACCATCATGGCCTCTGGCTCCGGCGCATTGAACTTCACCAACACCGGGGCCATCGGCTTCAACGGCCAGACCGGGGCGCGCACGCTCTACTTGCTCGGCACCGGCAATGGATCGCTTGCCCCAATCTGGGGTGACAACGGTGGAGCCAACACCCTCTACAAGGGTGAGTCTGGCACCTGGACCCTTTCGGGCGCGAACACCTACACCGGTGCGACAACCGTGGACGCCGGCACGCTACGCTTGGGCGCCAGCAATGTGCTCTCCAACTTAACCGCGGTGAGCGTGTCCTCCGGGGCGACCTTCGATCTGAACGGAAATTCCGACACTGTGGCATCGCTTGATGGGGCCGGTAACGTCACCCTCGGCAGTGGCACGCTGACGGTCGCGGCCAACAGCACGACGCACACATTTTCCGGCGTGGCCTCGGGAACCGGTGGCCTGACCAAGTCAGGCACGAGCGCCTGGAATCTCACCGGGGCCAACACCTACACCGGCGCGACCACCATTACCGGCGGTAATCTCACCATCACTAGTGTCGCCAACGGCGGCAGTGCGAGCAACCTCGGTGCCGCCAGCACCGCAGCGACCAATCTCGTGCTCAACGGCGGCACGCTCCGCTACACCGGCACGGGACACTCGACCGACCGCCTCTTCTCCGTCGGCGCGAGCGAGGGCGCCATCGTGGCCTCCGGCTCCGGCGCATTGAATTTCACCAACACCGGCACCATCGGCTTCAACAGCCAGACCGGAGCGCGCACGCTCTATCTGCTCGGCACCGGCAATGGATCTCTTGCTCCTATCTGGGGTGACAACGGTGGAGCCAACGCCCTCTACAAGGGTGAGTCTGGCACCTGGACCCTTTCGGGCGCGAACACCTACACCGGTGCGACAACCGTGGACGCCGGCACGCTACGCTTGGGCGCCAGCAATGTGCTCTCCAACTCAACCGCGGTGAGCGTGTCCTCCGGAGCCACGCTGGACCTGAATGGCAACAACGACACCATCGGTTCGCTGGCCGGTGCGGGCAATGTCACCCTCGGCAGCGGCCGCCTGACCAGCGGCGCCGCCAACACCTCGACGACGTTCTCCGGCGTGGCCTCAGGCGCGGGCGGGCTGACGAAGACCGGCAGCGGCACGCTCACGCTCTCCGGCGCGAGCACCTACACCGGCGAGACCTTCATCTTCGGGGGCACGCTTTCCATTAACAGCCTCGCCAATGGCGGCGGCAACAGCGCGATCGGTGCCGCCCCGAACGGCGCCGGCTACCTCGTGTTCGCCAACAACGGCGCACTCACCTACACGGGCGCGGCCGCCAGCACCGACCGACTCTTTGCGATGGGATCGGGCGGAGCCACGATCAATGCCTCCGGCACCGGCGCATTGCAGTTCACCAACACCGGCGCCCTCACCGGCAACGGCCAGACCGACGCCCGCACCCTCACGCTCGGGGGCACCAATGCCGACGGCAACACCTTCAATCCGGTCATCGGCGACTTCACGGGAGCCACGTCCGTCACCAAGGCCGGGGCCGGCGTCTGGAACCTCACCGCTGCCAACACCTACACGGGGGCGACTACCATCAACGGCGGCCTGCTCTACGCCAGCAGCCTGGCCGATGGCGGTAGCACCAGCCACCTCGGTGCCTCCAGCAATGCCGCCTCCAATCTGGTTCTGAACGGCGGCACCTTGGTTTACACCGGCGCCGCCGTGAGCACCGACCGTTTGTTCAGCGTGGGCACCGGCAATGGCGGCATCAACGCCTCGGGCAGCGGCACTCTCTCCTTCACCAACACCGGGGCGATGGGCTTTGTCGGCAGCGGCGCGCGCACGCTGAGCCTCTCCGGTTCCGGCAATGCCAGCCTGGCAGCAATCATTGGTGACAACGGCGGTGCGACCTCGGTGAGCATGTCCGGCCCGGGCATTTGGATCCTCACAGGCGCCAACACCTACACCGGCGGCACCACGGTATCGGGTGGCACGCTGCGACTGGGAGCCAGCAACGTCCTGTCCGACTCGACGGCGGTGAGCATCAGCACCGGCGCAACCTTCGATTTGGATGGATACAACGACACCGTCGGCTCACTCACCGGCACGGGCAATGTCACCCTCGGCTCCGGTTCGCTCGGTGCGGGGGCCAGCAACGCCTCGACCACGTTCTCCGGTGTCATCTCCGGCACCGGTGCCTTCACCAAGGCCGGCGCGGGCACGCTCACGCTTTCAGGCAGCAACACCTTCACCGGCGCCACCACGATCAATGCCGGCACCCTGGTAGTCACAGGCTCCCTGGCGAGCACGAGCGTCAGCGTGGCGAGCGGGTCGACGCTGACCGGCACTGCGAACTTCAACGACCTGTCGCTCTCCGGCACCTATGCGCCCGGCAGCAGCCCGGCCCTGGTCTCGCTCGACAGCCTCGTGATGACCAGCACCGGCATCCTGCAGATGGAAATCGGCGGCACGGCGCGGGGGACGGAATACGACGCCTTCGACATCGCCGGCGCCTTCACGGCCGATGGCACGCTGACCGTGGCATTCATCAATGCCTTCGCTCCGACCGGTCCGACGACCTTCAACCTCTTTGATTTCGGTTCGCTCACCGGCACCTTCGACACGATCAACCTGCCGGCCCTCGGCTCAGGCTATGCCTGGGACACCACTGCCCTCTACAGCGCGGGTGAGTTGAGCATTGCGACCGCCATCCCCGAGCCCTCGACCTATGCCGCGTTGTTCGGTCTCGGTGCACTCGGCCTCGTGTTCTGGCGCCGAAGGCATGCCGTCCGCACCCAGGGTGCGACGGCGGATTGGTCCGCAAGACGGATGGACGCGGGCGCGGGCAAGTGCTACCCTGTGGCATCATGAGTCCATTCCGGCGGCCCGGCCGCATGTTCCTGTTTTTCTGCGTGCTGGCGGCCGGGGTGTCGCTCGGGGCGCGCGATGTCTTCGTGATGCTGTCGGGCGGGGCGTCGCCGACGGCCAACAACTACTCGCAATACCTGCAGGCGCGCGCCGTGGCGAAGTTCTTCCGCGACCGCTACCCGGCGGACTCGGTGTGGACGTTCTTCGGCGCGGGCAACATCGAGGGCCAACCGGCGGTCTTCGGCGACGTGCGCAAGCAATACAAGCAGGACGGCCTCATCCTCGAGTCGTGGCTGCCCGGGCCGCTTCCGCACAACCGGCCGGCGAAGCGCGAGACCGTGCTGAAGGCCTTCCGCGAGGAGATCCTGCCGGCGGTGCGCGACGGCGGGACCCTCTACCTGTTCGTCGGCGACCACGGCTCGACGACCCGCACCGGCGACTACGACACCACCATCGACCTCTGGGGCATCGACCCCGACCCGGCGTCGCCGCGCAAGTGGAAGAGCGTGCAGGGCGAACGGCTGACGGTCACCGAGCTGCAGGCCGAGCTGGCGCAGGGCCTCGGCCAGGGGCGCGTGGTGTTCTGCATGACGCAGTGCTACTCGGGCGGGTTCCATTTCCTCGGCGTGCCCCGCACGGTGGCGCCGAACACCGCGTGGTTCGACGGGTTCGTGCCCGACTGGGCCGCACCCGGCGACGACGCGCCCCGGCCGCGCGCGGCGGGTTTCAGCGCCGCCGACCACTATTCGCTGGCGGCGGGTTGCGATCCCGACCCGGATCCGGACCGCTGGGCCGGCTACGAGCGCTTCGCCGCGGAGAACCTGCTGGGCGTGGACCTGTTCACGCTGCTGCCGGCGGGGAAGACACGCCGCTCTTTCTACGAGGCGCACATCGAGGCGACGCTGGAGGACCAGACCATCGACAAGCCGCACAGCACCTCCGAGCGCTACCTCGAGCGCTGGGCCGTGACGATCGAGAAGCTGGCCAAGGAGACCAACCTCACGCCGGCCGCGCGCAAGGCCGCCGACAACTTCATGACGGCCGTGAACACCGGCAAGGTGAAGAACCGCGACGCCGCGCTGCGCGAGCGGCAGAAGCTGTTCGGCCGTTTCGTGGAGCGGCTCGCCAAGCAGGCCCCCGCCGCGGGCCCGACCCTGCGCAAGGGCGACCGCGCCGCGCTGGAGAAGCTGGCCGGCGCCCTGCCGCCCGGGGCCAATTTCGAACGCCCGGCCCAGCAGCAGAACCGCACGCCGCGCCCGCCCAACGCCGAGAACACCAAGCTCTGGCAGGAGACCGTGCGACCGGACTGGAAGGAGGCGGTGCTGGCGGGAAAGATCCCCGCGCTGGCGCAGGACCGCGCGCTCGCGTTTGAGCGCAACCTGCTCACGGCGGATGAGCGCGCCCAGGAGGCCAAGCGGCCGAGCAGCGCGAACAATCCCCAGACCGAGGCGATCTTCTGGGCGACGGGTGCGCACGACCCCGCGACCTATGATGCGGCCGGAGCCGAGGCCGTCGCCCGCTGGGGCGCGACCCGCCGGTCCACCATCGCGGAGTGGGCCCGCGCCTCCGAAAAGGAGGAAATCAAGGCCGCGGCGGAAAAACTCTTTCCCCAGCGGCAGCGCGCGACCGCCGCCGTGAACCCGTCGGCGCGCCCGAACCCGCCGGCCGCCAGCGGCCCGCGGCCCCTGCAGCCGAAGATCGCCGCGGAGCGGACGCTGCTCTACCGCCGCGTGCTGGCGGCCTGGGCGTTCCTCCTCGAGATGAAGGAACAGGATGCGCTCAACGAGGTGCGCGCGCTGACGGAACTGGAGCGCACGCCGCTGCCGAAGGCGCGGAGCTGGTAGCTGTTTCCCGCCATCATGTCATCGCGAGCCCGACGTAGCCGGGCGTGGCGATCCAAAAAACCCGTGGATTGCTTCGTCGCCACGCTCCTCGCAATGACCCCACTGCTATACTGGTTCAGTGGCCGGCGGCGCCAACGCGGGTCTTGACCCAGCGAAGCGGGCTTGCATGGTATAGACCATGCCTACCGCCAGGATATTCGCCAACGGACGTTCGCAGGCCGTGCGCCTGCCCAAGGCTTTTCGCTTCGCCACCAAAGAGGTTTGGGTGCGGCGCGAAGGTGAAGCCGTCGTGCTCGAACCGGTCAAGAAACTGGCTTGGCCGCGCGGATTCTGGGAGCGGGTGCGCGTGACCGATCGCGCCTTCCGCCGGTCCGAGCAGGAGCGGATGCCAGCCCGGGCGGCGCTTGACGGCCCGCGATGAAATACTTGCTGGATACCGACACCTGCATCGCCGCCTTGCGCGGCGAGCCCCGGGTCATCGATTGGTTGCAGAACAAGGCTCCGGTCGATTGCGTGGTCTCCAGTGTGACGGTCTACGAACTCGCGGTGGGCGTGGCCAAATGCCGCGACCCACGTCGCGAGTCGTCCAAGGTCGATCGCTTTCTGGCCACGGTGCGGGTGATGCCGTTCGACATGCCGGCCGCCCGGAAGGCCGCGGAAATCCGCGCCCTGTTGGAAAAACGCGGACTGGGCATCGGACCTTACGATACATTGCTCGCCGGGCAGGCGGCGGCGCACGATCTGCAGATTGTGACGGGCAACCGGGACGAGTTTGCCCGGGTGCCAGGGTTGACGGTGGCGGGAAGCTAGTAACCGGCGGCGTGGCCGTCCTTGCGGGACTCGGAGGCGCCCACGTAGGTGCCGTTCCGGGCGTCGCGGTGGATGGCCTGGTAACCGCCGAAGCCGCCGTTGCCGATGCGGACATTGTGGCCGCGGCGCTGGAGCTCGCGCACGCTTGCATAGGGCACGCCGCTCTCGACCTCGACATAGCCGCCGTCGGTCATCCGCGGGTTGTCGTAGTCGGATGAGCCCTCGTGCTGCCAGCGGGCGGCGTCGCCGGCCTCCTGGAAGTTCATGCCGAAGTCGATGAGGTTGCAGACAATCTGGACATGACCCTGGGGTTGCATGGCGCCGCCCATGAGCCCGAAGGAGAGCCAGGGCGCGCCGTCCTTCATGATGAAGGCGGGGATGATGGTGTGGAAGGGGCGCTTGCCGGGCGCGTAGCAGTTGGCGTGGCTCTTATCGAAGACGAACATCTCGCCGCGGTCCTGGAAGGTGAAGCCGGTGCCGGGCACGGTGATGCCACTGCCCATGCCGCGGTAGTTGCTCTGGATGAGCGAGACCATGTTGCCCTCGGCGTCGGCGGTGGTGAGGTAGATGGTGTCGCCGTCGTGCAGCGCGGGGTTGCCGGCGTCGTAGCTGCGGCCGGCGCGCTGCGGGTTGATGAGCTGGCGGCGCTCGGCGGCATAGGACTTGGAGAGCAGGCCCTTGAGCGGGATCTTGGAGAATTCCGGGTCGGCGTAGAACTTGGCGCGGTCCTCGAAGGCGAGCTTCTTGGCCTCGATCATGAGGTGCAGGGCTTCGGGTGAGTTGTAACCCATCGCCTTCAGGTCGTAGCCCTCGAGGATGTTGAGCATCTGGAGCGCGGCGATGCCCTGGCCGTTGGGCGGCAGTTCATAGACGTCGTAGCCGCGGTAGTTGACCGAGACCGGCTCGACCCAGGTCGAGGTGTGTTTCTCGAGGTCAACCTTGCGGAGCCAGCCGCCGTGCGCGCGCATGAAGGCGTCGGTCTTGTCCGCGATCTCGCCGCGGTAGAAGGCGTCGCGGCCCTTCTCGGCGAGGGCCGCGTAGGTGGCGGCGAGGTCGGGGTTGCGGAAGACCTCGCCCTTCGCCGGGGAGCGCCCCTCCTTCGCCAAGGCTTCGGAGGGCAGACTTCCTGCGTTGACGCAGTAAGTCTGGAGGAAGGCGCCGGGGAGCTTGTCGGCCTGGGCGTTGCGCACGCCGATGGCCCAGAGGTAGGCGATGTATTCGGTGACCGGGAAACCCTCGCGGGCGTAGCGGATGGCGGGCGCGAGCACGTCCTTCATCGGCAGGCGGCCGAATTTGCCGTGCAGCTCGAACCAGCCGTCCACCGCGCCGGGCACGCTGATCGGGAGGAAACCGCGGGGCGGGATGGTGGTGCGGCCGAGCTTTCCCAGCTCGGCCTGCAACTGGTCGTAGCCCAGGCCCAGCGGCGAGCGGCCGGAGGCGTTGAGGCCGTGGAGTTTCCTCGCCTTCGCGTCCCAGACGATGGCGAAGAGGTCGCCGCCGATGCCGTTGCCCGTGGGCTCCATGAGGCCGAGCGCGGCGTTGGCCGCGATGGCGGCGTCCACGGCGGAGCCGCCGGCCCGGAGCACGTCGAGCGCGACCTGCGTGGCGAGCGGGTGCGAGGTGGCGGCCATGCCGTGCCGGGCGATGACCTCGGAGCGGGTGACGAAGGGCCGGCCGGTGGGGCGGTCGATCTGCGCGGGCAGGGCACAGCAGAGGACGGAGAACCCGCCTACGCCCAAGGCTACGGCGAGGCGCGGCAGAGGACAGAGGACTGGCAGCCAGCGACTGAGTGCAGAGGACGGGGCAACGGGGTGGGGGCGCATGGCCGCACGCTACGCGCTCCGCCGCGCCGGGCAAGCGCGGGACTCAGGCCATCGCGATGACGGTGCGGGTGGGCGGCACGCCGCGATGAGAGCAGTTTCCGGGCAAAAGAAAAGCGCGCGGGCAGCCGGACTACGGGCCTGGGTCCGCGGGCTCGGCGAGGACCTCGTCGATGGCCTGCAGGAGGGCGGAGTTGCTGAAGGGTTTCTCGAGGACGCGACGGGCCCCGAGGCCGGCGGCCATCTGCAGATACTGGTTGGAGCGCACGGTGCCGCCGGACATGGCGATGATCTTCGGGCGCGGGCGGAGCTTGCGCAGCTCGAGGAGCACGCCGACGCCGTCCTGCTCGGGCATGACGATGTCGGTGATGACGAGGTCCGGGCGCTCGACCCGGAACTGGGCGAGGCCCTCGGCGCCGTTGCGCGCGGTGCGGACGGTGTGCCCCGAGGCGGTGAGCAGTTCCGCGATGACGGGGAGGAGGTCGGCGTTGTCTTCGATGACCAGCAGGCGGGCCATGGGGGGCGGGGGCGGAGAACGGAGGACGGAGAACGGAGGACGGAGGAAGAAGGAAGAAGGAAGAAGCAGACTTGGGCGAGGGAAGTAAGCCCGGGCGGAAGCGGCCGGCAATCAAGATTCGGCCGGTCCTCAAAGCTGGCCGGTGAAGGGTTCGCGGTTGTCGCGGGCGAGGCCCTGGCCGCTGCCGGCGGGGGCGGTGAGTTCGAGCCAGGCGGTGGGCCGGAAGTAACGCTCGCTCTGGATGTCGGCGTTGCGGATGTCGTAATGGAAGGCGTAGTTGCCGTTCAGGGTGACGTTGCGGGCGATGACGGCGCCGTCGAAGAGACCGCTGGAGCCGCCGCCGTGGAGGGCGAGGTCGGCGTTGGGAGCGTAGATGAGGCCGGTGAAGCCGGCGTTGCCGCCGAGGGAGAACTGCTGGGCGCCGAGCGTGGCGGTGGCGGCCTGCGTGCGGGTGCCGTAGAGGGTGAGGCGGGAGGAGGCGCCGGTGGCGTTGACGGCGCCGCCGCCGGCGAGGGTGACGTTGCCGGCGGCGTAGAGGCGGAGCGCGGAGGTGGTGACGGCGGTGCTGAGCGCGATGGAGCCGGAGCCGCCCCCGACGCTGATGTCGGAGGTGACGATCAGGTCGACGGGGCCGGTGATGGTGAGGACCCTGTTGTTCAGGTCGATCTGGCCGGTCTGGTAGAGGTAGCGGCCGTTGGCGTCGGGCGTGTCGCCGGCGCGCGGGAGGGTGAGGTTGCCGGTGATGTCGGCGAGGGCGACGGCGGTGCCCGTGGGTGCGGGGGCGTCGGGGATGTTGTAGGAAAAATCGGTGCGGAGGCGCGTGGGGTCGAGCTTGGGGGAGGAGGGGGAGGTGGCGCCGTGGACGGAGCCGTTGGGGCCGACGACGGGCGTGCCGCCGCCGGTGGCGACGTAGCCGTAGATGTCGGCGTTGTTGACGGCGAGGCCGGCGTTGCTGGTGGAGGTGGTGGCGACGGTGGCCTGGTCGAGGCGGTTGGTGACGGCGTGCCAGGGACCGGCGGTGGAGTCGTAGGCGTCGATGGCGACGTTGTTGCCGTTGAAGGTGACGGTGCCCTTGGCGACGATGGCGTTGGCCCAGACGGCGCGGCGGGCCAGCGTGACGCGGAGCTGCTTGACGATGACGGGCTGCCCCGGGAGGCGGACGATGCCGAGCGAGGTGACGACGGGGTTGGGGGAGGCGGGGGCGTCCACCCGCACGAGGATCTCCGCGGCGCCCTGGGCGAGGTCGAGGCCGGTGAGGCGGCGGCGCACGACGGCGCCGCCGGAGGCGGGTTCCCAGCCGGAGGCGGAGACGAACGCACTGCTGTTGGCGGCCCACATCGCCTCCTCGATGCCGGCCTCGGCGAGGTTGAGGGCGGAGCCGGCATAGTAGGAGCGCGTGGCGAGGCGGACTTCCTGCGAGGCGCGGGTCAGCAGGAAGGCGGCGGCGGCGGCGGCGACGGCCGCGAGCAGGAGCACGGTGACAAGGGCCGAGGCGCGCTCAGTAGGTCGTGCGCTTGGCGCGGAGGGTGTATTGCGCGGAGATGACATGCTGGGAGGTGAGGGCGAGGGCGACGGCGCGCTCGAGGCGCAGCGTGAGCTGCACCTGCTTGAGCTCGACGAGGGAGTTGGTGACGGCGTTGTTGCCGTTGAGGTAGGTGAAGCCGAGCGACACCACGCCACCGGCGAGGCGCCGGGTGGCTCCGCCCGCCTCGCGGGTGAAGGTGCCGTCGATGGAGTCGAACTCGTAGGTGACCTCGACCGTGGCGCCGGCGGTGTCCTGCGGGACGACGAGGGTGAGGCTGGTGGCGGTGAAGTTGGTGACGCCGACGGCGCTCTTGAGATCGCGCGAGAGGATCTCGAGCAGCGCCCGGGCGTCGGAATTCATCGTGGTGTAGTGGGCGAGGGACTGCTGGCCGCGGAGCAGGAACACGTAGGAGCTCAGGACGGCGGTCATGAGCAGGCCGAGCAGGGTGACGGCGACGAGCACCTCGACGAGCGTCAGGGCGGCGGTGCGCGGCCGGCGGCCGGCAGGACGATGGTCAGAAGCCGACATAGATGTAGTCGGAGAGGCCCTTTTCCCCGAAGAAGGTGCGGGCCGAGCGGCGGAACACGGCGCCCTGTTCCGTCCAGGTGACGGTGAACTCAACCGACACGAGGCCGAGCTGGGTCGCGCTCGGGGCCTGCACGTTGGTGAAGCGGGCGTGCAGGGTCATGCCGCTGCCGGCGGTGAAGCTGCTGGCGAGCAACTCGGAGCTGATGGTGCCGGTGAGGTCCACGGGTTGGGTCTGGGCGGCGTAGCCGGCGATGACGGTGTGGTTGCGCAGGCGGAGGTCCTCGACGGCGGACTGGAGCACCTGGCTGGAGATGGTGACAAGGCGGGCATGGTGGGTGAGGTTGAGGCTGTGGGAGATGGCCGCGAGCGAGCCGAGCACGACGAAGGCCAGCAGGACGGAGGCGATGAGGACCTCGACGATCGTGATGCCCGGGGCAGGGGACTTTTTCAGGTGGCGCATCGGGGGGCGGGAGACAGGCTGGAGGGTGCGCGGAGGAGGGCAACCCCGCGCGCAACCCGCCACGCCGCCCGCCAGCATTTTCCCCATTCCTTTACCGCCGTGAGCAACCAGCCGGGCCAAGATCCCTGGGCGAAGTTCTACCGCGCGCGCGGGCAGAAGCGGCCGCCGCTGGCCCAGCTCGGCGGGGCCAAGCCCGCGCGCCCGCGCGACGCCCTGCCCCCGTCCCGCGCGAAGACGGAGGAGGCCCAGCGCTGGCAGGCGCTGGCCGAAAAGGCGCGCGCCGCGACGGAGCGGCCCGTGCCGGTGCCCGAGGTGCCGCATGCGGCGCGCGAGCCGTTGCGGCTGGCCCTGCTCGTGCTCGGGGCGCTGGCGGCGGTGATCGTGGTGTTCGAGGCGGCGCGGTTCCTGTTCAGCGACGCCCCCTCCGCGGCGCAGCTGGAGGAAATCACGCGGCCGGCGGCGCAGGCCGTGCTGGGGCAATACCACTCGACCGCCACGCCGTGGCGCGTGGAGTCCGCGCGGGCGGTCATCGCGTGGCGGGAGAGCCGGCAGGTGCTGCAGGGCGACGTGGTGGTGACGCTGCGCCTGCAGGCGGCGCTCTTCGCGCCGCTGGGATCGAACGGGGCGGAAAGCTACCGGCAGCTGCAGCGCAGCCTGGCGGATGCGCGGGTGGCGGCGCGCCGGCACGGGCTGGACGTGGCGGTGCCGGCGTTGCGCGAGACGCCGGTGCTGCCGGAGCTGCTCGATGCCACGCTCAAGGAGGGGGAGCGGCTCACCGTGCGGGTGCCGTTCATCGCGCGGCGCGGATTCTGGCGGTGGCAGGTGGAGCCACCGGACGTGGCGCGCCGGCGGGCGAACCGCCCGGTGGAGGGCATGGCGCTGGCGGCGTGGGGCGAGGCGAATTACCTGCGGTTTGACACGGCGGAGGAGCGCAAGCGGATGCGGGAGCGGATGCAGCAGGCGCGGGAGTTCGTCCTCACGACCAACCGCGAGCTGCTGGCGCGCGGGTTGCCGCCGGCGAACCGGCCCATGGCGGCGGAGCCGCGGCCCTGAAGAGAACGGCGCGGGTGCCAAGGGGGAGTTCCTCCTGCCGGCCGGGGTTGCATCAACCCGCGGTCTGACCCGGCACGGCCGCAAAGGGTTCGCGGCTGCTGGTCACGGGTCCGGCATGGGCGAGGGCCTCGGCGACGGCCTGCTTGAAGGTTGCGAGGCGAAAGGGTTTGCGCAGCGCGGCCACGGCGCCGAATTCCACCGCGACGTCGAGGTAGAGGTCGGTGTGCGCCCCGAAGCCGCCGGACATCGCGATGACCGGCACCTCGGGGTGCTCGCGGCGCAGCGTGCGCACGACCTCCAGACCGTCCATCTCGGGCATCTTCAGGTCGGCGACCACCAGGTCGGGCCGGTCGTCGAGGAAGCGCTGGAGACCGTCGACGCCATCGGCGGCCAGGCGTGCTTCATGGCCCTGGCTATGCAGCACCGTGAGCAACAGGTCGCGGATGCCGTTGTGGTCGTCGATGATGAGCACCTTGGCCATGAGTGGGAGGGATATCGGCTGAATGGGCGGCGGCACCCGATCAGATTGCGATCAGCTCGGGCAGGGCCGCGAAGGGGCTCGTGCTGTCGCCGGGCGGGCGCAGGGCGTGGAGCGCGGAATCCACGGCGTGCCGGAAGGCGGGCAGGCGGAAGGGCTTTTGGAGCACGCCCACGGCGCCAAACCGGTCGGCGATCTCCTGGTAACAGCCGGTGTCGTCGACGAAACTGCCGGACATCACGATCAGGGGCACCTCGGGGTGTTCGCGCTGGAGCCAGGCGAGCACGCCGAGGCCGTCGGTCTTCGGCATGTTGAGGTCGGTGATGACCAGGTCCGGGCGTTCGCGCCGGAAAAGCCGGAGGCCGTCGTCCCCGTCGGTGGCCGTGAACGCGGTGTGGCCGTGGGCGGCGAGCACCGTGAGGAGCAGGTCGCAGAGCGCCGGCTGGTCGTCGATGATGAGGATCCTGGCCATGGGGAGCGGGGTGGAGTCAGGCGCAGACGGATTCCCGGAAGATCCGGCGCAGGGTGGCTGGACTGATCCAGCTCGGGGCCGGGGCGGGGAGGGCGGCCTCGACGATCTGCTCGATTTCGAGCAGGCGGAAGGGCTTGCGCAGCACGGAAACGGAAGCCGATTTGAAGCGGCGGATAAGGTCGAGGTAGAGCAGGGTGTTCTCGTCGTCGGCGCCGGACATCACGATGACCGGCACCGCGGGATGGTCGCGGCGCAGGGTGGAGAGCACCTCGAAGCCGTTTTTCACCGGCATCTGCACGTCGGTGATGACGAGGTCGGCGGGATCCTCGGCGAAGAGCCGGAGGCCTTCGGCGCCGTTGGCGGCGGTGCGGATGTCGTGGCCGAGCATCTGGAGGGCGGCGGTGAGCGCCACGCGGATGGGTTCCTGGTCGTCGATGATGAGGATGTGGGCCATGGGATTGCGGGGGTTGGGTGGTGGTTTAGCCGCGGGTGAAGGGGAGAGTGGCGGTGGCGATGCGATACCGGCCCTTGGCGGCGAGGCGCTGGGCGGTCTCGACGCGGAATTTGGTGTCGGTGGCGGCGTAGGCCGCGACGACCACGCCGATGAGGTTGTTCTCATTGACCACGCCCGGGTCGGGTTCGGGGCAATTGACGCCCTGCGTGAGGTAACCGCCGCGGGTCTCGCCGACGACGGTGTGGGCGACGCGGAAGCCGGCGCGGTTCCAGAAGACGACGGTCATGCCCTTGCGGATGTCGTCATAGGCGACGGGGACGACGACGACGGCGGTGTTGGTGGCGTAGAGGGGCTCCATCGAGCGGCCGACGCCCCAAAGGGCTTGGGCGCCCGGGATGCGTTCGGCCGCCAGCTCCGCGGTGGCGAGCTGGTGGCCTTGGTCAACGAGGCGGGGCGCGGGGTTGTGGCTGAGGATGGCGGCGAGGAGGCGGTCGGACTTGATGCCGGCCTGAAGCGCCGGGGCGCACCCGAGGAGGAGACTGGCCGCCAGCCAGCCGAACCGTCCGCGCCGGACCGTGGGGGAGCGGAGAGAGCGGTTCGACTGGATGGCGGCGTTGAGCACGCCACCACTTAACCATAACAGGCCTTTTACCGGTATCGGCCAAACCCTGAAAGCCGTGTAGGAATATTCCTACAAACCGGGTGCGCCTCCGTGGACGCGGCCAGGGTGAATGTTCGTATTACGAACATCTGTGCGGAGAGGCGGACTCAGCCGGTCAGCTGGTGGTCGACGGCGTAGCGGATGAGGTCGGCGGTCGTGCGCAGGCCGAGTTTCTCGAGGAGGCGCGTGCGGTAGGTGCTGACGGTCTTGATGCTGAGGCTGAGGCGCGCGGCGGCGTCGGTGGGGCTGAGGCCGGCGGCGAAGAGCCGCAGGACCTCGAGCTCACGGTCGGAGAGCGCCGCGTGCAGGGCGGCGCCCGCCGCCGGCCCGACGAGCTGCTCGGCGAGGTCGGGGCTGATGTGCTTGTGGCCGGCGAGCACGCGCCGCACGGCGGTCTCGATCTGCGGCGGGGAGGACATCTTGGAGAGGAAACCCATGGCGCCGGCGGCGAGCACACGCCGGCCGTAGTCGGCCTCATTGCGCCCGGAGAAGACCAGCACGGGTGAACCGGGCGCAAGGGCCCGCACATCGCGCAACAGGTCGAGGCCGCTGCGATCGGGCAGGTCGAGGTCGAGCAGGATGACGGACCATTTTTTTTCGGGGAGCCGGCCGAGGGCGGCCTTGGCCGAATCCGCCTCGCAAAGTTCGGCGCCGGGGAAAAGGGAACGCAGCACCAGTCCGAGGGACTGGCGGATGATGGGATGGTCGTCGATGATCAGGAAGTGCATGCGCGGCGCGGCGGCTTCGGCGATCAGCCTGCGCAAGCGGTCGGTGGTCGGCAAACGAAAAGCCGGGGCGGCTACAAGGCGAAGGGCGGGGCGGCGAGGGCGCCCTCCACGGCACCGAGGAGCTCGTCGCCGGTGAAGGGTTTCTTGAGCATGGGACAGCCGGGAGGCGGGGTCAGGCGCGCGCCGCCGGAGCCGCCGCCATAGCCGGTCATGAAAAGCACGCGTTGCTCGGGGCGGATGCGCTTGAGGATGCGGCCGAAGGACAGGCCGTCCTGACCGGGCAAATCCACGTCGAGCAAGACGAGCGCCACCCCGGACAGGCTCCCGAGATGGCGGTCGAGCAGATCGGCGCCGTCGCGGGCCGAGAGCACGCGGAAGCCGGTTTTGACCAGGATCTGGGTGGTGATCTCGCGGACGCCGGGGTCGTCGTCCACGACGAGGATGAGTTCGCCCTGGCCCAGGATGGGGAAGGGCCGGCGGGAGCCGGCGGGGCCGGCGGCGGCGAGGTCTTCGCCGCTGGCGGGGAGCCAGACGCGGAAGGTGGAGCCGAAGCCCGGGGAGGATTCCATCTCGATGCGGCCCTGATGATCGGTGACGAGGCCGCGGACGGTGGCGAGGCCGAGACCCGTGCCGCCGCGTTCACCCTTGGTGGTGAAGAAGGGCTCGAAGATGCGGGCGTGGTTTTCCGGGGGGATGCCGACGCCGGTGTCACCGATCTCGAAGGCAAGGCCGGGGAGGGGGGCGGGATCGTTGCGGGCGCGGAGGGTGAGGGTGCCGCCGGCGGGCATGGCGTCGCGGGCGTTGATGCAGAGGTTGAGCACGATCTGGTGCAGTTGGGTGGGGTTCGCCAGGACGGTCCACAGGTCGGAGGGAATATCGACCTCAAGGCGGATGGACCTGGGGAAGGTGTCGGCCATGAGCTCAGCCACCTCGCGGAGGACGTGCTTGGGCTGAAGGAGGATGCGCTCGCTGCCGTGGCCGCGGGCGAAGGAGAGGATTTGTTTGACGAGCTGGCCGCCGCGCTCGGCGCTCTTTTCGACGGCGTCAAGGATGCGGAGGTCCTCGGGGCGCGTGGCGTGGTGGCGGAGGAGGGGGGCGGCCATGAGGACCGGGGAGAGGACGTTGTTGAGGTCGTGGGCGACACCGGCGGCGAGCTGGCCGAGGTTCTCCAGGCGCTGGGCGCGGAGGAACTGCTCCTCCAGACGGGCCTTTTCGGTGATGTCCACCGCGAGGCAGAGGCGGGCCTGCGGCCGGCCGGCGTCGTCGGCCAGCAGCCCCATGTGAAACTCGACGACCCGCGGTTGGCCGCCGGGCGTAGCCAGCGACACCCGACCCGACCAGCGGCCGGTGCCGAAGGTGGCCGCGCGGCCGGCCGCGATCTGCCGGGCGGTCTCGCCGTCGCCGAAGACTTCTTCCGCCGTGCGCCCCAGCAGGGCCTCGCGCGGCAGGCCATACAAGGCCAGGGCGGCCCGGTTGCAGTAGGTGACGCGGTGCGACAGGTCGGCCACGATCACCGCGACGGGCGACTGGTCGATGATGGCCGCCTGCTCGCGCAGGCGGGTCTCGGCCTCCTTGCGTTCGGTGATGTCGCGCCAGGTGACGAGAAGGAAGGGGCGGTCGTCGAGGCGGACGGGGGTCAGCAGAACCTCGACGGGGAATTCCCCGCGGTGCGGGCTGCAGTGGACCCACTCGAAGCGATGGCTGCCCTGGGCGAGGGCCAGGGCGATCATGCGGTCGGCCTTGTCGCGGGAGAGCTGGCCGTCGGGTTGATGCAGGGGGGAGAGCCGGGCCGGATGCAGGGGGAGCACCCCGTCCTTGCCGGGGTAGCGCAGCAGGCGGACGGCGGCTTCGTTGCAGGCGATGAACTCGTTTGACCGGGCGTCCAGCAGCAACTGGGCGTCCGCGGTCTGTTCGAACAGCACCTTGAAAATCCGGTGGTCGGGCCCGGAGGCAGGCGCCGCGGCAGAATCATCCGCGGAGCTCATGAGCAACAGGCCGGCACAGCGCGAGGCGCGGGGCCCGGACGGGCCCCGCCCGAATCGGTCCGGGTGGGCGGAGCGAAAGTGGACCGCAGGCCAGGTGAAAAAAACGGGTGCATCGCGGAAGCTCAGGGCCGGGAGCCCGGGGCCACGAGCGCCTGCTGCACGGCACGCAGCAGTTGTTCGCGGGTGAAGGGTTTTTTCAGCAACGGGGTGTCCGGCGGAGGCGTGTGGGCGGCGGGGGCGTCCGGCCCGGAGTAGCCGCTCATGAACAACACGTGCAGGCCGGCATGGGATCTCCGCAAGATGCGGGCCAGGGTGACGCCGCTTTGGTCGGGCAGGTCGACATCGAGCAGGATGAGTGCAGCCTCCTGGATCCGGGAGGCATGGCGCTCCAGGAGTTCGGTGCCGTCGCGGGCGGGAAGCGGCAGGTAACCGGCGCCGGCCAGCACCTGGGTGATGAGTTCGCGCACCTCGTCGTCGTCGTCGACCACCAGGACGAGTTCGCCGTGACCGGAACCGGCAAAGGGATGAAGGGAATCCGACTTGGGGCCGGAGGATCCGGGGTCCACGACCGCAGGGAGGATGATCCGGAAGGTGGAGCCGAATCCGGGGGTGGATTCGACCTCGATCCGGCCCAGATGGTCCACGACGATGCCACGCACGGTGGACAGGCCGAGGCCGGTGCCGCGGCCCTCGGCCTTGGTGGTGAAGAACGGCTCCCAGATGTGCGCAAGCAGCTCCGGTTCCATGCCCTCGCCGGTGTCGGCGACCTCGAGGACCAGAAAATGGCCGGCGGGTTGGCCGGGCGCGGCCTTGGCATAAAACTGGTTGCGGGCGCGGAGCGAGAGGGTGCCGCCATCGGGCATGGCATCACGGGCGTTGATGCAGAGGTTGAGCACGATCTGGTGCAGTTGGGTGGGGTTCGCCTGCACGGGCCAGAGGTCGGCGGCAATATCGGCCTCGAGCCGGATGAGCTTGGGGAAGGTATCGGTCGCCAGGTCGGCCACCTCGCGCAGGACATGCTTGGGCTGGAGGAGTTTTTTCTCCACCTCGGAGCCGCGGGCGAAGGAAAGGATCTGTTTGACAAGGGCGCCGCCGCGTTCGGCGCTTTTCTCGACGGCATCGAGGATGCGCAGGTCGGACGGATGGGTGGCGCGCGTGCGCAGGAGCGGCGCGGCCATGAGGACGGGGGAGAGGACGTTGTTGAGGTCGTGCGCGATGCCGGCGGCGAGCAGGCCGAGGTTCTCCAGCCGCTGGGCGCGGTGGATCTGCTCCTCCAGCCGCTTTTTCTCGGTGATGTCGCTGGCGATCTTCAGATGGGCGACGGGGCGGCCGGCCTCGTCGCGGATCAGGGAGAGGATGAAATCGGCGGTGAGGCGGCGCCCCTCGCGGGTCTCGAGGGGGATCTCCCCGTGCCACTGCCCGGTCTCGCTGACGGCAAGGCGGGCGGCGGCCAGGCGCTCGACCGCCCGCGCGGGAAACAGCTCATCAATCCGGCGCCCGACGATTTCGCCGGCCTTCAGCCCGCAAAGCGCCGCGGCCCCGGTGTTGCCATAGGTGATGCGGTGATCGAGATCGGTGATGAAAATCGCGACCGGGGCGCGCTCGATGATCTCGGACTGCTGGCGCAACCGGGTCTCGTCCTTGCGGCGGTCGGTGATGTCGTGCGTGAGCGAGAGGGCGGCGAGGATCCGGCCCCCGGCATCGCGCATCGGGCTGACATGGCTCTCGAGGATGCGGCGCCGGCCCCGCAGGCTGGTGAGGGTGAAGACGCGCCGGCCGGATTCGCCCTGGAAAGCGCGCCCGATGAGGGCGGCGTAGGCGGCCCGCTCCGACTGCCGGGGAATGAAGTCGAGGACGATCCGGCCCTTCACCTGGTCGATCGTGTCGGCGTCCATCATCGCCAAGCCAGCCGGGTTCATGTCGAGCAGGGCGCCGTCGGGCCCGACCAGCTTCACGCAGGCGGGCTCGTTGTCGATGATGGCGCGGAGGCGGGCCTCGCGGTCCCGCAGCCGGGCTTCGGCAGCCTTGCGCTCGGTGATGTCCTGCATCGAGCCGAGCATGCGGATGGGGCGGCCGGCGTCGTCGCGCTGGATGAAGCCGCGGTCCAGGACCTCGGCGTAGCTGCCATCGGCCCGCTGGTAGCGGTATTCGTCGGACCAGCTTTCGCGGCCGTGGTCGAGGGCATGGCGGAGGCCGGCGTTGACGCGTGCGAGGTCGTCGGGATGGACGTGGTCGGCCCAGGTGGCGAACCGGGCCGGCGTGTCGCCGGGTGGGTAGCCGAAGTGGAGGGAGTAGGCCGCGTTCAGCCAGACCTCGTCCGTCGGGATGTTCCAGTCCCAGAGGGCGTCGTTGGTGGCGCGGGCGATGATGTCGAACCGCTCGTGGCTGAGGCGGAGGGCGCGCTCGGCGGTCTGGCGGGCGCGGCGTTCCCGGGCCTCCTGTTCGACGCGGCGCAGCACGGGGACCAGCCGGTCCATGCGGTCCTTCAGGACGTAGTCAGCGGCGCCGGCCTGCAGGGCTCCGATGGCGCGGTCCTCACCGATGGAGCCGGAGCAGAACACAAAGGGGGTGTCGGGTGCATGCTGGCGCGCGAGGGTGAGCGCCTCGAGGCCGTCGAAATCCGGCAAGGTGTAATCGGACAGGATGATGTCGAAGCCGCCCTGCCGGAGTGCCGCGAGATAACCCGCGCGGTCGGCAACCGTGTGGAGCTGGCAGTGACCCAACTCCTGCGAGATGATGGCCTGGGCCAGCTCGGCATCCCCTGGGCTGTCTTCCAGATGAAGGATTTTCATGACGACGAGGGCGGCGGGGCAGGCTCGTTGACCAAGGCCCAGAAGACACCCAGCCGGCCGACCGCCTCGATGAAGGCGTGGTAGTCGACGGGTTTGACGACGTAGGCGTTCACCCCGAGCCGGTAGCTCTGGACGACATCCTGCTCCTCGCGGGAGGAGGTGAGCACAACCACGGGCAGGGTGCGGAAAGTGGTGTCGGATTTGAGCTGCTGCAAGACCTCGAGGCCATCCACCTTGGGCATCTTGAGATCAAGGATGAGCAGGGCTGGCAACCCCGGGGGGCGGGCCGCGAAAGGGCCCCGGGCATGCAGCCAGTCGAGCACCGCCTCGCCGTCGGGAACATGGATGATTTCGTTGGCGATGTGCACGGCGCGGAGCGCTTCCATGGTCAGCTCGACGTCCGCGGGGTTGTCCTCGGCGAGGAGGATGGGGCGGAGGGAGTTCATGCGGGGATGGGGGAGGCCTCGGTCAATTCAGGTGGGGGATGCCCGTTGCCGCCGGGGGAAGGAGGGCAGACGGGCAGGGAAAAATAGAAGGTGGCGCCGGTGCCCGGGCGGCCCTCGGCCCAGGTGCGACCGCCGTGCCGGGCGATGATGCGGCGGACGTTGGCCAGACCGATGCCCGTGCCCTCGAACTCGTTGGCAGAGTGCAGGCGCTGGAAGACACCGAAGAGCTTGTCGATGTAGCGCGGATCGAAGCCGGCGCCGTTGTCGCGCACGAAGTAGACGGTCTCCTGTTGCTCCGCCCCGGCGGAGTAGGCGCTGATCTCGATGCGGGGCCGGGAGGTTTTGGCGGAGTATTTCACGGCGTTGTCGATCAGATTGGTCCAGACCTGCCGGAGCATCGCGGGGTCGCCGTGTGCGGCCGGCAGCGGATCGATCCGCCAGGCGACGGCCGGGTGCGATTGCGCGTAGCGCCCCTCGCGCACGACGGCGGCGACCAGCGCGGATTGGTCCACCCGCGCGGGCCGCAGGGCCGAGCGCCCCATGCGGGAAAAGGTGAGCAGGTCGTCGATCAGCCGGCCCATCTGACGGGCGGCACCCGAGATGAAATCAAGATGGCGCCGGGCCGTGGCGTCGAGTTGCGCGGCGGCGTTTTTCTGCAGCAGGGAGGCAAAGCCGTCGATATGCCGCAGCGGCGCGCGCAGATCGTGCGACACCGAGTAGGAGAAGGCCTCCAGCTCGCGGTTGACGGCCTCGAGTTGGCCAGCGCGCTGCTCCAGGTCGGCGTGGAGGCGGCGGATCTCGTCCTCGGCCAGCTTCTGCGCCGTGACATCGCGCGCGGTGGCAAACATGCGCGAGCCCTCGGGCATCGAGCGCCACGAGAGGATGCGCCAGCCGCCGTCCTTGGCGCGGTAGCGGTTTTCGAAATGCAGCACCGGTTGTCCGGCCCGGACCTGCCGCTCGACCTCGCGCTGCGTGGCCGCATGGTCGTCGGGGTGCACGAAGTCGAGGAGGGGCCGGGCGAGCATCTCGCGCTCGCTCCAGCCGAGCGCCTGCGTGAAGGCGGGGTTGACGCGCTTGAAGTAGCCGTCGGCATCGGCCACGCACAGCAGATCGAGCGAGAGGTTGAAGAAGCGGTCGCGCTCGGCTTCGGCGGCAAGGCGGGCCCGCAGGTCGCGCCGGACCCAGAACACGGCCGCCCCGATCACGACGAGCGCGAGGCTGCCGCCCACCGCGGTGACCCAGAACGTGCGTCGCGCCTCCGCGCCGGCCTCGCGGGAGCGCGCGGCGAGCAGGTCCCGCTCCTCCTGCTGCATGCGGGCCACCGTGCGGCGGACGCGGTCCATCGCGGACTTGCCCTCAGCGAGGGCCTCGGCCTGGGCGGCGGCGGAAAAGTCCTGCCCACGGCGGGCGAGGATGCGGTCCCGCATGTTCTCCGTGGCGCTGCGGGCGGCATCGGCGAGATCGCGGGACCGCTCCTGCTGCGCGGGATGGTCAGTGATCAGGGTTTCCAACCGGCCGAGGCTGGTCTCGATGCGGGCGCGGCCCTGATGGTAGGGTTCGAGGAAGCGCTCCTCGCCGGTCAGGAGGTAGCCGCGGGTCGCGCTCTGCATGTTGAGCAGATCCGTGAGCACCGACTCGATCTGATAAAGCACGCGATGCGTGTGGTCGACCTGGGCGAAGCGCGCCGTGGTGCTCGTGGCGCTGAACCACGCCGCACCGCCACTCAGTAGCAATAGGCCGACCGCGGCCAAAAAGCCCAGGAGAACCTTGTGCTCGAGAGAGGTCTGCACGGGGAAGTGCCGGCAGTGGTGTTCGTGGGCACGCGGCCGGCAGCATTGTTTTTGTCCCGGTAAATTTTTTGTTCAACGCAATTGCACAAAAAACCGGGGCACGCGTGCGCGGCCCCGGCCAGTTTGTCTCAATGATTTCCTGTAGAACGAAAGGGGCCTATTTGATCTGGCGGACGGTGATGGTGCCGTTCATCGAGCTGAGCGTGATGTCGACGCCGCCGCCGTTGAGCGTGCCGGTGACGGTCTTGCCGCCGAGCGAGGGGATGCGCGGGGCACGCGGGGCGCGCGGTGCGATGGCGATGGCCTCGCGCACGCCTTCGCGCACGCTGCGGGCCACCTCGCGGGAGACCTCGCGCGTGACTTCGCGGGCGATCTTCTCGGCCTCGCGCGCCTCATCGGAGGCGGCCCGGGCGGCGTCGCGGGCGGCGCGACCCTCGTCGCTGTCGCTCCGGCCGGAGTAGCTGAAGGAGCGGCCGGTGCTCTCGGTCTTCGACTTGAGGAGGTCGCTGCCGAAGTTGGTGCGGATGTTGCCGTGGAAGGAGCTCAGCTTGAGGTTGGCCTTCGTGTCGGCGGGGAGGCGGAGGTCGATCTCGCCGTTCATCGAAAGCAGGGAGATGGGCTTGACGGGGGCGGTCTTGAAGGTGGCGAGGATCTCGCCGTTCATGCTGTTGACGACGGCGGCGCCGACGAGGTCGCGCAGCGCGACGTCGCCGTTCATGCTCGAGACGTCGACATCGCCCTCGACGCCGGTGATGACGAGGTCGCCGCCGCCGTGATTGTTGCCCTCGACGACGATGTTGGTGTGGCGCGGCACGGTGATGACGAAGTCGGAGCCATGGCCGTGCCAGCGGTCCTGGCCGGTGAGCGTGACCGAGATGACGTTGTTCTTCTCGGTGACCTCGAAGGTGGCGACGTCATCGAGGCGGCGGAAGCCGTCGCGGTCGACCTCGCCCTTGCCCTTCTGGGGCAGGGCGGAGGTGACGGTGACCTCGGCGGTGTCTGCGCCGGTGATCTTGATGTCGGCGAAGGGCAGGTCGACGCGGAGGGTGCCGGGCTTGGTGGCGTCGCTGAACCGGGCGACGGCCTTGTTGTCCTCCTCGGCGGCGCGGGCGGGGGGCGCGAGGAGCGCGGCGGTGGCGGCAAGGATGAGCAGGTGGCGGAAGGCGGAGGATTTCATGGGAGGATTTCGGGAGGTTGTCTCTTGGTGGCGGGGAGAACCGCGGGGGCCGGAAGTGGTTTCGGGTTATTTTTCAGGTAGCGGGTTCGGGCGCGGGGGAGCGGAGGTGGGCGAGGCCACGGCGGGCGGCGTCGCGCACGCCGCGGTCGAGCTTCTCGTCGCGCGCGAGGCGGTCGAAGACCGGCGCGGCGTCCTGGGCGCCGGCGGTGGCGAGGAGCTCGATCATGGCGACCTGCACGAGCGGGGCGGATTCGCGCGGGAGTGCGGAGAGCACGCCGGCGCGCACGAGCTCGTGGTCGGCGTGCTGGGTGAGGGCCTCGACGGCGGTGAGGCGGACGTTGACCGAGGGGTCGAAGGCCAGCGCGCCGACGAGGTCGGTGAGCACCTGCCGGTCGGGTTGGGTGAGGTCCATCGTGGCGAGGACGTTCTTCATCCGCTCGCTGGTGGACTGCTGCTGGAGGAGGGAGTAGGTGACGAGCTTGCCCATCGAGTCCATCTGGCTCTTGAGGGCGGCGAGCTCCTTCTGGGCCGACTCGTCCACGATGGTGATGGTCGCGGGAGTGGCGGCGCGGGGCGAGAACCGGAGGCCGGCGTAGAGGCCGCCGGCGAGCAGGGCGAGGGCGAAGGCGAACTGCAGGGCGGGCTGCGCGGGCAGGAGCGCCGCGAAGAAGCGGTCGATCCCGCTGCGGGCGAGGGCAAAGGGGCTGGGGGCGTCGGCCTCGCGGATGTGGGACTCGAGCATCGCATAGAATTGCTCGCGCAGACGGGGGCCGGGCTCCTCGGACGGAAGGTGGTCGAGCCTGGTGGTGATCTCCTGCAGGGCGGACCATTCCTTCTGGCAGGTGAGGCAGGTGGCGAGGTGGGCGCGCACCTCGGCGGACCGGGCGGCGTCGAGGGCGCCGGCCTGGTAGTCGAGGAAGTGCTCTTGGATGCGTTGGCAGTTCATGGCGGGAAGCGGTTGGGTTGGGGGAGGGTCAGGCGGCGCGTTCGCGGCGGACCTTGAAATAGACCTCGCGCAGCTCCTTGAGGGCGCGGTGCACGCGCACCTTCACGGCGCCGACGGAGCAGTCGAGGAGGCGGGCGATCTCCTTGTGCTCGACGTTCTGGAGGCGGGAGAGGACGAGGAGCTCGCGTTGCTCGAGGGGCAGGCGGGTGAGGGCGACGCGCAGGAGGTCGAGGTCGTCGGCGGCGGTGGCGCGCGCGTCGGGGGCCGGGCCGGCGTCGGGGTGTTCGTGGAGATCGACCGGGTCGGTGGCGGCCGGGGCGTGGGAGCGCTTGCGGTGGTGGTCGGCGGCGACCTTGCGGGAAAGGTGGTAGATCCAGGCGGAGAACTTGCCCTCGTCGCGGTAGGTGTGCCGGTATTTCAGGATGCGGTAGAAGACGAGCTGGACGAGGTCCTCGCTGGCGCTGCGGTCGTTGGTCAGGCGCACGAAGAAGCCGTAGAGGCGCTGGTGATAGCGCTCGAAGATGTCGCCGAGCCGGCGGATTTCCCCCGCGCGGACGGCGATCATCAGTTCGTGGTCGGACGGCGACTCCGCGGCCATGGTCACGACGTTAGCGGGAAGGTCGGCGCTGTGAACTCGGATTTCGGGGGAAAGACTGAGCATGGGTTCGGGGCAGTCATGGGTTGTGCGGAGGGGATAACCGTCCCGGGCATCCCGGGTTACGGAAAATGTGAAAAGGGCTGGCCCGGCGGCCTTTCCGGACTAGGCTGCGGGCATGAACCGCCGTGATTTTCTCGTGCAATCCACCGCGGCGGCCCTCGCCGCCGGTCTTCTCGGGCCCGGCCGCCTCGCCGGCCAGATCCCCGCGGGGAGTCCCGCCGGGCCCAACCCCGCGCCGCCCGTGCGCATGCCGCCGCTGGTGACCGAGTTCAAGCCGCTGCGGCGCAACGTCGGCCTGTTCACCGGGCGCGGCGGCACCGTCGGCTGGCTGGTGAACGCGGACGCGCTGGCGATGGTGGACACGCAGTTTGCCGAGCCGGCCGAGGCCTTCCTGCGCGAACTGCCGGGCCGCGACGGGCGGCCGCTCGACGTGGTCATCAACACGCACCACCACGGCGACCACACCGGCGGCAACGCCACGGTGCGGCCCGCGGCGAAGCGCATCGTCGCGCACGCCAACGTGCCCGAGTTGCTCCGGCTCCGGGCCGAGGCCGACCAGGCGACCGTCAATCCCGCCACCGTGCCGGACACGACCTTCCCCGACACCTGGCGCATGGACCTCGGAGACGAGACGGTGAGCGCGCGCTATTTCGGGCCGGCCCACACCCGCGGCGACATCGTGGTGCTCTTCGAGAAGGCCAACGTCGTGCACATGGGCGACCTGATGTTCAACCGCCTCTACCCGGTCATCGACCGCCCGGGCGGCGCAAAGATCAGCGGCTGGATCACGATCCTCGAGCAGGTGGCGGCGGAGTATCCGGCGGACGCACACTACCTCTTCGGCCACGGGCAGGCGAAGTTCGGCGTGCTCGGCGGCCCGGCCGAGCTGCTGGTGTTTCGCGACTATCTCTCCGGCCTGCTCGCGCACGTCGGGGCCGGGATCAAGGCCGGCAAGACCAAGGAGGAAATCCTCAAGCTCGAGAACCTGCCGGGCTTCCCGGATTTCCACGTGCCGCCCGGCCGCGGCAACCGCCTGCCGATGAACCTCGCCGTCGCCCATGACGAGCTGACGGCCTGAGTGGCCGGCGGCTTATTTCGGCAGCGCCCAGGCGGGGAGGGACTGCGGGTCGAAATTCAGGATCAGCGGCAGCAGCCATTGCGACAGCGTGGCGATGACGACGACGCCGACGAGATTGAGCACGAGCCCGACCCGGGCCATCTCGGCGATGCGCACGCGGCGGCTGGTGAAGACAATGGCATTGGGCGGGGTGGCCACCGGGAGCATGAAGGCCATCGAGGCGGAGATGGTGGCGGGGATCATCAGGATGAGCGGATTGATCTGCTCGGCCACCGCCCAGGCCGCGAGGATGGGCAGGAACATCGTCGCGGTGGCGACGTTGGACGTGAGCTCGGTGAGAAAGGTGATGAGCACGCAGATCATCAACAGGATCACGATCTCGGGCATGTGGCCGAGTCCGCGCAGGACCTCGGCAAGGTATTGTGAGAGGCCGGTCGAGACGAAGCCCGCCGCGAGCGCGAAGCCGCCGCCGAAGAGCAGGAGCACATCCCACGGCACCCGGGCGAAGGTGGAACCCTCCAGCAACGGACCGGGCCGGGACTTGGCGGGGATGAAAAACAGCAGCAGGGCGACGAGCAACGCGACCGTGCCGTCGTCGAGGGCCCGGAGCGAAGGGTGGAGCCGGTTCCAGCCGGGCACGGTGAAGGCCCCGAGGTTGAGGTCGCTGCGGAACACCCACAGCACCGCCACCACGCCGAACAATGCGCCGACGATGCGCTGCTCATGGGTCACGGGACCGAGGGCGCGCAATTCCTCGCGGATGACGGCCCGGTCGAGCCGGATGGAGGCGTCGCAGCGGCAGAAAATGCGCACGAGCACGAACCAGGTGGCGGCCAGGAGCACGGCGGAGAGCGGCACGGCGTAAAGCATCCACGCGCTGAAGGAGATCTCGGGCGCGGCGGGGAAGGTCTCCTTGTAGATCTTGAGGAAGGCGAGGTTCGTCGGGGTGCCGACGAGCGTGGCGATGCCGCCGATGGAGCAACCATAGGCGATGGCGAGCATCAGGCCGAGCGCGAGCGGCCGGGCCCGCTCCGCGCCGAATTTCTCCTCGAGCTGGGCGACGACGGCCAGGCCGATGGGCAGCATCATCAGCGCCGTGGCGGTGTTGCTGATCCACATCGAGAGGAGGCTGGTGGCGAGCAGAAACCCGCCGATGACGGCGCCGGGCGCCACGCCCACACGGTTGAGCAGGCCGAGAGCGATGCGCTTGTGGAGGTTCCACTGCTCCATCGCCAGCGCGATGAAGAAGCCGCCCAGGTAGAGCACGATGATCTCGTTGAAATAATTCTGCGGGGTGCGGCGCACGTCCGCGATCCCGAGCAACGGATAGAGCGCGAGCGGGAGCAGCGAGGTCACGGCCAGCGGCACCGCCTCGGTCATCCACCAGATGGACATGAGCGCGGCGACCGCGGCCATGGCGCCGATCAAGGGCCGGTCCGCCGGTCCGCCCCAGCCCCAGAAGAGGGCGGCAAACGCGGCCAATCCCAGAAAAAGTCCGATCGTGCGGACGCGGTTGATGGCGGATTCGGGGTTCAAGGGGCGGGGTAGTGTCGCAGATTGGCGGGGCGGGTGCCAGTCGTGGGCCTACGCCATGGGACGGGGACCATGACCGCCGGAAGCGGGCGGGCGACATGAAATTCGTTCAGGATGCGGGATTACCACGGCCCCCGCTTTTGCCTCGCGGCGGGGCGGAAACACCGCCTCACTCGGGACCGTTTTCCCCGGCACCCCTCCCAAGCAGCACACCCCATGGCCCTGCAAAACCTGACCGACGAGCAAATCCAGACCTGGACCCGCGAACAGAAGGACAAGTGGTGGTTTGAGAACATCTACCGCGGCGACATGCCGCAGCTCACGCTCCGCTCCGGATTGACCGGGTTCCTGCTCGGCGGCCTGCTCTCGGCCTGCGCGCTCTACATCGGCGGCAAGACCGGCATCGGCATCGGCGTCGGCCTCACGTCGGTCATCATGGCCTTTGCGATCTTCCGCCTGCTGGCCAACAGCGGGATCACGCGCGACTTCACCATCCTCGAGAACAACTGCACGCAGTCCATCGCCACCGCCGCCGGCTACATGGTCATGCCGATGATCTCGAGCCTCGCGGCCTACATGCTCGTCACCGGCCACATCATCCCGTGGTGGCACATGCTCGTCTGGCTCATCGTCGTGGCGATCATCGGCGTGCTGCTGGCCTTCCCGATGAAGCGCCGTTTCATCAACGAGGACCAGCTCCCGTTCCCCGAGGGCCGCGCCTGCGGCGTGGTGCTTGACGCGCTCTACACCGGCAAGGCCGACGCCGGCATGTTCAAGGCCAGACTCCTCGGCCTGACCGGCGCGTGGACGGCGTTCTACCAATTCATCTCCAGCGACGGCTGGATGAACCTGATCCAGTTCAAGCTCCTGCGGATGGACAAGTGGGCGGGGATGAAGGAGCCGTGGCACTTCATCGAGACGGTCGACGTCTACTACTACACGCTCGCGGCCAAATACCAGTGGTGGATCCCGAAGATCATGGGCACCGACATCCGCCAGCTCGGCCTGCGGCTCACGCTCGACGCCGCGATGTTCGGCGTCGGCGGCCTGATGGGCATCCGCGTGGCCACCAGCTGCGTGCTGGGCGCCTTCATCAACTTCGTCATCCTCGCCCCGATCATCATCCAGCGCGGCGAGATCAAGGCCTACACCGCACCGAGCGGCGCCCTGGTCAACATCTCGCGCGCCGAGATCGTCAACCAGTGGGCGCTGTGGTGGGGCGTGACGATGATGGTCGTCGGTTCGCTCGTCAGCCTCTTCGCCAAGCCCGAGCTCTTCACCAGCGCGTTCAAGAAATTCACCGCGCGCAAGGATCCGGCGGAACCGGGCGGACCCGACGTGCTCGCGCACATCGAGCTCCCCCTCTGGATGTCGTGGGCCGGGGTGCCGCTCTTCAGCGTGCTCGGCGCCTGGGTGACGCACGAATATTTCGGGGTGCCCTGGCACATGACCTTCATCGCGCTGCCGCTGATCTTCATCCTGACCGTCATCTGCACCAACTCGATGGCGCTGACGTCGTGGACGCCCACCGGTTCGCTGTCGAAGATCACGCAGTTCACGATGGGCGCGATTGACCGCACCAACCCGGCGAACAACCTCATCCCGGCGGGCATGACCTCCGAGATCTCCGCCAACGCCGCCAACCTTCTCTCCGACATCAAGCCCGGCTACATGCTCGGAGCCAAGCCGCGCCAGCAGGCCATCGGCCACGTCATCGGCATCTTCTCCGGCGCGATCTTCTGCGTGCCGTTGTTCTACCTGCTCTTCCTCCCGCCCAACGCCGAGGGCATGCGCTCGACCGCGACGATCGTCTCCGAGCAGTTCGCCATGCCCGCTGCGCTCCAGTGGAAGGGGGTGGCCGACCTCATCGCGAACGGCTTCAGCAACCTCCCCGCCTCCGCCGTCGTGTCGATGATCGTCGCCGCGCTCGCCGCGGTGATTTTCGAGGTGTTGCGCATCGTGACGAAGGGCCGCTTCCCCATCTCCGCCGTCTCCGTCGGCCTCGGCGTCGTGCTGCCGCCGGCGGCGTGTTTCGCGATGTGGCTCGGCGCGATGATTTTCTGGTGGAAAGGCCGCAGCAAGCCGGCGCCCGGCACCAAGCAGCACGACATCTGGGTCGAAGGCATGGAGCCGATCTGCGCCGGCCTCATCGCCGGGGCCGCCCTCGTCGGCATCGGCAACGCCATCGTCAACGTCCTGCTGAACTGAGGCGCGCCCCGTCGCGTCACACGGTTGTGTCCTAGGGCCGTGTGTCGGCTCGACAATTCCGGCCAGGCTGCTTGACTTGCGGTCAATCCCGCGGTGCCAACCCTCACCGCCCACCCCTCACCCCCATGACTACGAAATACCTGCGTTTCCTCGCGGGAACGGGCAGCTTCCTGCTCGCTTCCGCCTTTGCCTTCGCCCAAGCCGCCCCCGCGGCCGAGGACGAGACCAAGACCGACGACAAGGTCGTCGAACTCGAGAAGTTCGAGGTGAACGACGTGCCGATCCGCGAGGTCGTGCTGCCGCAGTCGCGGCCGTTCAACTCCGTGTTCGGCATCGAGCGCTCCATCCTCGACACCCCGCGCAACGTCACGATCTTCTCCCGCGAGCAGCTCAACGCCATCAGCGTGCAGGACGTGCGCGACTTTTCCAAGCTGACCGCCAGCTCCTACACGCGCACCAACTTCGGCGCGCCCACCACGCCCGACATCCGCACCCAGATCGGCGACATGTTCGCCAACGGCATGCGCATCGGCCTCTCCTCGAACGGCAACGGCCTGCCCATCAACTTCAACTCGGTCGAGTCCATCAACATCGTCAAGGGCCCCGCCACCGTCGTCTACGGCGCCTCCTCCTACGTCGGCGGCTACGCCGATCTCATCACCAAGCGCCCGACCTTCGGCAAGCCCGAGGGCAGCGCCTCGGTCACCGTCGGCTCCTTCGACATCTACCGCTGGACCTTCGACTACAGCGCCCCGGCCAACGCCCAGACGGCCTGGCGCGTCAGCTACGCCGGCGAGCAGTCCAAGGGCTTCTACGACAACTCCAAGAAGAACACCCAGGCGCTCTACCTCGCCCTCACCCACCGGCCGGACAAGGACACCGAGTGGTTCTTCAACAACGAGGTCTTCTACGCCGACTACACGGAGAACTTCGGCATCAACCGCGTCACCCAGCAGCTCATCGACACCGGTTTCTACCAGACCGGCATCAACAACAACCCCGCGCCCAACTTCGCCACGGGCCCGGTGGTGGGTTACGTTGATTCCACCGGCGCGCCCATCACCTTCAGCAATATCAACGTCGTGGGCGGCGTCGCCGCGCCGCCATCCGACCCGCAGAATTCCCGCTGGGTTGTCTCCGGCTTCCCCGCCGTCAACCGCATCGTGCCCGGCCCGGCCGTGCGCCTCGACCGCTCCCGCCGCCTCCTCAAACCCGGCGACGACTCCGAGGGCTGGAGCTACAACGCCCAGCTCATCTACACCAAGAAGCGCAGCGAGGAATTCGAGCTCGGGAACAACACCTTTTTCCGCTACGTCGCCCGCAACACCCTCTCCTCCTACTCCTACTCCGAGATCATCGACCCGAGCTGGAGCCTGGAGAACCGCACCGAGTTCCGCCTCAAGAAGGACCGCCACCAGATCAACACCGGCGTCATGCTCCGCTACCAGTTCGTCGAGGCCTACAACGACTTCTTCAACGAACCCGCCGGCGTCTGGGATCTCACCCGCGACCTTAACTTCGCGAACTACTTCAACTCCGTCAACCACCCCAACCCCTTCACCCAGATCCCGGTCCCGGGCTGGCGGAACCGCTTCTTCACGCCCGACAACGGCGACTCCGGCATCTCCAAGGTCTGGACCATCGGCCCCTTCTACCAGCACGACTGGCGCATCACCGACCAGCTCTCCTTCCTCTTCGGCGCCCGCCTCGACTTCATGAGCGCCGACTTCCACATCGACTGGGTCAACATCTTCTTCGGGCCGCAGCGCATCGCCGACAAGACCGACATCGTCCTGCCCAACTACAACGGCTCGCTCCAATACAAGGTGAACGACGGCCTCAGCCTCTACGCCACCTACAACTACAGCGAGAACCCCGTCGGCGCCGTCGGCAACGGCGGCGGCATCACCACCGGCGGCCTGCCGCAGTTCTCCAAGGACGCGCTCAGCAACGAGGCCCTCCTCTGGGAGGCCGGCGTCAAGAAGACCTACGCCGGCGGCAAGGGCTTCCTCTCGCTCGCCGTCTTCAAGCAGAACCGCGACGCCGTGCAGCAGGACCGCTCGCTCCGCCAATACGAGACCACCGGCGTCGAGTTCGAGATCAACTACCAGCCGAACAAGAATTTCTACTTCACGGCCGGTTATTCCTACCTCGACGCCACCGTCAACCAGCCCGAGTTCGACGTCGGCAACACCTCGCTCGTGTCCCCGCTCGACCGCTTCTTCATCCTCTCGGGCAACGAATTCCGCCGCCAGGGCGTGCCGAAGAACCTGGTCAACGTGCTCGGCACCTACAAATGGCAGAACGGCTTCGGCGTCACCGCCGGCTTCGTCTGGACCAGCGACATCAACAACAACGTGGTCGGCTCGCTCGTCATCCCCAGCCAATACACCATCGACCTCACGGCCTTCTACTCGACGAAGACCTGGGAGGCCCGCCTGGCCGTGCTCAACGCCACCGACGAGGAGAACTGGGGCGCGCCCAACGCCGTCTACGGCAACGAGTCCATCGTCGCCGAGCTGCCCATTCGGGCCGAGCTCACCCTCAAATACAAGTGGTGACGACGCGACTGCAGGCCCGGCCCTGAACGCCGGGAACGTTGCTTGCGGCGGCGGACGAGAAGTCCGCCGCCTTTTTCTTGGAGACGCCTTCAAAAGGTCATTACGAGGAGCAGCCCACGGTGGGGCGCGGCCTCTGGACGCGCCCTGAACCCGTCCGGAGGCCGGGTTCCACCCCAATGATTGGAGATGGCTTTTGAAAAGGGTCCCCTGGCCTATTCCAGGGCCTGTTGCGCCGCGCGGGCCCGCTGCTTGGCCGGCCCGGCGTGCCGGTCCCGGGCGGGCAGGTCGAGGCCCTTGTCCCAAGCCGCGCGGGCCGCCGCCTTGTCCCCGGCCGCCGCCAACGCATGGCCGAGTTCCAGCCAGTGGTTCGGTTCGGCGGGTTCCAGCTCCGTCGCGCGGCGCAGGTGGCGCACGGCCTCGGTCTGCGACGCCGCGGGCAGGCCGCCGTAGATGAGCCGCACGAAGAAGCGTGCCGTGCGGCCCAGCTCAGCCACCTCGTGGTGCCAGCGGCCGAGAATGTGGTGCGCCCAGGCGTAGCCCGGGTCGAGTTCCAGGGCCCGCTCCGCCCCGGCCTTCACGAGGCGCGAGTATTCCACCTTGGCCGCCGCGTCGCTGTAGGCCGCGAGCTTGCCGTGGCTGATGGCGACCGACAGGGCGTTCACGGCATCGCGCGGGTCAAGCGCCGCCGCACGCAGGGAATAATCGAGCGCCTTCCGGGCGTGGGCGCGCTTTGTTTCGCGGGTCGGCTGGTCGAGCACGAGGTCCGAATACTGCCGGGCGATCTTCTGCAGGATGCGGGTGTCGCCGGGCCGCGCCTGCTCCGCCTGCAGGTAAAGCGCGAGGGCGCGGGCCGAGTCGAACCGCGCCTCGGCGGCCTGCGCCTCGCGCAGCAGGGAGTCCAGGCCGGCCGCCGCGGCGGACCCGGCGAGGACACAGGCCAGCAGGAAACCGCCGGGTTTCACGGCTTGCGGAACAGGTAGTGGCTGACGTGCCACTCCTCGCCGTCGCGAAACCACCACAGCTCGGCGCAGGCGAGGTAGAAGACGCGCCAGTAGCTCCACCATTTCAGGGCCTGATCCGCGCCGTAGGTCTGCGCGAACAGCGGCAGGATCCCGGCGCGGTGCGCGTCCATGTTCCGCAGCCAGTGCTCGGCCGTGCGCGCGTAGTGCGTGCCGTTGACCTTCCAGTCGGCGACGAGCTTCAGGTCGTCCTGGAACTGCGGGAAGAGCGCGTGGGCCGGCATCATCCCGCCGGTGAAGAAATACCGGCTCATCCAGTCCGTCTCGTCGCGCGCGACGAAGTGGTAGGCGAAGCGCGAGTGCGTGAACACGTGTGCGAAGAACAGGCCCTCCGGCCGCAGCCAGCGGGCGATGTTCGCCAGCAGGCGCGGCCAGTTCTTCATGTGCTCGAACATCTCCACCGACACGACCCGATCGTAGCGGCCGGCGTCGAGCGCCAGGTCGTTCATGTCGCAGGTGATGACGGTGACGTTGGCGAGTCCGCGCTTCTGCGCCTCGGCCAGGATGTGCGCGCGCTGGGTGCGGGAGTGGGAGACCCCGGTGATGCGGGCGCGGGGATATTTTTCCGCCATCCAGAGGGTGAGCGAGCCCCAGCCGCAGCCCAGTTCGAGGATGTCGAGCCCGTCGGCCAGGCGCGCGCGCTCGCCGGTGAGCGCGAGCATCGCCTCCTCCGCCTCCGCGAGGGTCTCGCGGCCGGTCGGATAGAGGCCCGAGGAGTATTTCAGGCGCGGCCCGAGGCAAAGCTGGTAGAAGGCGGTCGGCACCTCGTAGTGCTGTTCCTTCGAGTCGGCCGTGTTGATGGCGATGGGCAGGGTGCGCAGCTCCTGCGCGAACCGGGCGACCTGAATCTCGGGGGAGGGGTGCTCGATCTCGCGCAGGCGCTGCCGCAGCAGGCGGCGGATGCCGGTGCGGATGAGCCAGTCGGGCAACAGGTCGCGGGCGAGGAGGGCGTCGATCATGGGAGTCGCTTGGGAAACCACGGCACGAAGGCGCTCGTGGCCTGCTGGTAGCGCCGGTAGGCGTCGCCCTTGGAGCGCAGCGCGGCCTCCTCGTTGAGCGGGATGCCGCTGACCCTGAGCAGGAGGAAGAGGATGCTCGCCGGGCCGATCCCGGCCACCCAGCCCCACGGCGAGGCGAGGGCGAACACGAAATAGCCCACCCATACCAGCCACTCGAAGAAATAGTTCGGGTGCCGGCTGTAGCGCCACAGGCCGGCGTCGCACACGCGGCCGCGGTTGGCGGGATCCCGCCTGAAGGCGGCGAGCTGGGCGTCGGCCACGGATTCGCCAAACAGCGCGGCGAACCACAGCGTCACGCCGGCCAGCTCGAGCACGTGGAAGGCCGGGGTCGGGTTGCACACCGGCAGCAGGAAAGGCACCGAGAGCAGGGCGACGGTCACGGCCTGCAGCTGGAAGAAGCCGAACATCTTGGGGTGGAAGCGGTCCGCCCAGTCCCGCCGCATCTGGACGTAGCGGCTGTCTTCGACGGGGTGATGGCCGGCCACGCGCTTCAGCAGGTGGGAGCCGAGCCGCACGCTCCACAGCACGGCGAGGCCCGCGATCATGAAGCGCCGCAGATACCAGCCGTCCCCCGACCAGGCATAGAACACGGCCACGGGGGCGAAGGCATACGACCAGGCCACATCCACGAAGCCGTAGTTGTCGAGCCAGCGGCAGGCGAGATAGAGCAGCGCGAAGAACCCGCACAGCGCGGCGAACACGGGAAAAAGCAGGGACAAGGCGGACATCGCGAGAGATTACGCGCGGGCGGGCCGCAGGGACGCCAGCCGTTGCATCAAAGGACGCAGCGGGAAATAGAGCGCGGCGACCAGCAGCGGCGCGGTGAGCGCCCAGGCGGTGAACGCGTGGAGTCCGGCCCGGCCGAAGAGCGCGAGGAATTCGCCCAGCGTTTTGCCGCCGAAGGTCTCGACCATGCCGGTGACGGAGAAGGGCATCGGCGGGTCGCGCCAGATGAGTTCACCGAGGCGGAGGTAGCCGAGGATCAGCACCAATTGGAGCGGCCCCAGCACCTGGTTGAGGGTCTGGAGCACGGGCTGGTTCATGCGCAGCCAGACGCCGACGCCGAGGTTGAGCAGCGAGGTGAGCCCGAGGAAGGGAAACAGCGAGCAGGCCGTGCCGACCGCGAGCGTGGCGGCCAGCCTGTCGGGGGTGACGCCCTGCGTGAGCTGAGCCTGCAGTGGCGCGACGACGCGGCGCTGCCAGAACGACGGGCGGACTGCGGCGGTGGCGGTCACGCGAGCAGGTAGACGGCCACGGCGAGGACGGCCAGGATGCCGGGGAGGACCAGGCCGTCGTAGTTGCGCCGCGTGAAGACCTTTTCCAGCGCCTCGCGGGCCGGCTCCTTGGCCGATACCGAGGACAGCTCGTCGAGCATGTAGGCGGCGATGGCGATGTTGCCGAGCAGGATGATGCTGATGAACCAGAGCACGCGGGCGGCGGGGGCGCGCTCCTTCCAGGCCACCCAGACATAGAAGGCGAGGAAGGCCCAGTAGGCGTCGAAGAGCGTGGCGACGACCCACGGGTCGCGGATCGTGGCGCTGCGGGCGAAATCGCCGAGCGATTGGTGCAGGCTCGCCCAGGTCGTCACCCCGAGCATGGAGACGAGGACGAGGCTGAAGAGGATCCGCAGGAACCAGAGCATGGGTCAGAGCGACAGGTTGTTCGGCCGCGTGTGGACCGTGTGCACGACGGAGATGTTGCGCAAGGCGAAGGCGGCCTCGCAGTAGCACAGGTAGTAATCCCACTTGCGGACGAACCGGTCGTCGAAGCCGAGGGCGCGCACCTCGGCGAGCCGCGCGCGGAACGCGGCCCGCCACGCCGCGAGGGTGCGGGCATAGTCGCGACCGAAGTCCTCCAGCCGGTGCAGCACGAAGCCGCCTTCGCGGGCCAGCAGGTCGTTCACGCGGTTGACCGAGAGCAGCAGGGAGCCGGGGAAGATGTGCTTCTGGATGAAGTCCACCCCGGTGCGGAACTGCGCGTAGCGCGAATCCGGGCAGGTGATGAACTGGAGGGCGAGGAGGCCGTCGGGCTTGAGCAGGCGGTGGCAGGCGGCGGCGAAGCCGGGATGGTAGCGGTGGCCGACCGCCTCGAGCATCTCGATCGACACGAGCTTGTCGAACTGCCCCGTGATGTCGCGGTAATCCTGCAGGCGCACCGCGATGCGATCACCGATCCCGGCGGCGGCGACGCGTTGCCGGGCGAGCTCGAACTGCTGGCGGGAGATGGTGACGGTGGTGACGCGGCAGCCGTGGTGCTGCGCGGCGTGCAGGCTCCAGCCGCCCCAGCCCGTGCCGATCTCCAGCACATGGTCCGTGGGCTTGAGGCGCAGGTGGCGGCAGAGGGACTCGTTCTTGGCGACCTGGGCCTCGTGCAGGGTGGCGTCGGCGCGCTCCCAGCGTGCACTCGAATACATCAGGGTGTCGTCGAGCCAGAGGGAGAAGAAGTCGTTGGAGAGATCGTAGTGCTCGGCGATGTTGCGGCGGGCGGTGGCCCGGTTGTTGGGGCGGAGCAGGTGGGCGAGGCGGTTGGCGGCGCGGAGCAGGTTCAGGGCGAGGCCGCGCGCGCGGCGCGAGCCGGAGAGCGTCGGCGCGTGCTCGAGGTTGAGGATGAACCAGCCGATGACGGCGGTGAGGTCGGGGGAGTCCCAGTCGCCGTCGAGGTAGGACTCGGCAAAACCGATATCGCCCGCGAGGACGCATTTGCGGAAAAAGACCGGGCGGCGGACGTGCAACACGGCGAGGCCGGCGACGCCGGGCGCAACCGGGCCTGCGGCGGCCTGGGGGTCGCCGAATTCGCGCACCGTGCCGTCAGGCAGGGTGAGGCACAGGCGGCCGCGGGGCATCGCGGCGAAGGCGTCGAGGACGGCGGTTTCCATCCAGGAAACGGTGCGATCGGAGGTGACGGCGGGGAAGGCGGTGGCTTGGCTCATGCTTTCGGGGCGGTGGTCATTGCGAGGAGGCCGACGTGGTTGGCCGAGGAAGCAATCCATCTGGATCGCCACGGCCCCGACTGGGCGGGGCCTCGCGATGACGGTTGGGAGATGAGGGTGGAGTGGACAGCCGGATGGAACGGTGCGGGCGGTAGAGGTCGCGCTGGTCGGCGGCGCGGGCGGTCTTGGGGAACCAAGGGACGTTCTTCAGCCAGAGCTTCAGGGCGTTCCAGTGGATGAGGCCGATGATCTGCAGGGTGACGAAGGGGTATTTGATGCAGAACCACGCGAGGCGCGCATCGGTGAGCGGCTGCTGCCGGCCCGTCAGTGTGCTGGTCAGCGTGCGTTCCGCGCCGATGTAGTCGTCGATCTGGATGGAGAGGCGGCCGTCCGGTGCCCGCAGGGTGAAATCAAAGGCGACGTCCACCTCGGAGAAAGGGGAGACATAGAAGTGCTTCGGGACGCGGAGGCGGAACGCGCCGTCCGCGCCGCGCGAGTCGGGTGCGAGCACGTAGGGCTTCACCTCCTTGAAGGTGTTGGTGACCTCGGCGATGGCGGCGACCGGGCGGTCGTCGCGATCGAGGCAGAAGTAGAACGAGACGGGATTGAAGAGATAGCCGAAAACGCGGGGCAGGGTGACGAGCAGCACGCGGGTGTCCGCGGGCAGGTGGGTGCCGTGGGCGGCAAGATGCGCGAGCACGCGGGTCTTCAACGTCTGCGCGACGGACGAAAGGACGGGCGCGGTGCCGGCGTTGTGCAGTGGCTCGCCGGTGGGCAGAAAGTCGGCCTCGCGGAACGAGAACAGGTTCGGGCGGTTGAGCGAAAACAGGCGGAGGCGTCGGTGGAGGGCGTCGAGTTCGTCGAGGTCGAGCGCAAACATGAAGATGCGGTAGACGAAGCGGTGCGCGCGCGGCGCAAAGCGCGCGTGCATGACATGACATTCATATAGGCTGGATCTCACGGAATGCGTTACGGCCCAGCAGCCTCCACGGATGCAGACTTGATCCGGCCGGATCAGGCGTAGGCGGCCAGGGCGGGTGCGGGGTCGGTCGGGGCCGCCCACGGATCACGGCCGAGGAGCTGGCGGGAGAGGGTTACGGCGGAAAGCAGACCGTCCTCATGGAAGCCGTAACGCGTCCAAGCACCGCAATAATAGGTGCGCGTGGCTTCGGCGGCGGCGGCATTGAGGGCGGGGATTTCGGCCTGCGCGCGCACGGCCCCGAGGGTGAAGAGCGGATGCTCGTAGGCGATGGTCCGGAGGACTTTCTTCGGGTCGATGCGGTCGGGGCGGTTGATGGATACGAAGTAGTTTTCGCGATCGGAGACGCCCTGAAGGCGGTTCATCCAGTAGATGGTCATCGGTTCGACGCGGCCGGTGGCATCGCGGGCGATGGAATAGTTCCACGCCGACCACGCCATCTTGGTGCGCGGCATGACGGAGGCGTCGGTGTGCAGCGTGGCGGTGTTGGGCTGGTATTGGAACTCGCGCAGCAGCCGCGCCTCGGCCGGCGTGGGGTCGGCGAGCATCTTCAGGGATTCATGGCCGTGCGCGGCCAGGATGACGTGGTCGAAAGTCTCATTGCAGCCGTCGGCGGTCGTGATCTGCACGTCGTCCGGCGACCGCCGCACGCGCACGACCTTGGACCGGTGGCGGATGCGCTCGCGCCAGGGCGCGGTGAGGCGCGCGACATATTCGCGGGAGCCGCCGTCCACGGTCCACCACTGGTGCTGGGTGTGCAGGCCGAGGAAGCCGTGGTTGTGGAAGAAGCGCAGGAGGGTGCGGGCGGGGAAAAGCAGCATCTTCTCTGGGGGCGTGGACCACACGGCGCTGCTCATGGGCACGAGGTAAAGATCGAGGAAGCTTTCGCCGTAGCCGCGCGCGCGGACGTAATCAGCCAAGGTCATCTCGGCGAAGGCCGGATCGTCCAGCGCGGCGACCGCCTCGCGGTTGAAGCGGTCGATCTGCCGCAGCATCCGATAGAAAGAAGGGCGGAGGAGATTGCGGCGTTGGCAGAAGAGGTGGTTGAGGGAGGAGCCGCAGAACTCAAGGCCGGTGTCCTCGTGCCGGACGCTGAAGGACATGTCGGTCTTCTTGGTGGGCACCTTCAGCTGGGTGAACAGGCGCGTCAGGTGGGGATAGGTCTCGTGGTTGAAGACCATGAAGCCGGTGTCGATCGGCACCTCGCGGCCGGTGCCCGGCTCGGCGGCCGTCACGGTGTTGGTGTGTCCGCCGGTGTAGCGGTTCTGCTCGAACAGCGTGAGGTCGTAGTGCCGGTGCAGGAAATGGGCGCAGCCGAGGCCGGAGATGCCGGTGCCGATGATGGCGAGACGTTGCTTGGTCACGGGGAAACCGCCGCAAGGGGCGGTCCCGTGACTTACGGCCGGAAACCGGGGCCGGATGCCGGGGGCGGGGTTTCCGTCGGCCCGGAGACATCCTTGTGGAGGGCAGGGCTATCGGGCTTCTTGAACGCAGCCGCGTCGGTCTGGACGGTGGCGAGGGCGATGGCGGCGGCGGTGGGCACGACGCGCTTGAGGTGGTTGATCTCGTCCTGCACATCGGAGATGGAGAGGCGGTGCACGGTGTCGCGGTGGGCGAGGCGGGCGGCCTCCTCGTAGATGGACTGCGGCACGGGCTTGAGGCCCCAGATGAAGCCGGTCCACGAGAGGAGCTTGAGGCCGTAATAGGTCGGATCGATTTCCCACCAGTAGAAGCCATTGCGGGTCGAGGACTGGTAGCGGTGGTGGTTGTTGTGCCAGCCTTCGCCGAGGGTGATGAGGGCGAGGAGGAAGCTGTTGCGCGAGTCGTCGGTGGTCTCGAAGCGGCGCCGGCCCCAGAGGTGCGTGAAGGAGTTGATCGAGGCCGTGCCATGGAAGAGCGCGGTCGTGCTGATGAAGAAACCCCAGACGAGGAGCTGCAGGCCGTTGGTGCCGAGCGCGGGCGCGTAGGCCTCGAGCGCGCCACCCAGGAAGAAGAGGCCCGTGGCAAAGAGGACGGGCACGACGAGGTCGAAGCGGTTCAACCACACGAGCTCGGGATACTTGGCGAGGTCCCGGATCTTGGAGTAGTCGGTGGGGAAGTTGCGGCGGCTGGTGATCCAGCCGATATGGGACCACCAGAAGCCGTGCACGTGGGGCGAGTGGACGTCCTCCTCCTGGTCGGAGTGCTGGTGGTGGTGGCGGTGGTGGTAGGCCCACCAGAGCGCGCCACGCTGCACGGTGGTGCCGGTGCACACGGCGAGGAGGAACTGGCCGAGGCGGGACGTGCTGTAGGTCTTGTGCGAAAAATAGCGGTGAAACATGCCCGTCACGAAAAACATCCGCAGGAAATAAAGTGCGACCGCGGTCCACACGGCGAACCAGCTCCAGCCGGTCCAGAGGACGCCGAGGCAACCGAGGTGCAGGATGACGAACGGGATGCAGCGCACGAGGTTGACGCCGTCGGGCTGGGCGCGGATCACCTCGGGCGGCTCGACCGAGTAATCGGAATCAATCCACTGCACGAGCGAGCCGAGCAGGCGGGAAAAAGGGGACGGACGGGTGGGCACGCGGGGGAGGTTCTGGACCGGCGGCCTGTTGGCAAGCCGGGGTTTGTGTCATACGCCCCGGGGCGAGGGGCGGATGCGCATTCAGGCGGCGCGACGGAACGGGTCGCGGGAATCCTGGTCGCCCGAATCGCGCCGGGGACCGGTGGGGCGCCGCACATTGTCGGGCGCGGCCTGTTCCCCCGGGCCGGAGTGTTCCGGCTCGGTGGCGACGAGCAGCGCGAGCAGCGCGAGAATGGTGGTGGCGGCGATCATGCTTGGTGTCGGCCCGTGGGAGGCCGGAGTGGTGGTGATTGTTCCCGCTGGTCAGGCAGGAAGCGTGCCACCGGTCGTGGTCAGCAACCGGGGATAGGACGGAAGACATGCAGGCGGCTCCATCCTGCAAGTGGAAATTCACGGGCCGGTCGGCCAGGGCGGCAAACCGACGGGAAAAGGCGACGACCGCGGCTTACTCCTCGATGTAGAGGTCCATCTGCTGCCCGACGTAGACGGGCCGGTCGGGCCGGTTGCGGAAGGTGAAGATGACCTGGAGGACCCGGGTGTCCACGCGCTCCGTGCTGGCGCCGGTGAGTGATTTCTTCGGGATGACGTAGGGTTCGATGCGCACGAAGGTCATCTCGATGGGGTGGGCGGTGTCGCCCTTGAGGTAACCGATGGCGCGGCGGCCGGGCTTGACGCGCGGGGCGACCTGCTCGTCGACGTCGGCGCGCACCTGCACGTCGTCGATGTCGCCCAGCACGAGGGGGGGCGTGGTGCCGCCGAGGGTGGCGACGTATTCGCCGGCGCGGACGTTGACCTGCAGGACCGTGCCGGCGATGGGCGCACGCACGGTGAGGCGCTGGATGAGCGCCTCGGTCTGGGCAACGGCGGCGCGGGCGGCGGCGAGCTGGGCCTCGGCCACGGCCACGTCATTGCGCCGGGCGTCGAGGTCGTCGTCGGTCACGGCGCCGGATTTGTGCAGTTCCTCAAGGCGGGCGAGCGGCGTGCGGGTTCTTTTCAACACGGCTTCGGCCACGAGCACGCCGGCCTGCTGCGTGTGCAGGGCGGCGCGAAGGTCGCGGTCGTCCAGCTGCAGGAGAGGCGCGCCGGGTTCAACCCGGTCCCAGACCTTGACGTGCACGGTCGTGACCAGGCCCGGCGCCGGCACGCCGATCAGGGTGTTCTCGCGGCGGGCCTCGACGAGGCCGGAGGCGGCGATGGCCGTGGCGAAGGGCTTCACGGGTGGCGCGACGGGCGGAGGCGTGACGGGTTCGGTGAGGCCGGCGCGCAGGCGGAGGACGAGATTGCCGGCGAGGAAGAGGCCCACGAGGGCGAGCCAGAAGGAGATTTTGCGGAACAGGATCATGGCGGGCGGGGGGTTAGAAATTCGGGTGCGCGGCGGCGATTTCGGCGGGGGTGTTGAGCACGCGGAGGATGCGGCCGTCCTCCATCTCGGCCATGCGGTCGGCGAATCGGTAGATGCGCGGGTCGTGCGTGACGACGATGACGGTGCGGTTGTCGCGGCGCGCGACGCCGCGCAGGATGTCCATCACGCGCTGGCCATTTTCGGAATCGAGGGCGGAGGTGGGTTCGTCACAGACCAGCAGCGGGGGTTCATGCACGAGCGCACGGGCGATGGCGACGCGCTGCTGCTGGCCGCCGGAGAGCTTGGCCGGGCGCTCGCGGGCCTTCTCCGGGATGCCGACCAGCTCGAGCATCTCGCGAGCCCTGGCCTCGGCGCGGCTCGAGCCGACGCCCTGGATAAGCAGGGGCACGGAGACGTTTTCCGCAATCGTGAGGGTCGGGATGAGATTGAACTGCTGGAAGATGAAACCGAGGTGGTTGGCGCGGAATTTGGTGACCGGACCAGGCTTCATCTCGTGCAGCCGGTATCCGAGGACGTTGACCTCACCCGCATCGGCGAGCAGCGTGCCGGCGAGGATGGAGAGCAGGGTGGTCTTCCCGCACCCGGAGGGGCCGACGAGCATGAGCAGTTCGCCCAGGCGTGCCTCGAAGTGGGTCTGCTTCAACACGGGGGTGCGCGAGTCGCCCTCGCCGAAGGCCTTGTCCACGCCGGTGAGGCGGACGGAGACGGGATCTTTGGCGGGGGCACTCATGTTCAGCCGCGGAAGACGATGGCGGGCTCGAGGCGGGCGATACGCACGATGCCGAGAAGCGCCGACAGCGTGCAGATGACAAAGACCGCGACGCCGACGATCGCCGGGATCTGCCAGAGCAGGAGGAAGGGCACCTTGCCGAGGGAGAGGGCAAGATGGCCGAGCAGGGCGACCCCGCCCAGTCCGAGGCCGTAGCCGATGAAGCCGACGGCGAGCGACTGCAGGATGAGCATGAAGCAGAGCGTGGCGGTGCTCGTGCCCATGGCCTTCAGGGCGCCGAGGTTGCGGGTGTTCTCGTGCACGAACGAATAGAAGGTCTGGCCGGAGATGACCGTGCCGACGACGAACCCGAGCAGCACGAGCGTGCCGACGTTGATGGGGATGCCGGTGTTTTTCACATACCACCACATGGTGGACCACATGAACTCGACCTCGGTGAAGGCGCGCAGGCCGGTGGTCCGCGCGATCTCGTGCGCAACGCGGTGGGCGTCCTGTCCGGGTTGGGCTGCGGCGAGGATGAAGCTGAGCATTTTGCGCTGGCTGGGGGCGTATTGGACGGCGCGGTCGTAGGTGGTGAACACGAAGGGTCCGCCGAAGAACGAGCGGTGGGCGCGGCAGATGCCGACGATGCGCGCCTCACGGTCGTTGATCTCGAAGGTATCACCCAGGTCCACCGGGCGCGGGCGGCCCTCGCTCAGGCGCTCGACGCCGTATTCGTCGATGATGACGGTGTTGGGCAGGCGGAGATCCTCGAGGTTGCCGCGCAGCATGTGGACGGGGGCGCCGGCAAACGTGGTGGAGTCGATGCCGATGAGCTGGATGAGCTTGAACGAGCCGTCGAACAGGCGCGCCTGGATCGTGCCGCTGTAGAGCGGGGCGGCCCAGGCGACGTGGGCGACCGAGCGCACGCGGTTCACGTCGGTGTCGCGCAGCGGCTTGGTGTCGTTGGCCTGTTCGACCTTCGGGTCGGCAATCCAGATTTCCGCCCGCGTGTTGCGCACGGTGGCGAAGGTCCAGGACATGATGCCGCAGAAGAGCGCCGCGCCCTGCGCCATCAACAGGGTCGAGAAGGTGATGCCGCTGACCAGCATCAGGTATTTGGCGTGGTCGCCGAACAGCATCTTGAGGGCGAGGCGATACATGAGTCAGGCGGCCGGTGTCTTGGGCGCGCCCAGTCCGGCGACGGCGAAGTCAATGAGGCGGCGGATGGACTCATCGGCATCGTCGCTGCGGCACAGGCCTTGGGAGAGACGTTCGATGCTCTGGGAGTGGGCGGCGACAAAGAGCATGGACCCGGTCACGTAGAACATGCGCCAGAAGACCTCCGCCGGATGCAGTTGGGGCAGGGCGGCCTGCAGGACCTGGAGGTAGCGCTGCGCGACCCGGCCGAATTCGCGGCCCATCACCTCGTGCATGAAGGCCGGGGGCGCGGAGAAGTTGCGGCTCATCAGCAGGAGGAAGGGCGGCCGGCCCCGCGCCATCTCGAAGACCGGGCGGATGAAGCTGTCCACGATGGCCCGCAGCGGCACCGGCTGGTCGCCGGCGAGCTGCTCGGCATCCGCCAGGATGGCGAGGCGCCGCTCATTGATCGGGCGGATGACCCGCTGGAATACCTCCGCGTAGAGGGCTTGCTTGGAACCGAAGTGATAGTTGACGGCTGCCAGGTTTACGCCGGCTGCCTTGGTAATCTCGCGCAGGGTGGTGCCGTCATGCCCGTGTTGTGCAAACAGCTTTTCCGCAGCGTTTAAGATACGCTCATGGGTCTCATCGTTACAGGGCTCTGCGTGCACAAACATATGTATCAAACGATTGTTTGAAAATTACAAGACCGATCTTCTTGGTCCTTCGGCTAAGGCGGTTAGGAAACCCCGTTTGCGAAGCCTTGTCGCAAGGCGCATATTCTCCGCCATGAAAGCCAAGCTCATCACCCTCGCCTCCCTTCTGCTTTCGACTGCTCTGTCCGCCGCCCCGGCCGCTGACGCCAAGAAGCCGGACGCGGAGAAGGAAACCGCCACCGATGCCGACCGTCGCGACCTCCGCATCAAGGTCGATTTCCGCAACCCCGAGGCCTACACGGATTGCAAGGATGACTACGTGCCCACGAAGGAGGAACAGGTCCGCATCCTGGGCGACCTGCAGCGCGAACTACGCAAGCACGCGACGCTTTACCTGAAGGAAGGCGAGCGCCTCGAGGTTATCTTCAATGACATCGACCTCGCGGGCGAGATCGAGCCGATCCAGCACGGCGGCGGCAAGCGGGTGCTGCGGGAGGTCACGCCGCCGCGGATGGAGATCGAGTTCAGGATCGTGGGCCCGGACGGGACGGTGAAGACCGAGGGCAAGCGGGTGCTGAAGAAACTCGGCTACCTCTCCATGATGAACCTGAACCGGACCGAGGAGCGGTATTACCACGACAAGAAGCTGCTTCGCGAATGGGTGGAGAAGGAGATCGGCCGGCGCGGATAGCCGCCCGGCTTTTCCTTTGACCGGGGGTCGGGCCGGCGCGAGCCTGCCGGGGTGAGCGAAGCCACGACTCCCAAGCCCGAACCGGGCCTCGTGTTCTCGAAATTCGAGACCGAATTGCAGGTGCGGCCCGACGACATCGACATGTATCAGCATGTCCACAGCAGCCGCTACATGGACTACGTGCTGGCGGCGCGCTTCGACCAGATGGAGCGCTGTTACAGGATGCCGATGGCGGAGTTCGCCAAGCGCGGCTACGGCTGGTTCATGGCGCGCGCCCACATGAACTTCAAAAGCCCGCTCGAATTGGGCGACCGGTTCCTGGTGCGCACCTGGATCGAGGAGTTCTCGCTCATCGGGGTGAAGGTCCAGTTCCAGATCGAGCGTCCGGGTGACGCCCGGCTCTGCTGCGACGGCTGGTTCGACTATGTGATGGTGTCGATGGAGACGGGCCGGCCCGCCCGCCTGCCCGCCGATATCCGGGAGAAATACAGCGTCTAAACCCTTGCCGCGCAGCGCGGCGGGAAATTCCCGCTTGCCTTGCGCCGCTGCCGCGCTGTGCTTCGCGCCCTCGTGAGAGATAGCGTTAGGTGACAGGATCTGGTGAGTCGTAGGCTGAGCTGCTTAGGCTTAAGTGATGATTTGAAACCCACGTCGGGAACAGACTGGCAGCGATACGGTGGCTCGAACGACTTCAACCATGAGCAACAGCAAACTCTACGTCGGCAACATGTCCTTCCAGACCTCTGAGGCCGAACTCCGCGCCCACTTCGAACAGTTCGGCGCCGTCACCGACATCTATGTCGCGATGGACAAATTCACGGGCCGCCCGCGCGGCTTCGCCTTCGTCACGATGGGCACGGCCGATGAGGCCAAGGTGGCCATCGAGAAGACCAACGGCGTCGACTTCGGGGGCCGCGCCCTCCAGGTCAACGAAGCCCGTCCCAAGGAAGATCGCCCCGGCGGCGGCTTCGGCGGCGGTGGCGGTGGCGGCGGCGGTTTCCGCGGCGAGCGCCGCGGCTTCGGCGGCGGCGGTGGTGGTGGCGGCGGTCGCGGTGGCGATCGCGGCGGCTTCCGTGGCGGTCGCGACCGTTACTAAGTCATCCTTCGCTCTCGCGAATTGATTCTCCGGGGGGTGGAGCCCGAACGGCTCCACCCCTTTTCTTTTCCCGCCCGCTCCCGGCGCCCCGCGCCTCCCTTATGCCCTTCAAAGCCCTTCATCTTTCCGAGCCGGTCCTCCGTGGCGTCCAAGCCGCCGGCTACACCGACCCCACGCCCATCCAGCTCCGCGCCATCCCCGTCGTCCTCGGCGGCGGCGACCTCATCGGGTCCGCCCAGACCGGCACGGGCAAGACCGCCGCCTTCGCCCTGCCCGTCCTCACCCGGCTCGCGAAGCACGCCCCGCGCCCGCGCGTCCTCGTGCTCGAGCCCACGCGCGAGCTTGCGGCGCAGGTCGAGACCTCCTTCCGCGACTTTGCCCGCTACACCGACCTGCGCACGCTCGCCGTCTTCGGTGGCGTCGGCTACGGCCACCAGCGCACCGAGCTCCGCAAGGGCGTCGATGTCATCGTCGCCACGCCCGGCCGCCTCATGGATTACGTGCAGGACGGCTCCATCAATCTCCGTGACATCCAGATCCTCATCCTCGACGAGGTCGACCGCATGCTCGACATGGGCTTCCTGCCCACGGTGAAGGACATCATCGGCCGCTGCCCGCGCGAGCGGCAGACGCTGTTCTTTTCCGCCACGGTGCCGCCGGAGATCGCCGCGGTGGCCTCCTTCGCCCTGCGCAACCCGGCGCGCGTCGAGGTCGGCGTCAACCGCACGGTCAACCAGTCGGTCACCCACGCGCTGTATCCGGTCGCGACCGCCCAGAAGTTCGACCTGCTGCTCGCCCTGCTCGACCGCATCGATTACGACAGCGTGCTCGTGTTCTCGCGCACCAAGCACGGCGCCGACAAGATCGCCCGCAAGCTCAAGGCCGCCAACCACAGCGTCGCCGTCCTGCACGCCAACCGCTCGCAGAACCAGCGCATCGAGGCCCTGGCCGGCTTCAAGTCCGGCAAATACGAGGTCATGGTCGCGACCGACATCGCCTCGCGCGGCATCGACGTCGCCGGCGTCTCGCATGTCATCAACTACGACGTGCCCGAGAACCCGGAGGATTACGTCCACCGCATCGGCCGCACCGGCCGCGCCCAGGCCGTGGGCGACGCCTTCACCCTCGTCACGCCGGAAAACGCGGGCGACATCCGCGACATCCAGCGCTTCATCGGGGCCAAGATCCCGGAGCTCCGCCTCGAGGGTTTCTCCTACCAGCCCTTCGGGGTCGCCCAGCCACCGCAACCCCGCGGCCAGCAACGCCCGCAGGGGCACCGCGGCCACGGCGGTCGGCCCGGCGGCGGTTTCCGGGGCAGCCCCGGGCAGAATCGCGACAACCAGGGCGGCAAGGTCGGTTACTCCTTCCGCGGACGCCGGGGTTAACGCGGGCGGGGCGCGTTGACCTCAACGCGCCTCCCGCCTCTCGTGTCGGCCGTGCCAGCCGCGCCCACCCGCTCCGCCGTCGAAAAACATCTCGCGCGCCTGTCCGCGTGCGGGCTCTGCCCGAGCATGCACAAGCCCGTCGTCGTCGGCCGGCCCGTCGCCTCGCGCATCCTGCTCGTCGGGCAGGCCCCCGGCGACAAGGAGCCCAAGCTCGGCCGCCCCTTCGCGTGGACGGCGGGGCGGACGCTGTTCCGGTGGTTCCACGAGGCGCTTGGCTGGGCCGAGGACGAGACGCGCGACCGCATCTACTTTGCCGCCGTCTGCCGCTGTTTTCCGGGCAAGAAACCGGCTGGCGGCGACCGCGTGCCGGACGACGGGGAGATTGCCAACTGCTCACGCTGGCTCGCCGCCGAGATCACGCTGCTCCAGCCCTCGTTGCTGCTCCCCGTCGGCAAGCTCGCACTCACCCAATTCCTGCCGCCGGCGCCACTCAACGACGTCATCGGGAAAAAATTCACGGTCGTCGCCCACGGGCATGCGATGGACTGCATCCCGCTCCCGCATCCCAGCGGCGCCTCGCCCTGGCACCGGATGGAGCCGGGCAAAACCCTCCTCCGCCGCGCCCTCGCGCTTGTCGCGGCGCACCCCGCGCTGCAGAAGTAGGGGATGCCCGCCGGTGAGACCGTAGCCCACGCCCGCCTGAAGCAACTGGCCTTGGCCTGGGCCCGCGAGAACGGTTTTCCCATCGCCGCCGCCGAGGTGCGCCTGCCGCGCAGCGGCTACCGTGTCGATGTCGCCGCCTACCGGCCGGCGCGAAAAGGTGCGGCGGCTGCGGCCGTGGTGTTCGAGTGCAAGCAGGCCCGGGCCGACCTGCTCAAGGATGCGCGCGCCGAGGCCGCCACCCGGCGGCAGTTGGCCGGGCTCCTCGCGCGGCGCGACACCCTGGAGGAGCTGCTCGCCACGCACCGGCCCGACCTGCGCCGGGGCGAGTCGCTGTTCCCCGAGTTCGACGCGTTCGATTTCGGCGCCGCGGACCACGCCACCTACACCAGGGTGCTCGCGGAGATCGCCGCGGCCCAGCGCCGCCTGTCCGGCGGGGTGAAATTCGACCGCATCTTCCGCTATCAGGCCGCCGACCTGCTCTACCTCGTGGCGGAGGACGACATTTTCGCGCGCGACGAGATTCCCGCCGGCTGGGGCCTCCTCGTGCGGCACGGCGACGCACTGGCCTTGGGGCGCAAGCCGCTGCGGTTGCAGCCCACGGCTGCGGCCCGCGTGGAATTGCTCGAGCGCATCGCCCTGGCCGCCACCCGTCCGCGACCGGGAATGATCTGAACCGGGATTTGGCGTTGCCAGCGGATGGCGGCGCCTTTGCGTGGCCGCATCCGCATGCCGGTCCGTCATTACCTTCTCCTTCTTCTTGGCCTGGCGCTGGTCGGTCCCTCCGTCGGCGCCGTGCGCAAGATCGCACGGTCGCCCTATCTTGGCGCCATCGTCATCGAGGCCGAGACCGGCCGGGCGCTCTTCGAGGACAATGCGGACGCCGTCGGCTACCCCGCCAGCGTGACGAAACTGGTGACCTTCGCCGTCGTGATGGACCGCGTGAAGGCGGGCCAGCTCAAGCTGGACGACACCGTCACGGTGAGCGCCGAGGCGGCCAACACCGGCGGCTCGCAGGTCTACCTGAAGCAGGGCGAGGTGTTCACCGTCGAGGAGCTGCTCTACGCGCTGATGGTGCAGTCGGCCAACGACGCCGCCGTGGCGCTGGCCCAGCGCGCCGCGGGCTCGCGTGAGGCCTTTGTCGAGTTGATGAACCAGAAGGCACAGGCGCTCGGGCTCACGGCCACGGCGTTCCATTCGCCGCACGGCCTGCCCCCCAACACGAAGAAGGGCCAGCTGCCCGACGAGTCCACCGCGCGCGACCTGGCGGTGATCTCGCGCGACCTGCTCCGGCAGGGCGACATCCTGCGGTATTCCGCCGTGCGGGAGCGCACGATCCGGCAGGGCACGGCCAACCCCTTCGTCATGCGCACCCACAACAACCTGCTCGGCGCGTTGCCCGGCTGCGACGGGCTGAAGACCGGCTATTTCTCCGCCGCGGGGTTTTCGCTGGCGGCCACGGCCGAGCGCAACGGCCGCCGGCTCATCGCCGTGGTGCTGGGCGCGGAGGACCGCGTGGCCCGCGACGTGAAGGTGAAGGAGCTGATGGAGCGCGCCTTCGTCGCCCCGCCGCCGGCCGTGCCCAGCCTGCGCGCCACCGGACTGCAACCCGCGGCCGAACCCGTGGTCAAACCTGCCTCGACGCAGGAGCCCGCCCCCGTCAGATTCATCGTTCCCACCCTCAAGAAGCCGTGAAGACATTCCGCCTCCTCCTTGCCCTGACCCTGCCCGCCCTGGCGGTGTTGACCGCGCACGCCCAGCGCGAGCGCCTGCCCCCCGAGGACCTCGGGATCGTGGAACAGCGCTGGCCTGACGCGAAAAAGACGTCCACCGGCCTGCGCTACGTCGTCCTGAAGGAAGGCGACCGGCCGGCCGGCACGCCCAAGCCGGGCGACCGCGTGAAAGTGCTCTACAAGGGCATGCTGCTCGACGGCACGGTCTTCGACGAGACCAAGGATCCGGAGCACGCGTTCACCCCGCGGGTGGGCCGGGAGCAGTTGATCGAGGCCTGGGAGCAGGCGTTGCAGCGCATGCACAAGGGCGAGAAGTGGGTCCTGATCGTGCCCTACGAGCTTGGCTACGGCACCCGCGGCCAACCCCCGAAGATCCCCCGCCGCGCCACGCTCGTGTTCGAGATGGAGTTGCTCGACTTCGGCGCTTCCGTGCCCGATCCCGTCACGCCCCCACGGTCCTGAGCAGGCTGCGGCGCTGGGCCCAGAGGCCGTCGGCGCTGTAGACGGCCAATCCGGCCCAGATCAGCGCGAAAGCCTGGGCGCGGGCGGCGTCGAACGGCTCGCGGTAGAGCAGCCAGCCGATCAGGAACTGGACGGACGGCGCCACGTATTGCAGCAGCCCGAGCGTGACCAGGCGGATGCGTTGCGCGCCGTAGGCGAAGAGCACGAGCGGGATGGACGTGATCACACCGATGCTCAGGAGGTAGGCGTGCAGGAGTGCATCGACGCGACCCAGCGCCCCGGTGCCCGCCTGGTGCCACCAAAGCAGCAGGACCACCGCGACGGGAAACAACAGCAGCGTCTCGACCGTCAGCCCCGCGACCGGCCCGAGGGCGGACTTCTTCTTCAGCAGGCTGTAGCCGGCCCACGTCAGCGCGAGCGTGAGCGCGATCCACGGCACATGCCCCGCGCGCAGCAGCAGCACACCGACCCCGAGGGCGGCGAATCCGATGGCGATCCACTGCGCGGGCCGCAGCCGCTCGTGCAGCAGCAGGAAGCCCATCGCGACGTTGGCCAGCGGCACGAGGAAATAACCGAGGCTCGACTCGATGACATGGCCGCTGTTCACCGCCCAGACGTAGACCGTCCAGTTGACCGTCAGCAGCACGGCGCTGAGGAAATTCAGGCCGAAGGGGCGCCAGCCCGCAAAGGCCGCGCGCAGGGTGCCGAGGGTGCCCTGCCACCACATCAGCCCGAGCAGGAACACCAGCGACCAGACGAAACGGTGTGCGATCAGCTCGAAGGGCGGAACGGCCTGCATCTGCTTCCAGTAGACAGGCACGACGCCCCAAATGAGGAAGCCCGCGCCGGCGGCGAGGACGCCGCGGTTGCGGTCGGCGGAATGTGGGTCGGCGGACAAGCGGGCGACGTTAGCCGGGCGCGCCGCCGCGTCAACCGCCAGCCCGGCACAGTGTCAGTGAAAAAGCGGGCCATGGCGCCGGCCGGCGCCATGGCCCGAACCAGCTGCATCTTGCACACTCAACGCCGATCGTTGGCGGTGGTGAGAGTCGGATTCGCGACACGCGAGCGGGGCGACTGGCGCAGCGCCTTGACAGTGAGCGCATCAGCCACGGAGAGGGAGTTCACCCGGCCGTCGACAAAACGCACGACCAGGGTGCCGTTGGCGACGAGCTGCTTCTCGTGGCGCCGGGCGCTGTAGCCGGAGTAGAGCCAGCTCCCGTCCGGTAGCACCGCGTTTGGTTCGCCAAGCCGCAGCGCGACCATGACACGGGTGGTGCCGGCAGTCACATCGGAGCCGTTGGCCTCGATGCGCGCCGCGATGGCTTGCAAGGGATATTCGGCGGCGGGAAGGACGAGGGCGGAGGAAAGCGCCAGGAGCGCGAGGAGGTTGCGGACGGTGGTGGATTTCATGTTTAGGGGGTTGATTTGTTGGGAGGCAGAGGGCTGCCCGATGCCGTCAAATTGGAGTGACTCACGCGCGGCGCCATCCGCGGCGGTTCAACCGCTCGCGGGCTCCGCGATCGGCGCGGCTGACCGTGTGAACGGCTCGCCACGTCCGCCAACTGCTCGGGAAACGCATGGACGCACCGGAGCCCGGCCGATATTCATCGGACATGCCTCGTTCATCTATCCGCTGGGTGCTGCTGATTCTGGGAGGTGTGCCGCTGTGGGCAACGGCGGCAGAAACACCTAGACCGGACATCCGGTTGAAGCACGGCGATGATCCGCGGTGGGCGTCGCCGGACTGGGACGATGCCGACTGGACGCGGATAGCCATGGATGAATATCCGGCCGCCGCCGGGCCTTTCTGGGTGAGAATCCGCATCGAACTACCCGGCCCGATGCATCACGCGCCCCGGCCCGACCGGACCGGAGCCTTGGTCCGGCCTGAGCGCAATGTCTATCGCTGGCCGGCGGAAACCCCGGAAATCTCCTTCGATGCCCTGTTCGTGAGATCAGTCTACAGTTTCGAGCTGTTCTTCGACGGACGGCGGCTGGCGGGGAGCGGAGTGGTGGGGCACGACCGGGAAAGCGAGGTGCCGGGGCTGCTAGACCACCTGGTGCGGATTCCGGACGACCTGCTCGGCGGCACCAGCCACCTGCTGGCAATCCGCATGTCGACCTACCACTTCAATTTTCCCGCGACGCATTTCAGCGCGACGCCCGCGCCGGTGAACCTGGCGCGCCGGCTGCGGCACGAAACGCTGCAGCCGGTGTTCCCGCTGGTCGGGGCGGTGGGCTCGTTGCTGACCGCGGCGATCAGCCTGTTGCTGATGCGGCTGGGGGAACGACGGCGCGCGCTGGCGTTGGTGGCCGCGGTCAGCGTCGTGCTGGCGGTCTTCTACGGGCTGATTGCGGTGCGGTGGCTTTATCCCTACCCCTACGACTGGCATTACCCGCGCCTGCTGGCGATCACCTGGGTGATGACGGTGGCGTGCGTGCTGATGGTGGCGCTGCTGGTGGAGCAATTCAACGCGCCGCGGAAGGCCTGGTGGCTGGCGGGGCTGGTGCTGTTGCTGGCGGCGGCCTGGCAGGTGTCGCCGTTCTACGATCTCAAGGTGCTGTGGATCTGCCGGGCCATGTTGTTCGTGGCCCTGGTGCTTGCCGGCTGGGCCTGCTGGCGTCGTCGTCCCGGTGCCTGGCCCGCGTTGGCGGGCGTGAGCGTGGCGCTGCTCGTCGTCCGGACCGAGCAGCGGGCGTTCCTCGATCCGACCTTCTTCCTGACCATCGAGGCGCTCGTGCTGCTGGTGTTCGCGGCCGTGGGCGCGCAGGTGCAGGCCGGGCGGCGCGCCGCGCGTGAAGCCCGGCTGACGGCGGCGCGGCTTGAAAGCGAATTGCTCAAGAAGAACCTCCAGCCGCATTTCCTGCTGAACACACTCACCGCCGTTTCCGAGATCATCGAACAAGATCCGCGGGGCGCGGTGCGATTCATCGACGATCTGGCCGCGGAGTTCAGGTCGCTGGCCGCAATGTCGGGGGAGCGGCTCGTGCCGCTCCAGCGGGAACTCGATCTGTGCCGCGCCCACCTGAAGGTCATGAGCCGCCGCACCGGCCGGGAAATCGGCCTTGTCGTCGAGGGTGCCCGCGGCGAGGCGCTCGTGCCGCCGGCGATATTTCTCACCCTGATCGAAAACGGCCTGGTGCACCAGCAGGCCCCCTCGGGCGCGGAGTTCCGCCTGGGTGCGCAAGAGCAGGATCAGACGGTCAGCTATGAGTTCTTTTCCCCGGGGACTCTGCGCGCCGGGGAGCGGCCCGGCGGCGGCACGGGCTTGCGTTACGTGAAGGCACGCCTTGAGGAGAGCTTCCGCGGCGATTGGACCTTCGTCCAGAGCGCCGTGCCCGGCGGGTGGAGGACAGTCGTGGGTTGGCGGGTGCCGCGCCCGGCGGACGCGGAGGACCGGTGATGAAACTCCTCCTGATCGAGGATGAGCCGCTCGTCGCGCAAAGGCTGGAACGCTTTTGCCGCGAGATCCTTGGCGCGGAATTGGAGAAGCTGCACGCAGCCTCCTGTTTCGAAGAGGCGGCGGGATGGCTGGCGGAGCACCCCGTCGACGTGGCGTTGCTCGACCTGAACCTCGAGGGGCGCGACGGCATGGAGCTGCTCAAGCGCAGCGTCGCGTCCGCGTTTCACACCGTGATCGTCTCGGCGAGCACCGATCGCGCGATCGAGGCATTCCACTACGGTGTGCTCGATTTTGTGCCCAAGCCGTTCACCCGGGAGCGCCTGGCGCAGGCCCTTGGCCGCGTTCAAGGCACCGTTACCCGCGGGGCCGGTGCGGCGAAAAACCTCGCCGTGCGCAAGGCCGGCCGCATCGAGTTGGTCGCGGTGGACGAGGTCCTGTTTGCGCAGGGCGCGGGAAATTACTCCGAAATCGTGCTCACCACCGGACGCCGCGAACTGCATGACAAGACCCTCGAAAAGCTGGCCGCGATTCTGCCGCCCGACTTCGAGCGCGTGCACAAGAGCTATCTCGTGCGACTCAGCGCCATCAAGGCCCTGCATGCGAGCGAGGGCAGTCACTACGAGGTGGAACTGAAGAACGGGGTCTTCTTGCCGGTCGGGCGCACGCGCTACAAGGAGCTGCGCGAACGCCTGATCTAAGGATTCACCCGGTTGGCGCAGTCCGCTTCGTCCCTTCTTCTAGCTATAGGGGTTGGAGTCGCAATTTATAACAGGCCGATTGTTCGTATTACGAACATTGGACGGGGGTCACTTTGCGGGTGCGGAGTCGGGCACCGTCGAGGAGTGGTAGGAGGCGAGGCGCCACTGCATGCCCTGCGTGACATAGACGGCGGTGACGAGGAGCCGCCGCTGGATGCGGCCGGGGCCCTTCATCTCGGCATCGATCAGCGTGACCACGTTGAGCACGGCGGTGCCGTCGCCGTAGAGACGCACCATCGGCGTGCCCTCATAGCGGATGGAGTGGTATTTCAACGCACCGCTCTGGAGCGCGGCGATCATCTCGGCCTTGGTCTGCTTCTGTCCGGTGCTGTGGGCGTAGATGCAGTCGTCGGTCATCAGTTCGGTGAGTCCGTCGAGGTGCACCGTCTCCATCGCGACGAGGCGCGTCTGGTCCACGCGCAGCACGGCGGCCTTCATGCGGTCGGCCAGCGTGGCCGGCTGGGCCGGGGCGGTGGCGGCAAGCGCCAGGACGAGGACGGACAGGAGGAGGGCTTTCATGCTCAGCGGTGCACCGGATGGGGGCGGCCCTGGTCGTCGATGGCGACGTAGGTGAAGACGGCCTCGGTGACGCGGAGCAACGTGCCGTCCTTGCCGCGCTGCACCCAGGCCTCGACCGCGATCTTCATCGAGGTGCGCCCGGTTTTAAGAAGGCTGGCGTGGCAGTTGACGATGTCGCCGACGTAAACCGGGTGATGAAAGACCATGCCGTCGACGGCCACGGTGGTGATGCGGCTGCGCGAGAGGTTCTTGGCGACAATGGCGGCGCCGAGGTCCATCTGCGACATGAGCCAGCCGCCGAAGATGTCGCCATTGGCGTTGGTATCCGCCGGCATGGCGATGGTGCGGATGACCAGTTCGCCGTGGGGTTGGGCCGGGGTCGGGCTGGTTTCGCTCATGCGGTCACGATGCGCGGGCGCGCGGGGCGCGCAAGCCCGGTCAGCGTTGCGTGTAACGGAACCAGCCGGCGGATTTCTCGGTGCAGACTAGGATGGAGCGGCCGTCGCGTGAGAAGCAGGCGCCCTCGGCCTGGTCGAGGTTGTGCGGGGTCAGGCGCAGGGGGATCTGGGCGAGGGCCGCGGCCCAGCTTTCGTCCTTGGCGCGGGGGAAGACGAGCAAATCGCCGTAGGTCAGCACGAGGGCGGCGGAGCCGTCGGGAGCGAAATCCATCGCGCAGGGCATGCCGCGCAGCGCACCGGTCGGCGTCTGGAGGAGCTGTTGCGCGGCGGTGGGCTGGGGGAGGTGCGGCACCGTGCCGAGAAAGCGGGCGACGGCGGGTTGGCCGGCAGGGGCGGGCTTCAGCGGCAGGCGGTAGAGCCGCGCCGGGGTGTTGCGCTTGCTCAGCAGGTAGATGTAGCCCTCAGCCGGATCCACGGCGACGGATTCGCAGTCGCGCGGACCGTCTTCATAGGTGAAATGGATGGAGTAGTCGGGCCGGAGTTCCAGCTCGGTTTCGGGTCGCAGGCGGTCGTCGGCAGGCTCGACGAAGAGGTGCAGCACGCAGCCGGCGCGGGTGGCAAAATTGTCGCCGATGTCCGCGGCCAGCAGCCAGGCCCGGCCGTCCTGCTCGAACGAGGCGCAATCCTCCCAGTCGAAGTTGGCCGTTCCGGCCAGGCGCACCGCGCCGCGCTTGGCGCCGTCGGCGGCCAGCGCGAACAGCACGGGCTCGCCGCCGCTGTCGTTGTGCGTCCAGTAGAGGCCGTCCGTCCGGCGTGAGGCGGCGAGGCCGCTGGCCTCGTGGTTGGCGGGTTCGGCCATGAAACCCGCGGGTTGCGGGCCGCTCCACTCGGTCGAGACCGGCCCCGGGCTGGCACAGGACACGAGCAGGAGGACGGCAAGCAGGAGGGGAGACTTTGCGGTTGTTTTCAAATCGCGACGACGGGATACTCTGCGGGCCATGGCACACACGGGACAAGCCGCATTCCGCCGATTGTTCAACGAGATCGGCACGGTCGACCAGGTCGGGATCGAGGAGCGCGTGGCGAAGTTCACCACGCGCAGCATCAAAAAGGCCTCGAAGGTGAAGGGGCTGAAGCTCGCCGTCTCGATGGTCGACCTCACCACGCTCGAGGGCAAGGACACGCCCGGCAAGGTCGAGTCGCTCTGCCAGAAGGCCCTGAGCCCGCACGACGACCCCGGCATCCCGCAGGTTGCGGCGGTCTGTGTCTATCCGTCGATGGTGCGGCACGCCCGCCGCGCGCTCGGCGAGGACACCGCCATCCGCATCGCGTCCGTCGCCACGGCGTTTCCGTCCGGCCAGGCGCCGCTGCGCACGCGCCTCGCCGAGGTGAAGGCCGCGGTGGCCGACGGCGCCGACGAGATCGACATGGTCATCAACCGCGGGGCTTTCCTCGCGGGCGGGTTCCAGGAGGTGCAGGACGAGATCGCCGCCGTCGTGCAGGCCTGCGGCGGCGCCACGCTCAAGGTCATCCTCGAGGTCAGCGAGCTGGAGACCTACGACAACATCCGCGCGGCCTCCTTCCTCGCCATGCGCGTGCTGCGCCCGGGCGACTTCATCAAGACCAGCACCGGCAAGACCTCGCTCAACGCCACGCTCGGCAACAACCAGGTGATGCTCGAGGCGATCCGCGACTTCTACCTCGACACCGGCACTCCCATCGCGATGAAGCCCGCCGGCGGCATCCGCACGGCGAAGCAGGCGCTGCAGTTCCTCATCGCCGTGAAGGAGACGCTCGGCGACGAGTGGCTGAACAACGGCCGTTACCGCTTCGGCGCGTCGTCGCTCCTCAACGACCTCCTCCGCCAGATCGAGAAGGAGAAGACCGGCGCCTACCAGGCCCCGTATTATTTCAGCGAGGCCGCCGAGAGCTACTAAGGAGATTTTGCCATGCCCACCCTGACCGACAAGAAACGCCCGGCGTCGCGCCACCAGGGCCGCCCGCTGCCCGAATTGATCTTCGGCGACCTCTGGGAATTCGACCCCTCGCCCGAGACCGCCGACCCGAAGCTCAAGGCGCGCTACGACCTGTTCATCGGCGGCAAGTTCGTCGCCCCGCAGAGCGGGAAGTATTTCGACACCATCAACCCGGCCAACGAGCAGAGGCTCGCCGAGATCGCGCATGCCAACGCCGCCGACGTGGACGCCGCCTATGCCGCCGCCGCGAAGGCGTTCACGGTCTGGGGCCGGATGCCCGGCCGCGAGCGCGCCAAATACATCTATCGCATCGCCCGCCTGCTGCAGGACCGCGCGCGGGAGTTCGCCGTGGCCGAGACGATGGACGGCGGCAAGCCCATCAAGGAGTCGCGCGACTTCGACGTGCCGATGTGCGCGGCGCATTTCTTCTACCATGCCGGCTGGGCCGACAAGCTCGACTACGTGGCGCCGGGCCGAAAGGTCGCGCCGCTCGGCGTCGTGGGCCAGGTCATCCCGTGGAACTTCCCGCTGCTCATGCTCGCATGGAAGCTCGCCCCCGCGCTGGCGCTGGGCAACTGCATCGTGATCAAGCCGGCCGAGACCACCAGCATCACCGCGCTCAAGCTGGCCGAGATCATCGCGGACGCCGGCCTGCCGCCGGGCGTCGTCAACATCGTCACCGGCTTCGGCGACACCGGCGCGGCCGTGATGGCGCACCCGACGGCGGTGAAGGTGGCGTTCACCGGCTCGACCGACGTGGGCAAGATCATCATGCGCTCGCTCGCCGGCACGGACAAGAAGATGACCATGGAGCTGGGCGGCAAGGCGGCAAACATCGTGTTCGACGACGCGCCCGTCGACCAGGCCGTCGAGGGCGTGGTCAACGGCATCTTCTTCAACCAGGGCCACGTCTGCTGCGCCGGCTCGCGCCTCCTCGTGCACGAGCCGGTCAAGGACGAGTTCCTCGCCAAGCTCCGCACGCGCGTGCGCGTGCTGCGCCTCGGCGACCCGCTCGACAAGAACACCGACATCGGCGCCATCAATTCGCGTGAGCAGCTCAAGCGCATCGAGTCGCTGGTCGCCGCCGGCGTGAAGGACGGTGCCGACCTCTACCAGCCGCCGTGCCGGCTGCCGGCGAAGGGCTTCTACTACCGGCCGACCATCTTCTCGAACGTCACCATGAGCCACCGCATCGCGCGCGAGGAGATCTTCGGCCCCGTGCTCAGCGTGCTCAGTTTCCGCACGCTGGAGGAGGCGGTGGAGAAGGCCAACAACACCGCCTTCGGCCTCAGCGCCGGCGTGTGGACCGACAAGGGCTCGCGCATCCTCAGGATGTCCACCGAGCTCAAGGCCGGCGTCGTCTGGGCCAACACCTACAACAAGTTCGACCCCACCTCGCCGTTCGGCGGCTACAAGGAGAGCGGTTTCGGCCGCGAGGGCGGACGCCAGGGGCTGCTCGACTACTGCCAGCTCGTCTGAACGCCATGGCCGAGCAACCCTACCGCACCACCCCGGAGAACATCACGGGCATGCCCCCGGGCATCCCCTACATCGTCGGCAACGAGGGCGCCGAGCGGTTCAACTTCTACGGGCTGAAGGCCATCCTCGTCATCTACATGACGAAGCACCTCATGGACCGCACCGGTGCCACGGCGCCGATGAGCGAGTCGGAGGCCTCGGGCTGGTATCACCTCTTCGTCGGCTCGAACTACTTTTTCCCGGCGATGGGCGCCATCATCGCCGACGCCTTCCTCGGCAAATACCGCACCATCCTCTGGCTCTCCATCCTCTACAGCATCGGCTGCATCGCGCTCGCGGCCGACCCCACGCGCCTCGGGCTCGGCGTCGGCCTCGTGCTCATCGCGCTGGGCGCGGGCGGCATCAAGCCCTGCGTCTCCTCGCATGTCGGCGACCAGTTCGGGCCGTCGAACCAGAACCTGCTCTCGCGGGCCTTCGGGTGGTTCTACTGGTCCGTCAACTTCGGGGCGTTCTTCTCCATCATGCTCACGCCATGGCTGCTCGACCGTTACGGCTCCCGCTGGGCCTTCGGCGTGCCGGCCGCGCTCATGCTGCTTGCCACCTTCATCTTCTGGTCCGGGCGCCACAAGTTCATCCACGTCCCGCCCGCGGGGAAGGCCTTCCTGAGGCAGACCTTCAACCGCGAGACCGGCCTCACGCTCGGGCGGCTGGCCTTCATCTTCGCCTTCATGGCCGTGTTCTGGGCTTTGTGGGACCAGTGCGGCAGCACCTGGACCCTGCAGGCCGAGAAGATGGACCGCGTCGTCCTCGGCATGGAGATCCGCTCCTCGCAGGTCCAGGCGGTCAACTCGATCCTCACCCTCACCTTCATCCCGCTGTTCAGCTACATCGTCTACCCGTTGCTCGACCGCGTCTGGAAACTCACCGCCCTGCGCAAGATCGGCCTCGGCATCTTCACCATCGGCGTCTCCTTCCTCATCAGCGCGTGGATCGAGTCACGCCTCGGCGCCGGGGCGAAGCTCAGCGTGTTGTGGCAGCTGCCCGCCTACGTGCTCCTCACCGCCGGCGAGGTCATGGCCTCGATCACCGCGCTCGAGTTCGCCTACACGCAGGCGCCGCGCCACCTCAAGGCCGTCGTGCAGGCCGTCTACCTGCTGTCGGTGACGGCCGGCAACTGGTTCACCGCCGGCGTGCAGTGGTTCATCTCCAACCCCGACGGCACCATCAAGCTCAGCGGCGCGCCCTACTTCATCTTCTTCGCCGTGCTCGCCATGGCCGCCGCCTTCGTGTTCTCGCTCGTGGCCCGCGGCTACCGCGGGCAGTCCCACCTCCAGACCGAGTCCGCAGCTTAACCCGATTCCCGCCATGTCCCGTCTCCCCATCACCAAGACGCCCAAGGTCTACGTCGGCGGTGCGTTCATCCGCTCCGAAAGCAACCGCACCTTTGCCCTCAAGGATGCCACCGGCGCGTTCTTCGCCAACATCCCGCAGTGCACGCGCAAGGACGTGCGCAACGCCGTCGAGGCCGCCGCCAAGGCCGGCCCCGGCTGGGCCAAGCGCACGCCCTACAACCGCGGCCAGATCCTCTACCGCCTCGCCGAGATGATCGAGGCGCGCCGGGCCGACCTGGCCGACGCCCTCGCGGTCGGCGGCGCCGCCAAGGCCGCCGCCGCGAAAGAGATCACCGCCGCCATCGACCGCCTCATCTACTACGCGGGCTGGGCCGACAAATACGAGCAGGTGCTTGGGAACGTGAACCCCGTCGCCTCGCCGCACTTCAACTTCACCGTCACCGAGCCCACCGGCATCGTCGGCGTCATCGCGCCCGACACCGCCCCGCTGCTCGCGCTCATCTCCCTCGTCGCCCCCGTCATCACCAGCGGCAACACCGTCGTCGCCCTCGCCTCCGAGAAGCAGCCCTATCCGGCCATCGTGCTCGGCGAGATGCTTGCCACCAGCGACCTGCCCGGCGGCGTGGTCAACCTGCTCACCGGCTTCCGCAAGGAGATGGTGCCCACCTTCGCCACGCACACGCACTTCCGCGCCCTCGCCGCCGTCGTCGGCGCCGACGACCGCAAGACCCTCAAGCTCGGCGCGGCCGAGAGCGTGAAGCGCGTGAAGACCTGGAAGGCCGAGGAGCCCCTGGACTGGTTTGCCCCCTCCGCCCAGTCGCTCTACGCCCTCCGCGACTTCGTCGAGTTCAAGACCACCTGGCACCCGATCGGGGCATGAACGGCGGATCCGAGCCGGCCCAACCCAAGGCGCCTCCACCGGTGGTCTGGTGGGTCATCTGGTCGGCGCTGCTCGCCGGCGTCGTGGTCATCTACGTTTTCCTCGGGCGCGGGCCGTTGCCGCCGCCAGTCTCGAATCCGTTCCCGCATCTGGTCGGCCTGGTGCCGCTGTTCATCAGCGTGCTGCTGCGCTGGCTCGTCCTGCCCAAGCAGCGCGACCCGGCCAAGGCCCTCGTGCTTTTCATCCTCGGCGCCTCGCTGGGGGAAGCCTGCGCCATCCTCGGCGTCTTCCTGGGCGGACCACTCCGGGATGAGTTGTTCGTGCTCGGCGCGCTCGGCCTCGTGCAATGGATGCCGCTCTACGCGCGCGCGCTCACTGCGCCCGCCTCGGCGGGCTTCCGGACGGCACCGGACCGTTGAGCGCTCAGCAGCTCGGGCAACGTTGCGTAACGGGAGGCGCCAGTGGCGCGGATTTGGGCAGGGTCAGCAGGTCCCGGCTCTGATCGATCGGCGCGGGGCCGAGATGGCGGGCGAGCTGGTCGAGCCACGAGCCGGCCGGAGCCAATTCGGGCGCGCCGAGGCGCAGGCGTTCCTGTTGCGGGGTTTCGAGGTCGCAGAAGCTTTGCATGGTCGTGGTTTGGTTGCCGAAGACCATAGCCACAATCCGCCAAAGCGATATGGGCCGGACGGCCAGTTTGACGCTGTGCGAGCCGAAAACAGAAGCAACTGTGCCGGCGATTACGGCCCGCGCACGACGATCTTTCCGAAATGTTCGCCCCGGTCCAGGCGGGTGAACGCCGCCGGTAGTTCCGTGAAATCAAACATGCGGTCGATCACCGGCCGGAGGGCATGCTGCTCGAGCGTGCGGTTCAGCGCGCGGAAATCTGCGCGCGAACCGACCCGCACGCCGTGCAGGGTGGTGAGGTTGCCGATGAAATCGAAGGCGTTCACCGGCAGCGCGTTTCCGCTGAGGAAGCCGATCAGCGCGATGCGCCCGCCGAGGCGCACCGCGCGGGCGGCCTCCTGGAACGTGGCCGGCCCGCCGACCTCGAGCACAAGGTCGGCTCCGCGGCCGTCGGTGAGCTCGCGGATGCGTTGTCCCCAGCCGGACTCAGCCCGGTAGTTGATGGTGGCGTCGGCCCCGAGGGTGCGGGCCCGCGCGAGTTTCTCGTCGCTGCTGGAAGTGATGATCGTGTGCAGGCCGGCGGCATGGGCGAGTTGCAGGCCGAACAAGGACACGCCGCCTGTGCCTTCGAGCACGACGGTCGCCCCGGGCGAGAGGTCGCGACGCGCGAACAACGCGCTCCACGCCGTGACCGCAGCGATAGGCAAAGTGGCACCCTCCTCGAATGACAGGTGCGCGGGCAAGCGAACGAGCCCGTGCGCGGGCATCACCGAAAACTCGCGCGCCAATCCCGGCAACGCCATGCCGCTGACGGAAAGACGCAGGTTTTCAGGCGTGGCCGGACCTTCGAGCCACGATTGGATATAGTGGCCCGCGACGCGGTCGCCCGGTTTCCACTCCGTGACGCCCGCCCCGACGGCCACCACCTCGCCGGCGCCGTCCGACAAGGGCGTGTAGGGCATGGTCAGATCGGGCAAGTAGCTCCCACGTAGGATCACCAGATCGCGGTAATTGAGCGAGAAGGCGCGCCAGCGCACCAGCACCTCATCGGGCCCCGGTGCCGCCGGTTCGGGAATGTCGGCTAATTGCAGGGAATCGATTCCGAATCGGTTGATTTTCCAGGTCTTCATGATGTCTCAACCTATCTCGGTCGGCTGGCTTGGCAATGGGCCGGTCGGCCCCCTGTGAGTGTATCGGCCCTCAGCTGTAATCGGGATGCCTCAGCGAGCCTGTCTCCGCCAGCCGGTCGATAAAGATCCAGCAGCGCTTCGCCTGCACCTCCGGGCTCTTGGCCTGATAGACATAGCGCACAAGCTGGCGGCGGAACGCGATACTCTGTCGTTCCCAGGTGGCGGCCAGCTCCGGTCGCGTCTGGAAGGCCTTGCGCATCTCCTCCGGCAGCTCGGGCTCGCGCGACGCCTTGTCGGCTTCGAGCGTGAATTCCACCGTGTCGCCCGCCTCGACGCCGGCCGCGCGCAGCAGTTCGACCTTGAACGCCAGCTTCACCCTGCCGCGTTTGCCCGGCAGCAGCGTCACCCGGTCGATGTCGCCGTTGAACCGCAGGATCGCCTGCCAGCCGCGGTTTTGCGCCTGTGGCAGCTTGAGGTTTTTCACGACGCCCGCCGGCAGGTCGACCCAGCGGACCATGGTTACGCGGTAGAGCTTGGCGCGGAATTTCTGGCGCATGGCCAGCAGGGTGGGGCGGCCGATGTGGGCGCGCAAGAGTGCGCCGCCCGGTCATGCGGTGGACCGGGTCTAATTCGGTTGGTTGCGGCGGGAGCGGCACCACCACGCGGATGCCACCAGGGCGCCGGGTAAGCCCACCATCACATGGGCGACGGGTGTGGCCACCATCAGGCCCGCCGGGCTGTAAACTGCCCGCAAGAGTTCCACGGCGCCGGCCGCGCTGGCCGCATCCAGGCCTTGGAATGCGGGCTGGGTGCGCAGGTGCGCGATGAGGTGATCCGTGTAGCCGGCGGCGATAAACCGGAAATGCAGATAAGCATAGACGCCTGCAATCACGCCTCCCAGCAAGGCGATTTTCAAACCGGCCAGCACTCCCTTGCCGAAAGTGGCGCCTGCTTGCGGCGTCCGTTGGCAGGCCGCCTTCACGCCGAGGCCTGTGCCCGCAAACATGCCGAGATAAACCGGCAGGTAGAGCCATGCGCCCGAGCCGACGCGTTCGGCCTGATAACCCAGTGCATGGCCGAGGAGGAGCAGGCCCATGTTCCACCCGGCGAGCATCAGGCTCCACGACAGGGTTGGCTTCATGTGCTGAAGATCAGCGCATCCCGCCATCCGGCGCGACACGGATCGGGCTGGATGGTCGCCCGTCGTGACGGAATGATGGGCGCGCAGTATCGGCGGGCTTGAGCAGCCGGTGATGGGCGGACAACCTTCACCCCATGAAACCCCCCAAGCCCGGCACCGTTTCATGGTTCGATCTCACCGTTCCGAAGGCGGACAAGGTCCGCGATTTCTACGCCGCCGTCATCGGCTGGCAGGCCACGCCCGTGGACATGGGCGGCTACGAGGACTACTGCATGGGCCCACCGCGCTCGCGCCGGCCGGCCGGCGGCATCTGTCACCGGCGCGGGATGAACAAGAATCTCCCGTCGCAATGGCTCATCTACATCACGGTGGCCGACCTGGGCAAAAGCCTCCGCGCCTGCCGGAAGGCCGGCGGCAAGGTCGTCTGTCCCGTGCGCAGGATGGGCGGCGCCCGCATGGCGGTGATCCGCGACCCGGCGGGCGCCGTGGCCGCGCTCTACGAACCCTGAGCCGGCCTGCGCCGCCTCAGGCGTGGTCGCGGCGGCGGAGGAAGCGCAGGATCTCGCGCGCGGTGGGCATGGCCGCGGCCGTGCCGGGATGGGTCACCGAGATGGCCGCGACGGCATTGGCGTAGTGCGCGGCCTCGAAGACGTTGTTCCTGAACTTCACCAATCCCGCCGCAAAGCCGCCGACAAACGCGTCGCCGGCCCCGGTCGTGTCCACGGCCTCCACCTGGTGGGCCGTGATGCGCAGGTAGACGTCGGGCTCGGAGACGAAGCAGCCGCGGTCGCCGAGCGTGACGATGACGACGGGGACCTTGAAGCAGCGGCAGAGGGAGTGGAGTTTCTCGGCCGGCAGGCGGGCGAGCGTCTCCGAGGTGAGCCCCCGGGCCTCGGACTTGGCCAGCTGCTGGGCGAGCGCGACGAACTCGGTCTCGTTCGGGATGAGCACGTCGGTGTGCCGCAGGAGCGCGGGATCGAAGTCGGCGCGCATCGGCGCGGGGTTGAGGACGGTGGTGGCGCCGTTGCGCCGGGCCGTGCGCAGCACCTGCGCGACCGTCGTGTAGTCGGATTCACCCTGGCAGACGACGACGCGGGCGTTCTCGAGCAGCGGGGCGGGCACGTCGCGCAGGCGCAGGTGGGCGTTGGCGCCGAGCGAGACGACGATCTGGTTCTGGCCCGAGCGGTCGACGAGGATGGCGGCGGCACCGGTGAGCACGCGGGGTTTTTCCACGAGATGGACGTGCAGGCGCTCGGCCAGCGCGAACTTGCGCGCCCGCACGGCGAAGGCGTCGTGCCCCACGGCGCCGACAAAGGCCGTGCGCGCGCCGGCGCGCTTGGCCGCGACGGCCTGGTTGAAGCCCTTGCCGCCGGCCCCCGTCTGGAAATCGCCGACCGTGGTCTCGCCGGGGCGCGGAAACCGTTGGATGAAGAAGGCGAGGTCCTGGATGTAACTGCCGATGACGAGGACCTCGGGTTTCATGCGCGCAAGCGGCACAATGCGAGCGCGGCCAAAGCGCGTAAAGGGTTTTTCCACGGCGGGGGTTTCGCGGATGGGTTGTGGCGCCTCCGTCCATCCCGCGGGCGGGCCGTCCGTCCTTGTCTGGACTGCCTGACGCCGGTAACTCTGGAGAATAGCCGACATGTCCGCAGTTTCCGCCACCCCCTCCAGCCCGCTGGCTTCCGGCAGCGTCCTCGGTGCGGCCGAGGGCCGGAGTGTCGCGCTGACCTCGGCCGCCGATGCCCAAGCCCGGCTGGCCCGCGCGAAAGAGCGCATCTACGTGCTCTGCCAACTGGGTGGCTGGGGGTTTCTCCTCGCGCTGCAATCGGTCTATTATTTCTGGATCGCACCCAAGCAGGGTATTTCCAGCGATACCCAGTGGTTTGACATCTCCGTCCTGGTGATGGTGATCGCGATGGGCCTGCTGCTCACGCACTATGGCCGCAACTACATCGCCCGCCACGGCTGGAAGGAGATGGGCTGGCGCGCGCTGCTGCCGCGCATCGGTGCCATCAGTGCGGTCCAGTCCTGCCTCTGGAGCCTGCTCGGCTACGCGTGGCCCTATCTCATCCTCGGCTATCCCTGGAACAGCAAGATCTCCCTGCCGGTGGTCATGTGCATCAGCATCATGAACGGCATCATCATGCTCATCGGCTGGCACAGCCTGTATTTCTTCTACCACGTGTTCGAGCGCCTGAACCGCCTGCAGGTCGAGCAGCTCCGCCTCGCCGCCAGCGTCAAGGAGGCCGAGCTCCGCGCCCTCAAGTCGCAGGTCAACCCGCACTTCCTCTTCAACTCCCTCAACAGCCTCCGCGCCCTCATCGACGAGGACGCGCCCCGCGCCCGCGAGTCGGTCACCCGCCTTTCCAACATGCTCCGTTACTCGCTCTCCTCCGGCCAGCAGGAGACCGTGCTGCTCGAGGACGAACTGCGCGTGGTCGAGGACTATCTTGCGCTGGAGCAGATCCGCCACGAGCACCGCCTGCAGGTGCGCTGGGACATCGCCCCCGGGGCCCGGCGCCAGCCCGTGCCGCCAATGCTGCTCCAGACCCTCGTCGAGAACGCGGTGAAATACGGCATCTCCCCGCGCCGCGGGGGCGGCGAGGTCGTCGTCTCCGCCGCGGTCGAGCACGACGCCCTGCGCCTGCGCGTCACCAACCCGGGCGACCTCGGTGCGCCCGCGTCGTCCGTGGCCGCGCGGGCCGGCTCGTCCACCGGCGTCGGCCTGCGCAATGCCTCCGAGCGCCTCAAGCTGCTCTTCGGCGACCGCGCCATGCTGCGGCTCCTGGCCGAGCCGGCGGGCTGCGTCACCGCCGACGTCCACATCCCCCTCGCCAAGTCCACGCCATGAAGGCCCTCCTCATCGACGACGAACGCCTCGCGCGCAACGAACTCCGCCGCCTCCTCGCGGCGCACAAGGACGTGCAGGTCGCCGGCGAGGCCGCCGATGTCACCGAGGCCCTCGCGCGCGTCGACGAGCTGCGTCCGGACCTGCTTTTCCTCGACGTGCAGATGCCGGGCGACGACGGTTTTGTGCTGCTCGAGAAGATCGAGCCACCGCTGCCGCTCGTCATCTTCACGACCGCCTACGACGAGTTCGCCGTGAAGGCCTTCGAGTTCAACGCGCTCGACTACCTCCTGAAGCCCGTCGATCCCGCCCGCCTCGCTACCGCGCTCGAAAAGGTCGAGGCCCGCGTGGCGGAGAACCAGGCCGCGCAGCACCGGGGCCGCCTCTCGGCCGACGACAAGGTCTTCGTGCGTGAGGGCGACCGCTGCTGGTTCGTGCCGGTGAAGAACATCCGCCTGCTCGTCTCCGAGGGCAACTACACCCGCATCCATTTCGACGGGGAGAAACCCCAGCTCTTCCGCTCGCTCACCGCGATGGAGGAGCGCCTCGACCCGAAGCAGTTCTTCCGCGCCAACCGCAAGGAGGTCATCAACCTCGCCTGGGTCGACGGCATCGAGCCGTGGTTCAGCGGCGGCCTGCTGGTGAAGCTCAAGGGCGGCGCCAAGGTCGAGCTCTCCCGCCGCCAGGCGCAGGATTTCCGCGAACGCATGAGCCTCTGAAACCCGCCGTCCCGTTTCCCCCATGATCGAAGTCCGCAACCTCACCAAGACCTTCCGCGACAAGAAGCGCGGCGAAATCCACGCCGTGCAGGACGTGTCCTTCACCTGCCGGCCCGGGCAGATCTACGGCCTGCTCGGCGCCAACGGCGCCGGCAAGACCACCACCCTGCGCCTGCTGGCCACGCTGCTCAAGCCCACGGCCGGCACCGCCGTCATCGCCGGGCACGACACCGTCGCCCAGCCCGAGCGTGTCCGGTCCCACGTCGGCTTCCTCGCCGCCAGCACCGCCCTCTATGGCCGGCTCTCCGCCCGCGAGATGATCGCCTATTTCGGCCGCCTCAACGGCATGCCCGACGACGCCATCCGCGCCCGTATCGACGTCCTCGCCCGCGAGCTCGACATGCACGAGTTCCTCGACCGCCGCTGCGACAAGTTCTCCACCGGCATGAAGCAGAAGACCTCCATCGCCCGCACGCTCGTCCACGACCCGGACGTCATGATCTTTGACGAACCCACCCTCGGCCTCGACGTGATGACCGCGCGCGCGATCGTGAAGTTCGTCCGCGATTGCCGCGACCGCGGCAAGACCGTCATCTACTCCACCCATGTCATGAGCGAGGTCGAGAAGCTCTGCGACGTCATCGGCATCATCCACGACGGCCGCCTCGTGACCGAGGGCTCGCTCGCGCAGCTCCGCCAGCGCTTCGGCGAGCCGGACATGGAGGAGATCTTCGTCAAGGCCGTGGGCGGCGAAGCCGCCGTGGCCGCCGCCCTCAACCGCTGACCCCGCTTCCCCATGAATTGGAAATCCATCCTCGTCGTCTTCCGCAAGGAGCTGAAGGACCAGCTGCGCGACCGCCGCACGGTCATCTCCACGCTCATCATCCCCGCCGTCATCATGCCCGTCATCATGCTCGGCTTCGGCGCCGTGATGACCAAGATCATCAAGAAGGCCCAGGACGAGGGCACGAACGTCATGGTGGTCGGCGCCGCCGGGGCCCCCGAGCTCGTCAAGGCCCTGCAGGCCGACCCGAAGTTCCGCGTCGTGGCCGAGGCCCCGGACTACGAGCAGCGCATCGCCGACAAGAAGCTGCGCGTCGCCCTGAAGCTGCCGGAGAATTTCGAAGAGCGCCTCAAGGCCGGCGAGGCGGCCGAGGTCGGCATCCTGCACTATGAGGGCGAGATCAAGTCGGGCCTCGGGGTGCGCGAGCTCGACGGGTTCATGCAGCGCTACCGCACCGCGCTGGTCGAGGGCCGGCTGAAGGACCGCGGCCTGCCGCCCGAACTCGTCCGGCCCTTCGAATTGAAGCGCAAGAACGTCGCCCCGCCCGAAAAGGTCGGCGGCGCCACCTTCGGGGGCTTCATCCCCTACATCATCATCATCCTGTGCTTCACCGGCGCGATGTATCCCGCGATGGACCTCACCGCCGGCGAGAAGGAGCGCGGCACGATGGAGACGCTCATGTGCAGCCCCACGCACCGCATCAACATCGTCTTCGGCAAGTTCCTCATGGTGCTCACCGCCTCCATCGCCACCATGGTGGTGGTGCTGCTCTCGATGGGGGTCACCGCGGCGCTGGGCGGGGCGTTCTTCACCGGCAAGGTGGCCGCCGCCCCGGCGGCCGCGGCCAAGACCGCCTCGGCCGGCGCGATGATGCCCACGATCGATCCGGCCGGCATTCTCGGGGTCTTCGCCATGGTCGCGCCGGTGGCGATCTTCTTCGCCGCCCTGCTGCTCACCGTCTCGCTTTTCGCCAAGAGCTACAAGGAGGCGCAGAGCTACGCCGGCCCCCTGGTCATCGTCGTCATCATCCCCGCGGTCTTCGGCCTGCTCCCCGGCATCGACCTGAACTTCAAGACCGCGCTCATCCCGATCCTCAACCTCTCGCTCGTCTGCAAGGAGATGCTTTCCGGCACGTGGAACTGGCCCTACATCGGCCTCATCTTCGGCTCCTCCTGCGCCTACGCCGCCCTCGGCCTCGCCGTGTGCGTGAAGATGTTCAACCGCGAGGATGTGATGTTCAAGGCGTGACGACTTGGTCGTGTGTGCTTGTCCTGCGTAGCCTTGGCGAAGCAGGATGTGCGAAACCGCCCGGCGTTGTCCGGGCGGTTTCTTTTTGGGGTGGGCCCCTCGTTTTTCCGTCCAATAATTTGTCAAAGCCGGGCGGCGCGGTAAACCCCGGGTAAATGGCCCCTGCGCCTCTGGCGCGACGGCTCGCCAGTCTGCTATGTTGGGGGCATGAGCACGACCCCTCCCTTCCGCCCTTCCGCCGACACCGTCCGCCTCGAGACCGCGCACCTGGAGCGCTTGCGCGAGCAGGTGCAGTCCGACATGGCGGCCCTGCGCGAGCGCGAGACCAACCTCCGCGCCTATGAGGACCGGCTCCGCCTCGCCGGGGGCGACCTTTCCGCGACGGGCCATGCCGCCACGCCCATGCACAAGGTGCCCGAGATCGCCGCCGAGCTCCACCGCCTGCAGACCGGCACGCAACTGCTGGAGGCCGAGCGCGTCGTCGTGCGCGACGACCGGCTCAAGCTCCGCGACCTCGAGGGCGCGCTCAAGAAGCGCGAGGCTGAGCTGAAGACGCGCGAGGAGCGCGTCGCCGCCCGCGAGCGCACGCTGGCCGCCTCCGAGGCCTGGCTCGCCGCGCAGCAGCCGGCCGAGCCCTCGATCAAGATCGGCCTCAACGCGATCCCCTTCGCCGGTCTCTTCCGCAACCAGCAGCGCAAGACGGCCTGAGCTCCCCATATTGCCTTCCGCGCGAACCCGGCCGAGGCCGGGTTTTTTGCTTGGGCGGAAATCAGCCGCCGGACTCCAACTTCGTCAGCCGGGTGGCCGCGGCCTCCCACTCGGCGGTGGCGGCGGCGAGCAGATCCACCGTCGCGCTCAGCTCGCGGTTGAGGTGCTGCGCGCGGCCGGGCTGCGTGTAGGTCTCGGGTTTCTCGAGGTCGGTCGCGATCTCGGCCTGCTTCGCCTCCAGTTCGCTGACGCGCTGCTCCAGTTTGCCCACCTCGATGCGGAGTTTTTTCAGGTCGTTGGGATTGGGTTTCTTGGCTGATGGGGGCGCGGTGCCTTCACCGCGCGCCGCGTCGTTCTTGCGGGGTGAGGGCACCCCGCCTCCATTTTTCTGAACCGGCCGCGCGTCGGTGAAGCCCGCCGTCAGCGCGGCGCGGGCGCTCGTGGCCTTCGATTTGTCGAGGTAGTAGTCGTAGTTGCCGGCGTAGGGCGTCAGGTGGCCGCTGTGGACGTGCAGGACGTTGAGCGCGAGCTGGCGGATGAAATACACGTCGTGGCTGATGAAGATGAAGGTGCCCTCGTATTGCTTGAGTGCGTTGACGAGCGCGTCGATGGACGGGATGTCGAGGTGCGTCGTCGGCTCGTCCATCAGCAGCAGGTTGGGCGGGTTGACGAGCAGGCGGGCGAGGGCGAGGCGGGATTTTTCGCCGCCCGAGAGCACGGAGACCTTCTTGAAGACGTCGTCCTTGCGGAAGAGGAAGCCGCCGAGCACGGCGCGCGCCTGCTGCTCGGTGAGCTGGTTCTGGGCGGTGCGCAGCTCCATCACGTTCTCGAGCACGGTGAGGCCGAGGTGCAGGTTGTCGGCGCGGTTCTGGGCGAAGTAGCCGGGCACGACGTTGCTGCCCAACTCGCGGGTGCCGGCCCGGAGGGGCACGGTGCCGGCGAGGATCTTGAGCAGGGTGGACTTGCCCGCGCCGTTGGGGCCGACGAGCACGATGCGCTGGCCGCGCTCGGCCTCGAAGTTGAGGTCGCGGTAGACGACGTGGTCGCCGTAGGCCTGCTCGACGTTCTTGAGCGTCACGACCTTCAGGCCCGAGCGCGGCGGCTGGGGGAAGCGGAAATTGATGCGCTTGAGGTCCTCCCACGGCTCCTCGACGGCGACCTCCTTGAGGCGCTCGATCTGCTTCTCCTTCGACTTGGCGCGCGTCGCGAGGGAGGCCTTGGCGCCGAAGCGGTCCACGAAGCGCTGGAGGTGCGCGATCTCGCGCTGCTGGTTCTTGAAGAGCGCGGCCTGCTGCTCCTTGCGGGCGTCCTTCTCCGCGAGGTAGTCGTCGTAGTTGCCGGTGTAGCGGTTGAGCGTGCCGCCGCGCAGCTCGAGGATGCCGGTGCAGAGGGTGTTCAGGAACTCGCGGTCGTGCGAGATGATGAGGAGCCCGCCGGGATAGCGCGTGAGGTAGTCCTGGAACCAGAGCAGCGCCTCCAGGTCGAGGTGGTTGGTCGGCTCGTCGAGCAGGAGCAGCGCGGGCTCGCTCACGAGCAGGCGGGCGAGGTGCGCGCGCATCACCCAGCCGCCGGAGAAGGACTTGGCGGGCTTGTCGTGGTCGGTCTCGCGGAAGCCGAGTCCGGCGAGGATCTTCTTCGCGCGCGGCTCGAGCGTCCAGTCGATGTCGTAGTCGTGGTCGTCGTCGGGCACGAGCTTCTTGCCGCTGGTCGCGATCTGCAGCACGGACTCGTCGCCCACGGGGGCGCTTTCCTGCGGCAGGAACCCGAAGTCCGCCCCGCGCTCCCACTCGATCGTGCCCTCGTCGGTCGTCTCCTCGCCGAGGATGAGGTTGAACAGGGTGGATTTGCCCGCGCCGTTGGGGCCGACCAGGCCGTAGCGGTCCGTGCGCGCGACGAAAAGCGACACGTCCGCGAACAATTCGCGGGTGCCGTAGGACTTTGCGACGTCGGCCAGGGTCAGCATGGAAAACCCGCGAGTCAGCCTGCCGCCACCATGCCCGTCAACCCTAGGCTTCACCATTTCCCGTCCTTGGCGGCCCGCCCGCCCGTTTATAACCTGATAGGTTACAAACCGGGCTGGGGCCCGGTGCCGCACAAAGCCAACACCCGGTTGCGTTTGCCGCCCGGAGGCCCCCTGTCGCGCGATTGGCTTTGCTTCCGGGCGTGGCTGCGCGACCGTGAAAGCAATGCCCAACCGCCTCGCCGCCGCGACCTCGCCCTACCTGCGCCAGCACGCGGACAACCCCGTGGACTGGTTCCCGTGGGGCGAGGAGGCCTTCGCGAAGGCGCGCGCGGAGGACAAGCCCATCTTCCTCAGCATCGGCTATTCGACCTGCCACTGGTGCCACGTGATGGCGCACGAGTCGTTCGAGAGCCCCGCCGTCGCCGCGGTGCTCAACCGCGGCTTCGTTCCCGTGAAGGTCGACCGCGAGGAGCGGCCCGACCTCGACCGCGTCTACATGACCTACGTGCAGGCCACGACCGGGCACGGCGGCTGGCCGATGAGCGTATGGCTCACGCCCGATTTGAAGCCGTTCTTCGGCGGCACCTACTTCCCGCCGGAGGACCGGCATGGGCGCGCGGGGTTCGTCTCCCTCCTCAACGCCGTCATCCGCGAGTGGGGCGCCCAGCGCGACAAGATTACCGTGGAGGCCGACCGCGTGCTCGAGGCCCTGCGGCAGCATGCCCTCACGGGCGGCGCCCACGAAATCCGGGCCGAGGGCGCGCCCGTTCCGCTGCACGAGGCCGCGGGGGAGGCCTTCGAGAAGTGCTTCCAGTATTTCCACGAGGCTTTTGACCCGCGGTGGGGCGGCTTCGGTGGCGCGCCGAAATTCCCCCGCGGCGCGGCCCTGGACTTCCTCTTCCGCGTCGCGGCCCTGCAGGGACCGGAGGCAGAGCTGGGGCAGGAGGCGGTCAAGTTCGCGTCGTTCACGCTGCAACGCATGGCCGAGGGCGGCATCCACGACCACGTGGGCGGCGGCTTCCACCGCTACTCCGTGGACGAGGAGTGGCACGTGCCGCACTTCGAGAAGATGCTCTACGACCAGGCGCAGATCGCGTTGAACCTCCTCGCGGCGCGGCAGGCGACCGGACGCGAGACCTACGCCTGGGTGGCGCGCGGCATCTTTGATTACGTCGCCCGCGAGCTGACCGGGCCGCACGGCGGATTCTATTCGGCGGAGGACGCCGACAGCCTTGTGGCGCATGGCCGGCCGGAGCACGCCGAAGGCGCATTCTATGTGTGGACCAAGGAGGAGATCGACGCGGCGCTCGAACCTGCGACCGCTGCGCTGGTGGCCGCACATCTCAATGTAAAGCTGGGCGGCAACGTCGCGCACGATCCGCACGGCGAGTTCCGTGGCAAGAACGTGCTGCGGCAGACGCAGTCGCTGGCGCTCACGGCCCACGCGCTCAAATTGGAGCTGCCGCGGGCCGAGGAGTTGCTGCTGGACGGTTTGGAAAAGCTGCGGGTCACCCGCACCCGGCGTCCGCGCCCGCACCTCGACGACAAGGTTATCACGGCTTGGAACGGACTGATGATCTCGGCCCTCGCGCGCGCTGCGCAGGTTCCCGGCGAACCCGCCCATCTGGCCGTGGCGGTGCGGGCGGCGGAGTTCATCCGTCGTGAGCTGTATGATGCTGAAACGGGCACGCTTTTTCGCAGCTGGCGCGGGCAGCGCGGCGCCGCCCCGGCTTTTGCCGAGGACTATGCCGCGCTCATCCAGGGATTGCTCGATCTCTACGAGGCCGGATTCGACATCCGCTGGTTGCAGTGGGCCGTGCAGCTCCAGGGCGAAATGGACGCGGCTTTCTGGGACGAGGCGGCCGGCGGCTATTTCAACTCCCGGGCCGGTGCCGCCGATGTCATCGTGCGCCTGAAGGACGACTACGACGGCGCGGAGCCGGCCCCGAGTTCCCTCGCCGCGTTGAACCTCGTGCGGCTCGACTGGATGCTCGGCGGGACCACCGGCCACCGGGAGAAGGCGCTCCGGACCCTTGAGGCCTTCCGCCGCCAATGGGGCCGCGTGCCGCACTCGCTGCCCCAGATGCTGGGCGCGCTGGAACTGTATCTCGAGCCGCCGCGCACCGTGGTGCTGGCCGGCGATCCCGCCACCGCGGAATTCCAAGCCCTGGCGGCCGTGCTGCACGAAAAGCTCGGCCCGCGCCGCGTCGTGCTGTGCGCCGACGGTGGGGCGGGGCAGCAATGGTTGGCCGGGCACGCTCCCTCTCTCGGGGAGATGAGGCCGCGCGGTGGCCGGGCCACGGCCTACGTCTGTGAAAACTTCACGTGTGCGCAGCCCGTGAACACGCCGGCCGCGCTCCGTGCGGGGCTGTTTCTCGCCGACGCCCGGTAGGGCCGTTTGCAGCGGGGGCGTGATTCCGCTGGATTGGGCGAGGCACTTGGTCATGCTCCCCGCCCTTGGAGCCGTCTGCCGCGAAACACCTGCTGCGAACGCCGATGAGCCTGTGCGGGCTCGGATTGGTGCTGCTGGGCGGGGTGGTCTTGTTCGGGCGCTTTGCGGGCTGGCCGCTGCTGGTGACCGTGCTGCCGGATGGCGCCCCGATGGCGTTCCCAACCGCCGTGGCATTCGCCCTGGCGGGAGCGTGCTTTCTGGCGCACGCGGCGGAACGCCTGCTGGCAGCCCGGGTGCTCGCCGCGCTCACCACGGGCGCGGGCTTGGGCGTGCTGGGCATCTATTTTGTGGCCGAACCGATGGGACTTTACCAATGGGGCCATGATCCTGCGAGCTTCGCGCGCGGGGTGGGTTTTGACGGGCGCATGTCGCCCAACACGGCGTCGTCATTCGCCCTGACCGGGCTGGCCCTGTGGGAGCTCGCCGCGCCCCGCCCGCGCTTCCGCCTCATCCAGGTCATGGCCTCGTTCGTGCTGGCCGTGGCGTTCCTCGCGCTCTACGGTCACGTGACCGGGCTGCGCGTGACCTACTCGTGGTGGCGCTACACCGGGATGGCGGTGCACACGGCCGCCGGTTTTTTTGCGGCGGCACTCACGTTGCTCGGTGCGGCGGGCCGGCGCGCGACCCCCGAGGAACGGGCGGCGGCGCGCTCGATGCCCTTCTTCGCCATCGCGGGCAGCATCGTGCTGGTCGTCGGCATCACGGCCTTTGTCAGCAACGCGCAGCAAAACGAATCCACGGCCGCCGTGACCCGCAGCTACGAGGTCATCGCCTCGGTCAATTACGCCGAGCTGTGTGTCACGCGGATGGAGTCGGCCTCGCGCGGCTTCGCGCTCAGCCGCGAGGAGGGCCTCGCGGCATTCTACCGCGACATCGACGGCCGGCTCCGGGCCGAGCTGCTCAACCTGCGGTTCCTGGTGGAAGAGGACCGTGCGCAGGCGGCCGGCGTGCACCGGCTGGCCGGCCTGCTGGCAGCCAAGCGGAATTTCATGCAGATGACCTTGGCGCGGGATGAAGCGCGACCGGACCGGCCTTGGGGGGCGGGGGCGACGTTGATGCAGGACGTGCGCGAAGCCGTGAACCGCATCGAGCACCACGAGCGGAGCAAGCTCAGACGCCAACTGGCCGAGACGGACCGCCTCGCGGAGCAGACCAACCGCATCATACTGTTCGGCAATGCGGCGGCGCTGGCGTTTTTCATCGCGGCGCTGTTCGCCGTGCGCCGGGCCGAGCGGGCACGGGCGGAAGCCGAGGCGGGGTTGCGCCGCAACGAGGCCGTGCTGCGCGAGAGTGAGGAGCGTTTCCGCGGGCTGGCCCAGCACGCGCCCGTCGGCATCTACCTGACCGACCCCGCGGGCGCCTGCACCTATGTCAACGACCGGTGGTGCGGGATCACGGGCCTGGCCGCGCCCGAGGCACTGGGTGCGGGTTGGATGCGGGTGTTGCACCCGGAGGATGCACCCAACGTGGCCGCGTGGTGGCGCGAGTTCACCGAGGCGGGCGGAGTTTTCGCGCGGGACTACCGGTTCCTGCGGCCGGATGGCGCGGTGGCGTGGGTGACCGGCCATGCCGTGCACTTGCGCGACAAGGGAGGTCGGGTGAGCGGTTGCATCGGGACGGTGATGGACATAACCGACCGCAAGCAGCTCGAGGCCGGTCACGCCCAGATGCGCGATCAGGCCCTCGAGGCATCCCGGCTCAAGTCCGAGTTTCTCGCCAACATGAGCCATGAGGTCCGCACGCCGATGAACGGCGTGATCGGCATGGCCGCGCTGCTGGCGGACACACCGCTCACGGCCGACCAGCGCGAGATGACGCAGGTGATCCGCGGTGGCGCGGAGAGCCTGCTGGCGGTGGTGAATGACATCCTGGATTTCTCCCGCGTGGAGGCCGGCCGGATGCGCATCGAGGAAAGCGGCTTCGATCTGCACGAGGTGGTCGACGAGACCCTCGCGCTGCTTTTGCCGCGGGCCCAGGCCAAGGGCCTCGCGCTGGACTGCGAGGTGGATCCCGATCTGCCGGCCGCGCTGCGCGGCGATGCGGGCCGCATCCGCCAGGTGCTCACCAATCTCACGGGCAATGCCGTCAAGTTCACCGAGGCGGGCCGGGTGACGGTGGCCGTGCGCCGGACCAGCCTCACGGCCACGCATGCCGGCTTCCGCACCGAGGTGCGGGACACGGGCATCGGCATCCCGCGCGACCAGCACGGGCGGCTCTTCCGGCCGTTCACGCAGGCAGACGGCACGAGCACGCGCCGCTACGGCGGCACGGGGTTGGGCCTGGCGATCTCGCGGCAACTGGTCGAGCTGATGGGCGGGCGCATCGGCTTCGAGAGCGAGCCGGGGCGCGGCTCGGTGTTCTGGTTCGAGCTGACCCTGCCGCTGGCCACGGCACCGGGTTCGGCCCGGCCGGGGGAGCGCGGGCCGGCGGCGCACAGCGGCGTGCGTCTGCTCGTCGCCGAGGACAACCCTGCCAACCAGCAGGTCACCCGCCGGATGGTCGAGCGGCTCGGCCACGAATGTGTGATCGTGAACGACGGGGCGGCCGCCCTTGCCGCGCTGGCCGGCGGCGGCTTTCACGCCGTGCTGATGGATTGCCAGATGCCGGGCATGGACGGTTACACGGCGACCCGCCGCATCCGCGCCGGGGCCGTGCCCGGCGTGAACGCGCGTCTGCCGATCATCGCGGTTACGGCCCATGCGATGGAGGGCGACCGCGAGCGGTGTCTCCAGGCCGGCATGAGCGATTATGTGACCAAGCCCGTGCTGCCGGGAGTGCTTGCCCAGGCCCTGCGCCGGTGCGGCATCGAAGGCTGAGGCATTCCCCGCCGCTTGCGGTGTGCGGCAACCGGCGGAAAGGCGGGGTTCAATCCGTGCCGCCGGACTGGGCCCGGCTAGCGCCGGAGTGCGGCCTGGGCGAGGCGGGCGTCGCCGTCGTTGGGGGCGGGCTGCAGGCCGAGGATGGCGCAGACGAGGTTGTAGACATGGATGTTGTCGGTGCGGCCGATGGTCTTGCCGCGCGGGAAGGCCGGGCCCGCCGCGACAAAGAGCGCGCCCATGTTCGCCGACTGGTGGTCCCACCCGTGGTTGCCCTTGTTGTAGGTGGCGCGCCGCGCGCCCCAAGCGCGTTTCTCCTCGATGTTCCACTGGTCGTCCGCGATCAGCACCACGGCGTGGACGCGCTCGCTACCGCTGAACTCGTAGCGCGCCGGCACCTCGTCGCGGGTGTAGACCTGCACCTGCCGGGGCGCGCGGGCGCGGATGGCGGCGGCCAGCTCGCCGGCCGGGCGCGTGCCGGGCTTGGGCCGGAGGCCGGCGTAGGGGCCCGTGGTCTCGATCTCGACCGTGCGCACATCCACCAGGTCCTCGAGGAACACGACGCGGTCGGGTGATTGCGGCGACATGCCGTGGTCGGAGACGACGATGAGGTTGGTGCGATTGCGCAGGCCGAGCCGTTCGAGGCCGGCGAGCAGCCGGGCCAGGGCCGCGTCCACCTCGGTGATCGAGGCCTGCAGTTCCGGCGCGTCCGGGCCGTGCCTGTGCCCGCCGTGGTCCACCGCGCTGAAATACAGCGTGGCGAACCGGGGGCGCGTGGCGGCGGGCCCTTCCAGCCACCCGAGGAGCCCGTCCACGCGCTCAGGCGAGGGGATCTTGTCGTTGAACGGCAGCCAGCGCGACGGCCGCACGCCGTCGTGGGCCGCCTCGGAGCCCGGCCAGAAATAGCAGACGCTGCGCACGCCCTGCCGCTCGGCGGTGATCCACAGCGGCTCGCCGCCCCACCAGTGTTCATCGGTGTTCGAAGCGGCCTTGCTCATGCCGAAGGTCTCGCCGCGCTCCGGGTCGTAGAACCAGTTGCCGACGATGCCGTGGCGCACGGGCCGGAGGCCGGTGACGAGCGTGTAGTGGTTGGGGAAGGTCTTGGTCGGGAACGACGGGGTCAGCGACCGCATCCGCACGCCGTCCGCCGCGAGCGCACGCAGCGTGGGCGCCTCGTAGCGGTCGGGGTAGTCCCAGCGGAAGCCGTCGAGCGAAATGAGGATCGTGAGGCTGCCCGGGTCGGCCGGGCGGGGCAGGCGGACGGTGTTGCAGGAGACGAGCAGGAGGGAAACTGCCAGCAGGACGGGAAGGCGGGCCGGGCGCGTCATCAGGGTGGCGTGGAAACTAGGGTTTGAGCGCGGGCCGGCAATACGCATTGTCCCGCCCATGAGTGACGTTGAACGCCTGACCCGGCTCGAGGAGCGCTGCGCGCACCTGCAGCGCCACAGCCTCGAGCAAGACAAGGCCATGCTGGCGCTCGCCGACGAGCTGGCCCGCGTGCGCCGCGAACTCGAGCAATTGCGCGACCGCCTCCGCCCGGCCGGGGAGGAACCGGGCGGGCCTGCCAGCGAGCGACCGCCGCACTACTGATCAGAACGTCGCCGTGATCTCGGTGTGTCGGCCGGGCTCGAGGGTGATCTCACCGAGCGGGGCGGCGACTTCGTCGTTCTTGTAGAGTTTCACGCGCACGGGGCCCGCGGCGTCGGCGGTGGACCAGCCCCATTTGCCGATGGAGACAAATTGCATGGGCACGCCGGTATCCCAGGTCAGGCCCGGGCCGTCGCCGCGGATGAAGAGCTTGTTGCCGATGCCGATGTAGGCGGTGGCCAGCAGGCGCGTGGCGCCATCGGCACTGGCGGAGACCTCGGGCGCGGAGCCCGGCCCGGTCTCTCCGGTCACGTTGACCTCCTCGACGGCGACCGCGGTGACGGGCTCGGCGGAAATGGCGGCGAGCACCTCCTCGGGCTTGGGCTTCCGGGCGCGCGGTTTTCGCGGCTTCGAGATCTCGGCCACCATGGCGGAAAGGTCGACGGATTCGATCGCGACCGGGGCTTCGGAAGCCGGGGTGGACTCCGCCAGCGACTCCGCCACCACCGCGGAAGGCGTCTCAAACACGGGTGGATTCAGCGGCGCGGTGGCCTCCGGCGTCTCCGAGGCCGGGGCGGGCTCCGCGAGCGAGTCCTCGACCACGGCAGAGGGCATCTCGGGGTCCGGTGCGGACCGGGCCGACCGGCGTTTCCGCTCGGCGGGGGCCGGGGCTGACGCTAGGCGCGTCTCGAGCTCGGCGAGGGCGGACTTGATGTGGGCCTCGACGTCGTGGGCGGCCCGGGTGACGGCGGCCACGGCCTTGTCGGTGGCCTCGGTGGTGCTCGTGTTGAGCTTGGCCTGGGCGTCCGTGGCCTGCGCAAGGTGCTTGCGGGCGGCGGTCTCGAGCGCGGTCCAGTCGGCGGAGATCTTCTGGATCTTCTCGGCGAGCGCCTTGAGCTGGTCGCTGTTGGCGGCGCGGAGCTCGTCGAGCTCGCGTTCGAGCGCCTCGCGGTCCTCGTTTTCCTTCTCGGTGAGGGCGTCGTTGAACTCGGCCAGCTTCTCCTGCATGCGGTAGGGCAGGTTCTCGGCGGCGTGGGCGGCCTTGTGGACCGCCTCCTCGACCGACTTGATCTGGGCGGCGGCGCGGGTGAGCGACTCGGCGGCGGCGTTGAGGCGGGCGGTCTGCTCGGACAAGCGGTCGCGCTCCTCGCGGACGGACTCGGCGCAGTCGGCGGCGTAGTCGGTGAGGAAGGGGATCAGCAGCGCGATCCCGCCGAGCACGACCAGCGTGACGGCGGTGACAAAGGGCAGCGGGGCGAACGGGTCCTTGGCATTGTAGGCGATCAGGCCGGCCGTGCCGAGAAAGACCAGGTCGATCAGGATGAAGTGCAGCTTGGACAGGCGGGGTTCGTTCGGGAGGTTCATGAGGGGCTGGTTCCGCGCTCCGGAGTTTTCCGCCGGAGCGGGCGCAGGCACAAGGCCAAATGCGGGGCCGCGGACGAGAACGGCCTTGAGCCGGCGGGAGCCCTCGCGCAGGCTCCGGGCCGTGCCGCAGCCTCCACCCCAGTTTGTCCGGGTCGACCGTGATGACCGGAACGGCGGCCGGCATTTCGTGGTGCACGGGCAGGAGCCGCGATTCGCATTGGAACTGACCCCGGACGGCGCCGCCCCGGACTGCATGGGCCGCGGCGTGATCCGGCGCCTTTGCGTGCCCAACTCCTGGGCCGGTGATTACGGCAAATACGCCCGCCTGCTCGCCTCGGCGCAGGATTTCTTCGCGGCCTCGGGTGCGCCGCGCCCGGCACGGCGCTGAGCCCTTACATCGCCAGCAGCCGGCGGGCGGTCGAGCCGAAGAGCGAGATGAGCATGCCGACGCGGATGGAACCCTCGAAGGTCAGGATGACGAGCACCCACTTGAGGCTGCAGGTTGTGCGCAGGGAGTAGCCGAGGGCGGTGATGAGGAGCAGCACGAAACCCTGCGCCCGCCCGACGGGGTGCAGCAGGAGCGTGACCATCCATACCGAGTAGAACAGCAGCATGATGCTCCAGAACGCCGCGAGGCCCTCGCGCATCGGCAGCTCGCGCGGGTCGGCGTTGGCCCGGATCTGCTTCACGCCCAGGTAACGCTCGCTGAGCACGAGCTGCCACAGCTCGAAGGCGAGAAACAGCGGCGCCAGCAGGGCGAGGGGGTTGAAGGGCACGCCGCCAGCATCGCCGGGCCCGCGGCGGTGGCAAATTTTTCCGCGCCGCTTGGGCTGGATCGCCACGGCCCGCCTTGCGGGCCTCGCGATGACACGACCGCCTGAAGGCCTGCGCTCCGGCATTGCGCGCCGCTGCCCGGTCCGCACACTGCCCGCAACCCCCATGCCGGAACAAGGCACCCTCGGCCGTTTCTCCCGCTGGCTTGTCCGCTCGCTGGTCAAGTTCTACTACCCGCGCATCGAGGTGACGGGCACCGACCTCGTCCCGCGCACCGGCCCGGTGCTGCTCGCGGCCAACCACCCCAACTCGCTCATCGACCCGGTGCTCCTCGGCATCGCCACGCGCCGCCCCGTGCACCTCCTGGCCAAGGCGCCGCTGTTCACCGTGCCGGTGTTCGGCGACCTCATGCGCGCCCTCGGCATGGTGCCGGCCTACCGCGGCAGCGACGACCCCAGGCTGGTCACGAAAAACCTCGAGTCGCTCGCCGCCGCCGCCCGGCAGCTGGCGGCGGGCAAGGTGATGGGCATATTCCCGGAGGGCAAAAGCCACGATGCCACCGCGCTCGCGCTCGTGCGCTCCGGCGCCGCCCGCCTTGCGCTGCAGGCGCTCGCCGCCGGCGCGCAAGACCTGCAGGTCGTCCCCGTCGGCATCAACTACGAGCGCAAGGAGCGCTTCCGCTCCGCCGTGTGGGTGAAGATCGGCCGCCCCATCCACGCCGCCAGCTGGCTCGCCCAGCACGGCGGCGACGAGCATCTCGCGATGCGCACGCTCACGCAGGAGCTGAACGCCCGCCTGAAGAACTGCATCGCGCATCTCGACAACCCCGCGTGGGAGCCCTTTCTCGCCGACCTCGAGGCGCTGCTGCCCGCGGCCGGCTTCCGGACGAAGAACGCCCTCGCGGCCCTGCACCGCCGCAAACGCGCCGCCGACGCGCTCAACTGGTTCCACCGGCACGACCCCGCGCGCGCCGAGGCCGCCACGCGCGCGCTCGCCGCGCACCGGCATGCGCTCGAACGCGCCGGGCTGCCGGGCGACGCGCGGCTCTTCCAGCTGAAGGGCTGGCGGCTCCTCGGCGCCATGCTGCGCGACGGGCTGCTGCTGTTCCTGGGCGGCTTCGTGGGCCTGCTCGGTGCGCTGCACCACCTCGTGCCCTACGGTCTCGTGCGGCTGGCGGTCGGCCGCATCGCGACCGACGGCCGCATGATCGTGGCGTTGTGGCGCCTGCTGCTCAGCCTGCCCGTCTACGCGCTGTGGTATGCCTTCATCTGGTGGCGGATGAGCCTTTATTTCCTGCCCTGGGTCGCGTGGATCTGGGCGGCGGCGATGCCGTTCGCCGGGCTCGTGGCGGTGAACATGAGCCGGCGTCTGCGCACGGCGGCGCCATTCTGGTGGGCGGAGTTCCGCCTGCTCGTCCGCCGGCGCGATCCGGCGCGGCTGCGCGCGCAGCACGACGAACTGGTGCGCCTGCTCGACACGATTGCCGGCGAGGCGAAGCTCAAGACCACCGTCGCGCCGCCACCGAGCGTCACCTACCGGCCGCCGTGGTGGGTCAACGTCACCGTCGCCGCGGGCCTCGCGGCCGCGGTGCTCGGCAGCGGCCTGTGGTTGCTGCGCGACCGGCCGGTGGAGTTCCTCCGCCAGCACGCACCGGCCCTGCACGAGATGCCGGCGGGCGAGCTGGCCGCGCGGCTCGATGGCGACGAGCGCGCCCTGGCGGCCGTCATCGCCGGGCTGGACGGGCTGGAGGCACGGTTCCGCAAATTTGAGCAGGCCCTCCTCGCGGGCGAGAAGAGCTACTACCGCCAGGAGGACGACGACGAGATGCGCCGCATGCTCGTCACCTACCTCAGCTACCGCACGGCGCTGCTGCGGCTCGCGTGGTTCTACCAGCGCAACGACCAGATCGCCGATGAACGCGCCCGCCTGCGCGCCCTGCTCCTGCACTACACGGCCGCGGCCGTGGCCTATGACTTCTCCGCGCGCTTCGTGCTGGCCTTCGACGGCCAGGAGATGGCCATCAAGAAACTCAACGAGGCCGAGCCGCGCTGGGACCTGCCCGCCGGCACCTACGACGCCATCCGCGCCAATCTCGGGCACGTCGCCCACCGGGCCTGGCTGGAGCAGGGCTGGCGCCATTACCACGCGACCCATCCGGACTGGGGGCGCGCCGGCCTGGTTGCGAATGAGCCGCACGCGGCCTTTCACCGCGCCATCGCCACGGCGGGCGCGAACACCGCGCATCTTGCGGAAAAACTCCTGCGCTACAAGCTTCAGACGGCCGCGGCCGACGTGAAGAAGTTCGTGGGCGGCGGCTATTACCGCGCCAGCTCGGCCGTCTCCACGCTCATCGGCGACGCCAAGATCCGCGAGCCCACGGGCGACATCGGCCTCATCACGGATGCGCAGGTCGCGGCCCTGCGCCCGCGGCTCCAGCCGGGCGACATCCTGATCGAGCGGCGCAACTGGTATCTCTCGAACGCCTTCCTGCCCGGCTACTGGCCGCACTCCGCGCTGTATGTCGGCTCGATCGAGGACCTGCGCGCGCTTGGCGTCGACACCGACCCGCGCGTGAGGAAACACTTCGAGGCCTACGCCCGCGGCGACGCGACCGGGCATGCCTTTGCCGTGATCGAGGCGATCAGCGAGGGCGTGGTCTTCACCTCGCTCGAGCACTCGGTCGGCGAGGCCGACTCGGTGGCCGTGCTGCGCCCGAAGCTGACCCCGGAGGAGCGGCGCGAGGTGGTGGCGCGGGCCTTCAGCCACGCCGGCAAGCCCTACGACTTCGATTTCGATTTCTTCAGCAGCGACAAGCTCGTCTGCACGGAGGTGGTCTACCGCGCCTGCAACGGATTCGTCGATTTTCCCCTCGTGCAGATCCTCGGGCGCCGGACGCTCCCCGCGCTCGAGATCGTGCGGTATTGGACGCAGCCCGCGGGCGCGGCAAAGCTCGAGTTCGTGACGTTCCTCGACGGCGACGACCGCAAGCTCACGGTGGTGGAGCGGGATGCCGCCACCCTCCGTGAAACCCTCACGCGCCCCGCTCTGACGTGGCTGCAGTGACGGTCGGTTTGATGAGAATCCCAGCGGGTTTCCGCCTCACGCTTTCTGAAACCGCTACGGGGGGGACACTTCATCGACACGGAGTTTGTCACCTACTCCAAGCCGCCTCACGCTTTCTGAAACCGCTACGGGGGGGACACTCGTCAAGAGGTTGTTTGCACCACCACTCTGAGCCGCCTCACGCTTTCTGAAACCGCTACGGGGGGGACGCGGGACGCCCGCAAAC
>CAZMFB010000004.1:0-147629 GCA_964565475.1 uncultured Opitutaceae bacterium | reverse complement strand
TGGAGCAGACCGAGCGCGACCTGAAGAAGCTGTTTCCGCCGGAGTCCTGGAACCAGCTGCACCTGCGCATCATCTTCTACGGGCGGGAGCACTGCACGGCGCGGGGATGTGACGGCACGGTTTGCGAAATCTGCCGCACCTTGTTTCCGCGACGACGTGCACCAATGGGATAGTTTAGGTGCGGCCACGGGTTTTTACATGGCGCGACATTATGCCGCGGCCAAGACGCGCGGTTGATTGCACAAGAACTGCGCCGCCACGGCGCCTGATTGCCTTCATACTCCGGGCGCACACTGATGACGGCGAAACCCCGCACCACGGCACAGAGAATGATCCTGATTTATGCGGCCGTCGGCACGACGTGGATCGTGCTGAACGACGGCTTCAACGGGTGGCTATGGGATCGGCCCCTGTTTGAGTGGCTGGTCGACTCCGCAATCGACGTTTTCTTCGTCGTCATTTCGAGCCTGCTGCTGTTTGGACTGTTGAAACGCGATCAGGAGAAACTCGCGCTCCATGAGGAGCAGTTGCGGACGGGCGAAAATTGGTGGCGCTTCGCGGTGCAGAATGCCGGTCATGTGGTGTGGGATTGGGACGCAAAGGAAGGCCGCGTTTCCTATTTGAAGCATACGGTATCGGCTTCGGGGACTGAGAAGAGCGATATTTCCGAGAAAGACGACGAGTGGCTGAAGCGGTTGCATCCGGAGGACCGGCCGGGGGCCGAAGAGACCATGCGATTGCATCTCGAAGGCAGGACCCCGGCCTATGCCTGTGAATATCGTCTTAGGACCAAACGGGGAGATTGGAAGTGGGTTCTGGTGCGCGGCCAGATCACGGAACGATCCTCAGACGGGAAACCGTTGCGCGCCATCGGCACGCAGACGGATATCACGCGGCTGAAGGAAGCGGAACTGGAGCTGAAGACCAGCCAGCAGCGCCTGGCCTTGGCCGTGGAAGCGGCCAACCAAGGGCTTTATGACCTGAACGTGCAAACCGGCGAAGCCATCGTCAACGAGGGCTATGCCCGCCTGCTCGGCGAGGATCCGGCGACTTTCTTGGAGACGAACAAGGCCTGGCGCGAGCGGCTGCATCCCGAAGACAGGGCGAAGGTGTATCAAACCTACGTGGACTACATCGAGGGCCGCATTCCCGAATACCGCGTCGAGTTCCGGCAGCAGCGCAAGGATGGCGAGTGGCGCTGGGTGCTGTCGTTGGGCCGCGTGGTCGAGCGCGACGCGCAGGGGCGGGCGTTGCGGATGCTCGGCACGCACACCGACATCACCGACCTCAAAAGCGCCCAGCAGCGGACGACCGATGCATTGGCTTTTGCCAAGGCCGTCCTGCACAACTCCCCGGTGGGCATCATCACTTACGGATCGGATGGCCGGGCGGTGACATCCAACCAGGCGGCCGCCCGGATCGTCGGAGCCGAGATCGCCGATCTGTTGCGGCAGAACTACCGGGAGCTGGAATCATGGCGTCGATCCGGGATGTTGGCGGCAGCGGAACGGGCGCTCGCCGGCGACGCTGAGGAGGTGCACACCGGACCGCTGCTGACCACGTTCGGAAAGTCGCTCTGGGTCGAGGCTCGGTTCGTGCCGTTCAACTACGTGGGCGAGAAGCACCTGCTGCTCATCTTGGTTGACGAGACGGAGAATCGCCGGGCGGTGGAAGGCATGCAACTGCTGCACACGACGGTGCAGGCCGCTCCGTTGGGCTGGGTGGTGACCGATGCCAATGGACGCATCGAATCGGTGAATCCGGCCTTCACCGTCCTGACGGGCTACGAGGCCGCGGAAGCCATCGGCCGCCAGACCAGCATGTTAAAAAGCGGCCGACATCCGGTGGAGTTTTACGCGCAAATGTGGCGGACCATCAAGGCGGGTGCGGTCTGGACGGGCGAAATGATCAACCGGCGGAAGAACGGGACGGAATACCGCGAGCAGATGACCATCGCCCCGGTGCGGGGTGCGGATGGAGCCATCGCGCACTATATTGCCATCAAGCAGGACATGACCGAGCAGAGGCAGCTCGAGCAGCATCTGACGCGCGCGCAGCGGCTCGACGGCATCGGCATGCTGGCGAGCGGGATCGCCCACGATCTCAACAACATCTTCGCGCCCATCCTGCTCTCCCTCGAGATGCTGAAGCTGAAGTATCCGAACTCCGACGGCCGCAAGATGGTCGAGTTGATCGAGTCGGCGGGCCAGCGCGGGGCGGGCATCGTGCGCCAGGTGCTCACCTTCGCCCGCGGACTCGAGGGCGAGCGCATGGAGGTCAACCCCCGCTACCTCATCAAGGAAGCCGCGCAGATTTTCGGCGAGACGCTGCCGCGGCAGATCGAGATCGAGACCGACGTGGCGGACGGAGTGCACAATGTCCACGGAGATGCGACGCAGCTGCACCAGGTGCTGCTCAATCTGGCCATCAACGCCCGCGACGCGATGCCGAACGGCGGCCGGTTGCTGCTCGGGGTTCGGACGGTGGAAGGGGAAGCGGCGCACGCGGCCACCAACCCGGCCTTCAAGACCGGCCGCTGGGTGGTGCTGACGGTGCGGGACACCGGTTGCGGCATGACGCCCGAGGTGCAGGAGCGAATTTTCGAGCCGTTCTTCACCACCAAGCCGCTCGGGCAGGGCACCGGGTTGGGTCTGTCGACGGTCTATGGCATCGTGCGCAGCCACGGCGGCATGGTGGAGGTGAGCAGCGAGGTGGACCGGGGCACGGAGTTCCGCATCTGGCTGCCGGCGATGGAACCGAAGGCACCGGCGACGGAGAGCAGGGCGGATCCGAACAACACAGCCCCCGCCCTGCACGGTCACGGCCGGTGCGTGCTGGTGGTGGACGACGAGGAGCCGATTCGTCTCATCACCCGCGCGACGTTGGAGCGCCATGGTTTTGAGGTGGAGACCGCCGCAGACGGGGCCGAGGGGTGGCGCCTGTTCCAGATGCAGCCGGCGCGTTTTGCCGTCGCCGTCGTCGACCTGATGATGCCGCGCATGGGCGGCCGGCAGCTGGTCAATCAGATGCGCGGTTTGGCGCCCGATCTGCCCGTCATTTTCTCCTCCGGTCTCACCGACGAGAAGAACGGCAGCTCTTCGCAATTCAGTTTTGAGGCCCTGCGGGTGAAAACGCTGTTGCGCAAGCCCTACAGCGAGGCGCTGTTGCTCGCGACCCTGACGGAAGCGTTGGCGGGCGAAGACACGGCGGAAAAGAAGGTTTGATTTCGGCGGGGCGGTGGCCTCTTTTGGCGCCCTCATTGGGGACGCTTAGCTCAGTTGGTTAGAGCATTAGTATCACACACTAGGGGTCACTGGTTCGAGTCCAGTAGCGTCCACCATGCTTCGCCGAGAGAATCGAGAGCGAAGCATGCCCTGCGTAGCCTTGGCGGAGCAGGGCGATTAATTTGCAAACCACACCAAGTGGCTACGCATGGCAGGCCAACCGATCACGAAGGCGAAGGATGCCCTCCATAGCTTTAGCGACAGAGGGCTCTTGTCCGCAGGCGCTTGGTCTATGATTGGCAGGCCTGGCCACAGCTTTTCAGTCGTCTTGGGCGGAGGAATTGCACGAAATACGAACCATGAAACCCCTGCTATTTGCCCTCACACTTGCCACGACGGCGGCGGTCGAGCCCTTCGACCTGCTGCTCGTCAACGGAACGGTCCACACGATGGACGCGAAGCAGCCGACAGCGGAGGCCGTGGGCGTTACGCGCGGTCGCATCGTGTTTGTCGGTTCGAACGGGGAAGCGGAGGCCTTCCGCGCGAGCGCGCTGCGGCTGGTCGACTTGGCGGGGGCGACGGTGGTGCCGGGTCTGAACGACGCGCATCTGCACCTCGCCGGCATCGGGTTCCGCGAACTGAGCTTCGATCTGGAGGGCACGAAGGGTCTTGCCGACCTGCAGGCCAAGCTGAAGGCGCAGGCGGCGCAGGCGAAACCCGGACAGTGGATCGTCGGCCGCGGTTGGATCGAGACGCATTGGGCGCCGCCGGTGTTTCCCACGGCCCGCGACCTCGACGAGGCGGCGCCGAACCATCCCGTCGCGCTCGAGCGGGCCGACGGCCACGCCACGGTGGTCAACAGCCTGGCCTTGAAACTCGCGCGCATCGACCGCACGACACCGAACCCGCCCGGCGGCGAGATCCTGCGCCATGCCGATTCCGGCGAGGCCACGGGCATGTTGATCGACACGGCGGCCTCGCTGGTGGACCGCCTCATCCCGCCCCCGACGCAGGCAGGCGTGGAGAAGGCCCTGATCGTGGCCTCCCAACGCGAGGTGGCGCTGGGCTGGACCGCGGTGCAGATCGCGGGGCACGGCTATGACGAGGCCGAGTTGGTCCGCCGGTTGGTGGCCGAGGGCAAGATCAAGCTGCGCATCTACGACGCGGTGAGCGCGCCCGGGCCGGACGCCGAGCGGTTGTTCGCCGACGGTCCGGTGGTGGGCGAAAGCGACGGGCGTTACACGCGGCGCGGGGTGAAGCTCTACATGGACGGCGCGCTCGGTTCGCGCGGGGCCGCGTTGCTCGCGCCGTATGCGGATTACCCGGAGAGTTCCGGCCTGCTCATGAAGAAGGAGGAGGAGCTGCGGCCGTTTCTCACGGAGGCGTTGCGGCGGGGCATCCAGGTGCAGACGCACGCCATCGGCGACCGCGGCAACCGGATGGTGCTCGACCTCTACGCGCAGGCGTTCAAGGAGGCGATGGCCGCCGACCGCCGGGTGCCGGAGCCACGCTGGCGCATCGAGCACGCCCAAATCATCGACCCGGTGGACATCCCGCGGTTTGCGCAGCTCGGCGTTATCGCCTCGATGCAGCCTTCGCATGCGATCGGCGACTTGTTCTTTGCGCCGAAGCGACTCGGGCCGGAGCGCCTGGCCGGCGCCTACGCGTGGCAAAGCCTGTTGCACAGCGGGGCGGTCATCGCGGCGGGTTCCGACGCGCCGGTCGAGCGCGGCGAGCCGATGATCGAATTCTACGCCGCCGTGGCGCGGCGTTCGCTCGACGGCTTTGCCAACGAGGACTGGCGCCTGGAACAGCGCATGACCCGCGAACAGGCCCTGCGGGCGCTGACGCTCGATGCGGCTTATGCGGCCTTTGAGGAAAAGGAGCGGGGCAGCATTGAGGTGGGCAAGCGGGCGGACCTGACGGTGTTGTCGGCCGACATCATGCGCATCCCCGAGCCCGAGATTCTCAAGACCCGCTGCCTCATGACCGTGATCGGTGGTGAGGTGGTTTACGCCGCACCGAAGTAAGGCCAATTACCGGGCCAGAAACAAGAACGCCGCTCCTGGGGGAGCGGCGTAGGTGGGTGCCGGGGCGGGATTGGGCAGGGTGCGCTGCGCGCACCCGTTGTCGGGCCTTCGGCCCTCGGAAGAAACCCGCTCAAAACCCGCGGGTTCAAACCCACCCGAAACAAAAAAGCTACTCCCTGGCGGGAGCAGCTTAAGTGGGTGCAGGGGCGGGATTTGAACCCGCGACCTTCAGGTTATGAGGGCAACTTCGACCTCCCGCACCCTCAAGCAGTTAACCCCACTTTTGGGGCATGTTTGGCGTAATGTTTGGCTACCGTGATTTCGGGGGGTGCTGTCCGTTGCCCGCAGTTGCACGAGGTCACAGAACCTCAACGCAACAAGGAGAACAACGTCATGGCATTGGAACTACGTTATCCGCGCAGCAAATGGTGGTATGGCCGCGTCGCAATCGGTGAACGCCGCATCCTGAAAAACCTCGCGGTGGAAGTCCGCGGCAACGTCCCGCCCACGCTGACCGAACTCGGCGACATGGCTTTCGAGCGCACGCGCGCGAAGGCCCAAGCCGCGCTGGAAAAGCTCCAGCTCGATCTGAAGAAACGCAGCAGCGCCGAGGAACTGGTGCAGACGATCCACGAGATCCGCACCGGGTCCCGGGTCTGCTCCATTCCCCTCGCGGAGATCGGCCCCCGCTGGTGCGCGGTCCTGCGCCGCCGTCCGCTGAGCGCCAGCTACCAGAAGCAGAAGGTAGCCTGCATCGAGCGGTTCATCCGCTTCGCGAAGAAAACTTCCCCATCGCTCTACGAGATGGCGCAAATCCATGCCCCGCTGGCCAACGCCTTCTGCCGGGCAGAGCTGGCGCGGGGCGTCGCCGCGAAAACCTACAACCACACGCTGATTCACCTGCGCTCGGTGTTTCATGTTCTGCGCAAGGAGGCGGGCATCGCCGAGAACCCGTTCGCGGCCATCCCGCTCCAGGACGGCGAGACGGTTTTCCGGAAACCGTTCTCGGTCGAGGAGCTGTCCCTGCTCGAAGAGAAGGCCAAGGCCGATCCCTTCATCTACCCGCTCGTCGTGACCGGCATGTGCACCGCCATGCGCCGGGGCGACTGCTGCACGCTCCTGCGCAGCTCGGTCGATCTCGAAGGCGGCTTCATCACCGTGAAAACCGCCAAGACCGGCGAGACGGTGCAAATCCCAATCTTCCCGCTCCTGCGCGGCGTGCTGGAAAAGGCGCTGGCGAAGCCCGCCCCGCGTCCGCCGTTCTACGTCTTCCCCGACTTGGAGGCTCACTACCGGGTCAACCCCGATCACCTCACCGACCGGGTGCGCCGGGTGATGAAGGCGGCGGGCTTCTTCAATCCGAAGGAGCACGAGTCGCAGCGGCCCACGCGCGGCGCGGTGCAGCAGAAGCGCGAGCACGGCCTGCGCAAGGCCTCGCTTCGCGACTTCCATTCGTTCCGCGTCACTTGGGTGACCGTGGCGCTCACGGCTGGCGTGCCGCTGGAAATCGTGCAGAAGGTCACGGGGCACCGGACCACCGCGATTGTGCTCAAGCACTACTTCCAACCCGGCCGGGAGGAGTTCCGACGCACGCTTGCCGGCCGGCTGCCGGCCCTGCTGGGCGACCGCTCGGCGCAGCCGGCGGAGGCCTTCAACCTCGGTGAACTCCGGGCCAAGCTCGTCGCGATGGAAAACACGACCTGGCGGCACATCCGGGACGATCTCCTCCGTCGCCTGCCGGCCGAAAGGAACGTCACTCCGCCCGCCCTGCCCAAATCCGCGTTCGCGGCCTGATGAGCGCGCCAATTACTGCCCGAGCCGCTTCCGGAGTTGCTCCTCGGCGGCGCGACGCTTGGCCGCGTCCATCTTGCGCAGATTGTAGAGCTTCCACTGCGGTCCTGGCAGGCGTTCGACTCCCGGCAACCCGAGCAGCTCCCATTTGGGCTCCAGGCGTTTCATCGAGAGCAGGAACTCCCGCTCGGCGGCGGTGAGGTCCGCATTGATTCGTTCGATCAGCCGCTCGCGGGTTTCCTCCAGCACCGCGAGCGGCACCGGATCAAGCGTCATGCCCTCGAATTGATCGGCGAAGACCTGCTTCAAATCCTTCCGATTCGGGGTGAGCAGTTCGCTCATCGGCCGGTCATGGCTCGCCAAGAACACCACGAAGGCGCGTCGGATTTCATCGGTGATCCCTTCGGCCTGAAAGAGCCCATGCACGTCGAAAAGGTCGCGCGGGTGCTGGCGGTCGAGCGCGGCGCAGAGCTTGCCGCCGAACAGGTCCGGCAGCGACACGACGCGCATCGTGGCCGAACGGCCGAACATTTCGATGGCACGGGGCGACAAGTTGAGGGCGGCGGTCGGATACAGCGTGCCGCGAAGCACCGTGTTCGGCTCGATCTTCACCTCGGTGCCGTCCGCGGCGCGCACGGTCAGCTTGAAGAGGAGCTGGTCGCTGACGGCGCGATGTTCCCGGACCTGCACGCCCGGCATGGCCCGGCGGATCTTCGCCGCGATACGTTGGAGCGCGGCGTCAATCCCCCGCAACGTGGTGGGACGATCCTCAAGCGGCAGGTAAACCAGATCGATGTCCACGGACAGGCGCGGGAAATCGCGCACGAAGAAGTTGATCGCCGTGCCGCCCTTGAGCGCGAAGCAGGCCTCGGCGTTCACGAAGGGCACGACCTGCACCAGCAGGTCGGCCTGCCTGAAAAACGGGGTGTTTATCATGGTGCGTCGGAGGGTGTTTCGACCGCCGCCGGGACGGTGATCAGATATTTGGGATCGAGGCGCGCCCCCGGGATGAGCACGCGTTTGCCGCTGCCGAGCGAAACCTTTGTCAGGTCCAGTTGCTTGAACCACGGGTGCGCCTGTTTTTCGGCCAGGTGGAGAAAGAGCCGCTTCACCTTGATCGACGCGCAGGCCTCCAGAAGCGACTGGACCAAACCCGGGCGCAGCGTGCCGAGCCCTTCGAAAACGAGGGTGGCGTGTTCGTAGCCGGCATCGTCCAGCGACAGATGTTGGAGGAATTCGAGTGCAGCCCGCTCCGGCGCAGAGACCGTCACGGTGAGTGCTCCTTCGCGGTGTTCGCGCAGCGCGAGTTCCTGTGGCAGGAAGTTCGTGCTGACGTGGCGGACGCGACTGAACCAAGGCAGCCCCTTGAACCAGGCGGGAAGCCGGTCACCGGCGCGGCCGAAAAGATAGACGGGATGGGCATCTCCCAAGGGTAGAAAATGGGCGAGGCCGGAGAGTTCCAACGCCGTGCGCCCGCCGGGATGAAACGACTTCGATTTCTGCTGGAGCCCGAAAACCGCGCCCAGCCAGGTGGGGGGCTCGGGTTGAACGGTGAACGCTCCGTCTCCGACGCGGTGCAACCAGCCGGAGCTGGCGTAGTAGTCGGCCAGCCGGCTGGATATGCCTTGGCCCTTGAGCCAAGCCGAAGTGAGCACCGCACCGGCTGGCGCGGCGTTCAGCCTCTGGTTTAATTTTTGTCGTTCTGAACCAGTATCTCTGGTCATATCTGCAACGAATTAAACCGGGCGGTTCGTTTCGTTGCAAATAAACCAAGTAAAACTGGTCTTATTTGCAAGATATTAAACTGCCGCGTCGGGGCTCAAAGTGTTACGTTTTCACCCCACTTACGACTAAGTGGGGTGAAAACGTAACTCACTCCCACTGAATGCCGCGCGCACACTTGGGGTAAAAAAATACCGCCCCGGTGGCCCCCGGGGCGGCTGGCCCGTGCCGCAAAACCGTTGGAGAAAATAAGTCGGAGTCAACGCACGATCCGCCCGCGCGGTATCGTGGACGTTGCGACCAAAGGGCATCACAAGATGCCCGCGGCGCGGAAGGAATAGTGGCCGATGCCATGTGGGTCGGCCTTCGGATCACCGATGATGACGTGGTCCATGAGGTCGATGTCGATCACCTTGGCGGCTTCACGGAGTTGCCGGGTGATTTGGACATCCGCAGCGCTCGGGGCCGGGTCGCCGGAGGGGTGGTTGTGAGCGACCACGAGGGCAGAGGCGCTGGCAAGGATGGCTCCACGGAACACTTCCCGGGGTGCGACCAATGTGGTTGTCGCTGTGCCCAGGGTGACGAGATGCCGGCCGATGGGGTGATTCTTGCGGTCGAGATAGACGCAGTAGAACGCCTCCTGCATCGGGTTCTCCTCGAAAGCAGAGCGGAGGTAATCGGCAACCTTCTCCGGTCGGTCGAGGCGGACCTCTTCGCCGAGAGAAACGAGGGAGTAAACGATCTTGGCTTCGTAAACGCGCATGGTGAGCGCTCGCGCGAGCTGCGTTTCCCTTTCTCGACATGGTGTCGAGTGATCGCGGGTGCTGCCCGGTTGAGCGCCCGCTCGGGATGGGCGAAAGTCAAAGCGCTGGGTGAAGCGCCGAGGCCGCGTCCCGCGCAGCGGGACCAATCGAGGGGGAAGCGGAACGTTTGCGCGGGGTGGAGGCCGCAGGCACGACCTTGACCGCCCATAAAATGGGGCGCTACCGGACGGGGCAGAGCTAAAAGAATTCGAGCGAAGCGAGCATCAGCTTTTCAGACTCCCGATTTTAGCAGGTTGGTCCCAATTCCATCAAACTGTCGTGCGCCGCGCGCAAGCGACACAGCAACAATCACTAAACCCGACGCGTTTCTTGCCTGATTCAATAAAGACAGGCGGCTCGCCCAAGTGGCGATTGACAAAAAATGCGCAGTGCCGATGTCTGTTGTTAGTGTCCACGCTCCGCCAAATCATCGCGACGGTCCTGCTGGCCCTCTGGCTGCCGGCGACCCATCATTGCGATCTTGAGGCAGCGGGGATCGCGGTGATGACGCATGGCGATCATGCGTCGTCCACTTGCAAAGACACCTGCGCTGATGACGCCTGCCATGCGATTGAAGGGGTCTCCTTAATTAAGGATGCCAACAGCCTCCGGGCACTCCCAGCGCCAGTAGCCGCTCTTTGTGGATGTCTTCTACATCTGCTGGCTCCGCCGGAGCTGGAAGAGAATTTCGCCGCATTCATGGCGGATGAGCCTCCTCAAGTCCGGGTGCTGCACCGCACCTGGCAGTTTGTTCGCCGCACGGCTTTGCCGGTGCGCGCTCCCGATTTCGTAGCCTGATCCGTTCCTGCGCGAACGGATTTCACAGGCTGATTGCGCCCTGACGACGCCTGCGCGCGTCCTTCGCGGGCTTCCGGTCTCCGTCCACCTCCCATTTCCCAAACCCACTATGTCCCTGTCTTTCCACGTATCCCGGCCCTATCCGTTCATCGGATTGGTCCTTCTCCTCACTGCCGTGGGGGCGACCGCTCAAGAGGCGTCGCCGCCACTTACCCTCGGTGTCGTGCTGCAACGCGCCGCTGAACAGAATCCCAGCCTAGCTGCGCAAGGCTATGCCGAGCGTGCGGCTGAGGCGCTGATCGAGCAAGCCAGCCTGCGCCCAAACCCGACTTTGGATGTGACGCTGGAAAACTTCGCCGGCACCGGCGCCGTCCAAGGCGTCCGTGGACTGGAGACCACCGTTCAGGCGAGCCAAACCCTTGAGCGCGGTGGCAAACGCGACAAGCGGGTCGCACTCGCTGGCCGCGAACGCGAAGCGGCTGCCAGTGAATATGCCGTGCGCCGCTCCGAGGTTCTTTCGGCCGCCGCCATCTCCTATCTGGAGGCACTGGCGGCCGAGCAACGGCTGAAGCTCGCCGAGGAGCCGCTGCGTCTTGCCCGCGAGACCGTGGCCGCCGTGGACCTCCGGGTGAAGGCAGGCGTCGCGTCACCGGCGGAGTCGGCCCGTGCCCGAGCCGGACTTGCCACTGCCGAGGCCGAGTTCGCGCGCGCCGAAGCCGCCGTGATCGCGACCCGGGCCAGCCTGGCGGCGACTTGGGGCGGCAGTCCTGATGAAATCGCCTCGCTTGCCGGCACGCTTCGCCTGCCGGAATCCCTGCCAAACCGGGAGGCGCTGTTAGGGCGCCTAGCCGGACATCCGCGTTTGAACCTGCAACAAAGCCTGATCGAAGGCCGCCGCGCGGCGCTCGAACTCGAGCAGGCGCAGGCGGTGCAGGACATTTCGGTCGGCGGCGGTGTGCGGTTCCTTCGCGAGGGCACGGACGCGGCGTTCGTCGCCGGGGTTTCCGTCCCGCTCCCGGTCCGGAACCGCAACCAGGGAAACATCCGCGCGGCCCGCGAAACCCTCGCCGGTGCCGAGCAGGGGGTGCGGGCCGTTGAGGTGGATCTGAGCGCGGCATTCACCGCCTCTTGGCAGGATCTGTCGGCGGCTCACAAGGCGGCCCGAAACCTGAACACGCAGGCACTGCCCGCCACGCAAGAGGCCTACCAGGTCGTGCGGCATGCCTACGAGCAGGGACAACTTCCCCTGATCGACGTGCTGGACGCCCAACGTGCCCTCATCGCGGTCCGCCGTGAGATTCTCGATGCCGAATCGGCCTACGCTCTCGCGTTGGCCCGCTTGGATGCACTCACCGACCCGGCTTACGGGGCGGTTTCCACCCTTCTTTCCCAACCCTGATTCATTCCGATTCCTCTCATGAAATTGAAACTTCCTCTTACGATCCTTGCGGTCCTCGCGCTCGGTGGCGGCATGGCCTACTACCTTTACGAAAGCGGTCACGAGCATGCCACAGCCGGCGCTGACGAACACGGCCATGGCCATGACGAACATGCCGAAGAAGAAGGCGAAAAGGGACCGCACGGCGGTCGCTTGCTCGCCGATGGTGCATTCGCCCTGGAACTCGCCATCTTCGAGCAGGGCGTGCCGCCGGAGTTCCGCGCGTGGTTCACGAACGGCGGCAAGCCGGTCGCGCCTTCCGCGGTCAAGCTGAGCGTGGAACTCACCCGCCCCGGCGGCGTGAAGGATACCCACGCGTTCACGTCCGAGGGCGACTATGCCCGCGGCACCGCCGAGGTTTACGAGCCGCATTCCTTCGATTACGCGATCGTTGCGGAGCATGAGGGACGCACGCATCGCTGGAGCTTTGCGGCACCGGAGATGCAGGCCACCATCACGGCCGATGTTGCACAGCGTTCCGGCGTTGTCGTTGAAGTTGCCGGACCTGCTTCGATGAGCGAGACGCTTTCCGTTTACGGCGCGGTGAAACTGAACGCGAACAAGGTGGCCCGCGCCGTGCCGCGCTTTGGCGGTATCGTGCGGGAGGCGCGCAAGGCGCTGGGCGATACGGTAGCCGCAGGCGAGGTCGTGGCGGTGGTCGAGACCAACCAGTCGCTCGCGACCATCGAGGTGAAGGCGCCGATTGCCGGCGTGATCGTGGACCGCGATGTCAACGCCGGGGAAACCGTCGGTGACGGGGCCACGCTCTACACCATCGCCGACCTGGCGGACGTGTGGGTCGATTTGAATGTGCCCAAGCGCGACCAGGCCCGCGTGCGGGTCGGCCAGCCGGCGGTCATCCACGCCGACGACGGCGGACCGGACGCCACCGGCAGGATCGCGTGGATTTCCCCGGTCAGTTCGCCCGAGGCGCAGACGCTCATTGCGCGCATCGTGCTCGACAATCCCGAACAGCGCTGGCGCCCCGGCCTCTATGTGAAGGCGGCGATCACGCTGGCGGAAGACCAGGTGCCGGTCGCCGTCAAGGATTCGGCGCTCCAGACCCTCTTCGACTTCACCGTGGTGTTTTCCCAGCACGGGGACGTTTACCAGGCCCGGCCCTTGGAACTCGGACGGAGAGCCGGCGGCTATGTGGAAGTGCTCAAGGGCCTCAAGGCCGGCGAGCGCTACGTCACGGAGAACAGTTTCCTGATCAAGGCGGACATCGGCAAGTCCGGTGCCTCGCACGACCATTGAGCCGCGGAGGACCATGCCATGAAAGAAATCACCGCCATCATCCAGCCGCATACGCTGACCCACGTCATGCGCGCATTGCATGCGCTGCCGCATTTCCCCGGAGTGACGATTCTCGACGCCCACGGCCAAGGCCGCGGGCGGGGCGTCGGCGGCTCCTTCCGTCTCACGGAAGACGAGATCACCTTCCACAAGAAGACCGTGCTGCTCGTCACCTGTGAGGCTGCCCACGCCGAGGCCATTGTCGCGGCACTCCAGCAAGCCGCCCGCACCGGCAACAAGGGCGACGGCCTCATCACCATCAAGGATGTCGCCCGCGCCATCCGCATCCGCACCGGCGAGACCTCCGCCTCAGCCCTCTAACCTCCCTTTCCCATGTTGGAAAAACTCATTCATTTCGCGATCCGCCACCGCTGGCTCGTCCTGATCATCACGCTCGGGATGGGCGCGCTGGGCCTCTACAATTACCAACACCTGCCCATTGATGCGGTGCCGGACATCACCAATGTCCAGGTGCAGATCAACACGGAGGCGCCCGGCTTCTCGCCGCTGGAAGCCGAGCAGCGCGTCACGTTCCCCGTGGAGACGGCGATGGCCGGACTGCCGAGCCTCGACTACAGCCGCTCCCTTTCGCGCTACGGGCTGTCGCAGGTGACGGTGGTTTTCAAGGACGGAACCGACATCTACTTTGCTCGCCAGCTCGTCAACGAGCGCATCCAGGAGGTGAAGTCACAGCTCCCGCCCGGGCTGGAGCCGACGATGGGGCCGATCTCCACCGGCCTGGGCGAAATCTTCATGTTCACGGTCGAACCGGAACCGGGTGCGAAGAAGCCGAATGGCACCGCCTACACGCCGACCGATTTGCGTGAGATTCAGGACTGGGTCGTGCGTCCGCAGTTGCGCAACCTGCAAGGCGTTACCGAGGTCAACACCATTGGCGGCTTCGTGAAGCAGTTTCATGTGAACCCGCGTCCGGATCAACTGATGGCCTACGGCCTGACCCTGCGGGACGTGATGGACGCACTGGCCCGCAGCAACGCCAATGTCGGCGCGGGTTACATTGAGCGCCACGGCGAGCAATACCTGATCCGGGTGCCCGGCCAGGTGAGCGGCATTCCGGAGATCGAAAACATCGTCGTGGACCGCCGCAGCGGCCAGCCGGTGCGCGTGCGCGACGTAGCAGACGTAATCCTCGGCGAGGAACTCCGCACGGGCGCCGCGACCGAGAACGGCCGCGAGGTCGTGCTCGGCACGGTGTTCATGCTGATCGGCGAGAACTCCCGCGATGTCTCCACGCGCGTCGCCGCCAAGCTGGCGGATGTGAACCGCAGCCTGCCCGAGGGCGTCGTGGCCAGAACCGTCTATGATCGCACCTCGCTCGTGGACCGCACCATCGCCACCGTGCAGAAGAACCTCGTGGAAGGCGCTCTGCTGGTGGTCGTCATCCTCTTCCTGCTGCTCGGGAACTTCCGTGCGGCCCTGATCACGGCGGCGGTCATCCCGCTTGCCATGCTCTTCACGATCACGGGCATGGTCACCAACAAGGTCTCCGGCAACCTGATGAGCCTGGGCGCGCTCGACTTCGGCCTGATCGTGGACGGCGCGGTCATCATCATCGAGAACTGCCTGCGTCGTTTCGGCCACGAACAGCACCGGCTGAACCGGCTGCTCTCCCGGCCGGAACGGTTCTCCCTCGCCGCCGAGGCGACGGCGGAGGTGATCAAACCGTCGATTTTCGGCGTGTTCATCATCACCGTGGTTTACATCCCGATCTTTGCGCTCACCGGCGTGGAGGGGAAGATGTTCCACCCGATGGCCTTCACGGTCGTCACCGCGCTGCTCGGGGCGATGGTGCTGTCCATCACCTTCGTGCCGGCGGCCGTGGCGATCTTCGTCACGGGCAAGGTCTCCGAGAAGGACAACATCGCCATCCGCGGGGCCAAGTCGCTCTATCGGCCGATCCTGCGCTTTGTCATGACGGTGCGGCCGGCGGCGGCCTTGGCGGCGGTGGTGCTTGTCCTGCTGGCGGGCTTCGCCGCTTCCAGGATGGGGACTGAGTTCATTCCCAGCCTCGATGAAGGCGATATTGCCCTGCACGCCCTGCGCATCCCGGGCACGAGCCTCACACAATCGCTCAAGATGCAAGCCGCCGTGGAGGATGCGGTCAAAGCGTTCCCCGAAGTGGACAAGGTTTTCGCCAAGATCGGCACCGCCGAGGTCGCCACCGACCCGATGCCGCCGAGCGTCGCCGACACTTTTGTGATGCTCAAGCCGCACGATCAGTGGCCCGATCCCAAGCGCAGCAAGGCGGACCTGGTCGCGGCGATGGAGGCCGCGGTGGCCAAGGTCCCCGGCAACAACTACGAGTTCACCCAGCCGATCCAGATGCGGTTCAACGAACTCATTTCCGGCGTGCGCTCGGATGTCGCCGTCAAGGTTTACGGCGACGATCTCGGCATCATGACCGAGGTCGGCGAACAGATCGAGGGGGTCCTGAAGAACGTTCCGGGTGCCGCCGACGTGAAGATCGAGCAGACCACCGGTCTGCCGCTGCTCACCGTCCAACTCGACCGCGAGGCAATCGCGCGCTACGGGCTCGACGTCAGCGAGGTGCAGGAAATCGTCTCGACTGCGCTCGGCGGCACCGCCGTTGGCCAGATTTTCGAGGGCGACCGGCGCTTCGATCTGGTCGTGCGTCTGCCCGAGGAGCTGCGGACCGACCTCGATGCCTTGGGCAATCTGCCCGTGCCCCTGCCCAAGCTGCATGACGACGAGGCGCGGGTGCTGCCCGCCATGCTCCGCACGACCGGACATGGCACCAGCGAGGACGAACTGACGGTGTCCTACATTCCACTGCGCGAGATAGCAAAAATCGAGATCGCCCCCGGCCCCAACCAGATCAGCCGCGAAAATGGCAAACGCCGCGTCGTCGTCACCGCCAACGTTCGCGGACGCGATCTGGGCGGCTTTGTGACGGAGGCACAGCAGCGCATCGATCAGACGGTGAAGGTTCCGGCGGGTTACTGGCTGGATTATGGCGGCACGTTTGAGCAACTCATCTCTGCCAGCAAACGCCTGCAGGTGGTCGTGCCGGTCGCGCTCCTGCTGATCTTCGGCCTGCTCTTCATGAGCTTCGGCAACGCGAAGGATGCGCTGCTCGTGTTCACCGGGGTGCCGCTGGCGCTCACGGGCGGCATCGCGGCGCTCTGGTTGCGCGACATCCCGCTGTCGATCTCCGCCGGCGTCGGGTTCATCGCTCTCTCCGGCGTGGCCGTGCTCAACGGCCTCGTGATGATTTCGTTCATCCGCAGCCTGCGGGAGGAGGGGAAGCCCATCGACGCGGCCGTCGAGGAAGGGTGTCTCACCCGCCTCCGTCCCGTGCTCATGACCGCACTGGTCGCCAGCCTCGGCTTCGTGCCGATGGCGCTGGCGACCGGCGCGGGCGCGGAAGTGCAGCGACCGCTGGCGACCGTCGTCATCGGCGGCATCATCAGTTCCACGCTGCTCACCCTTGTCGTGCTGCCCGCGCTCTACCGCATGGCTCATCGCGACGGGGATGTGAAGGAAGCCGAAATCTAAGCCATCCCATGAAAACTGCACTTATGCTAACGCTTGGTGCCGTCGGCCTTCTTTTGGCTGGCTGCGCCACGCCCTTCCGGGCTCCGCCGGACGTGGCTCACATCAAGCTCGACCGCGTGGATTCCCCCGTAGTCGTGGTCGAAAAGATCTGGCTCGAGCGGAAAACGGGCCCGCTCGTCGTCGCCGGCTATATCGTCAAGCGGCTGGAGGCCGACGATACGACGCAGACCCATCTGGACGTGACGCTCTACGATGCCGCCGGGGCCGTGCTCCGCAGCACCGTGGAGCATTTTGAACCACGGCAGATTCCCCGTCGCTACCGAGGACCGGACTACGCGAGCTACCGCATCCCGCTCGATCCGCTCCCGAGCGGCACCGTGCGCATCGAAGTCCGCGCCCACGAAGGCAACCACTCCTGATCCCCAACCGCGGTGGACATAAGCACTGCGACCTCCGCAATTTCCACCCAGCACCTCCCGGCAGGAACCAAGCGCCATGAGTGAAGACGGACACAGCCACGATCCGGGATGCGAGCACACGCACGACAACCGGTTCGAGAGCTTGAGCCTGCTTGCATCGGGCGGACTCGTGGGAGCCGCCCTGCTTGCCAGCGGGTGGAAAGACGGTAGCCAGACGGTCGTCACCCTCCTTGCGGGCGCAGGTATGCTGGCGGGGGGGTGGTTCCTGCTGCCCAAGGCCTGGCGTGCGATCAGGCGCTTGCGGCCCGACATAAACCTGTTGGTTGTCATCGCTGCTGTCGGGGCTTCCATCATCGGCGAATGGGTCGAGGCCTCGGCTGTCGTCCTCCTTTTCGGTGTGGCCGAGTGGCTCGAGGGTTGGGCGGATCGGCGGGCGCGGCGCGCCACGGAGGCCTTGCTGGAACTGGCTCCGAAGATCGCCGTCGTGAAACGCGATGGACGATTTGTCGAAGTGCCGGTGGATCAGGTCGCTCTCGGCGAAACCGTGGCGACCAAGTCCGGGATGAGCATCCCCCTCGATGGGGAGGTCACCCACGGTGAGTCGGCCGTCAACCAAGCACCCATCACGGGCGAGTCTGTGCCGGTGGACAAAAGACCGGGCGATACCGTGTTTGCCGGCACCATCAATGGAGAAGGGGCGTTGGAAATAAAGGTCACCAAAACGACGGGTGACACCACGCTGGCACGCATCATCCGGCTGGTCGCGGAAGCACAGGAGCAGAAAGCGCCGACGCAACGCTTCGTGGATGTATTTGCCCACTATTACACGCCTGCCGTCACCGTCGTGGCGCTATTGGTGTTTCTCGTGCCGCCGCTGCTGCTGGGAGGCGACTGGAACACCTGGCTCTATCGCGCCTGCGTCCTGCTCATCATCGCGTGTCCGTGTGCCCTGGTCATTTCCACGCCGGTAAGCATCGTCGCCGGCCTGACGGCGCTCGCCCGGCGCGGTGTGTTGGTCAAAGGCGGCGCTCACCTCGAAACCATCGGTCGCCTCAAGGGACTCGCTGTGGACAAGACCGGAACCATCACGGAGGGAAAACCGCAGGTGCTGGGGGTCGAACTGCTGGGTTCGGCAACCATGCCGCAGGTGCTGGGGATTGCGGCGGCGATTGACGAACATTCGGCCCATCCGTTGGCCAAGGCTGTGGTGGCGCACGCGAAGCAGCAAATGATAGCCTACGAGCGCGCCGCCAATTATCAGGCCCGCAGTGGACGCGGCGCCGAGGGTGTGATCGACGGTCACGCCTATTTCGTCGGCAACCATCGGTTCGCCCACGAACTCGGAGTGTGCTCGGAGAGTGTCGAGACCCGGCTGGAGGCAATCGAAGCCCAGGGACAGTCCGTCGTGGTGGTCGGGCATCGTCCGCACGATGGCTGCAAGGGTGAAATATGGGGGATCATCGCCATCGGCGATACGATCAGACCGAATGCCAAGGCCGCCATTGCCGCCCTGCACGCGGCCGGGGTCGAACAGGTGGTGATGCTGAGTGGCGACAACCAGCGCACGGCGGATTTCATCGCCCGGCAGGTCGGCATCGATGAGGCCCGGGGCGACCTGCTGCCGGACGACAAGGTCGAGGCCGTGAAGGCCCTGCGGGCGAAGCACGGTGTGGTCGGCATGGTGGGCGACGGCGTGAACGACGCCCCGGCGATGGCCACGGCCAGCATTGGCATCGCGATGGGAGCGGCCGGCACGGACGCCGCCATCGAAACGGCCGACATCGCGCTCATGCAGGACGAACTTGCGAAGATCGCCGAGACCATTCGCCTCGGCCGCCGCACGCTCGGGATCATCCATTTCAACATCAGTTTCGCCCTCGGCCTGAAGGCGCTTTTCCTCCTGCTCACCCTATTCGGCTACGCGAGCCTGTGGTTCGCGATTCTGGCGGATACCGGAGCCACCTTGCTGGTGATAGCCAACGCGCTGCGCCTGCTCGCGGCCCCCAGACCTTCAGCACCCTGATACCATGCGCGCGAGCCGACCGGCCAAGTCATCCGCAAAAGCCGGTGCCTGCCCGCCTGATCCAATACGGCAAGACCGAGGGCGAATTGACCAAGACATCCAAAATCGTGGAAATGATCACGGTCGATGTTGGTGGAAAGTCGGTGGTGCCTGCAAAGCGTCTCGGAGTCGTATTGGGAAAGGCAGTTGAGGCTGAGAGCGAAAGATTATTGGACGGTGTGCCCGCGAAGCTTGCCGATCTGCGTGGCGCACTGACGCAGCAGACGTGACTGCGGTGCGGCGAGCAGCGCTGCGAGCTCGCCTGATTCGGCCAGACGCCCGTCTTCCAACACGATTGTCCGTCTGGCGAGCGCTAGCGCCTCGAAGACGTCGTGCGTCACCAGCACCAATGCCGCGTTGATTTCATCCGCCAGCCGCCGCACTTCAGCCATGAGTTCTTCGCGCAACAGCGGGTCGAGGCTGGAAAAGGGCTCGTCGAGCAACAGCAGTTGCGGCCGTGCGACGATCGCTCGCGCCAGGGCCACGCGCTGTTGCTGCCCGATCGAGAGTGTGCCGGGTTTGCGTAAAGCCAGTTCTCCTACACGGCAGGCGGCAAGGGCGTCGCGGGCGGATTGCGACCGCTGAGCCTTCGACGCATTCGGCAACGCGAACGCGACGTTATCGAGCACCGTCAGGTTCGGCCACAGCGCGAGGTCTTGAAACACCATGCCGACGCGCAGGCCGGCCGCACGTTCGATGCCGCCGGAGGTTGGTTCATCCAAGCCGGCGAGCAAACGCAGCAGTGTGGTCTTGCCGCTGCCGCTCGCGCCGAGCACCGCGAGACGGTCGTCTGGCGCGAGCACGAAACTGACGCCCGCGAACACGGTCGCGCCGTCGTAGGACTTCGCCAGATCTCGAGCGGTCAACAGCGTCATAGTCGGCGAATGATTTGCTGGCCCGTCACGGCCAGGACCAAGGCAAGCGTCACGTAAAGCAGGCAGAGCATCGCCACGAGCGCTTCGGGCGCGTTGGCCATGATCGTGAATACGGCGAGCGGCAGACTTGCGTGCCCGGGCGGGTGCAAGAGCAACACCGTGCCGACTTCGGCGGTGGCCAGGAGCGCGGCCACTGCGGCGGCTGGAAACGCCCAGCGCGAGCACCACGGTAGCGCGATACGCGCGAAAAACGTCGCGCGCGGCACGCGATGCACGCGCGCCGCATCAGACCACGACGGCGGCATCGAGCCGACCGCGCGCAACGCGAACAGAATCGCCAAGGGCAGTCCGCGCAATGCCAGGGCGAAACCGAGCGTGGCGCGCCCGCTCCACGGAATGAGCCACAACGCAGGCAGCGCGGGCGGCAACGCCACCAAGGCCAACGCCACTGTAACGAGCCAGCGTCGGCGCGTTGCCGAACGACCGGCTGCCCATGCCAGCGCGAACGCGACCACGACGGCAGTGCCCGCCGCAAGTGCTGCGTAGAGCAACGTGTCGGTCCCCGTGCGCGTCATTTCGCTCCACGCTCGCGTCACCGGCCACGTTTGCGCGAACAGTGTCTTGCTCACTTTTATTCCCTATGGAGTGGGCGCTGCCGTAAGCCGCCGCGCTCGCTGGGCGTGGGCGGGTGGCGCGAAAACATATTGCGTGCTTGCTGCGCTGGGATTCGTAACGGCGGTGATCGGCGAACGCATCGGACTCGCATTACGCGAATGGTCCTACAACGAGCGGATGCCGATTATTCCCGGCATCGAGGTCGGCGTGTTGCCAGCGCTTCAACTGACGCCGCTGATACCGCTGGCCTTCGCTGCAGCCAACGCCGTGCGTCGTCGTGAACGCCACTGAGAGTGACACCGCGGCGAGTGGCGAACAGAGCCGCGGTGCGCGAGAGATTCGCATGGCCGGCTCAGAATTGCCCCGACTGGAGAAACGCTCGATTGGACGTAGCGTGCGAGCGCCATGAACTCACGGATGCTGCTCTGTTTTCTCTTCGCTTTTGCCGCAACGATCGTGCTCGGCCAAACCGACCCGAGCCGATCTTCTGCTCAGCCACCAACCTCCACACCGGACACACGCGCGACCCATGATCGCTCGATGCAGATGATGGGCTCTTCGGCGGATATGGACAACATGGTCCGCTCCGTGACGAGCGCTGCGGATATGTGCCGCACGATGATGGAACGACAAATGAAAATGATGCCCATATTTGCCACCGTCGGCGCGATATTCGGCCTGCTCGTCACGATTGCGTTGGTGTTGTTCGTCGTCCTCGAGATTCGGCTGATCAAATATCTTGGCCTTCGCCTCCAATACGAGGGCGCCTCTTAGCGGAAACGAACGCGCACGCAGGAACCGGGTCAGTTACCGGCATGATGGATGGGATGCATGGAATGATGTGGCTGGGGTGGACGATTGGCGTGCTGCTAATCGTGTTCCTAGGGCCACAAGTATGGGGCGCGCGCGCGGTCGCGCTGTCACGAGAATACGAGGGAACGAGCGTGCTCCAGGATCAGCGCGACCCCCGGGTGCGGTGAGCGACGCTCGCCCGTGAGCAGAAAGAAGCGGTCCACGCAACGGGTGGTCTGACCGACGCACTCAAGACCGAACCGCGCCGTGCTCTCCTCCAGGGCCACAGAGGGCACCGGCGCAAACCCCTGTCCATCGGCTGCCGCAATCTTGAGCATGGCGCTGTCCTCGAATTCCGCGGTAATCTGCGGGCGAATCCCGATGGATTGCATCCATGCGTCGAGCGAGCGGCGCATCGTGGTATTCGATGTCGGCAGGAGCGCCGGCGCGCCATGCAAGGATCGTGGGAACCCTTTGCGCAAGGTTGCCGCAAGCCTGCCGGCAGCGCAGATGGCGACACCGCTCTCACCCAGGAGGTGGCTGAACAATTTACCCTTGAATCCGGTGACGCCGGGTTCATCCGCCAGAACGGCGTCGAGACGGTGGATGGACAGTTGCGCGACCAGATCCTCAGCCTTGCCCTCGCGGCAGACCAGGTGGACCGGCGGGTTCAGTCCGAGAACCGGTCTGAGCACCTCGTAGCTCAAGATTTTGGGAAACGAGTCCTCCACTCCCACGGTGAGGCGCAGCGTGCGCACCGACGAGATGTTTTGCTGTTTTACCGCCGCGAACATCTCGGAGCCGAGGGAGAAAATGCCTTCGGCATACTCCAGGACAAAGCGCCCGGTCTCGGACAGCACGCGCGATCGGCCCTGCCGCACGAAGAGCTTCGCGCCGAGGGACTCTTCGAGCTGACGTATCTGTGCGCTGATGGACGGCTCCGAGACGTGTAGCCTGTCCGCAGCACGGCGCAAGCCGCCCTCCTTGGCGACGGTCCAGAAGTAAAGCAAATGGTGGTAATTAAGCCAGTCCATGGCCCTCGATTGTTAGTTCCAGAAAAACTAAGTCAAGTGCGCGAAACTGATAATTGTCCTCACTCGGAAAGTCAGGTAGAATCGGCGTATACTCTGACAAACCCATGACCATACTGTGAATACCAAGACGGCTGGCTACCTGATGCTTTACGGCGGCTTCCTCATTGTGCTGGGGCTGGCTGGCTACTGGTCGAATCCGGAAAAGGCGAAGACGGCGCTGATGTCGGGCGGCACCTTCGGCGCGCTTTCGATCCTGTGGGGCGTGCTGGGAGCGCGCGGCGTCCGGTGGAGTTTGCCGGGGGCAATTATCACGACCGGTCTGCTGACGGTGGTCTTTGTGTGGCGGGCGAGCGTGGGCTGGCTGGCGGTGATGGATGGCAAGCCGGAGAAACTTTTCGCGGCCGTTTTGATTACGTTAATGCTGGCCGCTTCGGCACTGATGCTACCGGCACTATTCTGGTCTGCAAAGCCGCGCCCAGATGCAACCCCTCAAGCCTAGGTAAACCATGAGCACAAGAACCGCGCGAAAGAGCAGAATGCACAGGCCCACCCAATCGAAGGCTCAGTTGGTGCATTTCGAATTCACGGCTTCGGAAGCCAAGTCCGTCAGTATCGCCGGAACCTTCAACGATTGGCATCCGGGCGTCTCGCCCATGATTCCTTTGGGGAAGGGGCGCTGGGTGAAAAAGCTGACGCTGTTGCCCGGAAACTACGAATATTGTCTGGTGGTGGATGGCGAATGGAGGCCTGATCCTCAGGCTGGCGCGACTATCGCCAATCCGTTTGGCGGATTGAACTCGGTGCTAAAAGTCGCCGCGCCGGCGTCCCCGCAGTCGTCCTCCAATGAGCGTCACCTGCACACCGCATGCACATGACGGCGATGAAGCATATCCAGCGTATCAAGGGTATCGTGGTCGCCGTGATGGGCGGCACGCTGTTGGCCTTGGGCATCGTGTTCATTCTGCGGCCCGCACCGGTCTTCCTCGTGATACCCATCGGGCTGGCGATACTGGCGGTCGAATTCGTCTGGGCGAGACGCTGGTTGAGCCAAGCGCCCGCTTCGGTGCCTAGAAGACGCGTCCCGCAGTCACCTCGGTCCGGGATCCTGCCCGGCCTTGATTGAGTGCGATCGGAGAATCCATGATACCATTCCTCCTCATTTTCCTTTTCACTTTGGCGATTGGCCTTCTGGCCCACTGGCACGTCAAGCGCACTTACGTTCGCCACAGCCGCACGCCCGTCCTGTCCGGCTACACGGGCGCGGAAGCGGCGCACGAGATTCTGCGCCATGCCGGGATAATCGACGTCAATATCATCGAGCATGAGGAACTGCTGGGCGATCATTATGACCCGCGTCGCAAGCGCCTGGTCCTTTCCTCGGCCAACTATCACGGCAAGTCTGCCGCGGCGCTGGGTGTGGCGGCGCACGAGTGCGGCCATGCCATCCAGCACCAACAGGCTTACGCGCCGCTGCAATGGCGCATGGCGGCGGTAGGCATCACCGGTTTCGCCAGCCAGCTGGTGCTGTGGATACCGCTGCTCGGCGCGTTTACCGGCCTGCTCGCCCCCAAGGCAGGCCTGCTCATCATGGCGGTGGCGTGGGGCATCTTGATGCTGTTCAACCTCGTCACGCTGCCGGTGGAGTTTGATGCCTCGCGCCGTGCCAGGCTTGTCCTCGGGCAGATGGGTTTCATTCGCCCGGGCGCGGAGGCCGGCGCGGTCGCCCAGGTGTTGAACGCCGCCGGGTGGACCTACGTGGCGGCCTTCCTCACGTCATTGATCTACTTTCTCTGGCACCTGCTGCCGCTGCTGACCGGGAGGCAGCGCGGCTGAACTGCGGCAGGACAATCAGGCGCGGGGACTCAGTCGCCCCAAATGCGCGATGCAAAGCCGCAACTCTCCGGTGCCCCACGCCACTCTTTCTCCAACAACGACGATGCACAACCGACACGACGCAGTCATGACCACCCAGGTTCAGTTCAAAGGCTTCACCGCTCGGCCCGGGGTTCGGGCATGGATTGAAGACGGACTTCGGGATTTGCGAACGCTGACGCTCATCACTGCGGCCACGGTGCACCTTGAACGCCGCCGGGAGTGTTCGCCCGCAATGCAAGCACAGGTGCATCTCGCCGTATCCGGTCCGGACATTCATGCCACCGCTACCGATCACACCGTGCAGGCCGTGTGGCTGAAAGCCCTCAAGAACTTGCGCCGGCAAATCGAGCGACGAAAGACCAAGCTCCAACGCCGCAACACCGGCGAGCAGCTCGTGCACGGTCCCGAGAACCGCCGGATGGGTGCAACGGGTCGTTAGCTCCGTTGCCATGCCGATCATCTCCACCGCTTGCCAATTGGCGCCATGAAACGCAATGGACAGTTCCGCAAAACAGACCCCTCGGCAGCGCTGAACGGGCATCGGTTCGAGCGTCTGGTCATCTTCTACAGTGACGCCGACGGGTTGAGGCGGGGATTCCAGTTCTGGATGGGTTGGCCGGGTGGTGCGAAGCAGGGTTGCGGTTGTATTCCGATCTACTTGGGCGATGGACGGCTGCGCAGGCGCGCAGACGAGATTCTGCAGAAGCCCTGTCGCAAGGCGCTCGTGCTGTTTTGTCCGCCGGTGAGTGCGGTGCATGCTGACGATCTCGGCGCACGGGTATCCGAGATCTTCGCACAGGACAAGACGGCCCAGCGAGCGCTGGTCGTATTGCTCACGGATCCGGCGACGCTCGCCGCCTGGCAGTGGCTCGGCGCGACCGCGGTGGCGCGGTGGTTCCCACTAGGCACGTTCGCGGCCTCGCGGTGCGGCGGCAGCGACCGGAGGAACGGGCCGACGGGTTACGATATCCGGAGCCTGTTGCCGGGCGAAGCCTCGATGGATGGGAACACAAAGAGGAGGATGCCATGAGGCTACTCTGCTTTTCGGACCAAATCGAAACGTCACCATCGACGTCGCGGCTTGCCATGGAGTGGGCCGCGATGACCGGCGATTCGGTCTTGCTGGCTCGCGGTGAGAAAGCCGGCGCCGGAATACGGCGGGCAGCCGGCGAACAGGAACGGCACGAGCGCATTCTACCGGCGCAGCCCCGACCTGACGGGGCGGCAAACGAAGCCGGTCCCGACACCGCGCGGCGACGGACGGAGCGCATGACGGGGGCAACCCCCGGTGCTGTGCCTGATCTTGCCCGGAGACACGAGGAGGCCGCAACGCCATGAACATCAGGGTAGTCAGGACCGGACGACTCCCGATTGCGCGCCAGAGCCTCACGGCACTGCTGGAGCGGCAGCTCACCTCGCTTTGCGAAGGCGACATCGTCGCGGTCACCTCCAAGCTCGTGTCGATTTGTGAAGGGCGGTTCGTCCCGCGCGAGGCGGTGCGCAAACAGGAGTTGATCGGACAGGAGTCCGACTGGTTTCTGCCTCCGGACCCGACGGCTCACGGGGTGATGCTCACGATCAAGGGATCGAGACTGATTCCCATGGCCGGCATCGATGAGAGCAACGCGGATGGTCACTACATTCTGTGGCCGAGGGACGCGCAGCAGTCAGCGAACGCCCTCCGCGCCTTTCTGTGTGAACGCTTCAGTCTGCGTCAGGTGGGTGTCCTCATCACCGACAGCACCACGGCCCCGCTGCGCAGTGGCGTCACGGGGATCGCGGTGGCGCACAGCGGATTCAGTGCGCTGAACAGTTACATCGGCGCGCCGGATCTGTTTGGGCGGACCCTTCGCATGACGCGGGCCAATGTCGCCGAAGGGCTCGCTGCCGCCGCGGTGCTTGCGATGGGAGAAGGCAGTGAAGGCACTCCCATCGCGGTGATCAGCGAAGCGGCGTTCGTCGTCCTTCAGGATCGCGACCCGACCGAAGGCGAACTCGCGGACCTGCGAATCACCCCGGAGTCCGACCTATACGCGGCCATGCTCCGGGCGGTGCCCTGGCAGACGAAGCGCGAGGTGGCGTGCAACGCGCACGCCGATTGCTGTATCATGGAAGTCACGGCAGGGAACCCTGCGCCCGGTCCGGCCGCTCCGCATGACCGGTCCATGCGTCCGGTGGTCCGGCAGATCGTCGTCGCCTTTGACGGATCGGAGGGGGCGGAGGAGGCGCTGCGCGATCTCACAAGCGCCGGTCTGCCCGACGACCTCGGGGCCTGCGTCATGTCCGTTTCGGACCACGCGGCATTCTTCGGCGGCGAAGCGGGAGCGAATGCCGGCAGCGAGTCGCACCGGGCGCTCGCGCGGGGGAGCACGGGGGCGTGCCTGCGACTCGCCGAACAGGCCGGCGGCAGGCTGTCCGCCCTTTTCCCCTCCTGGAGGGTGGAGGCGGCGGCCCAGGACGGACCAGCGGCTCCGGCAATCATTGCCGCGGCGCTGGAGCGCCAGGCCGACATGGTGGTGCTGGGTGCCCACGGCAGATCGCACTGCCCGCAACTGCTGCTCGGGAGCTGCTCGCGGCGCGTGCTGATGCACGGGCCTTGTTCGGTGCGCATTGCGCGGCCGCGCCGCCGGCCGGCGGGCGCAAGCCTCCGGTTGTTGGTGGCGCTCGATGATTCCGACAAGGCGCGCGCGTGCGCGACGGTGGCGGCAGTTGCGGCCCGGTCATGGCCGGCGGATACCGAGGTGCATCTGATCGCGATCGTGGACGAAGGCGCGGATCGGCGCCACCTTTCGCCCGCGGCGGCGATGGATGCCTGGAAACGCCGCCACAGTGCCGCGGCCGACGCCCGCGCCTGCGCCGCGCTGGAGGAACACTGGAGCGTGCTGCGCCGCGCAGGGTTCCGTGGCGAAACGATGCTGTTCGAAGGAGACGCGGCGCTGACCCTGGTGCGGTATGCGACCGACTGGGAGGCCGATTGCGTGTTTGTGGCCTGGCCCCCGAAGCGAGGATCAACCGGCACGCTGGCCGACGACTCCGCGTTTATCACCGCGGCTCGCGCACCGTGTTCGGTCGAACTGGTTCGTTGGCAGAATCCGGCCCCGGCGCCTCCGGGACATGCCGGATGCGCAACCGCCCAGGCGGCCTCTTCATGAAAACAACAAAGCGCCAGTCGAACAACCGGGACATTGAGAAACACTATCCGCCCGCGGAATTCATCGCCAAGCTGCGCCGGCTGGCCGACGCGCTGGAAGCGGGCAAGCCGTTCACGGTTGAAGTGGCCGGCGAACGGCTGCGCATTCCCGCCGACGCGCACTTCAACATCGAGCACGAACGCGAAGGCGGCCAGGAGGAACTGGAGTTCCAACTGAAATGGCGGCGAAGGACGCAGCCCACGCGGCGTGCCAGGACCGCAAGCGGCGGCTGAACTTGCGCTGGCCGCGTTGCCCAGGTGCATCACCTGAAAACCAAACATCCCACGAACCATGACACCCGTTGAACAGGAATCCATTCTCACCCTCGCGCTGATGGCGGCATTTGCCGACGGCGCGAAGCACGACACCGAGCGCGCCGAACTCAAGCGCCTCGCCGAACGCCTGCCTCATGCGGACGTGCAACCGGCGGTGCTCTACCAACGCGTGTTGCTCAAGCAGGTCACGCCCGCGCAGGCCGCCGCGCCGCTCCAGTCGCCGGAACTGCGCCAACTGGCCTACGAGATGGCGGTGTGCGTCTGCGACGCCGACGGCGCGCAATCCGACGCCGAGAAGGCGTTCCTCGCCGGGCTGCGCCGCGAGTTGAAGCTGGAGGAAAAGGCGGCGGCGGCCGTGGACAGCGCGGCCGAAGCCCTTGCCGTCGAGCCGCTGGCCGACCTCACGCCCGCGCCGGCGGTCATCGCCGCTGCGTCGGCGGCGCAGGCCACCGCTGTGGACGCGCAGGTGGACAAGATGGTCCTGAACTACGCCATCCTGAACGGCGCGCTGGAGTTGCTGCCCGAATCGCTCGCCACGATGGCCATCGTGCCCTTGCAGATGAAGATGGTCTATCGCGTCGGCAAGAGCTACGGGCACGAACTCGGACGCGGCCACATCAAGGAGCTGCTGGCGGCGGCGGGCTTGGGCCTGACCTCGCAGGTGCTGGAGGGCTACGCGCGCAAGTTGCTGGGCGGACTGCTGGGCAAGGTGGGCGGCGGAATGCTCAAGACCGTGGGCAAGCAGGCCACCAGTTCCGTGATGTCGTTCGCCACGACGTGGGCGCTGGGCAAGCTGGCCCAGCAATACTACGCGGGCGGACGCAAGCTCTCGGCCATCGAACTGCGCTCGACGTTTGGCTCGCTCACCGAACAGGCGCGCTCCCTGCACTCGCGTTACGCGGGCGAAATTCAACAAAAGGCCGGCTCGGTGAACGTCAGCCAGTTGCTGCCGCTCATCCGCGGGCAATAGCGCCCCAGGGCGATGAACCGCAACCCGTCAGGAACGCTCAATGGAAACAATTGGAACACTCTGGATTTGGATCGGCTTCACCGTGTTTGTGCTGGCGATGCTGGCGCTCGACCTCGGCGTCTTTCACCGCAAGGCACACGCGGTGTCGCTCAGGGAATCGCTCACCTGGACGGCGGTGTGGGTGGCGTTGGCGCTGGTCTTCAACGCCGGCGTGTGGCACTACGCCGGGTCGCAAAAGGCGCTGGAGTTTTTCGCCGGTTACCTGATCGAGAAGTCGTTGAGCGTGGACAACATTTTCGTATTCGCGCTGCTGTTCTCGTATTTCGCCGTGCCGCTGAAGTATCAGCACAAAGTGCTCTTCTGGGGCATCCTCGGCGCGCTGGTGATGCGGGCGGTGATGATCGGCGCGGGCGTGGCGCTGATCACCCGCTTCGCCTGGATCATCTACATCTTTGGCGCGTTCCTGATTCTCACCGGCATCAAGATGATCGTGAAGCGCGAGGAGGAGATTCATCCCGAGCGCAACCCGGTGGTGCGCTGGTTCAAGCGCCTCATGCCCGTGACCAGTGATTATCGCGAGGACCGCTTTTTCGTCCGCGAGAACGGTGTCCGCATGGCCACGCCGCTGTTCGTGGTGCTGCTGCTGGTGGAGTTCACCGACCTGATCTTCGCGGTGGACAGCATCCCGGCCATCTTTGCCGTTACGACCGATCCGTTCATCGTCTATACCTCGAACGTGTTCGCGATTCTCGGCCTGCGCTCGCTTTACTTCGCGCTGGCGGGCGTGATGGACAAATTCCATTACCTGAAGATCGGCCTGGGCGTGGTGCTGGCGTTTGTCGGCGTGAAGATGCTGCTGGCGCACTCGCCCTACAAGATTGACACCTTCATTTCGCTGGGCGTGATCGTGACGGTGCTGACGGTTTCAGTCGTGGCTTCCTGGCTGCGGCCCAAAAAAGGCGGAGCGTCAGTCACGCCGGCGATCAAGCCGGTGGCGAACCCTTCCAAATGACCATGACCCGCCTTGCCAAACACATCGTCGAGTCCGGGCCGTTCCGCGCCTTCATCATCGTGGTCATCCTGCTGGGCGGCGTGCTGGCCGGACTGGAGACGAGCGCGACGCTCCGGGCGCGGCATGGCGCGCTGCTGCAAACGCTCGATGCCGTCGTGATCGGAATCTTCGTCCTGGAAATCGTGCTCAAGCTCGTGGCGCACGGACGCCGGCCGCTCGCTTTCTTCCGCGATGGTTGGAACGTGTTCGATTTCCTCATCGTCGCGTTCTGCCTGTTGCCGGTGGGCGGGCCGTTCGCGGCGGTGCTGCGGCTGGCCCGTGTGCTGCGCCTGCTGCGCCTCATCAGCGCCCTGCCCAAGCTGCAACTCCTGGTGGGCGCGCTGCTCAAGAGCCTGTCGGCGATGGGCTACGTGAGCCTGCTGCTGGCGCTGCTGTTTTACATCTATGCGGTGGCGGGCGTGCATTGGTTCGGACAAGCGGACAAACAGGACTTCGGCACGCTGCCGGCGGCGTTGCTGTCGCTGTTCCGCATCGTGACCCTCGACAACTGGGGCGACATCTTCAACCGCGCCATCGAGCACGTGCCCGCGTTCAAGGTCGCGGTCTATTTCGTCACCTTCATCGTGTTCGGCACGATGATCATCCTGAACCTCTTCATCGGCATCATCCTCAACAGCATGTCCGAGATGCACGCGGAGATCGAGGAACGCGACCGCGCGCGGCACGTCGCCGAGGGCGGGGCGACGACCGTGGAGGACGAATTGAAACTGGTGGAGCGCCAGGCCCGGGAGTTGCAGGAGCAACTGGCCGCGTTGCGGCGGCGGTGCGGGCGTGGTGCGCCTTCGACTACGACGAGAGAAACCGCTGCGGCGCTTTAGACCATGCAACCCCTGCTTGAAAACCTTCACCAGTTCCGCCCCGAAAACTTCGGCGCTTCGCGCGACCTGCTCCACCGCGCCTCGCATCACGAGCCGCCGCCACCCGCGCTGCTCGTCACCTGTGCCGACGCGGGGCTGCTGGCCGAACGCCTGACGGAAAGCAACCCGGACGGATTCTGTTTTGCCAGCGGGCTGGGCACGTTTGTTCCGCCCGCCAACGCCGTTGCCGACGGCGACGACGATTCCCTTGTCGCCACCCTCGACTATGCGGTGCGCGTTCTGCGCGTCCGCGCCATCGTGGTTTGTGGTCACTCCCGCTGCTGCGCGATGGCGACCCTCTTGCGCGGTTCGCTTCCCGGAACACCCCAGGCCAATCTGGCCTGGTGGCTGGAACGAGCCGCTCCGCTCCGCGATTTGATTCAGTCGCACTACGCGCATTTGACCGACAACGCCGAGCGCCAGCGCGCGGCAGAACTGGAGGCGGTGCTCATTTCGGTGGAGAATCTTCCCGGCTATCCCTGCGTCCGGGAGCGACTGGAGGAAGGCGTGCTCCATCTTCACGGCTGGTTCTTCAACGCGGCAACCGCCGAACTCTTCACCTACAATCCGGTGACGGGACGGTTTGAACTGTTGATGACGTTCGCGGAAGGGAGGCGCGGATGAGCGCCACCGACATCCAGTCAGCGCTTCAACCGGGGACGGCGGCTACTATTGAGAAGGGGTCAACCACCGTCTCTCGCCCGCCATCCGACCTGCGGGACGCGATCACCCTCGGCATCGTCGGCGGCGGGCAGCTCGCCAAGATGACGGCACAGGCCGCGGCGCAGCTCGGCTGCAAGGTGGTGATTCTGGAACGGCAGCCCGAATTTCCCGCCGGCAGCGTCGCCGCCCGCACGCTCATCGGCGAGTGGAATGACCCGGCCTCGCTGCTCGAACTCGCGGCCCGGGCGGACGTGGTCACGCTGGAGAACGAATTCGTGGACGCCGGCGCGCTGGCGGTGCTGGAGGAGCGCGGCCACGCCCTTTGGCCGTCAGCGACCACCGTGCGTCTGATTCAGGACAAACTCGTTCAGAAGCACACACTCGCCGACGCCGGTTTGCCCGTGCCCCGGATGCGCGCGGTGGAGCGGGTCGAGGATGTGGCCTCGCTCGCCGGTGAGTGGGGACTGCCCCTACTGCTCAAAGCGCGGCGCAATGCCTATGACGGCAAGGGCAACGCCACCGTGCGCTCGCCCGCCGACATCGAAGCGGCCTGGAACAAATTGGGCGGCGACGCCGGCAACGCGCTTTTCGCCGAGCAGTTCTGTCCGTTCACCAACGAACTGGCCGTCATCGTCACGCGCGCCCGCGACGGTGAAGTCGCCACCTATCCGGTGGTGGAAACCGTGCAGCGCGAACACATTTGCCATGTTGTGCGTGCGCCCGCGCCCGTGGCGCCGGAGATCGCTGAACGCGCCGCCGAGCTCGCTCGTCGCGCCGCAGCAGCCGTTGGCGCGATCGGCAGCTTCGGCGTGGAACTGTTTTTGGTCGAGGACGGACAACTCCTCATCAACGAACTTGCGCCACGCGTCCACAACTCCGGCCACTACAGCATCGAGGCGTGCGTCTGCTCGCAATATGAGAACCACGTCCGCGCGGTGCTCGGCTGGCCACTGGGTTCGACCGCCATGCGCTCGCGCGCCGCCGCAATGGTTAATCTGCTGGCGAGCGCCGATGGTCCGGGCACACCGCAGGGATTGCAGGAAGCCTTGCGCGAGCCCGGCGCGCACGTTCATCTCTACGGAAAAAACCGCAGTGCTCCCGGTCGCAAAATGGGCCATGTCACCGCTTTGGGCCAAACGCTGGCAGAGGCGGAGGCCACTGCCCAACGCGCCACCGACTACATCCGATTTGTGTGAACACAATGAAAAGCAAGACGACCAAACCACAACTTAAAGGCAAAACTCCTGCGCCGCTCGTCGGCATCATCATGGGCAGCGATTCGGATTGGCCCACCATGAAAGCCGCCGCCGAGGCTTGCGCGGAATTCGGCGTGCCTTGCAAGGCGCGCGTGGTCTCGGCCCACCGCACGCCGATGGACATGGCGCGTTACGGACGCACGGCGGCGGCGCGCGGGCTGAAGGTCATCATCGCGGGCGCGGGCGGCGCGGCGCATTTGCCGGGCATGGTCGCCAGTCACACGCCGTTGCCGGTCATCGGCGTGCCGATTGAGAGTAGGGCGTTAAAGGGACTGGATTCGTTGCTTTCGATTGTGCAAATGCCGGCGGGCGTGCCGGTGGCTACGGTGGCCATCGGCGGCGGGCGCAACGCGGGATTGCTGGCCGTGACAATCCTGGCCAGCAGCGATTCACGGCTGCAAGCCAGCGTGTTGCGGTTCAAGGCGCGCATGGCGCGGGATTCGCGCGCCAAGAACCGAACCCTAATTACGGCATAGAACTCGCATGGACTATCTCGAAGCCATCCAGACCAACCTAGCCTCGCCGGCCGTCCTTTTCTTCGTGCTCGGCTTGATCGCTACGGCGGTCAAGACCGACTTGCGTTTTCCCGAGCCACTCTATCTCGGACTTACCATCTACCTGCTCGTCGCGATTGGTTTTAAAGGAGGCGTGGCTATGTCCGTGGCTGGCATGAGCGCGGTCTGGTTGCCCGCATTGGGCGCGACGGCACTGGGCGCGAGCATTCCGTTGTGGTCGTATCCGATTTTACGGTTCGTGGGCAGACTGCCAGCGGTGGACGCTGCCGCCATCAGCGCACATTATGGATCAGTGAGCGCGGTGACGTTTCTTGCCGCAGTCAACTACCTGAGTGAACTGGGCGTGCCGCACGAGCCATACGCCACTGCGTTCCTGGCGGTGATGGAGTCGCCGGCTATCATCGTGGGTGTCGTCCTGGGCAAGCTCGCCACGCGCCAAGAAGGCGTGCCGTTCTACTCCGTGATGCGGCTGGCGTTACACGAAGCCCTGCTGGGGAGAAGCGTCTTTCTCCTAGTTGGTTCGCTTCTCGTTGGATTCCTATGCGGACAACGCGGGTTGACCGCCACCGCAGGTTTCTTTGTGACGCCGTTTCAAGGCGTTCTCGCTTTGTTCCTATTGGACATGGGAATGGTCGCTGCCCGCCGTTTTGGCGATCTCCGCAAGGTTGGGACGTTTCTAATTGGCTTTGGGATTTTGATGCCGGTCATTCATGGCATGGCCGGGATTATCCTGGGCTACTCGGTTGGTTTGAGCTTGGGCGGGGCGACCCTGCTGGGCGTATTGGCGGCGAGCGCATCGTATATCGCGGCACCGGCTGCGATGCGCATGACCTTGCCGGAGGCAAATCCGACACTCTATCTGACTTCCGCACTGGCCATCACCTTTCCCTTCAATATCACGTTCGGATTGCCACTCTATTATGAGCTGGCCCGATGGTGGTTTGGAGGTAGCAAATGAATACACACGCAATGAAACTCGTTACGATTGTCGGTGAAGCGCTCGCCCGCGAACGAGTAACGCGATTGCTTAGTGAGGAAGGCGCGCGCGGCTACACCCTGTTCGCGGTAGAAGGCACCGGTGCCAAAGGCTCTCGCGTGGCCGACATCGAGGAATTCACGAACATCAAGATCGAGGTGATTGTTCCCGAGCCCATCGCGCGCCGATTGTTGGAGCGTATCCAGCGCGAGTTGCTCCCGCATTTTGCCATGATCGTCTTCGAGACGGACGTCCGGGTCTTACGGCATGAGAAATTTTAACCGACCCGGGTGGGGGCTGCTACCTCATTCACTTTCCCGCTGGTCGCGCTGCAGAGTCATCTTCTCCTTTATGCTTTGGCTCGGGTGTAATTTCCGCCGGGCTTAGTGTTCTTTGGAAAATCTTCGGCTGCCTTCCGGTTTGGGATGGGGGCCATCCTAGGGAAGAATCCGCACGCTGCTTCAATCGTGGTTTCACGGGCACGCTGCGACGACGGAAGCCATGAAGCAGACGATACGGCCCGCAGGCCCTAGGGTTCGTCCGTAGTCGTATCGAGGTTTCGGGCCTTTTGTGCTGACGGCAGGGGCACTACGCAAGGCCGGCTACAAGAGCCGCAGGAGTTCGTGCGGATATTGGGCCGGTGCGTTGCAACTCGTCTATTTCGATCAACGACTACGGCAGATATGCCGACGCTGAGTCAGATAATGGCTTGGCCTGCGATTGTTGCGGGCGGGCGCTGGTGCACAACTTCAGGGGCAAGCGGGGAACAATCCCGCTTTTCTATCTAGGTAGTCGCGCTTTCTGCCACATAAGGGCCGCCCACCCCTGGACGGGGCTTTGATTTTTCTAACCCACACTGATTTGACCCTAACACCGACCAAACACCTAAAATATTGGACAACGTGTAAGGCGTAGTCGGCGTGCATAATGTTCAATCTTACGAGCGGGAAAAGCTCCCACGGTGCGGGATTAGTGCACCCTCCCACCTTCCCGTTCACCCTCATCCCTCCAGGGTCGGGCTGAGCCGTAAATCATTTGGTTACTGCGTCTGGAAACAGCGGCCGGTTTTCCAATCCGGTCCGGCTTGTTAGATTTACGTGGGGCGCTTCCCTCCAGCTCGAACCCGCTTCACCATCATGAACACCACCACCTCCGTCCCCTTGAGTCGTTATCTCTCCCAGAAAAGCCGGACCGGCCGGCCGCCCAATCCTACCACCTATATTTCGGAAGGCGCGGCGCTGGTGAGTCCCGACGACCTGGCCGGTTTGTCGGGCCTGCTGCCGCAGATCAGAAAGAAGACGGCCGCGATAACCGATTCGGAACGACTGCGCCGGCGCATCGAGCTGCTAGTTCTGTTTTTCCAGGAGACGCAGCCGCAGGGCGGCACGGTCGAGCGCCAGGAAATCGCCTTTGTGCTCTTCTATTTTCTCAAGGGCTACGACCTGATTCCCGACCTTATTCCGGAGATCGGCTTGCTGGACGACGCTCTGCTCGTGGAGACGGCGCTCAACCGCAATCTGGACGCGTTGCGCGCCCACTGGGCGGCGAGGCAACGTGAGTTCCCGGAGAATCCCTGACCTGTGAGCAGGCAGTTCGGTCCGGATCGCTTCAGCTGGTTTGGCAGCGGCCGGGCCCTGCTGGGTGCCCAGCTGGAAGCCATCGGTCAGGCGCGTCGGTCGGTCCGGCTGGAAACCTATATCTTCGCCCCGGATGAAACCGGCACCCGTTTCTGCCGAGCTCTGACGGCGGCAGCCCGGCGTGGGGTGGAAGTGGACGTGCTGATCGATGCTTTCGGTTCGCTCGCCACGCCAGAGAGTTTCTTCGGCTCCCTGATTTCCGCGGGTGGGCGTGTCAAGCGCTTCAACGCCGCCCATCTGGGTCGTTTTGCGTTGCGCGACCACCGCAAGCTCCTGCTCGTCGACGAGGCGCTGGCCTTCGTTGGTGGCTGCAACCTTGCCAACGAATACGACGGCGACGGGATCACCCGGGGCTGGCGCGATGGTGGCGTGAGTCTCCGCGGTCCGCTCCTGCCGGTGCTGACCGGGGAATTTGGGGCCCAGTGGGCGCGGGCGGATGCGGGGGAATGGCGCTTGGTGCCCGGCGGTTATGCCCGGGCGGGTGCCGCCGATTCCCGAGTCAGGGCCCTTTGCCTCAAGCCGGGGTTCGGTCCGAGCGTGCTGCGCAGCGAGCTGCGGGAGGATCTGGCCTGCGCCCGGAACATCGCGATCACCACCGCCTATTTCCTCCCCAGTCGGCGTCTGCTCCGGCAACTGATGTCCGCCGACCGGCGCGGCGTGCGTGTGCGAATCCTGCTGGCCGGCACTTCGGACGTGCCGCTCATGACACTCGCCAGCCGTTCGCTCTATCGGACTTTGATCTCCAGCGGAGTCGAAATTTTCGAATACCAGCCGCAGGTCCTGCACGCCAAGACCCTCGTGCTTGACGGAGTCGTGTATGCGGGCTCGTCCAACCTTGATCCCCGGAGCCTGCGATTGAACTTCGAGTTGATGCTACGGATCGAGGATCCGGCGCTGGCGACGGCGGCAAACGCGCAGTTTGAGGCCGACCTGGCGCACAGCCGCCCCATCTCCGCCGAGAACAGCTGGCAAGAGTGGTCGGCTTGGACCCGGCTGAAACAGCGAACGGCGCATTTTATCCTCGCCCGGCTCGATCCTTGGATCGCGCGCGAACAATTGCGCCGGCTCTGAGCGCGAGGAGGCTGGAAACGCCGGCCGGATTTCCAGTCCAGTCCGGCTTGTGCCGGGTGTGGCTTTGGGTTTTGTCGCGGCCACATGGACTACATCCCGCTTTTCCCCTTCGCCGACTACTGGTGGTTTTATGCCGGCTTCACCACCTTCGTGTTGGGCATGCTGGCGCTAGATCTCGGGGTCTTCCACCGCGATGCGCATGTGGTCGGCGTCAAGGAGGCACTGGGCTGGAGCACCGTGTGGATCACCTTGGCCTTGGTCTTCGGCTATGGCCTCTACCAGTATGCGCTGTTCAAGTTCCCGCTCGATCCGCGCCTGATGGGTCTCGACCACGCGGCCCTCGCCCGACAGGTCGGGCTCGAATACCTCACGGGCTTCGTCGTCGAGAAATCTCTCTCGGTGGACAACATCTTCGTCTTTGTCGTGGTGTTCGGTTACTTTGCCGTGCCCGCGGCCTATCAGCACCGGGTCCTGTTTTACGGCATCCTCGGGGCGCTGTTCTTCCGCATCATCTTCATTAGCCTAGGCTCGGTACTGATGCAGTTCCACTGGGTCATTTGGCTCTTCGGCGGCTTCCTGATCCTCACCGGGTTCAAGATTCTATTCGCCCCCGAAAAGCCCATCGCTCCGGAAAAGAACCCGGCGATACGTTTGCTCCGCCGACTGCTGCCCGTGACCCCGCAGCTGCACGGGCAGAAATTCCTGACCAAGCTCGACGGCGTCTGGCACGCCACACCGCTGTTCGTGTGCCTCGTGTTCATCGAGATCACCGACATTGTCTTCGCGGTGGACAGCGTCCCCGCGATCTTCGCGCTCACCAAGGAGCCGTTGATCGTCTTCACGTCCAATGTCTTTGCCATCCTCGGCCTGCGGGCGCTCTTTTTCCTGCTGGCGGGGGTCATGCACAAGTTTCGCTACCTCAAATACGGTCTCGGCCTGATCCTCGTATTCGTGGGCCTCAAGATGGTGTGGTTGAACGAAGCCTTCGGGGGCAAGTTCCCCATCACGTGGTCGCTGGGCATTATCGGAGCGTTGCTGACCGCCTCCATCGTGGCCTCCCTCGCGATCCCGGTCCGGGCCACCTCCGCGAAGCCCTGATCCAGCATGAGCAGCCTCGTCCAGCGCCTCGTCGCACACCACGTGTTCCAAGGGTTCATCATCGGGGTGATTCTCCTCGCCGGCGTGCTTGCTGGCGTCGAGACGGATCCCACGCTCGTGGCCGCCTGGAATCCTTGGCTGCGGTGGCTCAATCATGCGGTGCTCGCGGTTTTCACCTTTGAAATCGTGCTCAAGCTCGCCGCATGCGGGCGCGAGCCCGGGCGGTATTTTGCCGACGGCTGGAACGTCTTTGATTTTCTCATCGTTGCGCTCTGCTTCATTCCGGCGGCCGGGCCCTTTGCCGCCGTGCTCCGGCTGTCCCGGGTCTTGCGCCTGCTCCGGCTGGTGAGCGCGCTGCCGAAGCTGCAGCTGCTGGTTGGCGCCCTCTTGAAAAGCCTGTCGGCGATGGGTTATGTTTCACTGCTGTTGGCCCTGATGTTTTATATTTACGCCGTCGCCGGGGTGCACCTGTTCGGTCAGGCCGATCCGGGGGATTTCGGTTCGCTGCCAGCGGCTCTGTTCACGCTTTTCCGGGTCGTCACCCTCGACAACTGGGGCGATGCGTTTGCGCGGGTCGCGAGCGCGGCACCGGGCGTCGTGGTCACGCTCTATTTTGTCACTTTCATCGTGCTTGGCACCATGATCATCCTGAATCTTTTCATTGGCATCGTCATGAACAGCATGGCGGAGATGCACCGCGAGTTGGAGGAAGACGTGGCGGCGCGTAGCCCCGCCGTCGCCCTGGCCGAAGGGCTGCACGCGATAGAAAAGCAACTGGCGGCGCTCCAGATTCAGGTGCGCGCAGCCCGCTGCGAAGCGGAGCAACCAGCCCACCATCATTCGCTGACGGGCCGACGCTGAGGTCAAAAAATCGCTCGGCCTGAAGAGCTGGGAAGAATGTTGGGGCACTGAGCCACGCATCGTGCGTTCGGCCGCGGTGGATCCAAATCGACCCACGAGGCGTGTGTCCCCGTTCTGGGCCGCTCTCTCAAAGACCCAGCCGAAAATTGTCCAAAGGTTGTCCAAAATGTAGACCAAGGAATGTCCAATTTCCCCACGGGGTTTTGCTGCCCCGTGTCCTGAAGGTTGCCCAAAGGTTGCCGAAAAATGTGTTTTTGCCTTCACTTACCTGCATCTCGTCGCATCCTCTTGCTTGTTCTAAAACATTAACCCTCAAGTAAGTCTGCGTCTGGGCAGCAACTTAGCTTATTATTTCCGCGGGGTTCGAATCCCCGTGGGGACGCCAATCTTCAAAAGCCCGTAGCTCTCGCGAGTTACGGGCTTTTGAATTTTCGGCGACCGTGAAGTAAGAATGCCGGTAAGAATAGATTCGTCAAGGCGCGCTGATGTTCAGCGATGACGCGGAGCCAATCTAGAAGCGGTGCCGATAGCATCCGTAGCGCGGCGGACGGGCAAAAAATACCGCCCCGGTGGCCCCCGGGGCGGCTGGCCCGTGTGGGAAACCGTTGGCCGGAATGGGTCGGAGTCAACGCACGATCCGCCCGCGCGGTATCGTGAATGTCGCGGCGAAAGGGCATCACAGAGGCGCGGGAGTCTTGGGCTTCACTGCAGAAGCGTGAGGATTTTGCGGCCACGAATGCTCGCCGCCTACGACGTGCGGAGCCGTCTGCTGCATACCTGGCGACCGAACCGGCATCTGGGCTCTGACTCATTCTTCGATGGGCGAAGAGACCTGCCTTGGAACACCGGTTTTGGACGACGAGAAACTCATAAAACTGATCACGAACTCACTTTCGCTCGTCGGGCTCGAACGTGTCACCTCGACTGTCCTGCGGTCCGCTATCCACCGGCATCTCCTCACAGATGCGGGCGAGACCTAAATCCAAGGGCAGTCTATCATCGCGGTCTTCGGCACAATCGGGTGATTTGGGATCTCGCGTGGCAGTATCACCATTCGCTTGCGAGCTGTTACCTCGTTTGAAAGCGGGGCTCGGTCTTTCTTCTCATCCGCAAAAGCCGGTGCCTGCCCGCCTGATCCAATACGGCAAGACCGAGGGCGAATTGACCAAGACATCCAAAATCGTGGAAATGATCACGGTCGATGTTGGTGGAAAGTCGGTGGTGCCTGCAAAGCGTCTCGGAGTCGTATTGGGAAAGGCAGTTGAGGCTGAGAGCGAAAGATTATTGGACGGTGTGCCCGCGAAGCTTGCCGATCTGCGTGGCGCACTGACGCAGCAGACGTGACTGCGGTGCGGCGAGCAGCGCTGCGAGCTCGCCTGATTCGGCCAAACGCCCGTCTTCCAGCACGATTGTCCGTCTGGCGAGCGCTAGCGCCTCGAAGACGTCATGCGTCACCAGCACCAACGCCGCGTTGATTTCACCTGCCAACCGCCGCACTTCGGCCATGAGCTCCTCGCGCAACAGCGGGTCGAGGCTGGAAAAGGGCTCGTCGAGCAATAGCAGTTGCGGCCGTGCGACAATCGCCCGCGCCAAAGCCACGCGCTGTTGCTGCCCGATCGAGAGTGTGCCGGGTTTGCGTAACGCGAGCTCTGATACGCGGCAGGCGGTCAGTGCATCGCGGGCGGATTGCAACCGCTGAGCCTTCTTCGCATTCGGCAACGCGAACGCGACGTTATCGAGCACCGTCAGGTTCGGCCACAGCGCGAGGTCTTGAAACACCATGCCGACGCGCAGGCCGGCCGCACGTTCGATGCCGCCGGAGGTTGGTTCATCCAAGCCGGCAAGCAAACGCAGCAGTGTGGTCTTGCCGCCGCCACTGGCTCCGAGCACGGCGAGCCGGTCGCCCTTGGCCAGGGTGAAACTCACATCGCTGAAGACGGTCGTGGCACCGTGAAGTTTGGCCAGCTCTTCGATTTCAATCAGCGTATTCATAGACGTCGGACGAGTGCTTGGAGGGTGATGGCCAGCGCAGCGACGAGCGCTGCGTAGAACAGGCAGAGCATCGCCACGAGCGCTTCGGGCGCGTTGGCCATGATCGTGAAGATCGCCAGGGGCAGCGTGCCGCGTCCCGGGGGATGGAGGAGCAGGACGGTGCCGATCTCGGCGGTGGCGAGCATGGCGGCGAGCGCGACGGCCGGGAGTCCCCAGCGGGCGCACCACGGCACGGCGATCCGCACGGTGAACCGCGCTTGGGAAACGCCATGCACGTGCGCCGCCTCAGCCCAACTCGCGGGCATCGAACCCACCGCGCGGAGCGCCAGCAGCAGCGCAATCGGCAGCCCACGAAGGGCCAGCGCCGCACCGACCGCCGCCGGACTGCTCCACGGAATCAGCCACAACGCGAGCAGCGCGGGCGGCAGCGCCAGCAGGGCGAGCGCACAGGCGACCAGCGCGCGCCGCCGCCAAGCCGTGCGCCCGGCCGCCGCCGCCAGTGCAAACGCCACGCCCACGGCGATCGCCGCGGCGAGGCCCGCGTAAAGGACGGTGTCCGCCGCCGTCCGCTCGACCTCACCCCATGCGCGCGTGATCGGCCACGCGCGGGCCAACAACGGGCGCAGCAAACCTGCCACTGGCATCAGTGCGACCAGTGAGGCCACACCCGCCAGCCACCACACCACGCCCGGCGCATGAGACAAGGCCGGTCGCGCCACGTCGCGCGCCGACAGCCCGGCCGCGATCTCGGGCGCGAGCCTCCATGCCAGAGGCCAGGCGAGCAGAGCCGAGATCGCAGCCATCGCCCATGCCTGCCGAGTGGCCAATGCCGCGTCGTGCCGGGCAGCGAAGCTCACGAGCAGTTCTCCGGCCGCGCCATGCCACCCGAAGATCTGCCCCGGTCCGGGATCGGACAGCGTCATGACTCCGGCGAGCACCGCCGCGAGAGCCGCCAGCGGAAACGTCGCCCGTCGTCCAAGCACGAAGAGGAGGCGGTCGCCCCCGGCGAGCCGTGCTGCATCGGCCTGACTGCGCGTGATCGCCATCGTCGCGGCCAAGGACGCAAAGGCGACCAGCGGCACTCCAAGACAGGCGAATGAGCCGAGGGTCGCGAGCGCGCCATCGAAGTGCGGCGTCAGCATCGAGAGTCCGATCGCCACAAGGAACGACGGCAGCAAAAGCGGCAGGGCCAGCACCATGAGCAGCGCGCGCCGCAGCGGAAAACGCGTGAGACCGACACGCACGCCGAGCGGCCATCCGGCCGCGAGCGACACACCGGCGACCGTGGCGGCGAGCAGCAGGCTTCGCCCCAGGGCGCTGACAAAGGCAGCATCGAGTCCGGTGGCGTTCATGCTCAGTAGCGAAGGGTGACACCAATCTTCAGGGTGACGTCGCCTGACAGATGGCGCAGTCGAGCGTCGTCGTAGTCCCAGGTTTCGCCGACGACGAGAAACACGTCGTTGCCCGGACGGAACGTCCAGCGCACACGCGTGTTGAGGCCGAGGGTGTCGCTCAGGTTGTCGTATTGGACGACCGCGCTCCATGTCAGATCGGGAGTGACGGCGACATCGACCCTCCCGCTGGCGAGCCGCACGTCGAAGGCGCCCTCCGGCAGGCGGATCATCCGGTGCTCATAGCTGGCGCTGGCGGAGAGGTGACGGGACGGCCGCCAGGTGAATCCCGCGCCGAGATCGGTGCGCTTGCCGGTGTAGAAGTCCCCCGTCCGCCACGAAGCGCGCACGGAGAGCGAACGGGCCTGACTCGTCTCGATGCGGCCCTTGAACTGGCCGTAGGCATGGCTGCCCACGGGGATCACGATTCCGGGGCGGATAGCGAAGGGCTCGTCGAGGACATCGCGATATTGGGTGTATTCGACAACGAGCTCATCTCCGGCGGGTGTCTCGAATGTGAATACAGGAGCATCGTGGTCCTCGGCGACAAGTCGGCCGTCGAGGTCGGTCGTGAAATACGGGCGCAATTCGAGCACCGCGCGGCGGAGCCAGCGGGTGTTGGGCCGCCAGATGTATTCGGCGGAAACGATATACTCCCGCACACCGGCGCGGTCGATGAAGCCCAGCGTCGGCTCGAAGCGCTCGCCCCATTGCCGGAAGAAGGCATGCACGTCGAGCGGCTCGTTGGGGTAGTCCAGGTCGAAACCGAAGGCCGTGCCCCTTCCGCCCGCGCGGTCGGCATCGCTGACCATGAGGTAGGCGTTGCCCGTGAGCACGCGTTCGCCTTTCAGGCGGCTGTTCTGGTAACTGAAGTCAACGCCTCCCAGCCAGGCGTCACCGTTCGAGTGCGGATCGCCGGAGGTGAAGATCGCTCCGACGCTCGACTCGGCCAGCACCTGCTGGGCGAGCCGGACGACCGCGAGGTTGCGGGCGTCGATGCCCGCTTGCGCGTCCTGATAGACGTCGAGCAGGGCGATGCTCGTGCCGCCGGCCCGGCCGGTGAGCCGCCCGCCGGCGATGATGTCCACGGGGCGTCCGCCTGCACCCAATCCGATGCGCCGCGAGTAATACGGCGAATTCGATTCGTCGAGCCCGCCAAAACGGAAGAGTGGCGCGTCCTGGAGAAAAAAGTCGCGCTTCTCGGGGAAGAACTCGGGAAAGCGGGAGAGGTTGACCACGCGGGCATCCACCTCGGTTTCCGCGAAATCCGTGTTGTAGGTGGCGAGCGCGGTCAGCGTCGGGGTGATCCGGTAGGTCGCATCGACGCCCGCGGTCGTCTCGAGGTCACGCGTGGTGGCGGCCGGCCCGTCGCGCCGCGTCGCCCGGACGTAGGGCCGCAATTCGAGCCCGAGTCCCTGGCGCAGGTCGCGCAGCCCGCGCAGCTCCCCGAAATCCTCCAGCGCGGTGAGCGATTTGGCGCGGGCTAGCGCCGTCCAGCGGACCGTCTCCTGCTTGCGCCGGATGACGCGCTCGATGTTGCACCGCCAGGCAGCCGCGCGCGGGTCGAAGGACAGGCTTTTGAACGGAATGGCCAGTTCGGCGGTCCAGCCTTGGCCGTCGATCGACGCCCGCGCGCTCCAGAGGCCGTCCCAGCTTTGATTCTCGCCGCTGAATCTGCCGAAGACCGCATCGGAGCGCGCGCCGGCGGGATTGACGGCGAAGAGATAGCCGTCGCGCTCGCGGCCGAAGGTGTCGAACGCGATCCGCACCACGTCATCCGAGTCGAACTCCGAATCGCGGCCCATCTCCCGGGCGAGAATCTTCCCCGGTTCGCCATCGAAGCAGCGCACACCGATGTAGAGCTGGTCGTCGGTGGCGACGAAGCGCACCTCGGTGCGTTCCGTCGGCCGGGATCCTTCCGCCGGCAGCACTTGGGTGAAACCGTCGAGCGCAGCGGCTGCACGCCAGCAGGCCTCATCGAGCCGGCCGTCCACCACCGGGGCCTCGCGTGCCGTGTGGACGGACCACACGGGACGGGCCGTTTGCGCGCAGACCGGATGAATGGCGGCGACGAGCCCGAGGGCGATCAGGGCTGCGCGGTCCATTCCTTGAGAAATCCGCGAGAGAGAGTCTCCAGCCGTTCGGCGAGAGTGCCGTAGTCGACGGTCAGCGCGGCGATCTCGTCGAGGCGCCTCACCCCCGGCGGCACGGGCACCCCGGGGCGCAGTGGCATCTGCGCCGCTTCGCTCGCAGCCAGCGCCTGCTCGACCTCGGCACTGAGCAGATACTCGATGAACTTTTTCGCCTCGTCGGGGTGAGGCGCACCGGCGATGAGCACCGCCGCATTGGGCACGATCAACGTCCCCGCACCGGACGTATCCGGATAGATCACACCCACCGGTTTGCCTTCCTTGACGGCCACGCTGGCATCGTCGGTGTCGGTGAGGCCGAAGGCATACTCGCCGGAGGCGACGCGTCGCTTCACCTCGCCGTTGGACGAAAGCATCCTCACGTCGTTGGCCCTCAGTCCGGTGAAGAACTCGCGCGCGCCCGGCTCGCCCAGCGTCTCGAACAGCGCGGCGGCGTGCATCGAAGTGGTGCCGAAGAGGGGATTCGCCAGGCACGCCTTGCCCTTCCATTTGGGATCGAGGAAATCACGCAGCGATCGTGGCTCCTCCCCGGGGGCAATGACATCGGTGTTCCAAATGATGACGCGCGCCCGCGCGGACAGCGCCGCCCAGTGCCCTTCCGGATCGCTGAAGCGCCCCGTCGTGTCGGCGGGATTTCTCGGCCGATACGCGGCGCTGATGCCCTGCCGCTTCAGCACCGCCGCCCGCACGGGATCGCCACTCCAGAAGACATCAGCCTGCGGCCGGTTTTTCTCGGCGATGAGGCGGTTGAGCAAGCCGGTGCTCTTCGTCTCTTCCGTGTCGGGCACGAGTTTCACCTCGATGCCCGTTTGCTTCGTGAACTGCTCGCACACCGGCCGGGCAAACACATCGTCCACCGACGTGTAAACCACGACGGCGCTGCCGCGCTGGGCGGACGGTTTGCAGCCGACGAGCGCCACCAGCAGCACCATCAGCAGCGAGATTGGAAATGCGGACTTCATGGAGCGACTTTCACCATGCCGACCGTGAGGCGCTTGGGCGCTTTGCCGACCTTCACGATGCGGACCACGTTGCGCGCGGCCACATCGACAATGCTCACGTCGCCTGAGGCGGTATTGCTCACGGCCGCCAGCTTGCCGTCGGGAGTGAAGGCCACCCAGTTGGGATCGCGACCGACCGAGAAGCGTCCGCGCACCTGCTGGTCGGCGGTTCCGATGACCGTGACATCGTTCGTCGTTTGGTTGGTGAGCCAGAGCTCCGTGCCGTCGGGGCTCACCGCCAGCCCGTGAGCATCCTTTCCTTCGGACGCGAATACGGGTTCGCCGAGGGCGATGCGGTCCACGATCTTGTGCGATACGATGTCGATCACGAGCGCACCGTTGAGCCAGCGGATCGTCTGATAGACTTTGCGTCCATCGTGCGACCAGGCGGGCACGCGGGGCCGACCGAAGATGGGTATCTCGCCCACCACCGTAAAGCTGGCAGTATCGACCAGGACGGTCTTCGCATCGCCTTCGCTCGTGACGTAGATCGTGCGACCGTCGCCGCTGCGCATCGCGATGTGCGGCGCGCGCCCCACCGTGACCGTCTTCGCGACCCGGCGCTCGGCGACATCGACCACGGCCAGCGTATCCGCGCTGTTGATTGGCACGAAGAGGAACCGGCCGTCGGCGCTGACTTCGAGTTGGTGCGGGCTCTTGCCGACTTGCACCGTGGCAAAAACGGCGTTTTTCACCGGATCGATGAATGACACCGTTCCGGCTCCTTCGTTGGCGACGTAGATGGTCTTGCCGTCGGGCGCGATGCAGACGCCGTGCGGCTTCGCCCCCGTCGTGATCTCGGCGACCAGCCGGTCCTGCGCGGGATCGATGACCGAAACCGTCTCCCCGCCCCAATTGGTGACGATGACGCGGACGGCGGATGCGGCTTGGAGGCCGGAGGCGGCGCAGCAAAGCGCCACCGATGAGACGAGTGCGAACAAGCGCGAGCGGATTGGTTTCATAAGGTGGTTGGTAAACTCAGTTCGTCCCGTGGCTGAAGTCATCGAACATGACCACGCTGTCTGCCTTGGTCCAAAGGCCGACGCGGCCCGCGCCGGCAAAGGTCGCGTCTTCCGCATCGAAGAGGTGCTTGCCGTTCAGCAGCACCTTGAAGCGGCTGCCGGAGAACTCGACGCGCAGCGTGTGCCAGGTTTGCGGGGCGACTTTCACTTCGACGCCGTAGCCGCCGCGACGGCCGACGATGTCGAGCGAGCTGCGTTTGCCCTTCTCGGTCTTGTAGAGGACGACGTTGTCCTCGAGCGCGTTGGCGCGGCAGACGTAATAGTTGTCGGCGTCCTGGCAGCGCCAGATGACGCCCGCCGCCTGGTCGGTGTCGCCGCTGACCGACTTGAACTTCACCTCGACGAAACCGTCCTCAAGCGACGTGTCGTTCTTGAGGCACAACGGATAGGTCGCTTCGCCGGATTGTTTGAGGACGTTCGGCTTCGACTGGGCGGTGTCGTCCTTTTCCACCGTCCATTTCGGTTCGCCTTTGCCGGTCTTCGTGTTCGTCCAGTTCGCGGGCAACTCGCGGTCTTTGACGTCGTCAAAGCTCGCGGTCTGCGCGGTAATCACAGTGGCGGGCAAGGCCGACAGCAACAGCAGTGTGTTGAACGCTTTCATGTGGATGCGGTGATGAAAGTTTACTTGCCGAAACTGAGCTCAATCACGCCGGTTGCCTTGTCCATATCGCCCGTGTCGTTGTGGACGCCGACGGCGAATTTGTAGGTGCGAGCGGTGTCGAAGCGCGTGTCGTCGGGATTGCCGGTGTCGAGTTTCCGCGCGAATTCCAGCGTCCACTTGCCGTCGGCCCACGCGCCTTTTGCGCGCACATCGGCGGCGCTGCCAGTCGGCGTGCCGTGGAGATACTGCGGCAAGCGCGTGCCTTTGTTTTCGGGCGGGGCTGATTGCTTCTTTTCCACGGTGTCGCCGGTGTCTTCGGGCCGCGTGATCCATACATCGCGGCCACCCTTGGCGGTGTGTTTGTTGGCCTTCACGGCCGGCTGCGATTTGAAGTAATGGTGCGAGCGGTCCATCGCGAAACCCTGCGGATTCGTGCGAAACGCTTTCCAGTGCCAGACATCCCACACCGCTTCGTCGCCCGAGAGCATGTTGGCCGTGAAAGGACCGGTATGCTCGAACGCCACGGAGAGCGCATCCTCCCGGTCGGTGCCCTCAACGTAAGCGTTCTTCGCGGCATCCCATGCCCAGGATTTATGGCCGGCTTCGCGTTTCGTCGCGTCGGTCCATTCCACGAGGAGATAAACGTGCGTGTCGGAATACGCCGCGCGCACGGTTACGTTCGATGAGGTTCCGCGGGTATTCGGCATGACGCCTTTGGCGACGACTTCGACCGGACCCGCAGACATCCACGCTGGCTCATCGGCCTTGCCGTCGACGTTCGGAGCGGCGGGGACTTTCACGGCGACCACCTTCGGATTGTCGGCCGCAATCGCAGAGGAGCTGACGAAACACGCTGCGCCGAGAAGCAGAGCCGTAGCGAGACGGCTCGGAGGGTGCGAGTTCATGGGGATTTGGAGGACTAGGGGTGTTGATGTTGGGGAGCAGGCACAGCTTTCTGCGCGTCGAGCGTCTTCTTGAGTCCTTGCGCAAGCTTCTCGACGGAGCCGCGGCCCCAGTAGTGCAGGAACAGCATGCGCGGCTGCTCGTGCGTCATGTGGTGATGGATCGCGACGATGTTGATGTCCTCACTACGCAGGCTCTTCAGCACCGGCTGCAATTCGTCTTCGAGCACGGCGAAATCGCCATCGACGACCGCATTGTCGTCCGTGCCGGCGAATGCCGCCCACGTGTTCACGCCCATTTCCTTCGTCATCGGGCAGCCGCACGGCATCTTCACCTCGCGGCCGATCACAACTTTGAACATTCCGTTGTTGGCCTGGCCTTTTGTGCCCAGAACGGAGTCAATCTTTGATCCGGTGATCGCGTTTCGCGCCGGCGCGAAAGCCGAGCCAAACACCTTCGCGGGTTGCGGCTGCGCCGCGCGAATTTCCTTTTGCTTCGCGAACGCCGCCTTCACGCCCGTCGCCATTTTCTCGAGCGTGCCTTCGCCGCCGATGTGCATGAAATAGACGCGCGGCTGGTCGAAAAAGAAGTGGTTGTGCAGCGCCGTGACGGAAATGCCGGCGTCGAACGCCGCCGACATCACGGGGTTCACCTCGTCCTCGAACAACACGAGATCGCCCATGAGCATCACCTCAGCTTCCACCCCCTCCGTAAACGCCGCCCAACTCGTGAGGCCCATGAACGGCGGCATCGTCCATCCATCGACGGTGATGGGCAGATCATCTCTCGGTTGGGTGACTTTGAACACGTTCTCCGCCTGCGTGAACGTGCCTTTCATCCCGGTGAGTTGTTCGATTCGATTTGTGTCCAAAGCCGCGCGTGCGGCGATGGGCGCTGCGAGCACGAGAGCCAGCAGCACGAACGAGCAGAAGTGGTTTCGGTGGGAGGAGCTACGGGCTAGTGCGAGGAGCGATTCGATGAGCTCCTCCAGACGCTGCGCCTCCTCCAGCATGCTGCTGATGGCGGGATGATCGCGCTCGCGCAACGCGTCCTCGCCAACCGCACGCAACGCGGTGAGCGGGGTGCGCAGCTCGTGCGACGCATCAGCGGTGAAACGCCGCAGTTCGGAAAAGGAGTTTTCGAGGCGGTGCAGCGTGTCGTTGAACACCGCGGCGAGCTGGCCGAGTTCGTCGTGCGGATTCGCGACCGGCAGCCGCTGACCGAGTGATTCGGAAGTGATGTTCTTGGCGCGAGCGGCCATCGCTCCGATGGGACGCAGCGAACGCCAGGCAAGCACGTAGCCGCCGAGCGCGGCCACGGCGGCCGCAATCGGCGCGGCGAGCAGAAACACTTCGATAATGTCCCGCAGGGTGCGGCGCATGTCGCTTTCGTCGCGAAACACGCGCACAATCACGCCGCGCGAGCGGACGCGCGCGGGGCGCTCCATGATTCGCACGTGCAGCCCGCGCTCAAGTTCCACGGTGGCGAACCGCAGCGTCGGCTCGCCCGGCGCGGGTAAGGGTCGTTTGATGTCCGATTCTCGCACCGGCCAATGTCGCAGCAGGAGCCGCTTGTCCTCGCTCCATACTTCGAACCACGCGGAGAGCCGGGCAAAGCCTTCGTCGCCATGCGCACCTTGGACCAGCCAGCGCACGTTGCCTCCGACATCTGCGTCGAGTTGCGCTTCGACCAAATCGAAATCGATCCGGAGCTGCCGATCGATCTCGCTCGCGAGCCGATGCTCGACGACCTCGAAGACGACGAAGGCGAAAACCGCGACCACGAACAGCGTGACCGCGGCGAACCAAAGCGTCAGTCGCAGCTTCAGCGAGCGTCGCTGCCACCAACGTCTCATAGCCGCGCCTCCTCCCGCAGCACGAATCCGACGCCACGAATCGTGTGAATCAGTTTGGTCTCATGCGCACCGTCCACTTTGCGCCGCAAGTGCGTGACATGCACGTCGATGACGTTGTCGATGGGCGTGGCGCGCCGCGGCTCGCGCCACACTTCCTTGGCCAGCATGGCACGTGTGACGGTCAGTCCCTTGTGCCGGACCAGATAAGCCAGCAATTCAAATTCGCGCGGAGTAAGCGTGATTGATTCACTGCCGCGGCGGGCCTCCCGCGTCTCCAGATCGATCACGAGGTCGCCGACCCGTTTCCGCAGCGGTTCGGAATCGCCGGCCCGTCTTAGCAGGGCTTTGATGCGTGCGAGGAGTTCGGCGAACGCGAATGGCTTTACCAAGTAATCGTCAGCGCCGCATTCCAGGCCGAGCACTCGATCCTCCAGTGCGTCACGCGCGGTGAGAAGGACGACGGGGGTTTTCCCGCCACGTGCACGCAGGGCTAGAAGTAGCTCGATGCCGTCGCGGCCCGGCAACATCCAGTCGAGAACGACGGCATCATAAATAAACCCCAAAATTGCCTCATGCCCTTCGTGTCCTGTTCGCGCCACATCGACCTTGAAGCCCGCGGCCTTGAGGCCGTAGGCGACAGCCTGCGCTGTCTTGGGATCATCTTCGACGATGAGGAGGTTCATCAATGGTGGCAGTTTCTAACAGCGTAGCGGGCGTTGGAAGGATACGATTCTGAAGAAAGATTAAGACGAAAGGAAGCTCGGATAACTTCGAATTTCCAGTTGTAATACATGTTACATCGGAATAGCGGTGCAGACAATGAAAGGTCGGAACTGGCTCTTGCTGCTCTACGCGCTGCCGTCGCGAAAAGGTTCTTCGCGCGTGAACCTGTGGCGGCAACTGAAGAAGTCGGGTGCCATCGCACTCAAGACTTCGACCTACATTCTTCCGGATGAACCGCAGCACCGTGAACGCTTCCAATGGCTCGCGCAGCAGGTGCGCGAGAACGGTGGTGATGCGACGCTGATCTACGCCACGGACATTGAAGGCACATCAGACGACGAAATCGTGCGGATGTTCAATGCAGCGCGTGGCGAAGACTACGCGGCTTTCGTCGCGGAGATTGAGACCGTGATTGCCGCGAATCGCCGCAAGCCCGGCGAAAATTACGCCACCGCGTTGGAGCGGTTCGCCGCTCGCTTCGAGGAAATCCGCCAACTCGATTTCTTCGATGCCCCGCAGGCGGAGGATGCGCGGATGCAACTCGAGCGTGCGCGCACGCTGCACGCGAAAAAAGCCCGGACGCCCGCAACGCTCTCTTCGAAAAGCTTTCTCGGGCGCACATGGCTCACGCGGCCGGGACCGGAAATTGATCGCGTGGGCTCCGCGTGGTTGATCCGACGTTTCATCGACCCGAAGGCACGGTTCGTCTTCGCGAGTGATCCGAAGAAGCACGCGAACGCGCTCCCCTACGATATGGCGGACGTGGAATTTTCGCATCACGGCGACGACTGCACTTTCGAAACCCTAGTGAAGCGGTTTGCCCTGGATGATCCCGCACTGAAGCAGATCGCAGAAATGGTCCACGCCGCGGACATCGATGACGGCAAATATGCCCGGACCGAAGCGATCGGCATCGACCGCGTGCTGAAGGGTTGGGGCCGACTTGGGCTTAGCGATGAAGCACTGCTGGCGAAAGGGGGGGAATGCTTCGACGCGCTCTACGAATTTTTGCGAAAGAAACCATGAAGATTGCACCCACCACTATTGACCCAGCGGACGACGCGGTGAACGCGCCGGCCGAACCTTACGGCAAACTCTTCCTGCGCTTCCTGCGCTTTGGCTCGCTCGCCTGGGGAGGTCCTGTCGCGCAGATCGACATGATCCGACAGGAGCTGGTCGCGCAGGAGAAATGGATTTCGCCGGGGCACTTCAAACGACTACTCGCCATCTACCAAGTGCTCCCCGGACCGGAGGCGCACGAGCTGTGCGTGCACTTTGGGATGTTGGCACGGGGCCGTTGGGGCGGCGTGCTCGCGGGACTGGGCTTCATGCTGCCGGGCTTCGTGCTGATGTTTCTTCTGTCGTGGCTCTACTTGACGCTCGATCTGGCTGCGACCGCGTTTCAGGCGGTGTTTCTGGGAATTCAGCCGGCGGTCATCGCGCTCATTGTGCGCGCGTGCCACCGGATCGGCGGGCACTGCCTCACGGACGCGCCACTCTGGGTCATCGGTGTTCTCGCCGCAATCGGCGAACTGCTCGGCGTGTCGTTTTATATTACGCTGCCACTCGCGGGAGTCGCCTACGTCGTGGCGGCACAACGGCGCTGGTTATGGGCGGGCGTGCTGGGTTTGGTTTTCGTCGGCGCGCTTTGGCAACTCTCGCCGGTCATTGCAGGCCGTGAGCCGCTGCTACCCGCGCAGCAAGCCAACTCCACAGCGGAAACGCGCCAGACGGGCCAGGCGAGTTCCGTCACGCTCCTCGGCTCGGGCTTTCGGGCAGGGCTGCTCACCTTCGGCGGCGCCTACACGGCGATTCCGTTTTTGAAGGAGGACGCGGTCGAGCGGGGCCGCTGGATGACCGAGCGTGACTTCCTCGATGGGGTCGCGCTCTCGGGAATCCTGCCCGCGCCCCTCATCATCTTTTCGACCTTCGTCGGCTATTTCGGCGGTGGCGCGCTCGGCGCGCTGGCGATGACGTTTGGGGTCTTCCTGCCAGCGTTCGCATTTTCGCTGCTCTTCCATCGGCATCTGTCAGCGGTGGTCGCGAAGCCGCTGCTCAAACATTTCCTCGAGGGCGTGACCGCTGGTGTTGTCGGTTTGATTGCCATCACCACGATTACGCTCGCGCGGTCAGCGATCACCAACTGGCCATCCGTCGTCATCTTCGCCGTGGCGCTGCTCGTGGTCTACCGCTGGAAATCCAAGCTCGCGATCCCCGCGATAATGGTCAGCGCCGGGCTGATTGGCTGGCTGTGGTTCAACTGAGAAAATAGTATGACCGCACGGACGATCGGCATTCTCCTTTACGGCGTGGACGCGAAGCCGCGAGATGCCTTCGCCGAGGACAAGTATCGCTTGCTGGCGGAGAAGATGGCCGAGCGGCAGTGGGCGGTAAGGACGCTCACGTATCACGACTCTCGGCGCGGTGCCTTGCGCGACGAAGCGCGCGCATGCGACGCCGTGCTGGTCTGGATCAACCCATTCGAGCCGCAGCTCGACCGCTCGGCTTTGGACGCAATCCTGCGGGAGCTGGCTGGTGCTGGGGTCCTGGTGAGCGCGCACCCAGACTCGATTCTGCGCATTGGCACCAAGGAGGTGTTAGTGACGACTCAGTCGCTCGGCTGGTCAGTGGAGGCTTTTGTGCATCGATCTCTGGCGGATTTTCGCCAACGGTTTCCGGCGACGGTCCGCCGCGTGCGCACTCGCATTCTGAAGCAATACCGCGGCCACAGCGGGCGCGGGGTGTGGAAAGTCACCGCGCTTGCATCGGATATGCGGCCGAATTGAAGCCGCTCTTTCAAGCGTTCCTCAATACCGACCGCCAGCTCAACAAGCTGGTCGGAAAATTGCAGGACTCCGCCGGCGAAGAATGGAATGGCGGCGACCGCGACAGCTCCTACCTGCCATATCGGCGCCATGCGGCCTATGACCGGCTGGCGGAAGATTGGCTGCGGATTCATCGGCTTAACCTCGCGGGCTACGATGCCTATCAGCACTACGTCAACCTCGCGGCTTTCCATCTGATTCTCTACCATCTCGAAACTGCGGCGGCGTGGGCCAAATGGCCCCGGGTTCGTTTCTTCTGCGAGGTGCTTGCGCCAAAAATGGAGGCCGTGCGCCGGCTTTCCATCGAATCCTTCCAAGCGAATGAAGGCGCTACGCTTCAGGCCCTGAACGCGGGGTGGGAGCAGATTCTCACCAGTCCGGAGTTTCTCAAGATGGAGGCTGAGGCCAAGGACCTTCCCGAAGAAGACCGCGTGGCCGAAATGCGTGACTTCATTCATGAGCGCATGGTGTTGCCCACGGACGATTATCTTGGTTGCTCCACCACGGGTGAACTCAAGGCCCGCATTTGGGAGAGCCTGGAATCCAAGGCGGATGATAATCTCGGATTGCTGCATCGTGCCTACGGGCGCGCGTGTGGCTTGGTATCGCGACGGGGCGCCCGGCTTTATCGTTATGCGCCCACCGATTCATTTCTGAAAACGATCGTTCTCGCCACGGTGGAGCGCCGGATGGAGCTGAGGGAGTTTCTGCAGACGATCTTCACGCGTTATCATCTGGTCTTCGGCCCCAACGAAGCCAACGCCGCGCGTGGATCGGCTGACTTCGACGCGTCTGTGTTCGAAAAGAACGCCCGGCGGTTAGAAGAGCGGCTCAAGAGCATGGGCATGCTCAATCGGCTCTCCGACGGTGTGGCGTTCGTTGAAAACCCCAATCGCTCGACCTGATCCACCCATGCCTGCCGCCAATGCCATTCACCTTGTTGGGAACGTCGCCGGCCGAGCGATCCTTCAGGAAATTGGCGGGGCGGATACGGCGTCAGGGTTTGCCAAGCTGGTCATGCACCAGCTGACCCACGAGGACATGCTGGCCATCGCCGGTGCGGTGCATCAGGATTCTTTACTCAGGTCACGCGTTGAAATTGCGCTACCGCGGCATTTCTTTCCCGATCTTGCCGGGCTGCCGGAGACGCTCTTTACCGTCGAACCGATCACCGAGCTGCGCAACAAGCGCTGCATCAAGTCCGCCCGCTTGATGGCCCTGGTGGACGATAGCCAGGCTCAGTCGCTCGCCAACGTCAGCAAGATCAGTCGCGACAGCCTTCTGCGGAAGGATATGGCCCGGATCTGGCTGGAGGAGGCCGTCAAGCTGGAAGCGACCTCGCTGCCCGATGAAACGCTCAGTATTATTGAAGCGGCGTTTGCCGGGTTGTTTGTCACCGATCGTGCTTCGCTGCGCGCCTGCGCCGACTACGTCATCGAAGTCATCAACCACACGAAGACGCAGCCGCCGTTATACGCGTTGGGGGCTTCACTCTGGTGTTTGCGGGTGCCCAACCTCGCCGACGTGTTTTCGACATTGAAATTCCGGCGCCCGTCGGAATTCCAGCGCGCCTACCTGAAGCATTTCCGCAATGACTGCTACCTGCTGAAGCGCGGGCCGAATCAAGCGCCGTTCACGCGCCAGGTGCTCGAGTCCATGTTCACGGAGACCGAAAGCCAGTTGCTGCCTGCGGTCCGCGATGTGGTGCGCGAATTCATCCAAAGCCCGGATGGCTGGACCCCGGTGTCCGAGGCTTTGGCGAAATTGGACTGGGCGGAAGTGAGGAAGTTTTTTGAAGGCAGTCCGAAGGCACGCAGCCAGACCCTGGGTGAACGCACCGAGGCGGTCTTCAAGCAACTCGACGCCGAGCGCTTCGATCCGGACGATTGGAAATTCGTGGATGACCTGAAGGTGCGCGGTGCCAATGCCCAGCGCACGGACGCCGACACGGAATTCTACCATAAACGCATTCGGGAGATTCAGGAAGACAATGCATTGGCTGGTGCGTGGGAGCGGTTCATCTACGGCGGGGAAACACGGTGCACCGATTTCCGGGCCGGCCTGCTTGAATGCGCCCACCGACTGCGCAAGGAGCGCACCGCCATCGAGGGGGAGCCCCTCATCGAGGTCATCGGCATCGAATCAGAAAAGCTCCGACTGCGGCGCAAGAATCCCACTGCCTGCCGCTATTTCGAAATGCGGTTCGCTCATTTGCAGCACAGCCTGCAGCCCGCGGTGCGGTTTAGGAAATGCGAGGCGTTCAGTTTCTCCGCCTTGGAGGTTGATACGAAGGACAAAGACAAGCTGCGGAATTCGGCCAGCAAAAAAGCCAACCAGCTTTCGTTCCGCGTGCGCTTAGCATCAAAAACGAACCCCGAAAGCACCTCGACTGAGATTCGCTTGATTTGGGAATTCCACCCCCAGTCGGTGCTGAATGGTTACGCCGGTGATCTCGCGCGTCTCGTAAAATACGCGGATTACCACAAGACTGCTCCCTTGGTCTCGACCCTGCTCGACCTTAACCCCAAGAGCTCCCGGAGTGGACAGTATACTTTCACCTTGTCTGACATCTCGGCGATTCAGTCACCCAAGCGGACCGAACTGGGGGCCTTGGTGCCGGCCGTCATGTCGACGGCTAATCTGGCTGACGACTGGAAGAGCGCGGTCCAAGCCGCGCTTGAAAAGGGTTTCCTGACGGCGGAAGCAGCCACGCGCCTGGCCACACACTTCAAGGAGTTTTGCGAGGCCTACACGGCTGCGATCAAAGCGCTACGCGCGTCCCAATTGAGCGCGGGTGCAATTGAGCTTCAAGCCGCGCGTTGGGCGTGCCTACTTTCACTGGTTTCACGTGAGGTGAAGGCGGAATCGCCACGGGCTCACCTGCTGCGACCGCTGCTGCGGGTTGGCCTGGCCTGCATCCAGCACCCGGAGCTTAGTTCCCCTGTAGCGCTCGTCTGCCCGTGGCATCCGCTGCGTATGCAGTCGACCGTCGCGGCGGAGAACCGCTTCGCGGACAAAATTCAGCAGTTGGTGAAAGATGACCATCTCGTCTTTAGTGACGTATCGGGCAATCTCTTCCTGAACGACACACGGCTCGACCTGGCGACGGCAGGATTGCCCGAGGTGGCCTTGGTCTGGCGCGGCGACGATACGGTTCTGTTGGCCCAAAGCGATGAACTCGCGGAATACTCCCTGCTCGAACCCCCAACCTCGTCGCCGCACAGTCTCGCCACCACCAACGAAAATCCCACCCGCACCGCCAAGCAAATCAGCGAAATTGCCCGGACCTTCTTGGATCTTCAGCCGCATGAGCGGGATAATTTCTCCATCGTGCTGTATAACTGCGATTCGAAGACGCTGCCGGGAGCGGTGGTGGAGTCGATCAGCGCCTCCGACGAAGAGGGCTCGGGCGAAACTACCTGTCAGATTATTCTCACGCATCAGGAGCGCCCGGTGCTGGCCAGCCTGTATGAAGCCATTGCGGCTCAAGAAGGGGACGATGACGCTTTTCACGTCAGCGAGTCCTCGCGCGATTTCATGTCGCGCGTCCGTATCAATATCTCTGTGGATCTCGGCGTCCCGCCTCACGACAACGAAAATCATCTGACCGATATCGTCTTTTGTCAGGACGTCATCTCCCGGCATGCGGATCCTTCGCGGGAACCCGTGCCGCGGGCTTCCACCGAATATCCGAACAATTTGGTCCTGCATCATTGGAGTCGTAAGCGCCAGCTTGTGGTCGGCGACAACAGTTCCGTCGTTTACCTTACGTGTCCCGCCCAGACCGAGAATGGTTGGGAATACCTGCATGCCCTCGCGGTGCTGAAGGATCGGGATTACGCGGAGCGGGTATGGCAGTCCGACAGCTGCCTCATCCCCGCTCGGAAACTTAACTTCGACAAGCCGGAGACGACGCGAATTTTTGCCGATACGCACGCGTTGGGCAATTGGGTGGTGAACTTCGACGAACTTCTTGATCGACGCATCCTGCGTCATCGCAACGTCCGCGTAATCCGCTACCGCCAGTCATCGGTCGGCGGGCGGAATCTGATCATCTCGTCGAAGGCCAAGGATACCCTCCTACGGGCGACCCTCCACCAGAAGCTCTCCGCGCTTGCTCCCGCAACGTTCAGTCCGGAGGAGAAAAACGGATTGGTGACCGCATTCATCGACGAAGCCAACGAAATCTCCGGCAATCTCGTGCTGCGGGCGGCACGCCGTGGGGCGAACGCTAACGAGTTGATCGGATTGGTTCTGAGCCACCATTTGATCAAGACGGAGTTTCCAGCCAACCAGATAGTGCTTTGTTTCCTGCTGGATGATTACGCGGAGTGGCTCGGACAAACAGAGGAGCGCATTGCCGACCTAATCTTGCTGGCGCCGGGGGATGGGCCTGAAGGCAAATGCCTCGACGTGGTCATTACCGAGGCGAAATTCGTGCGCTACGAGCTGGCCGCGTCGGCAGCGAAGGAGTCCGGGCGCCAATTGCGGGATTCCTTGGTATTGTTGGAGCGAGCCCTTATGGGCGAGATGCCTTGCCTCGATCAGGAACTTTGGCTCGCCCGGCTTTCCGACCTGCTGCTGGAGGGCATTCAGAGCCTCGGCCAGAACCTGGACGTTCCGGCTTGGCGTTCGGCCATTCGCAATCGCGAATTCAAATTGAGCCTCCGCGGTCAATCCCATGTCTTCATCCATGCCCCAGCGGAATTGGAAAACGAGGGGAGGAAGTTCTCCGGGATCAAAGGCTGCTCGGGTCAACAGGAAGTGTTCGACCGGAGGGATGTAAAAGCCATCATCGCGAGCTTCGGCCGGAAAGAACCCGGTGATACCATCTCAAAACTCCGGCTTGCCATCTCGGGCATGCCCCCTGGCCCAAAATCCTATCGTTCAGTCATGGCACCTGAGCCGATGAAGAAGGCGAAAAAAGACACTCCGCCTGAAGAGCCGGGCAATCCACCGGCACCCGTAACCTCGCCCGAACCTCCGCCACCCCCAGCGGCGCCGGCGCCCTCTGCGCCCGCAGCCGGTAACCCTGCGCCTAAGCCCTGTGAGCTGATCGGCCAACAAGTCGTCCCGACCGCGCCCGTTCACAATGAAGCGTCCGAAGAAGCTTGGGTTGCTGCAACCACGCAAAAGGTGCGGCACGCGTTGCTCAAACGGGAGCTGGCGGCTGACATTATCCAGGCCAAGGGCACACCCAATGCGCTGCTGCTGAAATTTAAGGGTTCCGACCGGCTCACCGTGGGGCTGCTTGAAGCCCAGGCCGGGGAACTGCGCACCACCGACGGCATCGATATCATCAGCATCCGGCCTGGCTTGGGCACCGTCATTATGATGGTTGCCCGGCCGGATCGGCGGACGCTCTCTTTGGCCGAGGCCTGGCGTAATTGGCAGCCGTCCTCACCAATGGGCAATACGGACATCCTCATCGCCATACGCGAAAATGATAACGAGCCGCTTTATCTGTCGCCATACCCGCAACCCCATACGCTGGTGGCGGGGAGCACCGGCAGCGGTAAATCCGTCCTGATTCAGAATATCATTCTCGGCATCGCTGCGACCAATACACCGGAACAAGCCGAACTGGTCATCATCGATCCCAAACAGGGGCTCGACTACCTCGGTTTCGAGAAATTGCCCCATCTGACAGGCGACATCGTGACCGATCCCGACGCCGCGCTTGAAACCCTTGGTGACCTCGTCGCGGAGATGGAGAATCGCTACAAGACGTTCCGCGAGCATCGGGTGCAGAACATCGATGACTACCTAAAGAAGAAGGTGGGCATGCTTCCGCGCATCTGGGTCATCCATGACGAATTCGGAGATTGGACGCAGAACAAGGATTACAGCAACGACGTAGGGTCGCTGGTCAACCGGCTTGGCCAGAAAGCCCGGGCAGCCGGAATCTACCTGATTTTTGCCGCCCAGCGGCCGGACAACACAATTTTCCCGATGGTGCTCCGGGCGAACCTCCTGAACCGCTTGGTGCTGAAAGTGGACTCGGTGGGCACGGCCGAGATTGCCGCCGGCTTCAAGAACTCCGGGGCAGAGCGATTGCTCGGCCGCGGACATTTGCTCGCGATTCTGGGCAATCTCTCCGAACCGACTTATGCTCAGGTTCCTTTTGTTGATAACGCTGAGATCGAGCGCATCGTTGAATCCATCAATCGGAAATACCCTCGCTAGGATGCGATGATCTACCTCGACAACAACGCCACTACCCGGGTCTTTGAGGAAGTCGTAGATGCGATGCGGCCTTATCTCGTGGACCGTTTTGCCAATCCGGCTTCAGCCATGGGGGAATTCGAGGGGGCGAGCCGGGCGATTGCGGCGAGCAAAGCCAGCATGGCCCGACACCTCGGCGCTGCGGAGGGAGATTCACTGGTGGTCACCTCCGGGGCAACTGAAGCCAACAACCTCGCCATCCTCGGTGCCGCCCGCGCATGCCCAGCCCGCCGCCATTTGATAGTTTCTTCGATAGAGCATCCTTCGGTCCTCGAAACCGCCCGTCATCTGGAAGCTTTAGGATACCGCGTTACGCTTTTGCCGGTGTCGCGCCAGGGAACCGTAGCGCCGGATCAAGTCAGCCGGGTGCTTTCTCCTGATACACTCTTGGTCTCGGTAATGCTGGCCAACAATGAGACCGGCGTGGTCCAGCCGGTTGGCGAGATTGCCGACGTGGTTAGGAATTACGACCCTCATGTCCTTGTTCATACCGATGCCACACAGGCAATCGGGAAATGGCCGATTGATTTGGGCGGTAGAGATGCTGCGGTGGATTTGCTCTCATTTTCAGCTCACAAGTTTCACGGACCAAAAGGAGTTGGCGCGCTCTTTGTGCGCGAGGGGGTTGCCATTGCGCCGCTATTCTTCGGCGGCGGGCAGCAAGCCGGGCTCCGACCGGGCACGGAGAACCCAGCGGCCGTAGTGGGCATGGCAAAAGCCATGGAGCAAATGGTGGTGCGGAAACAGTCGCTTGGTGGCATGCAGGCGCTCCGCGACCGGATTGAATCCCAGGTGCCGGTGCTCGTATCCGGATCACTCGCCTTGGGCGCTGAAAGTCCGCGTTTGCCGAACACCCTGAATCTCTTTCTCCCCGGGGTGCAAGCCACCGAGCTGGTGGACAAGCTGGCGTCCTCTGGACTCGCGATTTCCAACGGCTCAGCCTGCTCGCACGGCGCGCAGCAGCCTTCCCACGTCCTGTTGGCCATGGGCCTGACTCATGCCGAGGCCCAGTGCTGTATTCGCATTAGCCTTTCGGTGGAAACTTCCCGCACAGAGATTGAGTCATTTCTCCAAGAGTTGGGGAAGGCTTGCCCACGTCGCGAGGCGGCGGGGCTCACTGCTTAAACGATGTCCGGCAAAGCCCCAGCCTACGATTGTGTGATCCTCAGTGGAGGTGGCGCCAAGGGTAGTTTTGGCGCTGGCGCCGCTGCGGCTATTCACGCCTATCGGGCGTTGCGGGGTATCACCACCCCCATCTGCTATGTGGGCACCTCGGCCGGGGCGCTGAATGCGGCTACTCTGGCTTGCAGCGACGATGCCCGGTCGTTGATCCAGTTTTGGACGGAAACTAGCAATTGGAGGACGTTGGGTTGGTTTCCCTATCCCCGCTTGCGCGCGGCGTTAAAAGCACCGGTCCATGCTGTGTGCGCTATTTTCGGATACCGGCAGCCGTTCTCAATTTATTCGAACCAGTCGCTGCTCACCACCATTCAAGCACGAATCAATTTTGATAAACTGAAACATCCGTTAGTGGTCACGGCAACAGACTACACGAATGCGACATTGCGGGCGTTCTATACCTCAGAAGTTCTGCAACGGCTGGTCGATGGAGGTGAATCGGCCCCCTATGATCGCCCCAGGCTACAACACTGGCGTGTGATTGATTCCCAGGCGTCGCTGGAGAATGCCCTGCTGGCTTCGTCGGCCATCCCCATCTTTTTTCCGCCCATTCATTTGGACGCCAAGATTCTCTATAAGGGCCAATCGAAATCCGAGGCCTCGTGGTTTATCGACGGTGGAGTTGGAAACCATACTCCAACGCCCGATGCGGCAGTTCTCTTAAAGGAGCTGCGTCGCTTGGGTCTTGGCGACATCGGCGACGTCTACTGCATTAAACAGGATCCGCCTTCCCTGGCCGCGGCGCATAAGCTCAAGTTCGGTTCCCTGCGCATCCTCGAAAGAACGCTCGATGCGTATCACTACATTCATACCGAATATGTCGTGCGTGGCTGGCGACGCATTAATCACGAAATGCAGCGGCAGAAGGACCGGGTGGCGGAATTCGACCAATGGGTTGATGCGCAGGAATTGCCCGGGCCGAGCAAGGATGCCATCAAGGCCAAAGCACACGATTTGCTGGGTAGTCTCGGGGGCAAGGCAGAGCGCTTCGACGTCCAGCCGTTGAACATTGAGCCAAGCCAGCATTTGGGCAATTCGCTCGATTTCTCAAAAAAGAAGATCCGCGAACACATCCTGCACGGCTATAATGTAGCGGTTAGAGCGCTTTTTGACGGCAAGAAGATTACCGACCCCGAGCGACTCGCGCTGCTCGAATCGCCGCCGCTCCATCTTGGTAAACCCCGCCAATGAACGATCGCCTGCTAGTGCTTGATACGGAGACCGGGGGACTGGATCCAAATGAGTTCAGCATCCTGTCGGTGGGCGCGGTGATTTGGGATGACGGGGCCCTCGGCCAGGAAATCGACCTACCCATCGCGGAAGCGTCCATCGTCACTGATCCAGAGTCGCTCTCGATTAACCAGATTAACCCGAAGAAGCATCTTTTGACTGCGATTCCCGTGGACCAAGCCATCGCCCACTTCACCAGCTATCTGAAGAGGAATTTTCCCGCCCTCGCGCAAGGGGAGAAGATCACACTGGTCGGGCACAACGTTGCTTTCGATATCGGCTTTCTGCGTCGGTTCTTTCGTTTGGGAAACGAGCGCTTCGAGGACTATTTTTCGCATCGCGCCGTGGACACCGCCACGATCCTGAAATTCCTCATGCTGGCCGGTCGGGTCAGCCTAGATTCCCCAAATTCTACTGCCGCTTTCGATTATTTTGGCGTCAAGATATCGAACCGCGAACGCCACACCGCTCTCGCTGACGCCAGGGCAACGGCTAAGCTGCTGAGCGCCATGCTCACTCTGATCAAGGTTCCGTGATATTGGTTCACAATGACCGACTAGCTGAAGCGAAGTCGGCTGATGCATTACTCGGTCAAGCGCTGCCCGTGCTGCTGTGAGATTCTCTTCGTTATCGTTTGGCTAGCGGTGTGGCGCTCATTCACGCGACGCAAGAGCGTGCTGGCCGCGGTGGTATCACCCGAATCCACGAACGCCTTCACCTCGTGCTTCGTGCGGATGTGGTCGGCCGGCCCCATTTCCTTCACCCGCAGGCGCTCGGTGATCAACCGGACTGCGTCCTCTTCCTTGCGGAGGGCGAGCAGGGTTTGGACGGTGATTTCAGGGCTCTTTTGGGGGTTCATCGAACGAAGGTGTAGTATAGGTGATTAAGACGGCCGGAGGGAGACTTTTTTGAAGCCATTCGTGCAGTGGCGCACAACGGCGGTGTGGTCGGGCAGGCTCCGGAACTCGTGCGGCTTGATCCGATACTCCTCCACCCGCTGATACGTGTGAGCCGTATGGTCCAAATGCACGGTCCGAGTGGCACGCTCAACCCAGTGTTTACCCAGCGCGTTCGCACACCGGAGAGCGTCGGCCTCGGACGCGGCCCGATACATCACGAGGTTCTTAAGATTGAGGGCCAGAACCTCGGCTTGTTCCTTGGTTTGCGGCGGAATCAACGACTCGAAAGCCTGGGCGGACACGACCAACATGAGCATGCAATCGCGGAGCCGGTCGATAACGTTGAAGTCGCTGGTGCCGTCGTGGCTGGCGGTGATGGCGTTCTGGAATTCGTCGCCGACGTAAACGAGCTGGTTCAGCGCATACTTCTGCCAAGGGGGTAGCGCGTAGCGCCGGAGGGCGTGCCGGTAGAGGAGAAGCTTGATGACGGTGAACACATATTGCCGCTCCGTGGTGTAGTCCTGGGGCACGTCGATGCAGAAGATTTTGCCCTTATCGACGTCGGCCATCGTGCAGGTGTCGGGCTCGTTGGAGCTGAAAATTTCAGCGATTTCGGCCGTGCCGAGGTATTCGAGATAGTTCTGGGAGGTGCCGATCTCGCCGGCCCGTTGCTCCTTCGCCTCATGCTTCAGGTAGGTTTGCTCCAAGGTCTCGGCGAGGCGAATACGGCGCTCGGTCGGCTCCAGTTCGGTGAGCTTCTCCAGCGCCGCCTTTAACTCCCGTTCCGAGGTCAGCAGGTCGTAGGCGTTGGTCGCGGTCGTAGGCCGGCCAATGTCGGCGAGCAATTCAAAGGCCCGCCCGATGTGGGCGGCGCCTTTCACTTTGAAGAAGCCTTTTTCATCTTTCGGATTCAGGGCGGCGGCCGTATCGACCAAAATCCGCGCGCGGGTCGTGAACGGCAACCGGGCGTCGCCCGTGACATTCAGCCGGTGGATCGCCTTGCCTGGCTCCCCGACCAAGCGCGGACGAAGACGAATGATGTCGTGCTCCCGGCCATACTTCTTCGCCAGCCATTCGAGGTAAAACCACTCGTCTCCTTTGTTCGCCATGACCACGCCGCCGAGCGTGGGATTGCGCCGCATCAGGTCGGCGAGCAGGCCGTTCATGCCTGAGGTTTTGCCGGAACCGGTGTCACCGGAGAAGAAGAAGTGCCGGTTGGCCTTGTCCCGTGTCCACTTGAATCCGGCGAACGCCAGCACGATTTGCCACCGGTCCGCCACCACCTTGCCAGCGGGGTCGCGCACGTAGCGGCGATGGTCGGCGTAGTAGAATAATCCGCCCGCCAGCGCGCACAGGACGGCCCCGACAACGTATCCCCAAGGTGAGGGCAACCGGATCGCCCCGAACAGACCGGAAGCGGAGATCGCGAGGGCAAAAGGGAGCGCCAGCGGGAGGCGTAGCCCAGGTTCATTGTGGCGAAGATTCCGCTGAATCAGCCACCCCGCGATGCCCAGAAACAGGGCGGAAATGGCGAACGCCGCCACCGTGATGGCCTGCGGATCGTGCAGCCATTGGCGCATCAAAACGTGAGGTGCGGGGAGCGTTTTCATCACCGATCGTGCGGAAAACGAAGCGCGCTTTCGCCAAATCCGCGAGGCGGCGACCCTACCGAAAAAAGGGTAGTTCGGCCGGTCCCGCGCGCATTTGGCCGATCTGTGAAAGCTCGACGGCCCGATCCCAACGAACTCGTTAGGGTATTGCGTCTGTGGCCAAACAAGCGCGGGGGATTTTCGCCGACCTTCCCGGCTCATCGTAGCCGCTGATGTCCGCCCACGAAGCGGAGGACTACCGCGTGACCGGTAGGCCCGCTACCCCGGAATCGGGAGGGGCGCTCCGTTGAGGCGGACGACGTATTCGGGCGTGATGATGGCATGATCACTGTGGGAGTAATTCGGAACGGAGCCACTTACCTTGCGCATCACCTGCGGAAGAACGATTACTGGTCGGAAGGCGAAAAGGAGGTGCGCGGCGAGTGGATCGGCGAAGGTGCCCGGGCGCTCGGCCTGACGGGACCGGTCACCGGCAAACCATTCGAGGCATTGCGGCAGAATCGCCACCCCGGGACCGGCGAAGCGCTCACCGCCCGGGATCAGGCCAATCGGGTCGCGTTCTTCGATGTGCAACTCTCCGCACCGAAGGACGTGAGTGTGCTGGCGATGGTCGGCGGCGATGAGCGGGTCCGCGAGGCGTTCGTGGACTCCGTGAAAACGGCGCTCGCCGAAATGGAGCGCTTCGCGGCGGTGCGTGAGCGGCGCGGCGAAGCGGCCGGAACGGAAGCCTTCCGCCTCACGGGGAATTTCGTCGGGGCGCTGTTCTTCCATGACGCGAGTCGCGACCTCGATCCGCAGCTGCACGGGCATGCGGTGCTCGCGAATGCGACGTGGGACGCCGCGCGAAACGAATGGCTCGCGCTACAACCGGTCGAGATGCTGCGCGCCTCGGCGTATCTGCGGCAGGTCATGTATCGCGAGTTGGCCTCGCGGTTACGGTCGCTGGGCTACGAACCGTATGAAATGAATTCGAAGGGTTTCGCCGTGCGTGGGGTCGAGCACCTGCGCGAGCGCTTCTCGAAGCGCACCCGGCAGGTGCAGCGCCTGGCGGAGGAGTTTACGGCGAACAAGGGGCGCAAGCCGACGAAGCGGGAGGTCGAAATTCTCGTTCGCGAATCGCGCGAGGACAAACTCACCGAAATCTCCACCCCGGCCGTGCGGGCGAAGCAACGCGCGGAGTTGAACGCCGATGAAGCACGCGCGCTCGACGGTCTTGTCCACGCCGCACGCCAACAAGCACCGCGGATGCAATGGTCGCACGGCAACGCGCGGTCAGTGCTCGAAGCGGCGCTGCGCCATGTTTACGAGCGCAGCAGTGTCGTCCGCGAGGGTGAGGTGCTGAACGCCGCGCTCGAACTGCACCCGGATTTCTACCGCTGGCGCGAACTGCGCGAGGCGCTCGAAGTCCACCCGGATGCGATTCGTAAGGACGGCGAGATGAGCCTGCGGCCAATCCGGCGCGAAGAGGACGCGGCGGTGCAGCGCGTGCGCGTCGGTCGCAACCAACGCTTCCCATTGGGCGATCCGACGCAGCTACCGCCAGAACTGACCGCCGGCCAGCGTTCGGCCGCGACCGCGCTGCTCGAAAGCCGGGACTTTCTGAGCGTCCTGATCGGCGACGCCGGCACAGGCAAGACGACTGTGTTGACCGCCATCGAACGCGCGCACCTCGGGGCCGGCGGCCCTCGGTTCCTCCCGCTCGCCCCGACCACCCGGGCGCGGGATGCCCTGCTGGCCAGTGGTCTGGAACAGGCGGACACGGTGCAACGCTTCCTCGTCAGCGAAACGATGCAGGCGCAGGCGGCCGGCCGGGTTGTGTTGATCGACGAAGCCGGGCTCCTTTCGACGCAACAATTGGATCAGGTCACGCGGATCGCGACCGAGGTTCGCGCGCGGCTGCTCCTTGTGGGAGACACGAAACAGCATTACAGCGTGCAGCGGGGCGACGCGCTCCGAAACGTTATCCGGCATTCCGGGACGCCGGTCGTTCGACTCGCTGAAGTCCTGCGCCAGCGCAACGAGGCGGACCGGCGCTTCAGCCGCCTTCTCGCCACCGGAGCCGTCGCCGAGGCTTTCGGATTCGCCGACCGGCGCGGCTTGATCCGTGAGGCGGCGGACGACAACGCCATGTTTACCCAGGCGGCGGAGCACTATGTGGGCAATCGGATGCGTGGGATCGAAACGCTCGTGGTGATTCCGTTCTGGGAGGAAATCGAGCGCTTCAATGCGCAGGTGCGACCCGCGCTCCGACAGGCGGGCCTGCTGGGCGAAGCCGAGGTCACGCGCGAGGCCGTGAAACCGCTCACGTGGACGGAGGAGCAGAAGATCCACTGGGACCAATACCGCCCCGGCGACCGGCTGCTGTTCGCGCGGGATACGCGCTTTTTCAAGCGAGGCGTCGCGGCCGAGGTTATCGCGGTCCTGCCCGATGGTCTGCGGGTGCGCGGTCCCAAGGGTCGCGAAGCGAAGATCACCCGCAAGCAGCGGGCGGCCTTCGAAGTGGGCCGTGCGCAATCGCTCGCCGTGTCCGTGGGAGACCGGCTCTTGATTCGCGGGCGGGAAGACGACGCGGGATTCGCGAACGGCGATTTTAAGGAAGTGGCGAAGGTCGATCCGAAAGCGGATCGTATCGTGTTCACCGATGGGCGGGAGCTGCCGCGCACGTTTGCGGCGTGGACCTACGGTCACGCGCTCACGTCCTACCGCTCGCAGGGCAGCACGTCGGAGGAATCATTGCTGGTGTTGGGTGAAGTTGCCGTGCGGGCGCTGGCGCGCCGCCAATTTTACGTCGGCAACACCCGCTATCGTGGCGCTCATGCCATTTATCTTTCCAACAAGGCGGAAATACTGAGCCGGTTGGCCCGGCCCGATCCGGGCCGGGAACTGGCCACGGAGTTCATGGCCCGGCATCGTCTCACGCTCGATGAGCGCCTTGCCCCGCGAGCCACCCGCGGCCTGCGGGCCGGTGTGCGGGATGCCTGGCATAGCACCGTCAGGAAGCTGCGCGGGCTCGCGACGGCTCAGGGTGAAGGGAGGAAGGCGTGATGGAACGCTCTCCGCTCAGAAAACCGAAGCTGTATTTCGATGCGGGCGCAAACCCGAGCCACGTCACGTTCGACGATGGCAAGGATCAGCGCCGGAATCTGCCGTGGATGCACTATGTCGAGGCGCGCTGGGACTACGCGGAACCGGATACGATCAAGATCGAGATCGGCGAATGGCTGGTGATCGTGCGCGGTCACAACCTCGCGCCCCTGTTCCTGGCGATTGAGGAACACTCCTTGGTGCGCCTGCGCGCGCAGCCGGAGCTGCACGCGGATCGTGAGCACGAAGCCGATACGTTTGCCGTCGAGATTCGGTTCACGAAGCCACCGGCGAATCCCTTCGGGAAGAGACCCCCGGTGCAGCTCGAACTCGACACGGGCTAGTGCGCGGCACCCGCCTCTCTACAGCCCGTTCGCCATGATCCTATAGTGGACCGGTTTCGGGTTCCATCGGATGTCCTACCCTTTTTTCGGTAGGGCCGGTTCCTTGCGGCGAAATCCGGGTTCGTCCTTTTGGAAGCCAGCCCGGTTTCTCCGCTGTTCACCGGCGGAGAAACACCGGGCGGGATTCGGCCCCCACAAGCGCCGGCATCAAAACGGAGAGCAACATGACAACCTTGGTCCACCTAACGCCCTATGTGGCGTTCTGTCTCGGTGTGGCGATGATGATGAGGGCGCTGCACCTGTATTCGGAAATCCGGCCGCAGACGCCGGTCAGCTCGTGGCAGAAACTGGCGGTGTGGTTCGGGGCCATGCTGGCCTGGCCGACGCTCGCCCATGCGCAAGCGGTCGATCTGCGCACCGCCACGGAGGCGGGCAACGCGATCATCATGTATCTGAGCGGGACGTTCGCCGCGGTCGGCATCGTGGCAGCCGGTGTCGCCATGATGATGGGCCGGCAGTCCATCGCGAAATGGGCTTTCGCGGGCGCCATGGTGAGCGGGCTTGCCTTCGCCATCGTGCGCACGATGTGGAGCAACATGGGGATCGAAGCCTCCAACGTCGGCACCTTCTCGCCCTGATCGAAACCGGCCCCGCGTCCCATGCATTCGACGCATCTCAACGAGCACGACGCCAATCAGGGCGCACAGTCCTCCGGCGAGTTTCTCGGCATGACCGGGAACTCCGGTTGGTATCTGCTAGGCTCCGGGGGCGCGACGATCCTGATGGTGATCTTCCTGTGGGGAATCTTCGGGGTATCGCTGCTGCTGTGCCTGCTGGTGGGTGTCGTGCTCTGCGCGCTGTCGGTCACGTATGTGTTCACGCTGAAAAACAACAAGCCGGAGCACTACGATACCGACTTCTTCGAATCCGCGTTGGTCGAATCGGGCCTGCTCTCCTTCCAATTCGGCCCGCGCCCCCGGCGGCCGGCGAATCCCTTCGCCACCGCTGGGTCGCCGCTGGCCCCTGAGGTGGACGCGCACGAGCCGGCGGTGCGCTCACACCGCGCGAGTCTCGGAACGGCCCGCCATTCTGGCGCGAACGCTCGCCCGGTTGGGGAGATGACCGGCCACAAGGACACCGACCAGAAGAAGCGTGAGCAACCCGTGGTGGCACGCGCCGACTATGATCGGTTGCAGGAGCAACTCACGGTCATGGAGGACATGCTGGAAGAAGCGTTGGCAGAACGTGGGGAAGAAGTGGCATGAGAACCGAACCCGCAGACGGCTACTTTGGCGAAGACATGATTGTCTTCGAAGGCCTCCATCGCGGTGGTTTCATCGCGCGTGGGTTTGAAATTATCGCCCCCGACTTAGAACATGCCGATCCGGTCCATCACAACGCATTCGAGTCCGACCTGGTCGCGCTGCTGTCGGTGCTGAAACCCGGTTGGCGGATGCAGGTGCAGTGGACGAACGATTCCGACTTCCGTAAGCCGCTCCAGCGCTACCGGGAAGACACGGCTACGCTCGCGACCAATGAATGGAGCAAGCGCCAGCGCAACGAGCGGTTCGTGCGTTACTGGCGCATGGTCGAGTCTGGGGCACTCCGGCGGGAGCGTCTCCGCCTGTATTTCACGACGCCGGTCGATGCGGCGGTGCTCGGCAAGAATGCCGGCCGACTGACTCGGGAGGCGCTGCTTGGCACCTATGCCGAGCAGTTCAACCAAATCGGGCAGTTTCTGCAGGCGCTCTTTGGCGGGAGCGGCGGTCAGGTGCGGCCGATGACCGATGCCGATCACTTCCTGCATTACCTGGAGTTTCTCAATCCCTCGCTGCCGGAACAAAAGATCACCGATCCACTGGAGTCCTTTGATCCCCAGAAATCCATTCAGGAAAACTGCTGGCTCGGTGAGGGCCGCCCGCTGGAAAAGCCCGACACCGGGTTTTATCTCGATGGCTGCTACCACGGGATGCTGGTGCTCAAGTCACTGCCGAAGCGGACCCGCCCGAGCCTCGCCTACCTCCTGACGAAGCTGGGCTTCCGGGACTACGCCATCACCGTCAACGTCGAGTCGGTTGATGTGGAGGAATTGATCGAGAAAGAGCAGAAGGAGCTGAACCGCGTCGAAGGCGACTACGAGAGCCTGAAGAAGGTGAAGCTCCTCGCGGCGATGCGCACGAAGGCCGCCAAGATCGCCCGCTACAGCAACGGCGACAGCTCGCCCTACCGCATCCAGTATATCATCCGCGCGTGGGACCGGAATCGGGAAGACCTGCGGGCGAAGCTGACCGCGCTCAAGGCGGCGGTCGGCGGCATGGAGCGGGCGCAGGCTTACGAGCCCGCCCTCGAACCCTCCGCGCGAAACTTCTTCTACTGCACGTGGCCGGGCTGGTCGTTCAGCCGCTACGATTCGCTCTGGCATGACTACGACGACGCGCTCGTCGCGAACATCCTGCCGTTCTCGTCCACGCCGGTGGGCCACCTCGATCAGGCGGAGTTCCTTTTTGAGGGTCCCAACGGCAACCTTGTCGGCGGGCGAACGTTTGTCGGCGAGGGCAACAACCAGACGCCCCAAAACGCGGTAGTCATCGGCACCACGGGTTCCGGCAAGAGCGTCAACGTCATCGATATTCTGACCCAGACCGAGCCGTTCTACGCCTACACAATGATCGTGGAGGAGGGTGAGTCCTACACCACCTACGCCAAGACGGTCGATCCGGCGGCGGAGCCGATCATCGTGCAGGCGAACGGCAAGTTGACCATGAACTACCTCGACACGCGGGGCCTGCCGCTGTCCGGGTTGCACCTGAGCGCGGCGGCGGCGCTCCCGATGCTCATGGTCGGTCAGTCGAAAGACGAAGACCGCAACAAGCTCCGGCAGGCACTCCTGGCGAACGCCATCGGCCGCCTCTACGAGGATTTCGCGCGGTGGTATTTCAATCGTCACCCCGAGGAGACGGCGGCCATGGCGCGGAGGGCCTACGCCCTTGACCTGTATCGCCGGACTCGGATGGGGCCGCAGGCGACCGGGCTCGATGCGTTCCTCGAGTTCGCCGAATGGGAGCAACGTCGGGGAGATGAAGCGTCGGCATTTGCGGCCTCAGCCGACGAAGGCGACGTGATCCGTTTCGCGAAGGACGGTGCGGGTGGGCAGCAAATCCGCGACCTCGTGTTCGCCCGGCTCAGCCCGGCCGAGATGCCGCAGCATGGCCAGTTGCAGGAACTGCTTTCCGCCGAGGCCTCCGGGCCGCACGCCGAGGAAATGCGTTACCTCGCCACGCTCCTGGAGCCGTGGTCGGCGGGTGGCAGTTACGGCGAACTCTTCGATGGGGTCTCGAATGTGTCGCTCACGGGCAAGATCGCGCACTTCGAACTCGGCTACATCCCCGAGTCGGCAGAGGAACTCAAAGCGGCAGCGGCTTTCCTGATCGCGAACTATACCCGGTCGCACATGATGCGTCTGCCGCGCGCGCTGCGGAAGCGGAACATCTTTGAGGAAGTCGCGCGCTTCTCGCTCGTGCCGTCCGGCAAGAAAGTGCTGCGCGAGTCCTACCAGCAGCTCCGCAAATACAACGTCTGGAACGTCGCGACCGTGCAGAACTACGAGCAGTTCAAAGCGTCCGACATCCGTGGCGCGGTCCTGGGCAATAGCCGCATCCTGTTTCTGCTCCGTCAGAGCGACCGGTCCGACATCGAGGATCTGAGCCGGGACTTCCCGATCCCGGATGCGGCGAAGGATGCCGTCATGAGTCACTCCGAACCGGAGAAGCTGGTCGGGACCAAGTATTCTCAGTTCACCTACTACCACACGGACGAACGCCGTCCGTTGATCGTGACGATGCGCAACGTCGCCTCGCGCGAAATGCTCTACTGCGCGTCGAGCTCGGGCGCGCATTTCGATCAACGCGAAAAGGCGTTGCGCGGGAACGGAAACGTGGTGGACGCCATCATCGCCAACGCCTGATGCCATGAAGACCAACGAGGAAATCCAACGCGAGGCACAGCGCATGGTGGTCGCGGGGCGCAGCTACCGGGACGAGCATCGCGGCGACGCCGGCGGGGTCGTTCCGCTCCCGCGCGTGCTGGTGCAGCTTCCCGATGTGCAGGTCACACGCAAAGCCGAGACCGGCGTGCCGGGTTCGGAATCTCAGCGGGTGAACCGTCACCGGCACATCGAGGCCGCCTTTGAAGATGACGCTCTGATTTTCCGGCTCATGGAGCGGGAGACGGCGACGGGAGATGCTGCGACCCTGGTGCGGTCCGGTGAGCCAACCGAGGTCATGGTCAGCCGCTCCGGGTTCGATCTCCTTCACGCGGGATACGAGATGGTCGAGGAAGACCGCCTGTTCGAACGCCTCGCGCCCTACTCGGAGCGCGTTGAGGAACAGGACGGTCGCGATCCGTTGGATGAGCGGGAGGTCGCCGAAGTCGAGGCGGTCCTTGAGACCCATCTGCTCCCACCTTCAGACCGTCTGCGGATGAAGGCGGACATTGTTGAATTTCTCGAAGGGCGGTTGGAGGCGGGTGTTTTCATCGCCCACGCCATTGACCGGCTTTGTGCGCGCGAAGGCCAACGTCAGGGCCACGCGCAACGTCACGAACTCAAACTCACGATCAACGAATCCTAATCCTCAACCCAAGGCTACCCATGCAACGATTCCTGGACAGTCTCTCGTTCTCGCAGCCGTATCTGGTCGGCCTGCTGTTCATGGTGGTGGTTGTCCTCTTCATGCCGGGCTGTGCGACCGCAAGCGCCGACTCGGCCGGGCGCACGCGCAACTTTGCCACGACCGCAGCCACAACGGCGGGCGGAGCTTACATCGGTGCCCGGGAGGGCGACGGCAAAGCCAAGAATGCCGCGCTCGGTGCGGCGGCGGGCTTCGTGGTCGGCGAAACCATCAACTACTTCAATAACAAGGCCCAGCGGGAGGCATATCTGGCAGGCTACGAAAAGGGCCAGTCGAACGCCGTGAAGCAGCAATACTGGATCGCCCGGGACAACCAACGCCCGTCGCTCGATGACGGCTACGAGGAGACCTATTACGAAATCGACGTGCCCCAAGCGGATCGCGACGGGGTGCGGCGCGAGCCTACCAAGCGAGTCATTCGCGTGGTCATGCCGAAGGAGGAAACCGGTTCATGAAAACGACGCTCCTTTTGGCCTCGGTGCTGACGATGGGCGCGAGTTCAGGCCTCGCGCAATGGGCGGTGATCGATGCCGCGAACCTCCAGCAAAGCGCCGTGAATTACGCCGCGATGGTGGAGCAGTTGGCGAATCAGGCCACGCAGATCACCAATCAGGTTCGGCAGATTCAGCAGTTCGAAACCCAGCTCAAGCGCATGGGGGACATGGCGAACGTAAAGGACCTGGTTGGCTTCCCGGAATTTCGGGCCGATCTCAACCTCCCGACGCAAATCAAGACCTGGGCGCAGGGCATCGCCCGTGTTGATGGCCGGGGGCTATTTGGCGACACCCGGAGCGGCATCTTCCGTGAAGTCCGGGCGGACTTCCGCGACTTCGATGGTGCCGTGGTCGAACGCGACCCGACCGTTTACAAGGAGTCTCATGACATGGCCGTCACGGTGGACGAGTTCAAGGCCGTGCAGAGCGACGTTTACACGCGCCGGGAGGACTTGAAGCGGGCCATCGCCCAAACGAGCGAAGCCCTCCGGGCGGCCGAAACGGAGGCGGAACAGAAGAAGTTGGAGGCGGTGCTGAACGCCCAGTATGGGCAGCTTACCGCGGTCGATGCTGAGGTCGCCCTGAGTGCGGCCCAGGTGCAGGTCAAGGCGGCCGAGGCCACGGCGATGACCAATGCCCAGACCGAAGCCGATGCCGAGGCGCGGCGGCGGCTTGCCCAGCAGGAAGCCCGGAAGCTATCGGCTGCGTTCAAGCCCCGTTACGAGACTATGCTCCAATACGTTATTGAAAAACCTTTCACACGCTGACGGCGAACCGCCTCGGGAAAATTCGGTCAAAATGCACCTATGAAAGCACCTACGATCACCGGAGTTTTGCTGATGACGTTGATGTTCGCTGGAGGATGCGTGGACCGGGAAGCGGAAGCGCGGCGGGCACGCGAGGACGCCGAGGCCAAGGCACGTGCCGAGGCAGCTCGCAAGGAAATGAACGCCCTTCCGAAGGCGTTCAAATCGCCGGAATTCTTCAAGCTCAACGAGCCTGATCCCAAAACGACACCGCAGGCGGTCCCCGTCCCTGAAAAGAAGCAGAATCCCTGAGCCTTGATACCATGATGATGCTGGCGACCATCCTTCCCCCTTCATACTTCGACGGCTTGTCGTCGTTGTGGGGCGGATGCGCCTATATCGGCAGCGCTATCGTGGCGATCGGTCTGGTTTTCAGCACCGTGAGGGGCCGCCCGGATGCCGGGGAGTTCATTTGGCTTCTGGCCAAAGTGTTCCTGATCGGCGTTAGCACGCTCTTTATCAGGGAGTGGCTCATGCGGCTCAGTGACATCATCTTCGCCTTTGGGGCCATGATGGGAGTGGACCCGACTGCCGTGGATGAGCGCTTTGTCACGTTCATCTCGGGGACCAAAGCGACGGAACCGGATTCCAGCATGTGGGACATCATCTGGGGAACCAAATCCATCGGAACCGCGATCTGTTACGCTTTGCTCTGGCTGTTCGGATGGATGTCCTGGGGCGTTCAGTATGTCGTGAAACTGGTTGGTGGAGTCCTGCTCACCGCAGGGTGGGCGTTGAGCCCGATCTTCCTCTCCTTTTTCATGCTCAAGCCGATGGCGGGCGTCGCTCAGAAGTATGTCATCGGATTGGTGGCCCTGGTCTGCTGGCCATTCGGGTGGGTAATAGCAGCGGTTGTCACAAACGCGATGCTCGAAGCTGCCGCAACGGCCAGTCTTGTTCCGGTGTTTGTCGTGGGAGCACCAATCGCCGCGCCTGCCCTGACGGTGTTGCTGATCGGTTCGTGGATGATCCTCAGCTCCGCACTCGCCCCATGGATCAGCACCAAGATTCTGTTGATGGGTGCCAACCCTGCGGTGGCGTTCGCCCAGAGCGTCGGTGGCGTGGCGCAGGCTGCCTTCACGGGCGGTGTCGGAGCGGCCTTCGCTGCCGCAACCGGGGGAGCCGGTGCGGGCGGAGTGATTGCGGCGGCAGCCGGCGGAGCTGCTGCCGCCGGAACCGAGTCCACGATCCGCGGTGGAGGTTCGCCCCGAGTCACTGGAACTGCGGTCGGCGGGTTATCGGGCTTCTACGCGGGGTCCTTCATGCGGCGCCATGCGGCAGCCGCAGAAGAGACCGCCTCGGCTCAAAGACAGCACGCACAGGCGGCCGAAGATTTTGCTGAACAATTCTCTGCTGAGACGAGACGGAGACGGACAAGCCGAAGCGGTTTCGGCAATCAACCACACTCTGAAGATCCCAACCAAGCAGCCATCGACATCGATTCCCATGCCAAATCCTAGCCAAAGAATTGCCGCTGCCTCGAAAGACTCGATCAATTCGATGCGGCGTATCGCAGTCGCACAGAAGAAGGTCGCCGCTGTGCTACTCGATGGCTTGCGCCGCGACGAGCCGGATGGCCCGGAGGCAGAGCGTCCGCTCAAGAACGTGACGCCTCCGAAATCGAACCCACCCCGGAGGTAGCCGCCATGGTCGCCAACGCCGAAACCGCTTCCGCGCACGCTTCACGCGTTGCGCCGCAGTTCGGGAAACCGAAGTCGTCACTGCTGGCGATTTTTGACCGGCAGCGTCGTCAGTCGTTGATCTGGTTCTTCGTCGCCGTCCTGGCGTGGGTCTGGGCGGTGTGGGACCGTCATCAACTCGTCGAGCAACTGACCCGCAAGCGCGAGGTGGTCATGATCGACAGCCTCGGCACCTACTACGTGTCGCCGGTGGTGGACATTCAGGAAGCGAAAGACCTCCATGCGATGCAGACGAAGCTCGCGTGTAAGGCGCTCTTCGAACGCAACCCGGCGGGCTTGGACAACCCCGAGTTGTTCAAACAGCTCTTCCTCCGGGAGGCGGCACAGACGGCACAGGCATCGCTCAACCGGACCAAACCCGAGTTCGAGGCCAAATCCCTCCATCAGAAAGTGGAGGTCGGTGTGCCGGAGATTCTGAGCACGCGAGACAACGCCTTCTACACGTCTGCCGACGTGCAGTTGATCCGAGTCGGCTCCTATCAGGGAGCGCCGATCACGGAGGTGCTTCGCTACCGGGTGAAATTCAAGTTCCTGGTCAACCCGGACCTCACCCGCAACGGGCGGTTTCCGACCGCGGTCGCCGCGTTCCAAGTGGAGCCCATCAAAACGTGAGGACGCGCCATGCTGAAATCCCTCTCACTCTTCATCGGCCTCGCCTCGGCGCTCGCGGCGCAAACAATTCGCGAGGCCCGGCTTGATCCGAAGCAGGCGGTGGACCTGCCGGTGTCCCGCGAGGTCACCACCGTCATGTTCCCCGGGCCGATCACCGCCGTAGCGGGAGCGGACATGTTGATTGAGGGTGGTAAGCAATCGGTGGAGGTCGAGGAAGGGACGCCCCTACGATTCCATGTCTCCCATGCGCCCGGATCGAACTTCATCCTCGTCCGCAGTCTCCAGCCCGACGCCGCCGCGAGACTGACTGCGATCTACGATGGTTCGGCCTACGTGCTCAACCTTCGCACAGTCGCGGCAGACTCCACCGCGAGCGTGATTTTCCAGCCTGCGGCGCAGGTGGCGGCGGTCCGCGTCGAGACCCCACCGGAGCCCGTGAAGTTCTCGCCCCGCATCGGCTTCAGCCTGTTGGACCGAGCGCGGGCCTATCCGGTGTTGGCGAAGTCGCTGCCGAAGGCAGTCGAGGGCGTCACGCTCCGGGCACAGAATCGGAAGGTCGAGTTGCCCGACGTTGAGGTGACGGTGCAGGAGGTCTATCGCTTCTCCAAGGAGGACGCGGTGGTGTTCTTGCTGCGGCTGAAGAACACCACGGACCGAACGCTCGATCTCGCCCCGAGCACGTTTGCGGCCCGGGTCGCCAACGAGAAATTCGAACAGTCCATCGCCAACGGTCCGCGCAGTCTCGCTCCTGGCGAGAGCGCCGACGCGGAGTTCGCCGTCGTCGGCATGCCGGACGGCACGCGCAACGATCTCAGCGCGGACAATGCGTTCACCATTCTGGTCAACACCTCGCGACGTGAGGCCGTCGCGACAACGGAGCCCACGGCACCGGCAGCAACGGAGGCACCGAAGTCATGAACCCGCGCAACATCGGCAATTTCTTCAAGAGTAAGTTCGGGTTGTTCATCGTGTTCGTCGTCGTGCTGTTTTCCGGTCTGGCGATTTACGGACGCCAGCAATCGCAGGAACGCGAGGCGGCAAAGCTCGCCGCGCAGAGCACGAAGAAGGTCGAACTCGGTCAGGTGCGGGTGCCGTTGGATCAAGGCCTCGAAAGCGGGTTGCCACAGCAAGCGCGTCCGCAGGTAGTCGCCCAGGCAGGCGAGCCCACCACCGCCGGCGGTATTGTGCCCTTCCGTCCGGCTGCACCCGTGGCCACGGGCGCGGCGGGCCAGAAACCGCACACGGCGACGCCGGCCGCAGAACCAAAACCGCGCAAGATTCGCTACGCCTCATTGCTTGCCTCGTATGAAGCGCCGCCGGTTCGGTCCGAGCGAGCGGTTCCGCCACCGCCAGAGAAGTTCATGCCGTTTGGCACGCTCTTGAAGTGCAAACTCGTGAACACGATCGACAGCGCGAATCTGGAGACGCCGGTCATCGCGGTGCTGCTCGAAGACGTTTGGCAGAACGGCAAGAAGGTCATTCCGGCCAACACGCTCGTGCATGGCACGGCGCGCGCGGGTCGGCTGCGCGACCGCGTGAACGCGTCCGGCACCTGGCGTTTCGTCTGGCAGGATGGCCGCGAGCTGGCGTTCAACGGCGTGGCATTGGATCGCGAATACGAACACGACATTGACGGCTACGGAATCACCGATGGTTCCGGGGGCATCAAAGGCCGCCTGATGGCGACGGATGACTTGCAAGAATTGAAGGTGCTGGCGTCCGCCGCGCTCAGCGGTTTTGCGCGGGGGACGCAGGACAGGACGCAGACCGCCCTGGGAACGACGATCACCGGCTCGGTTTCTAATGGTGTGCGTGAAGGCGTGGGCGACGTGTTCGATCTCTACGCGAAGCGCACGCTGAAGGACATTGAGGAAAACGGCTACTTCGTCCGCGTGGCGGCCGGTAAGGAATTCTACGTTTACGTTCTCGAGTCGGTCGATCCGCAGAAGGCGAGCGTGGCGGGGGTGAAATCACCTCAGCCCGTGCCGCCTGAACCCGTGGCGTCCCGGCCAGCTCCTCAACACCCAACCCAAGGCTAACTATGCGAACCCTCTGGTATATTCTTCCCGCGGTTCTCTTCGCCGGTTGCGCGACCAAGCAGCCCGTCGCGATCCAGCCGCCCCCGGTCGCGCCCGTGGCCGCCGTCGTTCCGACCAAAGCGGTCGAGACGCGTTACGATGTGCGCGGTTATCGCGAGGCGGCGAACCCCTCGATTCGCCATGAAGCGCACGCCGTCTATCGCCGCACCATCGTGCCGGCGAACGCCACCGAAGACATGGGGACCGTGCCGCGCACGGCCTTTGCCCCGGCGAGTCATGCTCCGCTTTCCGGCGACGCCGAACTCGCGGCGGAACTTGCCACGCAAAAGGCCATCACGGCGGAGCTGCGTGCGATGCAGTCCTCGATGTCCGAAACCGAGCGTCGGATGCAGGCTCAGTATGCGCAACTGGTGCGCCAGAGCACGGAAGCGGCGAAGCTCCGCGAGCAACTGGAGGCTGACCGCAGCCGTCTGCGCTCCGGGGTGCCGCCTGCCCCGTCGGAACCGGTGGAGGCGAATGCCACGGCCCCCACGGAAGCAAAATGGTGAGGGCGCGTCATGAGCATCGCCGCCGAACACCTCGAAAAACTCCGGACCTTGCCGGATCGTCTCAAGGCGGTGCTCACGGGACAGGATGCGGCTATCGATTTGGTCGCCGAGCGGCTGCAACACGGTGAGCTTGGCCTCACCGTGCCCGGCCGGCCGAAAGCGAGCTTCCTGTTTCTCGGCCCGACCGGCGTCGGCAAGACGGAGCTGACGCTGCGCTTCACGGAAGACCTGCTTGGCCCGGATCGCGTCGTCCGTCTCGACATGTCGGAGTATCAGACCGCGGACCGTCTCGGACTGTTGCTCGGGACGGCGGATGAACCGGGCCGGATCGCGGAGGGATTCGATGCGTGTGCTGGTTCCGGCACGCTGCTCTTCGATGAAATCGAAAAGGCGCATCCGCGGGTCTTGGACGTTCTGCTCCAATTGCTCGATGCCGCTCGACTGACGACGGGCCGCAACCGTGTGCTGGATTTCTCGGCGTGGTATGTGGTGCTCACGAGCAACATCGGGGCGCAGCGCATCATGACGCTCCGCAAATCGAAGTATGAGACGATGGAGCGCCTAGTGCGGCAGGATGCGCAGCGGGAACTACGGCCGGAAATCTTCGCCCGCATCACGCTGACTGTGGTGTTCAACAAACTCGACTACGGGGCGCAGTGCGCCATCGCCGCTGGTCTGGTAGAAAAGGAGTGCCGGACGTTGGCCGGGCTCGGCTATCGGGTTTCCTCGGAACCATCCGTGCAAGGAATTGTCGTTAGTCGCGGGTATCACGAGCGGCTTGGGGCCAGGCCGATGCGTGATGCCGCCGAGCTTCTGGTTCGGAACGCGCTCGCGCGCGAGTTACTGCGCGGGGGCGACGGCTCAGGCCGTCTGCTGCCGCATTCGGATGGAATGAAACTGCACCTGAACCCTGCCGCTTCGTAACCATGCTGCCCAAAAACGCCGCCCCGCGGATCGTGGTCCTGAAAGGCGACCGACTTTACGGTGAATTGATCAGCCGGCACATCAAAGACCTCTGGCGAAACGCGGACGTGCAGGTGTTTCAGCTCGGTTTCGATGCACTCGATTGCATCCAAGCGCAGGTGCCGGACCTGTTCATCACGGGCGTGAAGATTGACGACATGGACGGATTGGAGCACCTGGAGCCGTTTATCGAAACGGCGCTGCCTATCCTCGTGCTCACGTCGCGCAAGGACGCCCGCACCTTCGATCTGTTGCGCAGCATCCGCTACGATGGGCTTTACGATGGACACGCGGAGGGCATGGAGAATCTTCCGACCGCGCTGCAACAGGTGATCCAACGCCGACTCTACGTGAGCCCGACTATGCTACCGAATCTAAAACGTCCGAAGAACATCACACTCGATGCCTTGACGGAGAAAGAGCAAATGGTGCTCTCCGTCGTCGGCGATGGTTCCGATGACCAACAGGCGGCGGGTCGTCTCGGCTTGTCGCCCTATACGGTGAACACCCATCGCAAGGCGATCATGGCAAAGCTGAAGCTGCATCACAAAGGGCAGCTCATGCTGTATGCGCTCCAGCACGGATATATTTGGGTGACCGGGCAGGATGTATTTTACCCGGGGTTTCAGCGTAGGCTTCGGGCGGCGACCGGCGACGGCAAGGGCGCTGCACCCACGGTCCGGGCCAGCGCGTAGCGCTCCCGGACGCAAAAGGGGGCCGGAGCCCCCGCGTTCAGTCTTCGTAAGGGAGCATGAGCGTGAGCACGGGGGCCGCCGTATCGCCGGGGCCAATATGCAATTTCAGGGAGTGTGTCCGGCCTGTGATGATGACCGTGAACAGAATCTGCTCGGCATTCCGTGTGCCCCGAATGGCAAGCTTGGCCATGGTGGAGATGTTGTGGCAGATGCCGGAGACATCCTGGCCGGGCTGCTGTAATGCTTCCTCGATGAGCGCCCAAACCGCCGATGTGCAGGCGAAGGGGTGTTTCCAGTGCTGGCGGATGGAATCGGCCTGGCTCAGGTCCACGAGGACGCCGTCCTCGATGGCTTGGGCGCGAGAGTAGGAATAGATGGTTTCACCGAACGGGTTTTCACAGGTCATGATTTTGTGCCGTTCGGCCCGTGGGGCGTGCGTCACGTCTCGTGACCTTATCGCCTACTGCCGATTGGCGATTTTCGCCCCACACCCGAAAGTCAAAGCGGTGGACGGAGCGCCGAGGCGGCGGACTCGCCCTGCAACGAGGGGGAAGCGGAGTGATTCCGCGTGGTGGAGATCGCGCAGCGATACGACCTTGACCGGGTGTAGAATGGGGAAATCAGCGGCTGGCAGTCGCAAAAAGAATTCGAGCGAAGCGAGCGTCGCCCGGCACCCGTCTCCTTGGCGTGCTTTCGCCCAAGGACACGCAAAATGACAAACCGACGTCCGTGCTGAAGCCCTCATCGGCGCTTTTTCCACGATTCCCACTTGACCTTGGACTTGGGTCCAAGGTGTAGGGTGAGCCCATGCAAAGGGAACCGCTATGAACACCCACACCACCACAGCACTGGAAACCGCGCCGCATTTTTGGAGCGAGGAGCCGGCCACGCGGCCGGACCGGAGACGCATTCGCGCCCACATCGGCGGGCTTCATTGTTCATTGTGCACCGGCACGATTGAAAAGGCGCTGCGCAAGCGTCGCGGCGTGGATAAAGTGGCGGTGAGCCTGACGCACGAGCAGGCGTTGATCGAATTCGATCCGACCCTGACGCACGCAAAACACCTGCTGCAAATCCTCAAGGACATTGGTTACACTGTCTCCGATCCCCGCAAGGTGCGGCCGTTCGAGGAAGAGGAAGGCACATTGAAGCACGAACGCGCGCGTTTCCTGACCGGGCTAGCCATGAGCACTGCGGCGATGGGATTGGCCGGCTATCCGGTCGGCACCGCGTGGTTCTGGCTCTGCGTCTTTTCAATCGCGAGCTTGGTCGCATTCTCGTTCGCGGTGCTGCGCAGTTTTGGCCTACGATGGGCATTCGCGGGCTCGGCTTTTCTAGCGGTCACCGGGGCCGGGATCTACGCACTCCAATTGCGGGGTGTCTTCGGCGCGGCCACGCCGTGGCTCGCGGGCCTGCTCGCGGTCGGTCTCATTTTCGGCATCGGGGGACACATTGTGCGGATGGCGGCGATGGCCTTGAGACGCGGCATCCTCAATCAGCACGTGTTGGTTGAGGCCGGAGCGCTCGCCGGTGTCGTCGGCGGGGTGGTCGGTTTGGTCTACAATCCACCGAACTATCCCACCACCGCGTTTTTCTCGGTGGCGGTGATGGTCGTCACGTATCATATTTTCTCGGAGTGGCTGTCGCTCATTGTGAAGACGCGCAGTTCGCAAGCGGTGAAAAAACTGCTCGATCTCGAACCTGACGTGGCTTTCGTCGTGAAGGACGGACAAGAGTGCGAAGTGCCGCTCGAAGCGGTGCGCGTGGGCGATCTTGTTCGCATCCGACCCGGAACGCGCGTGTCCGTGGACGGTGAAGTTCAGTCCGGTCAGTCGGACGTGGACGAGGCGCTCGTGACGGGTGAGCCGTTGCCTGTTGCGAAACGCGTGGGCGATCGCACCGTAAGCGGTTCGTTGAACGGCCTCGGGACTTTGCTCGTGCGGGTCACCGTAGTGGGCGAGGATAGTTTCCTACGGCAGGTGATCCGCAGCGTGGAGGACGCGCGGGCGCTGAAGCCTGGCTTGCTGCACTTGGTTGATCGCGTGCTTCAGGTTTATACCCCGGCGGTGCTTCTAACCGCTTTGGGCGCGACGCTTTTCTGGATTTTGCTGCCGCTGGCGATGGGAAATCCGCTCGATCTGCAACGGGCGATGTTTGCCGGGTTGAGTGTGTTGGTGATGGGGTATCCATGTGCAGTCGGAATCTCTGCGCCGCTGTCGATCGTGCGTGGCGCGGGCGAAGCGGCGGAGCGGGGCGTGCTCATGCGCACGGGGGAGGCTTTTCAGTCGCTACGGCGCGTGCAGCGGGTCGTGTTCGATAAAACTGGCACGTTGACCGAAGGGCATCCGGGACTGCGCGCCATCGTGCCGGTAGGTTGCACGGAAAAGGAATTGCTCGCCGTGGCTGCCTCGGCCGAGGCGTCTTCAGAGCATCCGCTCGCGCGCGCAATTGTGGGTGAGGCGTTTGAACGCAGCCTTCAATTGTCGGAAGTGGAAGGCTTTGAAGCCATCGTGGGTCGGGGGGTGAGAGCGCGCCTTGCGGGGCGCACGCTGATCGCTGGAAGCCCGGCGTTTCTGACGAGCGAAGGCGTGAACCTGGGGGCGCACGACGCGCGTATCGCCGAACTTGAGAGCGAGGGGCAGACAGTGATCGCTGCGGCCCGCGATGGTCAGTTGCTCGGGCTGCTCGGCCTGGGGGATGCGTTGCGACCCGACGCCGCAGAGACGGTGCGCCGTCTCCACGCGCTCGGCATTCGCACCAGCCTCATCACCGGCGACAATGCACGTGCGGCGTGTCATTTTGCCCGTCTGGCGGGTATTGAAGAAGTCCACGCGCGGGTGTTGCCGGCCGAAAAAGCGGCAATGATTCGCAAGTTTCAGGAAACTGAACGGGTCGCGATGGTCGGCGATGGCATCAACGACGCGCCTGCACTCATGCAGGCGGAAGTCGGCATCGCATTCGGCAGCGGCGCGGACATCGCCATCGAATCCGCCGACATCATTATCCTGAACAAGCGGGTCGGCGCGGTCATCGATGCCTACGAGATCAGCCGCTACAGTTACCGGAAAATGCTCCAAAATGTGTTTCTCGCCTTCACGTTCAACGGCCTTGGCATACCGGCGGCGGCGACCGGACTCGTTTATCCAATCTGGGGGATGGTTGCGATGGCGGCGAGCGTGACTTCAATCTTCATCAATTCGCTGTGGGGTCGCGGCAACTACTTCTTTGAGGCGATCAAAACCGTCGGTCGCGCGTCTCAAACACCGACAAAATCATAAGAGGCATTATTCCCATGCTAAAATCCGTTACATTCGAAGTCACCGGCAACCAGAAGATCGTCTGCGAAGGTTGTGAGGAGCGCGTCGAAACGCTGCTCAAAGGTGTGCAAGGCGTGTCCAAGGTCCGTGCGCACTCGCGCAATCAGCGCGTCGACGTGCTGCTCAACACCGCGGTGTTGGTTCCCGCTGCGATTGTGGAGCGACTCAACAAGGCAGGTTTCGAAGCCAAAATTGCCACAGCGGCCTGATGCCCCCCTCAGAATTAATCAATGAAAACCAATCCAGACCACAAGCTTAGCCCCCGTCGCGTGGCCGCGGCGCCGTTAATCGCCGCCGTGCTCGGTGCCGCCTCGCTCACGAGCCTCAGCTCGGCAGATCAGAAGTCGCAGACTCCGACCAAGGAGGCATCTAATACGCGTGCGATCGTTGTGCCAGTAGAAGGCATGTCGTGCGTAGCGTGCGTCGCGCGAGTGAAGAAAGAAATTGCCGCCATGCCCGGCGTGGCGGCAGTAAATGTCGATCTCGCGGAGCGTAACGCACGGATCAGTTTTGATCCCACGCGGGTCTCCGCAGCGCAGCTCGCCGCCGCGATTGACAAGCTGGGCTACAAAACCGGCGAACCCAGAGACGCGTCGAAAGTGAAGTGATCACGCTGGACGAGTTTTTGCGGCACGTCGGCGAGGGAAATGGACTCCTCGTCACCGTGGGCGTGAGTTTCCTCGCGGGCATCGTAGCGAGTGCCGTTTGTCCCTGCACGCTGCCCGTGGGGATTGGGATCGCGAGTGTGGCAGGTGCGTCCGAGACCGGTGAGCAGCGTGCTGGCATCAAGGTCGCGGCCGCGTTCGGTGCCGGAATTGCGATCAACATCGCGATCCTCGGGGTGATTGCCGGACGGCTGGGCGCGCTCGCCACCGAGTCATTCGGTCGCAACTGGGCACTGCTCATGACGATTGCTTCGTTGCTGGCGGCGTGCATCGCTTTTTGGGGTCCGCGATTGAAACCGAGCCGCCTCGCGGCATTGCGACGGCCGGGCGTCCTCGGTGCGTTCGGGTATGGTTTTGTTTTTAGCTTGGGCACGTCCGTCGCACCGCTGCTCTTGCTGCTGGCGTTTTCGACGGCAACGGCGCGCGGGGAACATGGCTTTATTCTAGCGCTTGCGTTCGGAATTGGCCGCGGTCTCCCGTTCCTCCTACTCGGACTGTTGACGGGATATGTGGTGCGCTTTACCCGGCTCACCCAGTGGCGCCGCACACTCCAAGTCGTTAGCGGTTGCGCCCTTCTCCTTCTCGCGGGATATTACGGCCAGACGTTTATGGCCCTGCGGTAGGATTTTCAAATGAGCTCAACCTCCCTCCTCATCGGTGAATTGGCGCGCGAAGCCGGCGTGAAGACCGACACCATCCGATTCTATGAACGCGAAGGTTTGCTCGCGCCACCCGCACGCACGGCGGCGGGCTATCGAGTCTATGATTCTTCCGCCGTGGATCGGGTCCGCTTTATCAGGCGCGCACAAAAACTCGGTTTTACGCTCGAACAAATCCGCAAGGTCTTGAGCCTGCGCGGTAATCGACCGGCGACGTGCCAGTGTGTGCTACGCATGGCGGAAGATTCGCTCGCCGAGGTTGAAGTGAAGCTGCGCGATCTGCACGCGTTTCGCGACGCGCTCGCGAAAAACTTGGCCGATTGGCGAAAATCTGGAACGCGGACGAATCGGGTTGCTGAGTTTTGCGCGCTCATCGAAAGCAGCCAGGCAGAAGGCACGGATGGGGCGTGAAGCAAGCCCCGGAAACATTGTCTGGCCCAACCGAGACCAAGAATTTGAGTTTTTGGTTCCCAAGATGGATTGATCGCTATGCGTGAAAAGCACCTCCTGACAACTACGCCGCACAGCAGCTCAATTTCCTCACGTCTTTTCCGAAGGAAAGCGCGGCCAGCTTGATGCCTTCGCTGAGAGTAAGGTAGGGATGAAAAGCCGTCTTCAACGCCCCCACCGTGATGCCGTGCCGGATGGCAAGCGCCGCTTCCATGAGCAATTCCCCGCCTTCCGGAGCAAGGATGCGCGCGCCGAGGAGCCGGTCGGTTTTCCGGTCGCGGATCAGTTGGATGAATCCGCGCGTGTCGCGGGCGGCGATGGCGCGCGGCACTTGCGAGAGCGGAAGCGTGCTTGCCTCCGCGTCGAGACCGGCAGCTTCCGCTTGCGATAAATCAAGGCCAACACCCGCCACCTGCGGATCGGTGAACACAACCCAAGGCAATGCCGTGTAGTCACGCTTACGTGACGCACCCGCGAGCGCGTTCTCCGCTGCCAAAGCGCCTTCGTAGGCGGCCGTGTAAACAAACATGGGCTCGCCGATGACATCGCCAGCCGCATAGATGCCTGGCACCGTGGTGGCGAGATGCTCATCGGCCGAGATGAAATTCTGCGCGTCCAGCTTCACGCCGATTTGCTCGAGGCCGAGCCCGTCGGAATTGGGCGTGCGGCCAGTGGCCACCAGCAACTGGCTGGCGCGAAAGACCTCGAGTTGCCCGTTGACCGCGGCTTCAACGGCGATCCCGGCACCCTCCGTAAAAACCCGCCGGATAGCGACCCCAGTGACGATTCCGAGTCCCTCCGATTTAAGCAAGGAAGTGAGTTCCTCGGTCAGGGCGGGCGATTCGGTGGGAAGGATGCGAGCCGAGCGTTGGAGTATGGTGACACGGCTGCCGAGACGGGAGAACATCTGAGCGCATTCCAGCGCAATGTAGCGCCCCCCGAGCACGAGCAGTGACTCGGGTAGTTTGGTCAGCTCGAAGGCGGACTCGTTGGTCAGGCACGGCACGTCCCGAAGTCCCGGGATTTCGGGCACAGCGGGACGTGCGCCGGTGCAGAGAAGCACGGCATCGCCTACAAGCCGCTCGCCGTTCACTTCAACCGTGTGCGCATCGACGAGTTGGCCGCGCCCGCGGACAAATTTGATCTTGGGATCGTCGCCGATTACGTCGGCGTATTTGGCCTGGCGCAGCGACTCGACCAGCTCGCGCTTCTGCCGCATAACAGCGGCGAAGTCGATGAGCTTGCCCGCAGTTTCTATCCCAGCGAACGCACTCGGCCGTTGGGCGCGGTGCAGCGCTTCCCCGGCGCGTAGGAGCGTCTTGGATGGCACGCAACCTACGTTCACGCACGTCCCACCCATCGGCAGACCGCCGTTGATGATGGTTGCGCGGGCACCGAGGCTCGACGCCTTGAGTGCGGCGGAAAATGCAGCTCCGCCGCCGCCGACGATGAGGAGATGCTTTCCGTCGGCCCGTGTGCAGCAGGTTTCAGCGGCGGGATTGGGTTCAATTGCCTTGGGGGTGCAGCAGTCGGACATGGCGCAGTTATTTGAGGGTGGAACGTTCGGCGGGGAAGCCGCTGGCGTCGATGAGAGCGAGCAGTCGGTCGCGATTGGTGACGGCCGGGTCATAAACCAGCACGGCTTGTTTGGTGTCGTAGTTAACCACGGCCTGCTTCACGCCCGGAGCCCGGCTGAGCGAAGCTTGGATGCCTTGCGCGCACGGCGGACAATCCATGGACGGAATCTGCACGCTGAGTTTGGCATCACTGGCGGCGACGGTTGTGGCGTTGATCTGATGACTCGCCATCGGCAAAGCAGGATAGATCGCTGCGGCCAGTGCTACCAGTGTGCCCAGCCACAAGCTGAGGCGTGCCGCCTTGCCGGGTGTCCGGGCGCAGGAGCCGTCTGCACAGTCCGCTTTCGGGCGCCGGTAGGTGAGATACCAGGCCAGGCCCAGGAGCACAAAGGTGATTGCGAGAAAAACCGGCCGCCAGTGAGCGAACCACGCCGAGGCGGCAAAACTGCCGAGTCCGAGGGTGAGAGACAGCAACGGCCCGATGCAGCACAGTGACGCTGCGAGGCCGGCGAATACGCCCCCGGTCAAAGTCCACGAGAATTCGGTCTTTTTCATGATGGCAGTTTACGCCCTGTAGTATAGTATAAGGTCAAGGACTTCCCAATGACCATCGGAGAACTAGCGAAGAAAGGCGGCGTGAATGTGCAGACCGTCCGCTATTACGAGCGTGAGGGGCTGCTGCCGGATGCCCATCGTTGGCCGGACTCGGGCTACCGGGACTTCGATGATGATGCCCTGCTGCGCCTACAATTCATCCGCTCGGCCAAGGAACTTGGCTTCACGTTGCGCGAAATCAAGGAACTGCTCGACATGCGCGTGCTGCCTGGCGAGTCCTGCGCCGAGGTGAAGCAGCTGCTCGAAGTGAAGCTCGGTGACATCGAAACGCGGATGAAGGAAATGCGCCGACTGCGACGCGTCTTGTTAAAATTTGTCGCCGCATGTGGTCATCGCCGGACGAAGACCAGTTGTCCCGCGTTGTGGGCTTTGGAGCACTAAAGCGTTACGCTCATCCGATGTTGAGCGCCCGCCCCACGGCGCCCTCCTCTCACTATGCCGATTTTCCGGACGTGGGATTCTTCGCTGTGAGCAAGGCGCCGATTTTTCCGGGCGAATGGTTGAGAGCTGGCAGAAAATCAGCGGCTGGCAGTCGCTATAAGAAGACGAGCAAAGCGAGCGTCGGATCAGTATGCCGCTCAGGGCGACTTCTCGGGCGAGGGCAAGCGGAAGAGGGACTCCAGCAATTCACGACTTCCGGCAGGTCCGCGAATTTCGAGCATGAGAGCCCGGCTTTCCTGGGCGAGGGTGAGTTGAAACTGAAAAAACGGACAGCATTTGCCTTCGACCTCGATCAACTCCGCCGCGATCTTGAAATTCCGCGCATCGGGCTTGAGCAAGAAAGCGTAGCCATCCGGGCGGGGCGGCGCGGATAAAATTCTTTTTTGGAAGTCGGTGAGCAGCGTCGCCTCCCGCTTGCGGAACTCGTCGGGCAGAAGGCGGCAACTCGCGGGCATCTCCTTGATTTCAAATTCAGCGGGTGTCGCGGGCGATACCGCGCCAAAACTTGAGGCCGCCGCCAAGAATGACGCGCCAGCCAAGACTGCGCGTTGTGAAAATGAGGAATGGACGTTTTTCATGGCTTCACTCTAAACCTTGTTGTATAGTATAAGGTCAATTTTACGAAATGACCGTCAGCGAACTTGCCCGTAAAGCCCAGGTTGGTCCTCAAACCGTCCGGTATTACGAGAAACGGGGCCTGCTTCCGCGACCGAGCCGCTGGGGATCGGCAGGTTACCGTGACTTCGACGACGAAGCTCTCGCGTCACTTCACTTTATCCAGGGGGCGAAGGCGGCTAGGTTCACGCTGTCCGAGATCAAGCGATTGATCGAGCTGCGGTTGCCGCCGCGCGGATCATGCGAGGAGGGCGCCGTTTTCTTCGACTCGAAACTCGCCCAGTTGGCGCGACAGGCGGCGGATATCAAACGGATGACTGCGGCAATTCGGAGCATGCGGGCGGCCTGTCGAGGGCGAGACCGCAAGGATACATGTCTGGCGCTGTGGAGAATGGAGCGCCGCTAGGTGCGGGGGGCGCGTTGAAGGACATAAAAAAGGCGGCCGGATTTTCCGGCCGCCCGTTGAGGCGAGGATTACTCGCTTTGCTCGGATTTCAGTTCCGCGAGCCGTTCGAAGATGAACGTGTGCGCCTGGTCGGCCAGCTTGGCGACGAGCGGGAGGTCATCACGCCCGTAGCTGTCGGTATCGTGGAAGTTCCTGGCCTCGTCCATGTAGGTTCGGGCGAAGGTCACGTTGAAGAACTTCTTCTGGTCGGCTTCGTTCTCCCACACGGTGGCTTTGATGCGGCCGAGGCGGAAGGTTTTCACCGGAAGCTTGGGGCCGGTGGCGGCGTTTTTGGTTGGCGAGGCGGGTTGAGCGTTTTTGGAGGGCATATAGTTCCTTTTTTTGATTTTGAGGAGCGGGATTGCTCTCTCGTCGAAGGGCGGGGGTGCCGGCCGGGACGAGGGGACGGTTGGGGGGATTCCTTTCAAGGAGGACCCGAACGCTCCCTGTCCGCGGAGCGGCGGACCGGCTGGAGGGGCCGCCAGAGAGAGCAAAAACGATCCGGGAAAAAAGAACGTTCCGCCCAGGCGGAATTGCCCGGAAGAACGCGGACCGCTCGCAGCCATGACCGCATGCAGCGCTGCCGGGGTGCTCCATGCCGCCACCGGATCAGAACGTGGGAGAGTGATGCCGGAGAAATTCCGCAACGGGCTCGCCCGGTCCAGGGCGACGACCTTTCACGACCCTGCCGGCGGTGATGACTCTCGCCGACGAGGACGAGCCACACGGTCAGCGCGACTCGCGGAGCTGAAGTCCGCAGTGACCTCGCCGGACGGTCGGCCGGTCCCGGTCGCTTTGGGTCCGCAAGCACCGCTCGGTTTGTGGGGAGTCGCATGACTCCAAGGTGATGGATCGGCGTGCGTCGCCCGATGCTCGGAGCCTACCGAATCCGGTGTAGGAATCGCCCCGCGATTTCGGCAGGGCCGCTCGATTGAGGATGACGCCGGGTGGCGCAGAGATGGATGCAGCGAAACCCAACTCATCCATGAAAACGAACCACACGACATCATCCATCACCAGCCCCGACGCGGCAGCGTCGGTGGTGCGGTATCAAATCTATCGGCAGAACCGCGCGGGGCTTTTCCTCCCTGGTCATCGAACCGACTCGGCGCCGGAGGCGGTCGAGGCGTTCCTGAATCAGGCGCCCGCCTTCGATGGCGGTGAGGTGCGCCTCTTCGATCACCGCGACCAGCGCATGGCCGCGTCGGTGGAGTGGAGGACTGAAAAGACCGACTTTGGCTTTCCGGTGCATCACCGCGTGAACCGCTTTCACGATGCGATGATCGAACAGCTCGCGGCTGATGTCCTGGCGTGCGAGAGCCTCCGCGAATCCGTTCGGCATAGCCTGCTGGCTGGGGTTTGATCGCCATGAATCCGACCTCCCGGGCGATTCTCCAATCCGTCGTGACGACCGACTCCTCCCTAACGAGCGGGGAGCGGGATCTGGTGCAGCGGCTGATTTCTGGGCTGGTGGAGGAGGCTGCACGCGGAGGCGACAGCGACGCTCGTGCCCTGGTCACGCAGAAGCGCGCGGCGGAACTCCTCAGCGTGAATCGCGTGACGATCTGGAGAATGACCAAGGAGGGACTGCTTCACCCGGTGGAAATTCTCCCCGGGACCTGGCGTTATCCGCTGGGTGAAATTATGCGACTTGCGCAACGTGGGATCGGGTGTTTGGTCGGCTCTCCTCGGGAGCGGGGTGCCTCGGGCATCCCTTCGGCCGCCTAAATTTCCTCCAGCTTTTGCTGCCTTAGCCACTCCGTCTGGAGTGGCTATTTTATTGATGCTCAACGGTCAGACCTGCGGGTGCGGAGCCTGAAGGTCGATGGGGAAAACCCGCTTTTCGGCTCGAAAAAATGTTTGGCGTAATGTTTGGTTTTGGTGTCCCAAAGTTGCCTCGTGCTGACTGAGGTTGCACGCGGACAGTCGCTCTTTCGAAAATCGCGTAAGCCATTAAGCAGAAACCCCCGGGAGCAGTTTCCGGGGGTTTCAAATTGGGTGCAGGGGTTGGATTTGAACCAACGACCTTCAGGTTATGAGCCTGACGAGCTACCAGGCTGCTCCACCCTGCAATGAATGGGAGGCGGAACGTGCGAACCGCCCGGAGGCCTGTCAACCGTCATTTTTTCGTTTCACGAGAAAGGGCTTGCCAGTCGGGGACGTGCGGCCTCTTTTCGGCCCTTCGTTCCTTCCACCAACCAGCAACCAACCGCCGGAACGGACCACGAAGGAGGCTCGTCCGGCACCAATCCTGATCGCAAGGCGGCCCATCGGCCGACCTGTGTTCATCAACATAGATCACCATGAACGTCACTCCCAAGGACCTGCTCGATGCAGGCGTCCATCTCGGGCACCAGACCAAGCGCTGGAACCCGCGCTCCAAGCCCTACGTCTTCGGCCAACGCCAGGGCGTCACCATCATCGACCTGGAGAAGACCCACGCCGCGCTGGAAAAGGCCTGCGCATTCATCGAGGCCACCGTCGCCAAGGGCGACGACGTGCTGCTCGTCGGCACCAAGCGCCAGGCGCAGGAGATCGTCCGCGAGGCCGCCACCGCCACGAACATGCCCTACGTGACCACCCGCTGGATGGGCGGCACGCTGACCAATTTCGAGACCATCCGGAAGTCGCTGGCGAAGTTCAAAAAGTTCCAGCAGATGGACGCCAACGGCGACCTCGGCAAGCTGCCGAAGAAGGAGGAGTCCGCCGTCCGCCGCGAGATGGCCCGCATGACCAGGAATTTCGACGGCATCGCCGGCATCAACGGCCTGCCCGGCGCCGTGTTCGTGATCGATGCCGGTTATGAGGAGATCGCCGTGCGCGAAGCGAACCGCATCGGCATCGCCTCCATCGGGCTGGTTGATACCAACTGCGACCCGACCGTTCTCACTCACCCCATCCCGGGCAACGACGACGCCACCAAGTCGATCCGCATCGTCGTCGACACGGTGATCGCGGCCATCCAGGCCGGACTGGCGCACCGCGAGGCCCGCCGGGCCCCGCGTCAGGCCGCCGAGACCGCGGAGACCGGTGCGCCCGCCGCCACCGATCTTTCCGGCGTCGAGCTGCCCGCCGGCGTGAAGCTCGAGGGCGACGACGAGACCCCCAAGCCCACGGCTGCGCCGCGCCGCCGCGCCGCCCGTTCCGGCGCCAAGAAATCCGCCGTCAGCACCGACGAAGTCTGAGCCATTCACCCATGTCCACCGTCACCACCTCCATGATCAGCGCCCTCCGGGAGAAAACCGGAGCCGGGCTGCTCGACGTCAAAAAGGCCCTCGATGAAGCCAAAGGCAACACCGACGAGGCGATCACCATCCTTCGCAAGAAGCTGGGCAACAAACTGGACAAGCTCGCCAGCCGCGCCACCAAGGAAGGGCTGATCGAGTCCTACATCCACCTGGGCGGGAAGGTCGGCGTGCTCGTCGAGGTGAATTGCGAGACGGACTTCGTGGCCAAGACCGACGACTTCAAGTCGTTCTGCCGTGACCTCTGCCTGCAGATCGCCGCGACCAGCCCGCTCTATGTCCGCCGCGAGGAGGTGCCGGAGGCCGAGCTGGCCAAGGAGCGCGAGATCGCGCTGGCCCAGCTGGAGGGCAAGCCCCCCGCGGCCGTGCAGAAGATCGTCGAGGGCAAGCTCAACAAATACTTCGAGCAGGTGTGCCTGCTCGAGCAGCCCTTCGTCAAGGACAACGCCAAGGCGATCAAGGACATCCTCGCGGAGAAGATCGCCAAGCTCGGCGAGAACATGCAGGTGCGGCGCTTCGTGCGCTTCCAACTCGGCGCCTGAGCAGACGGTCGTTGATTTTCCAGGCGCCCCGCCGCAAGGTTGGGCGCCTTTTCATGCAAGTAACCCGGGGACAAATCATCGCGCGCGGCGTGCGCAACTGCTGCCCGAACTGCGGGGGGCGCACGCTGTTCCAGGAAGGCCGGCTTTTCGACATCGTCGACTCGTGCCGTGCCTGCGGGCTCAAGATTGAGAAGGATGACGGTTTCTTCCTCGGGGCCATGTCGCTCAACTACGGCGTGGTGGTCTTCGGCTTTCTCGCGCCGGTCGCGCTGCTATGGTATGCGGGCGTCCTGGGCAACCGCACGGCCGTGGGGCTGGCGGTCGCCGGTGCGGTGCTGCTGCCGATCGTGCTCTACCGCTCGTCGCGCAGCTGGCAGCTGATGTCGTATTACTTCTTTCTGCCGCAGCACTTGCCGGCCAACCGCCGCCAACTCGGCGCCGAGGACGAGAACGTCTGAACACCGCCAACTTTTCGCTTCCGTTTTCAGGCGGGGGACCTACGTTGGCCGCCCCGTTTCCGGAGGGGTGGCAGAGTGGTTGAACGCGCCGCACTCGAAATGCGGTTTAGGCTTATACCCTAACGTGGGTTCGAATCCCACCCCCTCCGCCATTTGGCTGTGCCAAAGTGGCGGGCAGACGCGAAGCGACGGCAAGGCGCATAGCACCGCGGGGTGGGAGACGGACAAAGCCGCAGGCATTGGGGCGCCGCCCCGAGCAAAGCGAGCCAATCCCGTCCCCTCCGCCAGCCTTCGCTCTTTCGGAGCTTCGGCTCGGCAAGCCAGGTTGGCCTATCTTTGTGCGAGCGCCGGGAGCGGGCGGTTCTCCGGGCCGGTGTAGTTGGCGCCGGGGCGGATGATCTTGCCGTCGATCCGCTGCTCGATGACGTGCGCCGCCCAGCCGGCGGTGCGCGCCATCACGAAGAGCGGCGTGAACATCAGCATCGGCACGCCGAGACGGTGGTAGGCCACGGCGCTATACCAATCGAGGTTCGGGAACATCTTCTTTTCATTCCACAGCAGCGTTTCAAGGCGCTCGGCGACGTTGAACAGCTTCAGGTCGCCCTGCTCGGTGCTGAGCTGGCGCGCGATCTCCTTGATGATGGGATTGCGCGGGTCGCCGATGGTGTAGACCGGATGGCCGAAACCGATGACGATTTCCTTGCGGGCCATGCGGGCGCGGATGTCGGCCTCGGCCTCACCGGGCGTGGCGTAGCGTTGCTGGATCTCGAGCGCGACTTCGTTGGCGCCGCCGTGCTTCGGGCCGCGGAGCGCACCGATGCCGCCGGTGATGCAGGAGTAAATGTCGGAGCCCGTGCCGGCGACGACGCGGCAGGTGAAGGTGGAGGCGTTGAACTCGTGCTCGGCGTAGAGGATCAGCGAGCGGTCGAGCGCGCGGATGTGCGAGGGCGGCGGAGACTTTTGGTGGAGGAGACGGAGGAAGTGTGCCGCGATGGTGTCGTCATCGGTCTCGACCGTGACGCGCCTGCCGTTGGTGACGTAGTGGTGCCAGTAGAGCAGCATCGACGGGAAGCAGGCGAGGAGGCGGTCGGCGATCTCGCGCGCGCCCGGGGCGCTGGAGGCGTTGCCGCCGGAGGAGGGGAGTTTTTCGGGCTCGAGGTGGCCGAGCATCGAGCAGCCCGTGCGCAGGACATCCATCGGATGTGCGGAGGCGGGGATCTGCTCGAGCACGGCGCGCAACGCGGGCGGCAGGCCCCGGAGTTTTTTCAGCTTGGCGCGGTAGGCGGCCAGCTCGGCGGCGTTGGGCAGGCACTCGTGGACAAGCAGGTGCGCGATCTCCTCGTAGGTCGCGCCGTTGGCGAGATCGGCGATGTCGTAGCCGCGGTAGTGGAGGTCGTTGCCCGTGTGGCCGACGGTGCAGATGGCGGTGTTGCCGGCGGCGACGCCGGAGAGGGCGACGGATTTCTTGACCTTGGGGGCGGGAGCGGGATCGGACATGGCGGCGAAGGGTTACTTGGTTTCCTTGGGCGGCGTGTAGCCGAGGGTGGTGTAGAGGTCGGCGCGGGTTTGCATCTTTGGCACGACTGCCTGCTGGGTGCCGGCGCGGCGAAGCGTCGTGTAGAACTCGAGCGAAGCGGCGGCGGCCACGCGAGAGGCGCCGAGCGGATAGAGTGCGAGGGCGATGCCCACGGAGCGGAGCTGCTCGACAGTGAAGCAGGGCGTCTGGCCGAACTCGGTGAGGTTGGCGAGCACGGGCACCTTGATGGCGGCGGTGAACGCGCGGTAGTCGTCCAGGGTGTGCAGCGCCTCGGCGAAGATCATGTCCGCGCCGGCGGCGACGTAGGCCTCGGCGCGGGCGGTGGCGCCTTTCAAGCCTTCGTTGGCGGCAGCGTCGGTGCGCGCCATGACGACGAAGGACGGGTCGGGCTTTCCGGAGACGGCCGCCTTCACCCGCGCGACCATCTCGGCGGTGGAGACGAGGTGTTTGCCGGGCAGGTGGCCGCAAATCTTGAGCGGGACCTGGTCCTCGATATGCACGGCGGCGACTCCGGCCATAGCCATCTCGCGCACGGTGTGCGCGGGGTCGTCCCAGCCGGTGTCGATGTCGACCAAGAGGGGGAGGGCGACGCGCTGCGTGATGCGGCGGGCGTCGATGAGCACGTCGGCGAGCTCGGTTTTGCCAGTGTCCGGCCAGCCGTAGCTGTGGTTGGCCACGCCGGCGCCGGAAAGATAGAGGGCCCGGAATCCGGCGCGCTCGGCGAGGAGAGCGGCGTAGGCGTTGATCGCGCCGGCGATTTGCAGCGGGGTCTCGGCTGCCAGGGCGGCGCTGAATTTCTGGCCGGGGGACATGGTGACGGTGATTTAGGACGACGGGCATGATGCTGTCGAGGCGCAGCGCGGCGGCTGACAACAGTAGTGAAATGTTTCATGTCGCCGCAGGCAGGGCTTCAGGCGGAGGTTTGGCTCGCCTCGCCCGGGGTGGACGGCATGTAGGAGCGTGTTGCCCGGGTGGCGGAATGGTAGACGCAGGGGACTTAAAATCCCCTTTCCGCAAGGAAGTGCTGGTTCGAGTCCGGCCCCGGGCACCATTTGCTTGCAGTCATCAGCCATCCTCAGGGTCTTTCGGCGGATTCGATTTTCACCAGCAGGGCGGGATTCGCCGGGTTCGGATCAACCAAGATGGCCAACCAGCCATCGTATTCGGGCGACCAGGCTTTGTAATGAAAAGTGCCGGCCGTTTCTCCCGGTGTAGGATGGAAGAACTCCAGACGTCCGCCCTTGTAATAGATGATGCGCATGGGCGGGGTGCCGGAGGCCTGGTGACTTCCAAAATAGGAGGCGGTGATGGTGATCTTGGTGAACAACCCGCGCAACCGGATCCAAAGTTCGCCGCCAGGCGGCAGGAAGCATTGGCCGTCCTTGAGTCTGGCGTCGCGGACGTGAACGGGTCCCTCGCGCAGGGCCTCAGGCAGGCCCGTGCTGGTGAGATCACCGCTGGCATCTTGCAGCGGGGATACACCGGGCTGGAGCAAGGGCGGCAATCCCGGTTGCTCCACGGTATTCCACAGGATCGGTCCACGCCAGCCTGCGACCACGCTCCCGCGCATCTGCTCCGGAATCCTCACGGTAAAGGCCAAGGGTAGGCCGCTGGCGTCAATCTGTCCGGTCGGCAGCACCAGCTCGTCTTTTCCGTCAGGAAGGACGACGTCCGCGACCCAGCGCGGGTAGCGCGCATCTTGGCCCACGGCGAAAATCTCGAACCTGACAGGCTCCTTCGATTCCACCCCCGGGCTCAACCGTCGCAACACGGCTTCGCCGGCCGTGCGATAACTTGCCGCCAACAGCACCATTTCCCCGGTGGTTTCACGGGTGCCGAGAAACCCCCGGCCGTCGGACAGTTGGGCGAATTCAAGGCCGGATGCTTGCACCCGCGTGGTATCCGCGTTGCCTCCGATCTTGGTGAACTGTTCCAACGGCCGAGCCGACACAACGCCGTCGGCGAGCTTCTGGTAGAGGTAGTAGCCATGGCCGATCTTCTGCTTCAGGAAACCCCGGGACAACTCCTCCTGCGTGGCCGCATCCCAACTCTCCCAGGCTTCGGGCACAATGAGGTGGCGGAAAGTTTTCCCGGCGATAACGGCATCATGAAACAGCGCCTGCTCCCGCGCACCATCAAAGGCCCCGGCAATCAATCCCAGCCCCGGCACCTTATCCGCCGGCCAGACATGTTCCAGCCATTCGCATCCGGGGCCGTAGAAGATTTGCGGGCGCGCTTTCTCCTCCAGGCTGTTGCGCCAGCGCGACACCTCCATGAGGGAGTAGGCGATGTGTGGGGGCACCTTGAGTCCCTTGAGGTAGCTGAAATCACCGCCGATCGTCTCACCCGCCAGATAGGCGCTTCTGGGTTCCGACGAATGACCAAATTGCGAGCGCTGCCCCTGCCAGGCCGATTCCCAGCTTAGCGCACCGACCAACACCACGGGCAGCATGAGGCCCAGACGAAACCACCAACCCCCGGGTCGTGCACCAAAGCCCAGCCACAGGCTCACCGTCACGACCAGCGCCGCCGACAGCGTGACATAGGAGATTTCATTGTTGGTCAGCAACAGGGCGATGCCCGAAAGGGCTCCAACCAAGGCCGCGAGGGCAAGAAAAGTGCGGCGGACCGCCGGCCCAAGGCTTGTGTTCAGGCGCCAGGCCGCGGCGGCCGCGAGCAGGGGCATGACGACCACGAGCAGGCCCGCCTGGGGAAGACGGATGTGCCCGTAGTAGTCATGCAGGGTCTTGAGGTAGAGCCCGGATGTTCCCAACAGCATGACTCTGCCGCCTCGCGCCTGCAGGGGCAGCTCAATGACGTTGTGATACCAAAGCCCCCAAGCCGCCCCGGTCCAGGCAATCTCCGTCGCAACGGGCAGCAGCAATCCAAAGAATGCAACGAAGAGGATGGTGGAAAACACCGTCCGCAGCCCGGCCTTCCTTTCCACCGCCCCGAACACGACCCAACCCAGCGCCATGGCGCAGGTGAGCAGGTGAAAGTTGATCTTGTTCAATCCTCCCAGGAAAAGGCCGATTGCAGCCAGGGCGTGCCAGCCAAGGTCCTCCCGGCGCAGCAACGGGGCCGTTGCAAAACTCCACAACACCATTGCCATGGCCAGGACCCCGAGGGGATTGTAGAAGAGGATCGTGTGCTGGGACGCACTGCTGATGATCACGGCGCCCGAGATGAGGATCGCCAGGAGCGGTGGCCATCGTCTGGCCAGGAGCAGGCTTAGCCCCAGCACCCCGGCAATGATCAAGGCAGCCGCCCCTCTGGTCATGCCGATGTAGGTGCCGCCACCGAGGCGTTCCGCGGCGTAGTTCAACACGAACGAACCGATTTGCCCCGGGGTGGTGAAATCAACCCAAGGACGCTGCCCTTGGGCAATGCGGGCATTGGCATTGATGAACACGCCGTAGTCGTAGAAATCCCGCAAGTAGTCGTGGTTTCTCCACCACGGCAGCAAGGCCACCACCACCATGCCAAGGGACAACCCGCCGAAGATCAGGATCCGCATGGATGGGTTGACCTCTGTCGGCATTGGGAATCTTGGTCACGGCGGCCGTGGGCATACAAGGGATTTTGGTCTGACGTGCACCAGTTCTCCCGCTTGGCGCAGCACGAGCTGATTGTCGTGGAGCCGGTGCTACTGACTGAAATGGCCTTGCCCCGGATTGGGGCACAGTCAGGTTCCGCGGCGCATGAACATCGGCTTCTTGGGCGGCAGCTTCGACCCGGTCCATTTCGGGCACCTGATTGCAGCCCAGGACGTATTGGAGCAATTCAAGCTGGACCGGCTTTTTCTTGTGCCGGCCGCGCAGGCCCCCCTGAAACCGAGCGATGTCCAGTCCACCTCGGAGGACCGGTTGACTATGCTGCATGCCGCCATCGAGTGGGATCGGCGTCTGGAAATCTCCGATTACGAACTGACCAAGGGTGGGGTGAGTTATACCGTCGATTCGGTGCGGCATTTCCGGACCCAGTTTCCCGGTGCACGGCTGTTCTGGGTCATCGGCGGCGACCAGTTGCCGCTCTTGCACAAGTGGAAGGACATCCGCGAGCTGGCCCAATTGATCGAATTCATCTTTCTGGAACGGCCGAAGCATCCGACCAAGCCGCATGCCGACATCCCGGGGTTGGTGCTGCACCGTTGCGACGGCCACTTGATCGAGATCAGCTCAAGCGAGCTGCGGCAGAGGGTGAAGCAGGGATTGTCGCTGCACTATTTTTGCCCGCAGAAAGTCATCGCTTACATTGAGCTGAACAAACTATACCGCTGACGACATGAGAGCCAAGCGTGCGCCGAGCCGCGCCAAGAAACCCAAGGAGCCAGCCGCGCCCAATCCACTTCTGGCCATGATCGTCCGGGTATTGGACGCCAAGAAGGCGGAAGAACTGCTCGTGGTGGATGTTAGGCAACAGTCCACCATCACCGACTACCTCGTGCTCGCCACGGGAACATCCGAACCCCACCTCCGTGCCCTCCGGATCGAACTGGAGAAGACATTGGATCAAAACCAGGTCAGGATCGTGGGCATGGATACCGACAAGGATAGCGGTTGGTTCGTCATTGATGCCTTCGACGTGATGGTTCACCTTTTCACCCCTGAGAACAGACGCAGATATCGGCTGGACTTGCTTTGGAAGGATGGTGTGGAGCTGCCGGTTGGTCGGCTGCTCTAACAGAGCTCGGCGCCGTCCCTTGCTAGAGACATTCGGACCTACCGGCGTCAGTATTCTGTCCTCGCTGCAACAATTCGCGTGCTATCGCCCGAAGTTTGCCTTAATCAATCATCAACCCCGGTCCATAATATGAATACCCGTAATCGTTCGTCCAAGGGCTTCACCCTTGTTGAAATCATGATCGTCGTCGTCATCATCGGCCTTCTGGCCGCCATGGCGATTCCCGCGTTCCAGAAGGTGCGCCAGTCCTCGCAGGACAAGGCCGTCTTGAACAACGCCCGTCAGCTGGCCGCCGCCGCCGACCAATACTTCCTGGAGAACGGCGTCTCCTCGTGCGCCTCCGCCGCGCTCGTGGGTGCGACCAACTATGTGAAGGCCATCAATACGGTCGCCAGCGAGACCTATCCATCGGACTTCACCCAGGGCGTCACCATCTCCATTGGTGGCGTTGCTGGCTCCCGCACAGTGACTTACGCACCATAAAGCAGCGAATTTCTCTCGTAAAGCCGGCCTATCCAGGCCGGCTTTTTCGTTGCAGAATTAGCTCTTGCTCCGCGTTCCGGTTGGGGTTCTTATCGCCGTCACCTCGCAAGAGGCAGTTAATAATAACAACCCAATAAAAACATGAATACCCGTAATCGTTCGTCCAAGGGCTTCACCCTTGTTGAAATCATGATCGTCGTCGTCATCATCGGCCTTCTGGCCGCCATGGCGATTCCCGCGTTCCAGAAGGTGCGCCAGTCCTCGCAGGACAAGGCCGTCTTGAACAACGCCCGTCAGCTGGCCGCCGCCGCCGACCAATACTTCCTGGAGAACGGCGTCTCCTCGTGCGCCTCCGCCGCGCTCGTGGGTGCGACCAACTATGTGAAGGCCATCAATACGGTCGCCAGCGAGACCTATCCCGGCAACTTCACCCAGGGCGTCACCATCTCCATTGGTGGCGTGGCCGGCTCCCGCACGGTTACCTACGCTCCCTAACCGGATCGTCTAGCCGGAAGGCAACTTAACCAAGGCCGTCCACCCACCATCGGGAGGACGGCCTTCGTTCATCATGAACGCGGTGCACTTCTCCCCATCGCCGGGCCAACCTTTCGATCACTGCTGCTCGGTGGCGCGCATGCGCCGCCGGGACCCCCGTGGTTTCACTTTGGTGGAAATCATGGTGGTGGTGGTGATCATCGGTTTGCTGGCTGCGATGGCGATCCCTGGGTTCCAGAAAGTGCGTCGCATGTCGCAGGACAAGGCCGTGCTCAACAACGCCCGGCAATTGTCCGCTGCTGCCGATCAGCACTTCTTGGAAAATGGCGTTACCTCGGTGCTTTCAGCCAATCTGGTTGGCGCCACCAACTACATCAAGACCGTCGAAACTGTCGCGAGTGAAACCTATCCTACCGGTCTCACCCAAGGCATTACCTTGACGATCAGCGGTGTGGCCGGCGCCCGCACGATCACCTATCAGCCCTGAGGTAAAGGAAGCTTTTATTTTAACATCGAGCCGTCCATCATGCGATGGACGGCTTTTTTATGAAAGAAAACGGCTCCACCCCACAGAGGACACGATGGATGGTGTGCGCCCTGGCGGGTGCGCTTGCGATTGTCGTGGGGTTCTTCGTTTTTACCCCCGAGCAATCGATCGCGATCGTCATTTACGGCGGGTATTGGTTCATGCTGATCCTGACGGCACTCTTCGGTTGGCATCTCCGGCTGCTCGCGCGGGAATCCGATTGCACATGGTCATCGTTGCGGCGGCACCTCCTGGGTTGGCCCGCGGCACTCATCCTGGGCTGTGGCGGTCTGCTCCTGTTGCACGAGTCGTATGGATTCAAGATCCTGATGGATGAGGTGATGCTGCTCGGCACTTCGATGAGCCTGCATTACGACAAGACCGCACTGGTGCCGATGCGGGGCCATGACATTCAGGGGGCCTTCCAGTTGCTTGCCGGGCAGCTGGACAAGCGGCCGCTCTTTCAGCCGTTCCTCGTGTCACTCCTGCATGACCTGACCGGTTACCGCCCGGAGAACGCCTTCATCCTGAACACCCTCCTGGCTTTTGTCCTGCTCGCCCTGGCCTACCTGACCGGGCACCGCATCGCCGGGCGCGGGGCGGGTGCGGTGGGGGTGTTGCTGCTGACCAGCCTCCCTCTGCTGGCCCAGAACGCCACCGGCGGCGGCTTCGAACTGCTCAATCTGGTGATGATCCTGTCCACGCTTCTCCTCGCTATGCGCTATATGGAGCGCGCGGATGGCACCACTCTCAACGCCCTGTGCCTGTCCGGTATCTTGTTGGCGTTTACCCGCTACGAATCGGTGCTCTTTCTCCTGCCCGTGGCCGGAGTCATCCTCTGGGTCTGGATATCGCGGCGGCAGTCGGGTCTGACCTGGCTGGCAGCCGTCGCCCCGCTGATGTTGGTGCCCTATGCGTTGCACAACCAGGTTTTCTCGGCGCGCCAGTCCTCTTGGGAACTGATGAGCCAGCCCGGCTATGAAAAGCCGTTCTCGCTCTCCTACGTCCCCGACAACATCGCCCACGCCCTGAATTTTTTCTTCAACACCAACGGCGAGCAGTCGAATTCCCTCGTCCTGTCCGCCCTGGGTGTGCCCGCGGCGTTTTTTCTCCTCCTGTGGGCGCTCAAGACCCTGCTGCGGCTCCGCCGCGCGCCGCCCGAGCGTGCCGCCCTCGCGATTTTCGTCGTGGGCTTTGTGGCGCATACCGCCCTGTTGATGTGCTATTTTTGGGGTAAGTTTGATGATCCGGTCATCCGGCGGCTCAGCCTGCCCCTCAACCTGTTCCTGGTCATCGCCGTCGTCACGGTCGCCGCCGAGATCTCACGCTCAGGCCTGGTCTGGCGCGTCCTGGCCGGTGTCGTGGGCGCGGGCTTCTTCCTTCATTCCCTCCCGGCCATGGCGAGGCACGACTACTCGCTGGACTACTACGTCGGCCGCGAAATGCAGTGGCGGCGGGAGTTCATCGCGGCCCACCCGGCGCGCGACTACCTTGTCATCGACAACAACTCGATCATGTGGATCACGCACCTGGTCTCGGCCACACCCGTGCTCCAAGCCCTGCAGCGCAAGGAGATCATCGTCTACAACCTCCGCAACCGCACCTTCTCCGAGATCTACGTCTTCCAGCGCCTCAATGTCGATCCCGCCACTTCACGTCTGGCCTACCTGCCCGACGAGGACCTCGGTCCTGACTACCAGTTGGAGACCGTGTGGGAGCGCCGCTTCACCCCCCTGACCGTCAGCCGTATCAGCCGCGTCATCTCCATCCGTGAGGGGCCGACCGCCCCGCCGGTGCGCCCCGGGGCCGGCGCGATGGACCGCCTGAGCCCGGCCGAGCGCGAGCAGATCCGCCAGCAATACCTCGACAACTTCATCAAGAGACTCCCGTGAGTGGTTCTCTCCGCCGTCCGTTTCCGCCCGCCTGGGCCCGCCGGGTTGAATTCCGGCTGGTTTGCTTCGGCCTGGCTGCGCTCGCGGCGGTTTACTTCGGGTTCATCGGACTCGATGTCGCGGCCGCCGACCACTTCGTCAAGCATTACGGCTATCATGTGGTCGCGACGGCCTTTGTCCTTTGGCTGGTCTGTGTCTGGCGGCTGCGGACCGAGCTGGACTCGGCCGAGCTGCCCGCGCGCGGTGAACTGGCGCTGCCGGCCGCGGCCATCGCCATTTTCAGCCTGCTTTATCTGTTCTCCGAGCGGTTCCACAGCAAGGTGCTCTATGATGAGTTCGTGCTCCAGTCCACGGCCTACAACATGCACCACTTCCGCGATGCCTCCACCATGGTCCGCGGATATGATGTGCTGGGCGTCTTCCTCTCGACGGACAACTACCTCGACAAGCGGCCGTTCCTCTACCCGTTTCTCGTCTCACTCCTCCACGACCTGACCGGCTACCGCGTCCTCAATGCCTACCTGCTCAACGCCGCACTCTATCCCGCGGCCCTTGCGTTGGCCTGGTGGGTCGGCCGGATGCTGGCCGGCACCGCGGCCGGTTTATTGGCCGTGCTCCTGCTCGGCACACTGCCGCTGCTCGGCCAGAATGCCACGGGTGCCGGCATGGAACTGCTCAACGTCTGCATGCTCCTCGCGGTCGCCCTTTTGGGCGGCTTCTACCTGCGCCGCCCCGGCGAGGTCCGCCTCTCCGCGTTGGTGATCGGCGCCGTCTTGCTCACGCAGAGCCGTTATGAATCGGCCATCTATGTCGGGCCGGTGGCATTGCTCATCATGCTGGGCTGGTGGCGCGCCGGCCGCATCATCCTTTCCTGGCCCGCGGTGGTCGCCCCGCTGCTGCTGATTTCCTACGCGCTCCAGAACAAGGTGCTCTCCAACACCAAGTGGATGTGGGAACTGCGAGAAAACCAGGAGACGCGGTTCAGCGCCGAATACCTGCCCGGCAACCTTTCCGGCGCCACCGAATTCCTCTTCAACACGTCTGCGCGCTTCGCCAACTCCTGGTGGCTGACGGTCCTCGGGTTGCTCGCAATCATGTTCATCCTCGCGTGGGTGATCGTCCGCCGTCCCTCCCTCCGCACCTCGGCGCCCGAACCGACCGTGCTCGGGCTGCTGGCGCTCGGGGCCCTGGCCAACACCGGGCTGCTCATGTTCTACTATTGGTCGAGCTTTTCCGATCCGATGGCGGCGCGCTTTGCCCTGCCGCTCTACCTGACCCTGGCCTTTGCCGCCGTCGTGATGATCTCCGCCATTGACCGGCGCTGGCCGGTGATGCGCTATGTGCAGGCCGCCACGGTCGTCTTCGGCCTCGGGGTCACGACCAAGCTCGTCGGCCAGCATCTGTATTCCCACCTCGGTGTCGCCGAGATCGAATGGGAAAAGGAGGTGCTCGGGGCGCGTCCCGGAAGCGGGCAACGCTTCGTCATCACCAACAAATCCACCCTTCCGTGGTTGCTCGAGAAGACCCCCTCCATCCTCGTCGGCCGGGCGCGGCTGGTGCAGGACCGCCTCGCCTATCAGATGGCCGAGGGCATTTTCCGCGACGTCTATGTGACCCAGACCTGGCGCCCCACGACACCCGATGGCGACCACGAGATGCTGCCCGACGACCGGTTGCCGCCCGCCTTCCACCTCCAACCCGTCGCCGAACGCCGGTTCGGCACGCGCATCACCCGCATCAGCCGGGTGGTCGCCATTGATCCGCCCTCCCTGCCGGCGAACGTGACCGCGGGCGACTGACGCATCATGGATCTTCGCGCACATTTCGACTGGGTCGCGGCCCACAACACCCGCACCCGCCACGCCCAGCGTGATTTCCACGCCCAGCTGCTTGCGCTCTACCGCCATCACATCCCTGAGGGCGCAAATGTGCTCGAGGTGGGCTGCGGTCAGGGTGATCTGCTCGCGGGGCTGCGCCCCGGGCGCGGCCTTGGCCTCGATTTCAGTCCGCGCATGCTGGCGGATGCACGCTCGCGCCACGGGGCCGCTCCCGGTCTCGAATTCTGCGAGGGCGACGCGGAAAACCTCACGCTCGACGGGACCTTCGATCACATCGTGCTCGATTATCTCACGGGTTATGTGGGCGACATCCAGTCGCTGCTCCACTCGCTGCAGGCCGCCGCCCACACCCGCACCCGCCTGCACCTCACCACCCTGAACACGCTTTGGCGCTGGCCGCTCCGGTGGGCTGAAAATCTTGGTGCGGTCATGCCCCAGCCGCCAAGCAACTGGCTCTCGCACCACGACCTCTTCAACCTTCTCGAGTTGGCCGGCTGGGAAGTCGTCACCTTCGAACGCGTGCAGCTGTTTCCCTACGAATGGCCCCTGCTGTCGGATTTTCTCAACCGTATGCTCGTGCGGTTGCCCGGGTTCCGGCACCTGGGCATCACCCTCTGGGTCACCGCGCGTCCGCGCCGCCCGGTCGAGACGACGGGTGACATCAGTTGCTCGGTCATCGTGCCCGCCCGCAACGAGGCCGGCAACATCCGCCCCGCGCTCGATCGCATCCCGGTGCTCGGCCGCCGCACCGAGGTCATCTTCGTCGAGGGCCACAGCCGCGACGACACCTGGCCGACTCTCCAGCGGGAGGTCGCCGCCTACCGGGGCCCGCACCTCGTGCGCGCCCTGCAGCAGCCGGGCAAGGGCAAGTGGGACGCCGTGCGCACGGGCTTCGCCGCCGCCACCGGTGACGTGCTGGTCATCCAGGACGCCGACCTCACCGCGCCCCCGGAGGACCTGCCCAAATTCTACGCCGCCCTCACCGGCGGGGCCGCCGAGTTCGTCAACGGCAGCCGCCTGGTCTACCCGATGGAGAAGCGCGCCATGCGTTTCCTGAATTTCCTCGGCAACAAGTTCTTCGCCCTCGCGCTCTCCTTCGTCCTCTCCCAGCAGGTGAAGGACAGCCTCTGCGGCACCAAGATGCTGCTGCGTTCCGACTACGAGCACCTCCTCCGCCGCATCGCCGTGCTCGGCGATTTCGATCCCTTCGGCGACTTCAACCTGCTCTTCGGCTCGGCCCTGCTCGACCTGAAGATCCGCGACCTGCCCGTGCGCTACAAGGACCGCACCTACGGCGAGACCAACATCTCGCGCTTCACCCACGGCTGGCTGCTGCTGCGCATGACCGCCTTCGCCCTGTGGCGGGTCAAGTTCCGCTTCGGCCCGCGCGCATGACCGCCCCGGCGCCATCCGCGAGGCCCCTGCAGGTTGCCCTGCTGCTTGCGGCGGCCGGGCTGGCGGCCATCCTCTACAGCTCCTTCTGCACCGTGCCCGGCGTGCAATGGAATGCCCCGCGTCTGGCGCCCGCCTTTGCCCTCGCCGAGGGGCTTAATCCCTATGCCACGCGCGAATCCGCCGCGCACCTTGGCTGGACCTACGGCCCGGTCTTTCCGCTGTGGAGCCTGCCGGCGTCCTTCGCCGACAACCTCACCGCCTCCTTCCTCATCTGGGCCGCGCTCAACCTCGGCGCGGTGGCCTTGCCGGCGTGGCTCATCCTGCGCGAGCTCGCGCCGGGCCGCGCGGCTTGGGTCTGGTTCGGGGCCCTGCTGGTCGGCAACGAAATCACCTGGACACAGCTCTTCACTATCCATGTCGACGGGCTCTGTGTCGGCCTCGGCCTGCTCGCCTGCTGGAGCATCCGTCGCGCTGCCGTGCAACCGGCCGCGCGTTGGCTGCACCTCGCGGCCGTGTGCCTGGCGCTGGCGGTCTGGACCAAGCAGGTCGCGCTTTCACTCGTGCCGGGGGTTCTCGTCTGGGCCTGGCTTGCGGGGCACCGCGCCCTGGCCGGCCGGCTCCTCCTCTGGTTCACCGTCTACGGCGGGCTGCACGCACTGCTGTTCTTCGCCTGGTTCGGGGGCGAGGAACTGCTCTTCAACCTCTGGCTTTTCCCCTCCCGTTCGCCATGGAAGGACGGCGCCGGCATCGCCGCCGAGCTGCTCCGCCTCCCGGTCACCGGTTGGACTTGGCTGGTCATCCTTGCCCTGGTGCTGGCCTGGCCGGTCAAGCATCCCGGAGCATTGACGCTTTCCGGCGGCGATCTGCCACGGTTGCTCGCGTGGGTCGCGGTGTTTCATCTTCCGCTGGGGTTGGCCGCCAGCATCAAGGGTGCGGGCGGACTCAACTCGCTGCACAGCCTGCACTATGCGCTGCCGTTGCTGGCGGCGGCGGCCGCCCGCTGGCATCAGCGCAACGGCACGCGGCCTTGGCTGGGCACCGTGGCCGCGGTGGGATTGCTGCTCGCGGTGGGGCAGGGGCTCCGGACTACGGTGCGTGAGCACTCCGCGTGGACGCTCTATCGCGGTCAGGAGGAAGCGCTGCGGTTTGCCCGGGATAATCCCGGCCGGGCCTACCTGCCGTGGAACCCCCTGGTCACGATCATCACGGAGCGGCGCATCTACCCGTTTGACGACGCCCTGCTCTGCCTGCACCGGGCCAACCTCGCTCCGGCGCCCGCCGTCGTCCGCGCGGCACTCCCGGCCCGCCCCATCATCCTTTACCCGGACCCGGTGCAGAGCAGATTTGCCCTGGGCTATTTCCCGCCGTCCCAGCCATGACTTCACCCGCCCAGGTCCGCCCGGATTCCGCCGCCTCGCGCCCCGTCTGGCTGGTGCCGTCCGCCGTCCTCTTTGCGGTGGTGCTGTTCAGCTGGATGACCTGGGTGCACTCACCGCGGCTGCTGGTGGTGTTCGGGGTCTTCAACTACGGCACCTGGTTCATCGACAGCTATGCCATCCTCGCTACGAATGATGCCCTCAAGGCCGGCCTCGACCCTTCCCAGCCCAATCCGTTTGATCCGCTCGGCCGCCCCCACAGCTATTCCCAGTGGTGGTTCGTCCTCGGCTGGCTCGGCCTGACCCGGGACAACAACTTCCTGTTCGGCGGCCTATTCGTGGTCGCCTTCCTGGTCGCGGCGCTGGCCACCCTGCGCCCGCGCGATCCCCGCGATGTGGTGATCGCCGCCCTGTGCCTGCTCTCGCCACCGGTGATGATGGCGGTCAACCGCGCGAACAACGATCTCGTCGTCTTTGCGTTGGTCGGCTTTGCGGCGCTGCTGGTCGTGCGCGAGGCCCGGTGGCCGTCGTTCGTGGGTATTTCCCTGCTGGGAATCGCCACCGGCCTGAAATTCTATCCCGTGGTCTCCGGCTTCGCCCTGCTCGGCTTGCGGCCCGCACGCCGCATGTGGTCGCTGGCGCTCACGGCGGGCGTCCTGTGCGCCGCCGCCTTCATCCATGTCTGGCATTATTTCCGGCAGGCGGTCATCCCTGTGCCGGCCAATGTCCACACTTTCGGCGCACCGCTGCTCTGGCGTGACTTCGGCTGCGAGGGCGGTTGGGTGGCGCCGGCTTCGGTGCTCGTCCTGGTCGCGCTGGCCGCACCGCTCTGGTGGCTGCGGTCGCGGGTGCCGGCGGACGAAGCCCCGGCGGGGAGTGACGGCATCCAGGCCCACGCGGCCGCCGTGATGCTGCTGGCCTGCTTTGTCGGCGGCATCAGCTTCAGCTATCGCGGCATCCTCGCCATCTGGCCGCTGTGGCTGGCCTGGCGTGAGCGGCGCTCAGGTCGGGCTCATCGCGGGCTGCTTGCCACGGAGATCGCCTTGCTCCTCGGTGTGCTCTGGCTCGACGGGCTCTTCTGCGCCGCGGTCAACCTCACCTACAACGCGGTGGAAAGGTTCCAACTCGAGCATTGGCAGCTGGTCTGGAGGTTCTGGACGCAGCCGCTCGTCTGGCTGGCCATGGCCTTTCTCACGGCCCGGCTGCTCGGCGTCCTCGGTGCGCTCTGGCGGGATCTCCGCCGCGCGTGATCACGGCGGACCGCCGCGGGCGACCGCCGCCTGCCACTCGCTGAACGAGCGGTGGATCGCCGCGTCGAGCTCGGACTGCGTGAGCCGATACAGGAAAAAGGTGTGGTTGAGCACGACGTCGGCCCGTCGTGCCCGCAGGTAGTGGCAGAGCCGGGCGAACCGCAGCCGGTCGAAACGCACCCAGGCCCTTTCCCACTGGCTATCCGGCAGGCCGCCGCGGATCTGCTCGCGGGCCGCCTTGTCGGTCAGGAACACGCGCATGGCGGGCTCCGCCGCGCGCAATTCCTGGTATTCCTTCTCGTGCGCCCCGGTCCACTCACCTCGCACCGTGCCGTAAACCTGCTGGAGCATCGTGGCGTTGATGGCGTAGAGGCCGGCCCGCGGTTCATACCACACCGGCGGCTGCTTGAAGCCGTTCACGAAGGGCAGGCGCACGGCGTCGATCTCGTGATAACGCGGCTCGTCCGTGCCGAAGTAGGCGAGGAAGACCGTTTCGTCCGGGCGCCGGTGTTCACGCAGCCACGCCGCCAGGGCCGGCAAGTCCTGCCCCCAGTCGAGCGAGCTGTCCACCAGCAGGCGCCAGCCGTTGGCCGGCCCGCCGGCGAGCACGTTGAAATATGCGAGGTAGTGCGGCGCGGCCGACAGGTTGCAAAGCAGCGTGCCGCCGGCCAGCAACCACGGCACGATCCTCCGCCCGAGTTCATGCCACACGCCGGGCGCCGCCAGCTGCCCGACAAGGATGAACAGCACGGGATAGGTCGGCAATATGTGCCGGTGCCCGATGTTCAGGTTGCTCGTCAGCGAAAAGGCCCAGTAGACGGCGAACAGCACGAGCAGCGGCGCGGCGACGGGCAGGTCGCGGCGCCATTGCCCCGGCTGGCGCCAGCGCCGGCCCAGGACGAAGGCGCCCAGGGTGATGCCCCCGAGCAGCGCAACGGGCGTCTTCCACCAGAAGGCCAGCGGGAAGAAGCTCACCCAGCCGTGGATGCTGTAGTCGCCGGCGAGGAACGCCGCGCGCGCCTGCGCCGACTGGATGACCCAGGAGTAGCCGTAGAGGAACGCCTCCGGCAGCAGCTGCCAGTCGCGGCAGAGCTGCACGACCTTCCCGTGGATGCCGATGAACGGCAGCACGCCCTCCCACGGCACGATGTAGTGGTCGGCGGGCGGCAGGTCCGGGGCGAAGCCGGAGTAGCGGAAATTGAAGCAGGCCCAGATGACGAACACCGCCGCGGCGCCGTGCGCGGCCAGCGTGGCCGGGACCAGTTTCCACCAGCGGGCCTGGGCGGGGTCGCTCGCGATGCGCCACGCCACCAACACGAGGAAGACGGGCAGCAGCAGCACGGCGGAATACTTGGCCACGCAGGCGAGACCGAAGGTGAGCGCGCTCAGCGCGCCGTTGCGGCAACTCGGTTCGCGCAGGTGCGCCCAGAACGCGCCGCTGCTCGCGAGCAGGAAGAACACGGCCGCGGCGTCCGACGTGGCCAGCGGGGCGTGCGCCAGCATGTTCGGGTCGAGGGCGAACAGCGCCAGCGCGAGCAGGCCGGCGGTGTCGCCGCCGAGCCGGCGCGCCCAGAGGAAGATGAGCGTGCCGGTCGCGAGCGAGAAGATCACGTTGAGCGCGCGCGCGCGCATCAGCATCGGCCGGTGGTCGTGGCCGGTCTCGTAGAAGAACTGGTGGCCCACGACGTTCGCGTCGGAGGTCGCCCAGTAGCGGTTGAGGGCCAGCATCGGCCGCGGTGCGCCGGTCCAGAGCGCGGCGAGGCCGTGCAGTCGCTGCGGCAGGACGCCGTTCTCGGGGTGCAGGCGGAAGTCGCCGTGCTTGTCGTAGAAGTATCCGCCGGTCACGTGCAGCAGCTCGTCGTGCGTCACGCCCTTGCCGGACACGGCCCACAGCGCGAGCACGGCGTGCAGGGCGAGCAGGAACGCGGCGACCACCGGCACCTTCCAGTCGCGGCGGGCGGCGTTCATGGCGGGCTCAGCGCAGGGCGGCGCGCAACTGCTCGCAGACGTGGTCGCACTGCGCGCGCGTCATCTCGGGGAACATCGGGAGCGAGAGGATGGACTTGGCGGCGGCCTCGGCGTTGGGGAAGGCGCCGGCCTTGAGGCCCATCTCGGCGTAGGCCTTCTGCAGGTGGATCGGGATCGGGTAGTGCACGACGGTCTGGACGCCGGCGTCGGCCAGCTTCTTCGCCACGATGTCGCGGTCGTGGGCGGGAAAGCGCACGACGAAGAGATGGTAGACGTGCCGGCCGCACCACGGCGCCTCCTGCGGCAGGACCAGCTCGCGGCAGTCGCGCAGGTTCTCGCGATACCAGCCGGCCACCTGGGTGCGCAGGTCGTTCCAGCGGGCCAGCTGGCGCAGCTTCACGCTGAGGATGGCGGCCTGCAGCGTGTCGAGGCGCGAATTGTAGCCCTTGATCTCGTGGTGGTATTTCACCACCGAGCCCCAGCTGCGCAGGAGCCTGATCTGGTTCGCGAGCGCGGCGTCGGCGGTGGTGACGGCGCCGGCATCGCCGAAGGCCCCGAGGTTCTTGCCGGGATAGAAGCTGAAGCCCGCCGCCACGCCGAGCGTGCCGCAGGCGCGGCCGTCCTTGAGCGTGGCGCCATGGGCCTGTGCGGCGTCCTCGATCAGGTGCAGGCCGTGCTTCCGGCAGATGACCGCGATGGCGTCGACGTCGGCTGGCTGCCCGTAGAGGTGCACGGGCATCACGGCCTTCGTGCGCGGGGTGATGGCGGCCTCGATCGCGGCGGGGTCGATCAGGTAGTCCTCGAGCCGGCAGTCCACCAGCACGGGCTTGGCGCCGGCATAGGACACGGCCTCGGCGGAGGCGATGAAGCTGTTGGCGACGGTGATGACCTCGTCGCCCGGCCCGAGGCCCAGTCCGCGACAGATGAACTGCAGGGCGTCGGTGCCCGAGCCGAGGCCGATGGCGTGCGGCGCGCCGGTGAACGCGGCGAACTGCTGCTCGAACTCGGCGCACTCCTTGCCGTGGATGAAGCCGCAGTGCTTCAGCACGCGGTCGATGGCGGGGTCGAGCTCGGCGCGGAGCCCGGCGGTTTGGAGCGGGATGTCCTGGAAGGGGACTTTCATCGTCATGGGGAGGGTCGGCGTTCCTGGCGCCAGAGGTTCCAGAAAGAAAGGAGGCCCGTCAAGGTGCGCCACATGACCTTGAGGCGGGAGGCCGAGGCCACGCCGCCGAGGCGCACCTTCATCTGCACCTCGACCTCGGCGAACTTCGCCCCGAGGTCGCGCAGCCGCACGAGCGCCTCGACCAGCATCGGGATGCCGCGTTGCGTGAGAGTGATCCGGGCGAACAGATCGCGGCGATAGGCGTGGATCCAGTTCACGTCGCGCAGGTGCAGGCCGAAGAGGGTGGCGACCAGCTTGGGGTAAAGCCACGCGTTGAAGCGCATGAGCGGGTTGTAGCCGACCCGTGCCGCCCGCACGCCCACGATCACGTCAGCCCGGCCGAACTGCGCGACGTAGGGTGCGAGGTCGGCGGGCTCGGCGGGCATGTCGGCCGGCCAGAGAATGAGGTAATCGCCGGTGGCGCGGGCCGTGCCGGTGCGGAACGCGCCGCCGATGCCCTGGTTCGCCTGGTGCACGGCCACGACGCCCGGCAGCGCGGCCGCCAGCGCGTCGGCGATCGGTGCCGTGCGGTCGCGGCTGCCGTCGTTGACGATGATGATCTCGGCCGCGACGCCGACCGCCGCGAGCGAGGCGTGCAACTGGCGGATGCAGCTGTCGAGGAGGGCCTCCTCGTTGAAGGCCGGCACGACGACGCTGAGCGCGGGCGCGGCGCTCATGCCTTGCCGCGCAGCACCCGCGCGGGCATGCCCGCCACGGTGGCGCCGGCGGGCACGTCGCGCGTGACCACGGCGCCCGCACCGACGACCGCCCCGGCGCCGATGGTGACGCCTCCGAAAATCAGTGCTCCGGAGCCGATGGATGCGCCGCGACCGATGCGGCAGCGTTCCAGCTTCCATGTGCCGGCGAGCGTGGCGGCGACGGTCGGGTGCCGGTCGTTGATGAACATGACGCCGTGACCCACGAAGACCTCGGCCTCCAGCTCGACACCGGAGCAGATGAAGGTGTGGCTCTGGATGCGGCAGCGCGGGCCGACGGTGACGTCGCGCTGGATCTCCACGAAGGTGCCGATCATGCAGTCGTCGCCGATGCGGCAGCCGTAGAGGTTGATGAACGCGTTCAGGCGCACGTTCTGCCCGAGGACGACGTCGGGCGCGACGCGGGCAAACTCGGGCAGCGGCGCGCTCATGCGGGGCCGACCTTGGCGGCGCGACCGTGGTCCTTCATCGAGGCCATCGCCGCCTCCATGGCGAGCACGACGGCCAGTCCGCAACGCGCGTCGGACGCGGGCGCGCGGCGCGTGCGCACGCAGTCGAGGAAATCGGCGTCCTGCTTCGTCAGCGGCTCGGCGAGCTTGACCTTGGGGATGGTGATCTGGCCGTCGCGCAAAATGAGCTGGAACTCGCCGAAGGAGCTGTAGTGGTCGGCGGTCACGCCCTTGTCGTAGTAGCGGATGGGCTCGAGGTTGTTCATGTCGTCCCAGACGGCCATCTTGTGGTCGCCGACGACGGTGAGCTGGCGGACCTTGCGCGGGTTGAGCCAGGAGGTGTGTGCATGGCAGACGATGTTGCCGGGGTAGTAGAGCGTCATGAAGCCCACGTCCTCGACGCCCTTCTGCAGCACGCTGTTGCCCGTGGCCGAGACCTCCACCGGCTGCGTGCCGAGGAGGAAGTTGAAGATCGAGATGTCGTGGCTGGCGAGGTCGTAGATCGCGCCGACGTCGGAGCGCACGGGCCCGAGGTTGGTGCGCACGGCGTCCATGTAGTAGATGCGGCCGAGCTCGCCGCGGTCGAGGTCGGTCTTCAGGTGGAGGATGCCCGAGTTGTAGAGGAAGACGTGGCCGACCATCAAAATGCGCTTCGTGCGCGCGGCCAGCTCCGCCAGTTCGCGGCATTGGGCGCTGGTCTGGGCGAGGGGTTTTTCGCAGAGCACGTCCTTGCCGGCCTGCAACGCGGCCTTGACGAGGTCGAAGTGCGTGCTGGTCGGCGTGGCCACGACGACGGCGTCGATGGCGGCGTTGTCGAGGATGTCGGCGGCCTGGTCCGTCACCGTGATGCCGCGGGCGAACTTCTGGGCGGCGGCGCGGCGCGCCGGCGAGGCGTCGCACACCGCCACGACCTCACTGCCGTCGAGCGTGCTGAAGTTGCGCACGTGGTTCGGGCCCCATTGGCCGAAGCCGATCACGCCGACGCGCACGGTGGAGGAAGGACTGCCCATAGGGTGGAAATTTTCGCCCTCGCCCCGTCGAGCTGTCGAGAGCGAAGTCCGCCTCCGGCGGGCATTTACCAGCCCCTGACCGGGCCCCCGAGTGCGGCCTGCAGTTCCTGGGCGGTGAGGCGGTGAATAAGGATGGCGTGGCCGGCAAGGGCATCCGGCGCACGGGTCTGCAGGTAGCGGCAGAGGCGGGCGAAACGCAGGCGGGCGAACTCCTCGCCGTCCCGCGGAGCCGCGCGGTAGGCGGCCTCCCATTCGGGCCGCCACGGGCCGCGCAGGCCGGAGTAGACGCCGCTGAGCGACGTGGCACTGACCGCGTAGAGGCCCGGCTCCAATTCATGGGGCGCAAAGGGCGGGCGCACGACGTTGCTGCTCTCGGGCAGGAAGACATCGGGCCGCACGCCGTAGTGCGGCGGCCACGCGCTGCCGAAGTAGGCGAGGTGGAGTTTCTCCCCGGGCCCGCGGTTCGCCGCGAGCCAGTCGCGCAACGCAGGCAGGCCCTGTCCCCAGTCGAGTGAGCTGTCGACCACGAGCCGGTGCGCGCGGTCGGGCCCGCCGAACAGCGGGTTGAAGAACGCGAGATAGTGCGGGCGGATGGCCCAGGACTCCGCCGCCTGCCCGGCTAGCAGCAGCAACGGGACCGCCAGCCAGCGGCGCGGCAGCAAGGCGAGCCCGCCGAGCGCGACGAAGAGCACGGGATAAACCGCGAGGATGTGACGGTGTCCGATGTTGAGGTTGCTCAGGAGCGCCATGCCAAAGACGACGAGCGCGGGCACGGCCAGCGGGGCCAGCCGCAGCAGGTGGGTGGTGCGCGCTGGGGCGTTGGCGCCGCGCCACGCCCACCACGCCGCGCCGGTGGCGGCGAGCAGGCCCGCGAGCATGGCGACCGGTGTCTTGGCGAGAAAGAGCACGGGGAAAAACTCCCACCAGCCCGTCAGCCGGTATTCGCCGGCGAAGAACGCCGGGCGCGCAACCTCGCCGGCGAGCACGTTGGTGAGGCCGTAGAGCCAGGCCTGCGGCAGTAGCTTCCAATCCAGTGCGATCTGGATGAGACCGGCCTTCCAGCCGAGGCCGGACAGCATCTCGGGCCACGCCCACGCGAAGCGGTCGAGCGGCGGCACGCCGGCACCTTGTGCGGCGAAGCGGAAATTGAAGAACGCCCAGATCACGAGCGCGCCGCCAGCGACCTGTCCGAGGCACAGGGCGAAATTCCGCCCGAAGCGTCCCAACCTCGCACCGGGCGCGGCGCGGCCCCACGCGTCGAGCATTGCCAGCACGGCGAAGATCGGCGCGAGCAGGACGCCGTTGAACTTGGCGACGAGCGCCAGTCCGCTGAAAAGTCCCGCGACCACTCCCGAGGCGGCTTCGCGCCGCCCGAGGTGCCGCCAGAAGAACCACGGCGCGAGCGTGAGCAGCAGCGCGCCGGCGGCGTCCGAGGTGGCGAGGGCGCCATGCGCGAGGAAGTTGGGGCACAGCGCATAGAAGCCGAGCGCCAGCAATCCGCCAAAATCACCGTGCCAGCGGCGGGCGACGAAGAAGATGAAGGCACCGAGTGCGACGCCGAACAGGGCGTTGAGCGCACGGGCGTAAAGGACGATGCGGTCGGTGTCGTTGCCGGTGTTGTAGAGCAGGTCCCAGCCGAGTTGCCAGTAGGTCGAGTTGCGCCACCAGTCCTCGTTCATCGGAAACTTCGCGCCGAGGGCGAGCGGGGCGAGGCCGTGGACGCGCTGGGGCAGGTTGCCGTTCTCCGGCTGGATGCGGAAGTCGCCGAACCTGTCGTAGGCGTAGCCGCCGGCGATGTGCGGCAGCTCGTCGGAGGTCTGGCTCCAGTGCCGCGAGGCCGACACGGCCTGCCACCAGAACAGGCCGAGCAATGCCGCGGCGGCGAGAAACGGGAGGCGGGACTTTGTCGCGGGGGCGGGCACGATAACCTTGCGGAGAGTGCGGCGGGCGGTTGCCATGCGCAAGACCGCACGCCCGATGAATCCCGTCCCGTCCGCCGTCCTATTCGCGCTCGATGCGGGGCTGGTGCTGGTGGCGGCCTGGTGGCTGGCCCTGCTCTTGCAACCGGCAGGCGCAGGCCGGCTCGAACGCCTCGCGGGCTGGCTGCTGGGAGTGCCGCTCATTGTCGTCGCCTCGGCCGAGGTTCTGGGCTGGTGCGGCCTGCTCGGGCGCGAGGGGTTCCTGTTTGCGCATGCCCTCATCGCCGGCGGGCTGGGTGTCGCGGTGCGGGCAAAACGGCTGCCCCTCGTGCCGCAATTTGGCTGGCCGGGCGGGGAGGACCGCACGCTCGGCTGGTTGCTCGGGTTGATGCTGGTAATGGTGCTCGGGCTCGCCCTGCTCGCGGCCCGGACCAACCCGCTGGTGTTCGACGCACTGACCTACCGCCTGCCGCGCGCGGCGCTGTGGCTGCAGGAGGGGCGGGTCATGCATTTCGCCACCGACGATGCCCGGCTGAACTACATGGCGCCGGCCCCGGACCTGTTCGCGGCGTGGTTGTTGGGGGCGAGACAGGCAGGCTACGATCTCACGGCGCTGGGCCAGACCCTTAGCGGATGCCTGCTGCTGCTCGCGACGATGGGGTTGGCCCGATTGACCGGACTGTCGCAACGCGCGTCCGCGGGGGCGGCATTCGTGCTGCTGGCGCTGTCGCCGGCGGCGGCGCAATTCACCTCGGCCTACACCGACCTGTTTGCCGGCGGTGTAATCGCGGCGGCGCTGTATCTCTGGCTGGCGGCGGCACGGCGCGGAAAGTTGGCGGCGCTCGGCGCGATGGGCGCCGCCCTGGCAGTCGCATCGAAGGGCACGCTGGTCTATTTCGTTCCGTCCCTGCTGCTGTGGCTCGCGTGGTGGCAGCGGCGACATCCGTTGCCGGCGCGATGCTGGGGGGTCGGGCTGGCCTGGGGCGCACTCGCCGCGGCGGTGATCGTATGGCCGGGCTGGGCGCGCAACGGGAGCACCTACCGCGGCGTGGCCGGCCCGGCCGAATCGGTGCGTCAGCACCATGGCGAATGGCGCGGCACAGCGGCGGGTGCGGAAAAATTGTGGCTCAACCTGCGCTCGTCGCTCGCACTCAATCTCGCGCCGGTCAACCAGCCGTGGCCGGTGGACCGGGCCGGCGGCGCGGCGCCCGCGGCGCTGGCGGCCGGGCTGCCGGCACAGGACGCCTACGCATTCGAGGACTTCAACCGCCGCGAACGGTTGCGGCAGGTGCTCGCATTGACCGAACCGGATGCCGACGTGGCCGCGCCGGGTTGGCCGGTGCCGTTGCTCGCGTTGCTGGCCGGTCTTGCCGCCAGCGTGTGGCGCGGGATGCCGGGCGCAGGCGGGGCTCGCTGGTGGCTGGCAGGGGTGGCGCTGTTTGTGGTGACACTGCACGGCATGGCGCTCTGGCATCCGTATCTCCTGCGCTTCACGGTGCTGGTCGCGCCGTGGATCGCCGTGCTGGCGGTGTGGGGCGCGTCCTCGCTCACGGCCTGGCGGCGGACGGCGGCGTGGACGCTGCTGGCCGTGCTCGCGGCGGGGGGGCTCTGGCAGGGCGCGATGAAGACCTATCAGGCCGGCTGGCCGGCGCTTGCGGCCCCGCAGCGGGCCTTGAGTTTCGTGGTCTTCGCCAGCTGGCGGACGTGGTCGCGGGAGCTTACGCCGCTGGACGAGCCCCTGCATCTTGCGCTCCCGGTCAACCGCCCGCTCGCGGCCTTCCTGCGCCTGCCGGAAAACCGACCGGTGCGCGTGCACCCGCTGGAAGCGTTGCGCGGGAGGTCCGCGGCGGAAGCCGTGGCCGGTCTTGACGGTTGGCTGGTCGTGCCGGCGGGTTTCTTTGCCGGGCGGGAGGAGCGTGTCGAACGCCGGGCGTGGTCCTTCGACGGCAACCCGGCGCACGAGTTCAGCCTCGCGGCCTATCGGCGCGTCGCGACCGGGTCTGTTTCCAGCGGACCGTAGAGCGCCGCTGTCACCTCGGCATCACTGAGCCGGAAGACGAGGAGGGAGGCGCCGATGGCCTGCAGGGGCTCACGGTGCAGGTCGAGCCAGCGGCAGAGGCGGGCGAACTGGAGCGTTTCCACGTCCACCGCGGTCTGGAACAGCCTGGTCCGGTCCGCCGCGGGATCGGCAAGCCGGCCGAGCAGTCGGCGATAGACCTCCTCCTGCGCCGGCCCCCAGGTGGCGCGCATCGGCAGGGCGACGCGCCGGTAGTAGGTGGCGCTGAGCACGAACCAGCCGCCGCGCACCTGCGCGGGAAAATTGCGCTGCCGCGGGTCGCTCAACTCGTCGCCGAAGCGCGTCACGTCCAGTTTCCGGGCCGAGGGTGAGTCGGGGCCAAAGTAGCTCAGGAACACCGGCGCCGTGTCGCCGGAGGCACGGAGGCGCTGCAGCCAGGCGGAAAGATCGGGCAGGCCCTGGCCCCAGTCGAGCGAGCTTTCCACGAAGTAGCGGTGGGCGCGTTCCGGGCCGCCGACCCAGGGCTGGAAGTAGGCGAGGTAGAACGGCCGCGCGAACCACGAATCCGCGGCGTGCGCGGTGACGGCGAGGGCGAGCACGGCGCCGAAGAGCCGGGTGCGCGCTCCGGCCAGCGCCAGCGCGGCCCCGCCGACCGCGATGTAGCAGATCGGGTAGATCGGCAGGATGTGCCGGTGGCCGAGGTTGAGCGTCATGCCGATGGCGAGCCACCAATAGACCGCGAAGAACAGGAGCAGCGGCGCGGCCCGGTAGAGCAGCGGGCGCCACCGCCGGGTCCGCCGGAGCGGCGTGGCGCCGCCCGGCCGCCGGGCCGCGAATGCCACGGCGAGCACGCCGCCGGCCATGAGGAGCAGCGAGGCGGGCGTGGATTTCATCAGGAACGCGACGGGGAAGAAGAGCGGCCAGCCGGTCTTGCGGTATTCGCCGAGGAAGAACGACGGGCGTTCGCGCGAGAACTTGGCCGTGTGGGCGAAGCCCCAGAGGTAGGCGTCGGGCAGCAGGCGATGTTCGTGCAGCGTCGCCACGAGCCGCGTGAGCGCCGACTGCGGGCGCGGCGGCGTGCGGGGCGGAGCGAAGACACCCAGGTCGCTCTCGTCGCGCCACGGCAGCGGTTCGCGGTCGAGCAGCACCTCCCAGGGGAAGTAGTAGGCGCCGGGGGAGACGCGCTCGTTGAAGGGCGAGAAGCGGAACGAGTAGTTGGCCCAGAGCAGCGTGAGGCTGCCGGCCGCCGTGGCGAGCAGCAGGGCGAAGGTGGCGGCGAGCACGGCACCGCGGCCGCGCAACCGGCGGCCCGGGCCGAGGAGGCGCACCGGGAGCGGCGTGCCGCGCAGGCCGCGCCCCAGCCACAGCACGCCGATGAGCGGCACGATGATGGCGCCGGACATCTTGGAGAGGAAGCACGCCGCGCAGGCGACCGTGGCCAGCGCGAGCCGGCCCCACGTGGCCCGGTGGAGCAGGCGCCACACGGCCGTCAGGGCGGCGAGCGCGCAGGCGGTGAAGGCGGCGTCGGAGGTCACGAGCCCGCCGTGCGCCAGCAGGGCCGGACAGAAGACGGCCAGCGCCAGGGCCACCGCGCCCGCCACCGGCCCGAACAGGCCGCGGGCCCAGCGCCAGACCAGCCAGCACGTGAGCACGCCGAAGAGCGCGATGGCGGCGCGCGCCCGCTGCAGCATCTCGGGGACCGGGTTGCCGAGCTGGTGGAAGAACTTCTCGCCGACGACGTTGACCTTGGAGTTGAGCCACTCGGGATCGTCGGGAGCGGGAAATTTCAGGTCCATCCCGAGCAGGGGCAGGGCGGCCACGCGCATGGGCAGCGTGCCGTTCTCGGGCTGGAGGCGGTAGTCGTTGAACTTCCAGTAGGACCAGCCGCCGGTGAGGTGCACGACCTCGTCGGCGGTCACCCCCATCCGCGGGGAGACGGAGGCGGCCAGCAGCCAGTGGAGGGCGAGGGCGGCGGCCACGAGCCAGGTTTCGCCGCGCAGCAGGAAATGGCGGTCGCGCGCGCGCATGGCCGGGGCTCAGGGCCGGGGCGGGCCGCGCTTGATGATGTAGAGCGGGCGGTGCTTCACCTCGTCGTAGATGCGCGCGAGGTATTCGCCGAGCACGCCGATGCCGATGAGCTGGACGCCGCCGAGGAAGAGGATGAGCGCGGCCAGCGTGGTGAACCCCGTCGGCGCGCGCTCGATGTCGATCAGGCGCTTGATGACGTAGTAGAGGCCGAGGAAAAACCCGGACACGCCGATGAGCAGGCCGGCGTAGGCGAGCAGGCGCAGCGGCAGGTAGGAGAAGCTGAACACGCCGTCGAAGGCGTAGCGCACGAGCCGCCGCAGGGTCTGCTGCGGGCGGCCGGCGGCGCGCTCCTGCCGGTCGTAGGTCACAGCGGCGGTGCGGAAGCCGACCCAGGAGCGCAGGCCGGGGAAGAAGCGGTGGCGCTCCGGCAGGCGGTTGAGCGCCTCGAGCGCGGCGCGGTCCATCAGGCCGAACGTGCCGGTGTTCTGTTCGATGGGGAAGTCCGACACGCGGCGGAAGAAGAAGTGGAACAGGTCCATGCCGACGCGGCGCAGGCCCGACTCCTGGCGCGAGCGGCGCACGGCGCGCACGACCTCGGCGCCACCCCGCCAGGCGTCGACCATCGACGGGATGACCTCCGGCGGGTCCTGCAGGTCGGCGTCCATCGTCACGACGGCGTCGCCGGGGGCATGGGCGAGGCCGGCCGCGAGCGCGGCTTGGAAGCCGAAGTTGCGGCTCAGTTCGATGAGAGTGAGGCGAGGGTCCTTGGCGGCGGCCGCGGCGACGAGCGCCGCCGTGCGGTCGCGGCTGCCGTCGTCGACGAAGACCGCGCGCCAGCCGATGTCGGGCCGCCCGGCGAACACGGCGGCGAGCCGGGCCAGCAACTCGGGCAGCACCGCCTCCTCGTTGAAGACGGGGATGACCACGGTGACGCTGGGCGGGGCGGGGTCGGGCATGGGCGGGAATGCAAGCGGGCCGGACGGGCGGGCGCAAGCCGGGTCATTGCGCGCCCGGCGGGGCGGCGGGACGGGCGGCGCGGTGGCCGCGCAAGGCCAGCAGCGCGAGCGCGCCGAGGTAGACGACGGCGGCCAGCAGCCACGGCCAGTCGAGGCGCTCGGCGAAGTTTTCCTGGCCGAGGCGCATCTGCTGCCAGAAGTTGTGGCGCGCGGTCGCGCCGAGGCCGGCGATGTAGGCGAGCAGGTCCTGCCCGGCGGCGCGGCCGAGCTGGTGCGCGGTGGCGGCGAAGTGCAGGATCACGCCGAGCACGAGGTCGGCCGCAAGGCCCGCGGCGGCGAGCACGCCGATCCAGGGTCGCTCGCGCCACCGCGCCAGGGCGGCGACGGCTACCCCGAGGCCGAGGAGGATCAGCGGGCTCAGGCAGATGTGCGCGAGGCCCCAGTCGTCCACGTGGCCGTGCACGGCGGTGCCCGCGACGAGCATGACGCCGAGCAGAGCCAGCCACGCGCGGCGCAGCGCGGCCTCGCCCGAGGTGCGATGCCGCCAGCACCACCAGAGGGCGAACACGAGGCCGCCGCATCCAAGCGCAAAGAACAGATTGGACTGGTAGACGTAGAAGACCTGGTCGCGGAACCACGTCCAGGAATTGGCCTGGTCGAGGATCGAGCGGTCGAAGGAGCGAAGAGGGTGCGGCACGAGGGTGTTCCAAAACTTCCACCACACGCCGGCGAGGTGTTCCTGCCACGTGAACAGCCGGCCCATCTTCGCGGAGGTGTTGGAGGACAGTGTCTCGACCAGCCCGTAGCGCGCGACGGCCCAGCCGAACCACAGCGCGTTCAGGCCCGCGAAAATAGCCCCGGCACGCACCACATCGCCCGCCGCCGGACGCGGCGCAGTATGCCACCGCCACCACAGCCACGCCAGCGCCATTGGTCCCGCCCACACGAGCGACGAATAGTGCGTGAGCCCGCCGAGGGCGAGCAGCGCGGCGCCGACGCAGAGGCGCGGCCGGTTCTGCTCGCCCGTAAAAAGCAGGTGCAGCGCCGCAAGGACGTAGAAGGCCGCGATGAGCTTGGTCCACGGATAGGTGCTGTTCTGGAGGAAGAAGGGGTTGAGCAGCAGCAGCAGCGCCGTGCCCGCGGCCGCCACGCGGCCGGCCCCGGCCGTCCGTGCCCACAGCGCCACCGGGAAGAGCGCGAGCGAGTTGAGCAGCAGGAGCAGCCACTGGTGGCGGGCAAAGGCGCCACCCCAGGGCCAGAGCAGGGCAGCCTCGGCGAGGTTGGCGACCGGCGGCCGCGCCGTGAAGGTGAAGAGCCGGCGGAATTCCTCGTCCTCCGCCCGCAGGCCGAGCAGCAGCAGCGGGCGCTGGTAGTGCTCCTCCCAGTCGCCCATCCAAGCGCCGCCGGAGAAACTGCGCACCAGCGCGAGGAGGGCCAGCGCGCCGAGGCACCACAGCGCCCACGCGCCCAGCGCGTCGCGCACGGCGGGGTCGGCCGCCAGCTCGCGCAACCGGGCGCGACGGAACCAGAGCAGCAGCGGCCACGCCAGCCACAGCGCGGCCACCCAGCCGCGGTCGAGACCGCCGGCGTGGACGACGAACATGCCCGCGGCCGCGAGGCCGACCGCGAAGCCGAGACCGGCGATCCATGCCTCCAGTCCGTCGGCGAAGCCGCGCCGCGGTGCCAGGGCGGCACCGCCCAGCAGCATCGTGCCGCCAAACCAGTGCCAGTCGCGTGCCGCCTCGAGGAGCATAGGCGTCAGGGTTGGGGCCGGCCGCGGTCGAGTCCGTCGGGCCGGTCGGCGTCGCCAAAGGCCAGGGGGACGGGCAGGTGGTCGGGCCAGGCGGCCGGGTCGGCCAGGCGCACGAGCTTCATCTCGAGCGGACCGGCGCGCAGCAGGGCGCGTTCGCGCGGCGTGTGGCCCTCATACTGGAAGGGCGCGTAGGCCAGCGCGTGATCAACGGCGAAGAGGACCTCCCCGGCGGGCGGGGGCAGGCGGTCGCGCAGGGGATAGAGGAACTGGGCGTTGACCAGCAGCAGGTCGGGCCGCGTGACCGGCAGGGCGAGCGGCCGGTAGATGGAGCCGGAAAATTCCAGCGTGCGCTTCGTCATGCCGAAGTCCGCCAGCATCCGCTGCTCGAAGTCGCGCGGGAAGACGCGGAGGAAGTGAGGCAGGAACAGCAGGGCGGCCGTGAGGCCGGCGAGGGCGGCCAAGGGCGCGCGCCAGACCGGCCGCGCCCCGGTGAGGTGCATGGCCGCCCAGCCCGCGGCGAGGCAGAGCAGCGGCACGAGCGGGCGCACGGTGCGACCGTAGATCACGAACCGGTGGGCCACGGTCGAGGCGAGGACGAGCAGGACATAGAGCGCGGCGGCGCAGACGAGCACATGGACGACGTGCGCGGGCAATCTTGCGCGCGTGCGCAAAATCGCCGCGGCCAGTCCGACGGCGACCAGCACGCCCCACCAGCCCTCGGCGTGCCAGAGGTATTCCCACGGCAGCGACCAGCCCTCGGCGAACAGACCCTGCTTCACGGTGCCGCTGAAATCGCGCAGCACGGTCCAGTAGTAGGCCCCGCCCGCCAGCGAGCCGACCAGCAGCGGCAGCCCGAGCCCGGTGGCCGCACCCGCGGCCCAGGCCAACGGCGTGGCGCCCGACTCACGACGGCGGAGCCACCACCAGAGGCCGCCGACGGGGACGAGGAACCAGTAGCCGTTGTAGAGATGGAAGGTGAGCCCCGCGAGCAGACCGGAGCAGACCTGCGCGCGCGCGCCGGGCCGGGTGGCGAGGAGCAGGCCGCCGAGCCACGCGCACAGCGCCACATCGTAGGGCAGCAGGTGCCGGGAGAAGTAGAACAGCGTGTTGGAGCAGGCGGCGAGCAGGGCGGCGGCGAAGGCCGCGGGCTCGTCCGCGCCCGCGGCGAGCGCGAGCCGGTGCACGAGCCAGAGGCAGCCGGTGGAGAACAGGCCGAGCAGCCCGGCCGCCCACGGGGCGCTGGCGTAGATGTTCGCCGGCTGGCTCCAGTCGCCCTGGCCGTTGAGCCACGCCCCGAGCTGCTGGAGCGGGCCGAGCAGCGTGCCGAGCCAGACGAAGGCGGCGTGCTCGGGCAGGGCCAGCAGGCCGCGCAGCTCGGCCCAGCGCGCGTTGGCGAGGGCGCGGTAGAGCTCGAGGCCGCGGTGGTAGCGCTCCTCGTCGCCGAAGAAATACTGGCCGCCCTGGGCGGCGAGCAGCAGCCGGGCGGCGAGCGAGGCCGCGAGGAGCAGGAGGAGGGCGCGACGGGGTTGCACGGGGCGCGTGCCCGGGCTCAGCGGAGGAGGTTGTATTTCAGGATCGCGTAGATGGCGCGGAAACCGTCGCGCCAGCCGATCTTCTTCCCCTCGGCGTAGGTGCGGCCGTAGTAGCTGATGCCGACCTCGTAGATGCGGCACTCGGGCAGCGCGGCGACCTTGGCCGTGATCTCCGGCTCGAAGCCGAAGCGGTTCTCCTCGATGCGGATCTGCTGCAGCACCTCGCGGCGGAACAGCTTGTAGCAGGTCTCCATGTCCGTGAGGTTGATGTTGGTGCACATGTTGGAGAGGAGGGTGAGGAAGCGGTTGCCGACCATGTGCCAGAAGTAGACGACGCGGTGCGCGTCGGAGCCCATGAAGCGCGAGCCGAAGACGACGTCGGCCTTGCCGTCGGCGACGGGCTTGAGGAGCTTGGGGTATTCCTGCGGGTCGTATTCGAGGTCGGCGTCCTGGACGATGACGGCGTCGCCGGTGGCGGCGGCGAAGCCCGTGCGCAGGGCCGCGCCCTTGCCCTGGTTGACCTCGTGGTAGATGACGCGCGCGACCAGCGGCTCGATCTCGGCCTTGAGGATCTCGCGCGTGCCGTCGCGCGAGCAGTCGTCGACGACGATGATCTCCTTGTCCGCGACCGGGGCCCGCCGCACGGCCTCGATGAGGCTGCGGATGGTGTTGCGCTCGTTGTAGCAGGGGATGACGACGGAGAGCTTCATGCGCAGCGGCCACGGTAGCCGGGTGCAGGGGGCGGGGAAGCCTTTTCTGGCGGCTCCGGCCTTGACGGCCCGGAGGCCGCGTGGCCGCATCGTGGGTCATGTCCGAAGCCCCGCGCTCCCTCCGTCCGCTGCTCGTCAAGGCCGCCCTGGCCGGCGGCGTTTTGCTGGTGGTCGCCGCGCTGGTATTGCGGGGCGTCGACCTGCGCGGCCTGTTGAACACGGCGCTGGAGACGCTGCGCACGGCGGGCCCGGTGGCGTTCTTCGGGGCCATGGCGCTGCTGCCGGCGCTCGGGGTGCCCGCGTCGTTCTTCGTCCTCCCCGCAGTGGGCATCTTCGGCCCGCAACTCGGCACGACCACGGCCGTCCTGCTGGCCCTCGGCGCCCTGACCTTCAACTACTGCCTCGCCTACGGGCTTGCCCGGCGGGGGCTGCGCCCGTTGCTGACGATGTTGATCACTCGCCTCGGCTACAAGCTGCCCGAGGTCGAGTCCGGCGATGCGACCGACCTGATGATCCTGCTCCGGGTGACGCCCGGCGTGCCGTTCTTCGTGCAGAATTACCTCGCCGGCCTGGGTGAGATCCCGTTCGGGCGCTACTTCCTCATCTCCGGGCTCATCGTCTGGCCGCTCAACGCGGCGTTCCTGCTCTTCGGCGACGCGCTGCTGCACGGCAAGGGCAAGGTCGCCCTGCTGTCACTCTGCGGCGTGGTGGCGCTGACCACGCTCCTTCATCTCGTGCGCCGCCACTACGAGCGACGCAAGAAAGCCACGTGAACCCGACCGGGCAGCCGCCATTGGACGACGCGGGCCGCGTGCAGACGGTCAGTGAGTTCACGCGGCGGGTGAAGGAGGCGTTGGAGGAGGCCATCGCGCCCTGCTGGGTGCGCGGCGAGGTGTCGAACCATCGCGCCCAGGCGAGCGGGCACGTGTATTTCACGTTGAAGGATGCGGGCGCACAGCTCGCCTGTGTGCTCTTCCGGGGCGATGCGCTCAAGCAGTCGGTGCAACTGCGCGACGGCCTGCAGGTGCTGGCCTACGGCGAGGTGGGCGTCTACGAGCAGCGCGGCCAATACCAGCTGATCGTGCGGGCACTGCTCGACCACGGCGTCGGGCGCCTGCAGCAGCAGTTCGAGGAATTGAAGCGCAAGCTGGCGGCCGAGGGCCTGTTCGAGCCCGCGCGCAAGCGCCCGCTGCCGGCCTTGCCGCGCACCGTCGGCATCATCACCTCGCCCACGGGCGCGGCCTTGCAGGACTTCATCCGCGTGCTGGAGCGGCGGAAGTGGACGGGCCGGCTCGTCGTCCTACCCGCCAAGGTGCAGGGCGAGGGCGCGGCCGCGGAGATGATCGCGATGCTGCGCACCGCCGGCGAGCTGGGCTGCTTCGACCTGCTGGTGATCGGGCGCGGCGGGGGCAGCGCGGAGGACCTCTGGGCCTTCAACGAGGAGCCGCTGGTGCGCGCCGTGGCCGCGAGCCCGGTGCCCCTCATCTCCGCCGTGGGGCACGAGATCGACTTCACGCTGTGCGACTTCGCCGCCGACGTGCGCGCGGAGACGCCGACGGCCGCGGCCGAACTCATCTCCAGCCGCCACCTCGACAGCGTGGAGCGGGTGCTCAACGCCGGCACGGCGCTGGAGGACATCGCCGCGACCCGGATGGAACAATCCCGCCAGCGGCTCGACCACGCGCGCAGCCGGCTGCGCCTGCTGACGCCGACGGCCGCGCTCGAGCAGCGGGCGTTGCGGGTGGACGACCTCGCCAACCGGATGGCCGCGGCCCTGCGCCACGGCGTGCAGGCCGGGCGCACGCGCCTGGCCGGCGCGCAGGCCAGGCTGGCGTCCGCCTCGCCGGAGAAGCGGGTGCGGCAGGACTCGCACCGGCTGCTCGCGCTGTGGAAGCGCCTCGAGTCGGCCAGCCCGCGCTCGGTGCTGAAGCGCGGTTTCGTGCTGGTGCGCGACGAGCAGGGCCGGCCGGTCGCGCGCGGCAAGGGTGTCCGCCCCGGGCAGCCGCTGGTCAACGAGTTCCACGACGCCAAGGTGAAGGTGCGCGCGGAATAAGCGCGCCCGCCGGGCCTCCCACGTGCGTCGGCCCGCATCCGCGCGGGTTGCAAATCCGTAACATCCACCCATGAATGCTGAAACATTCCCCGCAGCTTGCTGCGGGGCTTCCAGCGCGGGATTAGAACGCCGCCCGGCTAGCTCTGCGTCTGAGGGGCTGTGCAAGCCGCTCGTAGTTCCGTGCGACCCCGACATTCGGCTATCCTCGGAGAATGCTCTGGAGAGTTGCGCTGGCGAAAAGGCGGCGTTCAATGTGCCCATGCGCCCCGTCCTTGCCCTGCTTGCGCTTGCCGCCGCGACCGGCGCGATCTCCCTGGCCGCCGACAAAAACACGATGAAAGCCACGAACCCGACCACGCCCGCCTCCGACGCCGCCTACTGCCCGCCGGGCGACACCAAGTCCGCCTGCGGCCTGCCCTCGAAGGTCGTCATCGACATGAGCAAGGCCCGGGTCCAGCGCACCGAGGCCGAGTGGCGCGCGCGGCTCACGCCCGAGCAGTTCCGCGTGGCGCGGCAGCAGGGCACGGAGCCGCCGTTCCGCAACGAGTATTGGGACCACAAGGGCGACGGCGTCTATTTCTGCGTCGGCTGCGACACGCCGCTGTTCGACTCGCGCCACAAGTTCGACTCCGGCACGGGCTGGCCGAGCTACTGGCAGCCGCTGGAGAAGCTGTTCCTCGGCGAGGAGCGCGACACGAGCTGGGGCATGGTGCGGATCGAGTCGCACTGCGCCGTGTGCGGGTCGCATCTCGGGCACGTGTTCGACGACGGCCCGCGGCCGACCGGCCTGCGCTACTGCATCAACAGCGCGTCGCTGAAATTCATGCCGCGCGCCGACTACGACCGCTGGGCGGCGAAGAACAGCCCGGCCAAGCCCTGAGCCCGGCTAGTCTCCCGATCCCGCGGGCGGCGGCTCCGCGAGGTGCTCGGCCTTCCAGCGCATGGCGGCGAGGATGCGGTTGTAGCCGCTCGGGTGGGTGAAGAAGAGGATCTCCTCCCAGGGGCCGGGCTTCATCTTGCGGTATTCGGAGAGCATGAGGAACACCTCGGCCATGGCGTCGGGCTCGCGCGCGGCGTTGAGGCCGAAGTAGTCGGCCTCGATCTCGGCGATGCGCGTGATGGTGTTGCGGACGGGGGTGGAGACGAAGAGGAACAGGGCCAGGCCCGCCATGAGGACGGGCGCGCCGGCGAGGTCGCCGATGCCGCGCAGGCCCCAGCCGGCGCCCCAGCGCGCCTGCACGAAGCCGAAGAACCAGTGCATGAACCCGAACCCGGCCGCGAACACGAGGCTCTGGAAGATGATGCCGCGGTAGACGTGGTTGAGCACGTAGTGGCCGAGCTCGTGGCCCATGACGGCGCGGACGCCGGCGGGCGAGGCGCGGTTGAGCAGGTTGTCGTTGAGTGAGATGCGGATGGTGCCGAGGGCGCCGCTGACGTTGGCGCTGACGCGCTTGTGCTGGCGCGAGGCGTCGAACTGGTAGACGTGCTCGGCGGGCACGCCGTTGGCGCGGGCCATGGCGAGGATGGGGTCGCGCAGCGCGGGGTCGGCCAGCGGGGTGTATTTGTTGAAGAGCGGCATGACGAAGACCGGCGCGAGGAGGACGAAGAACAGCAGCAGGAACGGCGTGACGACCGACGCGTGCACCCACCAGCGGTCCGGCGCGACCTGGATGCGGCGGTAGAGCAGGGCGGCGACGGGCGTCATGAGCGCGAGGCTGAGGACGAAGCCGATGGACTTCTGCCCGAACCATCCGCCGAAGGTCTGGTTGGAGAGCTGGTAGTGGTGTTCGCGCCAGAATCCCTGGTAGAGGTCCATCGGCAGGTTCAGCACGAACATCACGCCGCTCAGCATCAGGATGAACAGCCAGGCGCGCGCGAAGGGACGCTGGAAGGCGCGCTCGGCGGTGTCGCGCAGGCGTCGGGCGAGGCCGGTGCGCAGCAGCAGCCACGCGAGGAGGAGCGAGACGAGGAGGTTGACGAGCAGCAGCCAGTAGCCGCCCTCGAAATACGCGTCGGAGCGCGCGCGTTGCTCGGGGCTGAGGCGGGTGAGGTAAGCCTCGGTGGCCGCAATGGGGTCGAAGGCCGGCGCGGCGGCCTGCAGGCGGGAGGTGGCGGCGAGCGCGCAGGCGCCCAAGGTGGCGCCGGCGCCCCGGATCAGTCGTGTGGGGTGGGGCATGGACCCAGCCAAGCGGGCCGGCCCGCGCCGGGCAAACCGGAACCGGTCACTCGTAGAGCCAGTATTTGTGGCTGTTGTCCTGGTAGATCTTCGCGCGGCCGGCCCAGTTGTCGATGAAGGTGGGCACGTGGACCTTGGCGCCGTCGCGCTTGAGCGCCTTGAACCACGCGAGCGAGCCGACGTGGATGTTGAAGCTGCGCGTCTCCTTCTCGGTGAGATGGGCGAAGGGGTTCTTCGCCGACCACGCCGCGGCCTGCTTGTGCATGTAGAACGACAGCTCCGTCGGGCGCCACGCTTCCCAGTCCGTCACCTCGACATAGACGCCCGTCATGGGCTTGCCGTCGCTGCCGGTGCCGGGACGCTTCACGAAGGTGATGCCGGGGATCCTGTATTTCCTCATCGCGGCGATGACCTCGTCGGGGTTCTTCTTGGGAAACCCGATGCCGCGGAACGGATACTGGCGGCCAATGCCCCAGGCCCAGCCGCTGTATTCGCAGCCGAGCCCGGTCATGGCGTAGCCGACGGCGGCGTCGAAGTCGGGGATGTTGGGCGAGGTGGGGATCCACCTGAGGCCGGTCTCGGGCCAGCGCATGGCGCGGGTCCAGCCACGCATGGGGATGACGGTCAACCGGCCGCGCTCGCGCACCTTGTCCGGCACGGCGAGCACACCGGGCGCCTCCTTGGCCATGCGGGCCAGCTCGCCCATCGTCAGGCCGTGCACGTAGGGCACGCGGAACGCGCCGACGTAGCTCATCAGTTCGGCGTCGAGGGGCGGGCCGTCGACCTTGAGGCCGCCGAGGGGGTTGGGGCGGTCGAGCACGATCACCTCGACGCCGTTCTCGAAGCAGGCCTCAATCGTGTAGCGCATCGCGCTGATGAAGGTGTAGGAGCGCGAGCCGATGTCCTGCAGGTCGATGACCAGCGCGTCGAGGCCCTGCAGCATCTCCTTGGAGGGCTTGCGGGACTTCCCGTAGAGGGAGTAAACGGGCAGGCCGGTGCCGGGGTGGCGGGCATCGCCCACGCGGTCGCCGGCCTTCACCTGACCGTCGAGGCCGTGCTCAGGGCCGAAGAGCGCGACGAGCTTCACGCCGGGCGCGCGGTGGAGGACGTCGACCGTGCTGACGCCACGGCGGTTGACGCCCGGACGATGGGTGAGGAGGCCGATGCGCTTGCCGGCCACGGCGTCGAACTTCCGTTCCTCGAGCACGTCGATGCCGAGGGCGACGGGCGGCAGCACCTCGGGGGGCACCGGAGGCGTGAGCGGGCCGGGACCGGGTCCGGGCGGGACGGGTGGCTTCGGCTTGGTGGCGCAGCCCGCGGCGAAGAGCAGCAACGCCCCCGCGACGGACCAAAGGAATAGCGAGGGGGCGGAGAGACGGCGCGGCATCGGGCGCGATTGGAGCAGCCGGGCGGCGCGGTTCAAGCCTTGACGCGGCGCGCGGCGGCGGCGCGGGCGAGCTCGGCGAGCACGGGCGCGGTCTCATCCCACGACAGGCAGGCGTCGGTGATGCTTTGGCCGTAGGTGAGCGGGCGGCCGGGCTCGAGCGGCTGGCACCCGCCGACGAGGTTGCTCTCAAGCATGAAGCCGATGAGGGCGCGTTCGCCGGCGGCGACCTGGGCGGCAAGGTCGCGGGCGACGGCGGGCTGCTGGTCGTGCTTCTTGCCGCTGTTGCCGTGCGAGCAGTCGACGAGGAGGGCGGCGGGCAGACCGGCCTTCTGCAGGACGGCGACGGCCTTGGCGACGTGTTCGCGGGTGAAGTTGGGGCCGGTGCGGGCGCCGCCGCGGAGGACGAGGTGGCACTGCTCGTTGCCCGCGGTGGAGAGCACGGCGGGCGCGCCCTCGCGCGTGAGCGAGGGGAACCAGTGCGGGTGCCGCGCCGAGGCGATGGCGTCGGCCGCCACCTGCAGGTCGCCGTCGGTGCGGTTCTTGAAGCCGACGGGCATGGAGAGGCCGGAGGCGAGCTCGCGGTGCACCTGGCTTTCGACCGTGCGCGCACCGATGGCGGCCCAAGAGACGAGGTCGGCGTAATACTGGCCGAGCGTGGTGTCGAGGAACTCGGTGGCGACGGGCAGGCCGAGTGCGGTCACGTCAAGCATGAGCTGGCGGGCGAGGCGCAGGCCGAGGTTGATCTGGAAGCTGCCGTCGAGCCGCGGGTCGTTGATGAGGCCCTTCCAGCCGACCACCGTGCGGGGCTTCTCGAAATACATCCGCATGACGACGAGCAGGTCGCGCTCGTGGTGCGCCGCGGCGACGCGGAGTTTCTTGGCGTAGTCGAGTGCGGCGGCGGGGTCGTGGATCGAGCAGGGGCCGATAATGGCGAGCAGGCGGTCGTCGCGGCCGGCGAGGATGTCGCCGATGGCGCGGCGGGTGCGCGTGACCAGCTCGGCGCCGGCGGCGGGCAGGGGCAGCTCCTCGGCGACGATGGCCGGGGAGAGCAGGGGCCGGGTGGCACGGATGCGGAGGTCGGCGGTCTGCGGGATCATGACGGACGTGCCAGTGAAGGCAGCGCACCGGAAAATGCACGGCGAAACTCCGGCCGTGACGCGGGCGGAAATAGATTCGACGCGCGCAAGGTGCAACGCAGCGTGGCGGGATGGTGCTGCTGGGCCAACATGGATTTGAGACGCTCATGGCCCGTGAGGCGGGCGGCGCCGCGGAGCAGGGCCCGGGCTGGGCGCGCCTCGCGGAGCACGCGGACCCCGATGCGCTGGCCTTCCCGCACATGGCGCTGCGGGCGGAGCAGGAGGTGCGCGGCGAGACGGTCAACGCGCTCGCGCAGCCCATCGCGGCGGCCCTGCTCGAGGGCATCCGCGGCGAACGCATCGAGGCCGTCTGGCCGCTGTTGTTCTGGTGCGTGTCGGAGACGCCGGGGCTGGCCCGGCGCATGGGCGCGGTGGAGGACGCCGTGCGGGAGCTGTTGAGGAAAAAACTCTCGCGCGTGGCCAAGCTCGCCGTGGCGGAACCGCCGCGCGGGCGCGGCGCGGCGCGCGGGCTGTTCGTGTTCTTCGCGGACTTCGGGCGGGCCTTTGTCGTGCGCGAGGCCTGGTTTGGCGGGCAGCGCCGCATGGCCGACGACGAGCGCGCGCCCTCGCGCTCCTACCTCAAGGTCGAGGAGGCCTACGTCGTGCTCGGGCGCGAGCCGGCGGCGGGCGAGACCGTGGTGGACCTCGGCGCGGCGCCCGGCGGCTGGAGCTACAGCGCCGCGAAGCGCGGCGCGCGGGTCATCGCGGTGGACAACGGCCCGCTGAAGGGCGGCGCGCTGGACCACCCGCTGATCGGGCACCGACGCGAGGACGCCTTCCGCTTCGAGCCCGGCGCGGGCGGCTGCGACTGGCTGTTCTGCGACATGGTGGAGGAGCCGCACCACGTGCTGCGCTCGCTGGTGGAGCCGTGGCTGGCGCGGCATTGGTGCCGGCGCTTCGTCATCAACCTCAAGTTCGGTCGCGTCGACCCGCTCGACCTGCTGGCGAAGGCCCGCGCCGTGCTGGCGGCGGCCGGCGCGACGGCGCGCATCCGCCACTTGTATCACGACCGCGAGGAGTTCACGCTCTGCGGCGAATTCAAACCATGAAACCGTCCCCGCCCGTGAAGCAAAAGGAACTCAACGTCTGCGGCTGGCAGGCGGTCTCGACGCTGTTCGCGCGGCACCCGGAGGAGATCCTGCGGCTGTTCTTCGACCCGGCCACGGGCAAGCGCGCGGGCGCGATGTGCTCGTGGCTGGCGGAGCGGAAGAAGATCTACCGGCAGGTGCCGCCGGCCGAGCTGGAGAAGGTCGCCGGCACCGTGCACCACGGCGGCATCGTGGCGGTGATCGCCGAGCGGCCGCTGAAGCGCGTGACGCGGGAGACGATGGAGGCGTGGGCGGCGGCACGCACGCCGCTGCTGCTGCTCGACCGCGTCAGCAACGCGCACAACGTTGGCGCGATCGCGCGCACGGCGGCGTTCTTCGGGGTGAAGGCCATCATCGTGCCCGACTCGCCCGCGCAGGCGCTGCCCGGCGAATCGGCCTGGCGCGTGGCCGAGGGCGGGATGGAGTTCGTGGACTTTTACCGCGTGCCCGCGCTGCCGGAATTCTGCGCCGAGTTGAAGCGCCACTATTTCCTCATCGGCACGAGCGTGGGCGGCAACCAGCTCTCACCCGCCGCGGCAAAAGCCAAAGGTCTGCCGCGCCCGCCAGCGCTAATCCTCGGCAACGAGGAAAAGGGCCTCGCCCCCGGCGTGGCCGCGGTGTGCGACCGGCTCGTGCGCATCCCGGGCGCGGACACGGTCGAGTCGCTCAATGTGTCCGCCGCGGCCGCGGTGCTGTGCTGGGAATTCTTCAGGCAAAAGTAGTGTTCGCGCGTTTGTAATCCATTAGATTACAAACCTGCCGGTCGCTTCCGGGCGTTCCGGTCTGCGCCGGACAAGTTCGCGGCGACGACCACCGGCTCGAGGGTCGGCAAAATGTTCACAGTTGCGCCGGCGCGGCCTTGGGCAGGACCTGGGTCCTGACCCACAACCAATCGGGGCGCCCGGCGAGGGCCTTTTCGGCGTGGCGGCGCGCGTCCTCGATCCGGGGCGGGTTGGTCATCAGATAGAGGTTGGCCAGCCAGCCGTCGGCGAGGGTGCGGCCCCAGTCGGGCAGGGTGGGATCGCCGGCCTGTTCCGCGGCGACGAGGGCGAGGGTCTCCTGCCAGCGGGCGAGGCCGCGCTCGCGCAGCTCGGGCTTGGAGGCGTAGAAGAGCATGGTGGCGTCGAGCATGACGTTGCGGGGGCTGGCGGGGAGGAGGGCGAGGGCGCGCTTGCGGTGCTCGCTGACCTTCGGGGCGAGCTCGGGGAAGCGGGCGCGGTCGCTCGTGGCCAGAGCCATCAGCATCCACGAAAGCAGGCCGTGCGCCTCGCCGTCGTCGGGGTTCCGCTCCAGGATGGCGCGCAGCCGGGCCGTGCCGGACTCAAGCACCCTGCCGGCCTCGGCGGGCTGCTGGTCCTGGAAATGGGAGGCGGCGAGCATCCACTCGCACCACGCGGCGTGGTAGCGGGCGCGGTCGCCGAGTGCGGCGTCGGCCTCAAGGGCGGCGAACTGCGCGAGCGCGGCGCCGAGACCGGCCTTGTCGTTGCGGTAGTTGGCGTCGGTGGCGGCCTGCTTGGCGGCGAGGAACTGATCGCGGGCGGAAGGCGCGGCGTGGAGGGTGAGGGCGTAGGCCAGAGCGCCGGCCAGAAATGCGGTGCGGAGGAGGGGCGGGGTTCTCATGACGCCAGCCTGACCGCCGGACGGGACCGGCGCGGGCCGATTGTGACGGCCGGGCGGAACGCCGCGTCCAACGGCGGCGGAAATTCCGGGTGCGACGAATCAACGGAAAGCCGCGACGAAAAAATCCCACGCGCGGGAGGGCGGGATTTCGTTTCCAAGCCGGACCTCCCGGGCCGGCCGGCCCGGTGCGGGCGGGCGGGGGAATTTTGTCAGAGTGAAGACCGGGGTGCAGCGCGGACTTGGCATGCGCGATGCAAAACGCCCCGGTGTGCCGCGGAGCCCTTCCACGGCAAATCTCCCAACCAAAAACGCAACTCCGCCCGCGTCCCGCGGGTATTTCCTCCACCATGAAGACCAAGAGCCTCATTCTCGCCGCCGCCCTCGCGGGCGGTGTTTTGTCCACCTCCGCCTTCGGCTATGCCAAGGAGACCGCCGCCACCGACGCGGCCCAGCTCGCCGCCCCGGTCGTGACCAAGGTCGTCCATCCCGCCGGCATTGCCCGCCGCTTCGAGGGCGCGACCGTGCGCGTGACACTGACCGTCGACGAAAACGGCAAGCCCAGCGACATCCGCCTGGTGGCGAACAACGACCGCAACCTGAAGGACACGCTGATCCCGGCGGTCGCGCAGTGGGAGTTCGCCCCCGCGCGCCTGAACGGCAAGGCCATCTCCTCGAGGGTCGAGCTGCCCATCCAGCTGCTCAGCGACAATTCCTGACCCAACGCCGACCGATGCGGGGCACGCCGCCGGGGCCCGAACCCCGGCGGCGTGTTTCGCCGGCATCGGGGCGGGGGCGCGACTCGCCCCTTGAAATTTCGCGGGCGGCCCGCAGCGTCGGGCGCACCGCATGAGCACCACCCCCGCCGGCCCGGCGCCGGACCCGAAGGCGCCCATCCCGCGCCAGATCAGCTACATCATCGGCAACGAGGGTTGCGAGCGCTTCAGTTTCTACGGGATGCGGAACATCCTCACGGTGTTCCTCGTCAGCTCGCTGCTGGCCTACCTGCCGGAGGGCGACCGCCCCGGCGCGGCCAAGGACGTCTTCCACACCTTCGTCATCGGCGTGTATTTCTTCCCGCTGCTCGGCGGGTGGCTGGCCGACCGGTTCTTCGGCAAATACAACACGATCCTCTGGCTGAGCCTCGTCTACTGCCTCGGGCACCTGTGCCTGGCGGTGTTCGAGTCGAACCGCACGGGCTTCTTCACGGGGCTGGCGCTGATCGCGCTGGGCTCGGGCGGCATCAAGCCCTGCGTGGCCGCGTTCGTCGGCGACCAGTTCGACCAGAAGAACAAGCACCGGGCGAAGGTCGTGTTCGACGCCTTCTACTGGATCATCAACTTCGGCTCGTTCTTCGCGTCGCTGCTGATGCCGTTCTTCCTGCGGAAATTCGGCGCGGCGGTCGCCTTCGGCATCCCCGGCGCGCTGATGTTCATCGCCACGGCGATCTTCTGGCTCGGGCGGAAGCACTACGTGCTCGTGCCGCCGGCACCGCCGAACCCGCACTCGTTCCTGCAGGTCGCGCGCACCGCCCTGGCCGCTGGTCCCGCGGGCAAGGTGCTGGCGGGCACCGGCATCGCCCTCGCGCTGGGGGCGTTCGCCCTGGTGCCGAAGTTCGGCTTCGTCATCGCCTTCTGCATGGCGCTGGTGGCGGTGATCCTGTTCGGCGGCCTCGGGGTGTGGCGGCAGCTCGAAGGCGCGCGCGGCCGGCACCCCGACGAGGCGGTGGAGGGCGTGCGCGGCGTGCTGCGCGTGCTCGTGCTCTTCGCGCTGGTGACGCCGTTCTGGTCGCTTTTCGACCAGAAGGCCTCCACGTGGGTGCTGCAGGCCAACGCCATGACGAAGCCGTCGTGGTTCGAATCCTCGCAGATGCAGGCGCTCAACCCGCTGCTGGTGATGCTGCTCATCCCGTTCAACAACCTCGTGCTCTACCCGTTCCTGAAGCGGCTCGGCTACGAGATGACGGCGCTGCGGCGGATGACGCTCGGCATCGCGTTCTCCGGGTTGTCGTGGATCGCGGTGGGGATGATGCAGGTGGTGCTGGACGGGGGCACGGCGTTCGCGATCACGTGGCAGGTGCTGCCGTATGCGCTGCTGACCTTCGGCGAAGTGCTGGTGTCGGCCACGGGGCTGGAGTTCGCCTACAGCCAGGCGCCGGCGGCGATGAAGGGCGCGCTGATGAGCTTCTGGAACCTCACCGTCACCATCGGCAACCTCTGGGTGCTGGTCGTCAACGCCGGCGTGCGCAATGCGGCGGTGACGGACTTCATCGCCGCGACGGGCTTCGGCGTGACGGCGTTCCAGATGTTCTTCTTCGCGGCCTTCGCGTTCGCGGCGGCGGCGGCCTTCGGGCTGGTGGCACGGCGCTACCGGGTGGCCGACCATTACCGGTCCGGCTGAGCGGGATTGCGTCGGCGGGGGAAAGTGCTCATCTGGTCGCACCCCCGCCCATGAAGACACTCCTCAGCCGCCGCCAGTGGCTCAAGGCCGCCGGCGCGGCCGCCGCCACCGGCGCCTTTGCGTCCCGCCTCCCGCTTTCCGCCCAGGAGAAACCGGCCCCGGCCGCCCCGGGAACAAAGCTCCCATTGCGCCCGTTCGGGCCGGCGCAGCTCTCCTGGAATGAGAACCCCTACGGGCCCTCGCCCGCCGCGCAGAACGCCATGCGGCTGGCCGCCGGCCGCTCCTGCCGCTACCCCGACGCCAAGCAGAACGCGCTGCTCGAGGTCGTCGCGCGCCACGAGGAGGTGTCGCCCGCGTCCATCCTGCTCGGCTGCGGCTCGGGCGAGATCCTCGAGGCCGCGGGGCTGCACGCCGGCGCCGACGGCGGCGAGATCGTGGCGGCCGACCCGACCTTCTTCCAGCTCCTCGGCGCCGCGGAGCGCGCCGGCGGCCGCATCGTGCGGGTGCCACTCAACGCCCGGCTCGAGCACGACCTGCCGGCCTTGGAAGCGGCCATCACCGAGCGGACGCGCCTCGTCTATGTCGTCAACCCGCACAATCCGACCGGCACGATCTGCGAGCCGGGGGCCTTGCGTGGATGGGTAAAGCGGGTGGCGGCCCGCGTGACCGTGTTGGTGGACGAGGCCTACCTCGAGTGCCTCGACGATCCCGCGGCGCACACCTGCGCCGGGCTCGTGCGCGCGGGGCTCGACGTCATCGTGACCCGCACCTTCTCGAAGATCCACGGCATGGCCGGGTGCCGGTTGGGTTATGCGCTGCTGCCCGACCGGCTCGCGCCGATGCTGCGCCGGCGCATGACCGGCGACCTCAGCCTGGTCACGGTCGAAGGCGGTCTGGCTGCGTTGCGCGACGAGGAGTTTGTCACGGCCACGCGGGCGAAGCTGAAGGCCGGGCGCGAGGCGCTGCAGGCGCTGGCGCGCGAGCTGGGCCGGGAGCACACGGACGCGCAGGGCAACTTCGCGTTCATCCGCACGGGGCTGCCGGCGAAGGAATTCCAGGACAAGATGGGGGCGGAGGGCGTGCAGGTGGGCCGGCCGTTCCCGCCGCTGCTGGACTGGTCGCGCATCACCATCGGGCTGCCGCACGAGATGGAGGCCTGCCACCGTGCGCTGCGCAAGGTGCTGGGCTGAATCCGGCCGGGCTGCAGGGTGGCCGTGGTCAGGGTTGACCTCGGGGGGCGCGCCGTGCCCTAATCGCGTTCCGCCGGAGCCGACAAACGCCGGCCGCGCACCCCACGATGTTCCTCTTCAAGCGCAAGCCCCCGCTGCCCGCCGCGCCGCCTTCGGCCCCGCCGGCCCCGGAGATGAAGGAGGAAATCCCGCCCGTCGAGCGGCGCAGCGGGGAGCGCTTCAAGGTGCAGCCCGAGTTTCCGGTCAAGGCCGTGCTCAATTTCATCCCGCGCGACCACACCGGCGCGCCGGTCAGCAACTCGCGGCACGGCTGGCACTGGAAGGGCAGTCTGATGGACGTCTCCGAGCAGGGCATGCGCGTGCTGATGGGCACGGGCGTGAAGACCGGCGTCGGCGAGACCTGCGAGCTGCGGCTCAGCGGGGACGAGTTCGAGCTCAACCTGGCCTGCACGCTCACCAACCTGCGCGAGGCGACGGAGGGCGTGCACTTCGGCCTGCGGCTCGAGTTCGCCGACCCCGAGGCCTGGCAGGCCTACCGCCGTCTCCTCGAGGCCGTGGCCATGTCGGCCCAGCTCAGGCCCCGCACCAAGGCCGCCCAGCCCGACGAGTCCGGCTATGTCGTGGAGAAATTCGCCAGCAACCGCCCGTCGAGCCTCACGGTCTGGCGCCACCCGGAGGACGGCACGCCGTCGGCCTTCGAGTTCATCATGGGCGACTGGTCGGTGCGCGCCGCCGCGGGCCAGGGCGCGGAGTATTTCAGCAGCGACGACACGGGCTCGCGGCCGGCCACGTCGTTCCGCACGCAGGAGATCCACCGCTGGTTCCAGTGGGTGGCGGGCAACCTGCCGCCTGGCGTGCCGGCCGACGTGAAGGCCTTCGTGCGCACCTTCGCGAAGTGATCCGCCCCTCCGCCCCATGAAACTCCTCGCCCTCCTCGGCAAGCTCGCCCTCACCGCCGTCGTGGTGGCCGCGGGCCTCGCGATCTACGGCAAGGTCCGGCAGCAGCAGGCCCCGGTCCCGGGTGCCGCCGCCAAGGGCGACACGCTCAGCGCGGCCGGTTTCTTCCTGCTCGACCGCGAGGCGGCGAAAAGCCCGCGCGTGACCGTGATGGTGGCGCCGGGCTGCCCGCGCGACGAGGCGCAGCGCGGCCGCGCCCTGCACGCCGCGCTCCAGCAGGCCGGCATCCCCGCGGACATGTCCAGCCAGCTGCAGGTCAGCTTCACCGACCCGGTGGAGGCCGAGCGCGTGCAGAAGTTCATGGGCAACGCCGGCAACCCGCTCGTGATCGTGCGCGGCTGGGCCAAGGGCAACCCGTCACTGCAGGACGTGCTCGCCGAATACAACGCGCGGAAATGAGCCGCACCCCGGTGCGGCGTTGACGGGTCGCGGGACGGCGGGAATTCTCCCGGGCACGATCTCCGCATGACGACCTTCGCCACCCGCCGCGAGATACCCGCGACCCCGGAGCAGATCTTCGCCGCCTTCACCGACCCGGTGCGCCTCGCGCGCTGGTGGGGGCCGGCCGGGTTCACCAACACCTTCACCCTCTGCGAATTGAAGCCGGGCGGGCGCTGGGTCTACACCATGCACGGACCCAACGGCGGCAAGCATCCGAGCGAGAGCGTGTTCGCCGAGATCGAGCCGGCGGCCCGCGTGGTCATCCAGCACGTCTCGTCGCCGCGCTACCGCCTCACCCTCGGGCTGGCGCCCTCGCCGGCGGGCACGGTCGTCTCGTGGGAGCAGGTCTTCGAGGACTCCGCCTTCGCCGCGCGCGTCCGGCACATCGTCGTCCCCGCCAACGAGCAGAACCTTGACCGGTTGACGGAGGAAGTGAAGGGCGGCGCCTGAAAAAATGCCGGCCCGGGATCCGGGCCGGCACGTCCATTCCGTCCGGCGGCGTCAGGACTTGTGGCTCTTGCCCTTGCCCTTGCCTTTGTCCTTCCGCTGCCACCATTTGCGGTGGCTGTCGTGGTCAGGTCCGCCGTCCTTCACCTGCACGCGGGCGAAGAAGTCGGACGGGTAGCGTTCGACGATGCCGGCGTGGTATTCGTAGGGGCGGGTGGACTCCATCGTCAGCGGGACGCAGCGGGCGAAGTCGATGCGTATGGAGGCGGGGAGGCTGGCGCCGAAACGCCAGGCGTCGCCCTCGAGGTAGAACCAGACCCGGTCGGCCGGGCGGTAGTAGACATACGCACCCGGGTAGTAGTAGTAGGCGCGGTTGCGGCGGAAGCCGCTGGCCGGCGCCCAGGGTGGCGGGCCGGCCGGGCCGACGGGCTCGACGATGATGATGTCGGGCGGCGGCGGCGGCGGCGGCAGGACCTTGCCGAGACGGATCTCGGCGGTGACGGAAACATCGGCCCCGGCGCGGGCGGGCAGGGTGAGCCCGGTGACACAGAGGACGACCAGCGTGGTGGACATGAGTGTTTTCATGGTGCCCGGTTGGACCACCGGGCCGGGCCGGAGGTTGGGCCGGCTCCGCCGGCTTTACGGAATTTTATCGCGGAACAATTCCGCGCGCGGGCCGTCGTCCGGCGCCCCGATACTCAGGCCGTCCGGGCCGTGAGGCCGGTCGTGCCGTCCGCGGCGTGGCGGAAGAGCAGTCCGGAGGCGGCGAACAACACGGCGAAGACGGAACTGAGGAGCTGGACCTTGGGGTATCCGGGGTTGAAATCGTCCGGCCAGAGCGCGACGGAGACGACGGGGATGAGGAGCAGGATCCCGGCCAGGGCGAAGGCCACCTTGGCAAGGCCCGCGGGCCGGAAGCGTGACAGGCCCACGCCGACGAGGCTGCCGAGGAGCGCGAGGAAGTAGAGGAGGTTGCCCGGGTTTTCATCGCCGATGATCTGCACGGCGAGGTTGACCCAGGTGACGAGGAAGCCCGCCGTGACCGCCAGGCCGGCGCCGGCCTTGTAGGCGAAGTTGGACCAGGCCCGCGTCGCGAGCAGCCGGTAGACGAAGGTCGCACCCGCGAGGACAAACCACATCACGACGAAGTCGAAGAGCGTCCATTTCATCTCTTCGGTGAACAGCTTGGCCGCGAGCGGGATGAGCAGCACGGCGCAGGGCGCAAGGGCGGTGATGAGGTAGTCCTTGGTCTTCATGGGCGTTCAGGATGCGGGCGGCGGATGAAGGCTTGATGAAGGCAGCGTGAAATGCAGGCGAAATGCGGGGTTGGGAGGGGAATTTACCACGAAGATCACGAAGGACACAAAGGAAGAAGGGTCTTATGCCGAGACGCTTAGGCGCTGAGGCTTTTGACCACGGATTACACGGATGCTGAGGATCGTGGAGGCGCGGAGAAAACGGTTCCGTGATTCCGCCCTTCCGTGTTTCCGCGATGGGTCGGTGGCGATCATCGGAACCGAAGCGCCTTGGCTCAGAAATACGCCCCGAGGCGGCTCGCGGTAAAGAGCACGACATGGGCGGTCATATGCGCGACGATGGCGGACTCGAGCCCGCGCCACCAGTAGAGATACCCGGCCACCACGCCAAAGACGCCGTTGGCCGCGATGACGAACGCGATGAGCGCGAGGTTCGGCTGCGGCACGAGGAGGAAGGCCACGGGTAGGTGGGCCGCCCCGAAGATGAACGCGGACAGGAAAATGGCGGCGTGGAAACAGGCGGCCGTCGCGCGCTCGCGTTGCGGGAGGAAGGCGCGCCAGCAGGCCCAGGCGAGCAGTGACATCAGGCCCCACCGCAGCAGCACCTCCTCGGTGATGCCGCCGTAGAGCAGCCGCGCGGCCAGGGGCATGACGCGCCCGAAGGCGCTGACGCGGTCGGCCGCGCCGGGCGGCAGCAACGGCGTGAGGACCGCGGCGATGAGCACGATGGCGGCACCGCCCGCGAGGCCGCCGAGCAGGCCCGGCAGCCATTGCGGCCGCAGCGCCGGCAGAACCGGCCGTCCGTCCGCCCAGGCCTCGGCCGCCGGTGCGGTGAGCCCGGTCTTCGGCGCGAGGAAGTGGCCCGCGAGGACCGCGAGGGTGATGAACACGGCGGGCTGCACGAGGCTGAGCGCCTTGAGCAGCGGCGTGACGCGCGGGTAGTCACGGCCCGGCACCACGGGCAGGAGGGCGATGAGCGCCTCGAAATCAATGAACAGGAAGGAAACGGCGCCGCTGAAGCCGGCCACCCACAGCACAAGGGAGAGTCTTGTCCGGGCGCTCATCGGGGGTAGTTGTGTGGCCAAGGTCTGGGCGCATTCCGCGGGGAAGGCGACGCATTACGGGACCAACGGGCCGGTGGCGGGCTGGGTGGTCCGTTGGGGCATTGTAGCCAAGTCCGGACAATCCCAACCCATGCATTAATTGCCGCGGATCCACGGATGCAGAAGATCGCGGAAGCGCGGAAAGACGGAAGCACGGAGAAAACGGTTCCGTGATTCAGCCCTGCCGTGTTTCTGCGATTGATTGAAACGGGCTCATGCCGGGACACAGCGCGGGGAGTGGTCCCGCGCGGGCGCCGATAAGCCTGTCCTTTGCCGGAAACCCCGCGCAGGCTGCCCGCGATGTCCATCGGCCTGAAACCGCTCCTCCGCCTGCTGCTCCTGCCCGCCACCCTGCTGCTGGCCGGGTGCGCCTCGCTGGCGGGTGACGGCGGCTCCAAAGTCGGCTCGCGCACCCGCGCGGAGCTGCAGGGTGGCGACGTCTTTTCCGTGCCGCCCGCGGGGGACAACACGTCCACGGATTTCGGACTGACCCTGGTGACGAACAAGGGCGTGCGGCAGGGCGCCCCGATCAAGTGGGTCGTCATCGGCGACATCGCACCGCGCTCGCACGCCGAGATGGCCGGGCTGATGATGGGCGACGAAATCATGGCGGTGGACGGCGTGCTGCTGGAGGAACTGCAGCGCGACGTGCTGCTGCAGGGGCTCTTCGGGCGGCAGTCGGGCGACCGCATCCGGCTGCTCGTCTACAAGCCGACGCAGACGCTGCCGTATTTCGTGGAGCTGATCGCGGGCCGCCGCGCGGCGAATTGAGCGGCGGAACCACGATCGGGAGGGTTCAACCCGAAGGACGCGAAGATCGCGAAGAACAGATAATTGACCACGAGGACGGCGGACCGGGGCCCGCAGGCCGGAAAATCAGGCTTTGCGGCGCGTGGAGAAAAACCAATACTCCGCTCTATGGAAAATCCGGCCCAAGCCCTTGAGGAAGCCCGCCGTGCGGGAATCGACCTCAGCCTGTTGGATTCGAACCTGGCGCTGACCTATGAGGAACGGGTGCTGCGGCATGCCTCGGCGCAGGAACTGATGTGGGCCCTGAGGGAAGCCGGAGCCGCCTATGAAAAACCTGCACGTCCTGCTGCAACGGCTCGCTGACGCAGGCCTGGAGTTCGTCGTGGTGGGTGGCTTTGCCGGTGTCCTGCACGGCTCGGCCTACGTCACCGAGGACCTCGACATCTGCGCCGTGATGTCGCCCGCAACGGTGGCCAAATTGCGGACGGCGCTGGCTGACCTGAAACCGGTGCATCGGATGACACCCCAAAAACTGTCTTTTCTGGAATATCCGCCCGAGGGCCAGTCGCTGGCCAATGTTTATCTGGAAACCGAGGCCGGTATCATCGATGTGCTCGGCAGCGTGCTGGGGATCGGGGATTACCAGGCCTTGGCCCGTCATGCCATCGAGGTCCCGCTGTTCGGACGCCGCTGCCGCGTGATTTCGCTCGAGGATCTGATCAAGGCGAAGGAGGCGATGGGCCGGGAAAAGGACCTGCTCACGGCGAAGGAGCTGCGCGCCATCGCCGCGAAGCGACAGGGGAAGTGACTGTTTGCTGCTCTGTGGTTGGACGAAGGAATCTGGAAGAGAGTGGCTCACCACAGAGTCGTAGAAGCACAGAGAAGAGTTTCTTAACACCAAGATCGCAAAGAGAGCAAAGAGCAGAAATTTAACCACGGATAGCGCGGATAGACACCGATGATTCTATTCGCGGGGAAGTATTGCTGATGAGCGCGGTTGTGCATCGGACTTTGCGGACTTGGCGACCTTGGTGTGAGGACTCAACTTCGAACCTGATGGTCGCGGCATGACGCGCGGAATCTTTGAACGAAATCGGGCTTGGGCCGTCTGTCCTGCCATACCCCGTATGATCAGCCTGCTGTTCCCCGCCCTGTGCCTTGCCCTCGTGGTGCTCGTGCTGATCGATGGCCCCGCCTGCGGCCGCGACTGAGTCATCCGCTGGAAAAACTCTCCCGGGTTCAGCAGAGGACTTTCTCACGCCAAGTCGCGATGGTGCAAAGGGAGAAATGGCGGAAAGCATGACGGCCCTGGCATCGGGCCGGAATCTGCCGACTTGACCGGGGTGGGCATATGGACAGCATCCTGTCCATATGAAGGCCATCACCTACACCGCCGCCCGGGAGAACCTTGCCGCCACCATGGACCGGGTGTGCGAGGACAGCGAGGCGGTGGTCATCACCCGCAACCGCGATCAGGCAGTCGTGATGATCTCGATGGCGGAATACCAGGCGTTGGAGGAGACGGCCTATCTCACGCGCAGTCCGGCCAACGCCCGGCGCTTGCACGATGCGATCCAGTCCATGGAGAAGGGCCGGGGCCGGGTGCGAAAGCTGAAGGAAGTCTGAGGCGCCCCCGCCATGGCGCGCGAACTGGTCTTCTCGAAACAGGGCTGGGAGGATTACCAGCACTGGCTGGCGACCGATTTGAAGCAGGTGCGGCGCATCAACCAGCTCATCAAGGAAATCATGCGCGAGCCGTTCAGCGGCATCGGGAAACCGGAACCCTTGAAGCACGCCTTCCAAGGTTGGTGGTCGCGCCGGATCGATGGGGAGCACCGGGTCGTATACAAGATCGTCGGCGACCAGCTCTGGATCGCGCAACTGCGGTATCACTATTGAAGACGGACCGCCGGTTCAGCCCGGAGTCGGGCCGGACGGCGCCGTTGTTCCCCGCCCTGTGCCTTGCCCTCGTGGTGCTCGTGCTGATCGATGGCCCCACCTGCGGGCGCGATTGAACGGCGAACGTGGTTCGGGGCGGGATTGACCGGACATCAACATCCGCAGCCTGCCCCCTGCTGCTCCCCGAGGTTAGGTCGGCGTGCGGCATGGCGCAAGTGCCGACCCTAAAGATTGAATCCGTGTCTGTCCGTGGAATCCGTGGTCAATGCATCGAGAATCGGGGCGTAAAGCCCCTCCTACAGGGTCACCAGTTCCAGGAACGGCGGATGCGGAGTTGTTGATACAAAGTGTCGGGGGTTTCCTGGAGGAAGCGGGAAGGTTGCATGAGCATCTGTGGCCCGCCCTTTACGTTCACCTTCGGATAGCAGAGGTAGAGTTCGTCCTTGGCCCGCGTCACGGCGACGTAGAAGAGGCGGCGTTCCTCCTCGATGTCGCCGGCCTCGATGGCACGGCGGAGCGGGAATTGGCCGTCGGCGAGGCCGATGAGGAAGACGACGCCGTATTCGAGGCCCTTGGCCTGGTGCACGGTCGTCAGCTTGAGCGCGTCGGCGGCGGGGTCCACCGACCGGTCGCTGGTCTCGGAGTTGAGCAGGACGATCTGGGCGAGGAGGTCCTGCATCTCGTCGTAGCGCGAGGCGAAGCCGATGAGCGACTTGAGGTCGTCAAGGCGCGAGGAGTAGTTGGCATAGGCGCCCTTGAGGTAGTCGCCATACCAGCCGTCGAGGGCGACCTCGACGGCGTTGTGCGGCTTCAGGTGCCGCATGGTGTCGGCGACCTGGAGGAGCGAGGCCATGAGCTTGGGCCATTCCTCCCGGGCGCCGGCGGGCACCTTTTCCGCCACGGCGGGCGAGGCGAGGGCATCGAGGTAGTTCTTCTGCGTGGCGCGGGCCTGGTCGAGGGCGAGGTCGTAGAGTTTTTTCGCGCCCTTGTCGCCGACCTTGGGCAGGAGCACGGCGAGGCGCTGCCACGCGGGGGTGTCGGTGGGGTTGTAGATGAAGCGCAGCAGGGCGACGAGGTCGCGCACGTGGGCCTGCTCGAAGAAGCGGACGCCGCTGGTGATGACGTAGGGGATGCCAAGGCGCGAGAGCTCGAGCTGCAGGTCGAGGGCGTGGAAGTGCGCGCGGTAGAGCACGGCGACGTCGGCGAGGGCGCGGCCCTCGTCGTGCAGGCCCTTGAGGCGCTGGCAGACGAAGGCGGCCTGCTCGCGCGAGTCCATGGTCTGGACGAGAAAGGGCTGCTCGCCGGAGGGGCGGGCGGGCCGGAGGGTCTTGTCGAAGTGCCGGCCCTTGGGCTGGGCGGCGAGCACGCCGTTGGCGAAGGCGAGGATCTCGGGCGTGGAGCGGTAGTTGGTCTCGACGTGGTAAATCTGCGTGCCCGGGTGGCGCTCGGGGAAGGTGAGGATGTTCTCGAAGTTGGCGCCGCGCCACGTGTAGATGCACTGGGCGTCGTCGCCCACGGCCATGATGCGGTGGTGCGCGCCCATGAGGTCGATGATGCCGGACTGGAGGACGTTGGTGTCCTGGTATTCGTCCACGAGGACGTGGCGGAAGCGGTGGGCGAAGGAGGCGGCGACGCCGGGGGCCTGCTGCAGGAGCTCGAGCCAGTATTCGAGGAGGTCGTCGTAATCGAGGACGCACTGGGCGCGCTTGCGCGCGCGGTATTTCGCGGCGAAGGCACCGACGCGGTCGGCGATCTCCTCGTGCTGCGGGTAGTTGGCGGCGATGACGTCGGGGAAGGCGCGCTGGGTGTTGCGGGCGAAGCTGATGATCTCGAAGAGCACGCCGGGCTTGGGGTGGGTCTTGTCCTTGAAAAAGACCTTGTCCGTCTCCTCGACAGTGTCGCGGAGGAAGCCGTCGGCCTCCTCGGCGTCGAGGATGGTGAAGCTGCGGGGCAGGCCGATGGCGTCGCCGTGGATGCGGAGGGCCTTGTGGCCGATGTGGTGGAAGGTGCCGCCCCAGAAGCGGTGCGCGGGCACGCCGGTGAGATCCTCGACGCGGTGGAGCATCTCCTTGGCGGCCTTGTTGGTGAAGGTGAGGAGGAGGATCTCGTGGGGCCGGACGCCCTGGGCGAGGAGCCAGGCGACGCGGTAGGTGAGCGTGCGGGTCTTGCCGGAGCCGGCGCCGGCGAGGACGAGGAGCGGGCCGGGCGGGGCGGTGACCGCGGCGTATTGCTCGTCGTTCAGGGCGGCGCGGAAGTCGATCTCAGGGACGACGGGCGCGCCGTGGTCGGTCGCGGAATGAAGGGTGAAGTCGGGCACGGGGAGCGGAGGACAGAGGACAGAAGACCGAGGACCGAAAGCAAAGGTTTTTAACCACGGATAACTCGGATGATCACGGATGGCAGAAAATCGCGGAAGCACGGAACTGCGGAATCACTGAGGATTAGTTTCAGTGATTCAGTCCTTCGGTGTTTCCGTGATAGTTCGGAACATCCGTGATCATCTGTGAAATCCGTGGTTATAACAGCTACCTAAGAAACCCGGGGCTGGCGCGTTGGTCTGAGCATGTCATCTTCCTCCCCTATGAAATCCCGACTCCTCCTGCCCGCCGCCGGCCTGCTCCTGGCCGGGGTCCTCGCCGCCCAGAACGCCGCTCCCATCGACTCTGCTCAGGG
>CAZMFB010000003.1:0-208976 GCA_964565475.1 uncultured Opitutaceae bacterium | reverse complement strand
CCTGGTATGGCGCCGACGCCTCGGGCCGGCTCGTCATCAAGATCCCGGACAAGCTGGGCGACCCGATGCTGCAGACGCCGAAGTTCACCGGGAGCCCCGCCCGCGCGGAGCTGGTAAAGGGCAACATCCAGGGCAAGGACCTCAACCAATACGACCTCACCCCCGAACAATACAAGGCGCTCATCAAGCTGACCGCCACGCTCGGGCGCGTGCTGCCAAAGATCAAGCTCGACTACCCGCGAGGTGCCGACGGCAAGGTGCTGCCCCACAAGCTGGCCGATGAGGACCTGAAGATGTATCAGGGCGTCCTCGGCCACTATCATATTCAGACGAACAAGATCGACCCGGGCCCCGCCTTCGACTGGGACAAGGTCATCAACGCGGCCCGCCGGCTCGCGCGCTAGGTCTTTTTGCCGAAAGCCGGGTCGATGGTGCGCGCGGCCAGGGCGGTGGTGACGAAGGACGGCAGGGTGCAGACGAGCACCCAGGCAAAGAAGTTCACGTAGCCGATGTGGTCCTGGATCCAGCCGGCGGCCATGCCGGGTAGCATCATGCCGAGGGCCATGAAACCGGTGCAGATGGCGTAGTGCGCTGTCTTGTGCGGGCCCTCGGCGACCAGCATCATGTAGAGCATGTAAGCGGTGAACCCGAAGCCGTAGCCGAATTGCTCCACGGCGAGCGCGGCGGAAACGATGACGAGGTTCGACGGCTGATAGATGGCCAGGAGGAGAAACGCCACGATGGGCGTGTGCATGGCGAGGATCATCGGCCAGAGCATGCGCTTGAGGCCGTAGAGGGAGATGATCCAGCCACCGACGAGCCCGCCGAGTGTGAGCGCGATGATGCCGACCGTGCCGTAGGCGATGCCGAGCTGCTGGGTGGTGAGGCCGAGGCCGCCATCGGTGGGCTTGTCGAGGAGGAAGGGCGAGAGCAGCTTCAGCGCCTGCGACTCCGCGAGCCGGTAAAGCAGGAGGTAGGCGAGGATGAGGCCGAGGCCGGGTTTGCGGAAGAACGCGAGGAAGACGGCGAAAAACTCCTTCAGGAAATCGCCGCCCTCGACCGTCGCGCGGTCCACCGCGGGGCGAGGGAGCAGGAAGCAGTGATAGAGTCCCACGATGATGAACACGAGGGCGAGGAGCCCGAAGACCAGCGACCAGGCCGTCACGACGCTGCCGGTCGAATCGGTGAGGCGGCCGGCGAGGTAGACGAGGCCGCCCTGGGCGGAGAGCGTGGCCAGCCGGTAGAAGGTGCTGCGCACGCCGACAAAGGCCGCCTGGTCGCCCTGCGGCATGGCCAGCAGGTAGAAGCCGTCGGCGGCGATGTCATGCGTGGCCGAGGCGAAGGCCATGAGCCAGAAGACGGCGAGCGAGAGCTGGAAAAACTTGGGTCCGGGCAGGGTGAGGGCGACGAGGGCGAAGGCGACGCCGATGAGGAACTGCAGCGACCAGATCCAGAGCCGCTTGGTGCGGAACATGTCCACCAGCGGCGACCAGAGCGGTTTGATGACCCACGGCAGGTAGAGCCAGCTGGTGTAGAGCGCGATGTCGGTGTTGGAGATGCCGAGGTTCTTGTAGAGCACCGTGGAGAGGGTCATCACCACGACGTAGGGGATGCCCTGCGCGAAATAGAGCGTAGGAATCCAAGCCCACGGGTTGCGGGTGGGCGCGGCGGGCTGGCCAGTGACGGGCGTGGTCATATGTCCTCTTTTGTCATCGCGAGGCGCGCAGAGCGTGCCGTGGCGATCCACCTAGATTGCTTCGTTGCTACGCTCCTCGCAATGACGCAAGCGGCGGTCATTTTTTCCTCGGGGCGAGCGCGAGCAGCGCAGGCGCACTGGCGTTGCCGGCGCGGTCAAGGGCGAGCACGGCAAGGGAGGTCACGGGGCCGAGCGTGTCGTCGGCGTTCAGGGCGACGGCGCGGTTGGCCGCAGGCTGCAAGGTGAGGCGCCATTCGGTCTTGTAGCGGCGCCAGACGGCATAGCGGACAGGGACTTCGCCGGCCGCCGGGGTGATGACGACCTGCGGGAGTTTCTCATCACGGCGCAGCGCGGGCGCAGGCGGCGCGGAGCTGTCGAGCCACGGCGTGGCGGGGACAAGCGCGGGCGTGGTGTAGAGAGCGGCGAGTTTTTGCGCGATGCCCTTGCGGTCCTGCATGAGCGCCACCGCACTGAAATGGACGTGACCTGTGGCCCCGGGCCGGGAGCGGGTAAGGGTGATCTGCCGGGTAATCTCCTCGGGCGGCCACGACTCCTTGGTATTGTCGATCTTGCTGGTGAAGAGTCCGGGCCAGAGGTGGCGCTTCTCGACGTTCTGGCCGATCCAGTAGTCAAGCAACACGGGATAGGCCTGCTCCTTCTTGTCGACCGGCCAGTAAAGCTGCGGGGTGAAGTAATCGAGCCAGCCGTTCTGCAGCCATAATTCGGCGTCGGCGTAGAGGCTGTCGTATTGGCTGAAACCGGTGATGCCCGGCGGGCGCAAGGCGGGTTTGCCGAGGCCGAAGGGACTGATGCCGAACTTCACCCAAGGCTTGGTGGCATGGATCGTGCGGTAAATCTTCTCGACGAGCTGGTCGACATTCTGCCGGCGCCAGTCGGCGCGGTCCAGCTTACCCCCGGCGCGGCGGTAGTTTTTCCACGCCGGCTCGTCAGGAAAATCGAGATTCTCCTTCACATCCTTCGGCGCATTCGGGGCCGGGATGGGATACGGGTAGAAGTAGTCGTCGATGTGGACACCGTCGATGTCGTAGCGGGCGACGACGTCGCGGATGACATCGAGCGTCCGCTGGGCGGCGAGGGGCTCCCCGGGGTCCATCCAGAGCATCTTGCCGTAGGCCTTGACGACGCCGGGATTGGTTTTCGCGAGATGGGTGGGCGCGAGCGGCGACTTGGCTTCATGGTGCCGGGCCCGGTAGGGATTGAACCAGGCGTGCAGCTCGAGCCCGCGTGCATGCGCGCCGGCGACCCATTCGGCGAGCGGGTCGTAACCGGGGTCACGGCCCTGGGTGCCGGTGAGATACTCCGACCAGGGCTCGAGCGCGGAGCGATAGAGCGCGTCGGCGGCCGGGCGGACCTGGAAGATGATGGCGTTGAAGTTCAGCGCCTGCATCCGGTCGAGGAGGGCATTCATCTCGGCCCGCTGCTGGACGGCGGACAGGCCTGGCTTGGAGGGCCAGTCGATATTGTTGACGGTGGCGACCCACACCGCGCGGAATTCACGCGGCGTCTCGGGCGGCAGCTCGGCAACAGATTTGGGCCGGGAGACGCAACCAGCGAGCACGAGCAAGGCTCCGACGAACAAGGCGGTCGCTGCCGTCCCCGTCGACGACAGGCGCCGGGCAGGACGCCCAGCCAAGGAAGCAGATACAGGCATCATTTTTTCAGCAAAGCCTGGCGGACATTGCCACCGACACGATCCAGCGCGGCCTGGGCCGTGGCGGCATCGGTCTTGTTCAACAGGGCGACGAGGGCGGTCTTCACCTTCCAGTCGCAGGACTCGAGCATGGCGCGGGCGGCGTGCTCGGAACAGCCGGTGGCGCGGAGGGTGAGGGCGACGGCGCGGCGGTAGAGCTTGGCGTTGGTGGGGTGCACGTCGACCATGAGGTTGCCGTAGACCTTGTGCAGGCGGACCATGATCGAGCTGGAGAGGGTGTTGAGGGCGATTTTCTGGGCGGTGCCGGCCTTGAGGCGCGTGCTGCCGGAAATCGTCTCGCTGCCGGTGTCGAGCGTGATGCCGACCTCAGCCTGCGCGGTGACAGGCGCGTCGGGATTGTTCGCGAGGCCGATCGTCAGGGCGCCGGCGGCTTTGGCGGCCTCGATGACGCCGAGCACATAGGGCGTGGCCCCGGAGGCAGCGAGGCCGATGACGACATCATTCGGGCCGGGGTTGAGCTTGCGCAAATCAGCGGCGCCTTGCGGGCGGTCGTCCTCCGCGCCCTCGACGGCGACGAAGAGGGCTTTCTCCCCGCCGGCGATGAGGGCGAGGGCGCGTTCGCGCGGCCAGGAGAAGGTGGGCCAGAGCTCGACGCTGTCGAGGATGCCGAGCCGGCCGGAGGTGCCGGCGCCGGCGTAGATCAGGCGGCCACCGGCGGCGAGGCGGGGCACGGCGGCCTCGACGGCGCGGGCGATCTGCGCGGCGGCGGCGTGCACGACCTGCGCGGCATGCACCTGGTCCTCCGTGAAGGCGCGGACGAGATCGACGGTGGCATACTGGTCGAGATTCGGGTGCCGGTCGCTGGGGGTCTCGGTATTCAGCATCTGCGGCGGGATAATCCCGCGTTGCGGGGGTGGGTTCAACCGTTCATTTCAACTCCGTGCAGAAATCCGAGACCAATGACGGGCTGTTTGTGGGCGTGCTATCCGGCACGAGCGTGAATGGCATCGACGCGGCGTTAGTGGAGTTTGCGCCCAAGCCGCGCCTCGTGGCGACGCACACGCTGGACTACCCGGTTGATGTCAGGGCTGAGCTGCTGGCGCTGGCCGTGCCGGGCGAGAGTGAGATCGACCGGTTGGGGCGTGCCGATGTGGTGGTGGGGCGGCTGCTTGCCCGGGCCGTGAACGAGCTGTTGGACAGGGCCGGGCTGAACCCCGTTAAAGTTGCCGCCATCGGCAGCCACGGGCAGACCATCCGCCACCGGCCGGGGATGCGGCCGGCGTTCACGCTGCAGATAGGCGACCCCAACGTGATCGCGGCGGAGACAGGCATCGCGGTAGCGGCGGATTTCCGGCGGAAGGACATGGCGCTGGGAGGCCAAGGCGCCCCGCTCGTGCCGGCGTTTCATGAGGCGGTGTTCCGGCAGGCCGGGTGCGAGCGCGTGGTGGTGAACATCGGCGGCATCGCCAACATCACGGTGCTGCCCGGCGATGGCGGCGCGGTGCGCGGCTTCGACACCGGGCCGGGCAACACGCTGCTGGATGCCTGGTGCCGGCTGCAGCGCGGCGAGCCCATGGACCGCGACGGGGCCTGGGCCGCGGGCGGCCGGGTGCAGGCAGGATTGCTGGCGGCATTGCGGGCCGACGGGTATTTCCAGAAGCCACCACCGAAGAGCACCGGGCCGGAGTATTTCTCCCTGGCGTGGTTGGATGGAAAAATGCGAGAGATGTCCGCCAGCGAACCAAGGCGGGATTCGGCGATCCCGCCCTACAACACGCCGGAGGATGTGCAGGCCACGCTGCTGGCGCTGACGGCGGGCACCATCGCGGATGGCATCCGAGGGACAGCGCCGAAGACGCAGGAGGTTTTCGTGTGCGGGGGCGGGGCGCACAACGGCGCACTGATGCGGGCGCTGGCGGTGGAACTGACCGGGACACGAGTGGCGAAGACAGACGAGCTGGGCGTGGCCGGAGACTGGGTGGAAGCGATGGCCTTCGCGTGGCTGGCACGTCGGCGCGTGAACGCCGTGCCGGGCAACCAACCAGCGACGACCGGAGCCAGCCGCGCTGCGGTGCTGGGCGGGCTCTGGCTCCCGGAGTAAGGGAACCCGCCTACGCGCGGTGCGCTTCGGCGAGATCGTTGCCTTGCAACAAAAAGGCGCCCGGGGTGCGGGCGCCTTGGTAATGACCGGTCGGGCGTGGCTCAGAAGATCTTGTATTCGACCGAGAGCGTGAAGGCCCGGCCGCGCGGGTCGGCGACGCGCGGTTCCCACGAGCTGCCGGCACCGGTGTTGGTGTCGTAGGCGATGCTGAACGGCGGGTCCTCGTTGAAGAGGTTCTTGATGCCGGCGATGATGGTGAGGTCCTTGTTCCAGCGGTAGGTGACGCTAGCGTTGTAGGTGACGTATTCGCCGACCTTGGGATTGTAGTCCGGGGCAAACGGCAGGAAGGTGCCGTTCAGGATGCCAGGCGGGACAAAGTCCATGTAGCCGGAGCGGAAGAGCTGGCTGACGCGGGCGGTCCACTTGTCCTTTCGGAAGGAGACGGAGGCGGTGTATTTCCACTTCAGGCCGAGGTCGCTGTAGCGGGTGAATCGGCCGACCTCGCTGCGGCCGAAGGGTGCGCTGGCGACGAGGCGGGACCGCTTTTCCAGCAGTTGGGTGACGTTGATGTCGCCGCTCAGCTTGCCGCCCCAAAAGTCCATGTTGCCGCGGCCGGTGTATTCGATGCCCTCGGTCTCGGTCTCGCCGGCGTTGATCGGGCGCTGGTCGATTTTGATGATGGCATTGGAAGTATTGCGGATGATGGCGTCGGGAAACAGCGTGTGGTTGGCCAGGATGGTCGTGGCGCCCAAGGACTGGATGGTGCCGGTGCGGTTGACGGACCACCAATCCATGCCGAAGGTGAGGTGTTTGTTGGGCGAGAAGACGAAACCGACGGACTTCAACTTGGCTTCCTCGGGGTTGAGGCCGGGCTTGCCGCCGTTGATGCTGTTGGCGCTGTTCGCGGGGATGGACTGACCGGTGATTGGGTCGATGAGATTGCCGCCGGCGATGATGGACTCGAAGGTGGGATCAAAGACCTGCTTGAAGGTCGGCACACGGAAGCCGGTGCTGTAGGAGCCGCGGAAGAGCAGCTTCTCGTGGGGCGTGAAGCGCAGGGTGACCTTCGGGTTGGTGGTGCTGCCGAACCCGGTGTATTGGTCGCGTCGGGCGGCGGCATTGAGGTCGAGGCTCTTCAGGATGGGGATCTGAACCTCGGCATAGATTGCCTTGATGGTGCGCTCAAGGGTGCCGGCCGTGGCGAGGGCGTTGTCGAAGGGCACGTTAAAGATGAGCGAGTCGGCGGTGCTGACGTTGGTGCGCTGGTCGCCCTTGAACTCGTATTCTTCCTTGCGGTAGTCGAGACCGATGGCGGCCTGAACCGTGCCGCCCGGGAGTTCGAAGAGCGGGCCCGAGGCGGCAAAGTCCGCGCTGGTGGTGGTGTAGGTGCCGCCATAGAGCTCAACCCCGGTGGCTGACGCGGCCGCCAAGCCGTCCATGGCGGCCTGGGTCTGGGTGTAGGAGAAGGGATTCAGCACCCCGGTCCGGATGAGATTGGCGAAGGGCAGGGTATAGTAGTAGCCGTTTTCCAGTTTTGACTTCGACTTGCTCTCGGATTGCGCGAGGCCGGCGCGGTATTCCCAATCGGAAAGGAATTTGAGCGGCAGCGGGAGCGGTCCCTCCATGGAAAGCAGGAAGCGGCGCGTGTCGCTGACCGTGTTGAGCTCGCGGTTGCCGCCGGGAAGCGAGCGCCAGCGGAAGCCCAGCGGGAGGCCGCGGTTGACCTCAAGCGCCGGGAAGAAGGCGACAAGGGCGTTGAAGACGCGGTTATAGTCGGCGCCGGTGCTGGGATAAACCATGCCGGACAAGGGATTCGGGACCACGGTGCCGTTGGCCGTGGTCGTGGTGGTCTGAGCGCCACTTGCGGCCAAGCCGGCGCTGGTCCACTGATTTGGGGAGAAGCTCTTGGTGGATTCGGAGCGGCCGGCGACGGCCTCGGCCGTGAGAATATGCTGGCCGAGCTTGACGGTGCCACGGCCGACAAAATTGGTGTTCCTCACGGGCTGCTGGAGGACGGCGGCGCGGCCGGTGTCCCAGGCGGAACCGTATTTGCCGTGACCCGCGGGAGAGACGGTTCCCCAGAGGATTTCCTGGTAAGGGCCCATGCCGTCGAGGCCGGCATAGCCCTGGGTGTTGGTGGGAAGGTCGATGATGTTGATGCCGTTGACCCGGATGGCGGGGTTGGCGGGATCGACCGGATTGGCGGTGCTCAGGCCGAGGGCGGTGGGCAGGTTGGCCACGGTGAAGAGCGTGGCGATCGGCGTGCCGCGGGTGTCGGGCGAGATGCCGCGGGTGGGCTGGAAGGTGTTGACGAAGTCGCGCTCTCTGCCGTCCAGGCGCTTGTGGTCGGAGACGGAAAGCGAGGCCATGACGTTCCACTTGTCCGCGCTGAGGTCACCCCAGCCGCCGACGAGGGAGAAGCGGTGGATATCGCCGCCGCCGTCCTCGGTGATGTCGGTCGCGGCGTTGGCCACGAGGCCCTGGAAATCGCGCTTCGTGATGAAGTTCATCACGCCGCCGACGGCGTCGGTGCCGTAGACGGCGGAGGCGCCGTCCTTGAGGATCTCGACCCGCTCGATGCCTTGGAAGGGGATGCTGTTGAGGTCCACGACGCCGCCGTTGAGGCCGTGGGAGGCGACCCGGCGGCCGTTGAGGAGGATGAGGGTGGCGCCGGCGCCCTGCATGCGGAGGTTGGCCGAGGTGGCGCCGTTGTTGCCGCGCGGGCCGGAAGCGTCAACCACGTCGGTGTTGGAGGCGAGATTGTCGAAACCGTTGCCGTTGATATTGAGGCTCATGATGAGCTGCTCGGCGCTCGCAATGCCCTCCTGCTGGAGGTCGAGCTGGGTGTAGACGGAGACCGGGAGCGCACCTTCGTCGGCGATGCGCTTGATGGAGGAGCCGGTGACGATGAACTTCTCGAGTTTGACGGACTCCTCCGGCTTGACGGGGTCGGAGTTGGAGGCGGGGGCGGTTTGGGCCACCGCGAGGGGGGCGAGGACGAGGGCGGCAAAGGCCGACAGCCAAGCCGGACGGTTCCACAAGCAACGTGTGTTCATGCAGGTCTGGGTTTGTAGTTGGGGTGCAACCTTGGGTGCGGCAAGGGTGCGGCAAGGGTGCGGGGTGGACTGCGGCGGGTTCGCTACTTACCAGCCGTGACGTAGCGTGTTATTAGCCCAAGTTACGCCGGGTCCAAGCAGAATCGTGCCCTGGGCAGGCGGGTTGCGGCCCGTCTCAGCACATCCGACAAATAATCCGTCGTTTCTGGCAACGAGGGACGGAATCAAAACCCGACGGGACGTCCACCCGGAAGCGTGATGCGCGGGGACTGGTCACCATCGAGCTGCCGCAGGTTACCGAGAGGGTCATCTTCCAAGCGAAGAAATTTGAAACCGAGGAGACGCGGTTTGCCCGCGGCATCGCGTTCGGCCAAGTTCTTGGTCTCTCTCGCGATGAGCACGTCGATGGATTCCTCGCGCACGGCGGGCTCGGCGGAGTGGATGACGTGCAGGTCGCCGCCGGGACCGCGGGCGATGAGGCCGACGTGCCCGATCCAGGCGTTGCCGCCAAAGGTGTCGGTGAGGGGATCGCCGGGCTTCACGACACCGCGGACGAGATTGATGGCGTCGCCTTCGCGGAGATGGGGCCGGGCCCGATCGATCTCGGTGAAGGGCAGGAACACCTGCTCATGCTCGACGACGGGGATGCTGGTCTCGAGTTTGTAGCGGCTGCGGAGAAAACGGGAGCGGTCGATGCGACCCTTGAAGCGGGCGGCCTTTTCGCCGGCGAGCTCGGCGGTGATGTCGCGCACGAGCCAGCGGTTCGACGGGTTCCAGTCGGTCTCGGTGTAGTGGTTGCGGGTGACGACGCCGATCTCGCCGGCGCGGTAGCGGATACGCTGGAGCAGGCGCATGAAGCCGGGCCAGTCGGGGCTGAGCGCCATGGCGTAGATATGCTCGATGAAGACGAGGCAGTCACTTTTGCCGAGACAGTAGAGCGGCTGGGGATCGTGGGTCTCGAACGGCATCTCGCCGAGGAGGTAGAGCTCGTAGGGCTGGCCGAGGTTCTTGCGCGCGAGATGGATGACCCGCCGGCGCAGGTCGGGCTCGGCGGACTGCAGATGGCCCAAGTAGGCGCCGGTCTCGGCCTCCGAGAACTGGTAGAGGGGTTTGGCAACGAGCGGGGCGAGCCGCTCCGGTGGCAGCGCGTCACCCCGCAGCGGTGCAGTCGCGACGACGAGAATCAGCGGCAAGCGGGAGATCATGGCAAATGGCGGGTGGGGTGAAAAAAGGGGCGACTCCAAGGAATCGCCCCAAGAGCTCAGGACCAGGTCGGGCTCAGAAGGTGCCGGTTACGCCGAATTTGATGGTGCTAGCCGGCTTGAGGAGCTGGCTCGTGCGGCTTTCAATGGCGAAATACTGCTCGGGACCTTCCTGGCCGAGGTTCTCGAAGTTCATGAACAACGTGGCGTCGGGCCGCACGCGGTAGGTGAACCCCGCGTTGTAGCGCAGGAGATCGCGCTGGAAGCGGCTGGCGCCGGCGGTGGTGCTGAAGACGATGAGATGTTCACCCTTGTAACTGGCGTCGAAGGAGGCGCCGAACTTCTTGTAGTTGTAGAGCAGGCGGGCGTTGAACAGGCGGGGCACGAAGCCGGCCACTTGGTTGGTGTTGAGCACCGTGGTGCCGGCGAAGCGGCCCTTGGTGCGCTGGTAGGTGTAGTTGGCGGACACCGTCAGGCCCTTGAGGGCGCCGGGGAGGAAGGCAAGGCGCTGGCGGAAATCGATCTCGAAGCCTTCGGCCTCGGCATCGCCAAGGTTGACCGGCTGGAAGATGCGATAGCCCCCGTAAAGCCCGTCGAAGCCGTTGTCGGGGCTGTTGGGCACCGTGAGCCCCGAGTTCGTGCTGCTGCCGATGTAGTCGGTGATATCTTTTTTGAAGACCCCAACGGAGAACATGCCGTTGTTCTTGAAGTAATACTCCAGCTTGAGGTCGATGTTTTCGGCCTCCTGCGGCTTGATGGCGGGATTACCGATGGTGACGGTCTGGGCGGAGTCGCTGATGGTGACCGAGGGCACGAGCTGCTGGAGGGTCGCCCGCCCATAGCTGGTGGACCAACTGCCGCGGGCCTTGAGGTTGGGCGTGATGTCGTAGGCAAAGTGGATGCTCGGGAAGTTTTTCGAGTATTTGCCGTCGGTGATCTGGGACTGGTGATCCATCCTGGCGCGCAGGTAGTGGTCCGGCTGGGTAGCGATGGGGGTGGAACGGGCGCGGAAGTAAGTGAAGGTCTCCGTGGTCACCCGCTCGTGGCGGACGCCACCCAGCACGTTGAGCCGGCCGAAGAGCTTGGTTTGAAGCTGCACGTAGCCGGCATCGACACCCTCTTCCATGATGCGTCGGAAGGAATAGGGCTGTGTGGCGTTGAAGTTCACGTCCTCATACCACAGCGTCGGATCGTTCAGGGTGCGGGAAACGGCGGAGGGTTTGAAGGCGGGCAGGCGGGTGCCGCCGTGCTGGCGCTCGAACTCGCTGATCGGCATGAGGTCGGTGTTGAGCACGGTGCCGACGACGCCGAACCAGCGGCGGGGGCTGTTGGGATAGTTGTTCACGCGGCGGTTGACGGTGTCGAGGCCCGCCTTCAATTGCAGCGGAACCCTCGTGTCGAAGTCGTAGGTGGCGTTGACGGTGCCGCTGACCTCGTTGGTCTTGGTGACCGTATCGCGCTTGACGAACTGGCGCGAGGTGATGGGCACCGGTTGGGTGGTGGTGTTGGCCGCGGTCAGCACGATCGGCGTGTAGTTGGCGAAATTATAGACGCTAGGACCCGAAGTCTGGGTGAAGACGCGGCCGTCGAGGTTGGAATTGTCGAGGATGAAACCGAGCGGGGCGTTCAAGCGGCTGATATACTGGCCGGCCTGGCCTTCATTGCCATGACCCGACCACCAGGTGGTGTGGCTCCAGCGGTAGCCGTGGTCGACCTTGAGGCGGCCCCAGTCGTGCTCGAAGGCGAGCGTGCCGGTGGGGTTCTTGCTGATGAAGGAGAAACCCCAGGTCTCGACGTCGAACCGGGTTCCGGTGGCCTCGCGGATCTCGGTGCGGTTGGCGGTATAACCGGGCAGCACGAGGCCGGTCGTGCCGTTGAAGATGGTGCGGGTGCCGAAGGGGTTGACGCGGACGCGGTCGTAGAAGGGTTCGTAACCTGCGTTGTAGAGAAAGCGCAGCGAAATCTGGGTGCTGTCGGACCAACGGTAATCAGCGCGCGCGCTGAAGGCGTGGATGATACGGTGGTTCAGGCCGCTGCGCTTGTCGTAATCATGGAAGAACGCCACCGGGTTGTTGGTGAACTCATACTGCAGGAAGTCATAGTCGATGGGGTTTACCACCTCCTGGTAAGAGGCGTTGACAGAGATGCCCAGATTGCGGGTGCCACCGAAGACGTCGAACACCTCGGTGTAGGAAGCGCTGACGTCGGGGTGAAGGGGATGGTCGGCGAGCTGCGCGTTGCGCTCAGCATAGGAAGGATGATACCGGCCGTTGACGTTGTAGGTGAAGCGGCGCTTTTCCTTCTGGGCGAGCGGCGACTTGGTCTTGAGGTTGAGCTGGCCGCCGAGGGAGTCGGCGCGCTTGTCCGGCGTCTGACCGGCGATGATCTCGATCTGCTCATAGTTCGAGGCGGAGAAGGAGTGCAGGGTGGCGGTGCGGCCGATGCCGGAGACGCCCGTCGAGGACATGCCGTCGATGTTGAGGCGGGTGTAGCTGTCGGGCTGACCGCGCACGCTGATGTTGAAGACGAGGTCGTCCTCGTCGGTCGTGAAGGTGATGCCGGGCAGGCGGGCGGCGAGTTCGCCGACGTTCTGGGTCGGCAGCACGCCCCATTCGTCGAGAGCCACCACCGTCTTGATGTTGGAGGCATTGCGCTGCTCAGTGATGGAAAGCGCCTGGCCCTCCTTAACGGTCGAGACGACAAAGGGCTCCATGACGATGCCGTCGGAGGTCTCCATCTCGAAGCTCAGGTCATTGGAACCGTCCGCAACCGTGACCGTCTGCTTGGCGTCGGTGAAGCCGCTGTAGGAGACGACCACCTCGGTCTCGCCGGCCGGCACGTCGTGGAAGACGTAGCGGCCGGAGCTGTCGGTGATCACCGAGCGGTTGAGTGCGGGCAGGGTCACGAGGGCGCCCTGAAGGTTGTTGCCGGTGCCCTTGCTGCTGACGCTGCCGGAAATCTTGCCCGCCGCAAAAGCGGCCTGGGCGACGAAGAGGGCGGCGGCGGCCGCCAGCAGGTTCAATGCGGTGCGCAGCGAACCGGAACGAGGGGACAGGGTGCGGTTTTCAGAGCTCATCGGTGTGTGGGTTGACGCATGCCGACAAGGTCGTGCCAGGCACGCGGGGGATGGGGAATGTGGCGGAAAGAATACCGCCCGCCCCGGCGCGTCCAAGCAGAATTACTCGGAGGCGAAGCGACGGACCGGGCTGCTCAGAGAGGAACGGCCCCCGGGGCTGGCATTTTCGTCAAAAACTTCGTCATTTCTGCCAACGCGCGGACATGCCCCCGGGGCTCACCGGCTTTTGGGCGCGGCCCGGCCGCTGTGCCGGTAGGCGAGGGGGGAGACGCCGTAGGCCATGCGAAACGCGCGGCTGAAGCTGTAGATCGAGGAGAACCCGCATTGCTCGGCGATCTCCGAAACGCGTTGCGGCCCCAACCGGAGCAGGCCGCAGGCCTGCTCGAGCCGCAGGCGCCGCAGGTGCCGGCCGATGCTGACGCCGCACGAGGCCTGAAACCTGGCGCGCAGATGGCTGGGGCTGATGCCCAGCGCGCGCGCGACCTCGCGGATGGTCGGCGGATGGGCGCTGCGCTGCGCGACTTGGTTGACGCTGATCAACAGGCCCGGGGCGGGTGATGCGACCGCCGTGGCGGACGCCGGCAGTTTGATCCGGCGTAGCCGGGCCAGGAAAAGGGCGAGCAGCAGCACCGGCAGGTCCGCCGCCCGCCCCGTCTCGTAGGCCGCGACCAGCTCGGCGGCCAGCGCGCGCAGGGGCGGGGTCAACTCAAAGGGCCGGTAGCGCAGGTTCGCCAATGGTTCGGAATCGGCGAGCTCGAAGGTCACGAACAACCAGGACAGCTCCTCGCGCCGCGGTTTGGCATAGTGATGAAACTGGAACGGAAAGACCAGCAGCCCTTCGCCGGGACTCAGGGGGATGTCGCGATCGTCGACGCAGACCGTCGCCCCGGTGCGGAGGGCGCAGATCAGCACATACCGGTGATGGAGTGCCCGCCCGCGCCGGGGTTTGTTGAGGTCGGCGAAGCGCTGCCGCTGGAAGCACACGATATTGTCCGGCAGCAGCAGGTTGGTGGCCGCGCGGCCCACCAGTTGGTGGATCGGCTGGGGCAGGCGCGAAACCAGTTCCTTCAGGTCGGTGGTCGGGGTGGCTGGCATTTTCGTCAAAAACATCGTCATTTCTGCTACTTGTCGCCCGGAGAGCCAGCCTTATCATCGGCGGCGTCCCCACGCCCATGCTTGCCCACCACCTCATCGAGCGCAGCCACTTCGAGCACAGCCCAGTGGCGGTGTTCCCCGGCAGCCTCGCCGCCTCGCGCGCCGTGGCGGCGGAGATAGCCGCGCTCATCCGGACCCGCGCCAAGGAGGGCCGCCCCTGCGTGCTGGGCCTGGCCACCGGGTCCACTCCGGTCTCCCTCTACGCCGAGCTCGTGCGTCTGCACCGCGGGGAGAAGCTGAGCTTCGCCAACGTCACCACCTTCAATCTCGACGAGTATTACCCGCTCCCGCCCGAACACCCGCAGAGCTACCGGCGGTTCATGCGCACGCACCTCTTCGATCATGTGGACATCGACCCCAAGCGCACCCACCTGCCGTCGGGCACGGTCGCCAAGGGCGAGGTCGATGCGCACTGCGCCGCCTACGAGGAGGCCATCCGCGCCGCCGGCGGCATCGACCTGCAGATACTCGGCATCGGGCGCACCGGCCACATCGGCTTCAACGAACCGGGCAGCCCGCGGCACTCGCTCACGCGGCTGGTCACCCTCGACCCGCTGACCCGCCGCGATGCGGCGGGCGACTTCGGCGGCGAGGGCGCCACTCCGCGCCATGCCCTGACGATGGGCGTGCGCTCCATCCTCAACGCCCGGCGCCTCATCCTCATGGCTTGGGGCCAGCACAAGGCCGAGATCGTGCGCGAGGCGGTTGAGGGGGAGGTCACCCCGCGGATCACGGCCTCCTTCCTGCAGGAGCATCCCGACGCCGTGTTCGTGCTCGATGCGGCCGCCGCGGGCGCACTCACGCGCAACCGCACTCCGTGGCTCGTCGGCCCGCTGGCCGAACAAGGTCTGGCGTGGGACGAGCGCATGACCCGCCGCGCCATCCTCTGGCTTTCGCAGCTCCGCCAGAAGCCCATCCTCAAGCTTACCGACGACGACTACAACGATGCCGGACTGCAGGATCTGCTGCGCGCCCACGGCTCAGCCTACGAAGCCAATCTGGTCGGGTTCTACCAGATGCAGCATACGATCACGGGCTGGCCCGGTGGCCGCGATCCCGCCAAGTCCCGGCCGGGCGACGCCCCCGTGCGCCCGCTCCGCTCCGCGGCGGCAAACATCTTCCCCAAGCGCGTGCTCGTCCTTTCCCCGCATCCCGACGACGATGTCATCTCCATGGGCGGCACCCTCTGCCGCCTCGTCGACCAAGGGCACGAGGTCCACATCGCCTACGAGGTCTCCGGCGCCGGCGCCGTGTCCGACGAGGCGCTGTGGCGGCAGCTCGCGTTCACGCGCGACAGCGGACTGGCGGACAAGTCCCAGCGCCCGCGGCTCGACGCGCTCTGCGCCGAGCTGGGCAAAAACGGCACCGCCGGCGCCACGGAGACGCTCATGTGGAAGGGCCTCATCCGCCGCCACGAGGCCACGGCGGCCGCCCGCGTCTGCGGGGTCGGCGAGTCGCGGCTGCATTTCCTCGACCTGCCCTTCTACAACGCCGCGCCGCGCAGCCGCCGCTACGGCGAGGCCGATGTGGCCGCCCTCGCGGCCCTGTTGGGCCGGCTTAAACCGCACCTCATCTATGCGGCCGGCGATCTTGACGATCCCCACGGCACCCACCGTCTCTGCCTGCACATCCTCCGCGATGCCCTCAAGCAGGCCCTCGACGCCAAGGCCAGCTGGGCGGCCGAGGCCGAGCTCTGGCTCTATCGCGGTGCGTGGGCCGAGTGGCCGCTGGATGAGATCGACCTGGCCGTGCCGCTCAGCCCGCAGGAAGTGCTGCGCCGCCGCCGCGCCATCTTCCGGCATGAGACGCAGAAGGATCAGGCGCTCTTCCTCGGCGAAGACCGCCGCGAGTTCTGGCAACGCACGGAGGACCGCAGCCGCCGCCTCGCCCAGGCCTACAACGCCCTCGGCCTCGCCGAATACGAAGCCATCGAGGCCTTCCGCCGCCACGCCCCCGCGGACTTTGCGCAATCGACGGCTTTCTGAGCCCGTTCAGATCTTCACGAACCACTTTTTCCGCCACATCACCCAGCCGAGGACGAAGAACCCGGCGACAAACGACAACGCGAAGGCGAGCGAGGCGTTGACCGGCGACAGATACGGCGTGAACAGCGCCTGATACAGCCAGCCTTTCAGCGTCACGGCCTTGTCGTCCGCGCCGGTCCACTTGACGAGGGTGAGCAGCCGCCCGACTAGGCCGGCGAGCACGAAGAGCACGATGGCGTTCATGCCATAGATGACGAACGGCGTCGCCCAGCGCCGCCATCCCTTCACATCGATCAACCAGTAGAAGCCCCCCAGCCACACCATCGACCATCCGGCCATGAAGACCGTGTAAGAGCTCGTCCAGAGGTTTTTGTTGATGGGAAACACCAGCCCCCACAGCGTGCCCACGGCCAACAACGCCACCCCGCCGCCGATAAGCCGGATCGTCTTCTTTTCCGTCGTTTCCGGGCCGCGCAGCAAGTGGCCCGTGAGCACGCCGAGCAGCGTGGTCGCGATGGCGGGGAGCGTGGAGAGGAGGCCCTCGGGGTCGAATCCCGGCGCCGGCGCGCCGCGCCATGTGTGGCCGGCGAGCAGGTGCGAGTCGATCCACCACGCGAGGTTGCCCTGCGGCTCGAGCACGCCCGCGCCGTAGCCGGGCACGGGCACGAGCAGCAGCAGCGCCCAATAGCCGAGCAACAGGCCCGCCGCCCACGCGGCCTGTCCGCGCCACGTCGTGCGCAGGAAGACGGCGCTCGCCGCGAGATAGCACACGGCGATGCGTTGCAGCACGCCGGGGATGCGCACGGTGGCGAGGTCAAAGGTCGCGCCGAGCAGGCCGAAAGGGAACGTCGCCAGCAGCAGCCCGAGCGCGAAGATGATGGCCGAGCGCCGCAGCACATGGACGAACAGTTTGCCCCGGTCCGCGCCTTCCTCCACCCGCCGCGCGAAGGAAAACGTCAGCGACACGCCGACGATCCAGAGGAAGAAGGGGAAGATCCAGTCGGTCGGCGTCCAACCATGCCAGGCGGCGTGCAGCAGCGGAGCATGGACGTCCTTCCACGAGCCCGGATTGTTGACCAGCAGCATGGCCGCGATGGTCGCGCCGCGAAACGCGTCGAGGGAGACCAGCCGTTGCGCCGGGCTGCTCATCGCGGCGTCAATTGCGGCCCGCGGCCCGTCGCACGAATCCCAGGTGGTTGCCGACGGGCCGCCAGCGGCCGTCGCTCGGGCGGTTGGTGATGACGGTGCCGTCGCTTTTGACGAAGTAGAACGACGACGAGCCGCCGCCGTCGAGGTTCACGGCGTCATCGGCGCCGAGCTCGATCATCAGGTCGGCCAGCTCGGGCAGGGTGAGGCCCACGCTGTGGGTCGGCTGGCGGCCGTCGACGACAAGGAGGATGAGTGTGCGGCCGTCGGCGGTGACACCCGCGGCGGTGCGCGGGTTCTTGTTGCTTGGCTGCACCCGCGCGGTCTCGCCGGTGTTCTTTCCATCCGTCACCAGCAGCGTGCCCGGTTGTTTCTCCGCGGCCCCGATGCCGGCCACGCCCCAGCGCGCGGATTTCAGGTCGCCACGCGTGAAGTAGCCGATGCGGGCCCGGCCGTCGCGCTCGATCAGCAGCGCCGGGTCGCCGCGGCCCGCGCTCGTGCGCGGCGCGGAGACGAGCCGGCCGTCGCTCAGGCTCAGGCCGGTGAGATCGACCGGCTGGCCGGGCTGATAGCCCTTGGGCTCCCCTTCCTGCGGAGGCCGCAGGCTCTTCGAGAAATAGTTGGCGTTCACGGCCAGCACCGCGCCGACGGAGCGCGCCCATTCGTCCACGGGTTGAAGATGTGCCTCCGTGCCTTCCGGGTTCTTGCGCTCGGCCCGGGTGAGCTGCCTGGTCACGACCGGCTCGAGATCCGGCGAATCGAGGCGCACCTTGGCCCACCAGCCGTTGACGGGGCCGAGCAGGGTGAGCCGGGAGATCTCCCCGACCTCGATGGCCTCGACGCCGCGGATCCACGGCGCGAGCAGGACAAGCAGGACGAGCAGGCGGCGTTTCATGGCTTGCCGGCGAACTCCGCGAGCATCACCGCGATCTCGTCGATTTCCGCTCGCGCGGGCCGTTCGGTCGTGCCGCGATGGCGGTTCAGCATCAGGCTGAAGACCAGCCGCTCGCCCGCCGCCGTCGTCACATGCCCCGAGAGGGTCGCGGCCCAGCGCAGGCCGCCGGTCTTGGCGCGCACATTCTTCTCGGCGGCGGTGCCCTTCATGCGCCTGGCCAGCGTGCCATCCACGCCGGCGACCGGCAGCGAGGCCAGAAAGGCCTCCGCCTCGCGGTGCGTCGCCATATGCTTGAGCAGCGCCACGGTGGCCGCGGCCGTGGTGAGGTTGTTGCGCGAGAGGCCGGAGCCCTCGTCGAAGAGCACCTCGTCGCGCGGGATGCCGAGTTTCTGCGTGAACGCATCGAGCAGGTCCACCGCGAGCTCGTCGCTCCGCACCCACTCGGGCGTGCCCGGCGGCCGGCGCATCTCGCCCGTGTGCGCAAAGATCAGGTCCGTCTCGAGGTTCTGCGAGGGCACCATGAAGCCGCGCACCAAGTCGCGCAGCGGCGCGGAGACGATAGCGCCGATTTCCACGGTCGCCAGGGCCGGCGCCTCCGGCCAACGCAGGCTGCGCGCCCGGCCGTCGACCGCGATGCCGGCCTTGAGCAGGGCCTCGCGCAACGCGACGGCGAACCACCGCGCTGGCCGCGGCACCGTGGCCTCGCCCTCGATCACCTTGCCGCCCGCGGCCACGGCGCCCTGCAGGCGCACCAGCGTCTCGCCGGGCAAGCGCAGCACGCGCATCCCCCGGCGCTCACCGAGCTTCTGGTGGTCGGCGGCGGAAACCGTCGTGAGTTCGTTGCGGAATTCCAAGCCGCTCAACGGTTGCAGGACATCCACCTTGACCGGATCGCCCGGCTTGGCCCCGGGTGTCACGCGCAGGTCCACGTAGTTTTCCTCGAGCGTGACGGCGGAAATCTCGGCGCCGTAGTAATCGGCCATGTCGTCCACGGTCCAACTGGCGCCGTGCGGCGGCCCCCGCAGCCAGGTGGCGTCGGCCACGATGTCGCCGCGGATGTGTTTCACTCCGGCCCGCTTCAGCTCGGCGACAAAGGGCTCGAACGCCGTCCAAAAGTCCTTTTTTGCGTCACGCGGATTCCAGTCGGGCGCGCCGCGGCCCGCCACCACGAGGTCGCCGGCCAGCACGCCCGTGGTATCGACCGGGCCGGTGCCGAGGAGCGGCGTGCGGATGCGGTAGGCCCCCCCGAGGATGTCGAGGGCCAGCGCCCCGGCGTAGAGTTTGGAATTCGACGCCGGGCTCATCCGCCGGCGCGGGTGGTGCTGATAGAGCGTGCGGTCCGTGTCGAGCGAGACCACCTCGATGCTCCAGATTGCGCCGCCGAATTTTTCCTGGCCGACGAAGGCGTCGATGCGCCCCCGCAGCTCCTCGACCGTCGCCGCCCCGGCGGCGAGCACACGCCCGGCGAGGGCGAGGAAAAGACAGGCGGCGGCAAGGCAATGGGATTTCACCGCGCGCAACTTGGCGGCCGGCCGCGCCGCGGGCAATGACGGACTCGCGCCGTTTCTTTCTTGGACGGACCGCCCCCGATGCTTTGCTCGGGCCGATGAATTTTGCCGAAATCGCCGCCGCGCTTCCCACCGCCGCCGTCACCACGATCGAAGGCGTGCCGTTTCCCCGGGTCGCCTCGGGCAAGGTGCGCGAGATCTTCGACCTCGGCGACGCCCTGCTGCTCGTGGCCACGGACCGGCTTTCGGCCTTCGATGTGATCCTGCCGCAGGGCATCCCGGGGAAGGGCGCCATCCTCACGCAGATGAGCCTCTGGTGGTTTGCACAGACACAGGGCATTGTGCCCAACCATCTTCTCCCGGATCAGGCGGGCGAATTTGCCCGGTGGGGAATCACCAGCCGCGACCTGCAACTGCGCAGCATGGTCGTGCGCAAGCTCCAGCCGCTGGCCATCGAGTGTGTCGCGCGCGGCTACCTCATCGGCAGCGGCTGGAGCAGCTACCAGAAATCCGGCGAGGTGTGCGGCCTCAGGCTGCCCACCGGACTGCGGCAGGCGGAAAAACTGCCCACGCCCATCTTCACGCCCACGACCAAAGCCCCCAAGGGCCGGCACGACGAGGCCATCAATGACACGCAGGGAGCGGCCATCATCGGCGAGAAACCCTATGTCCGGGTGAAAACGACGAGCCTGGAGCTCTACCGATTCGGCCACGAGCGCGCCCGCCGGGCCGGCATGATTTTGGCCGACACGAAGTTCGAGTTCGGCACCGACGCGGCGGGCAATCTCTTCCTCATCGACGAAGTGCTCACACCCGATTCTTCGCGCTACTGGCCGGCCGGCGAATACCGCACGGGCATCTCGCCGCCGAGCTACGACAAGCAATTTGTCCGCGACCATCTGCTGGCCTTGAATTGGAACCAGCAGCCACCGGCGCCACGGCTGCCCGACGAGGTCATCACCCGCACGCGGGAGAAATACCTCGCCGCCCTCCGCAACCTGCTCGGCTGAAACTCACACCACGTTGGCCTTCAGCTGCGCCAGCGGGTAGTGCGTGCCGCGCCAACGGATGCCGCCGGTCCAATGGGTCACGACCATCGAGCGCAGCAAGATGTAGCTGAAAACAGCCACGCCCACCGGCAGCAGCAGCCCGTGCGTCCAATGGCCGCCGGCAAAACGCGTCTGGTCCACTCCGGCCGCGATCATCAGCGCCACGCAGCCGGGATAGCACCACCACGCCGGCCCGCTCACCACGAACAGCGCCACCCACGGCCAGAGAAAAAGCCCGGCCTGCGCCGCGGCTCCCAGCGGCGGCACCCACCAGCGGTAGTCGGCGCCGGCGTAGGAATTCTTGGTCAAGCCGTGCACCATCGCACCGACAGACTCATACCATTCGACGGACAATGCTCCCGCGCCAAGCAGCAGTTCGCAGCGCGCGCCATGTTTCTTGAAATGCTTGCCCAGCTTCACGTCGTCGTCGGGCCGCAGCCGGATCGGCTCGTGCCCGCCCAGTTCGTGGTATTTCGCGGCGCGCACCAGGCCGAAGGCCCCGACGCTGCCAAATGCCGCCGACTCCGGATCAGGAATTTTCCAGGGCTGGATCCCGATGGTGAAGGAGAAGCTGAACGCGTTCACGCAGACCCCGAGCAGCCAGCCGTGTTCGTGGAGCGCGGGCACGGCGGCGAGCAGGTCCTTGTGCTCCGCCACGGCACAAGCCACCGCCCGGCGCAGCGCCCCGCTTTCGAAATGGATGTCGGCATCGGTAAAGAGGATAAACTCGCCCGCGGCCTGCGCCGCACCATGGTGCAGGGCGTGGTTCTTGCCGATCCAGCCCGGAGGCAGAGCGTGCACATGATGCACGCGTAGTCGCGGATGGGTCGCGGCCAGGCGGTCGAGCACGGCGCCGGTGTCGTCCTCCGAACGGTCGTTCACGGCGATAACCTCGTAATCGGGGTAATCCAGCGCGCACATCGTCGGCACGGCGGCGCCGAGGGTGGCGGCCTCGTTGCGCGCGGCGAAGACGATGCTGACCTTGGGCCAGCGTGGCGGCGCGGGATGGGGGAGCGTCGCGAGTCGCCGCATGCGGCGATTCCCACGCATCACCAGCGTAGCCGCGGCCAGCCAGAAAACCAGAAGGATGGCGGCGATCCACACGGGGTGGATGATCGGCGGCCATCCGCCCTGCGTCAACGCTCCGGCAGCCAGAGAGAACTTGCCCCGCGCGACACGGGTGCGATGCTGGAGGCGTGCGATTTCTCACCACCTGCGCCCTGCTGCTGCTGGGTCCCGCCAGCGCGCTGACGGCGGCACCGCTTCCGGTCACCAGCACTGTCTATGATGTCTTCGGGGAATTGCGCGTGATGGTCGAAGGGGCGGCCATCCGCATCCCGCAGAAGGACATGCCGCCGGAACTGGCGGGTGCGGCGTCCAAGGACTTCGCCGCCGATGTCCGCACCGTGCTGACCAAGCGCGGTTTCGCGCTCGGCCCCGAGGCCGCGAACCTCTTCCTTGAGGTCCTGGCGCGGCGGGAGCTCATCGCGCCGGCGGCCGCGGGGACCGGCTACGGGCTTTATCTGGCGGTGCACGATCATGGGTTCGCGCCGCGGCAGGGGATCACGGTGGGCCGGTCGGGCGACGAATTGGTGCCGCTGGTGCTGAACAACGGCCAGCCGGCTGCGCTGGTCGGTGGCCCGGACACGCTGAAGGCGAAGCGCAGCCCGCTGTTTTATCCGGCCGTGCGCGTTTCGCTGGATTTGCTCAACGCGCGGCACCAGGTCGTCTGGACCCGCACGGCCACCGTCGTGCCCGGGCATCCAGCGTTGCCGGGATTGACGGCGGTCCAATTGCTCGGCGAGGAACGGCAGGTGCGCACTGCCCTGCGCGCGGCACTGAATCTCGCGGCCGAGCATCTCGCCGACTCGCTGGCCGCGCAGCTCGCGCTGTCGCCGGAATTCCTGCCGCTCACGGGCGTGTTGGAGCTGGACGCCACGCAGCGCGGCGAAGGCGGTTTCGAGGTCAAGGAACCCCAGGTGGCCCGGATGGTGGCGCCGCACTATGCACCCGCGTTGCGCGACCAGGGCATCGCCGGCATCGTGTTTGTCCAGCTGGAGGTGGGCGAGGACGGCCGCGTGGCGCGGATCCTCGGCGCCGGCGGTGTGCCGGAAAACCTGTTCAACGAGGCCGCGATGCTCGCGGTGCGGATGTGGCGCTTCCAGCCGGCCGTGTTTTCCGGCCAACCCGCGCGTTATCGCACGACCCAGATGGTCACCTTCAAGCCGCCGCAGCAGGAGTGAGGCCCGTCACATCGGCGGGGCGGTGCCGCCATGCTCGCCGAGCCGCTCGATTTTGACACGCCGGATGCGCTCCGCGCTGGCTTCGACCACGGTCACGCGGTATTCACCAATCGTAAGCTTGTCGTCACGCTTGGGCAGGTGGCCGAAATGTCGTTGTGTCCATAGCGCGACCGTTTCGCCCGGGGTCCATTCCACCGGCCAGCCGGTCTCGGCCTGCAGCTCGCGCATGGTCAGGCCGCCGCTGACGAGGATCGAATGGGCGTTGCGCGCGAAGACGGGGCCGCGCTCGATGTCGAACTCATCGCGGATGTCGCCGACGATCTCCTCCAGCACGTCTTCGAAGGTGATGACACCCGCGAGCTTTCCCTCCCGGTCGAGCACCACGGCGAGGTGGCTGCGGGAGTTGCGGAATTCCTCGATCATGGTGTGCAGCGGCGTGCCCAGCTCGAACTTCACGACGGGCCGGACAAGCGGGGCGAAGGGCGTGTCGGCGCCCAGCAGCGAGATCTGCCAGAGCCATTCGCGCACGAGCAGCAGGCCCTTCACCTGGTCGAGCGAGCCGTCGCAGACCGGGAAACGGCTGTGGCCGCTGATCTGCGCGGTGCGCAGGTTCTCGGCCAGCGGCTTGTCGAGCCACATGGCGATGACCTGGTCGCGGGGCCGCATGATCTTCTCGGCGGTGGTCGCGCGCGCGCGCAGCGACTGCACCATGAGCTTGTTGATGAGCGCATCGCCGGGGTGGGGGTGGCGGGCGTGGCTGAAGACATACTCCAGCTCCTCCGCGCTGAAGGCGTGCTCGCCCTCGGCGGCGGGCCCGAGGCCGGCCCAGCGGAGGAACTGGTTGGCGGTGCCGTTGAGCGCCCAGATGGCCGGCAGGAACAGATAATAGAAGAACATCAGCGGCCCGGCGGTCCACAGCGAGACGCCCTTGGGCCGCTGGATGGCGAGGGACTTGGGCGCCAGCTCGCCAAAGACAATGTGCAAAAAGGTGATGATGCCGAAAGCCACGGCGAAAGAGATGGAGGAGACGGCCCGGGGCTCGGTGATGCCCCAGTCCTCCAGCAGGGGAGTGAGCCGATGGGCGAGAAAGGGTTCGCCGACCCAGCCCAGGCCTAGGGAGGAGAGGGTGATGCCGAGCTGCGTGGCCGACAGCGCGGCATCGAGGTGTTGAGTGGCCCACAGGGCCGTGCGAAGCCGCCAGCCGGCCTTGCCTTTCTTCGCCAGCGGCCGCAGCTGGCTGGCGCGCACCTTGACGATGGAGAATTCGGCGGCGACGAAAAACCCGTTGGCGAGCACCAGCACGACAATGATGACGATCTCGAGGGAGAATTTGAGGAATTCGGGCATGGGGGCGCGGCCGGCGGCAGGGTAGATTGCGCCCATGGCCCGGCCAGCGAAATAGCGCCGGGCTGCGCAACCGGCTCGCACAGTTCGCGTTCGACATCACGCCGGCGCCGCGTAACGTCCGCGCCCACCCCGCACCCCATGGCCGGTTCCTCCGACCCCAACCTCGCCAACCGCATCCTGAAGGGCCTCGTCGTCGGCGTCATGGCCGGCGTCATCACGCTCTTCCTCGGCCCCAAGATCCCGATCCCCGAGGGACTGCAATCGTTGCTCACTTCCGTCGGCATCAAGTCGTCCGCGACCGCCCTGGAGCTGATGCGCGGTGTCTCCACGGTCGCCCTCGATCCCTTCGGCAAGATCTTCCTGCGCCTGCTCTTCTTCGTCATCATCCCGTTGGTCTTTGCCTCGCTGGCCACGGGCGTCGTCCAGCTCGGGCGGCCCGACAAGCTCGGCCCGCTCGCCGGCAAGACCTTCTTCTTTTTCTTCCTCAACATGGCCATCGGCGTCGGGCTCGGCCTGATCATGATGAACGTGCTCCAGCCCGGCGACCACATCGACGCCGCGACAAAGGATCGTCTGATGGCGGAATTCGGCGGCGCCGCCCAGAAGCATGTGCAGACGCAGGCCGGCCAGAGCGGACTTACTTTCAACGTGATCGTCGAGATGTTCATGCCCGCCAATCTCTTTGCCGCCGTCGTGGGCCAGAGCACCGCGCGCATCGGGGATGTGCTGCCGCTCATCCTGTTCGCCATCCTGGTCGGCGTCGTCGGCACGATGATGGCCGAGGAGAAGCGGAAAAAATTGCAGGATTCGCTGCACATGGTCACCGAGCTCATGACCGGCATCGTGCACCTCGCGCTTCGCCTCGCGCCCTATGCGGTGCCCTGCCTGATCTACAGCGTCGTCGTCAAGTCCGGTCTCGACATCATCGTGGCGCTCGGGGTCTTCGTGCTGGGTTGCGCGGGCGTCATGGCCCTGCACCTCTTCGGCACGATGAGCCTTTGGCTCAAGCTCTGGACGAAATGGAAGCCCGCCGAGTATTTCGCGGCCATCAAGGATGTGCTCGTGACCGCCTTCTCGACCAGCTCGAGCAACGCCACGCTGCCCGCCGCCCTCGAGAACGCCACCAACAAGCTCAAGCTCTCGCCCAGCACCGCCGGCTTTGTGCTCCCGCTCGGCACGACGATGAACATGAGCGGCACCGCCCTCTACGAAGGCTGCGTCGTGCTCTTCATCGCTCAGGTCTTCGGCATCGACCTGACCGTGGGCCAGCAGATCACCCTGCTCCTGCTCTCCGTGCTCAGCGCCGTGGCCGTCGCCGGCATCCCCGGCGGCTCGCTGCCGCTCATCGCCGGCCTGCTCATCACCTTCGGCATCCCGCCCGAGGGCATCGGCATCATCCTCGGGACCGACCGCATCCTCGACATGTGCCGCACCGCCACGAACGTCGGCTGCGACGTCACCACCGCCGTCGTCGTCGACGAATTGGTGAGGAAGGCGGAGGCAAAGGCCGCCGCCTAGTCCGTCCGGACCAGCCCAGCTGCGGGCCGGCGGACGTCACCCGGGGTTGTTGGCCGCGGGGGAGGAGCGGTTCGGCTGTTTTGGTTGGAATCGAGGGCGAGTTTGGCTTCTCTTACACCCCTTATGACCCCCCGCATGCTTCGCCCCGCGCTCGCATTGATCGCCGGGTCGGCCCTCGCCGCCGGCCTGTTCGCCCAGACCCCACCCAAGCTCGAGTTCCCGTCCGCCAGCCCCACCGCCACGCTCAAGCAGCGGGTCGGCATCACCGACATCGAGGTCGTCTACAACCGGCCCAGCCTGAAGGGCCGCAAGGCCTTCGGCGGCCTCGTCCCCTATGACAAGGTCTGGCGCACCGGCGCCAACAACGCCACCCGCATCACCTTCAGCGCCCCCGTGAAGCTCAACGGCGCCGCCGTGCCCGCCGGCACCTACGAGATCTTCACGATCCCCGGCAAGAAGGAGTGGACCGTCATCGTGCAGGCGGTGAAGGACAAGGCCCAGTGGGGTTCCTACGCCTACGACCCGAAGAACGACACCGCGCGGTTCAAGGCGCAGCCGGTCAAGTTTCCCTATGCCATCGAGAGCTTCGCCTTCAGCTTCAATGAACTCCGCGACACCTCGGCCGTCCTCAGCATGTTCTGGGAGAAGGTCCGCGTCCCGATCAAGGTCGAGGTCGACACCGTCGCCACGCTGGTGCCGCAGATCGAGGCCGTGATGGCGTCGGATTCCGACAAGAAGCCCTATTTCCCCGCAGCCATGTTCTATTACGACAACGGCCTCGACCTCGAGAAGGCCGCCGAGTGGATCAACAAGGCCGCCGCCGCCCAGCCCGACGCCTTCTGGCTCACCTACCGCCAGGGGCTGATCCTCGCCAAGAAGGGCGACAAGGCCGGCGCCCTCGCCGCGGCGCAGAAATCCAAGGAGGCGGCCGCCAAGCGCGACGGCGAGCTCAAGGAGGAATACCTCCGCCTGAACGACGCCCTCATCCGCAGTCTCAAATAACATCGGCTGTGATGAATTTCCGGCGCGCCCCGTGCACTTTTCCGGGGCGCGCCGGTCTTTTTCCGCTCCCTTCATGATGAAGCGCCGACTTTGCCCCGCCCTGCTCCTGGCCCTGCCGCTGGCCGCGACCGAGCCCATGCCCCCCGCCGAGATCCTCCAGCAGCTCCGCGCCTTCGCCACCACCGGCACCGTCCTCCACATCGGCGCACATCCCGACGACGAGAACACCGAGCTCATCACCTGGTTCTCGCGCGGCCGCGGCTACCGCACCGCCTACCTCTCGCTCACCCGCGGCGACGGCGGCCAGAACGAGCTCGGCCCCGATTTCGACGAGAAACTCGGCGTCCTCCGCACGCAGGAGCTGATCGCCGCGCGCAAGATCGACGGCGGCCGCCAGTTCTTCACGCGCGCCATCGACTTCGGCTACTCCAAGACCCCCGAGGAGACCCTGAAATTCTGGGACCGCGAACAGGTGCTCGGCGACGTCGTGCGCATCTACCGCCAGTTCCGGCCGGACGTCGTTATCACGCGCTTTCCCATCCCGCCCGGCAGCGGCGGCCACGGCCACCACACCGCCTCGGCCATCCTCGCCGTCGAGGCCTTCAGGCTCGCCGGCGACCCCAATGCCTACCCCGAGCAGCTCAAGGAGGGCCTCGCCCCCTGGCAACCGCGCCGCATCTTCTGGAACACCTTCCGCTTCGGCTCCAACCCCGGCCCGCTCCCGCTCGACGGCCCCGTGACCAAGCTCGACATCTCCGGCACCGACGCCGCCACGGGCGAGGAGTTCGGCAAGATCGCCGCGCGCTCCCGCGCCATGCACGCCACGCAGGGCCTCGCCGGCTTCATCAACCGCGCCCGCACCGGCCCTAACGAGCAGAATTTCCTCCTCATGGGCGGCGACCCCGTGACCACCGACCCCTTCGACGGCATCGACACCACCTGGGCCCGTCTCCCCGGCGGCGACGCAATCCAGAGACTCACCAACGAGGCCATAGCGAAATTCGACCAGGACACGCCGTCGTCATCGGTGCCGGCGTTGCTGGAAATCCACGCCCGACTCACCGCCTTGCCGCCCGATCCGCTGGTCGGCGACAGACGCAAGCAGCTCGACCGAATCATTGCCGCTTGCATCGGATTGCAGGTGTCCGGCGAGCTCGATCGGGCCGAGGTTGTCCCCGGAGAGAAGCTCAGGGTGACGACCACCATCACCGCATCCACCAATGTCGGCGTGACGACACCGGGGGCCCCAATCCGGAAAGGCGAACCCAGGGTGGACGTGGCTGAAATCGACACCACCGGCCTGCCGCTCTCGCAACCCTACTGGCTGAGGGAGGAAAGCACCACCGGCATCGCCCGGGTCACGGATTCCAAGCTGATCGGAACTCCTGAGAATCCACCGCCCTTGGCGCGGCGGGAGGAGTTGCTCATCCACGGCCGGACCATCGGGGTGGAACACGAACCCCGCCACCGGCAGGAGAGCATCGAGCGTCGTCTCGATGTCATTGCCCCCGTCTCAATCCGGATGGATGCCGGCGTCATGCTCGTGGCCCCCGGCAAAACCAGCCCGGTGACGGTGGAAATGACCACGGCGCGCGCCAATACCACCGGCACCCTGCAGCTAGATACACCCACGGGCTGGAGCGTCACGCCCGTCTCCCGGTCGTTCAGCCTCCCCCAGGCCGGCGACAAAGCCACTTTCACTTTCACGGTGACATCTCCCTCCACCGGCGGCACTGGCGGGCTCAACGCCTTCGCCGAGGTCGGCGGTCGCCGCTACTCGCACCAGCGCATCGAGCTGCGCTACGACCATCTCCCGCCCCAGCTCCTCCAGCCGCCGGCCCGCGCGCGGCTGCTCTCCACCGATGTCGCCATCAAGGGGAAGACCGTCGGCTATCTGCCCGGCGCGGGCGACAGCTCCGCCGAGACCCTCCGGCAGATGGGCTACGCCGTGCGCGTGCTCACCGGCGCCGACCTCGCGCCCGAAAAACTCGCCGGCCTCGACGTCGTCGTCATCGGCGTCCGCGCCTTCAACGAGCGCGCCGACCTGAAGGACAACCTCCCCGGCCTCTTCGCGTGGGTCGAGCAGGGCGGCACCGTCGTCGCGCAATACAACCGCCCCAACGGCCTGCTCGCCGAGCAGCTCGGCCCCTACGCGCTCTCGCTCGCGGGCCCGGCCCCGCAGCAGCGCATCACCGACGAGACCGCGCCGTTCACTTTTCTCGCGCCCGACCATCCCGTGCTCAACGTGCCGAACAGAATCACACCCGCCGACTTCGAGGGCTGGGTGCAGGAGCGCGGCGCGTATTTCCCGAGCAAGTGGGACGCCGCCTACACGCCCATCCTCGCCGGCAGTGACCCCGGCGAGGCCCCGCTCCACGGCGCACTGCTCGTCGCCAAGCACGGCAAGGGCCACTACGTCTACACCAGCCTCGCCTTCTTCCGCCAGCTTCCCGCCGGCGTGCCCGGCGCGTGGCGCCTTTTCGCCAACCTCGTCTCGCTCGGCAAATGAAGTCTCGGTTCGATACGGTTTTTTTGACCACGGATTCCACGGATCGGCACGGATTGAAAATCCGCGGCATCCGATTTCATCCGTGTGATCCGTGGTAAAAGAAATCCCGCGCCCACCTCATGCCTTCTGCTCCTGACCCCCCCCCTGACCACGAGGACCCGCCCGGCCTGCCCGGTTTCCGTTCCTGGCGCGGCGTCTACCTCTTCGTGTTCGCCGTCTTTGTCGGGGTCGTGATCGCGCTGACCGTGTTCTCGCGCGCCTTCGCATGAACGCCCTCGACTGGATTGTCCTGCTCGGCGCCATCCTCGGCATCGCGGCCTACGGCACCTGGCGCACGCGCCATACCGACAAGCTCGACACCTACCTGAAGGGCGGACGCACCACCGGCTGGTTCACCATCGGCCTGTCCGTCGCCGCCACGCAGGCCAGCACCATCACCTATCTCTCCCTGCCCGGCCAGGCCTACGAGAACGGCATCGCCTTCATCCAAAATTATTTCGGCCTGCCGCTCGCGCTCATCCTCGTCTGCGCCGTCTTCCTGCCCATCTACCGCAAGCTCGGCGTCTACACCGCCTACGAGTATCTCGGCCAGCGCTTCGACCAGAAGACCCGCCTCCTCGGCGCCGGGCTCTTCCTGCTGCAGCGCGGCATCCAGGCCGGCATCACGATCTACGCCCCCGCCATCATCCTTGCCACCGTGCTCGGCTGGCGCCTCGACCTCACCATCGTCTTCACCGGCCTCGTCGCCATCGTCTACACCGTCACGGGCGGCAGCGCCGCGGTGAACCTCACCCAGAAGCTCCAGATGGCCGTCATCTTCGGCGGCATGGTCACGGCCTTCGTCGTCCTCCTCGCCAGGCTCCCCGCCGACGCGCTGCCGATCGCCAGTGCCATGGGCAAGCTCGACGCCGTCAACTACACGCCCGACCTGAAGCTCCGCTACACGCTCTGGAGCGGGCTGCTCGGCGGCTTTTTCCTGTCGCTCTCCTATTTCGGCACCGACCAGTCGCAGGTGCAGCGCTACCTCGGCGGCGCCAGCGTGCGCGAGGGCCGGCTCGGGCTCATGTTCAACGCCCTGCTGAAGATTCCGATGCAGTTCTTCATCGTCATGCTCGGCGCGCTGCTCTTCGTCTTCTACCAGTTCCAGCCCGGCACGCCGGCCGTCTTCAACCAGACCCAATGGCAGCGCCAGGTCGCCGGCCCCGACGGGGCCCGCTTCCGCGCCCTTGAGGAAAAACACGCCGCGCTCCACGCCGCCCAACAGGCGAAGATCCGCGCCTGGGCCGCGGCGCAGGAGGGCGGCGACGCCACCGCCGAATCCGCCGCCCGCGCCGAGCTCACCGCCGCCCAACGCGCCACCGTCGCCGCCCGCAACGAGGCCCGCGCCGCCCTCCAGGCCGCCGACCCCTCCGCCAAGCGCACGAAGGACTCCGATTACGTCTTCATCACCTTCATCCTCACCCAGCTCCCGCACGGCGTCATCGGTCTGCTCATCGCTGTCATGTTCGCCTCGGCCCTTTCCTCCAAGGCCGGCGAGCTCAACGCCCTCGGCACCACGACGACCATCGACCTCTGGCGCCACTTCCGCCCGCTGGCCGTGCATGACGAGCCCCGGAATGTGCGCAACGCGAAGTGGTTCACGGCCCTCTGGGGCCTCTTCGCCATCGGTTTCGCCCTCTTCGTCAGCTTCCAGGAGGACCTCATCGAGAGCCTCAACATCGTCGCCTCCATCTTCTACCCCGCGCTGCTCGGCGTCTTCCTCGTCGCCTTCTTCGTCAAGTGGGTGCGCGGCTCCGCCGCCTTCTGGGGCATGGTCACCGCGCAGCTTGCCATCTTCGGCATCTACTTCGCCGGGAAGATCTGGCCTGCCTACGAGATCGGCTACCTCTGGCTCAATCCCATCGGCTGCACCGCCTGCGTGCTCTTCAGCATTCTCTTCCAAGCCATTTCCCCGCAGATTGCGCCGATGAGCGCGGATAAAAACGGCTGAGGATCCATGAGGCTTTGTCTGCTCAGTCATCCGCGCCTATCCGTGCTATCCGCGGAGAATCAGGTTTTCTGATGCCTTCCCCCATCATCTGTTTCGGCCAGCAACCCTGCGGGTTCTTCCCGCGTCGCTTCCTCCGGGCCAAGCTCGCCACCGCCCGCCGCCTGCAGGCCGAGCTCGGCGGCGGGATCGTCTTCTTCTGGCACGACAGCGACCATGACCCGCGCGAGACCCAGACCACCCTCCGCCACCGCAAGACGGGCGAGCCGCACACCTTCAATTTCAACTTCGTCAACAAGACCCAGCGCAAGTGGACGCCGCTGGCCGCCAAGCGCATCCCGCCCGACTGGGCGCCCAACACCGCCCGGTCCCTCGGCGCCTACGCCGGCCCCGCGGCGCTCGCCGCCTTCAAATCCGCCCGCTCGCCCCTCGTCGGCGAATTCTGCCTCGAGGTCTACCGCGCCCTCGGCCTGCTCGACGGCGTGCGCATCGTCCGCTCCGCCGACCCCGCCGTGCGCACGGCCGCCTGCGATATCACCGACTGTTTCGTGGACGTGGCGCACGAGGGCGAGACCGTGCGCGCCCGCCGCCGGCCCGACGGCTCGCTTGGCCTGCACGAGGGCGGCGATTGCTGGATCACCTTGCCCGCGCAACCCTTCGCCAAGGAACAGGTCAGCCCCACCCGGGACAGCCGCCTGCGCTGGATGCAATCCGTCGTCCGCTGCACCCACTACATCGCCGGCGCGGGCGAACAGGCATACTTGAACAAAGCCGACGCACCTGAAATCGTCTTCGTGCCCCGCGACCCCATCGACCGCTCCGATGAAGCCTGGACCCCAGACTGACCCCACCCGCCCATGACGCGCCGCAAACCTCCCGAGCCTCTGCTCGCCTTCGGCGCGCACCCTGACGACATCGAGTTCGGTGCCGGCGGCATCGTCGCGCGCGAGACCGCCGCGGGCCGCCCCGTGCACTTCGTCGTGTGCTCGCGCGGCGAGGCCGGCACCCATGGCACGCCCGTGCAACGCACGGCCGAGGCCCGCCACGCCGCCCGACTGCTCGGTGCCACCCTCGAATTCGTCGCGCTCGACGGCGACGCGCGGCTCGAGCTCCGCTCGGCCCATGCACGCAAGCTCGCCGCCATCATCCGCCGCGTGCGCCCCGGTCTCGTGCTCGCGCCCAGCCCCGGCCGCAACCAGCACCCCGACCACTGGCGGCTGGCCATCCTCGTGCGCGACGCCCTCCGCCTCGCGCGCTACGGCGGCCTCAAGCCCCTGCGCGACCAGCCCCCGCACACCGTCGGCCAGCTGTTCTTCTACGCGCTGTCCACCGCCGCCGAACCCCCCGGCGAGCCCATGCTCATCGACATCTCCGCGCCCGGCCTCGTGGACCGATGGACCAAGGCTATGGAGGCCCACGCCTCGCAGATGAAGACGCGCAACTACGTCGAACTGCAACTCGCTCGCGCGCGCGTGCACGGCCTCAACGCCGGCCTGCAATACGCCCAGCCTCTCTGGGCCGACGGACCCGCCGTCGTCGACGACCTTTCCACGCTCAGCCGCGGCGCCCGCCGTTTCTGATTCATGGCTTATTTCCGAACCCAATTAGATGAAACGCGAAGGGCGCGGAGAACGCAGAGAGTCTCATGGTTTGATTCCTCCGCGATCTTCGCGACCTCCGCGTTAAAAAGCTGGTTTTGTTTCTATGCCTGACCGTCCGCTCAAGATCGGCATCACCTGCTACCCGACGGTCGGGGGCAGCGGCATCCTCGCCTCCGAGCTCGGCGAGGAGCTGGCGGCGCGCGGCCACGACATCCACTTCATCAGCTACGAGCCGCCTTTCCGCCTGCCCGAGGGCCCGCGCGTGCATTTCCACCGGGTCGCGGTCAACAGCTACGACCTCTTCAAGTATCCCGACTACACGCTGCCCCTCTCCGTTAAGATGGCCGAGGTCGCCGCCGCGCACGCGCTCGACGTCTGGCACGTGCATTACGCCGTGCCGCACACCACCGCCGCCCTGCTGGCGCGCGACATGCTGCCCGCGGGCCGCCGCCCGAAGATTATCACCACGCTCCACGGCACCGACACCACGCTGCTCGGTCGCGACCCCGGCTACGGTCCCGCCATCACCCACGCCCTCGAAAATTGCGACGCCATCACGACCGTCTCCGAGTTCATGCGCCGCGAGACCGTGCGCGTCCTCGGGGTGAAGCGCCCCATCGAGGTCATCCACAATTTCTTCGAGCCGCACGCCGCCCCGCGCACCCCGGTGGACATGCGCCGCGAGCTCGGCCTCGCGCCCGGCGAGGCGATGCTCCTGCACATGTCGAATCTCCGTCCGCTCAAGCGCATCGACCTGCTGCTTGACACCGCCGCGCGGCTCAAGGACCGCCTGCCCTTCAAGCTCGTCATCCTCGCCGGCGGCGACTTCGCGCCCTTCCGCGGCGAAGTGGCCCGGCGCGGCCTCGAAAACCACGTCGCCGTGCGCGAGCGCGTCGAGGACATCGAGGACTACGCCCAAGCCGCCGACCTCGGCCTCTTCACCTCCGAGGTCGAGAGCTTCTGCCTCAGCATCCTCGAATTGATGAGCCTTGGCCGCCCCAGCGCCGCCTTCGCCGTCGGCGGCATCCCCGAGGTCACACTCGATGGCCAGACCGGCGTGCTTGTGCCGTCCGGTGACACCGCCGCCCTGGCCGCCGCTGCCGAGGCGTTGCTGCGCGACCCTACGCGCCGCGCCACGCTGGGTGATGCCGCAAAGAAGCGCGCCCGCGAAAAATTCTCCGCCGCCGCCATCGTCCCCCGCTACGAGGAGCTCTACCGCCGCGTCTGCGGGCCGTAAGAGTCGAAACCCGAGTGTCATCTAATAGATGACACTCGGAATCAAGGCTCACCCCGTGTTTTTCAGGCCGCCGGCGATGCCGTTGACGGTCAGCGCGACGACGCGCTGCGCGGTCACAAAGTCGGGGGTGGAGATTTTGCCGCTCCGCAGGCGGCGGAGCATCTCGACCTGCAGGTGGTTGAGCGGGTCGATGTAGGGGTTGCGCAGCTTGATCGAGTTGGCGAGCACCGGCTCGCGCCCGAGCAGCTTCTCCTGCCCGGCGACGGCGAGCACGAGCCGTTCGGTGCGCACGAACTCCGTCTCGATGCGCGCGAGCATCCGCGCGCGCAGGCCGGCGTCGTCCACGAGGCCGGCGTAGAGGCGGGCGATACCGGGGTCGGCCTTGCCGAGCGTGAGCTGCGCGTTGTCGAGCAGCGTCTGGAAGAACGGCCAGCGCCGATACATGCCCTGCAAGCGCGCGAGTCCGCCGGGCCGCTCAGCAATCGCGGCGAGGCCGGTGCCGAGGCCGAACCAGCCGGGCAGGTTGTAGCGGCTCTGCATCCAGGAAAAAACCCACGGGATGGCACGGAGGTCGGCGAAGCTGCGGGGGCCGGCCTTGCGGTATGTCGGACGCGAGCCGAGCTTGAGCGTGCCGATCTCGTCGATCGGCGTCGCCTGCTGCCAGAAGCGCAAAAAGTCCGCGTCCTGCACCAGCGCGCGGTAAGCCGATGCGCTGGCCGTGGCCATCGCGTCGAAATCCGCCGCCCAACGGGCCGGCGGCCGGTCGCGCCGGCGGCCGGCGCGGTGCATGCCAAGGAGCACGCCGTAGGTCATCTGCTCGAGCACGCGGTGGGCGAGGTCGGGATCGTGATAGCGCGTCGAGAGCACTTCGCCTTGTTCGGTCACGCGGATGCCGCCGTCGCGCAGACCGGCAGGCTGGGCGAGGATGGCCTTGGCCGCGGGGCCGCCGCCGCGCGCGATCGAGCCGCCGCGCCCGTGGAAGAGCGTCAACCGCACGCCGTGCTCGCGGCAGACGGCGGCGATGTCGTCCTGCGCGCGGAACAGGGCCCAGTTGGCAGCGAGGTAGCCGCAGTCCTTGTTGCTGTCGGAGTAGCCGAGCATCACCTGCTGGCGGCGCCCCTCGCGGCGCAGGCGGCGGGCGTAGGCGGGGTCACGGAACAGCTCGCCCAAGATGCGCGGTGCGGCGGCGAGGTCGTCGAGCGTCTCGAACAGGGGCGTGATGGGCAGGCTCGCTCCGGCGACGGCTTGCAACAGCGCGACCTCGAGCACGTCGGAGACATCAGCCGTCATGCTGATGATGTAGGTGCCGAAGCCGCCGGGCTGCCTGGCGGTGCCGGCGAGAGTGGTCAGCAGGTCACGAGTTTCGGCGGAGCAACGCGCGCCGGCGCGGGGCACGCGGCGCAAGGCGCGATGCAGCAAGGCGCGCTTCTCCGCTTCGGAGAGCGCGTCGTAGTCCGACCGTCGCAACAACTCGGCCACGATGCGGGCATGCACTCCGGAGTGCTGGCGCAGGTCGAGCGGAGCGGTGCGGAAGCCGAAGACCGCGAGGGCGCGACGGAGGTCGAGCAATTCGCCATCGCGCAGCGCGGCGGCGGGGCCGGCCGCGAGGCTCGCATCCATGATCTCGAGCGCGCGGGCGAGTTCGGTTTCGCCGAGCGTCTTGTCGGCGAGGCGGCGGCGCAGAATCTGGACGGCGAGGCGGTAGGGCTCGTCCTGATGCCGGGCGAAGATGGCCGCCCAGTCGGGGAGGGCGCGGCCGAGCCCGGCGGTCAGCCGGCGCAGGGCGGGTGTGCCTGGGTCGCGGTGCCCGGCGACGGTGAGCGACCACGAGAGCGCGCGGAGCCGGCGGAGCATTTCGCGGCGGGCAAGGTCGCGGTGCGACGCGAGGACGCTCGCGGTGACGCCCGCGGTGACGAAGGGATTGCCGTCGCGATCGCCGCCAATCCATGAGCCGAAACGCAGCCAGCGTTGCGGCGGGCGCACCGACGGGTAATGCGCGAGCAGGGCAGCGGAGAAATCGCGCGCCAGTTGCGGGAGCACGGAGAAAAGCGTGCGCTCGAAATACCAGAGGCCGGTCTGCGCCTCGTCGGACACGGTGGGCGGGGCGGGGCGGCTGCGGTCGGTGAGCCAGAGCGAGACGACTTCGCGTGCGAGGTCGGTGCTGGCCGGGATGCCGCCGGGCGGGGTGCGGCGCAGCACCTCGGCAAGAGTGGCGAGCTTGGTGAGAATGGTGCGGCGCTTGGACTCGGTCGGGTGCGCGGTGAAGACCAGCTCGATGTCCATGCGGTCCACGAGGCGCTGCAGGGCAGACGCGTTGACGCCGGCGGCCTTCAATTCCGCCACGGCGGCGGCGATGGACTCCTTGCGCGGCAAACCCGCGGCGCGACGCGCGCGCAGCAGGCTGATGCGGAAGTTCTCCTCGGCGAGGTTGACCAGCTCGAAGTAGAGGGTGAAGGCCATCGCCTGGTGCAGCGCCTCTTCCGGCGTAAGGCGGGAGACCGCGCGCGCCAGCTTGGTGGAGGCGGACGCATCGCCGGTGCGGGCGGCCTTGGCGAGCGTGCGCAGGCGTTCGACGGTGGCAAAAGCACGGCCCCCTTCAATCTTCTGGATCACGCCGCCAAGCACGGCGCCGAGCGCGTGAATCTCGCCGCGCAGGGTAGCAAGCTGGTCCAATGCGCTGGAAACAGGGGCGGACATCGCCGCTATTTTGCGCGTCCGACCCGGAAGCGAAAGGCCAAAGACGGCGGGGAAACGTCATAGCGCGCTTGGGGCGCCGCCATGTTTGTAACGTATTATATTACAAACGCGCGGGGCGGGCCGCGGGAAACTTTCTCGTCAGGCGGGGCGGGGGCGGCCGGCGGACTGGCCGGTGCGCACGAGCAGCTCGCGGAACCAGCGCTCGCGGGTGTCGAAATGGCGTCCGCCCTTGACGCGGCCGAGCTCGATGGTGCGGAGCCGGTTCTCGTGGTCCGTGTCCTCGCCGACGAGCCCGGATTCGCCGCGCAGGGCGGCCTCGACCGCGTGCTCGGCGCAGCGCTCGATCAGGCTGAAGTCGGCGTCGTTGGCCGGGGCGGAGCGGGCGAAATAGCCGCTCTTCTGCACGAGCACCTTCTCCGCGCGGAGGGCCTTGCCCAGCCGGTCGGCGAACCACTGGCCGACGTTGATGGCATCGAGCTTCACGTGCCCGAAGGGATCGCGCTCGGGCTCGGCGCCCCGCGCGGCCATTTCGGCGAGGACCGTGTCGATGCAGGCGCCCTCGGAGACGAAGAGGTTGACGTTGCCCTGGCGGTCCATGATGCCGCGGAGGCGCTCGGCCTCGGCGGCGAAGTCGATCTGGAGTTCCGGGAGGTAGACGCCGTGCACGGCCCAGCGTTCGGGCGAGATGCCGAGGCTGGGGGCGAAGTGGCGGCCGTCGAGCTCGCGCAGGTAGTGGCGCGTGGTGGCGGCGGTCAACCACCCGCAATGCCGGCCCATGACCTCGTGGATGATGAGCATGCGCGAGCTGGAGCCGTGCTCGCTGACGATGTTCTCGAAGTAGCGGGCGCCCTGCTCGGCGGCGGTCCAGGCGCCGAGACTCTGGCGGACGGGCGTGATGTCGTTGTCGATGGTCTTGGGCAGGCCGATGACCCGCAGGGCATGGCCGTGGCCCTTGAGCCAGGTGGCGAGGTCGGCGGCGGCGGTGTTGGTGTCGTCGCCCCCGATGGTGTGCAGGACATCGACGCCGTCCTTGCGGAGCTGGCGCGCGGCGACCTCGCGCGGGTCCTGGCCGGGCTTGACGAGGCCGCGCCGCACGCAGTCGTCCACGTTGGTGAGGCGGACGCGGGAGTTGCCGATGGGGCTGCCGCCGTAGCGGCGGAGGACACCGGCCTGCGCGCGCATGTCGGGCGTGACGAGGAAGGAGTCGCCGCGCAGCAGGCCCTTGAAGCCGGAGCGGTAGCAGAGGATCTCGATGTCGTCGGAGACATCGGAGTATTGGCGGATGAGCTCGCCGACCGCGGCGCTGAGGCAGGGAGCCAGACCGCCGGCGGTGAGCAGGGCGACACGCATGGGCTTCATGATGTGGGCAACAGGGGATGCAAGCCGCGTGCCGTCGCAAGCGGCGAGGGCCGGCCGCCCCGGGTATTAGCGAATCGCGGCGCACTGGCCGGCGGTGCGGCCGGTTGCATTAACCGTTGGCAAATCGGCCTTATCGCAGCCGCAACCGGTCGCGGATGGCCGCGATGATCTCCGTCGCGCGCTGGGTCCGCGTGTCAAAGGTGAGCGCATCGGCGGGCGGTTCGAGGGCGGCGAACTGGCTCTCCACCATGCCAGCCTTCATATAGTGGCCCTGGCGACCAGCGACGCGCTCGGCGATGGTCGTGGGGTCGCCGCTCAGGTGCACGAGCGTCACCTCAGGGGCCCCGTCCATCAACACATGGCGGTATTTCTCCTTCAGCGCGGAACAGGTGAACACGGCGCTGCGGCGCCGGCGGTGCGGCAGGCGTCGATCTCGGTGCGGATGGCGGCAAGCCACGGTGCGCGATCGTCGTCGTCGAGCGGAGTGCCGGCGGACAAATTACAGGACACCTTGCAACAGGCGCGGCCGGCCCATCTGGCCGGGCATTGGGGGCAGAGCCGCGACGCGGCGAAATGGACACCGGCCAGTTAGACATTGTCATAGTTCTTCGGGTTGAGCGCCAAGAGTCAGACATGCAGCAGATTCGACCATTTCAGAAATCAACGTTCAACCGGGCCAATCAATTGACGAAAGTCAGCCTCACCCGGCGCGATACTTGGAAGTAAGGAATCCACACGGCAGCAGCGCCGACGGTTTGTATTATTTGCTGGGCTGTTGCCGAGATAGTCGCTGAGTCGGTTTGCCCAAGCTGGCTGTTATTCCATGCGAGCAGAAGCGTCACAGCCACGTTTGTGACAAAGAAAACCTGGATCGAACGAGGAAAGAGCCATGAGCGCCGGAAAAACAAGGCAATCAGCAATACGCAGTAGACAAGCAGGACAAGCGTGAGGGACAGTTCCAAGGGTGCGCCGATTGCATAATGTGGATTGTAGCCATCGTGGCCAGGGGTCGTGACAGCCTGCCATGTGCCATGATGGAAATATGCCTGATGCGCGCCGACGAGATTGCCAAGGAGCATGATGGGGCGAACGACGAGGCCAAGGCCGACCAGGATCAACCAACCACCAAGCCCTACCAGCTTCTCCGTGCGGTGTTGCCTGCTGTAAGCATCGGTTGCCACGCTATCCGTCGCCAGCGACGGAGGTTCTTGGCCGGATGGGCTTGGGTTGCGGTGGCTGATAAGCCACCAAGACAGGCTGGCGCCGCTGAGCAGGAGGACCATGGCAAGGACCACCATCGGCCAGTTGAGCGGATAGCCGCCCTCACCAATCGAGGGGTTCCAAGTCAACGTATAGCCAAGCTGGGCGCGCGCATTCTGCAGATTTGCCGCATACTCTGCCAACCGGGCCACTGGCACGGCGGCACTCCGGGATTCCCATCGATATTGCAACTCCAGCTGGCGGGATGAGACAGCGGTGACATCGGCCTGAAAATCAAACGCGGCATCCCGCACTTGCATGGAAGTGGGCTTGATCTGCCAATCGTGCGGCAAGTGCAGGGAGATTTTTTGCTCAAGCAAGACCGGATGAGACACCGCAAGAGGCCATTTGCGTTGGGCCACGTTGGTGGCGCGGATCTCATTCCAGATGCCGATGGGATTGAATTCTGCCCGCAAGACAGGGGAATCACCGTTCCGCACGAAGACATTACTGACGCGATAGCTCTCAATCAATATGACGCGGTTTTCCGCCGCGTCATCGTGATACTGGACTGGAGCCGTTTGCGTGATACCCGGGTAATAGGGGGTATAGTATTCGAGGTATGAGCGGCCGATCTGCTCCCGCGTGTTTTCCGCAAAGTATGCGCGCAGCGCCATGGCGGCGGCGCCTTCCGCGGAGGTGACAACCGAGAGGGCGGCGGGCTCGTGCAGCGAACTCATGGAAAATGTCTCCCGGCTAATCGTGCGCATGAGATCACCGGAAGATTGGCGGGATGGGGTCAGTTCTGTTGCCGCAAGATTATCTTCCGCGACACGAAGAAAAGGACCGTAGCGGCCGGTATGCCGGCCCAACAGGGCAGCACCGCGCTGGTAAGCAAGCGTGGGGTCGAGCATCACGCTCAGTTGCCCGAGCTCGAGTGCTACGATCACATGATCAAAAGCATAGGGTGAAGGCAGCCTTTGCCCGGTTAATTCGCGGTTGCTGCTATGCACGAGGGCAGGAGCGGCCTTGAAGCCGAGTTGCCGCAGAATGGCGGTCAACAACAGGGCCTTGTCCTTGCAGTCCCCAAAACGCCGGCGCAGCACCTCCTCCGGGTCTGTGGGCTGGTGTGAGCCCGGTCCCATTTCGATCCCGAGGTAGCGGATTTCCCTTTGCACGAAATCAAGCGCGTCGAGCGCTCGGTCGTTGGCAGTGGCGCCGCGCGCCGCTATCTCACGCAGGACCTCCGCCAATCGCGGTCCGGGACGCTCCGGCGGGGTGTAGAGAGGCAGTGCCCATTTCACCACATCCCCCCAGGTTTGGAACTCCGACAGTTCCAAAAATGGATAAACGACCTCGCTTGCCGGCACCCGACCTTCCGATTCAATGACCGATTGGTCGCGCATGGTCCATTCGAGGGCCTGATCCTGCTTGATGGCGGTGAGGGTGCCGTTGGGCACACCATGGTGCTTTGTGGTCAGGAATCGGCCTTCGGGCAGATGCGCCAAATAGCGCTGATAGCGCACGGGCACCCCCCAGCCGAGCTGAACCGCGTCGATATATTTATCTCCGAATACCGGATTCCATCCGCGCAACGTGTAAGCGAGATCGATTACGTCCCCAACGCGCACATCCTCCAGAATGATGGTGGCCGTGCGAAGTCCATTGTAGAGCTGACGGTCAAGGTCGCGCTCCTGCTGGATCACCTCCACCCGGGCTGGGTCGAGACGGTCGATACTGGCACCGGCCCGCCAAAGCCTGACGCGGTGCAACGTCAGGGTCTGGTAACTGGGATCGAAATCTACTTGGATCTGCGCGCCGTTCTGCCGGCCGGATTCGGAGACGATTTGGTAGGCCCGGCGGTAGAAAGCCTCGGCGCTGGCAATATTGATCTGCTTGTCGAGAACGAGAAAATCCTGACCATGAGGATGTGGGGCAGGCTTGTCCGGCACGGATAAGGACAACTCGTTTACCCAGTCTGGCGGTGGTGCGGCATCAAACAATTTTGGCGTCGTGGCTGCTGCGCCGCAACAGGCGGTGATACCGAGGGCAAGCAGGGCAGCTCGGGATGATCGTGGCATGCGCGGACGAACATGAGTCATTGCCTCACCAGCGTCGAGTGCGGGTTGATGGACCAACGTGATGCCGCCCGGTTGCCCTTGCGTTTGCCGCAGCGGCCGGGCTTTCTTGGCGGCCTATGAAAAAACTCCTCACTCTCGCGGCCGTCGCCTGCTCCCTCACGCTCGGGGCGGCGGTCGCTTCCGCGGCCGACTCGGCACCCAAGACCGTCATGCACATCGTCACCGTCAGCTGGAAGGCCGGCACCACGCCGGAGCAGATCCAGGCCGCCCTCGACGGCGCGCAGGCCATCCCGACGACGTTCCCGGGCGTGCTCCGCGTCTGGACGAAGACCATCAAGCAACAGGGCGAGCGCACGCATGTCATCGCGATGGAGTTCAAGGACGAGCAGGCGCTGAAGGACTACGCCAACAGCGACGCGCAGAAGAAGTGGTATGAGGTCTACCGCCCGATCCGCGACCGCAGCACGACGTTTGACGTGACGAACTGAGTCATCTGCTTCGCACGGATGGACCCTCCGGCCCCGCTCTCGCGGGGCCTTTTTATTGGCGTTGTCGGACCGGGCCTAGCCTTGGGGCTTCGGCAGGTTCCTCGGTTCGTAGAAGATCCGTACGCCGGCCTTGGTGCCGATGAGTTCCTGCGCGCGCTGCAGGGCCTTCTTGGTGGCGACGGTCGGGTTCTCTTCTGCGGGGAAAAGGTTCTCGGGTCCGATGCGGCGCGCGAGGCCGGAGCGCTTGAGCACCTGCGCGACGTCGCCGTGCAGACCGGAGATGAGGAGATGGCGGCCTTGCTCGCGGAGGTGCCCCGCCAGCTGCTCAAGGGCCAGCACGGTGGACCCGTCCAGGTGCCGCGCGTTCTTCATGCGGAGGACGAAGACGCGGATGTTCGGGTCGTCCGAAAGGCGGCGGATCTCGTCCTGGAACAGGTCGGCGGCGCCGAAGAACAGGTCGCCCTCGACATGGATGATGGAGATCTGCGGGTCCGGCCGGGTCTCGGCGGCCGGCAGTTCCGCCAACTGGCCGGAATCGGTGAAGCTGTATTCGACGAGGGTGGGGCTGGCGGCCTTCTGCAGGAAGAGTGCGAGCGAGACGCCGACACCCACGTAGATGGCGGTGTCGAGGTTGAGCAGGAGCGTGCAGACGAGGGTGGTGGTGAAGACGATGGTGTCCGACCGGGTGGCGCGCACGACGGTGCGGATGTTGTCGAGGCTGACCATCTGCACGGCGATGAGGACCAGGGTGGCGGCGACGGCCGGGACCGGGATGTAGCCGGCGAGCGGCGCGAAGAGCAGGAGACCGACGCCGAGGCCGACGGAGGCGATGGCGGCGGCGAGCTGGGTGCGGCCCCCGCTCTCGAAATTCACGGCACTGCGGAGGAAGGAACCGCTCACGGGCATCGCGCCGAAGAGCGCGGAGGTGACGTTGCCGGCGCCGAGGGCGAGCAGCTCCTGGTTGGGGTCGATGCGCTGGCCGGTGCGCACGGCGATGTTCTTGGCGATGGAGACGGCCTCGAGCATGCCCATGACGGCGAAGGCGAACGCCGAGTTCATCAGGGTGGGGAGGGTGGCGATCCAGTTGTCGGGCAGCCCGGCGAAGACGGGCAGGGCTGCCAGCACCCCGCCGATGTCGGCCACGGTTTGCACGCCGCGGGCGTGCAGGTCGAGCGCGACGGTCAGGATCGTGGCGAGGGCCAGCACGATCAGGCCGCCGGGCCAGGCCGGACGGTAACGGCGCAGCAGCACGAGCAGGACCAGCGAGCCGCCACCCAGCGCGAGCGACGGGAGGTGCAACGAGAACTGCGCCAGATGGCCCGCGAGCTGGCGGAGCGTCTGGAGCAGGGTTGACCCCTGCGCGCCGGCGACACCCAGGAGGTGGGGCAGCTGGCCGACCCCGATCAGCACGGCGGCGCCCAAGGTGTAACCGAGGATGACAGACCGGGAGATGAACTGCGTGAGATTGCCGATCTGGGCCAGGCCGGCGGCGAGTTGGATCAGCCCGACGGTGAACGCGAGGAAGATGGCCACCTGCACGGGGGTGAAGCCCAGTGCGCCCGCGCTGGCGGCGGTCGTGGCGATGAAGATGGCCGTGGTGTTGGTCGGCCCGATGGCGGTGTGGCGGGACGAGGTGAACCACGCCCCCGCCAGCCCGGCGACCACCACGGCCGCCAGGACCATCTGCGGGGGTAACCCGGCGATCAGCGCGAAGCCGATCGACTGGGGCAGCGAAAGCGCGGCGACCGTGAGACCGGCGAGCAGATCGGCCCGCAGGGTGGTGCGGTCGTAGTCCCGCCGCGTCCGCCAGAACGCCGGCACAAACCGCCGCGGCGCGCCCGCCAGGCGGTCGGTCGCGGTCTCGAGGATCTCCTCGGCGGTGTCCTTCAGCTCGCTCATAAACGGGCCGGGGATGACGGCAGGAACGCGGATGACGGGCGCGGACGCATCGGGTTCATCATTTCTGTGCGACGGGGCAGCGCAACGGGATTGTTTTGTTCAAGCCGGTTGACTCCCGGTGCCGAAACGGGTTCACACACCGCGTCACGGGCCTGTAGCTCAATGGTCAGAGCAGAGGACTCATAATCCTTTGGTTCTGGGTTCGAATCCCAGCGGGCCCACCACCAATCCCCATGAGCGATGTCCCGACCTCCGTCCCCGCTGCGCCCGCCGACGTGGCGCGCCGCGTGGACGCGGAGCTGCTGCGCCTGCTCTACCGGCAGGCGGGCTTCGGGCTGTTCGCCAACTTTGCCCTCGCCCTGGTCCTGTTCACCGGCCTGTGGGGGCGCGTGCCGTTGCGCGAGGGCGGTTCCTGGCTGGCGCTGTTGCTGGCGGTGTCGATCGCGCGTTTCTTCCTCAACCACGCCTATGCCCGCCAGCGGCCCGCCGACGAGGACATGGCGTGGTGGGGCCGGGCCTTCGGTGTCGGCACGATCGCGGCGGGCTGCGTCTGGGGTTGGGCCGGCTGGATTTTCGTCTCACCCAACGACCTGCTTTCACGGAGCCTCACGATCTTCATCCTCGCCGGCATGAACGCCGGCGCCGCCCGGACGCTGGCCGGTTCGCTTTGGGTCTACGGCGTCTACCTCGCCATCACGCTGGTGCCCCTGGCCGTTCGTTTCGCCAGCCTGCCGGAGCCGCAAGGGATCCTCACGGCGATCGTGCTGACCTACGTGCTCTTCATCTACAACACCGCTCGCCTCCACCACGCCGACCTCCGCAAGCTCCACCGGCTCATCTTCGAGAACGAGGAGCTGGTCATGACGCTCTCCCTCGCCAAAACCCGCGCCGAGGCGGCCAGCCAGGCCAAGAGCGACTTCCTCGCGACCCTGAGCCACGAGATCCGCACGCCCATGAACGGCGTCATCGGCATGCTCCAGCTCCTGCGTGATTCCCCGCTCTCGGCCGAGCAGCGCGAGAACGTCGACATCGCCACCATCTCCGCCGACAACCTGCTCAAGCTCCTCAACGACATCCTCGATCTCTCCAAGATCGAGAGCGGCAAGCTCGAGTTCGAGTCCATCGTCTTCTCGCCCGCCGCGGCGGGCGACGAGGTGGCCTCGCTCCTGCGGGCCCGCGCCGAGGCCAAGGGGCTCGTGCTCAACTTCTACGCCGACTCCCGGCTGCCCGCCGCTGTCACGGGCGACCCCGCCCGCCTCAAGCAGGTCCTGCTCAATCTGCTCGGCAACGCCGTCAAGTTCACCGAGCACGGCGAGGTGGCCCTGCACGTCGAGACCGTGCTGAGCGACCGCGAGCTCGCCCTCACGCGCTTCCGCGTGCGCGACACCGGCATCGGCATGGACGGCGCCATGCGCTCGCGCCTCTTCCAGAAATTCAGCCAGGCCGACAGCTCGATGGCGCGCCGCTACGGCGGCACGGGCCTCGGCCTCGCCATCTCCCAGCAGCTCGTGCAGCGCATGGGGGGCGAGATCACCGTGCGCAGCGCCCCCGGCAAGGGCTCCGAGTTTTCCTTCGAGCTGCCGCTGCCCATCGCGCAGGCGGCCGAGATGGCCGAGTCCCGCCCGGTCTTGCGTTTCCGTCCGTTGCGCGGCCGCGTGCTCGTGGTCGAGGACGACGGCGTCAACCAGCGCGTCATCGCCTGGATGCTCGAGCGTCTCGGGGTCGATGTGACCGTCGTCGACAACGGCCTCGAGGGGGTTGAGCGCGCCGTGCATGGCGATTACGCCGCGGTGCTGATGGACCTGCAGATGCCGGGAGTCGACGGCTACGAGGCCACGCGGCGCATCCGGCAGAAGCTCGCCGGCCGCCCGCTGCCCATCGTGGCGGTGACGGCCAACGCCCTGCCCGCCGACCGTGCCGCCAGCGTGGCCGCCGGCATGGACGGGTTCATCGCCAAGCCGGTGAAGCAGGAGGAGCTGCGCGGGATGCTCGAGCGCTGGCTGCCCGCCGCGAAGTAGGCCCGCCGCCGATGAGCCGCGCGCTGCGCATTGCCGTCCTCGCCGACACGCACGACCGCTATCCGCCCGCGCTGCCGGGCCGGCTCGCGGAGGCCGACGAGATCTGGCACCTCGGCGACGTGTGCGACCCGGCGGTGCTCACCGGGTTCGAGCAACTGGGCAAGCCGCTGCACGTGGTGCTGGGCAACAACGAGGCGCACAACCTCTGGCCGCTCACCCTCACGCTCGAACGGGCCGGGCACAGGTGCCATCTTACGCACATCCCGCCGGCGGCCGCGCCGCGCGGCGTGCACCTGCTCCTGCACGGCCATACCCACGTCCCGCGCGACACCACCGACGCGGCCGGCGTGCGCTGGCTCAACCCCGGCTGCATCTCGCGCCCGAGCCGCGGCACACCGCCGAGCTTCGCCTGGCTCGAGCTGGCGCCCAAGCGGGTGACGTGGCGGATCGTGCCGCTCTGAGCAACCGTGCGCACCCGGTCGGGTTCGTCGCGGGGGTGAAGCGGTTGGCTGGATGCCCGCGGGGCCGGGATTGAAAAGAGGCCGGCTGCGTGCGAGGATGCGAACCGGCCCGACACAACTTGGAAAACCGCGAAAAAATCCCCTGGTTCTGGATCACCGCCATCTGGCTGGCGGCGGGCTTCGTGCTGACCGGCCTGCTCTACCTCGACCTGTGGTTTCCGCTCAATGTGGCAAACTGGCTGGAGCAGCCGACCAGCTATCTGATCTACACGCAGATGGCGCGGGCGCTGCTGTGGATCCCGCTCACGCCCGTGGTGTTCGAACTGCGGCGGCGCATCCCGGTGCGCGGCTGGTGGCTGCCCGCGGGACTGGCCCTGCACACGGCTTTTGCGCTGACCTTCCTTCTCTGGCTGCTGATCGTGCGTGTCACGGTAGCGGTGCCGATTTGGTCGCCGGATTACAACTGGGCGCATTTTTCATTGCACGAGGTGTTCGAGACCGCGACGGCGCCGGTCATGAAGGATTTCTTCATCTACTGGCTGCTGGTGGGGGCGGGTTACACCATCGACACGGTGCGCCGGCAGCACGCGCTCGAGCTCGCGCAGTCGCGCATGCAGACCCACCTGCTCGAGGCCCAATACCACGCGCTCCGCCAGCAGGTGAACCCGCACTTCTTCCACAACGCCCTCAACGTCATCGCCGAGCTGGTGCGCGACGGCCAGAACGCCGAGGCCGTGGCCGCGCTCGTCAAGCTCGGCGCCCTGCAGCGCACGCTGCTCATGTCCGGCGGCGTGCGCGCCCAGCCGCTCGACGCCGAGATCGCCTTCGTCGAGAAATACCTCGCGCTCGAGCGCCTGCGCTTCGGCCCCCGCCTGCGCGTGCGCATCGAGGCCGACGAAGCCGCGCGCGCGGCCGAGGTGCCGCACCTCCTGCTCCAGCCGCTCGTCGAGAACGCGGTCAAGCACGGCCTGGCCCGCCGCGTCGAGCCCGGCGAGATCACCATCCGCGCCCGGCGCGACCACGGCCGCCTGCACCTCGAGGTCTGGAACGACCCGCCGGACACCGACAGCGCCGAGCCCGTCGAGAGCACGGGCACCGGCCTGGCCAACCTGCGCCAGCGCCTGCAGGCGCTGCATGGCGCGGATTTCCGGCTCGATTTTCATCCCAACCGCGACGGACGCGCCTGTGTCACCGTCGAGCTGCCGGCCGCCGCCCCTGAACTTGTCCCCGCATGAAGGAGAATGAAAAAGTCACCGTGCTGGTCGCCGACGACGAGCCGCTCGCGCGCCGGACCATCGTGCGCCTGCTGCAGCGCGACCCCGGGGTCGAGATCGTCGCGGAGACGGGCGACGGCCGCGCCACACTGGCGGCCATCCGGGAGAAGCAGCCGCTGCTGGCGTTCCTCGACATCCAGATGCCGGGCCTCAGCGGCGTGAACCTGCTGGCCGCGCTTGCCCCCGAGGAGCGGCCCGCCGTGGTCTTCGTGACCGCCTACGACGAGTTCGCGATGCGGGCCTTCGACCTCTGCGCCATCGACTACCTGCTGAAGCCCTTCAGCGACGAGCGCTTCGCCAAGGCCCTCGTCCGCGGCAAGGAGCAGGCCCGCTGGCGCGACCAGACCGGCGTGCGCAAGCAACTGCAGGGCCTCATCGACCTGACGGCCCGCTTGCGCGCCAAACCCGCCGCGCCGCGCGAGCCGGTCGTCATCCGCGACGGCGGCGAGACCCACATGCTTCGCCCGGAGGAGATCCGCTGGATCGAGGGCGAAAGCGACTACGCCCGCGTGCACGGCGTGAAGCGCACGCTCTTCGTGCGGCACACATTGGCGAAGTTCATGGAGCGGCTGCCCGCCGACCTCTTCGTGCGCATCCACAAATCCACCATCATCAACGTGCATTGCATCCGGCGGATGCACCCCGCCATGTCCGGCGACTGGGTGCTGGAGCTGGACCGGGGCGAGACCGTGCGCGCCAGCCGCAGCCACCGCAAGGCGCTGATGGCGGCGCTGCCCGGCCTGACCCCGCCGGGGGAGTAACAGGCACGGGGCCTGCTTCCGCGCGCGGCATGCAGATCGAGTCCCTGAAAAAAATCTCCCCGCGCGACCATGCGGAACTGCGGGCTTTGCTCCTCGACGCCGTGGAGCACGGCGCCTCGGTGGGCTACCTGTGGTCCGAGGTGCAGGCCGAGGTGGACGACTGCTGGCGCGGCGTGGCGGCCGGCCTCGCGGCGGGCGGGCGCGTGCTGCTGGTGGCCCGCGGACCGGACGGGCGCATCGTCGGCAGCGCGCAGCTGGCGCTCGAAGCGCGCAGCAATGGCCGGCATCGCGCGGAGGTGCAGAAGATGCTCGTTTTGCACGCCCGGCGCGGCCGCGGGCTGGGCCGGGCCCTGCTGGCGCGTCTCGAGGCCGAGGCCAAGACTCGCGGCCGCACGCTCCTGTATCTCGACACCACGGTCGGCGCGGCCGGCGCGGAGGATTTCTATGAGAAGGCGGGCTACCGGCGCGCCGGCGGCATCCCGGACTACGCGGCCAACCCCGACGGCCGGCTTGAGGCCAACGGGATCTTCTACAAGCGGCTCTAGTTCTTCCCGCGGGCGTCGGCCGCCGCGCCGGGGAACGGGTGCAATGAGTTCAAACCGATGGCGGTGCAGTAACGGATCAGTTTCGGCGTGCTGTGGATGTCGAGCTTGCGCATGATGGCCGAGCGGTGGGTCGAGACGGTGGCGGGCGTGATGTCGAGCCGGCGGCCGATCTCGTCGTCGGTGAGGGCGTTGCCGATCCAGACCAGGATCTCCTGCTCGCGTTCCGAGAGCAGCCGTTGGAAGGAATCGGGGGCGGACCTCAGCCGGTGCACCACCGCCAGGTAATGCGGGGAAAAGAAGGTGTGGCCGCGCGCCACCTGCTCGATGGCCCGCTGCAGCAGGGGCAGGCCGTCCGTCACCTTGTCCACGAACCCGTGGATGGTGGTCTCGGCGAGGCGGTGGATGGTGTAGTCGTTGCAGAGGGAGGAGAGGACGACGATCTTGGTGTCGGGGGCGGCCTCGCGCGTCCGGATGATGACCTCGACGCCGTCGATGTCGGGCAGCCCAAGGTCGGCGAGAAGGATGTCGGGCCGGTGCTGGGCGCTGAGCTCGACCCCGGTGGCGCCGGTGTGCGCGACAAAGGCGATCTCGTGGCCCCAGAGCCGCGTGCACATGTCGCGGAGCATGTCGGCCAGGCTGCGGTAGTCCTCGATGATGCCGACGCGCATGGGTCCGGACCTGCGTCGGCGGGCGGACGGACGGGCGTGGCGTTTATCCTGCGTCATGCGCAGGAGCAGTAAAAGTGCGCCGCAGGCCGGGCGCAATCCGCGCGAATACAGAAATTTATGTAGACCGGACGGACGCCACGCCAGGGCCGTTTGCACAGAGGGCCTCGATGGTTTTGCCCAGCTCGGACAGATGAAAGGGTTTCTGCATGATGCGGCAGGGCTGGAGCGCCTGCAGCTGGGAAAGCTCGGGCACCATGATCGAGCCGGTGAGCAGGATCAGCGGCAATCCGGGCACCATTTCGCGCAGCCGGCCGGCCAGTTCCACCCCGGTCATGCGCGGCATCAGGAAGTCGACGAGGGCGATGTCGGGCGGGGGCTGGGCCTGGGCCACCCAGTCCAGCGCCAGCTGCGGGTCGAGGCGGACGGTGGGATGGTAGCCCTGTTGCTCCAGGGCGAGGCGCAGGAACTCCGCCACCGGCCTGTCGTCATCCACCACGAGGACGGAGCGCGGTTTCTCCCGCAAAATGTTTCCCATGGCAGCAAGGCTGCGGCCGCGCTGCGACATGGCAAGCGCCGCAAATACCGAAATTTCAGTAGCCGGACGGCGCGGGTTTGCGGTGGATTTTGCCCGGTTCCGCGCGTAGTCGGAGGGCCGTGACCACGCCGCTGGAAAACCTCATCTTCGTGCGTAGCGCACGGGCGCGCCATTACCGGTTGTCGCTGCGCCGCGACGGCGTGGCGGTGGCCACGATCCCCCTGCGGGGCAGCGAACAGGAGGGCCGGCTCTTCGTGGAGCGCAACCGCGACTGGCTCGAGCGGGCCCGCGCCCGGCAACAGCGCCGGCCGCGGGCGGCGGAGCGATGGGAGATCGGCACGGCCGTGTTGTGGCGCGGCGAGTTGTGCCCGATCCGGAGGGTGGCGGGCGACCGGCCGCGCGTCTGCCTCGCCGCCGATGTGTTCGCGCTGCGTTCGACGGAGGACGACCTGCGGCCCGCGCTCGAGGCGCAGTTTGCCCGCCGGGCCAGGATCGAGCTGCCCGCCCGCGCGTGGGAACTCGCGGCGCAGACCGCGGTGGACCTGAAGCGGGTGGGCGTGCGCAACCAGCGCTCGCGCTGGGGTTCCTGCTCGGCGGGCGGCGTGGTGTCGCTGAACTGGCGGCTCATCCAGACCCCGGACGCGGTGCGCGACTACGTCATCCTGCACGAGCTGATGCACCTGCGGGAGTTGAACCACGGGCCGCGGTTCTGGCGCGCGGTGGCGGGGGTCTGCCCCGGCTGGCGCGAGGCCGAGCGCTGGCTCAAGCACCACGCGGGCCTCGTCGGGCTCTGAGCGGCGTTACTGGATCTCGACCAGCTCGACCTCAAAGATGAGCGTGGCCCGCGGCGGGATGCGCGGCGGCCGGCCCTCGGCGCCGTAGGCGAGCCACCAGGGCACGATCAGCGTGCGCTTCTCGCCCTTGGTCATCTGCGCGAAGGCCTCGTCCCAACCCTTGATCACCTCGCCTGCGCCGACCCGGAAGGAATAGGGCACGCCCCGGTCGTAGGAGCTGTCGAACTTGGTGCCATCGAGCAGGGTGCCGTGGTAATGCGCCACGACCAGTGCGCCGGTGGCGGGCGGGCTGCCCGTCCCCGGCCGGTGCTGCACATGGCGCAGCCCGCTGGGGCTCACGACGGCGGAGGGCCATTTTTGCGCGATGACGGCGGCGTCCCCCTCGGCCAGTTTCTGGGCCTCGAGCATTTGGCGCATGTATTTGTTGGTGGGCTCGCCGGGGTTGGCGCGGCGGAAGATACCGGTGCGGGCCTGCCAGGCGATGAAGGCGAGCAGGAGACCGAGGGCGGCGAGGACGACGAAGGAGCGCATGACGGTCCGGCGACGGTAGGACGGCGCGGGGCGCCGCCAAGCCGTTATTCAGGCGGATAATTCCCCCCGCCAACCATCCTGATGCTTGCCTCGCCCCCGGCTTTTGCCTTGGGTCGGCCCCCGCGACTCCGCACAACGCACCATGCAGAACTTCCAGCTTCCCTCGCGCCTCGCCGCCGAATCGGTCTCGGGCCCCGCGATTGAAAAGCGCTTCAAGATCCCGGCCAACGAGTTCGGGCCGGAGCGCATCTACCGCATCTACGACCCGGCCAACGACGAGACCTGGGGCTACGTCGGGGTGGACAACCTGGTGCGCGGCCGCGGGCTGGGCGGCGTGCGCATGGCGCCCGACATCACCGCCGACGAGGTCTACGGCCTCGCCGCCGCGATGACGCTCAAGAGCGCCTCCGCCATGTTGCCGCTCGGCGGCGCAAAGAGCGGCCTGCGCGTCGACCCGCGGGTGTTTTCCGACCGGCCGCAGGAAAAGCGCGCCCTCGTGGCGATGTTCGCCGAGGCACTGTGGGACATCCCGGAATACATCCCGGGGCCCGACATGGGCACGAACGAGGCGGACATGCAGACCATCTACGAGGTGTTCGCGCAGCGCAACGGCGGCGCGCACCACGGCCGCGGCGGCGTCGGCCGCCCGCCGGCGCAGGGCGGTTTCCCGCTGGACGAGTGGGCCATCACCGCGCACGGCCTCTTCGCCGCCGCGCAGGCCGCCGAGAAGCACGTGCCGGATTTCCGCATCAGGGACTCGAGCGTCATCGTGCAGGGCTTCGGCAACGTCGGTGCGCCCATCGCGCAGAAGCTCGCCTCGCTCGGCGCACGCATCGTCGGCGCCTCCGACATCAACTGCGCGCTCTACCACCCGGAGGGCCTCAACGTCGACGAGCTGTGCGCCGTCCGCCGCACCAAGGCCGGCCTCACAGATTACAGCGGCCCGGTGCGGCAGCGCTTCGACGGCGAGCACCTCGACCGCCTGCTCGAGATGCCCTGCGTCATGCTCGTGCCCGCCGCGCGCCCCCACGCCATCCACGCGCAGAACACCCCGCACCTCAACACCCGCGTCGTCCTCCAAGGCGCCAACAACCCCGCCGACCTCGTCTGCGAGTATTTCCTGCAGCACCGCCGCGGCGTGTTCAGCCTCACCGACTTCATCGTCAACTCCGGCGGCGTCATCGCCGCCTACGTCGAGGCCAAGGCCGACGTCGACGCCGCCTTCCGCGAGCGCGTGATGGCGGAGGACGGCACCGGCCGCGCCTTCCTCGAGAAGCTCTGCACGCGCATCATCACCGAGAACATCGACGAGATGTTCGCCCGGCTGCGCGACAGCCGCCGCAAGGACATCACGCTCCGCGAGATCGCCTTCGAGATGGCCAAGGACCGCCTGCGCCCCGGCGCCGACGGCCAGTTGAAGGTCATTCCCGAGCTGCGCTGAACGGCGCCCGCCGGGCGGGCACAAAACACATGCTGGAATTTATTGTTCAGGCCTCGGCGAAATAATCAGAGTCGATTCGCTTGATGTCGTAGCTGGCCTCTAATGTGACTCCGAGGCCATGATCAATCATCAGGTTTGCCAGCTTCTCACCATCGATCAGCACGATTTTAGCGTCATGTTTGTGTGCTGAACTCTCGGCCTCTTTGCTAAAAGTGGAGGTGGTGATGAAGACGCCCTTTTTGGCTCTGTGTTCGGCTAATGCACCTGCAAATTTCTGAATGTCAGGTCGCCCAATGGTATTCTCCCAGCGCTTAGCCTGTATGTAGATGCTGTCTAAGCCGAGGCGATCCTCCCGGATAATCCCATCAATACCTCCGTCACCACTCCGTCCCACAGCTTTGCCGGCATCTTGTCTGGACCCGCCGTAACCCATTTTCACCAGCAATTCGACGACCAGGCGCTCAAAGAAATCTGGTGGAGCCGCCTTAATACGTGTGATCAAATCGGAAGCCAATGCCCGCTTTAATTGGGCGTGTGCAGTTTCGATCAACTCCTCGGGGCTCTCCTGAGAAAGAACCAGAGCCATGGGAGTTTCATGCTCCTGCTCGTGCCTCATGCCCTGAAACTCTACAAAACTTGGATAGCGCCTGAGAACGCGCGCATCAATCCGCTCAAGTTTTTCTGCCAACAGTTTTTTACCTGCTTCAGTAATTTTGAAGTATCCGCGTTTGGGTGATTCAAAAAGGCCGGCCTTGAACATGTATGTTTTAGCCCAGCCAACTCGATTGCGGAATGTGGTTTGTCGGCCACTTGGAAGCATCTCACGAAGTTCCTCTTCGGATAATTTGAACTCCAATGCTAGCGCATCAATGGCTTCATTAAGTGAGTGCACTGCGCCGTCCGAATAATAACGCAGTAGAGGTAGCATCAAAGTTTGATAGTCTGGGACTGACATCAGGGGGGCTCCTTATTTTTTCGCCATCAGGTCGAGGACGGCGGCGCTCATGGCCTTGACGGAGGCCTTCAGGGTGGGCTCGGGCACTGGGGCCCAGAAGGCGCTGTGGTTCGAGGGCCACGGCTCGCCCTTCTTGTGGTGCGCGGCCATCACCGCGGGGTCGGTGCCGCCGATCCAGAAGATGCAGATCGGCACCTTGTGCGTGGTGCGGCCGAACTCGGCGAAGTCCTCGCCGTAGGTGGCGGGCTCGGTGGGCTGCACCTGGTCCGCGGGGAACCACCGCTGGAAGGTGCCGGCCAGGCGGCGGGTGAGGGGGACATCGTTCACCGTCACGGGATTGCGGTCGTAGGGCACGGTGACCTCGGGCAGCAGGTGGTCGGGCAGGCCGGCGGCACGGCCGAGGTTTTCGCAGATGCGCTTGATCGAGGCGATGAGGTGGTCGCCCACGGCCTCGTCATAGCAGCGCAGGGTCAGCTCCATGGTGACCTCGGCGGGAATGATGTTGGCCCGGCTGCCGCCGTGGATGCTGCCGATGGTGACGACCGCGGGCGTGCCGGGCTTCAGCTCGCGGCTCACGATGGTCTGCAGCGAGTTGATGATCTGGCCGGCGAGCACGACGGGGTCGCGTGTGGTGTGCGGGCGGGCGCCGTGCCCGCCGATGCCGCGCACCTTGATGACCACGGTGTCGACATTGGCATAGACCGGCCCCTCGACGTAGGCGACCTGCCCGGCGGGGATGTCGCCGCCGACGTGCAGCGCGATGGCGTAGTCGGGCGTGGGAAACTTCGTGTAGAGCCCGTCCTGCAGCATGGCGCGGGCGCCGCCGATCATCTCCTCGGCGTGCTGGCCGATCATGATGAGTGTGCCGGACCAATTCTGCCTCATCGACGCCAGCACGCGCGCCGTGCCGATGAGGCCGGTGACGTGCATGTCGTGGGCGCAGGCGTGCATGGCCGGCTGCTCGGTGCCGGTGAAATCCTTCATCACGACCTGGCTGGCGTAGGGCAGGCCGGTCTGTTCCTTGATGGGCAGCGCATCCATGTCGGCGCGCACGAGCACGGTGGGGCCGGGGCCGTTCTTCATCACCCCGACCACGCCCATGCCGCCGAATTTCTCCGTCACCTCGAAGCCGAGCGCGCGCAGTTCCTTGGCGACGAGGGCGGCGGTGCGCACCTCGACGAAGGACAGCTCGGGTTTGGCGTGGATGTCCTTGTAGATGGCCTCGAGCGAGGCGTAGTCGGCGGCGATCTTCCGGTCGACGGCCTGCTTGAGGTCGTGCAGGCGGGCCTCCTCGGGGGAGATTTTCGAGGTGGCGCCGAGCGCGGTGGCGAGGATCAGCGCGGCGAGGCAGGAGGGCAGGGGGTGTTTCATCGGGCGGTGGGTTCGAAGATGACGATCAGCTCGTCGAGCATGGCATCGACGGAGTATTTGACGAGGTCGGCGGGCGTGAGCGGGCGCTCGGGGCCGCGGAGGACGCGCGCCTCCCCGGTGTATTTCGCGGCCTGGGCGCGGACCTTGTCGTAGAGCAGCTTCTTGCGGTCGTGCAGGCGGAGCTTCTCCGGGTTGAACATCGGGAGCGGGTCGTCGCCCACCCACAGATACCAGTCGTCCTTGTCGGCGAAGTAGACCGCGAGCACGCCGTTGCGGTGGATGCCGAGGTCGCGGGCGAGCTGCTGGGCGAATTTCGCCGGCGTGGTCTTCTCGCCCTCGGCGGGCTGGGGCAGGGAGGGGTAGACGCGTGCATAGACGCGCTGGCCGGTGAAGCGCTGGAAGTTGGCCAGCTTGAAGTTGAAGTTCTTCGCGCGCGGGATCTCCTGCGGGAGGATCTTCGCCGGGTCGTCGAAATGCGCCGTGGGGCCCGGCTCGGGCTGGCCGGAATAGGAGGCGGCCCTGGCGGCCAGCGCGTCGAACGCGGCCTGGTCGGCCCGGAAGGCGCGGGCCGCCGCGCCGACCCGCAGGACCCGGATCGAGAACGCGTCGTCCTGCTTGACGCCGGCGAGCAGCTCGCCCCCGCGCACGACGCGGCCGAAGACGCTGTGCAGGTAGTTCAGGCGCGTGGTGTCGCCGAGCGTGATGAAGAACTCGCTGCTGTTGGTGTCAGGCCCTCCGTTGGCCATGGAGAGCACGCCGGCCTCGCTGTGGCGCAGGCCCGGCACGATCTCGTCGGCGAAGCGGTAGGGGTGACCCGGGTCGTTCTTCTCGTCTGCCGGCGGCGGGCGGCTTTGACCCGGCGGCGGCACGGTCGGATCGCCGCTCTGGATGACGAAACCGGGCACCACCCGATACCAACGCAAGCCGCGGAAGAACGGCTGGCCGTCCTTTGACGCCAACGTGCCCTCAGCCAGGCCGACGAACGAGGTCACCGTCAGCGGGGTCTTCTGGTAATACAGCTCCGCCACGATGGCACCCTGCGGGGTCGTGAACTCCGCGTAGAGCCCGTCGGGCAGTTCGTCGGCCGTGATCAGGTGCGCGGCGAGACAGGACAGGACCAGGGCGGTGGTGAGGCGGAGGCGCATGGGGGCGGGGTTGGCGGAGTTGTAGGCGGCGGGTTGGCGAAGGCCAGCGCGCAATCACCGGACCGGGGTAGGCCTACGCCATGCATTTGGATTGGCGGATTCCAGGACGCCGTGTCACCGTTCGCGCCCTATGCTCCGCCCCCTCGTCGCCCTCGTGTTGCTCCTGTCGTCCCCGCCCGGCCTGCGCGCGGCCCCGCCGCTCGATTACTACCTGCCCGCCGGCGCGACCTACAACCCCAAGGTGCCCACGCCCGCGCAGTATTTCGGCTGGCAGGTCGGTGAATGGCACGCGCACAGCGAGCAGCTCGCCGGCTACCTGCGCGCCGTCGCCGCGGCCGCGCCCGAGCGCGTGAAGCTCGAGGTCGTGGGCCATACGCACGAGCGCAAGCCGCTCATCGTGCTGACCATCACCTCGCCGGAGAACCACCGGAACCTTGAGAAGATCCGCCTCAACCACCTCGCGCTGCTCGATCCGGCGAAGAACGCCGCGCTCGATCCCGTCCGCATGCCCGTCGTGGTCGACCTCGGCTACAGCATCCACGGCAACGAACCCAGCGGCGCCAACGCGATGCCGCTCGTGGTCTATCACCTCGCCGCCGTCCAGGGCCCCAAGGTCGAGGAATGGCTGCAACGCGCCGTCATCCTCATCGAGGCCCAGCGCAATCCCGACGGCGGCGACCGCGCCGCGCACTGGTTCAACACCCACCGCTCGCTCAGCGCGCCGAACCCCGACCCCGCCGACCGCGAGCACAACGAGGTCTGGCCGCGCGGCCGGTTCAACCACTACCTCTTCGATCCCAACCGCGACTGGTTGCCGCTCGTGCACCCCGAGGCCCAGGCGCGCGCGGAGCTGTTCCACCGCTGGCGGCCCAACCTGCTGACCGACCACCACGAGATGGGCACCAACACGACCTTCTTCTTCCAGCCCGGTGTCCCCTCGCGCGACCAGCCCAGCGCCCCGGCCCGCGTCTACGAGCTCAACCATCAGGTCGCGGCGTTCCACCAGCGCGCCCTCGACGGCAAGGGCGCCTTCTACTACAGCGAGCAGGGCTTCGACGACTTCTACCCGGGCAAGGGCAGCACCTATCCCGACCTGCACGGCACCATCGGCATCCTCTTCGAGCAGGCCAGCTCGCGCGGCCACGCGCAGGAGAGCGACAACGGCCTCGTCGCCTTCCCCTTCACCATCCGCAACCAGGTGCTGACCTCCTTCAGCTCCCTCGAGGCCGCCCTCGCCCTGCGCACGGAGTTGCTCGGCCTGCAGAAGGAGTTCACCGGCCAGACGCTCGCGCTCGCGCGGCAATCCAAGGTCAAGGCCTGGGTCTTCGGCGACGACGGCGATCCCGCCCGCGCCTGGGCCTTCCGGGATCTGCTGCACCGCCATCGCATCGAGGTGCGCCCGCTTACGGAGGAAGTCACCGTCGGTGACCAGACCTACCGCCCCGGCGCGGCCTGGGTCGCGCTCGCCGAGCAGCCGCAGTTCCGCCTGCTCACGGAAATTTTCATCCAGCGCACGGAGTTTGCCAACTCGGTTTTCTACGACGTCTCGGCGTGGACGCTCCCGCTCGCCTACAACCTGCCCCATGCCGGGCTCGAGCAGGCACCCGCCACCGGCGCCCCCGAGGGTGCGCCCCGCTTTCCCCCGGGCCGGCTCGTCGGCGGCCACACCGACTACGCCTACCTCTTCAACTGGAACGGCTGTTTCGCCCCGCGTGCCCTCTACCGCCTGCAGCAGGCCGGCATCATGGTGAAGGGTCTGACCTCCGCCATCGAGGCCGTCGCCGCCGACGGCACGCGCGCCGCCTTCGGGCCGGGCACCGTGCTGGTGCCCGTGGGCATGCAGGCGGGACAGGCGGCGCGCATCCGCGAGGTCATCGAGACCATCGTGCGCGAGGACGCCGTCACGGTCTACGGTTGCTCGACGGGACTCACGCCCAAGGGCGTCGATCTCGGGAGCGCCTCCTTCGTTCCGCTCAAGAAACCCGCCGTCGCCCTCATCGCCGGCGAAGGAGTCGACGCGCAGGAGTTCGGCGCCACCTGGCACCTGCTCGACCAGCGGGTCGGCCTTGCCCCCACACTGCTCGACGTTTCCGCGCTCGGCCGCGCCAACCTCGACCGCTACAACGTCATTCACTTTGTCGACGGTCGCTACGAGGGCATCAGCGACGAAACCGTCGCCACGCTCAAGCGCTGGGTGCGCGGCGGCGGCACGCTGATCGTGCAGGGCCGCGCGGCCGAGTGGGCCGCGAAGAAGGAACTCGCCGCGCTCGAATTCTCCGGCCGCTCCGCCGAGACCAATGCCACCGCGGGCGGCCGCAGCCGCCCGACCCCGGCCGTCGACGCCGCGACCAGCGAGGCCGACAAGGCCGTCACGCGCCGTCCCTACGGCTCGGGCGCCGACCACGAGGCGACCAAGCTTGTCGCCGGCTCCATTTTCGCGGTCAGCGTGGATCCCACCCACCCGCTCGGCTACGGCTTCGGCAGCGACCGGCTCTCCGTCTTCCGCGCCAACACCATCGTGCTGAAGCCCGCCAAGTCACCCTATGAGACGCCCGTGGTCTACACCGCCCAGCCCCTGCAGAGCGGCTACGCCTCCGCGGAAAACGTCGCCCGGATCGCGAACAGCGCGGCCGTGGTCGCCCTGCCGCAAGGCCGCGGCGCCGTGGTCGCGCAGACCGACGACCTCAACTTCCGCGGCTTCTGGTTCGGCGGCAACCGCGTCTACCTGAACGCGGTCTTCTTCGGCCGCGCCATCAAGCCCGTGCGCGCCGGCGACGAATCCGACGACGAAGATGCGCACTCGCATTAGGCGGCGCGGGGCCTCATAGTCCCGCCACGCATGAAAATCCGCATCGGCATCCTCACGGGCGGCGGCGACTGCCCCGGGCTCAACGCGGTCATCTACTCGGTCGTCAAGGCGGCGGCCAAGCGCGGTTGGGAAACCGTCGGCATCCTCGGCGGGTTCGAGGGCTTGCTCGCCCCGGTGCAGACGCGTCCGCTCGTCCACAGCGAGATGGACGGCCTGCTCTACCTCGGGGGCACGATGCTCGGCACGTCCAACACCGGCCGTTTTTCCGCGAAGGTCGGCCACGGCGAAAAACGCGGCATCGACCCGGCCATCCTCGCGGAGACGAAGCGCAACTTCGACGCCCTCGGCCTCACCGGCCTCGTGGTGGTCGGCGGCGACGGCTCCCTCTCCATCGGCCTGCAATGCCTGGAGGCCGGCATCCCGCTGGTCGGTGTCCCCAAGACCATCGACAACGACATCCTGGGCACGGCGGTCACCTTCGGCTTCGACACCGCCGTGTCGTTCGCCACCGACGCGATCGACCGCCTGCGCCCGCACGCGCACAGCCACAACCGCGTCATGTGCGTCGAGATGATGGGCCGCTACGCCGGCTGGATCGCCGCGCACTCGGGCATCGCCGGCGGCGCCAGCGTCATCCTCATCCCGGAGATCCCCTTCAACTACGACAGCATCTGCCGCAAGATCGCCGAGCGCGAGTCCGAGGGGAAGCACTTCACCATCGTCGCCGTTGCCGAGGGCGCGCGCGAGGCCGGCGGTGATTTTGTCACCGCCGGTGTTGCCGGCGGCGGACCCGGGGGCGGGCCCGGCGGGGGCGCCTTCCGCGAGACGCGCCTCGGCGGCGTGGCCACCGTGGTCGCGGCCGAGATCCAGCAGCGCACCGGCAAGGAGACGCGCGTCTGCGTGCTCGGCCACCTGCAGCGCGGCGGCGCGCCCACGACCTTCGACCGCCTGCTCTGCACGCGCTTCGGCGCGCGCGCCGTCGGGCTCATCGCCGAGGGCAGGTTCGGCCGCATGGTCGCGCTGCGTCCGCCCGACATCGCCGACATCCCGATCGCCGAGGCCATCGGCAAGCTGAAGACCGTCCCGCCCGACGGCGACATCGTGCGGACCGGCCGCGCCATGGGCGTGTGCTGGGGGGACTGAGCGGATTCTCCTGCCTGCGGGCTTGGCAGCGAGGCGGAGCGGCGGTAGCGTCCCAGGATGATCGCCTACATCGTTGGCTCGATCCTCGGGCTGGTGGCGCTGTTGCTCATCACCGGCCTGTTGCTGCCCGCCCAGATCACCGTCTCCCGCTCCATCACCATCGACCAGTCCGCCGAGGCCATCTTTCCGTGGATCGGCGAGCTCAAGACCTGGCCCGACTGGACCGTGTGGAACAAGGCCGAGGACCCGACGCTCGCCTATTCGTATCCCGGTCCCACCACCGGCAAGGGCGGCAGCATGACGTGGACCGCCAAGAAAATGGGCGACGGCACGCTCACCTTCACCGAGTTCGTCCCCCACAAGGTCGTCCGCTACGCGCTGGTCATGCCCCAGCACGGCACCACCGTGCACGGCAACTTCGAGCTCGAGTCCGCCGGTGGCGGCGCCACCCGCGTCTCCTGGTTTGACGTCGTGGACCTCGGCAAGAACCCGATGAAAAAACTCTTCGGCCCTCTCCTGAAAAAGATGCTCGGCACGGCCTTCGCGCGCAGCCTGCAGGGCCTCAAGACCGCCACCGAAACCGGCAAAGCCACCGGCCCCGGGCCGAAATGACCCCTATGATCGAAATCGTCCGCAACATCGTCGCCGCCATCGCCGGCACCCTCGCCGGCGGCATCAGCATCGCATTCGTGCAGGGCCTCAACGGCCGTTTCTATCCGCCGCCCCCGGGGCTGGACTGGAAGAACACCGAGGCCGTCGCCGCCTACGCCAGGACGCTGCCCGCCGGCGCGTTCCTCGTCGTGCTCGCCTCCTACGCCGTGGGCGTGACGCTCGGGGCGTGGCTGGCGGGCAAGCTCTCCGCCACCTTTCCCTATCGTCAGGCGATCATCGTCAGCGGGCTGTTTTTCATCGCCAGCCTGATGAACCTGTTCGCGCTGCCGCATCCGGTGTGGTTCTGGGCGGCCAACCTCATCCTCGTGCCGGCCTGCGGCTGGCTCGCGCTCCGCGTGCTCGGCGTTCCAAAATCTGCGGCTGGATAGCAGGCGGCGAGCTCAGCCGCCCATCAGGGTCCGTTGCACGTCCATGTTGGCGGCCCGCCTCGCCGGCAAGAAACTGGCCAGTTGGGTGAGCAGCAGGGTGGCCGCGAGCACGGCGAGGTAGATCTCCGGGGCCCTGGTATCAATGCCGGTCACCGCGCCCTGCAGCCAGTTGCCGCCGAGCCAGGCACCGAGTGCACCGAGGACGGCGCCCGCCGCCGCCAGCCGCGCATTCTGGCCGAGGACCAGCCGCAGCACGCCGCCCGGGCTGTCGCCGATGGCGAGGCGCACGGCCATCTCGCGCGACCGGTTGTTCACCAGCTGGCTCATCACACCGTAGGAGCCGAGCACGGCGACACCTGCCGCCACGACGGCGAAGGCCGACAGCAACACCATCTGCAGGCGCGGTGTGGCATTGGCCTGCCACGCGAGTTTATCCAGCGTGGTGATGTCATAGGCTGCCAGGCCGGGCGCCGTAGCCCGCAGGGCCTTGATGCCGGCGGCCACGGCGGACTCAACGCTGCCGCGACCGTGCACCACGACACTGAACTTGGGCCAGGGGACCTGCGCATACGGTACATACAAGGTTTCGCCTTTGAGCGCGGCCGGCACATTGCCCGAATCGCGCACCGTGCCGACCACGCCGACGATGGTGATGTCCGGTGACGGCTGGCCCACCGCGAGACTGCGGAGACGTTTTCCCAGCGGACTGGTGCCCGGCCAGTATTTGTCGGCCAAGGCCTTGCTGATCACTGCCACCGGTGGGCTGGCGGCGGTGTCGGTGGCCAGGATCATCCGGCCCTCGATCAACGGGACGCCCAACGCAGCCAAATAACCGGCGTCGATGCGTCGATGGCCCAGCATTTCAGGTTCCTTTGTGAATTCACCGTTGGCCAGCTCGGCCGTCAAGAGGCTGCCCGTCGGAACGTCCCCGAAAGGAAGGGTGTTGGAGATGCCGGCCGAGATCAGCTCGGGCTCGCGGGCGAGATTCTCCGCGAAGGCGCGGACAAAGGCTGCCCGCTTTGCATTGTCGCCCAAAGCGGCATCGGGCAGCTGCACACGGAAAACACCGCGTCCGTCGACGGCATAACCCGGTCCGGTCTGGGTTGCTTTCCGGAAGCCGATCACCGCCAGGGTTGCGGCGGACAGCACCGCCATCGTGATGGCCGATTGGGTCACCACCATGGCCTTCTGCCACAACATGGCGCCCCGCGTCGCCGTTCCACCGCGTGATTCCGCCTTCAGCGCCGTGACGATATCGGTGCGGCGCGCCTGCCAGAGCGGCACCAGGGCGACCAGCAATCCGATCACTGCGGCTGCCGCCAGATTGACGCCCGCCACCGCGGGATCGATGCGCAGGTGCTCCAGGAAAAAAGCCAGCCTCGGCGTGGGGTTAAGCTCACGCAGGGCGGGCAGCGAGGTCAGCGCGAGGCCCAACCCGAGCACGCCCCCGGTCAGCAAGAGCAGGATGCTTTGCACCGCTTGCTGGCGCAGCAGGTCACCGGGTCGTGCCCCAAGCGCCAACCGCACGGCGGACTCACGCTCTCGTTCAACTGCCCAAGCGAGCAGAAGGGACGAAAGATTGGTGGCGGCCAACACCAGCAGCACGAAGGCACCGATCTGCACCAGGAGAATGGTCCGGTCCACGCCGCTCAGGTAAAAATCCCTCACGGGTAACGACGACACCGTCCAGTCCTTGTTCGCGATGTTCGCTGCTTCCAGGCGCTGGCCGATGGCCTTTAGCTCCTGCTGTGCCGCCGGGCTGTCCACGCCGTCCGCCAGGCGGCCAAATACCAAGACGCGACGCGAGCCGAGGATTTGCGTCCACAGGGCTTTTTGCGGCAGGTCGAAGGGCAGCAGGAGGTCAGTGTCCGGCGGCAAGGCAAAGCCCTCGGGCATGACGCCGATGACGGCGTGGGGCTCGCCGTTCAGCCGCATCGATTTCGTCAGCACGTCGGGCGCGCCGGCAAAGGCCGATTTCCACAACCGATGGCTGACGATGACGACCGCTGCAGGATTGGGCCCTTGCTCCTTGTCCGTCAGCTCTCGCCCGAGCATCGGCGCCACGCGCATGGTGGAGAAGAATCCCGCGGTCACGCGCGCGCCGGCGAGCCGGCGCACCTCTTCGCCCTCGCCCCAATTGAAATCCGCCGTCAGCACCGCAGCGGTGGCACCGAAGGTCTGCACTTGGTCGCGCAGCATCGTATAGTTGGACCACGCGTTGAGGAACCGGCCGCCGTTGTTCTGCACCTGGGAGATGACATGCAGGCGATTGGCCTGCGGCACCCCGAGGCCGGAGAGCAGGAAGGCCTTCAGGACGGCGAACGCCGCCGTGTTGGCGGCGAGCGCCAGCGCGAGCGTGAGCACGATGACCGCCGTTGCAGCTCGGTGCCGGTTGTAGAAACGCCAGGCCACGCGCAGATCCGGGAGCAGGGAGTGCATGGCACATTATACGCCGGCTCCGAGACGGGCGGCAGGCGCAGTGGCCGCATTATAATCCGCACAGTTCGGCGGTCAGGTTGCGCCAGACCACCTCGCGCCTGCGACCGGCGTCCAAAGACCGGAGGCCGGCGGTGCGCCCGGCGCGACGAACCGCTACCGGCCGCGCAGCGTGGCGAGGTGCTGGTGGAAGCCGGCGCGGAGCACGCCGCCGTCGGAGCCGAGCGCCACGAAGGAGAAGCCCTGTTCGCGGCAACGGGTCACCAGGCCGGGCACATGCACGAGGAGGCCCGCCGCCTTGCCGTGCTTCTTCGCCGCGGCGACAACCCGCTGCTGCGCCGCGAGGAAATCGGGGTGGTCGAGCTGGTCGCGGATGCCCAGGTTGTGCGTGAGGTCGGTCGGGCCGACGAAAAGCACGTCGACGCCGTCCACGGCGGCGATGGCGTCGATGTTGGCCACGGCCTCCGGCGTCTCGACCTGCGCGAGGAAGGGCAGCCATTCGTGCGCGTGGAGGTAATACTCCTCCCATTCGGCGCCGTAGCTGGAGCCGCGGTTGCTCTTCACGACGCCGCGCCGGCCGCGGGGCGGGTAGCGCATGGCGGCGACGGCGGCGCGCGCCTCCTCGGCGGTGTTGATGAACGGGGCCATCACGCCGTGGGCGCCGGCATCGAGGACGCGCTTGAACCGCGGGGTCTCGTTTGCCGCGATGCGCACGAGCGGCACGGCGGGCGTGCCGCCGACGGCGAGCAGCTGGTGCAGCATCGTCTCCTCGCCGCCCGGCCCGTGCTCGTGGTCGAGCAGCACCCAGTCGAAGCCGGCGAGACCGGCGATCTCGGCGGCGACGGGCGAGCCGGTGGCCACCCAGGTGCCCGCCAGCCATTCGCGGGCCAGCACGCGGGCGCGGAAGTCCTTCTGGATTTTCATGATTCGGTGTAGAGGCGGTAGAGCGACTGCGTGCCGAGTTCGGACCAGCCGCGTGCGGCCACGCGGTCGTAGAGCTGGCGGGCCAGGGCCGTGCCCGGCAGGTCGAGTCCCATCGCCGCGGCGCAGTCGAGCGCGATGCGCAGGTCCTTCAGGTAATGCTTCACGTAGAAACCGGGGTTGAAGTCGCCCCGCAGGGCGCGCGGGCCGTAGTTGTTCAGCGACCAGCTGCCGGCCGCGCCCCCGCCGATGCTCTCGATGACCTTCGCGGGATCGAGCCCGGCCTTCTGCGCGAAGACGAGCGACTCGCACCAGGCGAGCATGCCTGCGGCGATGGCGATCTGGTTGGCCAGCTTGCAATACTGCCCCGCGCCCGGCCCACCGTGGCGCGCGATGTTCTTGCCCAAGACCTCGAACAGCGGCCGCGCCCGTGTGAAGGCCGCCTCGTCGCCGCCCACCATGATGACCAGCCGCGCCTCGCGCGCGCCGATGTCGCCGCCCGACACCGGGGCGTCAAGGGCGGCCAGACCGCGCTTCGTCGCGGCCGTCGCGATCTGGACGGCGAGCTGCGGGCTGGAGGTGGTCATGTCGACCAGCAATGCGCCGGGGCGCGCGCGCTCCACGATGCCGCCGGGTCCGAGATAGCTCTCCTCCACGTCCTGCGGGAAGCCGAGCATGGTGATGACGACATCGGCCTGCGCCGCGGCCGCGCCGGCCGACTCATGCCAGTGGGCGCCGGCGTCAAGCAGGGTCTGGGCCTTGGACTTTGTGCGGTTGTGCACGTGGAGCGGATGGCCGGCCTGGAGCAGGTGGCCCGCCATGCTGCGGCCCATCACGCCCGTGCCGATGAATGCAATCGGTGTCTTCGCCATGCGTCCCCAGCCAAGCGCGCCGCGGCGTGCTTGGCGAAACGAAAAGCGATGGACGACACGTGGCCGGGCGTCATCCTGCGGCCATGCAAGTGGTGGAGACACTCGCGCCGGTCTTTCTCGTCATCGCGCTGGGTTGGGTGCTGACCCGGCGCGGCTGGCTGCACGATGCCTTTCTCGCCGAGGCCAACCGCGTGGTCTTCTGGGTCGGCTTGCCGGCCTTCCTCTTCATCAGCCTCGCGACGGCGCCCCATGGCGGTGCCCAGGTGGGGCGGCTCACGCTGGCGCTGATCGCCAGCACGACCGGCATGATGGTGCTGGCCGCGACAGCCGCGAACTGGCTGGGTGTCACGCGCGAGGGCTGGGGCACGTTCGTGCAGGCCACTTTCCGCGGCAACATCGCCTACGTCGGCCTGCCGGTCATCGCGGCGCTGCCGGGAGGCGCTGAGGGGCGCACCGCCGCCCTGCTGGTGATGGCGCCGCTGCTGGCGCTCTACAACATGGCGGGCGTGACGCTGCTGCTGTGGGGCCGCCGTGAACCGGGCCCCGCGCTGGGCCGGCGCGTGGCGGTGGAGGTCTTCAAGAACCCGCTCTTCTGGGCCTGCGTGGCGGGCGGACTCTACAGCTGGCTGCAGGGGCCGATGCCGAGATGGCTGGCGCGGACGTTCGACACCGTGGGGCAGATGTCGCTGCCGATGGCGCTCATCTGCATCGGCGGCACGCTCGCGACCACGCGGCTGGAGGGCAACTTGCGCACGGCCTCCCTGGCCGCCGTGGCCAAGACCTGCGTGCAGCCCGCGCTCGGCCTGCTGATCGGCCGCTGGCTGGGCCTGACCCCGGCCGAGCTCCAGGTCGCGCTCATCATCCTCGCCGCGCCGACCGCGGCGGCGACCTTCACCATGGCCACCCAGCTCGGGGGCGACGGACCGCTGGCGGCAAGCACGGTCGTGCTGAGCACGGTGTTCTCCGTGGCGGCGCTCGGCGCGATCCTTGCGCTGGTGACCTGAGGCGTTACGGGATGCGCAGCGTCATGCCGACGGTCAGGCTGGTGGCGTTGCGCAGCTGGTCGGCGTTGGCGGTGTAGATCTCGGGCCAGCGCGTGGCGTTGCCGTAGTAGCGCTGGCTGATGCGCGAGAGCGTGTCGCCCGGCGCGACCGTGTGGGTGCGGGCGGGCGTGACGGTGGCGACCGTGGTCGGGGAGGTCGGCGGGCTGAGCGTGCGCGACGCGGGCACGGTGCCGCCCTGCAGGGACGCGAGGCCCTGCCGGAGGCGGACGAGATCACTCTCGGCCGTGGCGGCGCGGCCCTCGGCCAGCACGACGCGGCGGTCGGCATCATTGGCCCGGGCCTGGAGCGTCTCGACCTGGGATTGCAATTGCGCGAGCTGCTGGGCCGGCCGGGTCGCGGCCTCACGCGCGGCGGCCAGCTCGGAGCGCAGGGCATCGCGCTCGGCGGCCGCCTGGGCGGCGCTGCGCTCGATCGCGGCGAGGCGTGACTCGGCGTCGGAGCGGACCGAGGTGATGCGGCCCAGCTCGGCGCGGGCGGATTCGTTCTCCGAGCGGACGCGGCCCAGCTCGGCGGTCAGGCTGGCGACCTGATTCCGCAGTTCACCCAACTCGGCGGTCGGGGTGACCGTGGGGGAAGTGGCCTTGAGTTCGGCCACTTCCCTTTCCAACTGGCTGTAGCCGCGCAAGGCGGTGGCGAGCCGTTCCTCGCTGGCATTGAGTTGTTCCTGCAGGGCCGCGTGCTGGGCGGCGGTCGGGTCGGCGGCGGGCAACGCGCGGGCCGCCTCGAGCAGCAGCTCGGTGTCGGAGAGCTTCTTGGCCAGCTCGGCGCGGGCGCCGTCGGCGGTCGTGGCGCGCTCATTGGCCATCGCGACCGCGGCTTCGAGTTCCTTCAGGCGGGTGGCGTCGGCGGATGAATCGCGCATTTGGCGGCCCGCGTCGGCGACGAGCCGTTGCAGGCGCTCCCGGTCGGTGCGGAGCTGGGAGACTTCGTCAGCGGCCTTGGCCAGCCGTTCGGTGAGGGTGGTGTTTTCGCGACGCAGCTCGGCGGCCTGCGGATCGGACTTAGGCATCGAGGCGGCCTGCAGCGCAGCACGGCTGTCGCCCAGCTGCTTGAGCAGATCCTCGTTGGCCGAGGTGGCGGCCCGGGCACGCGTCTCGGCCTGCACGAGGCCCTGTTCGAGCTCCGCCACGCGGTCACGGAGATCCGGATAGCCGGGCTGCGGGCGGCGCGATTGCGCGCTTTGGAGGGAATTCTCCAGTTCACTCACACGACCGCGGAGGTCGGGATAATCGGGCGTGCGCGTCTCGGCGCGCTGGAGGGCGGTCTCGAGCTCGGCCACGCGCCCGCGGAGATCGGGATAGGACGGGGTGGCGGGGCGGCTGCCGGCGGCGAGACGCTGCTCGAGAGTCTCAACCTGCTGCGCGAAACCGGTCACCTTGTCGCTCAGGCCGGCATTTTCCAAGGTGAGGGCCTCGACGCGGGCGCGCAGGGTGGAATTCTCCTGCGCGGCGGTCCCGGCGGCGGAGTTTGACTGCGTGAGACGTGACTCGGCCTCGGTGCGGGCCGTCTCGGCGGCGGTGATGCGCTCGTTCGCCTGCCGGAGGGCGGTCTCGAGCTCGCGGGCGCGGTTGCCGCCGGTCTGCGCGTCGCGCAGCTGCTTGCCGGTGTCGGCGAGCAGCTTTTGCATCCGTTCGCGATCGCCGCGCAACTGGGCGACCTCACCGGCAAGTTCGGTCACGCGGGCGGTCAGTTCGTCACGTTCGCGGCGCAGTTGGGTGTTGGGGGATTCGGCGGGCTTGGCGGTGGTCGCGGCGGCCAGCTGCTTTTCCAGATCGGCGCGGGCGGATTCCGCGGTGCCGAGCCGGCGCAGCGATTCGGCCACGGCCGACTCCAGTTCGCTGACGCGGTTGCGCAGGTCGGGCCAGGCGGGGGTGGCGGACCGGGTGCCCGCGGTTTGGAGCTGCTGTTCGAGCGTGGCGATGCGCAGGGCGCGGGCATCGAGTTCGGTGGCGGCGGATTGGGCGCGTTGCTCCGCGGCGGCGAGACGGTCGCGCACCTCCCCGAGCTGCGACTCGGACTTGCGGGCAGAATTCTCGGCGACGTTGCGGGCGACCTGCGCCTCGGACACGCGGCCCTCGGCTTCCTTGGCGAGGGATTCGAGCTGGGTGGAAGCGGTGGCCAGTCGGGTCTGCAGTCCGGCCAGATCCTGGCGGAGGCCTTCGCGCTCCTTCAGCCACGCCGCCTCGGCAGCCTGGCGCTCGGACGCGGCCGCGGTCGCGGACTGCTGCTGGCGTTCGAGGGCGGCGACGGCTTCGCCGCGTTCGCGCTGGGCCGCGGCGAGCTGTTCGCCGAGCTGGCGGATCTCGCCGCTGCGGTCGGGCGCCTGTCCGGCGGCGGCAATCTGCTTGCGCAGGTCCTCCGCGGTGGCGGCGAGGTTGTCGCGTTCCGTCGCCAGCTGGCGCTGGGCGGCGGTCGCGGCAATCGCGGCCCGCTGGGCCTGTTCCAGGGCGCCGCGGGTTTCGACGGCGGATTTCTCCAGGGTGGCAAGGCTTGTGCGGGCGTCGTCGCGTTCGCGGGCCAGCCCGACCGCCTCCTCCTGCGCTGAATTCAGCGCGGTGCGCACCTCGGCCAGCTGGCTTTCCAGCCGGGCCGCCGCCGCCTGGGCCGCATCCGCGGCCTGGCGGTTGTCGGCGAGCTGCTTCTCCAGGGTGGCCACGCGCTCGCGGAGGTCGGGCCAGGCGGGTGCGGCCGGTTTCTCGCGGAGTTGCTTTTCCAAGGCGGCGGCGTGGGATTCGGTGCGCTCGAGCCGCTGCCGGGCGGCCTGCAACTGGGTGCGGGCCTCGCCGGTCTCGCCCTGCGCGGCGGTGAGTTGTTCGCGCAGGTTGGAGAGCTCGCGATTCGAGGCGGCCCGGGACGCAGCCTGCTTTTCCAGCTCGGCGACGCGTTCGCGCAAATCGGGCCAGGCGGGCTTCGCATCCTTCGCGGAGGCGAGCTCGCCCTCGAGGCGCGTGATCCTCTCGCGCAGCTGCCCGGCCTCGGCGGTCGCCGCGGCGAGGCGGCGGCGCGTCTCGTTGTCGGATTGTTCCCGCAGGTGGACCATCTTCTGTTCCTGGTCGCGGATGAATCCGCGCAGGCGTTCCGTCTCGGTGCCGGCGGCCTGGACGGCGGACTCGAGTTCGGCGACCCGCGGGCGCAGGTCGGGGTAGGCCGGGGCCTTGGGCTGGCTGGCGGCGGCAACCTGTTGCTCGAGCTCGGACACGCGGCCGCGGAGATCCGGATAAGCAGGGGCGGCGGGGCGGCGGGTGAGCTCGGCGTTGGCCCGCTCCAGCTGGGCCACCTTGCCGCCGAGGCTGGCGGCCTCGGTGCGGGCGTCGTCGCGCTCCTCGGCGATGCGGATGATCTCCTCCCGGTTGCCGGCCAGGGCGCGCTGCGCCGACTCGGCGGCGGCGTTGCTCGTGGCGAGCTGCTGCTGCAACGCGGTCACCTGGGTGACTTGTGCCGCGGCCTGCTGGCGGGCGCTGTCGCGCTCCTCGGCGAGACGCACGGCTTCCTCACGCAACTGGCGCAGGTCGGCGGCGAGCTTCTTCTCGGCCTCGGCCTGCGAGCCGGTGAGGCGCCCCTCGAGCTCCTGCACGCGGGCGGCCGTCGCGCTGGCGGTGCGGCGCGCGTCGTCGCGCTCCTCGGCGAGACGCACGGCCTCCTCGCGCAGCGTGGACAGCTCGCGTTGGAAATTCTCAAGCCGGGTCGTGGCCTCGGCCCGGGCGGCCTCGGCGGCGGCGGATTTCTCCTCGAGGGCCTTGAACTGCTCGGACGAGGCGGCGCCGCGGCTTTCGGACTGCACCTGGGCGAAGAGGCGCTGCACGCGGTCGCGGTCGGCCCGCAGGGTGTTGAAGTCGCCCTGCAGGGCGGAGAGGCGGGTGTTGAGGACGTCGCGTTCGCGGCGGAATTTCTCGGCGGTGGGCGAGGCGCGCTCGGCCGCCAGTTCGCGCTGCAGGGCCTCGAGCTGGAGGCGGGTGCGGGCGAGTTCCCCGGCCATCTGGTGCTCGGCCTCGCTCGGGCCGGCGGCGCCGGGATCGTCGGGGTTGAAGCCGGGGCGGCTGCGGGAGCCGGCGGGCAGGGCGGGCAACGGGGAGTTGTCCTGGGGCTGGGTCTCGACGGGGCCGGCGGGGGTCGTGACAGCCGGGCCGGCGGAAGGTCCGGCCGCGGGTCCCGTGCGCGTGATGACCTGGGTGCGTGCGGCCGGGGCGGCCGGCGTGACCACGGGAGTGGTGAAGCCCAGGGCGGCCCGGCGATCGGCGAGGGCGACGCGGGCGCGCTCCAGCGAGGCCGGATCGAGCGAGCCGACGAGCACCTCGAGATCCTTGCCGCGGGCGCCGTTCTCAATGGCGAGGGACAGCCAGACGAAGGCCTCGATGTTGTCCTGGGCGATGCCGCGGCCCTTGGCGTAGGCGAGGCCGAGGTTGTATTGTGCGATGGCGTTGCCGCGCTGGGCCTTGGTGCGGAGCGAGGCGACCTCGGCGGATTCCTGGGCGGCGAGCGGGGCGAGGCAGAGTGCGGCCAGCGCCAGCACACGAACAAAGCGGGGTGGGTTCATGGGAACGAAAGGGGCGGACGGGCACTTTTGTCCGCCCCGTGCGCTGCTGCAAGCCTGCGCAGCGGCAAAAAAAGCCGGGGCTTGACGGCGCCCGGCCCGCTGTCTCCCGCCTCCCGGCGACGCATTTCGCTACCGGCCGGCGGCGCGGCGCGCCTCGGCCAGCAGCCGGTCGGTCGCGAGACGGGTCTTGTAGTCCGGGTTGGCGAAGGCGAAGCGGATGATGCCGTCGGGTCCGACCACAAAAACGGCCGGCACGGGCAGCCAGCGGGCCTCCGGCTCGCCGGGGATGGACCGGAGCGAGATGCCGTAACCGGCGTATTTCTTCTGCGTTGCGGGATCGACCCGGTAGGCGAGTCCGAAGGCTTGGGCCGCCGCCGCGCCCGGGTCGGAAAGCAGGCGGTAGGCGAGCCCGTGCTTTTCCGCAACGCCGGCGAGCGCGGCCGCGGGCTCCGGGCTGATGGCAATGATCTGGTAGCCCAGCCGCGTGAGCTCGGCCTCGACCTCTTGCAAGGCCGCGAGGTGCTTGGTGCAATACGGGCACCAGCCGCCGCGGTAGAAAACCAGCAACGTGGGGCGTCCGGCGGTGAGGGCGGCGAGGTCGACGGATTCCCCGGCCGGAGTCTGAACGGCGGCCGCGGGGGCCCGGCGGCCGGCCGGAAGCGGCTGCGCGGCTTCGGCGCTGGCCGCGAACTCGCCGCGTCCCGTCAGGACGAGTGACAACAGGGCAACGGGAACAAGGAGATGACGTGGTGACATGCGCCCGTCGGAGACATGGTGGCGGCGGAATATTCCCGCTTCGTTCCGGGGCTAGGAGCGGGCCCGCGTCACGGCGCGCTGCCACCCGGCCCGGAGCCTTTTCATCGCCGGAGCGGGTTCGTGCGGCGCAAAGATGCGGTCGGCGCGCCAGAGCGCGGCAATCTCGGAACGGTCTTTCCAAAAACCGGTGGCGAGGCCGGCGAGGTAGGCCGCGCCGAGCGCGGTGGTCTCGGTCGTTTGCGGACGGACGACGGGGACGCGGAGCAGGTCGGCCTGGAACTGCATGAGCGTGTCGTTGCGGGAGGCGCCGCCGTCGACCCGCAGGCCGCGCAGGGACCGGCCGCAATCGGCGCGCATGGCGGCGAGGAGATCGGCACTCTGGTAGGCGATGCTCTCGAGCGCGGCGCGGGCGATGTGGCCGGCGTTGCTGCCGCGGGTGAGGCCGGTGATGAGGCCGCGCGCGGCGGCGTCCCAATGCGGGGCCCCGAGGCCGGCGAAGGCCGGCACGAGGTAGACGCCGCCGTTGTCGGGCACGCGGGCGGCGAGCTTCTCGATGTCGACGGATTTGCGGATGAGGCCGAGGCCGTCGCGGAGCCATTGGACGACGGCGCCGCCGATGAAGACGGAACCCTCGAGGGCGTATTCGGTCCGGCCGCCGATGCGCCAGGCCACGGTGGTGAGCAGGTTGTTTTTCGATGCAACCGGTGTGCGGCCGGTGTGGAGCAGCAGGAAACACCCGGTGCCGTAGGTGTTCTTGGCCAGGCCGGGCCGGAAACAGGCCTGCCCGAAGAGGGCGGCCTGTTGGTCGCCGGCCACGCCGGCGATGGGCACGCCGCGCAGGGCGGGAAGGGCGCTGACCTCGCCGAGCACGCCGCTGCTGTCGCACACCCCGGGCAACACCTCGCGGGGGATGCGGAGGATTTTCAGGAGCGTGTCGTCCCAACCGCCGGTGCGGAGGTTGAACAGGAGCGTGCGCGAGGCGTTCGAGGCGTCGGTGGCGTGGACGCGCCCGCCGGTGAGCTGCCAGAGCAGCCAGGTGTCGACGGTGCCGAAGGCGAGTTCGCCCCGTTCGGCGCGGCGGCGGGCGCCGGGCACGTGGTCGAGCAGCCACGCGAGCTTGGTGCCGGAGAAATACGGATCGAGCAGCAGGCCTGTCCTGCGACGAAAGAGCGGCTCGAACCCTTCGCGTTTGAGCTTTGCGCAGGCGTCGGCGGTGCGGCGGTCCTGCCAGACGATGGCGCGGTGCAGCGGCCGGCCGGTGCGGCGATCCCACAGCAGGGTGGTCTCGCGCTGGTTGGTGAGGCCGAGGGCGGCGATATTCCGCGCGCCGAGCTTCGCCGCGACGCGCTCGGCGCAACGCCGCGTGGTCAGCCACAGATCGTGCGGGTTGTGCTCGACCCAACCCGGTTGCGGGAAGTGCTGGGCAAATTCCCGCTGAGCCGCCGCCAGCGCCCGACCGCGGCGGTCAAACGCCAGGGCACGGGACGACGTGGTGCCCTGGTCGAGCGCGAGGACGCAGCGGGACATGGGATCAGGCCTTGGGCGGCGGTTGGTCCGGCGCGGCCGGCTCGTCGTTCTCGAAGATGCTGCCGGAGGCCACGGGGGCGGTGCGCCAGTTGAAGGTGATGGTGAGCACGCGGAAGACGAAGGTCAGGACGACGGCGACGACGGCCGAGCGGTTGGCCGACAACTCGAGCGTGGCGCTGCAGAACACGAAGGTGACCGCGCCGGCCAGCGCGGTGAGCAGGTAGAACTGGCCGGGCTTGAAGACGAGCGGTTCCTCACGGCAGAGCAGGTCGCGCAGCACGCCGCCGCCCACGGCGTTGATGACACCGACGATGACGGCGGCCGGCGCGGAGAGGCCGGCAAGGAGGGATTTCTGCACGCCAAAGGCCGCGTAGGCGCCGAGGCCGAGCGCATCGACGACGGCGATGAGGCGCGCGAAACGGTGGATGCGCGCGCCGAAGAGCACGCCGCAGACGGCGGCCGCAACGATGACCTGGATGTAGCGCGGGTTGGTGAGCAGCGGCGTGGTGCCGGCGTTGATGAGGAGCGCGTCGCGGATGAGGCCGCCCCCGATGCCCGAGACGAGCGCGAGGGCCAGCACGCCGACGATGTCGTAGTCGCGCTTGATGCCGGCCAGCGCCCCGGACAGCGCGAAGGCGAAGGTCGCGCCGAGGTCGAAGAGGACGGGAAGGTCGAAGCTGCCCTTGAGCATGGCGGAGCGGGATCAGGGGTTGCGCGCCGGATCGGGCGCGACCGGGCCGAGCGGACGTTGCCCGGCGGGGGCGTCGCGTTGGGACGCCTTGCGGGACACGACGGTCCAAAGCACCACGGCGGCGAGGCCGACGAGGATGAGGAGGAGCGCGACGATTTCCTTCGAGCGGCGCACAGCGGCAGAGGCTAGGCCGCGGTCAGCCCAGCGCAAGGGCGATGACGCCCGCGACCATGCCGAGTGTGGCCAGCAGGCGGCGGCGCACGTCGCCTTCGCCGAGGAAGCGTGCGCCGAAATACGCGCCGATGAGGATGCTGACCTCGCGGACGGGAGCGACGTAGCTGAGCGGAGCGAGCGTCATGGCCGTGAGGACGAGGATGTAGGCGGCGGGGCCGAGCACGGCCACGGCCCAGCACTCGAGGCGGTAGTCGCGCCAGACGGCGCGGCTTTCGTCGAGGCGCCGGAGGGCGAAGGGTGCGAAGAGCACGGTGCGTGCGATGTTGCCGCCCCAGTCGATGAGGAGGGGGGCGACGCCGGCGTAGACCACGGCGCGCTGGTCGGCCACGGTATAGGCAGCGATGAACACGCCGCACATGATGCCGTTGAAGACGGCGGGGCCGTGCGGGTGGCCGTGGAACAGCTTCATGCCCCCGGTGAGGAAGAAGATGCTGAGGATGATGGCGGCGATGCCGGCGAACGCGAGCGGCGTGGGGCGCTCGCCGAGGAAGGCGATGGCGCAAAGCGCGGAGAGCAGCGGGCCGGTGCCGCGGGCGAGCGGGTAGACGAGGGAGAAGTCACCCGCACGGTAGGCGCGCTGCAGGTAGATGGAATAGCCGCAATGCAGCACGCCGCTCAGGACCATGAAGGCGACACCAGTCAGCGTGAAGGTGGAGGGCACGAACCAGGCGTAGACCGCCACGACGGGGGTCCAGAGGACGGTGGAGAGGAGGCCGTTGGTCCAGACAAAGGGCAGGCCGCTGGCGGCACGCTTCGAGGCGAGGTTCCACGTGGCGTGGAGCACGGCGGCAACCAGCACGAGGACAAGGGCGAGGGCGGACACGGGCGCAGCACAGTCGCGCCCTGGCCGACAGGCGAACGCAAAACGCATTGCACCCGGCACAGCGGGCGGGACGATGGGCGCACCTGTGAGCCGGAGCACCGACATCTTCCGCGAACTGCGCCCGACGCTGACCCTGGCCTTCCCGATCGTGATCGGGCAGGTGAGCCAGATGTTGATGGGCATCACGGACAGCGTGATGATCGGGCGCGTGGGCGTGGTGCCATTGGCCGCGTCATCGTTTGCGGGCGCGGTGTTCGGCGTCTTCTACATCATGGGTATCGGTCTGCTGCTGCCCGTGGCGGTGCTGGTGGCGCGGGCCCACGGCCGGAAGCAGCCCCGCGAGTGCGCGGAATACCTGCGGCACGGCATGGGGCTGGGCGTGGTGGCCGGGGTCGCGGGTGCGCTGCTGATGTTCGCGCTGTCATCGGGCTTCGGGCATTTCAACCAGCCGCCCGAGGTGGTGGCGGAGGTCGGGCCGTATTTCCGCATCATCGCGATGTCGCTCGTGCCGACGCTGATGTATCAGGTGCTGCGTCAGTTCAGCGAGGCGATGGGGCACCCGTGGTCGGCGATGGGGGTGCTGCTGCTGTGCGTGGTCCTGAATGTCTTCCTGAACTGGGTGCTGATCTGGGGCAACCTCGGCGCGCCCGCGCTGGGCCTGGAGGGCGCGGGTTGGGCGACGCTCATCTCGCGGGCCGTGGCGGTGCTGGCGCTCTGGCTGTGGCTGCACCATTACAAGGATCTGCAGGCGGCGTGGCCCAAGCGGGACTGGCTGGCGGGCCCGCAGCGGGCGCGGTTGCGTGAGATGCTGGCGCTGGGCGTGCCGGCCTGCGGGCAACTGCTGTTCGAGGCCGGGGCGTTCTCGGCGGCGGCGGTGATGATGGGCTGGCTGGGCACGGTGCCGCTGGCCGCGCACCAGATTGCGCTCAACTGCGCGAGCTTCACGTTCATGGTGCCGCTGGGGCTGGCGCTGGCCACGTCGGTGCGCATCGGCCGCGCGGTGGGCGAGGGGCGGATCGAGGCGTTGCGGCCGATCGGCTACGGGGCGATCGGGCTGGGCGTCGTGTTCATGGGCGTGGCCGCGGTGCACTTCACAGTGTTCGGCGTGTGGCTGGCGCGGGCCTTCACGCCGGAGGGGGAGGTGATCTTCCTCGCCGCACGGCTGCTGGTGGTGGCGGCCGTGTTCCAGATGTTCGACGGGGCGCAGGTGATCGGGGCCGCCGCGCTGCGCGGCCTGACGGACGTGAAGGTGCCGACGGTCATCACGTTCTTCGCCTACTGGGTGCTCGCGTTGCCCGGCGGCTACCTGCTGGCGTTCCGCACGCCGCTGGGACCACTCGGGGTCTGGGGCGGCCTGGCGCTCGGGCTGGCCTTTGCCGCCGTGCTGCTCGGCGGACGATTCCACCAGAAGACGACCCCGGCCAGCGTGGCGCACCTGCAGTCACCGGGGGCCGAGCCGCTGCTGCACTGATGGGGCATCGAGGCCCTCGATGCGCACGGCCTTGCGGCGGGATTTTTCGCCGCGCAGCAGGGTGACGGCGCGGCGCGGGACGCGGAGTTGCCGCGCCAGGAACCCAAGCAGGGCGTCGTTGGCCCGGCCCTCAAGGGCGGGGGCATGGATCTTCACTTTCAGGACCGGGCCGAGCCAGCCGCTGACCTCGTCGTGAGGGGCGCCGGGTATGACCTTCAGCTCAAGGGTGCAGGCGGGCATGGGGCCCATCACTTTTTGTCCGGCTTGGACTCCTCGACGACGGTGGCTTCGCCGATCTGCACCGTGCCCTCGCGGTCGGTGAAGCGGACGCGGCCGGGGGCGGTCTCGCCGAAGTAGGGCGCGGCCTTCGCGATCATGGCGGCGGCCACGTCGGAGAGCTTTTGGTCCTTGCGGACGGGCACGGCGATGAACGTGGTCCACACGCGCGTGGCGTTGTTCTTCCGGGCCTGGAGATCGGCGTAGTCGAAGGCGTCGACGACGATGAGGAAGTAATCCTCGACGGGCTTGCTGCCGATCAGGTGGTCGGCGAAATCCGTGCCCAGCTGGCGCTCGAGTTCGCGCAGGGTGTCCTCATCGCCGCCGGCCCGGGGATCCCAGAGCACGTCGGCGCCGAGCGCGGTGCCCTTGCGCCGGGAAGTGAGGCCGTGGCGCCACTCGAGATCGTTGGCGCGGACGATGGGGTCGCGCCAGAGGCGTGCCCCCCAGCTGACGCGTAGAACGAGCCTGATGAGATCGGGATTGGAGGCGTTGAGGTAGTTTTTCTTCGCGAGTGCGGGCAGCAGGAGCCGGCAGACCTGGGGGTATTTCAGGTCGGAGGGGAAGCTCTCGCCCTCGTTGAAGACGTAGTATTGCGGCGTGGCGGTGACGGGGACGGCGGGCAGGGGCGCGGGGTCGGTGATGTCCTCGTCGCGACGGAGGATCCGGGAGAGCTCCTTCGCGGGGGTGAGGACATAGTTGGCCGAGGACACGATGATCTCGTTCGGAGGGGGCGGCCGGTCGGCGCCGGACAGGACCGGAAGAGCCAGAAGAAGACAGGAGATGAGGGCGAGGCCGGGGCGCGGGATCATGCAGGATGCTGGCGGGAATACACGGGAGACAGGCGCACAGTTACGGGAATTTGCATGAACGACAGGCGGAAAAAGGCGGGGTGCACGGGAAAACGGTTTGCGCGGCCGGATGCGCCCGCGAGCCTAGGCCCATGAAACTGCTTTCCTGGAACGTCAACGGCGTGCGCGCGGCGCTCGGCAAGGGGTTGCTGGACTGGATGAACGCGGCGAAGGCGGACGTCATCTGCCTACAGGAGGTCAAGGCAACCCCGGGCGACGTGCAGGGGGTGGCCTGGCCGAAGGGCTATGAGCTGGTCTGGAACGCGGCGCAGAAGAAGGGCTACAGCGGCACGGCGCTCTTTGCGAAGTCCAAGCCGCTCTCCGTCGCGCTCGGCCTCGGCTCGCCGGAGCACGACGCCGAGGGCCGCGCCATCACGGCGGAGTTCGCCGGGTGCTACGTCGTGGGCGTTTATGTGCCCAACGCCCAGCCCGAGCTTGCGCGCATCAAGTTCCGCCAGGCTTGGGACCGCGCGCTGCTGGCCTATGCGAAGAAGCTGGAGAAGAAAAAGCCCGTCGTGTTCTGCGGCGACCTGAACGTCGCGCACGAGGAGATCGACCTCGCGCGGCCGAAGGAAAACGTGGGCAACCCGGGGTTCTCCGACGAGGAGCGCACGGGGTTTCGCGATTACCTCGCCGCGGGCTTCATCGACACGTTCCGGCAGTTCGAGAAAGGGTCCGGCCACTATTCGTGGTGGACCTACCGGGCCAACGCCCGCGCCAACAACGTCGGCTGGCGCATCGACTACTGCATGGCGTCGGCTGCGCTCCAACCGCGGTTGAAGCGCGCGTGGATCGAGTCGGAGGTCCACGGCAGCGACCACTGCCCGGTGGGGCTGGAGCTGACGTAGGCGGTTTTTTGTTCCGTCCCGCGCGCCGGGCGGGCAGTGTGCGGGCATGGACGAACTGGCGCTCGAGCTGAAGGAGATGATGGGGCGGCATCCGCGCTGGTCGCTGGCGGTGGCCGAGAGCCTGACCGCGGGGCATGTGCAGGCGCGGGTGGCGGCGGCATCGGGTGCGTCGCGGTATTTCCGCGGCGGCGTGACGGCCTACACGCTGGAGCAGAAGGTGAAGCTGCTCGGGGTGGACCGGGTCCACGCGAGGCGCGTGGACTGCGTGTCGGAGCGCGTGGCCGTCGAGATGGCGGCGGGCGCGACGGAGGTCTTCGGCGCCGACGTGGCGGTGGCGACGACAGGCTATGCGGAGCCGAACAAGGCCCGGCGGGTGCGGCATCCGATGGCATGGTGGGCGGTGTGCCACCGGCTGCGTGACGGGGCGACCATCACAGCCGGGCAGATCGAGCTGCCCGGAGCGAACCGCGGGCAGGCACAGGAGTGGGTGGCGGCGGAGGCGCTGCGGCAGCTGGTCGAGTATCTGCGGCGGCAACGCTGAGCCCGGGCACAAAAAGCCCGCACCGGAAAGGCGCGGGCGGATGCGGGGCAGATTGGTCAGCGCGTCTGGCGGGTGACCTCGCTCATGAAAAACTTCACTTCCTCGGGCGGGGTGATCCAGTCGCTGTAGAGGATCTCGGGCAGGCCGTAGCGGGTGTTGTAGAAAAGCTGGTTGGCCCGGGTGTCGGGGGTGATCCAGCCGGTCTTGAGTGCGAGGCCGGCCTGCAGGCCCTCGTGCGTGGAGTAGACGAAGACGTCGGCATCGGCGGGCAGGGGGTTGGTGACGCGCTGGGCATCGAGGGTGCGGACACCGGTGGCGCGGATGCCGGCGACGGCCTTGAACTCGGCACCGAGGTTGAAGCGGCCTTCGAAAAGCCGGCGGGCGATGGCGTCGTCGAAGAGGACCATGATGGTGTTGGTCGCACGGCCGCCGAACTGGAGGCCGAAGCTGAGCTCGCCGGTGCGCAGGAAGACGGGGAGCGACCACTTGCCGTTGGGGCGGCGCACGGTCATCAGGGCATAGCCGTCCTTCACGCCGAGGAAGAAACTGCCTGAGAACTGGTTGACGATGATGAGGCCCTTGGCGCGCTTGAGGACGTCGGCCGGGATGGCGAGCTTGGGGTCGCCTTGGAATTCCTGGAGGATGGCCTCGCAGGAATCGAGGCGCTCGAGGAGGGCTTCGCGCTTGAGCTGGGCCGCGGCGGGCACGGCGGCGGCGAGGGCCAGGAGGCTGGCGAAAGTGGCGATGAACTTCTTCATGTTTGAGTGCGCAATAAACAGATTCAGGGGCGGAATGAAAGCCCTACTTGGACGGGCGGAGGCGGGGCTTTATTCACCGGGCAGGACACGCGCCGAGCGGGCCCGGTTGCAGGGATGTCGGCTAATCCAGGCCGCGGCGGGTCAGTTCCTCCTCGTCCCAGCCGAGATAGTGCCCCAGTTCGTGGAAATAAGTGATGCGCACCTCGTCGCGGTAGGTCGCGGGGTCCCCCTCGGCGTAGTCCCAGATGTTTTCCAGGAAGAGCAGGATCTGCGGGGGCAGGTGGTTCCCCTCGCGCCCCTCTTCGCCATGGGCAGGGCCGACGAACAGCCCGAGGATGTCGTCCTCCCAGCCCTCATCAAGGATGTCCTCGGCGGGCACCGGCTCGTAGCTGACGGGCAGTGCGCGGGCGAGCGGCCCGATCTCGGGCGGCAGGCGTCGTTGGGCGGCGGCCACCACCTCGCGGGCGATGCGGACCATTTCGGGGAACTTCATCAGGGCGCACCGTGAGCCATCCGGTCCGGAGAGTAAAGCGGCGCGTGGACGAACCGGGTGCGCCCGCGGTTACAGGACACCGGAAGTTTTTCCCGGCGAAATTTTCCGGTCACGGGCAACACCGGTGCACCGGAGACGTCACATCCCGGAACCAGCTGAATCCATGAACCACCGCCTCAAGCATCTTCTCACCGCGGCCAGCCTCCTGCTGGCCGCCGGCCTCCAGGCCCAGACCACCGCCCCCGGCGAAGCCCAGAAGCAATCCCGCCGTGAGCAGGCACAACAGGCCGCCGAGGCCCGCGCCAAGGAGCTCGGTCTCACCGACGAGCAGCAATCCCAGCTCAAGTCCATCCGGCAGCAGGAGCAGGACGCCCTGAAGGCACTGAAAGAGAACACGGCCCTCGCGGCCGGGGAGAAGCGCACGCAGGCCAAGACCATCCGCGAAAATGCCCGCACGCAGTCGCAGGCGGTCTTTACGCCCGAGCAGCAGGCCAAGATCGCGGAGCGCCGCACCGAGCGCCAGACCCGGGCCGGTGACGGCATGCGCGGACCGCGGGCCGAAGGACGGGATGCCGGCAAGGGAGGTGGCCGGGGCGGTCGTGGCGGCCGCGGGGGTGGCGCGTAATTTTCGTCAGGTCAGTCAGGGGTAACACGGCGCCGTGATTCGTCAGGATCACGGCGCCACTCTTTTGTAACTGCCGTCGTGCGCCCGCGTCATTAGCCCCGACAATCCCCATCCATGAAATCCAAGCATCTCCTCTCCCTCGCCGTGGCCGGGCTCGCCCTAGGGGGCGCCCTCTGGCTCCAGGCCGCTGATCCCGCCGGCGAAAAGAAACGTCCGGCCGGACCCATGGTCGACCTGATGGCCGACAAGCTCGGCCTTTCCGCCGACCAGAAGGCCAAGGCCGACCAGATCATGCAGAAGCAGCGCACGGCCATGGAGGCCCTGCACAACGACAAGAACCTCTCGCCCGAGCAGCGCCGCGACCAGGCCCGCGAGCTGATGATCTCCACCCGCGACCAGATGAAGGCCCTGCTCACGCCCGAGCAGCAGAAGAAGGCCGACGAGCTCCGCAACCAGGTGCGCGAGCGCTGGGCCGGCCCCGGCCCGCGCGGCCACCTGGAGCGGCGCGCCCCGATGGGTCCGCATGGCCGCATGGGCTTCGCCCCCGGCGGCCTGCCACGCCGCGGTCCGCAGGGCATGATGCCGGGCCGCCCGCAGAACCCGATGCACACGGTCATGATGGCCGAGCAGATCAAGGACCGCATGGCCGAGAAGCTCGGCCTCACCGACGAGCAGCGCACCAAGCTCGACAAGATGGGCCGCGATTTCCGCGCCCAGCAACGCGAGGCGGTCAAAAAGCACCGCGAGGCCATGCGCGCCGTGCTCACGCCCGAACAGCAGAAGAAGGCCGACGAGATGAAGCAGCACTTCCAGCGCGGTGCCCGCGGCCCGCACGGGGGTCCCGGCGGCCCGAACGCCCGGCCCGACGACGGCGGCTGGGGCGAGGACGACATGGATGACGCGGACGCCGACGACCTCAGCAACTGAGCCGCACAATCCGGGAAATTCACGCGCCGCACCCGCAGGGGTCGCGGCGCTTTTCTTTTGAGTCGGCGGGGCCCGGGCGCACGCTGCCCGCATGGCAGAGCACAGCATCGCGGTCATCGGCGGGGGTGCGGCCGGTTTTTTCGGCGCCATCGCCTGCGCCGAGGCGGATCCGGGCCGCGCGGTGACCCTCTTCGAGGCCACGGCGCACCCGCTGGCAAAGGTGCGCGTCTCGGGCGGCGGACGGTGCAACGTCACGCATGCCTGCTTCGAGCCCCGCGACCTGGTGCAACGTTACCCGCGCGGTGCCCGCGAGCTCTTGGGGGCCTTCACGCGCTGGCAGCCGCGCGACACCGTCGCATGGTTTGAAGCCCGCGGCGTCAAGCTGAAGACCGAGGCCGACGGCCGGATGTTTCCCGTCACCGACGACTCGCAGACGATCGTGGATTGCCTGCTGGAGTCGGCACGGAAGGCCGGCGTGAAATTGCGGACCACCTGCGGCGTGAAGTCCGTCGAGCACCAGACGGCGAAGTTCCGGCTCGGGCTGACGACCGGCGATAACGTGTTCTGCGACGGCGTGCTGGTGGCGACGGGTGGCAACAAGACGAACGCCGGCTTCGGGTTCGCCCGCGATCTCGGCCATACCATCGAGCCGCCCGTGCCATCGCTGTTCACCTTTCACGTCGCCGATGCGCGGCTGGCCGGGCTGGCCGGCATCTCGGTGGCGGAGGCCGGGGTGGCGGTGCCGGGCACGCGTCTCTCCGAGCGCGGGCCGCTGCTGATCACCCACAACGGCCTGAGCGGCCCGGCCGTGCTGCGCCTGTCGGCGTGGGGGGCACGGGAACTGCACGCGCGGGACTACCGGTTTCCCTTGCGGGTGAACTGGGCGCCGGCGTTCAACCCCGAGTCGGCGCGCGCCGCACTAACGCAGGCGCGGGAAACCCACGCGAAAAGGCAGCTGACGACCTGGAGCCCGCTCGGCCTGCCCCTGCGGTTGTGGGAGCGGATGGTGACGGCGGCCGGTGTCCGCGCCGACACGACCTGGGCTATGCTTTCCGGCGAGGCAATGCGGGCGCTGGCCGGGCAGGTGTGCGCGGGGGAGTTCGCGGTCGACGGGAAGAGCATGTTCAAGGAGGAGTTTGTCACCTGTGGCGGCGTGCGGCGGGGCGAGGTGGATTTCCGGACGATGGAGAGCCGGCTCGCGCCCGGGCTGCATTTCGCCGGCGAGGTGCTCGACCTCGACGGCATCACGGGCGGCTTCAATTTCCAGGCGGCGTGGACGACGGGCTGGCTGGCGGGCCGCGCGCTGGCCGGGCGGCCCGCGGGGTGATTTGCCCTTTGCGTCGGCGCGGCGCTGTGCGAGGGTGCGCCCGTGCGCGTCACCTACGCCCAGTTGTTCCTTACGATCCTGCCGGTGCTGCTCCTGATCGCGGCGGGCGCCGTCGCACGGCGGGCCGAGTGGATCTCGCAGGCCGGGGAGGACAGCCTGTTTAACCTCGTCTTCCGGGTGTTTTTCCCGGCGCTCATCCTCGAGTCCGTGCTGACCAACCCCGCGGTGCGTGCGCCGGCCAACGTGCTGCTGCCGCCGCTGGCGGGGTTCCTGATCACGGCTGGCGGCATGGGGATCGGCTGGCTGGTGGGCCGAGCCTTCGGGCTGAAGGTCGGCTCGGGACTGCGGACCTTCGCGCTCGCCGTCGGCATCAGCAACTACGGCTACCTGCCGCTGCCGATCATGGAGTCTTTGTTCGGGCCGGAGAGCCGCGGCGTGCTGCTCGTGCACAACCTCGGCGTCGAGGCCGCCATCTGGACCGTGGGCCTGCTGGTCGTCAGCGGGGCGTCGTGGCGGGAGGGGTGGGGCCGCTTGCTCAACCCGCCGCTTTTCACGCTGGTGGTGGCGGTCATCCTGAACCTGACCGGGGTGGGAGCACACATTCCGCCGGTCATCTGGAAGGTCATCCAGCCGCTCGCGGCCTGCGCGGTGCCCTTGGGGCTGTTGCTGACAGGCGTGAGCATCCAGCCGCATCTTGACGACCCCAAGCGCCTGCTGGCCCCGCGGGTGGGCGTGGCCGCGGTGTCCATCCGCCTGCTCGTGCTGCCGCTGGCCATCCTCGCACTCGCACGGTTCGGGCCGTGGACGGAGGACTTGAAGCGCGTGCTCGTCGTGCAGGCGGCGATGCCCAGCGCGGTATTGCCGGTGATCTTGGCACGGGTCTACGGGGGCCAGCCGCTGGTGGCGGTGCAGATCGTGCTCGCCACCACGGTCCTCGGGTTGTTCTCGATCCCCTTCTGGCTGCAGTGGGGGTTGCAACTGGCCGGATTGACTGCGCCGTAGCCGTTCGACCAGGGGTTGCGACCGCGCCTGACGGGTTGACCGGACGCGGCCGGTCCGCCTGACTCGCCGCTCCATGGACTGGCTCACCGACCCGCAGGCGTGGATCAGCCTGCTCACCCTCACGCTGCTCGAGATCGTCCTCGGCATCGACAACATCATCTTCATCTCGATTCTGGCCGGCAAACTGCCGGCGGAGCAGCAGGCCAAGGCCCGGCAGACCGGCCTGATGCTCGCGCTCGGGTCGCGCCTGCTGCTGCTGGCCAGCATCGCGTGGATGGCCAAGCTCACCACGCCGCTTTTCACCCTGATCGGCCACGGCGTCTCGGGCCGCGACCTCATCCTCATCCTCGGCGGCCTGTTCCTCCTGTGGAAGAGCACCAAGGAAATCCATGAGAAACTCGAGATGAAGGACGGCCACGCCAACCCGGCCGCCGGCACGGTCACGTTTGCGCAGGTCATCATGCAGATCATGCTCCTCGACATCGTATTCTCGCTCGACTCGGTCATCACCGCCGTGGGCATGGCGCAGCATCTGGGGGTAATGTTCACGGCGGTCATCATCGCGATGGGTGTGATGCTGCTGAGCGCGGGCGCGATCAGCGACTTCGTCAACCGCCATCCCACGCTCAAGATCCTCGCGCTGTCGTTTCTCATCCTCATCGGGGTCGCCCTGGTGGCCGAGGGCACGGGCGCGCACATCTCGAAGGGCTACATCTACTTCGCCATGGCCTTCTCCTTCGGGGTCGAGATGCTCAACATGCGCCTGCGCAAGACGAGCCAGCCCGTCGTGCTCCACCAGCCTTACAACTGAACTCCCCATGAACCTCCGCCCCGTCCTCCGTTTCGCCCTGGCCGCGCTCGGTGCCACCACCGCCCTCCACGCCAGCCCCACCTACACCGCCGAGCAGGTCGCCGCCGAGTCGGCCAAGGCCAACACCTTTTTCGACCGCGTGTTCGACGAGTTCATCGCGCGCAGCCCCGAGTTCATGACCACGCTCGGGCTGAAAAAGGACTACGACAAGTGGGACGATGCGAGCGAGCCGCGGCAGCTCGAGAACCTCGCCCGCGCCCTCACCAACCTCGCCGAGCTGAAGCGCACCATCAACTACGACGCCCTCGACGCGCAGACCCAGGTCAGCCACCGGCTCTTCACCCGCCAGGTCGAGCGCCAGATCGAGGGCTTCCGGTGGCGCTTCCACAATTATCCCGTCAATCCGCAGTTCGGCGCCCATTCCCAGGTCCCATCCTTCCTGATGAACTTCCACCGGGTGGCGAACAGCGACGACGCCCGCGCCTACCTCACGCGCGTCCGCACCCTGGGCGAGGCCAAGATGCGCTTCGTCATCGAGGGCCTCGAGCGCCGCACCGCGCTCGGCATCATCCCGCCGAAGTTCGTCTTCCCGCTCGTGCTCGACACCGCGCGCAACATCATCAGCGGCGCGCCGTTTGACACGTCGGGCCGGAAGAGCGCCCTGCTCGAGGATTTCGAGAAAAAGGTCGGCGCGCTCAAGGACACGGACGCCGCCACCAAGGCCGCCCTCATCGCCGAGATGCACACCGCCCTGCTCGAGGGCGTGAAGCCCGCCTACGAGAAGCTCATCGCCACCCTGGAGGCGCAGGAAAAGCTGGCCGACGACCGCGACGGCGCATGGAAATTCCCCCTCGGCCGCGAATACTACGACTTCGCCCTGCGGGGCCACACCACCACCAGCCTCAGCGCCGACGAGATCCACGACCTCGGCCTGCGCGAGGTCGCGCGCATCCACGGCGAGATGGAGCAGATCAAGGCCAAGGTCGGCTTCCAGGGCTCGCTGCAGGACTTTTTCAAGTTCATGCGCGAGGACCCTCAGTTCTACTATCCCAACACCCCCGAGGGGAAGGCCGCCTACCTCAAGCGCTCCACCGAGATCATTGACACCATGCGCCTGCGCCTCGACGAGCTGTTCGGCATCAAGCCCCGGGCCGCCATGGTCGTGAAGGCCGTCGAGCCCTTCCGCGAGAAGGAGAGCGGCGGGGCGTTCTACCAGCGCGGCGCCCCCGACGGCTCCCGCCCCGGCACCTACTACGTCAACCTCTACGACATGGCCGCCGCGCCCAAATACGAGATGGAGGCGCTCGCCTACCACGAGGGCATCCCGGGCCACCACATGCAGCTGTCCATCGCGCAGGAGCTGACGAACGTCCCGAAATTCCGCCGCATGGGTTTCGGCGCCACCGCCTACACCGAGGGCTGGGGCCTCTACACCGAGCTCGTGCCCAAGGAGATCGGCTTCTACCAGGACCCGTATTCCGACTTCGGCCGCCTCTCGATGGAGCTCTGGCGCGCCGCCCGGCTCGTCGTCGACACCGGCCTGCACGCCAAGCAATGGACGCGCGCCCAGACCATGACGTGGCTGCGGCAGAACACCCCCAACTCCGACCGCGACATCCTCACCGAGACCAACCGCTACATCGTCAACCCCGGGCAGGCCACCGCCTACAAGATCGGCATGATCCGGATCCTCGAGCTGCGCGAACGCGCGAAGCAAAAACTCGGGACCGCGTTCGACATCCGCGCCTTCCACGACGTCGTCCTCGGCAGCGGCACCGTGCCGCTCGACGTGCTCGAGGAGAACGTCGATGCCTGGATCGCGCAGCGGAAAGGCTGAGCCCGCCGCTCCCCGCGGTTCAGGGTGCGATGTCCTGCAGCAACCGCTGGATGCCCTCGGGGAGCGGGGCATTGCGCCGCCACACCGCCACGATCTCGCCCTGTAGGGAGCGCTCCATGAGCGGCAGCGCCACCAGGCCGCGGCGGCGCGCCCGCTCGGCCAGCACCGTGGGCAGGATGGCGACCCCAAGCCCCTCGGCCGCCAGCTCGAAGGCCGTCAGCGCGTGGTCGCTGCCGAGCACGATGTGCGCCTCGACACCCTGCGTCTCCGCGGTGGCATGCAGTTGCTCGACCAAACCCGAGGGGTCGTGGAAGGCGAGCAGGGGATGCGGCAGCAGGTCGCGCAGCCGCACGGAGGCTTGGCGTGCCAGCGGGCTATCCGGCAGGCAGAAGGCGGCATAACGGAGGCGGAACAACCGGCGCTTGTCCACGCTGGTGGGCAGGACCTCCGTCGCGGTCATCAGGCACACGTCCACCTGCTCCCCGAGGAGCAGGTCGAGCAGGCGGTCGTTGGCGCGCTCGCGCAGCGTGACCTGCCAGTCGGGATGATCGCGCAGAAAGGCCCGGAGCGGGCGGGCAAAGAGGTCGGAAGCCAGGAACGGCTGCAAGCCGATGCGCAGGCGCGGCGCCGTGCCGAAATACCGGCGGCGGAGGTCGCGGCGCAGGGTGGCGGTCTCCTCCCGCATGCGGCGCGCCGTGACCAGCATGCGCTGGCCGGCGGCGGTCAGCGCCACGCCGCGGGCCGTGCGCACGAGCAGGCGGTGTCCGCACTCCTTCTCCAGGTTCTTGATCTGCACCGACAGCGCGGGCTGCGACACATGGCAGGCCGCCGCCGCCGCCTGCATGCTCCCGGTGCGGGCCGCCGCCTCGAAATACTGCAGTTGGTAGAGTTCCATGCGGCCAGGCTACAAGGGATATAACATTTTTCAATACCCCGCTGCAAAAAGAATAAGGCCGCGCAGCTTGCGGCTTCCCCGCCGATGCGCCGCAGTGGGTCCATGCCGAAGTTTCTCAGCACCCTGCCCGCCGTGTCCAAGTCGGCGGCGGGCTTCGACGGGGCGTCGCCCAAGCGCGTGGCGATGGTCTCGACCCATGGCTATGTCGCCGCCCAGCCGCCGCTCGGCGCGGCCGACACCGGCGGCCAGGTCGTCTACGTCCTCGAGCTCTCGAAGAAGCTCGCGCAGCTCGGCTACGAGGTCGACATCTGGACGCGGCAGTTTGAGTCGCAGCTGCCGGTCGAGGAGATCAACGCGCGCGTGCGCATCCTGCGTGCGCCGTGCGGCGGCCCGAATTTCCTGCCCAAGGAGCGCCTGGCCGACGTGCTGCCCGAGTGGTGCGAGAACGCGCTGCGCATCATCCGCGACGAGGGCATCCACTACGGGTTCATCAACAGCCATTACTGGGATGCCGGCGTGGCCGGCCGGCACCTGGCCGATGTGCTCGATGTGCCGCACGTGCACACGCCGCACTCGCTCGGCCTCTGGAAGCAGCGCCAGATGGAGCAGGACGCCCCCGGGGAAAAGGCCCGGTTCGAGGAGCGCTACAATTTCACCCAGCGCATCCGCGAGGAGCGCCAGCTTTACCAGGAGGCCGACGTCGTCATCGCCACCACGCCCATCCAGCTCGACATGCTCCGCACCGACTACGAGGTGCCGGCGGAGGCGAGCCACATGATCCCGCCCGGCTACGACGACAACCGCTACTTCCCGGTCGGCGAGGCCGCCCGCGCCCTCGCGCGGCAGCGGTTTGGCTACAAGGGACCGGTCGTGGCCGCCGTAGGGCGGCTGGCCCGCAACAAGGGCTACGACCTGCTCGTGCGCGGTTTCACCCTCGTGGCGAAGCGCGAGCCCGAGGCCGTGCTGCATCTCGCCGTCGGAGGGGAGGAGATGGGCGCCAATGAGCGCACCCAGCTGGCGGAGTTGCAGGCCCTCATCCAGGAACTCGGTCTGACGGAGCGCGTGCGCCTGTCCGGCTTCGTGCCCGACGCGCAGATGCCGGACTTCTACCGCGCCGCCGATGTGTTCGTGCTCAGCAGCCGCTACGAGCCGTTCGGCATGACCGCGATCGAGGCGATGGCCTGCGGCACGCCGACGGTCGTCACCGTGCACGGCGGCCTCTATCGCGCGCTGACCTTCGGCCGGCACGCGCTGTTCGCCGATCCGTTCGACGCCGAGGATCTCGGCATCACCATCCACAAGATCCTGCGCCACCCGCGGCTGCGCACGCGGCTGACCCGCATGGGGGCGCACAAGGCCCGCAGCCTCTTCACCTGGACCGGGGTGGCCCAGCAGCTCGTGGCCCTGGTCGAGGAGCGCGCCACACCGGCCTTCGCGCTCTCCGACAAGGAGTGGGATGAACCCTGGAACGACGGCGACTGATCCCTCCCGCATGAAATTTCTCCGGCCAGATTTCCGCCGCTTGCCCGCGCCCGGCCCCGGTGTCGGGGGTGTAGGGTTCCGCGTCCGTGGGTGCAGGATGCGGGCCGGCCGGATGCTTGGTGATGCCCGTGCCCACGTCGCATGGGTTTCCCCCGGCATCCGGCCACAGGGCGGCTGAGCCGGCACCGATGTCCGCTCCCCGGCCAGTCCGGTTGTTCAGTGCCGACCTCGACGGCACGCTGCTCGGCAATCCCGAGGCCACCGCGCGCTTCAAGGCCGCCTGGCTGGCGCTTGACGATTCGGCGCGGCCGCTGCTGGTCTACAACAGCGGGCGGCTTGTGCCCGATCTGCGCCGCTTCGTGGATGACGGCACGCTGCCACCCGCGGAATACTGCATCGGCGGTGTGGGCACGCAGATCTACGACGTCCGCGCCGGCTGCCTGCTCGGCCGATACGACAGCCACCTGGCCGCCGGCTGGGACGCGGCCCGGGTCAACGAGATCCTTTCCCACCAGGCCGGCGTCCGGCCGCAACCGGCGGAGTTCCAGCACCCGTTCAAGTCGAGCTGGTTTTGGGACCGCGCGCCGCGCCGTGCTCTGCGCGAACTGCGCGAGAAACTCCAGGCGGCCGGGCTCGACGTGCACCTGGTCTACTCCAGTGGGCGCGACCTCGACGTGCTGCCGGCCAATGCCACCAAGGGCGGCGCGCTGCGCTGGCTCTGTGCGCACCTCGGCGTGCCCCTCGACACGGTGCTGGTGGCGGGCGACACCGGCAACGACACCAGCATGTTTCTCCTGCCGGGCGTGCGCGGCATCACGGTCGAAAACGCCCTGCCCGAGCTCTATGAGGCCACGGTCGACCTGCCCATCTACAATTCCCGGCAAATCCTGGCCGACGGCGTGCTCGACGGCCTTTGCCATCATGGCGTGGTCTGCGTGCTGCCGCCACGGGAGCAGTCCTCCATCCCGCCCGAGCGGATGGCGCCGAGCTTCCGCATGCTGTTCAGCGGCACGCCGGTGGGCGGCCTGGGCGAGGAGGAGAAGGCCCTCGTGCACGCCGGTTACGAGAAGGCGCTCGAGGCCCTCCGGCGCAACATCACCCCGCGCGGGTTCTCGGCCTGCGCGCTGGAGGCCAACACCTTTCTCGGCACCGACGAGAACTACCGCAGCATCTGGGCCCGGGACGGCGCCATCACCGTCTGGGCCACGCTGCACGTGGCCGATCCCGATGTGCGGGCCGCCCAGATCGCCACGCTTGAGACGCTCCTCGGCGCCGTGTCGCCCAACGGCCAGATCCCCGCCAACGTGCGGATCGACGACGGCCGGCCCGACTATTCCGGCGTGGGCAACATCGCCTCCATCGACAGCGGCCTGTGGGTGATGATCGCCCTGTATAACTTCGCCGCACGCACGGGCGACCACTCGCTGCTCTACCGGCACGCCGAGCGCCTGCAGGCGGTCATGTCGTGGCTGGGCGCCCACGATTCCAACAACGACGGCCTGCTCGAGATCCCCGAGGCCGGCGACTGGACCGACCTGTTCGGCCGCAGCTACAACGTCCTCTACGACGAGGTGCTCTGGTATCGGGCCACCTGGTGCTATGGCCGCATCCTTGAGCTGATGGGCCGCTTCGAGCGCGCCGCCCACCACCTGCGCGAGGCCCAGCACATCCGCGGCCGCGTGCTCGAGGTCTTCTGGCCGAGCACGGCGCCGCCCGACCTGGCGCGCCCACACCGGTTCGCCGACCGGCAGTTTGCCCTCGGCGACACCCAATACCTCCTCGCCGAGATCACGCCCTTCGACTTCAACTGGCGTTGCGACACCTACGGGAACATCCTGGCGTTCCTCATGAACCTGCTCGACGTGGAACGCGCCCGCACGGCGTTCCGCTTCATGTGGGGGGTGGGGGTCAACCAGCCCTGGCCCGTGGCCAACCTCTATCCCGTGGTGCAGGCCGGTGATCCCGATTGGCGCGCCTATTACACGGTCAACCTGCTCAATCTCCCGCACCATTACCACAACGGCGGCATCTGGCCCTTCATCGGCGGCATGTGGGTGCGGTTTATCCACCGGCTTGGTTTCCACGAGGTCGCGCTGCGGGAGCTGGTGCGCCTCGCCGAGCTGAACCGCCTCGGCCGCGACCGCGAGTGGGAATTCAACGAGTGGGCGCACGGCCAGACCGGCCGCCCGATGGGCAAGGCCTACCAGGCCTGGTCGGCCGCCTCCTACCTCCGCGCCTGTCACGAGCTTGGCGCCGATCCGGGGCAGTCCCGTGAAGAGTGAAGCCGTCCATCCGGAGGTCATCTGCTTCGGGGAGATCCTGTGGGACCTGCTTCCGGGCGGCCGTGCACTGGGTGGAGCGCCCGCCAATGCCGCGTTTCACTTCGGCCAACTTGGGGTTCGGACCATCCTGGCAAGTGCCGTGGGCTGCGATGCCGAGGGCGACGCCCTGCTCATCCGCGCCCGGCAACTCGGGATCGCCCCGGACTTCATCGGCCGTGATCCCGTCCGGCCGACCGGATCCGTGCGCGTGGAAGTCGATCACCGGGGCCAGCCGGGCTATGCCATCGCCACGGAGGTGGCGTGGGACTGGATCGTGCTGACCCCCGCGCTCGTGCGCGCGGCGGTTGATGCGCAAGCCGTGGTGTTCGGGTCGCTCGCGCTGCGCGGCCAGGCGAACCGGAGCGCCCTCGAGCGCATCCTCGCCGCCGCACCCACCCGGGCCTGGCGGGTCTTTGACGTCAATCTCCGGGTCCCGCACGACAACCTCGCCCTCGTCTCGCAGTGGGCCTGCCGGGCCAGTCTCATCAAGGCGAACCTTGAGGAGGCGCGCCGCTTCACCGGAGAGAACTCCGCGGAAAACTGCGCCCGGGTCATCGCGCAGGGGGCGGGCGGTCCCGCCGTGTGTGTGACCGACGGTGCGCAGGGGGCGGGCTTGTTGCTGAACGGCAAGTGGCACTGGGAGCCCGCGCACCCGGTGGCGGTGCGTGATGCCGTCGGCTGCGGCGACGCCTTCCTGGCTGCGTTGGTGATGGGCTTGTTGCGCGGTTCCGCACCGCGGCGTGCGCTGGCCGCCGCCAGCCGTCTGGGCGAATTCGTCGCCACCCAACCCGGCGCCACGCCCTTGCACCCGCCGGAACTGAAGCAAGCGCTTGCCGCAACCGCCGATGGAGGACAGGGTTTCAGCCGTGGAGACAATGCCGCTGGATTATCACTCGCTGCCGGTGCCTGAGATGCGGGCCCGCGCCCTGGCGTTCTCCGGGGAGATGAACCGCCGTCGCACCGTGCGTGAATTTTCTCCGCGGCCTGTGCCGCGCGATCTCATCGAGACGGCCCTGCGCACGGCCGGCACCGCGCCGAACGGCGCCAACCTCCAGCCCTGGCACTTTGCGGTCATCAGCGACTCCGCCGTCAAGCGACGCATCCGCGCGGCCGCGGAGACGGAGGAGCGCGAGTTCTACCAGCACAAGGCGCCTCAGGCGTGGCTCGAGGCCCTCGCGCCGCTCGGCACCGACGAGCACAAGCCCTTCCTCGAGACCGCGCCGTGGCTCATCGCCGTGTTCGCCGTGAACAGCTTCGCCGCGCCCGACGGCACCCGGCAGCAGACCTACTACGCCAAGGAATCCACCGGCATCGCCTGCGGGTTTCTCATCGCGGCCTTGCACCACGCCGGATTGGCCACGCTCACGCACACACCGAGCCCGATGAATTTCCTCAACGAAATCTGCGGCCGGCCCGCCCATGAGAAACCCTTCCTGTTGCTCGTCGTCGGCTATCCCGCCGAGGGTGCGCAGGTGCCGGTCTTCGCCACCCGCAAGAAGCCGCTCAGTGAAATTTCGTCGTGGCTGTGATGGTGGTGCGCTGGAATATTCCACCGTCTTGCGCATCTTGCCCGACATGAAACGACTCATCCTGTTGCCTTGTCTGTTTGCCGCCTCGTTCCTGCGGGCGCAGGATGCCGCCGCCGCGCTTGAGCAGGAGGTCGCCGGCCTCGTCGCCGCGCCCGGCGTCACGGTGGTCCATTTCTGGGCGCCGTGGTGCCCGAACTGCCGGGCCGAGATGGGCGCCGACGGCTGGGCCAAGTTCATCGCGGAGCACCCCGACGTGAAGTTCGTCTTCCTCAACATCTGGCACCGCGGGCAGGATCCCGCGCCCAAGCTCGCCGCCGCCGGCCTCGGCGCGCAACCCAACCTTGTCCTGCGCACGCACCCGAACGCCGTCTCGAAGGCCGGTCCGGAGCGCCTGAACAAGTTCCTCGATCTGCCGGTGCATTGGATTCCCACGACGTGGATTTTCCGCGAGGGCAAGCTGCGCTTCGCCTTCAACTACGGCGAAATGCGCTTCGACATCCTGAAGCAGCTTGTCGCCGACAGCGCCCCGGGCTGGAAGCACTGAGGCTTTCCTTGGTCGCGCCTGCGGTGCGTTTCATCAGCGGCGGCTTGCACCCGGGCCCCGCGGCGTTTTCGTCGCGGACATGTTTACCCGCACTGTCCTCCTGCTGGCCGTCGCCGGCCTCACCGCGTCTTCCGCTTCCACCCCCGCGCCGGTGGCTGCCGAGACCGTCAAGGCCAACGCCTTTTTCGAACGGGTCTTCGACGAGTCGGTCGCGCGCAACCCGGTCTTCGCCACCCAGCTCGGCCTCAAGATCCGCTACGACGAGTGGGGCGACTTCTCCGAGCGCCGGCAGGCCGAGGACCTCGCCCTCCTCACCGGCTGGCTGCACGAGCTGAAACGCGACATCAACTTCGACGCCCTCGACGAGCAGGCCAAGGTCAGCCACCGCCTCTGGGTGGACAACGCCGAGCAGGCCATCGAGGGCTGGCGCTGGCGCCACCACAACTACGTCTTCACGCAGATGGGCGGGCAGCACAGCGACGCGCCGGCCTTCCTCATCAATTACCATGCCGTGGACAGCGTCGCCGACGCCCGCGCCTACATCGCCCGCCTCCGCGGCCTGGCCGGCATGTTCGACCAGCTCATCGTCCTCGCGCGCGAGGCGCAGGCCCGCGGCGTGCTGCCGCCGAAGTTCGTCTTCCCGATCCTCATCGAGGCCTCGCGCGAGATCATCACCGGGGCTCCGTTTGAGAAATCGGAGAAGAAAAGCGCCCTGCTCGCCGACATCGAGGGCAAGATCGCCGCGCTCAAGGAGGCCGACGACGCCACGAAGAAGCAGCTCCTCGCCGACGCCACCGCCGCGCTGACCGGCACCGTGCAGCCGGCCTACGCGCGGCTCATCGCGATGTTCGAGGCCCAGCACGCCGTGGCGTCCGAAGACGATGGTGTATGGAAGCTGCCGGACGGACGCGACTACTACAACTTCATGCTCCGTGTGCACACGACCACGCGTCTCAGTGCCGACGAGATCCACGAGCTCGGCCTGCATGAGGTCGCCCGTATCCACCACGAGATGACGGCGATCAAGGAGAAGGTGGGTTTCAAGGGCGACCTCGCGGCGTTCCTGCGCTTCACGCGCGACGACCCGCAGTTCAGCTTCCCCACCACGGAGGAGGGCAAGGAGGAATACGTCCGCCGCGCCAAGGCCGTGATCGACCGCATGAAGGCGCGTCTGCCGGAATTTTTCACGGTGCTGCCCCGGTCCGACCTGGTCGTGAAGAAGGTGGAGCCCTTCCGCGAGCGCGGCTCGGCGGCGGCGTTCTACGAGCCGCCCTCGGCCGATGGCACGCGGCCCGGCGCGTATTACGTCAACACCATCGACATGCGCGGCCTGCCCGTCTGGGAGATCGAGACGCTGGCGCACCACGAGGCCATCCCGGGCCACCACATGCAGATCGCCATCGCGCAGGAGCTGGAGGGCATCCCGCGCTTCCGCAAGTTCGGCGGCTTCACCGCCTACTCCGAGGGCTGGGCGCTTTACACCGAGTATTTCCCGAAGGAGTTCGGCTTCTACGAGGACCCGTATCAGGACTTCGGCCGGCTCGCCGATGAGCTGCTCCGCGCCGTGCGCCTCGTGGTCGACACCGGCATCCACGCCAAGCAGTGGACGCGCGCGCAGGTGATGGACTATTTCCGCGCCAACACCCCGCAGTCCGAGCGCGACCTCTTCACCGAGACCAACCGCTACATCGTCATCCCCGGGCAGGCGACCTCCTACAAGGTCGGCATGCTCAAGATCCTCGGGCTGCGCGAGCACGCGAAGAAGGAACTCGGCGCGCGGTTCGACCTGCGCGGCTTCCACGACCTCATCCTCAAGAACGGCCCGCTGCCGATGCGGATCCTCGAGGAGAATGTCGGCACCTGGATCGCCGCGCGGAAGGGCTGAACTACCTTGCCGCCCGCCGCAGGTTGTCGCACACGATGGCGGCGGCCACGGCGGCGTTGAGCGACTCCGCGCCGCCGAACTTCGGGATGGTCACGCGCCGCGTGACGCGGGCCGCCACGGCCGGCGACAGCCCGCGGCCCTCGCTGCCGATGACAACCACCGCAGCACGCAACGGCGGCAGGGCGTGCACCTCGTCGCCCTGCAGGTCGCAGCCGAGCACCGGCGCCTGGCACCCGGCGAGCGCGTCGGCCAGCGGCGTGGTGAACACGGCCACGCGTGCGAACGAGCCCATGCTGGCGTTGATGACTTTCTGGGAAAACAGATCGGCGCAGTCCGGCGACAACACCACGCGGCCGAAGGCGAACCAATCGGCGATGCGCAGCAGCGTGCCGACATTGCCGGGGTCCTGGATGCCGTCGAGCGCGAGCGTGAGACCGCGATCAAGCGCGCCGGGCGCGAGCGGGGGACGGAAGATTTCTCCGACGGCGAGCACCGGCGCAGGCGCGGGATAATGGCTGATCTTCGCCATCTCGGCGGTGGAAATCCGCGTCGCCTGTGCGGTCCCCGCCCATCCGTCGGTGGCGTAGATCTCCACGAAGGGGAATTTCGCCGCGAGCAGCTCGCCGACCACCTTCTCGCCCTCGACCACGAAGAGGCCGAGCGTCTCGCGGTGCTTTTTCTCCTGCAACGAACGCAGACGGGCGATTTTGGCCTTGGTGAGCGGCATGGCGCGAGGGGAGCAGGGTGCGCCGGCCTTGGCAACGCGGCGATTTGCGGGCTTTTCAACGGGGCGGGGCCGGCTAGCGTGCGGGCATGAAACGTCTGGTGCCGCTCGTTGCCGTGTTGTGCTGTCTGTCGCCGCTGGCGCTGCCGCTGTGGGCGGCCGGGAAGAAGAAGGAAGAGGCGAAGGGCCGGACCCCGGGCGTGGAGATGGCGGCCCTCGCGACCCAGATCACCGGCATCGCCATCTCGCCGCTGCTCGGGGTGAGTGCCGTGGGGGCGTGGCAGTATTTCCGCGCGGAGACACCCGCGGCCAAGGCGGCGCTGCCCTGGTTCGCCAACCCGTCCTTCTGGCTGCTGGGTCTTGCGTTGGTCGGAGTCTGCGCGTTCAAGGACACCATCGCCACGACGCTGCCGCCGGGTTGGAAGAAGCCGCTCGATGTGCTCGAGACGGTGGAGAACAAGTTCAGCGGCCTCGTGGCGGCGGGCGCGGTCATCCCCTCGCTCGTCACGCTCGGCTCGAAACTCATGCTGGAGTCCACGGCCGGGACGACCCTCAGCCCCGGCGGGCTGGCGATGATCCATCTCGGGGCGGCGGACCTGTCGATCCTGCTCAGCGTGCTGATGGTGCCGCTCTCGATCGCGGTCTTCGGTGTCGTCTGGCTGGCTTCGCACGCGATCAATGCCCTCATCCTCCTGAGCCCGTGGGCGCCGATCGACACGGCCCTGAAGGCCGCGCGCACTTCGCTGCTCGGCCTCGTGACGGCGACCGCGTGGATCGACCCGGTGGTCGGCTCGTTCCTCTCGCTCATCATCATCGTCATCGCCTACCTCGTGGCGGGCTGGGCGTTCCGGCTGACGGTGTTCGCCACGGTGTTCTGCTGGGATTTCCTGACGCTGCGGAAGAAGTGGTTCACGCCCGCGACCGACGGCAACTGGGTTTTCGCGGCCGGCAAGCTCGGGGGCGTGCCGATGCGCACCTACGGCCGGCTGGTAAAGAAACCCGGCGGCGGCCTGGACTTCGTCTACAGTCCGTGGCACCTGCTGCCGGAGCGGACCGCCGAGGTGCCGGAACCGGGCAAACTGGCCGTCGGGCAGGGACTGTTCTTCTCGATGATCGACGGTGACGACGCCACGTGGTTCTTCCTGCCGCCGCGCTACCGCACGCATGAGGAGCAGCTCGTGCAGGTCTATGGATTTACGGGCGTGCGCGAGGCGGGGCTGCGGAAGGCCTGGGGCTGGATCCGCGACTCGCTGGGCTTCGGCCGCAAGACGGCCCACACAGCATAGGACCGTTTCAGTGCATCGTAGCCATGTTGGACCGGGGGATGAAAGCACGGCCTAAGCAACACCATGCCGTCGAAGTGCTCCGCTATGGCACGGCTTCCCCAAAACCGGCCGATGTCATGGCCAGGTGAGGCGTTGGAGCGCGGCGGGCGACTGGAACAAGAGGCAGCCGTTGGACTGCTGCAGCACCACGCCCGTTACGGCGACATAGCGCCGGGTTTCGCCGAGGGCCACGGCCTGCTGATAAAAAAACGCGCGCGGATCCCGGCCGATGAATTCCACCGAGCCGGCCTTCGGCAGCGGCAGCATTTCCGGACCGGTGCCGGATTCTGCCAGCAGCACGTCGGTGACGACGTCGCCGACGAGGGCTCCCCACGAGGTGAACTCGCGGGAGTCACCGTTCTGCATGACGGCAACCGTGCGGGCGGCCAAGGGCAACGCATCGGCGGGACCGGCCTGGGCGCTTCGGCCCAGCTCGATGGTCTTGATCGAGCGCCATCCCACTTCGATCCGCCCAAATTCGATCACCCCGCCAAAGTGGCCCCGCACTGCGCCCCGCACTTCGGTGCCGTCCTGCAAAATGATCTGGGCAAGCGCCCGGTCCTTCAATTGGCCGTGCGGAGCCAGCGCGGCGGTCTTCAGGGCGGAGAAGGGCACCAACAGATGGCCGTCCGGCATTTCCAAATGAAGCCAAGGCAAGCGGACCATTTCGGGGAGTTCGGGCAGTTCGGCTCCGTCCTCCGGGTGCGTGACCTCCCACGCGTCGCCGGCATGGAGGGTGATTTTCAGGGTCGTCTCGCCGGGTTTCAGGGAACCGAGATGATCGGCGATGCGTCGCGCCCCGGCCAAGGGGCCTTGACGGACAAAGGGAACTTCGGGCGCGGCCTGCGGTTGCGCAGCGGCGGATGATGGTTTGTCGCCGGCCGGGTTGGAATTGCCCGACGGTGTCTCACTGGCAGCGGCGGGTTTGTCCGCGGGCTGCTTGGAGCAGGCCGTTCCAAGGGCCCAGGCGCAGGCCAGCACCAGCAAAGCGGCGTGAGACAGAGGTTTCATGGCGCGGCGCCATCGGTCGCAGCGCAGCGAAAACCGATCGAGGGCGATCGGACCGAAAAATCGGCAGCGACCACGCAAAGCCGCGGATACCTCTGGGCCTCCTTTTCCGGGTTGCCCATCCACACCGAATTGCCCCCGGCGGAGATGCAGAGGAAGTCCTCCGTCACGACTTCCGCCCCCCAGACGGTCTGATTGGGACCGGCATTTGGCAGACCCTCGTGCTCGTCCCAAAAGACATGCAGTCCGCCGATGCGATCGTTGGAGATGATGTAAAGGACCGGGCCGGACATGTCCGACTTCTTCGCGGAAACAGGGGGGCGCAGCAGGCCGCCGCCCAGCACGACGGCCAGGCGATGGTCGGTGAATTCCCGGCCGCCCTGTCCGATGTGCCGCAGCGGGCTGTCACACCATTCCCACGCGTTGCCCATGATTCCGGGCAATTGGTAGGGGCCGCCGGACTTGGGATGGTCTCCCGCGGGTGTCAGGTCATCCTTGAGCGACAGCACATCGCCGGCCGGCGCATCGCCCCAGGGTTTTCCTCGGCGCTCCGGACCAAACGCCGCCAAGTGCCACTCTTCCCACGTCGGCAGGCGGGTCTTGCGCCAGGCGCAGTAATACATGGCATCAACCAGGCTGACCGCCGCGACCGGCCGGGAGGAAGCCCGTCGTGGTCCCAAACGCCCGCCCCAGTAAGCCGGGGCGAAATAACCCGCGGCCGCGAGAAAAGCCGCATACTGCGATTCCGTCACCTCCGTGGGATCCATGCGGAAGGCGGCCACCCGCGCGATCCGGGGCTGGAGGCTGCGATTGTATTCCGGCGTGCTGATGGCGGACGCCGGAATGGGCTTCATGCCCTGAATGGCGGCAGCAGATGCCGCCGCCCTCGCCGGGTGCTCAGGGAAGACCGCTACTTTTTTTTTTCGAACGTGGCGGTGGCAAGAGCGCTTAAGGGAATTTCCACCCGGCCGTGTTTGAAATGAGCCGCCAATTGGCGGCCAGAATCGGCGGTCACATCAAGGGTCCGGCCCGTGGCCATGGTCAGGCGTAGCTTGGGACCGGTGGCATACTCGCGCTTCACCTCCCCTGTTTTTTCGATCTTGGCGATACTTTCGACGGGAACGGCCAGTTTGATCTCGCCCAAGTCGCACTCCAACTCGGTTGCGCGATTGTTATCACGACCCGTGCCGACGGAGCTGACGGCGAAGTTATTTCCATTTTCGTCGACGATTTGCCCGGCGACACCGGTCTTGTCCGGTGCGTAATCGGAATCGCCCGCGACACGGGTGAAAGCCGCGCGCTCCAGCTTGTTGAACTCGATCGAGCCCTTTCCCAGCTCATTCTCGCCGTGCATCTGCCCGCCAACTTCGCCGCGATATTGTGTGCCGTCCACCAAAGTCACCACGACCCGGGTGCGGTAATCGCGCTTTCCCTTCGAGGCCGGATCGATGGTGATCTCCTTGAGAGATGAAGCGGCCAGGTGGAGTTCGACCTCGTTGCGGTCGGAATCCTTGCCGGGCTTGGTCAGCTTGAGCTGCAAGAACGGCTGCTGCCGGTTGTTGCCGTCCGGAAACGTGACGTTGCCCAGGGTAAGGTTCTGCCCGCTGGAATCGGTCACCGTGGCATCGACACCCCGAACCGAAGCAACAACCACGACGAACCCCATGGCGATGCTCCGGACAACAGTTCGCGCGCGCATGACGACAAAGAGATTCAGCAAGGTCAATGACCGGGCCAGAGCGCGGGGTCAACCGGCAATTGCCGGGGAATCGCCGAACGGGTCACGGTTTCAGCGGGAATTCCAAGCGCGGCACATCGCCCTGGCGGGGTTTGAGCACCAGTTTGTCGGCCTCGACCAGCAGGTGCAGTTCGCGATCGGACCGGGCGAGCCAGAATTGGGCGGCCATGCGGCTGCGGCTGTCGAGCCCTCCGGTATAGAGCGATCGATCGTTGCGCTCAGTCCGGCGCAATTCGACGCGCCGATCCGCAGTCAGCAACCGTCCCGTCGCGCGGGAAAATGCCTCTGTCTGGTCCTTCATCCGCAGCTCGATTTCCACCACGGCGCCGCGGTTTTCCACCTTGGTGAATTGCAGCAGCACCGCTCCATTGGACCGGGAATAACCGGGTATGACGCCCTCATAATTTGCACCCGTGCGGATGTGCCGGAGCACGGCGTCTTCATCCGCGCGTTGCTTTTCCTCGAAGGCGCGCCGGCGCTCCTCGGCGAGCACGGGCGGAGCCGGTTCGAAACGGAAAAGGAGGCGCGGGGTCTCGCCGACAAGCCGATCACCGTCGAGAGTCAGGGTCAGGTCGGCACGATCATCACTGACGTCTAGGTTATCGTCCTCGCGCTGGAATTCCTCCGGGATCTCGTCGATGCCGGCCTGGAGATCGAGCCGAATGGGAGCACCCGGGCTGCGGTGGCGGTTGGATTCGGAAAGCCCGGTAAGCTTGAAGGCGGGGCCACCCTCGCGTGACTCGAGGGTGGCGCGCAGGTTCTGGCTGGTGGCACTCTCCGACTCCTGCCCCTCGAATTGAAGAAGCCAAGGCCGGCCTTTTCCCGTGCGGCGGTTGGTGATGGTGCCGGTGTAGAGGCGACCCGGGCGTGTGGCCTCGACCAGCGTCTGACGGCGCGCAGTCAGGCGAGCCTGCACGGAGTCGCGGGAGTTTGCACCCGTTCCCGGTTCAAGCCGCAGACGCGAGACGTGCTCGCTCCATTGCAGGGTGCCGTTGACAATGTCCAACTCCAGCCGGAGGCCGTCGCCAAAGTCCGGAAGGTAAAACTCGGACGGGTCGTGGTCCAGCAGTGGTCCGGCGCCATCAACCTGTTCGGATCGGGGCGACCGCAAGCGCAGGCGCAGTTGACCGGAGGCCTCGTCGTGGACCAATTCGCCGCTGAACAGGCGCGAGTCATCCCAGCCGCCGTCGTTGCGGATCAGCGCGGTCAACCGGGGCGGCTCCTCGTCGAGGCGGGCTTCGGTTATTTCCAGGTAGACCTCCGTTCTCTTCTCGCGGATTCCGTGATCGTTGGTGGCAGGGCCAAGGAAGAAACCACCGGCGCGGAACATTGACAGCACGGCATTGCGACGCTCGACCGTGAGCTGGCGCGCGGCCCGGCCGACCCGTTCGCGTATCTCTCCCAGTCGCCGGGCGTAATCGGCGAGGTCCGCCGGTGCGGACGGCTGATTCACGACGTAGCGTTTCCCGGCAAATCGGTCCAACGGCTGCGGGTCCGTGATTCCACCGCCCAATGTGGAGGTGGAATCATAAACCAGCTCCCACGTGAACCCAGTTCGAGTTGCGAGAACTTGGGCGCGGTGATTCCAGAAGTTGTCCTGGGTCTGCACCTGTTCGCGCAGGAGGTGAGCGTTGATGTCGGCGTCATCCGCGGCGGCGAGCCCGGCCAGGGTGCGCAGGCGCGGGCCGTCCGGGCCTTGCAACAACCGATGCAACTCCTGGCGTTGGGTCCAAACCTGCCGGTGGTCCGTGGCCAAATCGTATTCGTTCGCCGGTTGATAATAGGTGCTCTTGGGGCGGCGCCCTTGGATGTTAAGATGATAGATCCGGGCCCGGCCCTGGACCTCGCGGCGTTCGATCCAGACGCGGTCGATGGTGACGCCTTCGGGGGATAGTTCTTCTTTCAGAAACGCTGAAATCGCGGCCTCGTCGGGTGGAGACAATTTCACGGCCAGCACGATCAGCGTTAGCAGCACCGCGCCGCCGGCAACACCCGCGATACGCCAGCGTCGGCGCGCCGCAGCCGACATGGGCGCGGGCAGCGGCGGGGGTGGAGGGAGCGGCGCCAGCGGGGAAATCGGGGGCGGGACGGAACCGACCGGCGCGGTCCCGGGGTTCGGGACCGTTCCGGCCGCGGCGCCCCAGTAGGCCAGCTGGTTGGCGGCCGACTGGATTTGTGCGCTGAGGATGGGAACGAGGATGAGCCAGTTCACGGCCGCCGTCGCGATGCCGAGACCGGGAAGGATGCTGAGGATGGTGAGGATGGCGACAGCGATGCCGAGCCCCCCGCTGACGGGCGGCGGCAGATTGCGCAGCTTGAACTGGAAGTTCATCCGCTGCGCGAGCCGCGTCCAATAAACGAAGATCCAGTGGAAATTGAAGAACGGGATGAAGAGGAAGCCGATGGCCTTGCCGGCGGTGAAGTCGTCCGGGCGGACCTTGGGCAGGCGGGAGAATTTCAGGCCGTGGTAAATGACGGCAAAAACGTTCAGGGTGATGATGCCGAGCACGACGGCGCCCGCGGTGTCGAAGTGGGTGAGCCGGTGTTGGAGAAACGGCGCCCGCGCGGCGGCGTCCCAATGACGGATGTCGTCCACATAGGGATTGCCGGTGGCGGCCGGCACCGGCGGCGGCGCGGGCGGGGAAATCGGAGGCGGTGGCGCGGGGTTCCCGCCGGGCACGGGGGGTAGGTTCATGGCGGTTGTGGGGTGAAGGGTGGAGGCGCGGGGCGCGCTCAACGCTTCAGGCCGTCGAGCTTGGCGGGCATGATGATCATCGAGCGCCACAGGCCGAGCGGCCAGGACGCGACGACGTAGGCGAGGTGGGCGAAGAGCGGCAGCAGGCAGGCGGTGAGCAGCAGGCTCAGCTCGGCAAAACCCGCGCCGACCGGGCGCAACGGGCGGGGCAGGCGGAAAGGCGTCAGGTGCATCAGGGACTGCGAAGTGTCGTGCTGGTTGAACAGCGCGAACGCCGCCGCCACGTCGGCCAGCACGGCGGTGAGACCGAAGGCGAGCGGCGTGAGCAACAACCCGCACTTGAGGAGAAACTGGACCGCATCGAGTCCCTCCTCGGCGGCACTGCCGGATGCATACTCGACTTGCGCGGACTGCGGGTGGAGCGCGATGGCCGCGAAACACGACCAGAGCCAGACGCCGATGGCGCTCGAAATGACGATCGGCCAGGCGTCCAGTCCCAGCCGCACCAGGGCGGTGATCGCCGCGATGATGCCAACCAACATCGCCGCCAGCGCCAGGGCGCCGGCACAATCAAGCAACGCGGGCGAGGCCAGCCGGGAACGCGCCACTATGGCGTCGTTGGCGGGCAGCATCCGATGGGCCACATAATGGGCCACGACCACCGCGGCGAGAAGGCCGAGGCCACCCAGGATGATCGAGACGGATCCCTGGACATAGGCGGCATATCCGATCTGGATCAGGCCCAGCACTAAACCGGCCAGAACGGCGATATGCCCGGCCCGTAGCGCGAAATCTAGCGAGGCGCGCAAATAACCGGGACTCAGCACACCGGCGGCGGATCGAAGGAGGGCGTCAACCGTGGCGGGGAGCACGCGGTCCCAACCTTGGCCGGGAGACAAAGCAGCGGCGGCCGATGCTCCGCCATCGAGCGGCGCCCAGCGGTTGCTGCCGATGGGCGCGACCATGGGATTGGTGGGGATTTCACCCGCGGCGGCCTTGCGGCGGATTTCCTCGAGGGGCAACGGGCCGGCGGGACGGTTTTGGGCGTCGATATAATAGTGGCTCATGGTGGGTTTCTCCGGAGAAGGACTGCGGCCGGGACGGCCGCTCACCGCGCGCCGGCCGCACGGGTCCGGGCAACAACTTTCCCCAGGCCGAGACAGCGCCCATCCGCATGGGGGTGTGGCTTCATTGCAAGCTGGTGGGGGTGGGGCGGGCCGCAGGCGCGCCGGCCGCATTGCTAGGGCACGGGCGACCGACTGGCCAGAACGAAATCCGTCCGCGCGGTTCCGGTTTTGCGACTTTATCAGACGGAGGACTGTGGTAGGAATGGCAACCACCCCGCATGAACATGCCGTCCAGATTCCCGGTGCTCATGTGCGCCTGCTTGGCGCTGGCGTCGCCGGGATGGGGCCAGGCGGAAACCACGCCTCAGCCTGAGGCGGTGAAGCGGGCCCGGTTGCGGACGGCCAAGACCGTGCGGATCGAAATCAAGCAACGATACGCGCTTGATGAGTCGGAGGAGGACACAGATTCCGACCAGAAGCAGCAGTGGCGTAAATCAATGGCGGCCTTGCGGCAGGTCTCGCTGCCGTTGACGGAGGAGGCGAGGCGCGTTTGCGATCTGCTTGGCTTGCGGGTGCTGGCGGTCGGGCAGGCGGATCTCATCTTGCAAATCGACGTGGCGGGAGCGCCGGTGCTGGCGCGCTATGATAATCTCGGCGACCAATACAGCGGCGCGATTTTGCAAGGGAGCATGCTGGTCCGGGACCGGGGCGGCGAGCTGCTCACCCACGAGATCCAATTCGAATACAAATTTCCCACGCTGCTCGTCTACACGACGCAGGTCGGCATGCGCGGCTCGGGCCCGCACGCCCGACCCGAACAAGCACCCTTCGAGCGGACGATCCCCGGCTTTCAGCTCGGCCTGTTGGAACTGGCCGCGCTCGGTTGGGGCGCGGAGCCGCTCGGCCGCGCCCTGAAGGCCCAGAATCCCAACCTGCGCGCCGCTGCGGCCTGCGTCCTTGGCGAGAGGGGAGGCGCGGAATTGAAGGCGGCCGTGCCCCGACTGGCGCCCTTGTTGGAGGACACCGACGATCAGGTGCGTGCGGCCGCGGCCTGGGCCTTAGGCGAGTCGGACGACCCGGCCGCGGTGCCGCTTCTTCTGGGCGTGCTGGGCAAGCCGGGAATCTGGCCGGGCGAGCCCCAAAGAAGCACCGAACCCGGAGAAGAGGGGGAATCCGCAGAAGAAATGGACACAGACATCGAAGCGGCCGGCGTCGGGGCGGATGTGTTCCAAGACCGGTTCGCCCAAGATCCGGATGTCGCCCTTCGCTTCATCTGTGCCGCCTTGCATAAACTCACGGGCGAGAGCTTCGCGAGCGCCGCGGCGTGGCAGCAGTGGTGGAGCCGGAAGCAAAGCCATCGCTCACCGCCCAAGCAGCCATGACCGCGTGCGTTTCTTGAGCCGGGGGGTGCCAGGCCCGATCCCGTATGCGATCGTGGCGCGCAGGGAATCCGGCTTTGACTGCAGGGCGTAGTAACCTAGCGAATTGAACATGGTCAGCGAATTCCTCCAAGACCGGGCCGCCCTCTACGCCGCCGGTGCCATGCCGGCGTCGGAGCGCGACGCCTTCGAGGTGCTGTTGGAATATCAGGTGGAGCTGCGTGCGCAAGTCGCGCAATTGCAGGATGCCATGGCCCTGCTGGCCTTGACCGGCGCAACCCGGGAGGTGGCACCACCCCCGGATTTGAAGGGCCGCATCCTGTCGGCCGTGCAACAACCCGTCCCCGTCCTTGCACTGGAGGCGCTGGTGGTGGCCGGCCCCGGCGGGCTGATCGAGTGGGTCAACCCGGCCTTCACGGCCATGTGCGGTTATTCGCTCGAAGAGTTGCGCGGCCACAAGCCTGGCCACCTCTTGCAGGGACCGGACACGGATGCCGCGGCGGTGGCGAGGATCCGCGCCGCGCTGCGTTCGGCTGCACCCTGCCGCGAGACGCTCGTCAACTACCACAAGGATGGCTCGGCCTACCGGGTGGACCTGCGCATCACGCCCATCCTCGACGAGGCCCGGCAGCCGCTGTGGTTTGTGGCCCGGGAGCGCAAGCTGCGTTCCGACGGGGTGGCGGCCTAGTTATGCGGGAGTTGACTAAAGGGCCCGCATGTCGCAAGTCGGCCGACAAGTCCGGACTATGATGAGATGGGTCAATGCCACGAAAACGCGACAGACCGAGCCACGGCCGATATGACCGATCCTAGAGCAAGAGCCAAGGCACCCTGGCGAGAAATAGGTGAGGCGGCGATGTGTCTCCAGACAGGTGGACTATCATTATTTCAATCCACGCTGCTTTGCCAGGGCTTGGGCCTCAGCAAGGGATTCCCTGCCCGGATTGGCGGCCAGCAGGAGGTTGTAGGCCTCTCGCCAGAGAGCCAGACCGAGGCCATCGTGTCGTAGCAAGTGCAGACAGTGGACGCTGGGTTCATCACCAAGGTCAGCCAGCCAAAGTCGGCGATGATGGCATAAAGGGGATTTCTCCGGTTCCCGATCCAAGGCTGCCTTCAGGATGGCGATCCGGCGCGCGCGCTCCGCCTCGGCACCTTTCTTTGTTTCGGCATCATCGCGCATCGCCGCGCCATGGACCAGCATGTTGTAGAAAAACTTGATCACGATTGCGAAAACATAGAGCACGCCGGGCAGGAGTAGCAATAGAAGCAATGCACTGAAAATATTGTAGACCATACCCTTTCCGCTCGGAAACAGATTGGTCAAGGTGATGCCCGCGATCAGAGCAAAGGTGGATGTAACCAGAATCAGGGCTCCGAGCGGCCAGAAGCCAACCGCCACCCAATCTGGAATACAGACCTCGTCGGCCAGCAGTTCCGCCGGCAGACCTTGTCTGCGTTGATATTTCCACCAATACCACAGCCGTGTGTTCACACGGCCGAGCCAGACGAAAAAGAACGTGAGAAGAAACCCGGCGAAGAGAAAAAGCGCCAGCGGGACGACTTGCTCCATAGCATTGGTAGCGGCGATAATTTTCATGACGATGACGAGGTTGAATTATCGGGTGACTTCGCCTGTTCCGATTTGCCCACAACCCCGACAGGGTAGGCGTGGAGCGACGCCACGAGGACAACTATGGTAGTGATCGGCAGGGCCAGCCAGAAGAGCCAGCGGGAGGCGTCGAATTCATCTCCAAAGACAGTGACGATGAATGCCTGCCGGGCGTGCAGCAGCACAATAGCCGTCATCGATACCCCCGCGAGCAGAACCATAAGTGCCAGCCGGGCGTGGCGCGAAAGCTCTGGCTCCTTCAGTGGCTCCAACATGAAGTAGCCGTAGCCTAGCAGCAACAACAGGATGAATCCGTAGAAGAGAAACAACGGCACGTAGAGCCAGAAGTTCTCGAGGATTTGATTCTTGGGATAGTATTTGGCCGGGGCGCCGTGGACATGCCTTTCGCACACCCCTACCTTGACGATACGCCCGCCATCTCGGCTGCTCCGATAGTCAACGGTGGTCACCGCTTGGCGCGGACAAAAGGTGCAGCCTCCAAAAAGTGTTGGAATAGGAAAAAATGGGAAGATCAGCCGCGGGTGCGAGACCAGCGACAAGGTAAATATGATCTGCACACCCAGTGCGACGCACCGCAACGATCGGTGCTGCCCTGATCGCAGGCTTAGAAAGAGACTGCGCGCCCATGCGAGAACCAGTTCGGGCCAGCCGGCCGATGAAGACGCAAGTGTAGGAGTGCCTGTCATGGCTCAACACGGGTTAATTTTTTCCGGCATATTCGTTGATCGTGCGCTCGACCGGGGTGGCGAGGCGGACAGGGAAGGTGCCGCGCACGACGATATCCTTGATCTTGTAATCAATCGAGGCGGTCCAACCAGAGCCTTCGCGGCGGAGCACAATGGGGGCGGGGTCGATCGGCAGTCGGCTCTGCTTGCATTGAAGATGCAACTCGCGGGCTCTGGAGGCAAACGCGATGGCGGTGCGGTCCGGCATGAACAACTGGGTGCCATTGTCATAGATCTTATTCGGCTGGGCCGGAGTGCTGGCGTCCATGTTCACCACATGCAGGTGAAGGGAATCGACGACGACAGACGGCACGCCGACGGAAGACAACCATGGGGCCATCGAGGTGAGTTTGGTGATGGGCTGGCCGGCCACTGCCTGCTGCAAGGTCGAGGTCGACTGCTTGCGCGGGTCGTAGAAATCAAAGATTCTGATCGTCACCGTGTAGTCGCTCGGCGCGATCAATTCAGGCAGTTTCGGCAACGGGGTGAGGTTGGCTTGGAGAAAGGGTTTCTTCTCGAAGGTGCCTCTGGTTTCCCCGCTGATTTCACGCGAGGAGATCACCAGATAGGCGACCGTCATGCCTTTTTGGAGGCGAACAAAACCGCTTTTGCCGTCGAAGTTGGTCGAGTCGAGAAACAGCACGGCGTCCTTCACCGGCACATCCGTCCCGTGGTCAAACCCACCCGCGCCAGCCAGCCTGACGTGGAGCGACGGGGATTCGGGGGTTCCTGCAACCAGAAATGGGACCAATGCCAATAAAGCCATCCAGAACGCAGATGGAGGGAAGAGCCGTTTCATGACTGGGACCTCAGCCGCGAGGCGGAGCTGATACGCTTAGGCGGGTGGGGCTGCCTTAAGTGTGACGGCGTCAGACCTGATCGAGTGACGACGAAGCATCCAGGTGGACGCGGCAATGAACCTGAAGTGGTTCATGCGTGCAGCATCTCCCGGCGCACGAGAAAATCAACCTCGGTTTTGGCGATCCAGCCCTGTCAGGCGCGAATCGCTCAGTTGCGCGACTGGGTTGTGCGCACGGCCAGCCAGTTGGCGGCGGCGACGACACCCACGACGCCCACGATGAGGCCGTGGTCGCGGTTCATCCGCGAGATGAGCAGCACGCAGAAGGCGAAGGCCACGGCGGCAAACAGGTGTCCGGCCGGCAGGTGATACGAGCCCTCGGGCGCGGGCCGGCGGCGCAGGACGACGAAGGCGGCGCAGACCATCGTGTAGGTGACGATGCGCGAGGCGACGGAGAGGACGGCGTTCCAGATGAAGCTGCCATAGAGCGCCAACGCGAAGACGAGGACGCCCCAGAGGATGATGGAGGCGTGCGGCGTGCGGAATTGTTCGTGCACGCGTCCGAACACCGCGGGGAAATCCCCGCGCCCGGCGAAGGCGTAGGTCAGGCGCGGCACGGCGACGAGCTGCGCACAGAGGAACCCGAAGGTCGAGATCATGGCGCCGGCGGCCACGAAGCGCGCCGCCCCGTCGCCCACGATGGCGCGCGCGGCGTCGGCGAGCGGGCGCTCGCTGGCGGCGAGATCGGGCACGGTCGACATGGCGACGTAGTGCAGCAGCGTGTAGAAGCCGGCGATGACGATGAGGCCGGTGAGCAGCGCGAAGGGCACGTCGCGCCGCGGTTCCTTCGCCTCGGCAAGCGGGATCAGCGCGGTCTCGAACCCCCCGTAGGCAAACATCAGCACGACGAAGGCATTGAGCCAGTTGGTCATGCCGGGCACCGAAACCGGGGCCTGGGCCGGGGCCGGCAGGGCGGGCGCGGCGAGGAACAGGCCGCCGAGCACGAGGGCGAGCAGGGGCAGGAGCTTGGCGATGGTGAAGATGTTCGAGACGCGGGCGCCGGCCTGCACGCCGCGGTAGTTGACGAAGGCGAGCCCGCCGATGAGCGAGGCCAGAAGCACCGCCCGCAGGGCCGGCTGGGTGGCACCGGACCAGAACTCGCCGAGGTAGCTGACGAAGAGGTTGGCGGCAGCAGCGGCCGAGGCGAGGCGCGTGAGCCACACGAACCAGCCCATCTCGATGCCGGCAAACCGCCCGAAGGCATCGCGGGCCCAGAGATAGGAGCCACCGGCCTCGGGGTAGCGCGAGCCGAGCTCGGCATAGACGCCCATCAGCGCACCCACGCAGAGCGCGGCCAGGACGTAGGCCCAGAGCGCGTGCGCGCCGAGTTCGCGGGCCACGTCGTCGGGCAGGCCGAAAATGCCGCTGCCGATGACGCCGTTGATGACGAGGGCGGTGAGCGTCCAGCGGCCGAGGGCGCGCACGAGTCCGGGTTGAGTCATGCTCATTGGCCGCGGGGTTTGGATGCGATGGGACCGGGGAACCTGACGCCCCACAGCGCCGGCTCGGCCTGCGGCGCGGGGTCCACGCCCGGGGCGAGGTGCCGGAAGAAATCCGCGAAGCGGATCGAGCACTGGAGGCGGCGCTGGTCCTTGGTGTCGATCTTCGGGTTGACCTGGATGACGGCCCGGTTGAAGGGCGGGGAGTTCTTCATCTTCAGCGCCAGGCGACGGGCCTCCTCGGGGGTGAGGCCGCGATCCTTGATGAGCGTGTCGAGCCGCTGGAGATCGGCGTAGGTGACCGGCGCCCAGAGCTCGCGCCAGCGCTCGGGCGTGACGTGCGGGGCCGCAATGTGCACGAAGCGCTTCAGGTCGCCGTCCTGCTGCCAGAAGCCGACGATGAGCAGGAAGGGCTCGTTGATCTCATACTGGCGGAGCGCGTCGCCGAGATCGACGGGCGTGCCGTATTTGACGGCCTTGGGATTGGCGGGCACGCCGCCGTGGTCCTTGTTGGCGGAGGCGGGGATGTCCCATTTCTGCGTGTAGCCGGCGGGTTGGTAGCCGCCGAAGAAGGAATCACGCACCCATTTCTCGAAGACGAGGCCGTGGCGCTGCACCTCCTGCGCGCACAGCGCGGCGAGGCAACCCAGGGCGGCGGCGAGGAGAAGACCGGCGCGCGTCACGCGGGTTCGAGCCAGGCGCGGAGCGCCTCGAGTTTATCGACCCAGTAGATCTTCATGCGTTCGGCGTCCTCGGCCTCGGCGAGCTTGCCGTGCTGGGGCACGACCTGGCACTTGAGCGAGCCCTTGGGCCAGAAATTGACGCTGAGGCTGGTGCCGTCGCCCCAGGTGATGCGGATGGACTTGTGCGGGGTGGCCTTGCGGAGGGTGAGCGGCGTGCGGGGGAGCCATTTTTCGCGCAGGACGGGATCCTTCCAGGCGGCGAACGCGCGGTCGACGGGCACGGCGATGGTCTTGCTGACACTGACCTCGAAGCCGTCGGGTTTCTGGTGCCTCGCGCGCAGGCCGCGGGCCTGCTCGTAGCCCACCGTGAGCATCTGGCACCACCAGCCCGTCAGCTTGTGCTTGCGGTGGAGCAGCAGGGCGATCTCGGAGTGGGGCAGCTTCTTGGCGCCCGCCTTGTCGAGCCACGCGAGCCAGTCAGCCCAGGGCTTGCCGGTGGCCTTCCGGGCCGCAGCGTCGCTGACGCCGGCGATTTTGACGGGCTTGCGCTTCATGGGGTGGAGGTGCGGGCGGCCTCAGGGCAGGGATGGCGATACCGCACCGGCAAGTCAACCCGGGCGAGCGCACCGGGCCGGACGGTCAGGAATCTTTTTGTTTACGCGGCACACCGGGGACTGCTAGACAGGTGGGATGAGCGACGACAACGCGCCGAAACTCCGCCTGAAGCCGCGGCTCTCCGGCGAGGCGCCTGCGTCGAATCCCCCTGCTGAGCCTAACCCACCGGCGAATCCCGAGTCCGTGACGCCGCCCGCCGCCCCCGCCGAAGCGCCGAAAATGCGCGCAAAGCCCCGGCTCGGTTCCGCGCCCGCCGAGCAGGCAGCCACGACGGCTTCCGCCGCACCTGGGCCAGAGCCCGTGCCGGCAGCGACCGAAGCGGCCGCGGAGCCACCCGCGCCTCCTCCTCCGCCCGAGCCGGTGGCTCCACCTCCACCCACGCCGGCGCCCACGCCCGCCTCCGACACTGGGAAGGCGAAATTCTCCTTTAAGCCAAAGGCAGCCCCCGCCGAGCCTCCGCCCGCGAACACGGGAGCTTCCTTGCCCCCGGCCCCGCCGCCACCGCCGCCGTCGGCAGCCGCCGCGGCTCCTCCTCCGCTTGCTCCCGATCCGCGCCCCCCGGCCCCCCCGATGGAACCGGTGACGGACACCGCGGAATCGCCCGCCGAGGTCACCATCATGAAGAAGGCCTCGGGCGTGCCGTTCCAAGGGCCCGGCGGCAAGCCGCCGCCCCCTCCGGCCAACGCGCCATTCCCACCGCCGCCTTCCACGAAGCCCGCCGCCAAGGCTTCGGATCAGGCCTACACGAAAAAGGTCAAGAAACTCGCGCTGGTGGCAGGCGGGGTGGTCGGATTCCTCGTGCTCACCATCGGCGGTTTCATGGTGTTCAGGATGCTCACCAAGGAGGATGCGCCCGCCAGCGCCGCGACCGCGCAACCGGCGGTCAAACCCGCCGACACCACCGAGACCAAGGCCGCAGACCAGACCGTCACGCCGGCCGACAACCAGCCCGCCGATGCCACGGCACAAAACGCGGCGACCGGCGAGGCCGGCGAGAACAAGCCGCAGTCGACGGCCGGGCAGGCCGTCGCGGCGGCGAAGGATGCCATCGCCAAGGTCGAGCAGGGCCGCACGGCTGACGCGAACGAGGTGATCGCCGCTGATGCCGCCACGAAGCCCGACGAAACCAAGCCGGCCGCGACGACGGAAACAGAACAGAAGCCCGTCGTGCCCGCTGAGACCAAGCCGGCGGTGGTGACCCCGAAGCCCGCGGCCCCGGCACCCAGCGCAGCCTTCAAGTCGTGGGTCGCTGACCTGAAGAACGTCAGCGTGCGCGTCGGTCCGCCCGCCCGCGTGTTCATCGGCGGCATCACCTACCCGCAGGGCGAGGTCGTGAACCCGCAGCTCGGCATCGTCTTTGAGGGCTACGACGACGCGCGGAAGATGATCATCTTCCGCGACCGGTCCGGCGCCAAGGTCGAGCGGCGGCGCTGAGCCGCGGGAATCAGGCGCCGATGGCGGCGTGTTCGGGGGCGAGCCATTCGCCGCCCTTGCTGCCCATGATGGAGAAGACCTTCATCGTCTTCAGCGGCGGCGAATAGATGTGCAGGGTGACGAGGCACTGGCCCTCGGGCTGCAGGTTGGAGACCTGGTGCGTCTCGCTGTCATGCGAGGCGACGATCTCGCCCTGGAGGAAATCTTTGGTGCGCACGGGCACAACCTGGCCGCAGGGCGAAAAGGTGTAGCTGGTCTCGCTGCAGACGCCCTCGAGCACCTTGAAGGCGCAGACCGACTGCGCATGGTCGTGGATGGGCGAGCGCTGGCCGCTCTTCCAGCAGAGCACGAGCATGTTGAACAGCGGGCTCTCGGCGACGAGGTTGCGGCAATAACAGTCGTCCTTGTAGACGAGGAAGTCGCGCACGTCGTTGAGCGTGACCATGGACTCCGTCAGCATGCGCTGCAGCAGCTCCAGGTCGGCGCGCTGGTCCTTCAAGCCGTGCAGGTAGCTGAGGATGGGCTGGAGGACGGCGGGGGGAGTCGGGGCGGACATGGCGGGTGGTGTGGCCGGGCTTGTGGCACGAACCCGGGGTCAACTCAAGCCCGCGCCTCTGCGCCGAAGGGCCTAAGGACCGCGGGCTAGGGGGTCGTGAGCACGGCTCTGATGCCGCGGAGCAGATCGGGGTCGGTGGCGATGCCCAGGATGCCGTTGACCACGAACTGCACGCCGATGCACAGGATGAGGAAACCCATGATCTTGTTCATCGCGTTCAGGCCGACCGGCCCGATGAGGCGCACGATGCGGTCGGAAAGCCGCAGCACCACGTAGCTGGCGACGGCGACCACGCAGATGCCGAGGATGATGGCGACGTAATCGAGCACCTGGTGCGCAAGGGAGGTGAAACCGAGGGTGACGGCGATGGAGCCCGGGCCGCTGAGCATCGGCATGGCGAGCGGCGAGAACGAGATGTCGCCCTTGCGGCGGGCGGCTTCGCGCTCCTCCTCTTCGCCGGCGTCCGCCGGCTTGTGGGAGGTGAGCATGCCCAGGCCCATGCCGGCCATCATGATGCCGCCGGCGATGCGCAGGCCCGGGATGGAGAGGCCGAAGAAATTCATGATGAAGGTGCCGCCGATCAGGAAGGCGACCAGGATGCCCACCATGTAGAAGCAGCCCTTGCGCGCCTGCTCCCGGCGCCGGTCCACGCTGTCCCCCTCGGTGATGGCCACGAAGGTGACCGCCGCCGCGAGCGGATTGATGATCGGCAGCAGGGCGATGACCGTGCCGAGAAAAATGCCCCAGAGATGGTGGATGTTGGACATCGGCTAGGGATGTGGCGGGGCGGTGCCGGCTTGGCGAGCCGCGACTGCTACCAGACATCCACCGGCCCCTTGGGCACGGGAATCGCATCGCCACGGCCGGCCTGCTCGGCCTCGCGCATGAACGAGGCGACCAGCGGGGCGGGCCGGTAGGAGGCGCGCAGTTCGCCCTGCTCGTCGAGAAACTGGGCGCGCCATCTCCCGTAGGCCGCCAGCAGGGCCTCGAACTCGGCGCGCGTGCGGAACTGCGTGACGCCCTTCTTGAATTCCTTGGCCGGGCCGAAGCGTTTGGCATACCACGAGGCGGGCTTGCGGAACAGTTTGCAGCCGAGCTCCTCGCCGAAGATCTCGACCATGAGGGCAAGGTGGCGGCGCATGACCAAGACGCGTTCGGCATAGGCGGGTTCGGTGGTCTCGACGCCCGAGCGGAGGTAGTCGAGCGTATGCCGGAAGATCCACGGATTGTAGAACGCCCCGCGGCCGATGCTCACGCCGGCGCAACCGGTCTCATCGAGCATCCGCTTCGCGGCCTCCGGCGTGGTCACATCGCCATTGCCGATGACGGGGATAGTCTTCACCGCCTCGACCACGGCGCGGATGCCGGCGAGGTTCACGGTGCCGCTGAAACCCTGCGCGCGCGTGCGGCCATGCACGAAGATCGCGGCCACGCCGACATCCTCGAGGGCGCGGGCGAGCTCGGGGGCGGTGAGGTTTTGCTCGTCCCACCCGAGCCGCATCTTTGCCGTGATGGGAATCTTCACCGCCTCGACCATGCCGCGGACGAGCGCTTGGGTTTTCTTCAGCTCGTTCATCATCGCCGAGCCTCCGCCGATGCCGACAACCTTCTTCACCGGGCATCCCATGTTGATGTCGACCGAGGCGATGCCCATCGATTCGACCAGCGCGGCCGCGTCGCGCATCTCCCCGGGCACGGCGCCGAAGAGCTGCACCGCGAGCAACTTTTCGGCCGGGCTGGTCCGCGCCAGCTGGAGGGCGCGCGGGTTGCGCTCGAGCAGCGAGCGGGCGTTGATCAGATCGGTGGTGGCCCAGTCGAGTCCGCCGATTTCACGCACCACGAGGCGGAAGGGCAGGTTGGTGTAACCCGCCAATGGCGACAGGAAGAGTTTGGACCCGAACACGTAGCGGCCGATGCGCACGCCCCCAGCATCGCCTGATCGCCCACAGCGGCAATGCCGCATTTGTAACCTAATAGGTTACAAAACTACATCGATAGATCGCGGCCCGACTTCTTCTCACTGAGCCAGTGGAATAACTGAAGAGTCATCTCGGCGTCCGGTAGGCGTCGGCGCCCAGTCAGATAATCGGTCAGCCGCTGTCGAGGAATGCCGAGATAGCGAGCAAGTCGGACCTTCGCACCGTAAGGCCGCAGCTCGTCGCGCAGGTGGGCGGCGAGCAGATTCCACATGGGAGAATCCGGGCCGGGGTGTCGGCTGGCGAACGAACCGCGCCGACGAGGCCGAAGAGCTTTACGCGCCCGCTCCAGACCGTCCTCAGCTACTTTCAGCAGCCCTTCGTTGATATCCATCCAGAATTTGATGCGCGGGTGCATGGGTTTTGTAACCTATTAGGTTACAAAATGACTTTCAGGCAAGCATGCTCTGAGATGGAAAGACGGGACGTTTGTAACCAAATAGATTACAAATCACCCGCGTTCAGCGGGTGGCGAGGGCCTGCTTCATCCGTGTGAGGGCCACGGCGAGAAGGGCGCGGCGGCAACCGAAGTTGAGGCGCAGGAACTGCCCGCGCGGGGCCCCGAAGACGGCGCCCTCGACCAGGCCGACGCCGTGCTCCTCGAAGAATTTCTGCGGGGCCTCGAGCTCGAGGGCCGAGACATCCAGCCAGGCAAGATAGGTGGCCTCGACCGGAGTCATGGACACCCCGGGGAGATCGCGGGCGACGTAGTCCTGCAGATAATCGCGGTTCCCGCGCAGATAGGTGAGCAGGGCCTGCCGCCAGGGTTCGCCGTGCCGCCAGGCGGCTTCGCCCGCGACGAGACCGAGGATGTTCACGTCGGGCACGATGCCCGCGGCGGCGCGGTCAAAGCGCTGCCGCAGCCCGGCGTCGGGGATGATCGCGACGGAGCAGCCGAGCCCGGGGATGTTGTAGGTCTTGCTCGGCGCCATGAGGGTGACGGTGCGCGCGGCGGCCGCAGGGCCGAGGGCGGCGAGGGGCGTGTGCGGGGTGCCGTCGAGGATAAGATCGCAGTGGATCTCGTCCGCCGTGAGCACGAGGTCGTGCCGCCGGCAGAATTCCACCACGCGCTCCAGCTCGGCCCGCGTGAAGGCGCGCCCGAGCGGATTATGCGGGCTGCAGAAGGCGAGGTGCCGCGTGCGAGGCGTGACGGCGCGCTCCAGGGCCTCGAAGTCGAGTTCCCAGCCCCGGGCGCCGCGCCGGAAAGGCACCGCGCGGTGCACCCGGTCCTGGTTGGTCGCCGCCTCGATGAAATGGTGGTAGATGGGGGTGCAGGCGATGATCTCGTCACCGGGCTCCCCGAAGGCGCGGGCGGCGACGTTGAGCCCGCAGACGAGGCCGGGCAGCCAGTAGAGCCACTCGGGGCGCACCTCCCACTGGTAGTGGCGCCGGCAATGCTGGATGAAGGCTTCCTCGGCCCCCGGGGTGATGTCGCCGTAACCGTAGACACCCAGCTCCACGCGCTGCTGCAGCGCAGCAATCACGGCCGGTGGCGCCGCGAAATCCAGGTCGGCGATCCACAGCGGGAGGATGTCGCGGCCGGCGTATTTGCGCCATTTGCGGCTGTCGGTGCCGGTCAATTCAATAGGGCGGTCGAAATCGAAGCTCATGCGGCGGGGCGCAGTTGAGACCGGTGCCGGGCCGGCCGCACGGAAAATAATCCACCGACCCCGCGCAATTTGGATCCATAGGCAACACACACGACATGCAGGCGCTTATCCGGCCGGCGCAGCCCGACGAGGTGGATGCGTTGACCGTCTGGTGCCGTGCGGCCAAGCGCCGTGGGTGTGGCGTCGGGATGTGACGCATCGACCCGCGGAGTGGGTCAGACGGGCGGACAATTTTTCCCGGTGCGGATCGGGCCCGTCGTGCAAGTGCGCGTTTTGCCGTGATTTGCGTCGGAGCCCTGGCCGGCACGGCTGCTGCAATGGTTGGCACACTCAATTCCAACAGGAGATCACCGCCATGTATAACCTAGTTCGTTACACCCATCCCCGCGCGAGCCTCCTCCGGGGGCCCGCTTTCCGCAACCCGTGGTCCGGCCTGGAGTCGGAGATCGATCGCCTCTTCGAAACGGCCCTGTCGGACCTCGCTGCGCCGGCGATGCCGCGCTTCCCCGTGGACCTCTACGAGGACCGCGACAACGTCTACGTCCGGGCCGAGCTGCCGGGCGTGAGCCGCGACGCCATCAACCTCGAGATGGTCGAGGGATTTCTCACCCTCCACGCCACCCGCAAGGACGGCGAGCAGACCTTCACCTACAACCGCTCCATCGCCATCCCGGAGTCGGTGCAGGCGGACAAGGTCACGGCGGCCCTCGAGAACGGCGTGCTGACGGTCACCCTGCCCAAGCAGGAGCAGGCCAAGCCGCGCAAGATCGCCATCAACGTCAACTGACCCGACCGGAGGAAATCCACCATGAAACTGCTCAACCAGATCGTCCCGCGCCTCTCCCGCTCCGCCGCCCGCACCGAGAACGGCGGCGAGCAGGCCGAGAGCGAGTTCACCGTCAAGCCCGCCTATGAGCTGAAGGAAGCCAACGACGCCTGGGGCCTGACCGTCCATCTGCCCGGCGTCGCCAAGGCCGGCCTCGAACTGTCCGCGGAGGAAGGGTTCATCACCATCCGTGGCACCCGTGCGTGGCAGCAGCCCAAGGACTGGACGCCGCTCTACCGCGAGTCGGTGGACGCGCCCTTCCTGCTCCGGCTCGAGCACGACAACACCGTCGATGTGGAAAAAATCCATGCCGAGCTGAAGGAAGGCGTGCTGCGCGTCTCGCTGCCCAAGGCCGAGGCGGTGAAACCCCGCAAGATCACCGTCAACTGACCCGCCCACCACTTGACCGCTCCGCGGTCGAGACAGCCATCGTTAGGGGTAGCGATGGGCTTTAGCCGCCGGGAGCCCCTAGCGGGCCCCGGCGGTGTCTTTTTCGGAAATGGATCCGGCTATTTTTCCTTCCGCGCGGCGGGGAAGAGCACGGAGGCGAGAATCGAGGCCGCCAGCACGGTGCCGATGATGCCGAGCGAGATGTGGATCTCGATCTTCACCCAGCTTGAGACCAGCATCTTGATGCCGACGAAGCAGAGGATCACCGCCAGGCCGACGTTGAGGTAGCGGAAGAGCTGCATCACGCCCGAGACGGCGAAATAGAGCGAGCGCAGGCCGAGGATCGCGAAGATGTTCGACGTGAAGACGATGAACTCGTTGCGCGTGATGGCGATGACGGCGGGGATGGAGTCGAGCGCGAACATCACGTCCGTCGTCTCGACGATGAGCAGCACGAGGAACATCGGCGTGGCGTGCAGGCGGCCGCCGATGCGGGTGAAGAAGTGCCCGCCCTCGAAATGGTTGGTCACGGGCAGGAATCTCCGCGCCAGCTTCACGGCGGGGTTCTTCTCCGGTTCGAAGCCGTCGTCCTTCTTCGGCAGCGCCAGCTTCACGCCGGTGTAGACGAGGAAGGCGCCGAACACGTAGATGATCCAGTGGAAGGCGTTGATCAGGGTGATGCCGGCGAAGATGAAGATGGCGCGCATCACCACCGCGCCGATGATGCCCCAGAACAGCACGCGGTGCTGGTGCTTCGGCTCCACGCGGAAATACTGGAAGATGACGATGAACACGAAGACGTTGTCCACGCTCAGGCACAGCTCGACGATGTAGCCCGTGAAGAACTCGAGCGCGGGCTTGCTCGTGGCGGTGTCGGGCATGTTCAGGGCGATGAGGAGGTTGAAGGCCATCGCGAGGCCGAACCACACCGCGCACCACGCCAGGGCCTCCCGCAGCGAGACGACGTGCGCCTTGCGGTTGAAGACGCCCAAGTCGAGCGCGAGCATCGTGGCGACAAAAACCAGGAAACCGGCCCACGCCCACCAGGGCAGGGTGCTGAACATCGCAAGGAGCGGCGGCATGGGGCGCGGAGTGTGCGTCCGCCGGCTCCCGGGGCAAGCGGCGAAACCAATCCGGTCGGCCCCGGGCCTATCCCTTTGACAAGTTCGGGCCGCGCGCTTCTAGAAAGGCCGCTGCATGAGACTCCGGTCCCTGTTCCTTTTCTTGGCCCTCCTGTTTGCCGCCGTGCTCCCCGCGCCGGCGCAGGAATCGGCGGACGCCGCGCGGCAGGCGACCGACACCGCGGCGGCCGCCGCCGTCGCCACCGGCCACGCCCAGCCGCGCACCCCGGATTTCCTCGAGCACCTGGTGGACCTGCTGCTCGAGGTCTTCGACATCAAGTCCAGCGGCAACACGGCGACGCACTATGCCATCGCCCTGCTCATCACCCTCGTCGCCTACGTGCTCCGGCGCGTGGTGACGACGTGGATCTTCGGCTTCTTCAAGGTCTTCGCCGCGCGCACCAAGACCACGCTCGACGACAAGCTCTTCCCGGCGCTCGAGGGTCCGGTGAAGGCCGCCATCGTCGTCGTCGGCACCGTGGCCGCCCTCAAGGTGCTCAAGCTGTCCGCGGCCGCGGACCAGACGCTCGGCTACGCCTACACGCTCGCCTTTTCCTTCGTGCTCTTCTGGGGCTTCCTGCGCGCCTTCAACACCGTCCTCAACCACCTCCACGGGATCGCGCAGGAGAAGCACCTCGGGCTCGCGCCCTTCATGCCGTGGATCAAGAAGTCGCTCTTCGTCATCGTCTTCATCTTCGGCGTGCTCATGATCGCGCAGAGCCTTGGCGCCGACGTGAAGGCCTTCCTCGCCGGCCTCGGCATCGGCGGCCTCGCCTTCGCCCTCGCGGCGCAGGACACCATCGCCAACATCTTCGGTTCCGTGGTGGTGGCGGTGGACCAGCCTTTCAAGATCGGGGAAACCGTCCGCATCGGCGCCATTGTCGGCACCGTCGAGGACATGGGCCTGCGCTCCACGAAGATCCGCGCCCTCGACCGCTCGCTCGTGACCATTCCCAACAAGACCGTGGCGGGCGAGATCATCACCAACCTCGCGCGCTTCAACGGCCGCCGCGTCGAGCAGGTTATCGGCCTGACCTACGGCACCAGCGCCGCCCAGATGCAGGACATCGTCGGCGAGTTCCGCCGGCTCATCCTCGCCGAGGACGAGGTGGATCCCGCCTCGGTCATCTGCTATTTCCGCGACTACAACAGCTCGTCGCTCGACATCTGGATGGTCTTCGTCGTGAAGGACCCCGATTTCCACAAGCACATGGCCCTGCGGCAACGGCTGAACCTCGCCTTCATGCGCGCGGTGGAGGCCCGCGGCCTGTCCTTCGCCTTCCCGACTCAGACGGTGCATGTGGCCTCGCTGCCCACGCCGGCGAAAAACTGATCCCGCATGTCCGCCGCACCGCAGCCGGTCCTGCTCTACGACGGCGAGTGCGGGTTGTGCAATTTCTGCGTCCGGCAGCTGCTCCGCTGGGACCGCGCCGGCCGGCTGCACTTCGCCCCGCTGCAGGGCGGACCGGCGCAGGCTTACCTGCAGGCGCACGGCCTGCCGGTGCGTGACTTCGACTCGCTCGTCTTTGTGCCGGACTGGATCCGGCCTCTCTCCGCCCCGCCCCGGCTGCGCACGGAGGGTGCGCTCGCCGCCTGCGCGGTGGCCGGCGGACCGGGCCGCCTGCTGGCCACGCTGCGCATGCTGCCGCGCGGATTCCGCGACGTCTGCTACCGCGTGGTTGCGCGTTTCCGCTACGCGCTCTTCGGCGAGTATCGTCCGACGCCACTGCCCAGGCCGGAGTGGCAAGCGCGGTTCCTGGAGGATGAAACAAAAGAGGCCGGACAATCGTCCGGCCCCGGATAAATTGCGTTGGTTGGGTGCTTACTCGCGGCTGTAGCCGCCGTCGCCGCCACCGCCACCGCCGCGGTCGCCACCGCGATCACCGCGGTAGCCGCCCCCACCACCACCGCCACGATAGCCGCCGCCCCCACCGCGGTAGCCACCGCCACCGCCGCCGCGACCACCACGGAATCCGCCGCCACCGCCGCCGCGATAGCCACCGCCGCCGCCACCTCCACCGCCGAATTGCCGGGGCGGGCGTTCCTCACGCGGGCGGGCGATGTTTACCGAGATCGGACGGCCTTCCAGCGAGTGTCCCTGGAATTTCTCGACCGCCTTCTGGGCGTCCTCGGGCGAGCCCATCGTGACGAACGCGAAGCCACGGGAGCGGCCCGTGAACTTGTCGAACATCACCTCAACGACGCTGACAGTGCCGGCTTGACCGAACAGGGCCTCAAGGTCCTGGGCGGTGGTCTGGAACGGGATGTTCCCGACGTAGAGCTTTGCATTATCCATGGTGTGAGTGAGCTAGTGCTGCTGCCTTGCCGTCCGTTCCCGAACACCGAGTTCAAATCATCACTGGGCTCCAAGCGCTCACCTGACAATTTTCCGTGACGGTAGAATCATGACAAACAACCAACCCAACGCCCTCGCAGGCTGCGCGGCGGGCCCGGCGGGGCAAGCCGTTATTCCGGCCGGGCCCCGGCGACCCCGGGCGGCGTCACACCGGCCGCGGCGGCGCCCACTGGTCGCGCAGGGCGCCGTGGAAGACCAGGTCCACGAACCGGCCGTCCTTCTTCATCGCGGCCGGGCTGCAACCCTCGCGACGCAACCCGGCCTTTTCCATGACGCGCCCGGAGGCCGGGTTGTGCGCCATGTAATGCGCCTGGATGCGCATCAGGCCGAGGGCCTCGAAACCGTAGGCGACCAGCGCCCGTGCGGCTTCCGAGGCGTAGCCCCGGCCCCAATGCGGCCGGCCCACCCAATAGCCCAGTTCGGCCTTTTCGTTGATGGTCTCGAAGCGCAGCCCGATGCAGCCAACCAGTTCGCCTGTCGCCCTTAGCGTAATTGCCAGCACCAGCTCGCGCTGGTCGCGCCAGACGTCGGCATGCGTCGCGATCCAGGCCGGTGCCAGGCCGTCGGGGTAGGGGTGGGGCATCGTGGCGGTGGTCGCGGCCACCGCCCTTTCCCCGGCCAGCCGCTGCACGTCCGGGGCGTCCGCCGGACGGAACGCCCGCAGCCGCAACCGCGCGGTTTCGAGCACCGGAAAATTGGCCGGAAAATTCATGCGCCGGCCAGCCTCGCGCGGGCCGGATTTTTCCGCGAGCCGAAATCCCGCGTGCTGTCGACCCATTTTCCCTCTGAAAAAATGTGATTTTCCCTCTAGAAAATCATTGCATCGCCGGGCACCGGTTCTAATTAGGAATCCACTATGGCTAAAAAATCTGGTCGCAAACCCAACGCTAAGTTCATGGCCCCGGTCACCCCGGACGCCACCCTCGCCGCCGTCGTCGGCGCTGCTCCGCTGCCCCGCACGGAGATGACGAAAAAACTCTGGGTCTATATCAAGAAGAACGGACTCCAGGACAAAAAGAACCGCCGCATGATCAACGCGGACGCCGCCCTCAAGGCCGTCTTCGGCGGCAAGAGCCAGGTCAGCATGTTCGACATGACCAAGCTCGTCTCGAAGCACGTGTCCTGATCCACCGGTCCCCGGTTGTGATTTTAGAACCGCCGCGGAGCAATCCGCGGCGGTTTTGTTTTTGCGCCGCAGGGCCTCAGGCCATGTCATCGCGAGGTTCCGCGTCGCGGGGCCGTGGCGATCCAGGTGGTTTGCTTCGTCGTCCCGCCAAGGCGGGACTCCTCGCAATGACACGTGCAGCGCCCAAGCAGCTGATGCCATTCTCAAACCGCCGCCTCGCATGACCCCGTCCTCCCGTGCCGCGCACACCCGCGCCCTCTGGATGCTGCTCCTCGGAAACCTCTTCTGGGGGCTCAGCTTCCCGCTGATCAAGGCCATCGGCCTCGAGCACGCCCAGCTCCTGCCCGCCAGCAGCAACTGGTTCATCACCGCCTACACCATCGCGCCACGGTTCCTGCTGGCCGCGCTCCTCCTCGCGCTGCTGCTGCGCGGCGAGCTGGTGCGGATGGGCGCGCCGGAGTTCCGCCAGGGCCTGTTCCTCGGCCTGGCCGCCGCGGGCGGGGTTCTGTTCCAGAACGACGGGCTGCAGTTCACCTCCGCGTCCACCTCCGCCTTCCTTACGCAGCTGACGGCCATCCTCGTCCCGTGCTGGATCGCCTGGCGGACCCGCCGGATGCCGCCGCCCGTCGTGTGGCTCTGTTGCGCGCTGGTGCTGGGCGGCGTGGGCGTGCTGGCGCGGTTCGATTTCCGCACGCTGCAGATCGGGCGCGGCGAGCTGGAGACCCTCGTCTGCTCGTTCTTCTTCATGGGACAGATCCTCGTGCTCGACGACCGCCGTTATCTCGGCAACCGCGCGCTGCCGGTCAGCTTCGTCATGTTCGCCGTGCTCGCGGTGATCTTTTCCGTCATGGCGCTCGTCACCGCGCCGCGGCCGGCGGACGTCCTCGTGCCGTGGACCTCCGGCCCGTGGCTGGGCTGCACCGTGCTGCTCACACTCTTCTGCACGCTCGGCTCGTTCATCATCATGAACAAATACCAGCCGGCCATCACCGCGACCGAGGCCGGGCTCATCTACTGCATCGAGCCCATCTTCGCCTCGCTGATGGCGCTCTTCCTGCCCGGCTGGTTCTCGGCGTGGGCCGGTTTTGATTATCCGAACGAGACGCTCACCTGGCACCTGCTGATCGGCGGCGCCTGCATCACGCTCGGCAACGTGCTGCTCCAGTTCAAGCCGCCGCCGAAGGCGTGATCCCCGCGGAAGCGGGCTATTTCTTTCCGTCGTCCTTGTGCTCGAATTTTCCGTCGCGGAGGAAGGCGAGCACCTGCCGCGCCGTCTCCTCGCGCCAGAGCATGGCGGTGTGCGAGTAGGGCACGACGACGAAATCACGCATGCCCTCGAGCTTGGCCGACTCGAGCGACACCGGCCCGTCGGCCTCGCCCTTCACCCAGCTGGAAAACAGCGGGTTGATGCTCGTGTCGCCCGCGATGATGCCGAGGTCGTAGGTGGCCTTCCCGAGCCGGCCGGCGCTGCCGCCGTCCTTCGTGCGCAGGTTCTCGAGGTTCACACCGACGATCTTCTTCAGCAGGTCCGACTCGGCCAGCCGGTCCGCCGCCTCGCTGCCGTGGTTGGGCGTGCCGAGCATGACGACGCGGCCGAGGTTCGCGGGTCGGGATTTTCCCAGATAGGCCCGCGTGATCAGCCCGCCCATCGAGTGGACGACGAAGTGCACCTTCGGGGCCCGCGCGAGGTCGTGTTTCGCGAGCGCCCCCGGCAGGAAGTCCGCCGCGATCTCCTCGATGGTCTTGTCCCGCGAAGGGTAGGAGATGTTCACGGTGCGGTAGCCGGCGTCCTGCAGGGCCGACTCGAGCGGCTTCATGAAGGCGGGGGAGGCGAGGATGCCGTGCAGGAGCACGACGCACTCGGGCTCGGCCGCGGGTGCGGCCGGCGCTTGGGTCAGCAACGGACCGAGGAGGAGAAGCAGGCGGCGCATCAGGGAGCTTTGACCGCGGGTGGGGCGGGTAGTTGCAGGGCGGCGAGGGTGCGCCAGGTGACGGCGCCGACGATGATTACGCCGCCCACGAGGGCCAGCGGGTGCGGGCGCTCGCCGACAAACAGGACGACCCAGATCGGGTTGAGCACCGGCTCGATCACCGGGATCAACACCGCCTCCAGCGCCGTGACGTGCCGGATGGCCTTGGCGTAAAGCAGGTAGGGCACGCCGAGCTGGACGAGGCCGAGCGCGCCGAGCGCGAGCAGGCCGGGGGTTGAGGGCAGGGGCTCGCCGACCGCGGCGGGCAGGCCGATGGCCGCGCCGAGGAGATTGCCGAGGATGATGGCCTCGAGGGGCGACGAGTCCTTCTGCTTGCGCATCAGCATGGCCATGGCCGCGAAGCTGATGCCGCTGAACACGGCGAGCAGGTTGCCGACGAGGCCCTCGAGCCGCACGCCCTCGGCGAAGAACAGCGCGAGCCCCACCGCCACCGCGCCCAGGGCCAGCCAGTCGCGCCGGGTCGTCTTCTCCCCGAGGAACCAGGCCCCGAACAACGCGACCCAGACCGGCGCGGTGTATTGGAGCAGGATCGCGTTCGCCGCCGTCGTCAGCTTGTTGGCGACCGCGAAGGGGATCGTGCAGCCCGTGAAGGCCAGCGCCGCGCCGAGCTGCAGCGGCGAGAAGGTGAACCGCAGCCCGCGCCCGCGCACCGCGAGCAGGAACACCGCCGCGATCAGCCCGCGTCCGCCCGCGATGGCCAGCGGCGGCCAGTCGATGTGCTTGATGAGGACGCCGGCCAGGCTCCAGCACAGCGCGCAGACGGCGAGCAGCGCGACGGCCCTGGCATGCTGGGGATCCCTCATGGAGCCGATACCGATGAGCGCTTTGCCGTGCCTTGGGAATCCCCAAAACACCCCGCCGCCGGGACGAGGGGCAGCCGTTTGGGCGTGCATTTCCCGTGCGCATGCATTCATACCAACCCGATGCCGGAGAACAAGCCACCGCCCCCCGAGAAGTGGTTCACCGAGGAGGTGCACAAGCATGACGCCTCCCTCAAGGCGTGGCTGCGCGGGCGGTTCCCGGCCGTGCGCGACGTGGACGACGTGGTGCAGGAGAGCTACCTGCGCGTCTGGCGGGCCCGGATGCTCCAACCCATCCACTCGGCCAAGTCGTTCCTGTTCCGCGTCGCCCGCAACCTCGCCCTCGACACCCTCCGCCACGCCCGCCACTCGCCCGTCGACGCCGTAACAGATTTGTCCGCCCTGTTCGTCATAGATGACAAGCCCGACGCCGCGTCGCTCGCCGCCCGCCAGCAGGAAATCGACCTGCTGGTGGAGGCCATCGACGCGCTGCCGGCCCGCTGCCGTGAAATCTTCATCCTCCGCAAACTCCGCGGTGTCTCCCAAAAGGACATCGCCGCCCGCCTCGGCCTCTCCGAGCAGACCGTGCAGGTCCAGGCCGCCCGCGGCCTGCGGCGCGTGACCGCGACTTTGCAACACCGCCTCCGTCATCCGTGAAACCCTACACTCCCAGCCTCGAAACCAGCGACGACGTCGAAAAGGCGGCGGCCGACTGGGTCACGCGGTGCGACGCGGGGCTGACCGCGGCCGAGCAGCAGATTTTCCAGGACTGGCTCTCCGCCGACGCACGCCACGCCGACGCCTTCGACCGGTTGTCCGAGGCGTGGGCGGTGTTCGACCGCGCGCAGCAGGAAGGCGCGGTCAGTGTCATTCTCGACCGACTGGAGCAACGCACGCGCCGCCGCCGCTCGCGCCGGGTGCAGGCGGGGGTCGCGGCCGGTTTCGTGCTGTGCGCGGGACTGCTTTATTTCGGGCTGCGCTCGGATGGGACGCAGCAGGTCGCTTCACCGGAAACACCCGGCCTCCTGTCAGCCCGCGCCAATCCCGTGCGCAAGCTGCCCGACGGCTCCATCGTGGAATTGAAGGACGGCGCCGAGATCGCGGTGGAATATTCCTCCGGGTCCCGCCGGGTGCGCATGATCCGGGGCGAGGCCTTCTTCCGGGTGGAGAAGGATTCTTCGCGCCCGTTCTACGTCGAGGCGCACGGTGTCGAGGTGCGCGCCGTCGGCACGGCCTTCTCCGTGGACCTGCAGCAGGGCGGCGTGGAGGTCGTGGTCAAGGAGGGCTCGGTGGATGTCAGCCGCAGGTCGTTCCCGTCCGGGACCGGCCCGGCCACAGGCCTGGCGACGGCGGACCAAAAGGTCCGGGTGGAGGCCGGCAACCGGGTCATAGTGCCGATGATGCTCCTGCGTCCGGCGCTGCGGGCGGCGGCCGGGCCGACCGGATCTTCCCCGGGTCCGGTGGTGACGGCCCTGCCTGAGCCGCAACCGCTTACCGAGCAGGAGATGGACCACCGGTTGGCCTGGCGCATCCCGCGTCTCGAATTTGAGGGCATGCCGCTGGCCGAGGCCGTGGCCCTGCTCAACCGCCATAATGCCCTTCAGATAACGTTGGCCGACCCCGCCACCGGCACCCTGCGTATCAGCGGCAATTTCCGCTCCGACAACCCCGAGGGCTTCGTCAGCATGGCCGAGCAAGCCCTGGAAATGGTGGCCGAGCGGCGCTCCGAGAGGGAAATCGTGCTGCGCCCGCTGGCCCGGTAGGGGATGTCATCGCGAGGCCCGCTCTGGCGGGGCCGTGGCGATCCATCCGCTTTCCCCTTGGATTGCTTCGTCGTCCTGGACCGGCGTGACTCCTCGCAATGACTGGATGAGCCCGCCTTTTCCTCCTGGTCATAATACACGTAACAGATTTGTGACCGTCGGGCGTCTGCATTGATACAACCCTGCGCCGGCTCCCGCCGGTCCCCCAACCCCCGCACACCATGACTGACCAACGCTTCCGTCGTTTCCTCCGCGGCTTGGCCGCGTTCACCGCCCTCACCGTCTCCGTCCTCGCGCAGGGCGGCGAGGCCAAGAAGTTCAACATCCCGGCCGGCGATGCCGCCGCCGCGCTCAAGGCCTTCTCGCAGCAAGCCGGCGTGGAGGTGCTCTTCCCGACGGAGATCGCCCAGGACCTGCGCACCAACGCCGTCTCCGGCGAGATGACCGCCCGGCAGGCCCTCGACCGGTTGGTCAGCGGCACGGGCCTGGTGGTCGTGCAGGACGAGAAGACTGGCGCCCTGGGCCTCCGCGAGAGCGAAGAAGCAAAAAACGCCGCAAGCCGGACCGCAACGCGCGTCGTTGAGACCGAGTCCGGCGAAAAGGCCATCCAGCTCGAGGAAATCCGCGTGCTGGGCTCGCGCATCCGCCAGACGGAGAGCGCCGGCCCGTCGCCGGTCAGCGCCTACGATCGCGAGTATATCCGGGCCACCGGCGCTTTCACCTTGGCGGACTTCTTGAACCAACTGCCGCAAACCTATTCTGGTATCGGCTCCGGTCGCGGCAGCGCGCCCAACGAGCTCAACCCCGAATTTGGCCAGCGCACGGAAACCTCCTCGCCCGCGTTTAATTTTGTGATCGGCGCTTCCGCCGCTCCGGCAGCCCAGACCGGTGTCTCCGGTGTTTCGCTGCGCGGTCTCGGCTCCGGCTCAACCTTGGTGCTGGTCGATGGCCGCCGGGCCACGCAGTCCGGCGCGGGCAATCGCGGCAGCGACACGCGCCAGGGGTTTGTCGATCTGAACACCATCCCCCTCGGCATGATCGAGCGGGTGGAAGTCATCACCGACGGCGCTTCCGCCATTTACGGCGCCGATGCGGTGGCGGGCGTCATCAACATCGTCCTCAAGAAGAGCTACTCTGGCACGGAGTTCAACGGCGGGTTTCGCACCACGGAACATGGCGGTGGCCGCGAGCGCAACGCGAGCATCCTCCACGGTTTCAGCTATGGCAATCTGAGCGGCACGGTCTCCGTCGAGTATTACGATCGGCAGAACCTGAAGGCCTCCGAGCGGAGTTTCTCCAAGAATCAGAACCATACCGCTATACCCGCGGGCACTTTGCTTTCCACCGGTGCCGTGAATTTTGGCCGCGATTTCCGCCTGCTGTGGGGTTATCCCGCGGTCATCCAAGCGTCCGGTGGCACGGTGGCGGGCACGTTCAATGCCATCCCCGGGGTGCGCGTCGTGCTCGTGCCGGATGGAGCGACCGGCACGCCGACCCTGGCCCAGTTTGTTCCTGTGACCACACCCGCCCCGGGCTCCACGTTGGTGAACGCCTCCGGGCAACGCCGGACCAATACCGCCGCCTTCCTCGATCTCATTCCCGAGACCCAACGCAAGGGGTTCAATGCGAACCTGAATTACAAGATCAACGACCGGTTTGATGTCTTTGCGGGGTTCCGCACCACCGAGAACAAGAGCTACATGGAGGCGCAACTGTCCGCCACCTCGATCACTGGCGGATTCGGCACCGCCGCTGTCCAACAGGCGGCCTTCAATCCCTTCAACCAGAACGTGCAGGTTGGCATGATCCTGCTGGAGTTCGGACCGGAATCACAGCGGGTGCGCACGCTGGCCGATAGCATCAGCGCCGGTGTGCGGGGCAAGTTCGGCCAGACCTGGCAATACGACCTCAGTGGCGGTTGGGAGAACCAGAAGGTGCGGCAGGTCACCCGCAACTACAACGGCGCCCCCTTCGCCAATTTGCTCAACAGCGCCACGCAGTCGTTCAATCCCTTCATTGATTCCCGGGCCCCTGGAGCCCTTTCCCAGGCTCCCTTGCTCGAGACGCTCGCCATCTATCCTGCGCTCCGGTCCGAATCGACCGCCAACGCCGTGGATTTCTCAGCCGACGGCAACCTTTTCGACTTCTGGGGTGGCCCGGTGAAAATGGCCTTCGGCGCCTCGATCCGGCACGACGAGGTCGACAGCACGAGCATCTCGTTTTCCAGCACGGCTGTGCCCGTCGCCACGATCAGTGCGCTTTCGGGTGGACAGGACTCCAAGGCGTTCTTTGCGGAGTTTTCCGTGCCGGTTGTCGGCAAGCAAAACGCCCGTCCGGCCGCCTTGCTGCACCGCCTCGACCTGCAGTTGGCCGGGCGCACGGAGGAGGTCGGTCCCTTCTCCAAATCAGTGCCCAAGCTCGGTGTTTCCTGGGCGCCGTTCAAATCGCTTCTGGTTCGCGGCAGCTGGAGCGAGGGATTCCGTGCCCCCGGCGTGACGGAATACCTGGTCGTGCAGCCGAACTTCACTTCCACGCTCACGGATCCCCGCCGCACGCCTCCCAACACCACCGGCATCACGGTTTCGCGCGGGTCCAATCCCAGGTCCGGCCCGGAGGAATCGGAGAATTCGTTCGCGGGATTGGTTTACGAGCCCGCTTTCGCCAAGGGACTCAACATCCAGGCCAACTTCTATGCCACAGTGCAGAAGGACGTCCTCCAGGTGCTGTCGGCCCAGACCATCGTGAACAACGAGGCGCTCTTCGCGGATCGCATCACGCGCGCCGCTCCAGACGCCACCGACACGGCCCTCGGCCAGCCCGGCCGAATCACTGCGGTCAACCAGATCTTCGCAAACTTTGGCCGGGTCGAGAATCGCAGCGCCGACATCGCCGTCGACTACACCCTCCCGTGGGAGGATTTCGGTCGCTGGCGCCTGAACTTCGCAGCCAGCACCACCCTTAAGGCCACGCGACAGCTGGCGCCCGGCCAGCCGCCCGTCATCCTCGAGGACGACACGGCTTCGCCGCCGAAGTGGAGGCTCAACGCCTCCCTCTTCTGGCGCAAAGGCAACTGGAACGCCTCGGCTTTCCTCTGGTATGTGGATGGCTTTCGCTCCAACAGCGCCGGCAACAATTTGGTCCAGAACAGCACGGCGGTCATCTATTATCCGACTCCGGCCGTCACCAAACTCGATCTCCGCGCCGCCTACGAATTCAAGGACGGCGTCTGGCGCGGTTACGGCAAAGGCCTGCGCCTTGGGGTTGGCGTGAACAACGTTTTCGACAAGGAGCCGCCCTTCTCGGACACGGTCTGGGGCTTCAACGCCGGCATTCACAATCAGCTCATCCTCGGGCGCGCCTACGAGTTCTCCTTCTCGTTGCCACTCTGATCCCTTCGCCTCTTCCGATTCACCCGACCCGCCGGTCCCCGGCGGGTCTCTTTTCGCCCTCCCGTATGACATCCCGTTTCAAATCCCTCATTCTAGCCTGCGCGACGTTGCTGCTGCCGGTCGTCGTGCTCGCGCAGTTGCCCGAAACCGTGGCCGTGCCCTCGACCGCGGGCCGCCCCGGGCCCAAGCCCGGCGACGTCGCGCCCGACTTCACCGTCATCGGCGCCGACGGCCGCGAGCTGAAGCTGTCGGATTTCCGCGGCAACCTCGTGCTGCTCGACATCTGGGCCACGTGGTGCGGGCCGTGCATCGCCTCCATGCCGCACAACAGCGAGCTGGCGGAGAAACACGCCAAGGACGGCCTCGTCATCCTCGCCGTCTGCGCGAGCGACGGCCGCGCCAACTATGACGGCTGGGTGAAGCGCAACGGCGCCAAATACAAGTTCCTGACCGCCTTCGACCCCGCCGGCCGCGAAGGCTGGGCCGACTCCGTCTTCAACAAGCAGTATGGCGTCAGCGGGTTCCCCACGCTCTTCCTCATCGACCGCGAGGGGAAGATCGTCGGCTCCACCAGCGGCGGCGGCCCGGGCGAGAATCCCCACGTCACGCGCCTCCTCGCCAAGGGCGGCCTGCCCGTCGACCTCTCGCACCTGCCGCCCGAGAAGAAGGGCGGACCCGCCTCCGTCCCGATGATCGGCAAGACCGCGGCCATCCCCGCCGGCGGCAAGACCGCGGCGGTGCGCGTGCCCACCGCCCAGCTCGGCTCGCTCAAGTTCGGCGACCCCGTCGGCGATTTCGCCGCCATCGGCGTCGATGGCAAGGAAGTGAAGCTCTCCTCGTTCCGGGGCAAACCCGTGCTCGTCGCGTTCTGGACCGGGGCGCGCAACCCGTCCGACGACTTCGCCAAGCTCGCCGCGGCTTACCAAGATCAGGGGCTCGCCGTCTGGGCCATCAACGTCGCCACGGAGCGCGCGGAGTTTGACGCGTGGGCCAAGGTCAATGCGGCGGGCCTCGGCTACACCGTGTCGTGGGATCCCGCCGGCAAGGCCGTCATGGAAGCGGTGTCCTACATGAAATTCGGCATTGGCATGTATCCGGCCTTTGTCGTGGTGGATGCGGAGGGCGAATTCCGCGGCGGCCTCATCGGCATGGGTGCGAAGATTCCCGGTTGGACCCGGCAGAGCCTCGCCGCCGCCGGCCTCAAGCTCACCGCCGAGGACAAGGCCGTCGTCGAGGGACTGCTGAAGGAATTGATGGCCGCCCGCGACCAGGCGGGCACCGCTGGCCCGGCCCAGCCGGCCGTGGCGCTGCCCGCGGCCACGTTGCGCGCCGGCGACGTCGCCCCGGATTTCGCCATGCAGGACGTGGACGGCCGGACCGTCCGCCTGTCCGACTACAAGGGCAAGGTCGTCGTCCTCGACTTCTGGGCCACGTGGTGCGGGCCGTGCATCGCGTCGTTCCCGCACACGCAGGAGCTTGCGAAGAAATACAAGGACCAGGACGTCGTCGTGCTCGCCTCGGGCACCAGCGACACCATCGCCAAGTTCAAGGAGTGGATCCCGAAAAACTCCCCAAAGTATCCCGACATGGTCTGGGTCTTCGATCCCAACGAGCGCGACTCCGCTACCTTCGAGGAGCGCGCCTCGAAAAAACTCTACCACGTCGTGGGCATCCCCACGCAGTTCGTCATCGGGCGCGACGGCAAGATCGCCGGCGTGGTCGTGGGCAATGGCGGCAAGGAGGACGCTCGCACCGAATTCTTTCTCGCCGCCGCCGGCGTGAAGGTGGACGGACAGATCCAGGCCAAAGGCCGGACCCAGGTCGAGCGCTCCGCGGCGGAGGACAAGGCGCGCGCCGAGGCCGCCCGCATCCCACGCCCCGCGTTCTTTGAGGATTTCGGCAAGCTCAAGGCCGGTGAGGCCGCGGCGGAGGTCGAGCTGCTGGGGCTCGACGGCGTGCCCGTGAAACTTCCGTCCGTCGCACCCGGCCGCGTCACCGTGCTCGGGGTGTGGAGCGGGGGCAGCGGTCCCGGCGATGCCTACCTCGCCCAGTGGAACGCCTGGAGTGAAAAGTATCCCGCGGTCGCCTTCGTCGGGATCGGGGGCTACGCCGCGCTCGACGAGGTGAAACAATGGCACGCGGAGAACGCCGGCAAATTCCCCTTCGCGCTCTACGCCGACCCGGCGGGCGCCGCCCCGCGTCCGGCCAAGCCGATGGACGAGCTGACCGACGAGGAAAAGGGCGAGTTTCGCCGCGTCTCCGGCGCCCACTTCGGGAAGATCTTCACCGCCCGCCTCGGCGGCGTGATGCCGCCCGTGCCCGCCACCCTCGTGTTCGACGCCGCGGGCAAGCTCGTGGGTTGGAGCGCCGGTTTCGGTCCGGGCTACGGCGAGACCATCGGCAACCTGCTGTTGCGCGCCGGCGTCAAGCTCGCCGCCGCCGACCTGCCCGCCAAGGTCTGGTCCCGCGAGGAAACCAAGCCGCGGGCTCCCGAGGCCCGTGGCCAGGAGGTCAAGGTCGGCGCGATGGCGCCGGATTTCACCACCCAGACCCTTGAGGGCCGGGACGTGAAGATCTCCGACTTCAAGGGCCAGGTCGTCATCCTGGACTTCTGGGCCACGTGGTGCGGACCGTGCATGGCCGCCATGCCGCACACCCAGGAGGTCGCCGCGAAATACAAGGACCAGGGTGTGGTCGTCCTCGGCTCCTGCACGAGCGACACCCGCGCCAAGTTCGAGGACTGGGTGAAGGCCAACACCGCGAAATATCCCGACATCCTCTGGTCCCACGACAAGGCGGAGCGCTCGCCCGACCGCGCCTCGAACAAGCTCTACGGCGTGCGGGGCATCCCCACCCAGTTCATCATCGACCGCACCGGCAAGGTCGTCGACATCGTCGTCGGCTACCAGAAGGGCGAGGTCCTGCTAGACGACGCCCTCCGCCAGGCCGGCATCACGGTCGCCGACGACATCGCGGAAAAGGCCGCGCGCCAGCGCAAGGCCCGCGGCGAATAGGGGAGGCGCACGCATGATCGCCACGGTCCAGGTCATGGAGGTTCCGCGCCGCGGCGGGGTGACCGTGCTCACGCCGGCCGAGACCCGCGTCTGCGAGCTGCTGCGGCAGGGCCTCAGCGACAAGGAGATTGCCGCCGCGCTCGGCCGCGCCGTGCCGACGGTGAAGCACCAGGTCAGTTCCATCCTGCGCAAGCACGGCGTCCCGAGCCGCGCCCGGTTGATCGCGACGACCCGCTAGACCCGAGAGAAGGCTGGCCGTGCACGGCGGGCCTTGCTCAACTTGCGCCGTGGACGACCATGCGATCCAGCAAGCCTATGCCGCCCTCGGGCTCGAGCCGGGGCAGCCCTTGGAGGTAGTCGAAAAGGCGTGGATGCGGAAGAATTTCGCGCTCATCAAGGCGGGTGACGAGACCGGCCGCGCGCAGCTCAAGGCGCAGGTCGATGCGCTCGTCTCCCATCTGAAAGCGCAGCAGGACGCGGCCAAGGAGACCGGCGCGGACGAGAACAGCCCCGAGGCCCGCAAGGCGCGGGCCGATGCCTACGCGGTCGAGCACGCGAAGAAAGACCCGGGCTATTGGAAGGCGCAGGAGAAAAAAGCCTGGGAGGACAGCCCGTGGAACCCGGGCAACCTCGAGAGCTGGCCGGTGCGGGTGGTGATGCCGCCGCTCATGGTCGGCGTGGCGTGGCTGCTGCACCTGAGCGGGCTGAAGGGGATGCTCTTCGGCGCGACGGTGTGGCTGCACGAGTTCGGTCACGCGACGATGGCCTGGCTGAGCGGCTACCGCGCGCTGCCGCTGCCCATCGGCTGGACGAACATCGAACCGGAAAAGAGCAACTTCGTCTACTTCGGCATCATCTTTCTCGCGGGGGTGTTCGCCGTGGCCGGCTGGAAGGAGCGCAAGGTCTGGCCGGTCGTGCTGACCGTGCTGCTGCTGCCGATCCAGTATTACCTCACCTGGAAGATGCCCGAGCACCGCACCGACATGTGGATCAAGTTTGCGGGCATCGGCGGCGAATTCGTGCTCGGGGCGCTGGTCATGGCGACGTTCTTCGTGCACCTGCCCGACAAGTTCAAGTGGGGCGCCACGCGATATTTCTTCTTCATGCTGGCCGCGGTCTGCTTCACCGGCAGCTACCAGCAATGGCGCGACATCCAAAATGGAGCCGACGAGATTCCCTACGGCTCCGCCATCCACGGCGAAGACGACGAAAACGGCGACATGAACGCGCTCCGATACGAATACCGCTGGAAAGAGTGGGAAATCACCCGCGCCTATAACGGTCTCGCCACCGCGTGCGCGACCTTCCTCGGGTTGACGTGGCTGGTGTTCGCGCTGCGGATCGACCGTTGGGCCGGCAACCAAGTCGCCCGCCTCTGGCCGGACTAGGACGCGCTTACTTCTCCATCACGCGGGCGCGGAGCTTTTCGGTGTCGAGCGTCTCGAACAGCGTGATGATGTTCGGGAACCACTTCTCGTGGTAGCCGAAGCCGCCGAAACGCAGCTCGTCGAGCGCGGCCTCGCGCGTCCAGCCCTGGAACACGATGCGGTAGGCCGCCACGACGGAGCCGGTGCGGTCGCTGCCATGCCAGCAGTGCACCATCACGGGTTTGGGCGCGTCGCGGATGATGCGCAGCGCGGCCACGAGGTCATCCACGGTCAGGTCGTCGGCCTCCATGCGCCGGAGGAGCAGCTTGAAGCCGGCGCGCTCCAGCTCCTTCGGGTCGGTGTTGTAGCGGCGGAGGTTGAGGATGGATTTCACGCCGAGCACGCGCAGGTCGGCGATGTCCTTCGGCTCGGGCTGCTCGCAGCGGAGCAGGTTGTCGTCCACGCGGTAGCAGTTCTCGAGCGTGGTGTTGATGACGGGCGCCGCCCAATGCGCCGGCCGCAGGCGCGGCGCCGGCTCGGCGGCAACACTAGCAACAGCAAGGGCGCAGAAGAGCAGGGCGGTTCTCATGGACCGAGAAAACGCCTCAGTTCGCCGCAGCGCAATCCCGCGCTCAGACGAGATTCCAGAGGAAAACAGCGCGGACGGGAAGGCGCTCGCTCAGACCGAGACGGTCTGCGATACGGCGTTGGGCAGCAGACGCGCCACGCTGTTGCGTCCGAATTTCCAGAAGACCAGCGGTGTGACCACGAGGTCAAGCAGGGTGCTGGAGAAGATGCCGCTGAAGATGACGACGGCGACGGGGTGGAGGATTTCGCGGCCGGGTTCGCCGGCGGCCATAATCAGGGGCACGAGCGCGAGAGCGGCGGTGAGGGCGGTCATGAGCACGGGCACGAGCCGCTCCTGGGTGCCGCGGATGATCATCCTGAGGTCGAAACGCTCGCCCTCGTGCTCCATCAGATGCAGGTAATGCGAGATCATCATGATGCCGTTGCGGGCGGCGATGCCGGTGAGCGTAATGAAGCCCACCAGGGTCGCGATCGAGAACACTCCACCCGACAGCCAGACGCCCACGACGGAGCCGATGAAGGCAAAAGGGATGTTGAGCATGATCTGGGCGGCAAACATCGCGCTCCGGAAGTGCGCGTAGAGCACAAGGAACATGCCGGCGATGGAGAACAGGCTGAGGAATGCGATCAGCCGAGAAGCGCTGGCCTGGCTCTCGAACTGACCGCCGTAGGTGAGGTAGTAGCCGGCGGGCAGGCGGAGTTTCTCCGCGGCCGTGCGCTGGATTTCCTGCACCACGGCGACGAGGTCGCGGCCCGAGACATTGGCCTGCACGACGATGCGGCGTTGCACGCCCTCGCGCACGATGATGTTGGGCCCCTTGGCCTCCTCGACCTGGGCGAGCAGCCCGAGCGGCACGAGACCGCCCACGGTGGTATCGACCGGCAGGGCGGCGATGGCTTCCGGCGAGTTGCGGGCCTGATCGGTCAGGCGCAGGACGACGTCGAAGGTCTTCTGGCCTTCCAAGACTTGGGAGACGACGCGGCCCTGGAGGGCCAGTTCGCTCATCTCCGCCACTTCGCCGATCATGACGCCATACTTTGCCGCCTGCGCACGGTCCAGACGGATGTGGGTCTGCGGGACAAGGACTTGCTGCTCAACCTGCAGGTCGACCACGCCCCGGGTGCCAGCCATGAGCGCGCGCAATTCCTCAGCCTTGGCGCGCAAGGTCGTGAGGTCCTCGCCGAAGATCTTGATCGCGATCTGGGCGCGCACACCAGAAAGCAGGTGGTCGATGCGATGGGAGATGGGCTGGCCGATATTGATGCCGATACCGGGAATGACCTCGAGCTGGGCGCGGATGTCGTTGAGGATATCCTCACGGCGCCGGCCGGACTCCCTCAACTCGACCTCGATCTCGGAGGAATGCACGCCCTCGGCGTGATCGTCGAGTTCGGCGCGGCCGGTGCGGCGGCCGGTCTGCTTCACCTCGGCCACCTGTTTGACCAACTTCTCGGCGAGCGCGCCGATGCGGTTGGACTCGGCGAGCGAGGTGCCCGGCACGGTGACGAGATTGATGGTGACGCTGCCCTCGTTGAACGGGGGCAGGAATTCGCGGCCAAAGAAGGGCACCTTCGCGAAAGCCGCGGCCAGAAGCAGGGCGACCAATCCGAAAACGAGCCAAGCGCGGGGCAAGGCCCAGTGGAGGAGGCGCTCCTCGGCTGCCTTGATCTGGCGCACGAGCCAGCCGTCCTTCTCCTCCGCCATGCGCTTCATGTTCGGGAGCAGGTAGGAGGCGAGGGCCGGCGTGACCGTGAGCGAAACAAACAGCGAGGCGACAATCGAGATGATGTAAGCGACGCCGAGCGGGGCGAAAATCCGGCCCTCGATGCCCCCGAGGGCGAACAACGGCACGAAAACGAGCACGACGATGACGGTGGCGAACACGATGGAGTTGCGCACCTCGCTGGAGGCGCTGAACACCACCTCCAGCACCGGGGCCGGGTCGGGTTTGTGGCGGTTTTCGCGCAGCCGGCGGAACACGTTCTCCACGTCGACGATGGCGTCGTCCACCAGCTCGCCGATGGCCACGGCGAGTCCGCCCAGCGTCATGGTGTTGATGGAGAGCCCGAAGTAGTAGAAGACGATCACGGTGACGAGGATGGAGATGGGGATGGCGGTCAGGGTGATGAAGGTGGTGCGGAAATTGAGCAGGAAGATGAAGAGGACGATCACGACCAGAATGGCGCCGTCGCGCAGGGCCTCCTCGACGTTGCGGACGGCGTTCTCGATGAACTGGCTCTGGCGGAAGAGTTCGCCGTGGATGATGACCCCGGCGGGCAGCGTGCCTTGGATGGCCGCCAACTCCGCCTCAATCCGGCGCGTGAGTTGCACGGTATCGGCGCCCGGTTGTTTTTGTATGGAGAGGATGACGGCCGGGCCCGCGTCCACCCCGGCATCGCCGCGCTTGGCCAGCGGGCCACCCAGACGAACCTCGGCCACCTGCTTGAGCGGCAGCGGGGGCGCCTCGTGGGGCGTGCCGGGCACAATGGCGTTGGCCAGATCGTCCAATCCGGTGATGCGCCCGAGGTTGCGCACGAGGCTTTCCTCATAGTCGCGGAGGATGAAGCCGCCGGTGGAATTGACGTTGGTGTTGGCCACCGCCTCCTCAAGATTGTGGAGCGAAAGGCCGTGCGCCCGCAGTTTTTCCGGGGAGGCGAGCACCTGGTATTGTTTCACGTCGCCCCCGATGACCGTGATCTGGGAGATGCCGGGCACGGACAGCAGCCGCTGGCGCAGGGTCCAGTCGGCCAGGGTGCGCAACTCCATGCTGTCGACCGCGGGATCCCCGGCGGTGAGGCCGATCAGCATGATCTCGCCCATGATCGAGGAGATGGGACCCAATACCGGGCGGATTCGCTCCGGCAGGCGCTCGGAGACCTGCTGGAGCTTTTCGGTCACAATCTGGCGGGCGAGGTAGACGTCCTGGCTCCAGTCGAATTCGACCCACACGATCGACAGGCCGATGGTTGAGGCTGAGCGAACGCGCTGGACGCCGGTGGCACCGTTCATGGCGGACTCGATGGGGAACGTGACCAGCGATTCCACTTCCTCCGGCGCCAGTCCCTCCGCCTCGGTGAAGATGGTCACGGTGGGACGGTTGAGATCGGGAAACACGTCCACCGGCAGCCGGGTGAGGATGTAGCCGCCATAGGCCACGATCAGGGCAGCCACCGCCACGACGAAAAGGCGGTTGCGCAGGGAGAAGCGGATGATGGAGTCGAACATGATCGGAGATCAGGATCAGGGTTTGCCTGCCGGATGACCGGGATCTGCCGACGTAGCGTTTTGCCCGGAGGCCGCGGCCTTGCCCGGGGCGAATTGCAACTGATAATTGCCCCGCACGACCACCTTTTCGCCAGGCAGGACGCCTTCGACGATTTCGACGCGGTCGGCGGTCGTGACGCCCACGGTGACGGAGCGGCGCTCGAAGGTATTCGGCTCCGTCTCCACAAACACGAACAAATCACCCGTGCTTCCGAGCACCGCCCGCCCTGGAATCGCGATGCCCGTGACTTCGTCGCCCACACCCACGAACATGGTGCCCTGGAGGTTGGGTTTTAGCCGGGTCCCGGGATTATCCAGCAACGCGTAGAGTTCGAACGTCCTCGTCTCCGGATCGAGCGCCGGGGCGATCCGCTCGATGCGCCCGGTGAAACTCTCGCCGCGGAAGAAGTCGAGCTGCACCGTGACCGGGGTGCCTTCGCGCACGGCGGCGAGATCGGCGTTTTCGTAGGCGGCACCGCGCGCGAGCACCTGCCGCAGATCGGCGATCTCAACCAGCACGGTTTCCGCCGTGAAAGGCAGGCCGTTCGCGGCATGCTGTGCCATGATCACGCCCTCCCATGGCGCGCGGAGCACGACGGCGGGGGTATCGATCGTCTTGGGCACCAGCTTCAGCAACGGATCGCCGGTGCGCACGGTCTGGCCGAGCCGCACGTAGATCTCGCCCACCTGGCCGTCGAATCGCGCGGACAGGCGAGCCACCTTTTCGGGAATCACCTGGATGCGGGTCAGCAACGCCGTGGTGCGGCGCAACGCCGTGATGTCGGCCTCGACCGTTTCCAACCCCAGGTTCAGGCGGGCCTGCGGGGACAACACGACCGGGCCGGTCGCGGCGGCGCTTCCGACCTTGGGTCCGTGATCGTGCCCTGCGTGGGCCAACAGCGGTGGCGCGGCGCCAAGCACGACGAGGAGAAAAAGATGGCGGGCCAGGGATGGGACAGGGTTGCGGTGGGGCATTGCTGGTTAAACGGAGAAATTGCCCCCATCCCTCCAAAGAAATTCACCCCCCGCGCCCGGTAGGTAATTTCCGGGAAAATTGAGGGATGTCGCGACGGAGTGCGTTTAACTGGCACCACCATGAAATTCCCGACCACCCTCCGGCTCCTTCTCGGAGCCATTCTGATCACAGCCGGTTCCGGCCTGTTGCGTGCCCACGAAGACAAACCCCATGCCAAGAAGCCCTCGGCAGACGCACCCGCCGCCTGGCACGCCGTGAACGAGGCCGTCGACCAGATCGGCACCAGGGTCAATTCCGGCGAACTCAAGGGCGTTCACGAACTCGCGGAATCCGTGATCGATAATCTGAAGGTGGTCGTGGAGAAGAGCGCGGTCGGCGCCGAACAGAAAAAGCGCCTCGAGGCTGCGGTCCGGCAGGCCAGCGCATTGGCCGACAGTGTGCATGAAGCGGCCGACGCCAAGGACCAGAAGAAAACCGAGGCCGAGTTCAAGAAGCTGGGCGCCGCCCTCAAGCTCGTGCGCGCCCTGCTCCCGGCCGAAAACCACACGGGCGGTCATCAGGCTGCGGCGGCCGGTGGCGGAGGAGACGATGAGCAGGCCGTCAAGGCCGTGCTGGCCGCCTATCAGGAAGGCCTGGAGAAGCTGGATGTCGGCGGCCTTGTCCGCCTGTTCACCGCCGACTCCCAGATCTTCGAATCGGGCGGCGTCGAGGGAACCTTCGCCCACTATCTCGAGCATCACATCGGGCCGGAGCTGGCCGAATTTTCCGAATTCTCCTTCCGGGACCACAAGACCGAGGTGCGTCTGGACGGTCCCTTTGCCTTCGCCACGGAAAGCTACGTCTATCGCATTGTTCTCAAGTCTGACGGGCGTGTCATCGAAAGGCGCGGGGTGGCGACCAGTGTCTTGAAAAAGACTTCCGAGGGCTGGAAAATCCATATTTCGCACAGCTCCTCGCGCAACCTGCCCAAGGCCGGCTGATCCACCTGCACCGTGTCGTCCACTCCTTACGTCCCTGCGCTCGCCTACCCGTTCCTCACGCGGTGGTATGATGCGGTCGTGCGCTGGACGACGCGGGAACACCATTTCCGGACCCGGTTGCTCGAGCAGATGGACGTATGTTCCGGCCAGCAGGTGCTCGATGTCGGCTGCGGCACCGGCACCTTCGCGCTCATGCTGAAGCAGGCCTGCCCTTCGGCGCACATCGTCGGATTGGACGGCGATGCGGCGGTGCTCGATCTGGCGCGCCGCAAGGCCGGCCGGACCGGAGCGGAGGTCGATTGGCGGCACGGCTCGGCGCTCAGCCTGCCTTTCCCTGATCATAGCTTCGATCTGGTGGCCAGCAGCCTGGTTTTTCACCACCTCGACCGGAGCGCGAAAGGAGCGGCCATGCGCGAGATCCACCGCGTGCTCAAGCCCGGGGGCGCGCTGCATGTCGCCGACTGGGGCCGGGCCGCCAATGGCCTGATGCGCGCGGCCTTTCTCTCCGTGCAACTGCTCGACGGCTTCGGCAACACCGCCGACAATGTGGCCGGATTGCTGCCGGACTTCATGCGCGAAGCTGGTTTCACGGATGCCCGCGAGGTCCGGCAGCTGGCGACGCCCTGCGGCACGCTCTCCCTTTATCAGGCACGCAAGCCCGCCGCCGCGGCCCGTCCGGCGGCTAAATCCCGATGCTTGGACCCATGACGACAGCCCGCCACCACCTTGGCCGACAGCTGGGTCTTTTCCTCGCCGGCGCACTGGTTGCCACCGCCGAGCCGCTTGCCTTGGAGGAGGTCTGGCAGCGTGTCCTGGCCGCTTCGTCCGAAGGGCGCGTCCTTGCCGACGAGCGCGCCGCCATCGAGGGCGAGACACAGCAGGCCGGGCGGCTGCCCAACCCATCCTTGTCTTCCGAGCTGGAGGAGGTGGGTGTCAAACGACCATACCGGGGATTCGATGACGCCACCCTGACGGTGCAGTTGCGCCAGGACTACGTCCGCAAAGCCAAGCGCTCCGCTGCCCAAGGTCTTGCCGCCGCCCTCGGCCCGGTGGCAGAGGCCGACTATGTCCTGCGCACCGCCGAATTGCGCCAGCGGACTGTCACCGCCTATCGCGCCCTGCAGGTGGCGCAGGAGCGGACCAGGCTGGCAGGTCAATCGGTCGAGATCGCCCGCCGGATTGCGGATGCCGTCCAGCGTCAGAACGAAGCCGGCCAAGCCAGCGGCCTCGATCTCTCCCTCGCCCGGCTGCAGTTCGCCGCCGAGACCGCCAAGCTGGAAGCCGCCACCGTGGCGCGTTCGCAGGCGCAACACGCCCTGGCCGCCCACTGGGGCGAGTGGCTCCCGGAGGGCACCGAGTTGGTCGTCGTCTCTTTCACCGAGGCCGGGACCACGGCTCCCTTGGAAAAGCTGCGGGAATCACTGGCCGCCGGACCCGACCTGCGCCGGCTCGAGGTCGAGACGGAACTCCGGGCCCGCGCGGTCGAATTCGAGAAATCGCGCAACGTCCGCGACATTGGCCTGACCGGAGGCGTGCGCTATGGTCGCCGCGGGGCGGAGGCCACCGCGCTGCTCGGCGTCGAGGTTCCGCTGTTGGTTCATAACCGGAACGAAGGCGGCATTGCCGCGGCCCGGGCCCGCGAACGCCAGCTTCAGCACCGCAAAGCGGCGCTGCGCCTGACACTTGAGGCGGAACTGGCCGCACGTCATGCCGAGTTGATCACGGCCCGGCGCGAAGCCCGTGGCCTGGAGCAAGACATCCTTCCCGCCGCGGAAGAGGTGGTGGCGCGCAACGAGGCCGCTTTCAACCAAGGCCAAGGATCGCTCCTGCAGATTCTGGAAGCGCAACGGACCCTGGTGGACGCCCGGGAACGTCGCCTCGACGCCGTGGAGCGCCAGCTCCTCGCCAGCGTTGCCATCGAGCGCCTGACCGGTCAGCCTGCCCAACCGTGACGTTTTTGTCGCCATGAAAGACGATCTCGACCTCCTTCTCGCCGAACTCCGGGGCAAGCCGATCCCGCGCCTGGGAAACGGCTTCGACCGTGACGTCCTGCAGGAAATTTCCGCCCGCCGGCGCCAGATGAACTGGTGGGCTTGTTGGGAGAATCCCCGTCTTATCGCCGGCGCCGCCGCGGCGGCGGTTTTCATCGGTTTGTCCGCTCCGCTGATTGCGCCCTCGGCCAAGATGCCCGATCGGGAGGCCTTGGGGTTGGATGTCTTCGCGGCCACCCCCCGGCACCTGCCCCTGACTTCGCTGCCTCTCCGATGAAGCCTTGGTTCCGCAACCTGCTGTTTCTGTTTTCTGTCGCCGCGATAGCCGCGGGGGCCGCGGCCCTCACGGAATACTGGCTGCGTCGGACGCAGCCCCCCGAGGACGCCCACGCCTGGGTCCACCGCCAGTTGGAAATCACCCCCGAGCAGGATGGCAAGATCGCCGAGATGGAAAAGGGCTACGCTCTGCGCCGGGCCGCCCTGATGCGCCGCCTGCACGAGGCGAACGACGAACTGGCCCGCGCCATTCTCGCGGATCGCGCGGCTTCGCCCAACGTGGCGGCGGCCGTCCGCCGGATCCACGCCGCCCAGGCCGAATTGCAGCAGATCACGCTCGATCACGTCTTCGAGATGCGGGCCGCGCTCACCCCGGCGCAATACGACAAATTGCTTCACTTGACGGCTGACGCCCTCACTCATCACCCGCACTGACCGCCATGGCGGACGACCCCGACCTTGAGCTGGTCCTGGCCTTGCAGGCTGGCGACGAATCTGCCTTGCGCGCTCTGCTGGCCTGCCATCAGGAGGCGGTGTTCCGGTTTTTATACCGCTACACCAGAAACGAATCCGTGGCCCGCGATCTGGCGCAGGAGACCTTTGTGCGCGCCTACTTCAAGATCGCCCAGTTCGAGCCCAGGGCGAAGTTTGGAACCTGGTTGCACCAGATTGCCCTGAACCTCGTCCGTGATCACAGCCGCAGCAAACATGCCCGCCGCGAATCGCTGCACGCTCCTCTGGTGGTGTTGGACCAATCCCCGGCGTCCACGACGGACGATCCCCGGCACCGGGTTGAGCGGCTGGATCGGTTGCAGCGCGTTCAGGCGGCGATCGATGCCTTGCCCGAGGACCTCAAGGCGGCGTTGATCCTCACCGCCTTGGAGGGCATGTCGCACGAAGAAGCGGCGGTAGTTTTGGAGACTACTCCGAAGGGGATTGAAGGCCGGATCTATCGCGCAAGAAATCTCTTGAGAGCAGCCACGGGCCTCGGGGCGACGGGATGAAGCGCGGGCAGCTCTGATTCCATGGTCGGTTTGATGCACCCTGCCGGTTTGGGCGACGCAGTCTTGGCGCAGGAAACCAACCGGACCCGGGTTAAGGTCGGGAGAGGCCCAACCCGAGTGTCATCTATTAGATGACACTCGGCCGGAGGGCGGCGCGGGATTTCCGGGGGAATCTGCGCCCTCAGCCGCGCTCCGCCTTGGCGAGGTGCTCCAGCACGAGGCCGGGCGTGAGCAGTTCGGGCAGGATCACGGGCTCCTTTTTGCCGGGCCAGTAGATCAGGTTGAAGGGCACGGCGGAGCGGTTCCACTTGGCCAGCGCCTCGGTGATGGCCGCGTCGCGGTTCGTCCAGTCGGCCTTCAGGCGCACGACGTTCTTGGCGATGAAGGTGTCGACGACCTCCTGGGAGGCGAAGACGATCTTCTTGTTCGTCTGGCAGGTGGCGCACCAGCGGGCGGTGAAATCAACATAGACGGGCCGGCCGGCGGCCAGTGCGGCGTCGACGGCGGCGGGGCTCCACTTTTCCCAGTCGGCGAGTTCGGTCACGGCCTGACCGGCGATAGGGGCGGCCTTGGCTTCCTGCGGCCAGCCGAGCCAGAGGCCCGAGCCGAGGAACAGGGCCGCGAGCACGCGTCCGACGTTCTGGCGGACGGGCTTGCCGAAGGCTTGGCCGAAGCGTCCGTAGGCCCACGCGGCCATCGCGACGAGCACGAAGGCGAACGCGATGTTGAGCAGCGCGTTGTCGTCGCCCGCGGTCTGGCCGGCGAGCACCCACAACAGCCAGCCGACGGTGGCATAAAGCGGGAAGGCCATGAACTGCTTGAAGGTTTCCATCCACGCGCCGGGCTTGGGCAGCAGTTTGATGGCCTGCGGGAAGATCGAAAGCAGCAGGTAGGGTAGGGCGAGTCCGACCGCGATGGCGGTGAAGACGAGGATCGACTCGACGGCGGACAACGACAGCGCCGCGCCGAGCGCGGGGGCGAGGAACGGCGCGCTGCAGGGCGTGGCGACGAGCGTGGCCAACGCCCCGGTGAAGAACGAGCCGCTCAGGCCCTCCTTCGATTGCAACTCCGCGCCGGCGCCGGTGGCGGAGAGGCCGACCTCGAACAGGCCGCTCAGGTTGAGTGCGAAGATGAGCAGGAATACCGCCATGCCGAAGACGAAGGCCGGCGATTGCAGTTGGAAGCCCCAGCCGAGCTTCGATCCGCCCGCGCGCAGGAACAGCAGCAGACCGGCGAGCAGCCAGAACGACACCAGCACGCCGGCCGTGAAGGCGAGGCCGTGCTGCACGACCTTGGCCTTGTCGCTGCCGGACTGGTTGACGAAGCCCATGATCTTGATGCCGAGCACGGGGAAGACGCAGGGCATGAGGTTGAGGATCAGGCCGCCGAGGAGCGCGAGGAAGAGGGTGCCGGCGAGTCCGCCCGCGGCGGGTGCCGCCGCGTTGCCGGTGTCGGTGGCCGGCGTGCCGGGATTGGTCGCGGCCACGGCCGCGGATTTCTCGGCGCCGAACTTCACGTCGACGTGGATGCCGCCGTAGCCGCTGGCGGGCTTGAAGCCGTTTTTCGCGATGAGGATGCCCTTCAATCCGGCGGCGTCGGCGGGGGCGGCGGCATCGGCCGCGAGCTCGAGCAACCAGGCGCCATTCTCCTCGCGCACGATTTGGGCGGCGGCGTAGTCCACGACGGCATTCTCGTCGAAGTAATGCAGGCCCTCCGGCTTGTGCGTGTTGCCGGCGGCGGGCTTGAGCCGGAGCGTGATCTTCGCGCCGGTGCGTTGGGCGGAGAGGGTCCAGCCCTCCGGTTGGGTCGGCAGGTCAAAGAAGGCATTGTTGAAGAGGCGGGCGATGGAAGTGTTTTCGCCGGTCTTCTCCGCCGCGACCGGCAGGGAGAGCGAGACCTTGGCGTCGCCGGGCATGCAGACGTCCTTGCACATGAGCCATTCGACGGCGGCCTGCAGATTGACGGTCATACCGGTGGCGGCGTTGGCGGGCGGTGCGATTTGGGTGAAGAGGAAGACCTGGCCCTCGTAGCCGTTGCCGGTGACTTTGCCGGCCGTGTCTTTCACCACGTGCGGAGCGGGCCAGACGATGGAGCTGGCGGTGTAGCCCTCCGGCAACGTCCAGTTGATCGAGGTCGGATAACCCGTGCCGGCGTTGATCCAATAGCTATGCCAGTGGGGGTCGTGGTCCATCTTCACGGCGACCCAGAAGGGCTGGCCGGGCTGGATCGAGGTGGCCGCGGCGACCAGCTCGACCTGCACGTTACCGTTGCGCACGGGCTTGGCGAGGACGGGAGCGGGCAACAGGGCCAAGCCCAGGATTGCGGAAAGCAGGCGACGGAAACTCATAGGGATGTGAGAGTAACGGTAGAGAGAGTTATTTCAAACGGCGAGTTCTAGGTATTAAGACGCATGAGCCGGCGTTTCCGTGAGCAGTTTCGTGGAATAATAGTGTTCGGCCCGGTCGCGGAGCAATGGTGTGACGACCCGGGCGTGAAGCACAGCAACAGGGAGCGGAGTGTTGCCGGTGGGGGCGGGCAGGGGAGGCAGAGCGGGCGGTGTCCAAGAGAAGTCCAGCTTGGCGCCGCACCGCCGCACCCGCCATAGGCCAGACGGAGCGAGCGCTGAAGATGGTGCAAGGCGTGCGTCATATCTCGTGGCCGGAGAGTGGTTTCGGCCGTAGGTCGCGGGCCGAAAAGATTTCGTCGTTTTTCCTTAGTGTGCTGGGGGGCTTGGTTCGTCTAGAAGCGTGCCGGACAAGTGTAACGGCGCTACCCCATGCCCCCGCTCAACTCCGAGGAAACGAAGTGGTTCGAAGCCCATCTGCGACCGCATGAGCCGATGCTGCGGGCTTGGCTGCAGGGGCGTTTCCCCGATCTGCGCGAACTGGACGACGTGCTGCAGGAGGCCTACGCCCGCGTGCTGGTCGCCCGGGAGCGCGCGCCGATGCAGTCACCCAAGGCCTTTTTCTTCGCCACCGCCCGCAATCTCGCCCTCGACCTAGTGCGCCGCCGCCAGGTGGTGCGGATGGAGCCTTTAGCGGACTCGGAAGCCTTGTCCGTCTTGGATGAGTCCGACGACATCGCCCGGACCGTCGCCCGCGCCGAGGAAATCGAACTCATGACCGCCGCCATCCAGTCCCTGCCCGACCGCTGCCGCCAGATCATCACGCTGCGGAAAATCTACGGCATGGCGCAGGCCGACATCGCCCAAAAACTCGGTATCTCCGAGCATACGGTCTCCGCGCAACTCACCATCGGTCTCAACAAGCTCACCGACCACATCGGCCGCCAGCGCTGGGGCCGGGAGGCCCGCCCATGAACAACGACCCGCAATCCCTTTCCACCGAGGAGAAAATCCGCCTCGAGGCCGCCGACTGGCTCGTGCGCTGCGACCGCGGCCTGAACGCCGCCGAGCAGGACGCCTATTTCGAATGGCTCGCGGCCGACCCGCGCCACGGCGAGTGGATGGTTCGCCAGCAGCAGACCTGGAAGCAGCTCGACCAGATGGCGCTGTGGGGCCCCGAGCACAGCGGTGAGCCGAATCCGGATCTCCTCGCCAAGCCCGCCCGCCGCCGCTGGCTCACGCCCGCCGTGCTGGCGATGGCAGCGAGTTTCGCCGTGCTGCTCGCCCTCTGGCGCGGTCTGCCCGGTTTCACGACGGAGAAGATCACGCCCGTTGCCGAGACTGCTGCCGCCGGCTACCAGAAACGCGTCCTGGAGGACGGCTCGACGGTCGAGCTGAACTCCGGCGCGGCCATCGACGTGCGTTACACCACCGGCGAGCGCCGCGTGCGGCTGGTGAAGGGCGAGGCCCTCTTCACCGTCGCCAAAAACAAGACGCGCCCGTTCATCGTCTCCGCCGGCGCCATCGACGTGCATGCCGTCGGCACCGCTTTCAACGTCCGCCTCGGCGAGGAGAAGATCGCCGTGCTCGTGACCGAGGGCACGGTGCGGGTCGAGGCCGTGTCGGGCGGCGCGATGATGTCCACCACCGGCGCCACGGCCCTGCTGATTGAGGCAGGAAACCAGACGACGATCAACCTCGCGCCCGCCGCCACCCCCCCCGTGCTCTCGCCCGTCTCGCCCGCGCAGATCACGGAGCAGCTCGCCTGGCAGCCGCGCTGGCTCGACTTCAACTCGCGTCCGCTCGGCGAGGTCGTGGCCGAGTTCAACGCCCGCAACGAGCTGCAGCTCATCATCGCCGACGCCGAACTGGCCGTCGTGCCCATTGTGGCCTCTTTCCGCTCCGACAACGTCGAGGGCTTCGTGCGGCTGCTCGAGCTTTCATCCGGCATCCGTGCCGAACGCGCTGGACGTGTCATTCGCCTCCACCGCGCCGACTGAGGCGATGATTTTCAACGCGGAACACGCAGAGAACGCAGAGAATTTAACCACGGATTGCTCGGATGCTCACGGATAAATCCGAACAATCACGGAAACACCGAAGCGCAGAAACACTGAAACGGGCTTTCCGCCCCTTCCATATTTCCGCGCTTCCGCGATCCTCCGAATCAGTCAAATCCGTGGTCAAAAACCAGCTCCCGAAAACTTTAGTGTGAAAGCCCGGTGAATTCGTCTTGGGAACGAACCCCACCATCATCATGGCTCACACCATCCGCACCCCCCTGTGTTCGCCGGCCCCTCGGCGTTCGGCTTTCAGCAGTCAGCTCAAGGCCCTCTTTATCTTCATCGGTGTCTTGCTCAATGTCGGCTTGGCCACCGAGGAAAAAAAGTCCTTCGACGTGCCGGCCGGCGAGGCGCTGGCGACGCTGAAGCAGGCTGCGCAGCAGGCCGGGGCGGAGATCGTCTTCACCGCCGAGACGGTGCGGGGGGTGAAGACCAACGCCGTGAAGGGCAGCATGAGCGCCCGTGAGGCCCTGGCGGCCATGGTGGCCAACACCGATCTGCACATCGTGCAAGACCAGAAGACCGGCGCCCTCGCCGTGACCAAGAACGGAAAAAACGACCCAAGGGCGGCGCAAACGGACAGCGACCGCCCGGCAAGCCGCGTCAAGGTTGAGGATGGCACGGTCAAGATGGACACCTTCGAGGTCATGGGCTCGAAGTTGCTCAACATGGACCTCAAGCGCTCGCGCGACGACGCGCAGCCCTACGTCATCTTCAGCCGGGCGGTGATCGACCAGTCGGGCGCGACCAACATCGAGGATTTCCTCCGGCAGCGGTTGACGATGGAAACCACGGCGACGCCCGAGTCCCAGACGAGTTCCCTGCTCGGCGCCCGGAGCACCATCAACCTGCGTGGCTTGGGTTCAAATCAAACCCTCATTTTGATCGACGGCCACCGGACCAGCGGGGGCTCGGTCGCCGGCACCCCTTTTCAAGCTGATTTGAACGGCATCCCACTGGGAGCGGTGGAGCGGATCGAGATTTTGCCCACGACGGCCTCCGGCATTTATGGGGGCAGCGCCACGGGCGGCGTGGTCAACGTCATTCTCCGGCGCGACTATGCTGGCGCGGAGATGAAGGTGACCTACGACAACACGTTCGACACCGACGCGGCGAAACGCCGGGTGGATCTGAGCGCTGGCTTTACCCTCGAAGGCGGGAAAACCAACATCATCCTGGCGGCCAGTTATACGGATGCCAACACGCTGCTGGTGCAGGATCGCGACTTCCTGCGCAAGGGCCGGGCCGCCATCATGGCCAACAATCCGAACTACTTTCTCACGGCCACGGGCATCTCGCCGCCCTTGGGCTACACGACCAACATCCGCAGCTCCACCACAGCAAATCTGACGCTCAAGAACGGCACGCCGCTCAACTCAACCTATACCCACATTCCGGTGGGATATGCCGGCACGACAACGGACAGTGGCGCCGCCTTGGTGGCCAATGCCGGAAGGTTCAACCTGGATGGAGCCAATTCGGCCAATTTTCTTTCCGGCGGATTGAAGCGAGCGCTGCTCAACGGACCCGTCGTCGAGTCCCTCTCGGCGACCATCCGCCGGCAGTTCAACCCGCGGTTCCAAGCCTTCGTCGATCTGAGCGCCTCCAACAACACCGGGCATTTCATCGCCAGCGCCCAGGGCGGCGCATATACCATCCCCGCCACTGCTACCAACAATCCCTTTGCTCAGTCCATTAGGGTGACGGTGCCTTTGTTGGGCACAGAGTCAGAGTATCTCGCGATTTCAAAGAATCGGCGGGCGGTGGCGGGTTTGATCGCCAAGTTGCCGGCCGAGTGGCAGGCGGGCTTGGATCTCACCCTCGATCGCTCCTGGTTCAGCAACGGCTTTCCCTTCACCAGCGGAGCAGAGACTGCGGCGATCGCCAGTGGCGCGCTGGATGTCATGCGCGACGTGAATCGCTATCCGGTGGACCTGACTCCCTTTGTCTCCCGGCTGCCCGCCCAGGATCCGATCACCACGGAAGAGAAGATTGGAACCCTGCGGTCCGGCGGTCCCGTCTGGGCCTTGCCCGCCGGAAACGTGACCGTGAACGCCTTCGTCGAACGCCGCGAAATGGTGATGAGCGAGTCCTTCTATCGGCTCACCAGTAATTTTATTCCCGAGCGGTCGCAGAAGGTGAACAGCGCTTACGTCGAGGCAAAAATCCCGCTGGTTTCGGCCCGGAACAGGATTCCACTGGTCCAGGAGCTCGAACTGCAACTGGCCGGCCGGCACGACGACTACACCACCAATGGGACCAACACCAGCACCACCACGGCGGGAATCGTGCGGGCGACCAATAAGCTCACCTCCTCCGATCCCACGGTGGGTCTCCGCTATGTGCCCGTGAAAGATGTAATGCTGCGCGCCAGCTATGGCACAGGATTCTTGCCGCCGACCGTCGCCCAGCTGGTGCAGCTCAACGCCGTGCCTTTCTCCAATCCCGGCGGCTTCACGACCGATCCGCGGCGGGGCAACACCCTGATCGGTCCCTTTACCTTTGTCCTTGGAGGCCATCCGGAATTGAAGCCGGAATTGTCCGAGTCATGGTCGGCCGGCCTGGTCCTGACCCCGCACCGGCTCTCCGGACTTCGCCTGTCCGTGGACTGGAGCCGGATTGAGAAACGCGACAACATTATCACACCGGGATTCATCGATATCATCGTCAACGAACTGGCGCTGCCCGGCCGCGTCACGCGCGGCCCGGTGCCGGCAGGTGATCCCTACAGCGTCGGTCCGATCACCTTCCTGGATCTCAGGAGCGTCAATCTCGCCAGTGCGGAGATCGAGGCTTTTGATCTCTCGCTGGACTATGAGCACAAGACGGAAAGTCGCGGGACGTTCAGCTTTTTTGCGGCCGCGACCCGGACCGTGCAATTCAAGACCCAATTCTCGCCGACGTCTCCGATTATCGAAAACGTGGGCACCGTTTCCGGGGCTGGAGCCTTTCAGGGCGGCGTGGGCAATTATCCGCTCAAGTTCAAGGCCAACTTCGGGGTGAACTGGAATTACCGCCGCTGGACGGTGGGTTGGGCTGCCCGGTATTACGACTCTTACCTGGTAACCTCCACCCAGCCCGGGGCCGTTCTCGCCCAAGGCAATGGCGGGCGGGTGCCGAGCCAGACCTATCATGATGTTTTTGCGAGCTATCGGTTTGGAACTGCGCCGGCCGCCGCGTCCGATTCCAAGCTGCGTTCCCTCGCGGCCAAACTCTCCCGGCGAACCGAGGTGCAGATCGGGGTGCGGAATCTCTTCAACACCGAGCCGCCGTTTGAAGTCACCAACCAAGGCAATCTCTACAGCGGTTTCGTCGATCCGCGGATCTCAAGCTACTACATATCGGTGAAAAAGACCTTCTAGTCTCGAATCCGCCTCCCTAGGCGAGCGGACACCTGCGCCCGCATTTCTTTGTGCTCCCAAGATCCCGAAAAAACATGAAACCACTTCATCGCGTTTCACTTCTCGTCTGCGCGGGCCTCGTGCTGTTACTGCCTGTTAACGTGATGACCGCGGCCGAGCCCGCTGCCCAACCGCCCGCCGCGACCTCCCGTGCTGACCAGGATTGGGGAGCGTTTCAGACCGGCATTCCCCGACAGCCAAGGCCGGACCGGGCGCTGCCCATGGTGGAGCATCACCGCTGGGCTTTCGAATACCTCCTGAAGCCATTGACGGCAGACGGCATGGATTTCTACGTGCGACACCCGGAGGACCCGCGACGCTGGGAGGCCGTGATGCGGATGCATAATATCTTCATGAGCTGGGAGGGTGCATTACAGAAGGAGCCGCCCGAGGTGGTGGCCGAGGTCAACAAGGTGATGAGCGCGGAGGAGCGGGCGCTCTGGGTGCAGAAATTTGTCGAACTTGAGGCCGCGCTCCACGCCTCGAGTGACGCCCCGTCGAGAGTGCGATTCTATTTTGACTCCAATCCGCTCAGAAAACAGATCGAAAAGTCGCGGGAAGCGAAGCTCGAGCCCGATGCGCCCGCGTGGTCGAGTGTTCGCGCCAGCCTCGATGCCCTGCTGGCCCGATACCCCGGCGAAGAGAGTGCCGGTGGCGTCGTCCAATATTACATCATGAAGCGCTTCCCCGAGGGCGCGGATCCGGTCCTGAAAAAATCTGAACTGTCGTCCCTCGCCGGCAACGCGAACGCGTCGGTCGCGAGGGCCGCCCGGGGCGCGTTGGATTTCATCGAGCTGACGAGCAAACCGCTGGATATCGCCTTCACCGCGGTCGACGGCCGGACGGTCGATCTCGCAATGTTGCGCGGCAAGGTCGTGCTCGTGGATTTCTGGGCGACATGGTGCGGGCCGTGCATCGCCGAGCTGCCCACCATCAAAAAGGTCTACGCGGCTTATCACGACAAGGGCTTCGAGATCGTCGGCATAGCACTGGAAAATGGCAGGCTGCTGCCAAACGACACACCGGAGCAGACCGCGGAAAAAATGGCGAAGGCGAAGAAAGTGCTGACGGAATTCACGGCGAAGGAGGGCATGCCTTGGCCGCAGTATTTCGATGGCAAGTTCTGGAAGAATGACATCTCGACGAGATACAACATTCAGTCGATTCCCGCGATGTTCCTGCTCGATCAGGAGGGGAAAGTAGTGAGCACGAACGCCCGGGGTGAAAAACTCGAGACCGAGGTCCGGCGGCTGCTGAAGCTCTGAATTCCCCAGCCCCGGGCGGTTTGCGAATCCTGCCGGCACGGCAGGTAAAGCAATAGGCAGGCCCTACCGTCCCGCCCAGGCGCGGAAGGCGGCGCCGTTCTCCTGGCTGACGACCACCTCCTCGGCGGGTCGCGGCACAAGCGACACGGCGAGGCGGCCCTTGCCGAGCGAGGCGAAGCTCTTCACCGCTGAGGCATGCGCGAGGTAGTTGCGGTTGAGGCGGAAGAATTCGCGCGGGTCCAGCTCGGTCGCGAGCGTGGCGAGCGGTTCGTTGACGAGGCACTTCTCGCCGGTGCGTGTGACGAGGAAAGTGAGCTTGTTCTCCGAGAAGAAGTAGGCGACATCGGCGAGGGCGACGGGTTGGAACGCTGCGCCGCGCTGTGCAAGGATGCGGTGGCGGCGGGCGGCGACTCCGGCGGGCGCGAGCCCATTCGACAGGCTCAGGGCCAGCGAGGCGAGGTTGGTGGCGAACTGGGCGCCGAGCGCGCGGTATTTCTGCAGCGCGGCGGCGAGGTCGGCGGGCTTCACCGGCTTGAGCAGGTAGGCGATGCCGTGCGAGTTGAAGGCCTCCAGCAGGTAGTCGTCGTAGGCGGTGGTGAACACGATGGGGCAAGGCGGGGGCGTGGCGCGGAAGAGCTCGAGCGAGAGGCCGTCGCCGAGCTGGATGTCGGCGAAGATGAGGTCGGGCGCGGGGTGGGCCTTGAGCCAGGCGGTGGCGGAGCGCACGCTATCGGCGGTGCCGGCGACGGCGACGGGCGGCTGGGCCTTGGCGAGCAGGTCGGCGAGGCGAGTGCGGGCGGGGGCTTCGTCTTCGATGAGGAGGGCGCGGAGCATGTTCTACATCGTCATCGCGAGCCCAGCGGCGGCTGGGCGCGGCGATCCAAGGGTGGATTGCTTCGTCGCGTTGCTCCTCGTAATGACAGAAAAATGCCAGTGGTTCATTCTGTGGGAGGGTTTTAGGCCCCGATGTTGGATGAGCGCGCAGGGTCGGGGCGTAAAGCCCCTCCTACAGCGGGCTCAACCGGGGGCACGAGGGGCAGGCGGACGCGGAATTGGCCGCCGGCGGAGTTGACCTGCAGGGTGCCGCCGGAGGTGAGTTGGATGCGCTCGCGGAGGTTCTGCAGGCCGATGCCGGTGGAGGGCGGGCGCCAGTTCTTCGGGCGGAGGGGATTGGTGACGATGACGGCGCCGTCGCTGAAGCTGAGGGAAACGGGCAGGGGGTTGGCCTCGTCAAACTGGTTGTGCTTGATCGCGTTCTCGAGGAGGAGCTGGAGCGAGGCGGGCGGGAGCTGGTGGGCGCCGGCCGCGGCGTCGAAGCCCTCGAGGCGCACGTCGAGGCTGCGCGGGAAGCGCAGGCGCGTGAGCTCGGCGTAGGAGCGGAAGAAGTCGAGTTCCTCGGCGAGGGGCACGAGGTCGCGGTTCTTCTGGAGGAGGAGGTAGCGGCAGACGTCGGCGAGGTGCTGGTTGAAGGCGGCGGCGCTGGCCGGCTCGCGCTCGATGAGGGCGGCGAGGGTGTTGAGGCAGTTGAAGAGGAAGTGCGGGGCGAGCTGGGCCTTCATGTTCTCCAGCTCGGCCTCGACCCGGGCGCGCGCCTCGCGCTCGAAGCGCAGCTGGTCGTCGCGCCGCTCCTTGATGAGGAAGACTGTCTCGTAGGCGTGGGTGACGAAGATGACGGCGATGACGACGCAGGCGGTGGCGAAATTGATCTGCGCCCAGTTCTGCGCGGGGAAGGGCGCGCCGATGTGCCGCAGCCAGAGCCAGCAGCTGAGGATGGTGACCGGCGTGGTGTAGACGATGTTGGCGGCGACGAGGAGGAGGAGCTTGAGGAGGGGCCGCTGGAACCAGTCGAGGTGCGAGCGCTGCTTGAAGAGCAGCCAGCGGTTGCCCTCCCAGATGACGGCGGCGGTGGCGATGAACCACGCGGTGCCGAGCCAGTAGTCGGATTCGCGCCAGTCGAGCTTGCCGAGCAGGCCGGTGAGGCGCGGGATGACCAGCCCGAAGAACGGGATGCCGACCGCGCGCATCCAGCCGTCGCGCAGGCCGCCGGGCGCGCCCGGGGCCGGGGTGTCCCCGTTCGGCGGGCGCGAATCCCGGTTCGGCACGGTGCGCGTTGTATTCATGGGGCGCGGGGGCGATAGCGTGGGCCCGTTCCACTCCACTCCAACCCCAAACTGCCATGCCCGACCAAATCCAATTCAACTACCTCGCCATCCTCGCCGCCGCCGCGAGCGCCTTCGTGCTCGGGGGCATCTGGTATGCCCCCGGCGTCTTCGGCCGCGCCTGGATGCGCGAATGCGGCTTCACCGAGGAGGCGCTCAAGAAGATGGGCGGCACGGGCCGCATCTTCGGCGTGTCCTTCGTGCTCGAGCTGCTGATGGCGTTCAACCTCGCGGCGTTCATCGGCCCGAAGGCGAGCCTCGCGTTCGGCACCTTCGCCGGCGCGGCGGCAGGCTTCGGCTGGGTCGCGCTCGCGATGGGCGTCACCTACCTGTTCGAGCACCGCTCGCTGAAGTTCTTCCTGATCAACGCCGGCTATCATGCGGTGGCCTTCACGATGATGGGCGCCATCCTCGGGGCATGGCGGTGAGAACTTGCGAGGTGGAGCGCGGCCTCTGGACGCGCTCATCGTCAGTTGAAAAGAACCCGTCCGGAGGCCGGGTTCCACCAATAATCAGGACTTCTCGGTGGTGCGCTTGAGCTTGGCGAGCCCGGCCTCGAAATCCCCTCCGAGCATCTTGTCGAGGAAGAGCCCGAACCAGCGGCTCATCGGGTTCATGCCGAGGTCGCCCTCGTCGGACCAGGTGACGCGCGTGCCATTGCCCTCGGCGGCGAAGGCGAAGGTGCCCGTCGAGACCATGCCGAAGTCGGGGAATTCGAGACGGTAGACGATCCGTTGGCCGGGTTCGAGGACGGTGATGGTGGCCTTGCCGTTGCCCTCCTTCTTGCTCTCCCAGGCCGACCAGGCGCCGACCACGCCCTGCTCGGGCGAGTAGGTGCTCTTGATGTCGGGGTCGCGCTCGTTCCACACGGTCCAGTTCCTCCAGTCGCGCATGTCGGCCAGCTTGGCGGACAGCGCCGCCGGCGGGACGTTGATGAGGGCGGAGCGTTCCACCCGGTATTGCCGGGGCAGCAGGTAGGAGGCGGCGACCAGCGCCAGGACGAACACCGCCAGGCCGGCGAGGATGCGGAGGAGGATTTTCATGCGCCCTGACTAAGCCGCCGGACGCCCCGGGGCACGGCGAAATTTGCCGGGGGCGGACCGGCCGGCTCCGAAGGCCGACGCGGTGCCGCCCAACTCGCGGGTTGCGCCATGCGGGAGGGGCGATTCTGCTCCGCGACGACGTGGCGAAATGGCTTCCAGATTCGTGGCTCGGGCGCGTGCTGGCGCTCGGGGTGGTGTGGGCGGTCATCGTGATCGGCGCCACGCTCACGGGTGCGGGCCGGGCGCCGGCCGACCCGGGCAACCGCCCCGTCAAGGAGCCCGAGGCCGGCTACGTCACCTCCGATGCCTGCCGCTCCTGCCACCCCGGCAACTACGCCAGCTGGCACGCCTCCTACCACCGCACGATGACGCAGGTGGCGAAACCGGAGAACCTCGCCGCCGGCGACATCGACGGCCTCGAGCTGGCGCACGACGGCCTCGTCTGGCGGATCGAGCGGCAGGGCGGGGCGTATTTCGCGAAATCCCGCCCGCAGGACGCCGGCGCCTCCGCCTTCGGCGCCGCGCAGGAGGTGGTGCTGCTCACGGGTTCGCACCACCTGCAGATCCTCTGGCTCGCCACGGGCGAGGGGCGCACGCTCACGCAGTTCCCGCTCGGCTACATCGTCGCCGAGAAGATGTGGGCGCCGGTCACGCAGACCTTTCTGCTGCCGCCGGAATACAAGACCTTCTACGCCGCCGGCGAGTGGAACGGCGCGTGCATGGACTGCCACGTCACGCAGGGCCGCTCGCGCTTCGTGGACGGCAACGTCTTCGACTCGCGCGTCTCGGAGTTCGGCATCTCCTGCGAGGCCTGCCACGGCGAGGGCCGGGAGCACATCGCGCAGAACCGCAACCCGCTCCGGCGCTTCGCCCTGCACCTCACGGAAAAACGCGACCCCACCGTCGCCAACCCCGCCCGCATGGACGCCCACGCCGCGTCGCTCGCCTGCGGCCAGTGCCACAGCATCTGGGCCTTCAACAACCTCGAGGACAAGATCGCGTGGAACCGCGCCGGCGTCGCCTTCCGCCCCGGCGAGACCGACCTGAAGCAGCGCTTCGTCGTGCAGCCGGGCGACACCGCGCACGCCGAGCAGCACGCGCAGATCCAGCGCAGCAACCCGCACTACTTCGGTGACCGCTTCTGGGGCGACGGCATGGTGCGCGTGACCGGCCGCGAGCTCAACGGCACGATGGCCTCGCCCTGCTTCAAGGGCGGCGAGTTCTCCTGCCTCTCCTGCCACGAGATGCATCCCGACCGCCCGCGGCGCGACGCGCTCAAGGTCTGGGCTGCCGACCAGCTGAAACCCGGCCACGAGGGCGACGCCTCCTGCCTGCAGTGCCACGGCGACTACGCCGCGAAGGCCGCCGCGCACTCCCGGCACGCGGCCGGTTCGCCCGGGGCGAGCTGCCTGAACTGCCACCTGCCGCACACCACCTACGGCCTGCTGCGCGCGATCCGCAGCCACCAGGTGTCGTCACCCACGGCGCGCGAGAGCCTCGAGCACGGCCGGCCCAACGCCTGCAACCTCTGCCACCTCGACCAGTCCCTCGCCTGGACGGCGCAGAGGCTCACCGAGTGGTATGGCCAGCCCCCGCCGGCCAACCTCGGCGCCGACGACCGTGAGGTCTCCGCCGCCGCCCGCTGGTTGCTGCAGGGCGACGCCGGCCAGCGCGCGCTCATCGCGTGGAGCATGGGCTGGGCGCCCGCGCAACAGGCATCCGGCCGCGCGTGGCTCTATCCCTATCTGATGGAGGGCCTGAACGACCCCTACGCCGCCGTGCGCTTCGTGGCGTGGAAATCGCTGCAGACGCTGCCGGGCTTCGGTGACTTCAAGTTCACCTACACCGACGAGGACGAGGCCCGCCGCGCGGTGATCGGCCGCGCCTTCGCCGACTGGCAGGCCCGGGTGCGGCGCCCCGACGAGGTCTACCCCGCCTGGTCGTTGCTGACGCCCGACGGTTATTTCCGGCAGGATGTCTACCTGCGCCTCCTCAACGCCCGCGACCACCGGCAGGTCTTCCTCGCGGAATGATTTCCCCATGAACACATCCGACAAACATCTGCGCTTCGGCTGGTGGTCGCTCTTCTTCTGGCTCTGCCTCGGGCTCGGGCTCGAGACGCTGCACGGCTTCAAGGTCGGCTGGTATCTCGACGTCGGCGCCGAGATGCGGCGGCTGATGTTCACGCTCGCGCACGCGCACGGCACGCTGCTGGCGCTGGTCAACATCGCCGCCGGGCTCACCGCCCGGGCCAAGAACACCGAGCTGCCGCGCGGCGCGTCGGGCGCGCTCACCTGGGGCGCGGTGCTGCTGCCAGCGGGTTTCCTGCTCGGGGGGGTGTGGATCCACGACGGGGATCCCGGCATCGGCGTCGCGCTCGCGCCCGTCGGCGGGCTGCTGCTGCTCTACGGCGTCTTCGGCGCCGTGCGGACCTTCACCGCGTCCAAGCGCTGAGCGTCAGAACGAGGCGCGGGCGGCGAAGACCAGCTCGCGGCCGGCGCCGGGCCGGGCGTGCGAGGCCAGCAGGTCGCGGCCGAGCAGGTTGCGCACGTTGAGTTCGACCTCGATCTGGCGGTTCTTGCGCCGCCACGACCAGCCGGCGCCGGCGTGCACGAGCCCGTAGCCGGGATAGGCGAGGAAAGAGCGGCGCGCGTCCTCGTAATGGGCGACGAAGCCCGAGACATATTGCCAGCCGGCGTGCCAGCTGAGGCCGCCGGCGGGATCCGGCGTGCGGTAGCGCACGCTGGTGCTGAGCGTGTATTCCGGCAGGCGCGTGAGCGGGCGGTTCACTTCCTGCGGCAGGTCGGGCGAGGCGGTGGTGACGGCGCGCACCTGGCTGCCCTTGAACACCACGGTGGTGTCCGGGCGCGGCTTCCAGTTCAGCTCGGCCCGGGCGCCGGAAAACCGCTCCTCGCCGGTCGCGACGAGCTGCGGCTGCGTCTGGTTGGCGTCGGCCACGGGGTCGTTGTAGAGCGGGTTGCCGCGGGCGATGTTGCGGTTGAAGAGCAGGAAGGCCGACGCGGCCCTTGAGGCCGGCCTCGTGGCCGACGGTGGTCTCGTTGTCCTGGATGCGGCCGGTGCGCGCATCCACCGGCGTGGACGGGTCGAAGGCCGAGCTGGTCGAGGCGAACGCGAGCAGCTTGCCGCGCCTCACCTGGTGGTTCACGCCGAGGTGGCCGCTCCACTGGCTGGTGCGGTCCTCGGTGCGTGGCAAGGTGGCGCCCGGCCGGCGGTCCTCGATCTCGAGCGCAACGGAGTCGTAGCGCAGGCCGGCGGTGACGACGGTGAGGCCGTTTTTCCATGCCGCGCGGTCGCTGAGCTCGACGGAGCCGTAGCGGGCGTGCTCGAGGCGGTCGGTGATCACGCGGCGGTAGAGGTCGGGGCGGTAGTGCGGGCGGAAGTAGTTGGGCGCCGCCGGGTCGAAATGCAGCGCGTCGGCGGGCAGCTGGTTGCGGTCGGAGACCGTGAGGGCGCGCTCCTCGCGGAGATAACGGCCCCAGGTGTGGCTGGCGGCGGCGAGGAGCTTGTGCTCGGCGCCGAACCTCCGGTAACGCAGCGTGCCTTCGAGCTGGGCGATGAAGGCGTGTTGCGGCTGCTCGAGATGGCGCGGCTCGCGCACACCGGCGAAGAATCCGGTGGCGAGGTCGAGCCGCGAGGTGGTGAAGCGTTCCTGCTCCAGCTCGCGCCGCCAGGCGCCGAGGCTCGCGCGCAGGGCGAGGCCCTTGCGCGGCTGCGTGTCGAACTGCAGGCCGAGATAGGCGCTCTCACGGCGGATGCCGGCATCGGGGCCGTTGGCGTTGAAGAGCGCGAGCGGCCGGTAGGGTCCGGCGGACTTGGTCGCGCCCACCGGGATGAACTCCGGCACGCCGGGCGACGCGAGCGCGTCGATGCGCCGGTAGTCGAACTCGACCATCGTGCTCGCGGTGCGGCTGTGGCGGAAGGTGAGGGCGGCGCTGGCGGCGAACGTGTCCTCCTCCGCGAACTGCTCGGGGCCGCTGCGGTGCGTCCACTCCGCGGCGAGGCGCTGCCAGTTTTTCTTCGGCACGACGGGGCCCGTCCACTCGAGGCTGGCGCGGGTGCGACCGCGGTTGCTGGCGGAGACGCCGGTGCGGAGCTGGGCCTTGGCCCGCGGGCGGGCGCTGATGAAGTTCTGGATGCCGCCCGGCGCGGCGCGGCCGAGCACGGGCACGAGCGGGCCCTGGATGACGACGGTCTGGCCGGTGTTGAGGACCTCGGGCACGCCGACCTGGATGAAGCTGTTGCGCAGGGTCGGGGTGGGGAAACCGCGGAGGTTGAGCCGGTCCTGCCCGGCGATGCGGTCGGCCGGCGAGGCCTCGGCGATGGCGGCGATCTGGCCGGCGAGCGCGAGGCTGTCGGCATCGAGGGCGAAATCAGTCGCGCTGATCAGGTCGTTGCCGAAAGGCTCGTCACGCATCTCCTCCTCGACCGAGCCCATGCCGGTGGCGTCGTAGCCCTCGTCCTCATCGGTAGCGGTCACCTCGACGCGCTCGAGCTCGACGGTCTTGTCGTCGGAGGCCGGCCGGTCGGGCGGCGGGGTCACCTGGGCGCGCCCGATGCCGGCCATGGTCAGGGTGGCGCAGAGGAGGGCGAGGCGGGTGGACACCGGATTGAAAATTGCCGCGGCGGGTCGGGAACACAATCCCCGGCTGCGTCAGCCCAGCCGGTAGGCCAGCCCGACCCCGAGAACGCAGGCCAGGCCGAGCCCGGCCTCGAGCATGCCGATGCGCTTGGCCGGCCAGTCGGGCCGGATGGGCAGCACCAGCACGAGCGTGCGGGCCAGCAGCAGGAGGGAAAGCGCCAGCGCCACGTCCGGCAGCAGGCCCTGGCGGGCGAGGACGGCGATGACGCCGGTGGCGAAGCCCGCGGTGACAACCGCGCCCGCGGCGGAGGTGGGCTGGCGCTTCTGCAGGCGCAGGTAGCAACGCACGGCGAGCACGGTTGGCACGTTGCGCGCGACGGCAAAGGCGGCGAGGGCGAAGGCGGGCGCCGCGGTCGAGCCGGCCAGCGTGGCGAAGGCCGCCGGGGCGAGCGCGAAGGCGGTCGAGCCGGCCAGCTCCGCCTCCGCCTCGCGCATCGCGTTGCGCAGGTCGAACCAGAGGAACAGCGCGCCGAATGGAGCGGCGGCGAGCAGCGGCCACAGCGCCGGCCACGAGCCGAGCCCACCGGCCAGGCCGAGGAACCCGATGGCGATGCCCCCGAACAGCAGCGCCCAGCGGAAGGCGGCCCCGCGGCGTTCATCCGCGGCGGGCAGGGTGACGGCGAGCTTGAGCGGCCGGCGCACAAAGAAGCCCGCCACCGTCGCCCCGGCCAGGGCCGCGCCCGCCCTTGACGGGGCCGCCAGCAGGGCGAGGACCACCGGCTCGAAGGCCAGCGACCAGCTGCCGTGCTCCTTGGGCAGCACAAGCGCCCGGAAGGAGGAATCGCGCGCGGGATTTTCAGTCATAAGTTGAGCAAACAGGGGCCGGCGGCGGGGTGCAAGATGTGCGCAACCGGTGTTCCGCAACCGATGCGTAGCCCATCCGGCACAGGTCCGTTAAGCTGATTATCCGCATGAAGAACGCCTTCCTTTCCGTCCTCACCTCCCGCACCCAACCCAACGCGATCGCCCCCGCCGAGCGCCGCGTCATCAAGCGTGACGGCAGCTCCGTGCCATGGGACCAGGAGCGCATCGTGCGCGCCGTGGCGCTGGCCTTCCACGAGGTCGCGGGCGGCGGCGCGCCCAACGCGCGGCGCGATGATCCCGCGGCCGACTACGGCGTGGGGCCGCACCTGCTGGCGCGGGCCCGGGCCATCGCCGGCCGCGCCGCGCGCATGGTCGAACTCATCTACCGCGCCGGCCGCCACCCGACGATCGAGCAGATCCAGGACACGGTGGAGAAAGCCATCGCCGCCGAGGGCGAGTGGGAGGTCGCGCGCAGCTTCATCATCTACCGGGAGCGCCGGGCCGCGCACCGGCTGCAGCATTATCCCGACAACGGGCTGAGCGACTACATCGCCTGCTCGAAATACGCCCGCTACCGCCCGGACCTCGGCCGGCGCGAGACCTTCGTCGAGGCTGTGCACCGCGTGCGCGAAATGCACCTCGTGCGCTTCCACGGCCGGCTGGCGGCGCGCCTCAGCCCGCCCGGCGCCGATTCGCCCGCGCGGCCGGAGGACCGCCGGCTGCTGACCGAGTGGCTGGCGGGCGGCACGCTGGCCGACGCCGTGCACCGCGCCTTCGGCGCCGTGGGCCAGAAGCGCGTGCTGCCCTCGATGCGCTCGCTGCAGTTCGGCGGCGACGCCATCCTCCGCAACCACGCGCGGCTCTTCAACTGCGCGTTCAGCCCGGTGGACCGGTTGGAGTTCTTCCGCGAATATCTCTTCCTGCTGCTGGCGGGCACCGGCTGCGGCTTCTCGGTGCAGCGGCACCATGTCGAGCGGCTGCCGGCGCTGCCGTTGCGCGGCGAGGAGATGGACCTGCCGGTGGAGCACTTCCACGTCGACGACACCATCGAGGGCTGGGCCGACGCGCTGCACGCGCTCGTGACCGGCCACTACGCGGGCCGCAAGGTGGAGTTCAACTTCTCCGGCGTGCGACCGCGCGGGAGCGAGCTGCGCACCTCGGGCGGGCGCGCCCCGGGCCACCTGCCGCTCAAGCGCGCGCTGCTCGACGTCGAGCAGGTGCTGGCGGGCGCGGCGGGCCGCCGGCTGCGCCCGGTCGAGGTCTACGACATCTGCATGTTCACGGCGCGCTCCGTGCTCAGCGGCGGCATCCGCCGCTCGGCCACGATCTGCCTCTTCTCGCCGGACGACGAGGAGATGATGGCGGCGAAGACCGGCAGCTGGTTCGAAAAGCACCCGCAGCGCTCGGCCTCGAACAACTCCGCCGTGCTGCCGCGCGGGCAGGAGGACGACGCGCTGTTCCGCCGGCTTTTCCAGGCGCAGAAGGAATTCGGCGAGCCCGGGTTCTATTTCGCCGACCATCCCGACCACGGCTGCAACCCGTGCTGCGAGATCGGCCTGCATCCCGTGCTCGAGGGACCGCTGCCACCGGAGGAGGCGGCGCGGCTGCGGGGGCTCGGCTTCACGGGCGACACCGGCGCCGGTGCGCGGCTCTCGGGTTGGCAGATGTGCAACCTGAGCACGATCAACGCCGCCGCGGTGGAAACGACGGACGATTTCCTCGTGGCCTGCATCCATGCCGCCGTCATCGGCACGCTGCAGGCGGCTTATACGGACATCCCCTATCTCGGCCCGGTGACGCGCCACCTGAACGAGCGCGACGCGCTGCTCGGCGTCTCCATCTGCGGTTTCATGGACCAGCCTGCGCTGTTCTTCCAGCCGGAGCTGCTGGAGCGGGGCGCGCGGCTCGTGCGCGGGGCCAACCGCATCATGGCGGAGGCGCTGGGCCTCCGGCCGGCGGCGCGCACGACCTGCGTGAAGCCCGAGGGCACGGCGTCGCTGCTGCTGGGCGCGGCCTCCGGCATCCACCCGCACCATGCGCGGCATTATTTCCGCCGCGTGCAGGCCAACCGCCACGATGCCGTCTACCGGCACTTCCACAGCATCAACCCGCAGATGACCGAGGCCTCCGTCTACCGGCCCGACACGGACGACGTCATCACCTTCCCGGTGGAGGCACCGCCCGGGGCGATCCTGCGCGACGAGATCGGCGCGGTCGAGTTCCTGCGGCTGGTGCGCGTGGTGCAGCGCCACTGGGTGCTGGCCGGCGAGGCGCCGGAATCCCGCTCGCCCGGGTTGCACCACAACGTCTCCAACACCTGCACCGTGCGCGCCGACGAATGGGCCGCGGTGGCCGACTACCTCTGGCGGCACCGCGGGGAATTCACCGGCGTGGCCCTGCTCGGCCACGATGGCGACAAGCGCTACGCGCAGGCGCCGCGCGAGGCCGTGGCCACGGAGGAGGACATCGCCCGCTGGAACCGGCTCAAATACCAGCCGGTCTCCTACAAGCAGCTGGAGGAACAGGCCGACCATACGGCGCTGAAGGAAGTCGCGGCCTGCGCCGGCGGCGCCTGCGAGCTGCACTGACCCGCGGCGGCGCGATCGACCAGGGTGTCATCTGCCAGATGACACCCGGCCGGGGCCTCAGTTGTTGGCGGCGGCCCTGGCCAGTGCGCGCGGGAAGAGGATGTTGTTCTCCTTGTGCACGTGGCGGTGGAGGTCCTGCTCGAACTCGGCGAGGCCCGCGAGGAAGGCGCGGTGCGTGTTGCAGGCGTCCGCGCCGGGCGTGAAGCCGTCGGTCAGCTCGCGCAGGCGGGCGAGGGCGCGCCCGGCGGACTCGTGCTCGGCCTCCATCACGCGGATCGGGTTGGCGATGGAGCCGCAATGGAAGCCGTCGCGGACGTTCTGCTCGATGAGGCGGACGAGGGGGAAGAGGATCTGCTCCTCCTTGCGCATGTGGTCTGACATCTCCTCGGCGAGGGTCTGCACGGTGTCGGCGACCTCCGGGAGGCGCGGGTCGCGCAGGCCGTGCTTGGCGCTGAGCCGGTCGGCCATCTCGGCGAGGCGGGGCAGCTCGCGGCGCACGAAGGCGTGGTGCGTCCGCTCGATGTGGTCGATGAGCTCGGACAGCGACATCGCCGCGGCGTCGACCTCCGGGGTCGGGCCGCCGAGGGTGGCGGTGGCGTCGAGGAGGAGGGCGAGCGTGTCGGCGGACAGGCCGCGGGCGCCGGCGGCCTCGGCGAGCGAGCGGCGGCCGCCGCAGCAGTAGTCGATGCCGAGCTTCTCGAAGATGCGGGCGAAGGAGGGCTGGGCGGCGACGAGGTCGCCGATGCGGGAGTCGGGAGTGATGGCAAGTGCGGTGGACATGATGCCGCAGGGTAACACCCCGGGGCCGGCCGCGCCTTGAGCCGCGTCAAGCTCGGCGCGATTTGCGCATCCGTCAGACCTCGCCGAGGTTGCGGCGGAGCCGGGCGGCGAGGCGGGCGGGATCGACGACATTGATGGTCTTGCCGGCGACCCCGATGAGTTTTTCGGTCCGGAGGCGGGCCAGGGTGCGCGAAAGGGTCTCGCTGCTCGTGCCCAGCTCGGCGGCCAGCACACGCTTGGTGCCGGGCACGCGCACGGCGCCGGCGCGGCCGTGGCTGTGCTTGACCAGCCAGTTGACGAGCCGGGTCTCGACATCCTTCAGGGTCAGGTCCTCGATCATGCCGACGAGGACGCGGAGGTGGAGGCTCATGGAGCTGAGCATGCGGAGGGCGAGGTCGGGGCGGCGGCCGATCAGGTCCAGCATCGGGGCCTTGGGGATGAGCAGGACGGCGCTGGCCTCGACGGCGCGGGCGTCGGCGGGGTAGCCGGTCGGCGAGGCGAGCGAGGCCTCGGCGAAGGACTCGCCGGGCCGGAAGACGTGGATGACCTGCTCCTTGCCCGCGGCGTTGACACGGTGGACGTTGACCGCGCCGCTCTGCAGGACGTAGAAGCCCTGCGAGGGCTCGCCCTCGCGGAAGAGATATTCGCCCTTGGCAAGCCGGCGCAGCTGGGCGAAGCGCCCGATGACCTCCAGATCCTCGCCGGACAGGCCGGAAAAGAGCTGGCAGCAACGCAGCGAGCCGACAAGGCCGGTCAGTTTGTGTTCGGCGGGGCGGGGCACGACGGACATTCGGCACCCACAATGCGGACCGCCAGCCGGGTGTCCCGCGAAAAATCAATCCCGCCAGAAACTCACGGCCCAGGCGCCGTCGGCGCGGTGCTCGGGTGTGCAGGCGAAGCCCTCGCCGCGCAGCATCTCGATGAGCGGGGCGGGCAGGAACGGGGCGATGATGGTGAGGCCCTGCCCCGGCTCCAGCGTGTCGACGGCCGTGCGGATACGGCTGAACGGCTCCTCGCCGCGCGTGAGTTGGGGACGGACGTCGAGGGTCTTGAAGCGGGCGGGTTTCATGAGGGGGTCAGGGTTCCAAGACGAATCCGCCGATGGCGTCGAAAGCCAGCACGATCACGCGGTGCTCGGCGGCGGTGATCCCGCCGGTCCAGGACTGCCGCGGCGCGTCGGGGCCGGCGTGGCGGGCGATGCTGACGGCCACGCGGTGCGGGCCAGGGGCGAGGGGCACGCGCCATTCGCCCACCGAGACGCCGTCGGCCGAGAGGCCCTTGGGCCGGACCACACGCTCCTCCGCGACGCCGTCGATCTCGAGGCGGATGACGACGGGGGAACGGGTGCGCCTGACCGGCAGGGGCGCGCGCATGTGGACGGGGCGCTTGTCGTCGGCCGGCGCGGCCGCGGTGGCGTCGACCCAGTCGCCGAGGGCGCGGAAACTGAGCACGAATTCCGGCGTGGCGGCCCCGGGCCGGTGGAACAGGGCGTCGCTCCACGGCAGGCAGAGCGCCATGGCGAGCGCGGCGACCGCACCACCGGCGAGCCAGCCGCGGCGCGGCGGCGCGGAGGGGGCGGCCTGGCGCGCAAGCACGCGGGCCGCGGCCTCCTGGAGCAGATGCGGCCGCAACGGGTCGTCGCTGATGTGCGCGACCCCGAGCGGATCAGCGCGGCCGGGACGGAAGGCGGGTTCACGCGTGCCGGCGAGGCGGGCGGGCATCCAGTGGTTGCCCTCGCGGCCGAAGCTCCCGGCCGAGCCGCACCCGACGATGAGGACGCCGGCCGCGCCCTTGGCGAGCAGGCGCTCGACAAGCTTGGGCTCAACCCAGCCCGAACACGGGATGGGCTGGACGTGCCAGCCGGGCAGGCGGTGACGCCAGGAGGCCTCGGCGAAAAGATCCCAGCCCCCGTCGCCCTGCGCGCAGACGAGCGCGAGCGCGGGCGGTGCGCCGCGGGCGACCCCGCTGGTGACATCGGCCTCGAGCCGCCGCGTGACCTGCTGGGCGTCGAACCAGGCGAGGCCGATGCCCTGCGTGTCGCAGGCGCCGGCGCAGATGCCGCAGCCGATGCAGAGCGCGGGATCGATCTGCGCCTGCGAGGGGAAGGGCTTGCCGTCGGTGCGCGGCACCATGGTGATCGCGCCGAAAGGGCAGTCGTGCGAGCAGAGGGTGCAGGCGAAGCAGCGCGACACATTCACCGTGGCCTGGTAGACCGGCCGTGGCCGGCGGCGCCCGAGCCACCACGGCACGGCGCCCGCACCGAGCAACCCGAGGCCGGCGGTGAGCCACAGGCCGCCGTCGGTCAGGCGCGCGGACAGGGCCAGCGGCCAGAGATACCACCAGTCCATGGTGAACGCCGCGGGCTTCACGGCCATGCGGGCGGCCTCGGCGTTGGTGGCGGGCAACACGAGCGCCGCGGCCAGCACGGCGCCACCCAGCCAATACATCAGGCGGCGGTCGGGCAAAAGCCGCGAGCGGCTGAGCCGCGCGAGATGCAGGCCGAGCCCGGCCGCGATGGCGAGCGGCAGCAGCATGTGCAGGAAGAAGACCACGAAGAAGAGCAGGGAGGGTACGGTGCGGTCGCTCAGGTAGAGCCGCGCGAGCGGCTCGCCGAAGACGGGCAGGACGTCGAGGAAACGCATCGAGTCGGTGGCGACGAGCTGGGCGCGCACGTCCCAGACCAGCCAGTAGCCCGTCCAACCGATGAACCAGACGAGCACGGTGAGCACGATGCCGCTCACCCATGCCAGCCAGCGGGCGTCGGCGAACATCCGCGCGGCGAACGTGCGCACGGCGTGCGCGAGGATAAGCAGCATGGCGAGGTCCGAGGAGTAGCGGTGGATGCTGCGGGTGAGGCCGCCGAGGGAGCGCGGCCCCAGCTCGGCCAGCGAGTGCCAGGCAAACTGCACGCTGGGCGAATACCACACGAGCAGCAGCACGCCCGAGACGGTGGCGAGCAGGAGCGCGAAGTTGGCGGCCGGGCCAAGCTGGGCCGGGAGGCTGAGTTCGCGCGGCACGGCGCGTTCGAGCAGAGTGTCGAGACGGGTCCACAGGCCGTCGAGCGCGGCGAGCAGACGGGCGCCGCGCACGGACGGGGGTGGCGGGGCGGGGGCGGCGGGGGCGGACTCCGGGCCGAGCACGTCGGCCAGCGCCTCGCAATCAGGCTCCGGGTGCGGGTGCGTCGCCATGGGGCTCGCGGAGGAGGGCGCGGAGCGCCTCGCGGAGCCACGCGCGGTGGCGCGGTTCCAAGGTGAAGCGGTAGGCGATGTCGCCGCGGCGATCGAGGAGAAGGAAGAGGTTGGCGTGGTCGATGACGCCGGTCTGGGGGTTGCGCGTGCGGGAGAACTGCAGGCGCGTGAGCAGGTCGTGCATGGCCGCGGGTTGTGCGGCGTTGACGTAGCGGAAGCCGGGGTGCGCGAGGCCGCGGGCCTGTGCGACGAGGTCCATGATCTCGGCGGTCTCGTATTCGGGGTTGAGCGAGAGGGCGACGACGGAGAGGCCGGCGCGCTCGGCCGGGGTGAGCTCGGCGAGGAGCGCCTGGATCTCCTTGAAGATCTCGGGGCAGGCGGTGGAGCAGGCGGCGTAGACGCCGGTGGCGAGCACGACGCGGCCGCGCAGGTCGGCGAACTGGAAGCCGCCGCCCTTCTGGTCGAGTAGCGGGGTGGCGGGCACGGGCAGGCGCACGCGGATGGCCTCGCCGGGGAACGGGGGCAGCTCCGGGGCGCGGGCGGAGGTCTGGCGCGCATAGACGACGAGCCCGGCGACGCAGGCGGCAACGAGGCCGAGGCCGGCGGCGGCGGCGCGCGCGTGCCGGTGCCACGCGGCGGGCTGGAAGAGCTGCGCCACGACCGGGCGCCAGAGCACGGCGGCGACGATAAAGACGAAGAGCGGCTCGAGCAGCATGATGCTGACGGCGGCCCACGACACGCCGCCGGTGCGGGGATCGCCGCGATAGCACCAGAGCTGGAAGTCGCGCACGAAGTCGCCCAGCCAGCCGCCTTCGGTGGGTCCGAAGATGGTGAGGAGGAGGAACGTCTCGTAGCCGAGGAGGGCCGCGGCGAGGAAGACGAGGAGGCCCGGGCCGGTGAGGAACCGCTCGGTGGCGCCGCGATCCGGGAGGGCCGCGACCGCGGGGGTGGGGGTGGTGACGGCGTTCATGCGTGGAGGGGGGCGGCCGGGCGGGGATGTGCAGTCCCCTTCCGGGCCCGGGGGAATCAGCGGACGGGCCAGACGTCGGCCAGCGCCTTCCAGTTCGCGAAGTAGTAGACCGCGAAGCAGGCGAGGAAGACGAGGGTGAGGACGATGGTGCCCTTGGTGGCGTAGTGGTCGTCGGCCAGCGAGCCGGCGCGGGTGCCGGCGAGGGCGGGCGGGGTGCCCCAGTCGAAGATGGCGCGGCCGGTGTTCTTCTCGCCGAAGAGCAGCGTGCCGACGCAGAGGAGCACGAAGATGAGCAGGCCGGTGAAGGCGAGGATGGCGCCGAGGCCGACGACGCCGAGCCAGAGGTGGGCGGCGGGGCCGTAGATGCCCTGCGCGTCGATGTCCCAGCTGCGGCGGGAGACGCCGAGGGAGCCGGCGAAGGACATGCCGAGCGAGACGAGGACGATGCCGCCGGCGAAAAGCCAGGGCTGGATCCGGGCCCAGCCGCGGCCGACGAAGTCGCGCTGGAAGATCAGCGGGATGACGTAGTAGGCGAGGCCCATGAAGGCGAGGGTGGTGCCGCCGACGACGGTCGAGTGGAAGTGGCCGGGGATGCGGAGGGTGTTGTGCGCGATGATGTTGATCTGCTGCGTGCCGAGGGTGACGCCGGTGATGCCGCCGATGAAGCCGAAGATGACGACGGAGAGGGCGGCGGCGGAGAAGGCGGGGTTGCGCCATGGCAGGGCGGTGACCCAGCCGAAGAGGCCGCCGGTGTAGCCCTTCTCGCGCATGGCCACCTCGGCGCCGGCGGGCACGGTGAAGCCGTGGACCATGGAGGCGAGCACGGCCAGATACATGGCGTAGGAGGTGTTCCAGATCTTCCAGGTCGCGCCGACGCCGGGGTCGACGAGCAGGTGGTGGGCGGAGGCGATGTTGATGAAGACGATGTAGAGCACGAACGCGGTGCGGCAGACGGCCTCGTTGATCGGGCGGGCGCCGAGCGTGATGTTCGAGATGAGATACCAGACGGCGACCATGGCGCAGACGTTGACCTGCTGCGACTGGTGGCCGAGGCCCCACCAGATGAGGCGATACCAAGCGGGGTCGGGCTCGGCGGTCCAGCCCATCGAGTAGGTGAAGGTGGGGATCATCACGAGGGCGCCGTGGAGGAGGGTGACGACGGCGATGATGGCGGCGGCAAGGGCGCCGAAGGTGACGAGCGGCATCGAGCCCGTGTAGGCGCCGTCGCGCTTGGCGACGTAGAGCGTGGCGAAGAAGTTGAACACGCCGGTGAGCGTGCCGACGGCGACGAGGATGATGCCGAGGTAGAAGAGCGGGTGCGCGACGAGCGGGAGGTAGGACGTCATGAGCACGTCGGCCTGGCCGCGGAGGACGATGTAGTTCACCATCGCGGCGCCGGCGGCCATCATGCCGAACGAGGCCCAGGCGACCTTGCGGGAATAGAGCCGGGCGTTGAGCGGCGTGGTGCAGGCGAAGTAGAGGATGGCGATCTCGAAGAAGAGGATCCAGTGGATCAGCATGTTGATGCCGTGGAGGGTCAGCACGCGGTAGAACCACTCGGCGTTGAGCAGGTGGACGGCCTGCCAGCGGGTGAGGCCGAGGAGGATGGCGGCGATGCCGCCGAGCAGGAGGAAGACGACGCCGGTGACGGCGTTGAGCTTGATGAACTGCTGGGCGTCGAGGCAGACGCCGAGGCCGGTGGTGGCGCAGATGCGCTTCGGGGCGGCGGGGGCGTCGAGCGAGTGGGAGAGGGTGGCGGAGGCGGTGGTCATGGCGGGGCGCGGTTATTCGACGAAGATTTTTCCGGACATGGCGTGGTGGCCGAGGCCGCAGAATTCGTTGCAGACGATGGTGAACTCGCCCTTGGAGGTGGGCGTGATCGTGAGGACGTGGTCGTAGCCGGGGAGCACGTGGAAGTTCATGTTGAGCGGCTGGAGCGAGAAGCCGTGCTGGAGGTCGAGCGAGCTGAGGTGGAGGCGGTAGGTCTCGCCCTGGCGGAGGCGGAGGGCGGGATACCACTGCCACATGCGGCCGATGAGGTAGGCGTCGCCGCCGGCGGGGGGCTCGACGATGGGCAGCTCGGGCACGAAGGCGTTGGCGACGGGGTTGCGGAAGGTGCCGACGCGGTTGGAGGCGACGAATTTCTCGGTGCGGGCGAGGAAATCGGCGGGCGTGACGGTGTAGGCCTCGCCGGTGCTGTTCTGTTTGCCGCGGAAATGCCAGTAGGGCATCATCAGCGACATCACGAAGCACCAGAGGAGGGCGATCCCGAGCCAGAGCTTTTCATGGCCGGCGGGCGCGTGGAACCAGGGGGAGGTGAGGGGGCGGAGGCTCATGGGGGTCCTTTCAGGGCAGGAGGGCGGGCTTGGTGAGGTAGAGCTCGATCCAGCCCCACGCGGTGTAGGAGAGGAAGGGCACGATCACGCCGAGCGCGAGGAGCAGCCAGGGGTTATCGAGCACTTTCTGCCACGGGTGTTTTTCGCTTTGGTTTTTCATGGTGAAATTTCCGCCGGGCCGCCCCGGCGCCAGGCCGCGAGGCTGCGCAGCATGAGGAAGAGGAAGAGCAGGCCGCCGGCCACGGCCACGAGGCCGCCGAGGCCCATGACGCCGAGGCCGAGATATTCGCCGAGCGAGCGCACGTGCTGCTCCGCGCCGTATTGCTTGCGGCCGAGGCCGTAGGCCCCGGCCAGCGCGAAACCGAGGCCGAAGACCGCCTGGCCCACGCCGAACAGGAGCAACTGCCAGCGGGCGAGCCGGGCGGAGGGCGCGCGCGCCGGCGCCATGACCCGGCAGAACTCGTGGCCCGCGGCCATGAGGATGATCGTCACGGCCCCGATGGCGCAGTGGTAGTGGCCGGGCACGAGCGTGCTGGAGCCGCGGATCATCGCGCCGAGGATGAAACCGAGCAATGTCAACACCGCGCTGCCGACGAGACCGGCGAGCAGGTCGCCGCGGCCGACCGGGGCGGCGCTCCGGTGCAGAAAAAAGTGGCGGAGGCCGAGCCCGAGCACGACGAGCGTGACGGGGAAGATGGTCCAGCGCATGAGCGCGGTGGCGAGGGCGAGGTAGGCGGTGGTCGTGGTGCCGGCGAAGGCGAAGAAGGGGAGCGCGGCGTGCGGCAGGACGAGCGCCAGGCCGAGCCACCTTGCCGTGACGGGCAAGAGCACGGCCGCGCCCGACCAGCGCCGGAGCAGCCAGAGCCAGAGCGCGAGCATCGCCGCGACGTTGGCCGCCTGGAGGACATGGCCGCCGCCCCAGAAGAGGGTCTCATAGTAGCCGAGCGGGGCGAACGAGGTGGGCGTCGTGCGCCAGGCGCCGGCGAAGGTGACGAGCGCCAGCAGGTTGGCTGCGGCGGCGGTTCGGAGGAACGCACGCGCATCGTCGGAGATGACGTTGGTCGCCTCGCGGGCGGGTGCGGCCAGCGCGACCAGGAAGAAGAGTCCGGCCCCGAGGAACCAGCCCGCCAGGCCGGCGAGATACAGCGGGTGGTCGATCACCGGCACGTAGTTGGCTAGGATGGGCTCGGCCCCGTGCACGCCGGCGGCGAGCAGCATGGCGACCACGCCGGCGAAGGCGATGGCGAGCGCCGCGGCGATGACCCCGCGCGGGATGGCGCGCCCGAGGGCCAGGCCGAGAAACGCGGCCGTGCCGGCCTGGAACCACACGATGAGGGCGAGATCGACGTGCACCACGAGCCCGCGCTTGAAGAACAGCGGGTCGGCGATGAAGGCGCCGATCACCGGGATGCGGCCGACGACGAGCAGGAGCGAAAGCAGGCCGGCGAGCACGAGGCTGCCGACGGCGAAGAGGAACCAGCGCTGCGCGCCGCCCGGGTCGATCTCCCCCGCGGCCACGCGCGCCGGGCCCGGCAGGCCATCAAGCCGGGCATCCGTGAAGGTGGCAGCAGGCGGGGGCATGGGAATGTTTTAGCACGGCCGCCGCCCGGCGGCCTTGACGGGCATCAAGCTTTGCGCGCCGTCCGCGACTCAGCGGCTGAACTCGACCTGCACCCAGAATTTGCGGACGTCGGGGAAGGCCGCGCTGTCGCGCCGGAAGTCGGCGTATTTCAAAAGGGCCGTGACGGACTTGCCGAATTTGCGGCTGAGCTGGGCGTTGAACTCGGTGCCATAGGAGGCGCCGCCGGAATCCGCCTCATACCAGTGCTGGCCGGCGAGGAACGCGAGTTCGCCAGGCAGGCTGGCGTTCACCCGGAGATAGGTGTCGCGCAGGCCCGCGGCGGGCGTGGCGAGGAAGAGGTCAGCCCAGCCGTTGAAGGCATGCAAGGTGGCGAGCGGGGTCTTGAAGCCGGTGTTGTTGTCGGACCCGAGCGTCTCGTGCAGGAGCGCGAGGCCGGCCTGCTTGGCGGCGAGCCCGACCTCGAGGGCATGGTAGGTGGCGCGGTAGCTGAGCGGGCTGTTGCCGTGGTCGCCCTGGGTGGCCAGCTCCGCGCGGTAGGTGAGCTTCAGGGCCTCGGTGAGTTTCGTGGAGCCGGTGAAGCTGGCACCGTAGGTCGTCGTGGAGTTGGTGGCGGAGTTGGCGAAGTCCAGCAGGTAGGCGTAGGCGGTGAGCGTGCCGGCGGGCAGGCCGGCGTGGCTGGCGTGCAGGACATGGGAGTCGGACTGCCAGCGGCCCTGGGCGTGGTCGGAGCCGAAGATCCGGTTGATGCGGTCGAGGTAGGCGTAGGTGAGCGTCGTCTTCGCGAGGCCCTTGTTCTGGAAAACGGCCGCGTCGAAAGTCTGCTGGTTCTGGCGCCAGCCGACATCGCCGATGAAACGCGCGTTGTCGAGGACGAGGCGCTGGCGGCCGACGGTTGCGGTGGTTTGCCCGGAGCTGAACGCGGCCCAGGCCTGGTTGATCTCGGTGCCTTCGGGGTCGGCGACGACGGCGCGGCCCGTGCCGCCGGGATTGAGGCCGGCCTGGCTGTAGCTGTCGCCGTCGGCCGCGGTGATGTGCTCGACCTCGGCCATAAACTTCCAGCCGTGGAACGGCGCAGTCGTGTAGCCGAGGCGCGTGCGCAGCGTGAGCGCAGCGGCGTCGCGCAGGCCGGACTGCTGCACCGATTCGTGGCGCAGGCGGGCGTTGAAGGACACCTGGCCGCGAGCGATGGCCTCGGCGAAGGTAGCGGGGGCGGCGGCGGGTTCCGCGGCGCCCAGGCCGGCGGAGACAAGACAGGACATCACGAGGAGGGAGGGGAATTTCATGGAGGATGCGGGTCGCCCGAGCATAGGGCGGCGGCGAGGCCGCGGCCTTGACCTGGGTCAAGGCGGGCGTCGGGACCGGGTGGTAGGTTGGTGCCTGTAATGCCGGTGCGACGCCGGCCATCCCCTACCATGAAGACGACCCACCGTTCCCTCCGTTTCACCCGTTCATTTTCTGCGGCCGGCCTGCTGGCCGCGGTCCTGTTTGCGCCCGATGCGGCGCGCGCGTGCGAAAAATGCGCCCAGGCGATGGCGCTGCGCCTGCTCGCGAGCGGCACGCCCTCGGCGCATGCCCCCGAGATGAAGCAGCTCATCGCCAACTCCGACTGGGACGGGAAGGACAAGCTCCTGCAGACCGTCGCCATGGTGCAGTCGGGTTCCGTCGGCGGCTCGGTGACGGCCACGACCGCTCCGGCCAAGCCCGTTGCCACGCCTGCCGGGCCGCATCCGTTCCAAGATGTCATCGACCGCGACCGCAAGCTCGGCCTCTGGGAGACGAGCTATGTGCCGCAGGACACACCGGCCGACAAGAGCCACACGCTCACGCTGGAGGAGGGCGACGTGTTCCTCGGCAACGGTGTCGTATACAACGGCTTCACGGTGAACGAGTCCATCCCCGGCCCGACCATCATCGTGGACGAGGGCGACGTGCTCGAATTGACGGTGCAGAACAAGGGCGGCATCCCGCACGGTGCCTCGATCCACGCCGCCTACACGCAGACCTCGAAATACCTCGGCAAGATCGACGCGGGCCAGAGCCGGAAGTTCAAGTTCCGCGCCACCTTCCCCGGCGTCTACATGTATCACTGCGCGCCGGGCGGGCATGCCATCCCCATGCACACGCTCAACGGCCAATACGGCATGCTGGTCGTGAAGCCGAAGTCCGTGAAATTCAAGATGGACGAGGTGATGGGCCGCGGGCCCGACCTGGAGATCTACCTGCTGCAACACGAGCTCTACGCCAGCGGCAAGGACGCCATCGAGGGCCGCGCCGCCTACGTGCTCTTCAACGGCAAGCTCTTCCGCTACGTGGACAGCCCGATCAAGGCGCGCCCCGGCGACTTCGTGCGCATCTATTTCCTCAACGCCGGCCCGAACCTGATCTCCACCTTCCACCTCGTCGGCATCATCTGGGACTACGCCTACTGGCAGGGCACGCCGACCCCGGGCAACACGTTCACCGGCGGCCAGACGGTCACCGCCGGTCCCTCCGACTCGTGGGTCGTGGATTTCCGCGTGCCGCCGGACGAGGGCGGCTACCTGATCGTCACGCATGCCTTCGGCAGCACCACGCGCGGCGCCATCGGTATCCTGCAGGCGACGAAGGACGCCGAACGCTCGCCCCCCGTGCTGGCCGAGGGGCCGAGGCTGCCCAAGGCTGAGCTGGAGGCGCTCGCCGCCAAGGCCGTGCGCCGCATCTCGCCGTTCCGCCCCGGCACCGAGGACGAGCGCAACCCCTTCCTGCTGCCCGCCGGCGAAAAGCGGCTGCGCGTGCAGATCATCGGCAATTCCTTCTGGCCGAAGGTCGCCGTGGTGCGGCCGGGCACGGAGATCGAGTGGGTGAACGAGGACGTGTTCACGTTCTTCAAGGGCGAGTTCTCGGGCGTGCACGACGTGGTGACCAGCGAGGCGCCGGAGCACTTCTCCTCGCCGCTGCTCGGCCACGCCGAACGGTTCACCACCGTGCTGACCAAGCCGGGCACCTACGAATACTTCTGCACGCCGCATCCCTACATGGAAGGGCGCATCATCGTGAGGGAGTGACCGGCGCCGGCCGGGCGTTTGTAGCGCACGCCGTCGCAGACGCCGCGGCGGAGATTAGTTCCTGGCGGCCAGGGCCGCGAGGGCGGCGGCGGCCTCGGCGTGGCCGTCCTTCAACCCGGTGCGCTGGTGGACGACCTCGCCCTCGCGGTTGAGCACGGTAAGGAGGTTGGAGTGGGCGAAGTTGCCGTCGGCCTCCTGCTTGTATTTCACGCCGAGGAGGGCGGCCAGTTCGCGCACGTCGGTGTCGGCACCGTGGAGCAGGAGCCATTGGGCGTCGAGGTGGCGGTTTTCGCGGTAGGCGCGGAGCACGGGCGGCGTGTCGCGCGTGACGTCGAAGGACACGAGCACGAAGGCCACCTCGTCGCGCAGGCCGGTGGGCACCAGCTCGCGGATGCGGGCCATGTCGCTGACAAGCATCGGGCAGGCGTAGCCGCAGGAGCTGTAGAACATCGTCAGCACGACGGGCCGGCCGCGCAGCGAGCCGAGGGCGACGGGCCGGCCGGCGTCGTCGGTGAAGCGGGCGTCGGTCTGGTAGAGCGAGGCCTTGGTGAAGGCATCGGCGGCCTGCTCCTTGCAGCAGGGCTCCTTGGGCCGGGTGGCCGCGGGATCGGCGGCGAGGGCGGTGGCCGCGAGGAGTAGGGCCGCGAGGGGGCGGGAAAGGGACGCGGACGATTTCATGGGAGGTCCTGCGCGCAGCGGAAGCCGAGCGACGAGGTGGTGTTGCCGGCCTTCAGCGAGGAGCGGAGGGCCATGCGCATGTAGGCGGCGTAGTCGTTCGTCTCCTTGGCGCCGGCGGCCGCGGCGCCGCAGAAGAGGTCGCGGTCGAGGCCGCCGTCGGCGCGCGATTCGCCGGTGACCATGGCGGTGTTGAAATCCTCGACCCATTCCCAGACGAGGCCGTGGAGCCCGCGCACGCCGTGGAAGTTGGGCTTCGCGATGGTCACAGACGGCACGACGTCGGGCGTGGGGCGCGCGATCCAGGCGTAGAGGTCGCGGTTGAGCGCCTCGTCGTTGCGGCCGTCGGGCCGGGTGTAGCCGGCGGCGGCGGCGAGCTCCCACTCGGCGGTGGAGGGGAGGCGCCGGCCCTGCGCGGCGGCGAAGGCGCGGGCGGCGAACCACGAGACGCGCACGACGGGGGCGTCGGGCAGGGCGCGCGGGCCGAGCTCGAGGTCGCCGGCCCAGTGCGTGAGGTAGTGGGCGTCGGCGAAGAGCCGGGATACCTGCGAGCGGCGCCATTTCGGGTGCGCGCGCACGAACTCGAGGAACTCGGCGTTGGTGACGGGCCGGACGTCGAGCCGGAAGGCGGCGACGGGCACGGAGGGCGCGTCCTTCACGGAGCGGAGCAGCGGCGTGTAGCTGCCGGCGGGGATGAGCACCGCGGCAGGTTCCGCGCCGGGGCTGGCGACCGCGCCCACGGCCGCCAGCAGGACGCTGGCGGCGAGAAGGCGGCGAAGGCGGACGGCGCGATCCATGGCCGGGGAAGGGCTCAGTTGCGCTGGCTGCGGACGACCTTGACCTGGTCGGGCGTGAAGGCGTCGCCCTTGTTGCCCCACGAGTTGTAGACGTAGGTCAGCACGTCGGCGACCTGCTGGTCGTTGAGCACGTCGCCGAGCGGGGTCATGACGCTGTTGTAGGTGATGCCGTTGACGGTGATGGGGCCGCTGAGACCCTTCAGCACGGTGCGGATGGCGCGCTCGCGGTCGGCGGCCAGGTAGTCCGAGCCGGCGAGGGGCGGGAAGACGGCGGGGATGCCCTTGCCGTCGGGGAGGTGGCAGGCGAAGCAGGTCTGCATGTAGACCTGCTTGCCGCGCTGCAGCTGCACGCCGAGCGTGAGATCCGCGATGGCGGGGTTGGCACGCATCTCGGCGTCGATCTTGGCCTTCAGCTCGGCCTCGCGGCGGGCGGCCTCGGAGCCCTCCTCGGCTGCGGCGCCGAAATAGACGGCGTCGATCTCCTTGCCGGAGTAGATGACGCGGTCCTCGGCGCCGGTGGCCTTAAGCATGCCGAGCGCGCCCTTGTTGAACGCGCGGCTGAGCGAGTGGTCGACGAGCACGTAGGTGCCGGGCACGTCGACGCGGAAATCCACGATGGCGGAGCCGCCGGCGGGGATGAGGGTGGTCTGCACGTTCTCCTGGGCGAAGCGGGTGCCGCCCTCGGTCCAGACCTTGTCGAAGATCTCGCCGATGACGTGGAAGGACGAGACGAGGTTGGGGCCGCCGTTGCCGACGTAGAGGCGGACGGTCTCGCCGACGCGCGCGTTGAGGGCCTTGTCGCCCACGAGCGAGCCGACGGCGCCGTTGAAGAGCACATAGGTGGGACGTTCGTCGATGGACTTGGGCGTGTCGAAGGACTGCAGGCCGGGCTCGCCGTAGCCGCCGGTGGTGTAGAAGTCGCCCTGCATGACGTAGAATTCCCGGTCGACGGGCGGGAGGCCGTCCTTGGGCTCGACGAGGATGAGGCCATACATGCCGTTGCCGATGTGCATGGGCACGGGGGCGGTGGCGCAGTGGTAGACGTAGAGGCCGGGGTTGAGCGCGCGGAAGGTGAACTGCGAGCTGTGGCCGGGCGCGGTGAACGTGGACGCGGCGCCGCCGCCGGGGCCGGTGACGGCGTGGAGGTCAATGTTGTGCGGGACTTTCGACGACGGGTGGTTGTTGAGGTGGAACTCGACGACGTCGCCCTCGCGGATGCGGATGAACGAGCCGGGCACGGTGCCGCCGTAGGTCCAGAACGTGTATTCGGAGTTGTCGGCGATCTTCATGACGACCTCGCGGACCTCGAGGTTGACGACGACGCGGGCGGCGTGCTTGCGCTTGATGGAGGGCGGCACATGCGGTGGTGCGGTGAGGATGGCCTGCTCGACGGGCAGGGCGGCGACGGCCGGCGGCAACAGGACGGGGCCCTTGGCGTCGGTGGGACCTTCGCTGGCGCTCAGGAGTGCCGTCGGGCACAACACGGCGGCGAGGACAAGGGCCGCCGAAGCGGCCTTCAGGAGGTGGCGTGGGGATGTTTTCATGACCGGATTATGTGGTGGAAACAGGATAGCGTGGAGCGCGCCGAGACGCCTTGACGCAGGTCAAGGGCAGGGGCGGCCTTGCGCGGGGGCGCAGTGGTGTGTTTCGCCGGGCGTGGTCCGGCTGATGGGGCATGTCGGGACCCTAGCAGAACTCCCGACGATTGGTCTAGGAGAACAGAAGGGCAAGGACCGCTGGGTGCCCGGGTGAAGTAATCAGATCTTCCCCGCCTTGCGGGCCTCGACCATCTTGTGGAAGTCGGCGAAGAGGGGGTCGGCGTCGTTCGGGCCGGGGGCGGCCTCGGGGTGATACTGCACGCTGAAGATCGGCAGCTCCTTGTGCCGCAGTCCCTCGACCGTGTTGTCGTTCAAATTGATCTCAGTGACGACGGCGCTGGTCTTTTCAAGCGACTTGGGGTCGGTGGCGAAGCCGTGGTTCTGCGCGGTGATGGAGACCTTGCCGGTCTCGAGATTCTTCACCGGCTGGTTGCCGCCGCGGTGACCGAACTTGAGTTTGAAGGTTTTCCCGCCGAGCGCGTGCGTGAGCATCTGGTGGCCGAGGCAGATGCCGAAGATGGGATAGTCGGGCAGGAGGGCGCTGACGGTTTGGTGGATGTAAGGCAGGGCGGCGGGATCGCCGGGTCCGTTGGAGAGGAACACGCTGTCGACGCCGCGCTCGCGGATCTGCCCGTGCGTGGCGGTGGCGGGGAAGACATGAACCTCGAAGCCGTGGCGCACGAGCTTGCGGAAGATGGTGTGCTTGGCGCCATAGTCGAAGGCGGCGACCTTGAAGCGGCGGAGCGGGGTGTGCGTGGCGCCGTTGGTGGTGCCAACGGGGAGATACTGCGCGTTGTGGCGCGCGGGGTCGTCGGCCTTCCACACATAGGGCTCCCGGCAGGTGGTGTCCTTGACGTAGTCGCTGCCGGCCATGTCCTGCCAGGCGCGGGCGCGGGCGACCGCCTCGTCGGCGGAGAGCGGGAGCGTGCTGAGGCAGCACTTCATCGCGCCGTCGACGCGGAGCTTCTTGGTGAGCGCGCGGGTGTCGACCTCGCTGATGCCGGGGATGCCATGCTTCTTTAGGTAATCACCGAGCGACAGGCGGCTGCGCCAGTTGCTGACGACGGGCGAGACCTCGCGCACGACGAAGCCGGAGCACTTCGGGCCGGACGACTCCTCGTCCTCGGGGTTGATGCCGTAGTTGCCGATCTGCACGGCGGTCATCGTCACGATCTGGCCGAAGTAGGAGGGGTCGGTGAGGATTTCCTGGTAGCCGGTGAGCGAGGTGTTGAAGACGCATTCGCCGGCGATGGTGGCGTCGGCGCCGAAGGCGGCGCCGTGGAAGACGCTGCCGTCGGCCAGGGCGAGGATCGCGGGTTGAGGAGCGGGCATCGGGGAGGGACGAAAGAGGCTCGGCGCGTGCGCGTCCAGTGGTTTTGCGGCGGGTTGTGACAAACTGCGCCGCAGGCGGGCGGGGGAGGCTGAGCCGGGGGCGGAAAAGCGCCGTTTGACTCGCCGGGCGACCGGGCTATCCGTCAATCCGCATCATGCCCTACGCCGAAGACCGCCACGCCTGGTTCGAGGGGCAGGGCCTGTGGTCGCACATCCCCGCCGCCGACTGGCAGGACTGGATCTGGCAGCTCAAGAACCGCATCACGACGGTCGAGCAGCTGGAGCGCTACCTGACGCTGACGCCCGAGGAGAAGGCCGGCTGCCTTTTCGCCAACCAGAAGCTGGCCCTCGCGATCACGCCCTATTTCTTCAACCTCATCGACCGCAACGACCCCGACTGCCCGATCCGCCGGCAGGTCATCCCGCGCGGCGACGAGATGGTGGTGTCGGCGGAGGAACGGGACGACTCGCTGGGCGAGGACGAGCATTCGCCGGTGCCGGGCCTCGTGCATCGCTATCCCGACCGTGTGCTCTTCCTCGTGACCGACCGCTGCGCGTCCTACTGCCGGTATTGCACGCGCAGCCGGCTGGTGAGCAACGCGCAGGACTACAACTTCCATCCGGAATACGAGCGCGCGCTCCGCTACATCGAGGCGCACCCGGAGATCCGCGACGTGCTGCTCTCCGGCGGCGACCCGCTCCTGCTCTCGGACAAGAAGCTCGAGCACCTGCTGGCGCGGTTGCGCGCGATCAAGCACGTCGAGTTCATCCGCATCGGCTCGCGCATCCCGGTGTTCCTGCCCCAGCGCATCACGCCGGAGCTCGCCGAGATTTTCAAAAAATACGGGCCGGTCTGGATGAGCATCCACGTCAACCACCCGAGGGAGGCCACGGCCGAGCTGCGCGCTGCGTGCGAGCGCCTGGCCTTCGCCGGCGTGCCGCTGGGCAACCAGAGCGTGCTGCTCAGGGGCGTGAACGACGACCCCGAGGTGATGCAGGCGCTCGTGCACCGCCTGCTGCGCATGCGCGTGCGGCCATATTATCTCTACCAGATGGACCTCATCACCGGCGGCGCGCACTTCAAGGTGGATGTGCGCAAGGGCCTCGAGATCATCCGCGCGCTGCGCGGCCACACGACGGGCTACGCCGTGCCGCAATACGTGATCGATGCGCCCGGCGGCGGCGGCAAGGTGCCGGTGAATCCCGACTACGTCGAAAAAATCACCGACGACGAAGTCGTGTTCCGGAATTTCGAGGGACGCGTGTTCCATTATCCGCTGAAGAGCACGCCCGTGCGCGCACACACCACCAAGGTGCTGCCCGCCGAGGTGCATCTCTAGGTCCTGTCATCGGGTTTTCATCGGTTTGTAACAAACCGGAGTGCTCGTCCGGATTCCAAGCGTTCGCGATGAATCACGCAAGTCGTTGAAAAGCATTGGATAAAAACTTCCCCCGGGGCTCGCGCGTTTCGGCCGCGAAGATTCAACGTTTTTGCAGGGGCTGCGTCTATCTTAACGACATCAGTGCGTCGTTTCACAACGAAACATTGTTTGTAGTTCTTACGGTTTGCTTGGTGTTAGGTCATGCAGGGCGCTCCGCAAGGGGCGCCCTTCATGTTTATGGGGATCGAGTGTGGCGGCACATCGGCCGCTGCGGGATTGAAAACGGCGGCGCGCTGTGGCGGGGTGGGGCCGTGCCCCGTCGAACGCTCCTTGTCCTGCTGGCGTGCGTGATCCTGGGCGCGGCGTGGCCGCAACCGGCTGCACCCGGGGCTCTGGCGACGGAACTCGAGACCTCGCCGGAGGCCGACGAACCCCTGGCCAACGCGCAGCAGGCCGTGCAGAACGCCGCCACCGAACCGGAAAAACTCCGCGCGCTGGCCACGCTCGTCAACCTGCAGCGCCGCCGCGGCGATTACGCCGACGGCATCGCCGGCGCCCGCGACGGACTCGGCCGGGCGCGCGTGTTGCAGGATGAACGGCTGCAGGTCGAGTTCCTCTACCTGCTCGGGCGCCTGCACTGGAACCTCACCGACTACCCGGAGTCGCTGGAGAACCACCTCGAGGAGCTGAAGCTGGCGGAGAAGGTGGGCGACGCCTCGCTGCTGGCGCGCACCCATGGCGGCCTGGCGCTGACCTATCTGCGCTACGGCCGGTCGAAGGACGCGCTGCAGCACCTCGAGACCGGGCTCGCCTTCGCCCGGCAGGCCAAGGACGAGCGGATGCGCGGCAGCCTGCTCAACAGCCTCGGCAACCACCATCTCGCCGAGCGCGACTACGCGCGCGCCGCCGCCGTGTTCACCGAGGCGCTGGAGATCCGCCGCGCCACCGGCAACCGCCGCGCCATCGCCGAGACGCTGACCAACCTCGGCCTGGTCGCCGATGCCCGGGGCGATACCACCCGCGCCCTCGATTATCTCGGCCAGGCGCTCACGACCTTCGAGGCCCTCAAATACCGCCGCTACATCGCCAACACCCACCGGCGGCTCGCGCGCGTGCTGCGCAACGCCGGCCGGGCCGACGAGGCGCTGGCGCACCTCGGCACCGCGCTGCAGGTCGCCGGCACGCTCAACAGCGCCGAGGTGCTGGCCGACATCCATCAGGAACTGGCGCTCACGCACGAGGCGCGCGGCGATTTTGCCGCCGCCCTCGCCGCGCAGCGGGCGCAGGCCGCCGCCACCGAGCAGATGCGCAACGAGCAGGACCGCCGCCGCGTCGACGAGCTTCGCGCGCGCTACGAGGCCGGCCAGCGCGAGATGCAGATCGCCCTCCTCCGGCAGGAGCAGGCGCTGAAGGACGCCGCGGCCGACCGCCGCCGCGGCCAGACCCTGCTCGTCATCGCCGCGCTCCTGCTGGGCGTGGTCATGCTCGCCGCCGTCATCTACGTCCAGCGCGCGACGCTGCGCAACGAGCGCCGCCTGCGCGGGGCGATGGAGCATGCCCGCCGGCGCGCCGAGGCCGCCGAGCGCCTCAAGTCCCGCCTGCTCCAGATCGCCTCGCACGACCTCAAGGTCCCGCTTACCGCGCTCAACGCCACGGCCGCCCTCATCGGGCGCTCGGCCGCCGACGCGGCCTCCATCCGCCGCCTCGCCGAGGGCATCCAGACCGACACCGCCCGCATGCGCGGCCTCGTGCGCGATTTCCTCGACGCGTCCGCCATCGAGGAGGGCAACCTGCAGCTGCACCGCGCCGAGGTGGACCTCGCGGTGGTGGCGCGCGCGGCCGTCGCGGGCCTGCACCCGGTCGCCGTCCAGAAGGAACAACGGCTCGTGCTGGCGGAGCCCGCGGAGGAACTGCCGCCGGTCTCGGCGGACGCCGAGCGGCTGCGCCAGGTGTTCGACAACCTGGTCAGCAACGCGCTGAAATTTTCCCCGCCCGGGGGCGCGGTGACCGTCTCGCTCGGCGGGGCCGGCGGCTGGGCCTTTGCCGAGGTGCGCGACAGCGGCCCCGGCCTCGGCCCGGAGGACTTCGCGCGCATCTTCGCGCCCTTCCAACCGCTCAGCGCCAAGCCGACGGGCAAGGGCGAGGACTCGACCGGTCTCGGCCTCTTCATCGCGCGCGAGCTGCTGACCCTGCAGGGCGGCCGGCTCGAGGTGCAGTCGCAGCCCGGGCAGGGTTCCGTCTTCCGCGTGTTGCTGCCGGTGGCGCCGCCGGTCGCGGTGCCGGTCTGATCAACCGAGGCCGTTGCGCAGGCACCACCGCACGAGGGTGGGGAGGTCGTGCACGCCGAGCTTGGCCTGGATGCGCGCCCGGTGCTTCTCGACCGTGCGCGTGCTGAGGGTGAGCCGGTCGGCGATCTCCTTCGACACCAGGCCGCGGGCGACGAAGCGCACCACCTCGCGCTCGCGCTCCGAGAGCACGTCGGCCCCGTGGCGCGGGAGGGTCTGCTCGGCCTCGAGGGCGGGCACCGGGGGCGGCACCGTGGCCGAGAAGAACATCCCGCCATCGAGCACGCATTGCACGGCGCGGTCGATCTGCTCGAAGGGCGAGTTTTTGTCCACGAAGCCCGCCACGCCGAGCGCGACGAGCTCGGCGGGCAGCTGGGCCTCGGGGTGTGCGGTCAGCACCACGACCTTGGTCGGCAGGTTCTTCTGCCGGAGCGCCCGCACGATGTCGCGCCCGTCCATGTCGTGCAGGTAGAGGTCGGCGATGAGCAGGTCGGGCGGGGCGGCGAGGCAGGCGGCGAGGGCGTCCTTGCCGCGGCCGAAATCGCGGAACTCGCGCGGGGCGAAGCGGCGCTGCAGCGACTGCTTCAGCAGGGCGCGGAACGTCTCGGTGTCGTCCACGAGCACGAGACGGAGCGGAGTCGCGGGGGCGGCGGGCATGGGGGTGGCGGAGGACACAGTGTGAGTATGGCACAAGCGGTGACGAGCGCGCTTTGCGTAGAAATACGACAAGGCCGGCGCTTGCGGTTCGCCGGACCGGGAAAATAATCGGACCCCAATCCCGACCCCACCATGAACCAACGGACCCCACTGCTTCGGGCGGCCGGCTTCCTGCCGTTCGCCGTCATCCTGGCCTTCGCGCAGACCGCCGCCCAGCCCGCCAATCCTCCCGCCAAGGAGCCGGAGGAGATCGTCAAGCTCGAGGCCGTCACGGTGACCGGTTCCAATCTCCGCCGGCTGGACCAGGAGAAGGCCCTGCCGGTCACCATCGTGGACCGCGACACCATCGAAGCCCGCGATGCCTCCCAGCCCGCCGACCTACTGACTTCGCTCCCGCAGGTGACCGGGCTGCCCGGCAACGAGACCGCCACCCTCGGGGCGACGGCCCGCGGCGACAACGCCAGCGTCTCCCTGCGCGGCCTGAAGTCCGCCGATACGCTCGTGCTGCTCAACGGCCGCCGGATCCTCCCGCACGGCATCAGCCAGGGCGAGGGCGGCGTGCCCACCCTCTCCATCAATGTCAACCAGCTGCCCAACCGCGGCCTCGATCGCGTCGAGGTGCTGCGCGACGGGGCCTCCGCGGTCTACGGCACCGATGCGGTCGCGGGCGTCATCAACTACATCACCCGCCGCGATTACCTCGGCACCGAGCTGATCCTGCGTTACGCGCAGACGGAGATCGGTGACGGCAAGGAATGGCGTGGCACGTTCACCCACGGGCTCAACTTCGCCGGTGACAGGGGCCGCGCCCAGCTGGTCCTCGATTACTATGACCGTGAGGCCATCTTTGCCCGCAACCGTCCTTTCATGGCCGAGGCCGACATGACCTACCGGGCCCCGGCCCCGTGGAACGTCTCGACCAACACCCAGTTCAACGCCCGCTCCGCCACCAGCGAATACGGCAATTACAACGTCGGCACGGTCACGGGCGGTGTGTTCAGCGCCACGCGTCCTGCGGGAATCCCGGCCTCGCTCGCAACGGCCGCCGGCGCGTTCTTCCTCGTGCCCACTGAGACTGGCGGAGTGGGGTTCAGAACCACGACGCCGCCGCGCGACGGCGTCACCCGCACCTACTACTGGAACAACAACACCTACCGTGTCCTCCAGCCCGAGTCCACACGCGTCAATACCTACCTCTCGGCCGAATACGACCTGAAGGAACACCTCACCGCCTTCGGCGATTTCACCTACTACGACGCGAACTCCACCACCTACCGCGAGCCCGCCTCCATCACGCTGTCCACGGACGGCGAGTTCATCGTCACGCCGGACAACCCGTGGAATCCTTTCGGCACGCGCTTCTGGCACCCCACCGGCGCGCCCAACGCCGACGGCTCGCCCCGGCTCACCGGCACCCCCGGGTCCGTCCGCATCAGCAACAAGCGTCTCATCGACCTGCCCGACCGCGTCGCCGAGATTGACAGCCGCACCCTGCGCGCCGTCACCGGCCTGCGCGGCCGCCTCGGCCAGACCTGGCGCTGGGAATCCGCCTTCCTCTGGGGCGACAACAAGGTGATCGACACCGAGTCGGGCACCCCCCGGGACAGCCTTTTCCGGCCCACCCTCAGCCGCACCGACCCCAACCAGGCCTTCAATCCCTTCGGGCGCACCTTCGCCGTCCAAGGCGGCAGCCTCGTCGTCACCGGCGACTACCGCAACCCCGCCGCGCTGATCAACAGCTTCCTCGATCAATTCGTCCGCATCGGCCGCACCGGCCTGCGCAGCGTGGACTTCAACGCCAACGGCGACCTCTGGCAGCTCTGGGGCGGAAACGTCCAGAGCCTGGCCGTCGGCGGCGAGTATCGCTATGAGTCCTATGTGGACTACCGCCCGCCCTTCGCCGGCCTCAATCCGCCCGGCTCCGGCCTGCCCTTGGACGACGACGACTTCATGAACTTTTCTCCCAACGCCAACACCTACGGCAACCGTCACGTGGCGGCGCTCTATCTTGAGACCAACGTGCCACTGGTGGGCGAAAACCAAAGGCTGCCCCTCGCCCGGCGCCTCGACCTCACCGCCTCCGTCCGCTATGAGAGCTACACCGACTTCGGCGAGACCACCAAGCCCAAGGTCGGGCTGACCTGGCTCCCCGCCAGGTCGGTGCTGGTCCGCGCCTCCTACAACGAGGGTTTCCGCGCGCCGAACCTCGCCCAACTCTTCACCGGCACGCTCATCCGCACCGTCACGGGCAGCACCGACACCTACCGTAGCACCGTCACCGGCCTGCCGACCGACGGCCCGTCCAACCGCCGCAGCGTCGCCTCCGGCAACCGCAACCTCCAGCCCGAGGAATCCAAGGGCAAGTCCGCCGGCGTGGTCGTCGAGGTTCCGTGGGTGAAAGGTCTGTCCCTTGGCTTGGATTACTGGGAGGTGCGCCAGAGCAACGTCATCGCCTCCTCCGGCTCCATCGCCGATGACACCCAGGCCCTGTTGGCCGCCACCCAGGCCGCGCTCGCCGCGGGCCAGAACATCGCCAGCATCGATCTCGGCTCCGGCACCGCCAACTACCAGGGCGATGGTTCCGTCGTCCGCCTCCCGGTCACGCAGGCCGATCGCGACTTCTTCGCGGCCTACAACGCCACCCGCACCCCGGCCAACCAACGCGCCGTGGTCGGGGCCATCGACATCCTCCGCACCTCCTACTTCAACAAATCCTCCCAGTTCGTGAACGGCTTCGACCTCGACCTGAACTACCGCCTGCCGCGGACGGCCCTCGGCAACTTCATCGTCAGCACGAACTGGAGCTATCTGAACGATTTCCACTCCTACAACTCCGCCGGTGCCCCGCGCACCGACCTGCGCTGGACCAACTCCGCCGCCGTCGGCGGCACCACCCCCAAGTGGCGCGGTTCGGCCTCGCTCACGTGGCGGCGCCAGGATTGGGGCGCGGGGCTTTCGGCCTACTACACCGGGGATTACTCCGACGCCGGCGCCACCACCACCTCGGCGATTTACGACTCGCTCGGGCGACCCGGCTACATCACCCCGGTCTTCACCAACGGCAGCAACATCTACCGCTATGTGGTCAAGGATTCGACCACCTACAATGCCTACGTCTCCTACCGCTTCCGCGGCAATGACACCTCCAAATGGCTGCGTGACACGTCGGTCCGCCTCGGCGTCGTGAACCTCCTCGACGACATCCCGCCGCTCGCCAGCGATTCCCGCGGTTACGATCCGTCGGTCTACAACCTCATGGCCCGCGGCCGCACCTGGTCGCTCCAGGTCACCAAAAAACTCTGAGTCCGGCCGTGTCGCTGCGCCCGGCCGCCCTGTGGGTCTGCGCGCTGCTGGCGCCGGCGGCGCTCCCGGCCCAGTCCGTCCGCGTCGAGCCCGTCACCGCGGCGCACGGCATGGTCGTCTCCGCGCATCCCGAGGCCTCGGCCCTCGGCGTCGAGGTGTTGCGCGCCGGCGGCAACGCCATGGACGCCGCCGTCGCCGTCTCGCTGGCCGTCGGCCTCGTCGAGCCCTACGGCTCCGGCCTCGGCGGCAAGCTGATGCTGCTTTACCACGAAGCCACCACCGGCACGACGACCGCGGTGGAGGCGCTCGACCAGGCCGGTAGCGGGTTCTCCCGTGAAAAAATCCGCCGGCTGGACCGGAATGCCGCCAGCAACGGCTGGACCTCGGTCTGCGTGCCCGGCCTGCCTGCCGGCCTTTTCGAGGCACACCGCCGCTGGGGTTCGCGCCCGTGGGCCGACAACGTCGCCCCGGCGGCCCGGCTCGCGCGCGAGGGCTTCACGGTCATCCCCGGCATCCGCCGCCTCTTCGCCGAGCGCGAGGACGTGCTGCGCCGCGGCGATCCCGAGATCGCGCGGCTCTACCTGCCCGGCGGCAAGCTGCCCGCCGAGGGCACACGCCTGGCCAACCCCGATCTCGCCCGCACCCTGGAACTGCTGGCGCAGCACGGGCGCGACGGCTTCTACCGCGGCCCGGTCGCCGGGGCCATCGTCGCCGCCGTGCAACAGGGCGGCGGCTGGCTCACGTTGGAGGACTTCGCGGGCTACGCTCCGCGCATCGGCGAGCCCCTGCGCATCGAGGTGGCTGGGCGCACCGTGCTGGGCACGCCGCCGCCCGCCCACGGCAGTGCCGTGGTGCTCGCAACGCTCCGGCTCGCGGCCGGGTTGCCGCGGGCCGCGTCATTCCGCGCCCCGGAAAACCTCGACGCCTTCGGTCGCGCCTACCTGCGCCTCATGTCCCGGGCTCGTGGCGTGCTGGGTGACGTGCCCGGGGCCCGCGCCGCCGCCGAGGCCATGCTGGCCGAACCGCTGGCCGACTTCGTGATTCCCCCCGAGGGCGGCAACGACGCCACCACCCACCTCGTGGTGGTGGACCGGCACGGCAACATCGCCTGCCTCACGCAGTCGCTCAGCCTGCATTTTGGCGCGGGCGTCATCGCCCCCGGCACCGGCGTCGTGCTCAACAACACGATGAGCAATTTCAACTACACCGACGCGACATACCCCAACCAGGCCGCCGCCGGCAAGCGCCCGTGGAGCACCACCTCGCCGCTCATCGTCCTTGAGGCCGGCCGGCCCGTGCTCGCCCTCGGCCTGCCCGGCGGCAACCGCATCCCCTCGGGCCTGGCCCAGGTGCTCGCGGACCACCTCTTCTACGGCCGCGACTTCGCCGACGCCATGGGGGACGTGCGGCTCAACTGGACGGCCTCCGCCACCGCCCGCACCTTCACTGTCGAGGCCGAGGGCGCCCTGCCAAAGGTAACCGCCGAGGCGCTCCGCCGGCGGGGGTGGAAGGTGGAGACCCGTTGGCAGCCCGGCGCATCGAGTCACTTCGGCGGCATCAACGCCGTCGCGCTGCATCCCGACGGCTCCCGCACCGGCTACGCCGATCCCCGCCGCACCAATTCCGCGCAGGGCCACTGACCGACTGCGCGGTTGACGGCGGGCCCGGCCTGCGTTTGGTGAAGCCTTGCCTGTAGGGGTGTCCTCCGCGGAGGGCTGAGATTGCGGCACGACCGGCCGTTCGACCCTGGAACCTGAAACGGATCATGCCGACGAAGGAAACAGCAGGCGCCGCGAGAGCGCCGGGTGGCGCGGGAGTGGCGCCCCTTCATCGGGAGTCCGGTTCGGGTCGGGCATCCGCCGATGCAATCCCCGACACGAATCCAAATCCGCCGCCTCGGCGGAATTGTCCTGAACCTGGTCGAAGGGCTCCTCCTGATTTCCGCGGTGCCCGCCACCGCCCGTGCCCAAAATCCGGCCACCCCTCCGGAAACCCCGGTCAAGCTCGACCCCGTCGTCGTCACCGCCGACCTGTGGGCCTCGCCGCTCGACCGCATCGCCGCCGGCGTCACCGTCCTCGACGAAGCCGCGCTGCGCGCCGGTGCCATCCGGCATTTCGGCGACCTCGTGGACCGGATTCCGAACCTGACCTGGACCGGCGGCACGGCGCGCCCGCGTTACCTGCAGATCCGCGGCGTCGGGGAGAACTCGCAGTTCGAGGGCGAGACGCCGGACTCCGCGGTGCGCTTCCTGGTGGACGACCTCGATTTCACCGGCCTCGGCACCCTCGCCGGTGCCTTTGACGTGCAGCAGGTCGAGGTGCTGCGCGGCCCGCAGGCGGGCGCGTTCGGCGCCAATGCCGCCGGCGGCGTCGTGCGGCTGGTCACCGCCGCGCCGACGCCGTTCTGGACCGGGCGCGTCGAGGGCACGGCCGGCGGCGACTCGTTGCGCGCGGGCGGTTTTGCGCTCGGCGGGCCGTTGTCCGCGGGCGATCCGCGCGCGGTGATGCTGCGCCTGGCCGTGCAACGCAGCGAGAGCGACGGCTTCCGCCACAACGCCACCCTCAACCGCGCCACCAACGCCCGCGTCGAGACCACCGCGCGTCTCCGCCTCGAGTGGAACCCCTCCGCCGTGTGGCGCTGGGAATCCACGCTGTTCCACGCCGAGGTGGACGCCGGCTACGACGAGTTCGCGTTGGACAACAACGGTAGGCTCACCTTCAGCGACCAGCCCGGCCGCGACGAGCAGCGCTCGCTGGCCGCCAGCCTGCGCGGCACGCGCACCGGCCGCGGCGTGCGCTTCACCACGGTCACCAGCGTGGCCCGCACGCGCTCACGCTATGCCTACGACGACGACTGGACGGCCGCCTCCTACATGGGCTTCAGCGACCTGCACCGCTCGCGCTGGGTCGTGAACCAGGAGCTGCGGCTGGATTCCGAGCCCGGCCGCGAGGGTTGGATCAACCGCTGGACGCTCGGGGCGTTCCACTCCGACACGGGCGAGTGGACGCGCTACACCAACGAGGACCCCGGCAACCTTCGCGGACTGCGCACGGTCTACGACGGCGCCAACACCGCCCTGTTCGGCCAGGTCGCCCGCGATTTCTCTCCGCGCACGCGTCTCATCGCCGGCCTCCGGGCCGAGCGGGTCGAATATTCCGGACGGGGGGAGAAGACCCGCTTCCGCCGCGGCAGCGGCAGCTTCGACCCGGTGGTGAACACCGCGCCGGCTTTCTGCGACACCCTGGTCGGGGGGAAACTCACGCTCGAGCACGATCTCACGGACGGCCGCCTGGCCTTCGCCTCCGTCACGCGTGGCTACAAGGCGGGGGGCGTCAACGTCGACGCGCGCATCGACCTCCTCGCCGACCCGCTGGCCTACGGCACCGAAACGCTCTGGAATTTCGAGGCCGGCCTGCGCGGCGCGTGGTTCGGAGCGAAGCTCACGGGTGATTTCACGGCCTTCCACCTCGTGCGGCGCGACACGCAGGTGCGCGACTCCGCCGGCTTCGGCGGCAACTACCGCTTCTTCACCGACAACGGCCGCGGGGCGCGCGTCACGGGTTTCGAAGGGGCCGCGGCCTGGGCCTTCACGGACCACTGGTCGCTCCGCGGCACGCTCGCGCTGATGGATTCCGCGCTCGACCGCTTCACGCTCGCCAACGGCAACACCGGCGGCGGCCGCCGCCTCGCCAACACCCCGCGCCACGGCTACACCCTCGCGCTCCGGCGCGATGCCCCGCGCGGTTTCTTCGGCCAGGCTGAGTTCACCGGTCGCGCGGAGCAGCTCGATTCCAACAACCAGAACGAGGCGCGCCGCCCCTTCCGGGTCCTCAACCTCACCCTCGGCTACGTCTGGCGCGACTGGACCCTGACCCTGTGGGCCCGCAACGCCCTCGACGAGATCCACGACAAGCGCGTGTATTTCTTCGGCAACGAGGACCCCGACTACCTCGAGACCCGCTACGAGAATCGCGCTGATCCGCGCCAAGTCGGCGCCACGGTCACGTGGCGGTTCTGAGAAAAAACGGGTGGAGTAGCTGGACCATAAGGTGCTTGGGCAAGTTGAGGTCCACGGGCGAAGGAGCGCACGGGGCGCGCGGCCCCCGCCGAGGCCGTTTTCGAGGCCGGCAGGGCCGAACGGGCTTGGTAGGCGGCGGGGGCGGGTTTCGACTCGCGTGCCATGGCCCGATGCCCCTTATTGCGAGCGACTTGTCCACCCCAGACACAACTGCACGCGGCGTCTTCCTGAGCTACGCCCGCGAGGATACGGACGCGGCCCGACGCATGGCCGAGGCGCTCCGGGCCTTCGGCATCGAGGTCTGGTTCGACCAGAGCGAATTGCGCGGCGGCGACGCCTGGGACGCCAAGATCCGCCGGCAGATCAAGGAGTGCGCGCTCTTCCTCCCCATCATCTCGGAGCAGACCGAGGCGCGGGCGGAGGGTTACTTCCGCCGCGAATGGAAACTCGCCATCGACCGCACCCTCGACATGGCGGGCGGGCGGGCGTTTCTTGTGCCGGTGGTGATCGACGGCACCCCTGAGGGCGGCGCCACCGTGCCCGAGGAATTCTCGCGCGTGCAGTGGACCCGGCTGGTGAACGGCGAGCCGACCCCGGAGTTCGTCGTCCAGGTCAAGCGGCTCCTCGAGGCGCCGCGGAAACCGTCCCTGAAACCCGGCCCGCCCCGGCCGCCGACCCTGCCGCCCGAGTTCAAGCAGGCCGCGCTGGCCAAGGCCGCGGCGGAAGAGGCCGGGACGAAGCCGAAATCCGCCGTTCCCGGCTGGTCCATCGGGGTGATCGTGGCGATCGTGGTCGGCGTCGGCACCGCCTTGCTGGTCACCCGCAAGCCCGCGCCTCCCGCCACGCCGCCCCCGGTTGTCGCCGAGTCCAAGCCGGCCGTGACCGCGACCCCGAAGGCTTCGGACAAATCCATCGCCGTGCTGCCCTTCGCCAACATGAGCGCGGACAAGGAAAACGATTTTCTGGCCGACGGCATCCATGAGGATGTGCTGACCAGCCTGGCGAAGATCCGCGACCTCAAGGTCATCTCGCGCACTTCGGTGCTGGCCTACCGGGACACCGCCTCGCGCAACCTGAAGAAGATCGCCGCCGACCTCGGCGTGGCCGTCGTGCTCGAGGGCAGCGTGCGCCGCTCCGGCAGCAAGGTGCGCGTCACCGCCCAGCTCATCGATGCGCGGACCGACGAGCATCTCTGGGCTGAGAACTACGACGGCGACACCGGCGACGTGTTCGCGCTCCAGGCCAAGCTCGCCCAGCAGATCGCAGCCGCGCTCAAGGCCACGCTGACGCCCGACGAGCGCTCGCTCATCGAGCGCCGCCCGACGCAGGACGCGCAGGCCTACGAGTTCTACCAGCGCGGGAAGCTGGTCAAGCAGCAGTTCTCCGCCACCACCGTGCGGGCCGACTACGACGCGGCCCTCGCGCACTACGGGCAGGCCCTGGCGCGGGATCCCAACTTTGCGTTGGTGCACGGGGAGCTGACCTTCGTGCATGGCCTGATGTATTGGTTCGGCGCGATCGATCCCACGCCCGGGCGCCGGGCCCTGGCGGCGGCGGCGCTGGCCGAGGCCCAGAGGATCGCTCCCGAAGCCCCGGAGACCCGCATGGCGCAGGGTGCCTTCGCCTACCTGTGCGAAAACGACTGGCCGAAGGCCCTGGCGGAACTGAAGGCGGCGGAAACCGGCCTGCCCAATGACGACCAGGTCAACTACCTTCTCGCGCTCACCTACCGACGCCTCGGGCAGTGGCAGGATACCGTCAGGCATCTGGAGCGGGCCGTGGCCTTGAACCCGCATGACCGGCGCGCGGGCACGAGCTACATCGAGACCTTGGTCGCGCTGCGCCGCCTCGCCTTGGTGCCGCCCCTCGAGCCCCGCTACCTGTCGCTTTTCCCGGGCGACGGCAACCTGCTGGGCTGGTTCGCGGACGCGACTTACGAATTGGGTGGCAGCCGGGACGTCTGGCTGCGCCAGCGCGCGAGCATCCCGCCGGCGCCGGGCGATCCGCTGGGCCTGAACAAATCCTACCACGACGCCCTGCGCGCCGGCGACCTGGTGGCGGCCGACCGGGCCCTCGCCGATCCCCGGCAGGAATGGTTCCCGGGCGTGGGCGCGGTGGCCAACCAGCCGGCGTCATTGCTGCGGGCCGAACTGGCCGCCCTGCGGGGCGACCGGGAGGCCGCGAAGAAATTCGGCGAGGCGGCGCTCACGGCCATGGCCAGCCGCCGCTGGTCGCCCCGGCAGGAACCGATGGTCCGCGTTTTTCAGGCCCGGGCCCGGCTGTGCGCCGGCGAGGAAGGCGCGGCCGGGGAGTTGGGGCAGGCGATGGAGCAGATGGTCCGGCAGGACAAGTTTCTCGCCGTGAGCTGGGTTGAAGCCGCGCGGGCCTTCGCCGCCACCGGCCACGACGAGGAGACATTGGCCGCACTGCGCCGGCAACTGGCCAACCCCAGCACCTTCACCCCCGCCGCGTTACGCGAGCTTCCCTTCTTCGCGAAGCTGAAGAATGACCCGCGCTTCGAGGAAATCCTGAAATCCGCCAAGCCCTTGTGAATACCCCGGCCATATTCCTGAGCTATGCGCACGAGGACGCCGCGGCGGCCCGCCGCATCGCCGAGGCGTTGCGCGCCGCCGGACTCGAGGTGTGGTTTGACGAGCACGAGTTGCGCGGCGGCGACGCGTGGGACGCGCACATCCGGCAGAAAATCCGCGAGTGCGCCCTGTTCGTGCCCATCATCTCCGCGCAGACCCAGGCACGGGCCGAGGGTTATTTCCGGCGCGAATGGAAACTGGCCGACCAGCGCACTGAGGACATGGGCCGGCGCCGCGCCTTCCTCGTGCCGGTGTGCATCGACGACACGAAGGACGGCGACGCCGATGTGCCCGATTCCTTCCTGAAGGTGCAGTGGACCCGCCTGCCCGGCGCGCTGCCCACGCCGCAGTTCGTCGCGCAGGTGAAGAAGCTGCTGGAGGGAACATCCGCTGCGAGTGGAGGGGCGTCGCTCGACGACACCCGCGGGCGCGCCCAAGGTGCGCCTCTGCAGAAAAAACCGCTTACGCTTGCGGCCCTCCTCGGCGCGGTCGGCGTCATCGCGGTCGCGGTCGTCGCCGTGGGCCTCCTTACCCGCAAGCCGGCGGAACCGGCCTCGGCAACGGTCGTGGCTCCAGAACCCAAATCCCGGATACCGGACCCTGTCCGCCAGCCCCAGGCGGCGGACAAGCCCGCCCCGGCGGACGCGAAGTCCATCGCCGTGCTGCCGTTCGCCAACATGAGCGCGGACAAGGAGAACGAGTTCTTCGCCGACGGCATGCACGACGACCTCATCACCGCGTTGGCCAAGGTGCGCGATCTCAAGGTCATCTCCCGCACGTCGGTGCTGGCCTATCGCGACACCGCGTCGCGCAACCTGAAGAAGATCGCCGGCGACCTCGGCGTGGCGCACGTCCTCGAGGGCAGCGTGCAGCGCGCCGGCAACCGGGTGCGCATCAACCTCCAGCTCATCGACGCCCGCACCGATGCGCATCTTTGGGCCGAGACCTACAACCGCGAGCTGAACGACATCTTCGCCATCCAGGCCGAGCTGGTGCAGCAGGTGACAGGCGCGCTCAAGGCCACCCTCACCGCCGGCGAACAGGACCTGCTGGCCCGCCGTCCGACCGAGAGCCAGGTGGCCTACGACCTCTACCTGCGGGCCCGCCTGCAGGGCCAAGCCATCGGTTTGGCCGCCACCAAAGAGGCCTACGAGGCCGTGATCGCCCTTTATGAACAGGCCGCCGCCGCCGACCCGAAGTTCGCCCTGCCCCATGTGCAGGCGTCCATCCTGCACGGCACGATGTATTGGTTTGGCAACATTGACGCCTCCCCGGAACGCAGGGCCCGCGTCGAGGCGGAATTGGAGGCAGCCGTGCGGCTTGCTCCCGATGCCCCCGAGACCCATCTGGCGCGGGGTTCCTACGAATACACCTGCCGCAACGACTGGGCCCAGGCGATCATTGAATACCGCAAAGCGGAGGCCGGCCTCCCCAACGATGCGCAGTTGATCTATCGCATCGGGATCGCACACCGCCGGCTGGGGCAGTATGCGGAAGCCCATCAGCGTTTTGAGCGGGCCATCGACCTGAATCCCAGCGACCTCAACGTCGTCATCACCCAGTTCGAGGGCCTGCTTGACCTGCGGCATTACCGCCGGGTCGTGAAGGAAATTGACCGCTTTGCCGCACTATTTCCCAAGGAACGACGCCTCCTTGCGGCCGGTGTCCGGGCTCGCTACGAACTGGACGGCGACCGACCCGCCTTCCTGCGGGACATGGCGGCGCTGCCGCTGACCACCAATGACCCGCACGGTCTAAACGCGAGACTTGGTGAAGCGATGCGCTCCGGCGACCTGGCTGCAGCGGAAAAATTACTGGAGGATCCGAGGATGCCCACGGGTGCCGGGGCTGGAGGCGCCCTCAATTATCCCGTGTCGTTGTTGCGGGCCCGGATGGCCTGGCTGCGCGGACGCCCCGAGGATGCCCGCCGTTTTGCCGACGAGACCATTGCCCATTTCCGGTCCCGGAAATGGATGCCCCGGCAGGAACCGGGCGCATTGATGGGGGTGGCCCAGGCGCAAGCTTTTGCGGGACGCCACAGCGAGGCGGTGCAGGATGCCCGCACGGCACTGGCCGATCAAATCAAGCGCGATGCCTATGCCGGCGCGCTGATGCAGAATGATTACGGGCAAATTTTGCTGGTCTGCGGCCGGAACGACGAGGCCTTGGCAACCTTGCAGGTGCTCATGACCGGAATGCTCGTCCCCTTCTCACCCAACGATATCCGCTTCGACCCGATCTGGTCACGGCTCAAGGACGACCCGCGCTTCGAGGAAATCCTCAAAACAGCCAAGCCCCTGTGAGCGAATCCGCCAAAGCCGTATTTTTGAGCTATGCCCGCGAGGATTCCGGCGCGGCCCGGCGCATCGCCGAGGCGCTGCGCGCGTCCGGCCTCGAAGTGTGGTTTGACGAAAACGAGCTGCGCGGCGGCGATGCCTGGGACGCCAAGATCCGCCGGCAGATCCGCGAGTGCGCGCTCTTCCTGCCCGTCATCTCCGCCACCACGCAGGGCCGGCCCGAGGGCTATTTCCGCCGCGAGTGGAAACTGGCCGTCGAGCGCTCCGGCGACATGGCGGCCGGCATCGCGTTCATCGTGCCCGTGGTGGTGGACGAGACCCGCGAGGGCGACGCCATCGTGCCGGAGGAGTTCATGCGCGTGCAATGGACCCGTCTGCCCGGCGCCCTGCCCACGCCGCAGTTTGTCGAGCACGTGCGCCGGCTCCTCGCCACCCCCCGCTCCGGCGCCGCCGTCGGTGGACGGACCGTCGCCCCCATGCCGGCCGCCTCACCGGCAAAGAAAACCTTCCCCGCGGCGCTGGCAGTTTCGCTCGTCGCGGTGGCGGTTGCGGTGGGGGTCGTGTTCTTCGTCACCTCCCGCCGGTCCGCCCCGGCTGCGTCCGAGGGCAAGTCCGAGGCTCCGGCCCCGGTCAAGCCCGCGCCCGAGGTGAAACCCGCCGTCGTCTCCGACAAGTCCATCGCCGTGCTGCCCTTCGCCAACATGAGCGACGACAAGGACAACGCCTTCTTCACCGACGGCGTGCACGAGGACATCCTCACCAACCTCGCCTTGATCCGCGACCTCAAGGTCATCTCCCGCACCACGGTGGTGCGTTACCGGGACTCGAAGAAGAGCGTGCGCGAGATCGGCGAGGAGCTGGGCGTCGCCTACATCCTCGAGGGCAGCGTGCGCCGGGCGGGCAACAAGGTGCGCGTCACCGGCCAGCTCATCAACACCCGCACCGACGAGCATGTCTGGGCCAAGGCCTACGACCGCGACCTGACCGACATCTTCGCCATCCAGGCCGCGCTCGCGCAGGAAATCGCCGGCGCGCTGGAGACCGCCATCTCACCGCAGGCGCAAAAGCAGATCGCGCGCCGTCCGACCGATAATCCCGCCGCCTATGACCTCTTCCTGCGGGGTCGCGATACCCGCAACCGGGCCCCCACTGCCAGCCCCGAGGCGCTCAACCGGGCCGAGCAGCTCTTCCAGAGCGCCGTCGAACTCGATCCCAACTTCGCCGCGGCTTGGGGCGAACTGGCCGTCGTCCACGCGCTCAAGGTCTTCTGGGATCACGACGGCTCCGCGGAGCGCCTGGCCCGGGCCGATGCCGCCGCCTCCAACGCCCGACGACTCGCACCCGACGCCACGGATGTGATCCGCCTCGACGGCACCTACGCCTACTACGCCTACCGCGACTACGCCCGCGCCACTGCCGCCTACCGGCGCATCATCGAGCAGCAGCCCAACGATGCCACCGGCTATGCCTCGCTGGCGCTGATTCTCCGCCGGCAGGGCCGGTGGGCCGAGGCGATCGAGGCCATCCGCCGGGCCGTCGAACTTGACCCGGCGAACATCTCCTACCTCCGCAACCAGATCTCGACCTTCACCTATGTCCGCCGTTTGCCCGAGGCGCGCGCCGTGCAGCAGCGTCTGCTCGTGCTCCTGCCCGGCGACTTGCGCGAGCGTTACCTCGCGGCCAACTGGGAGACCTTCAGCACCGGAGACCTCGCCGTGTTGGAGCGCTTCGTCGCCGGACTGCCCGCCGAACAGCGCGATACTGCGTTGGGCCGCTACGCGCGCAAGTTGCTGGCCGTCGCCCGCGACGACTACGCGGCCTTCCGCGCCGTCGACGATGTCGCACCCCTCCTCCCTGAGTTTGAGCAGCCCGGCATTTCGCTGCAGGTCACCGCGGCGATGCACCTCAAGCACGGGCAGCCCGAGCTGGCGCGGGTGACCGCACGCCGGTTGCTCGCGGATTGCGAGCAGGCCCTGGCAACCCAGCCCTCCAACGTGCGGGCCCGGTATGCACTATCGGTGGCCTTGGCCCTGTTTGGGCGCACCGACGAGGCCCTGGATGCCCTCGCCCAGGTGGACCGGCTCCTCCCGGAAACGCGCGATGCCATCGACTCGCCCTTCACCCGGCTTTACCGGGCCTACGTCCTGGCTCTCGCGGATCGCAAGGCGGAGGCGGTCGACGAGCTGCGCCGCCTGTTCGCCAAGCCCACGAGCTACGGGGTGAATACCGTGCGGTTCGACACGCTGCTGCGCCATACCCTCGGCGGTTTCGCGCCCTTCGAGGCCCTGCTCGCCGACCCGAAGAACAACGCCCCGCTGTTCTGACCATGAGCGAGACTTCCAAAGCCGTATTTTTGAGCTACGCCCGCGAGGATGCCGACGCGGCCAAGCGCATCGCCGAGGCGCTGCGCGGCTTCGGCCTGGAGGTGTGGTTCGATCAGAACGAACTGCGGGGCGGCGATGCGTGGGACGCGAAGATCCGCCGTCAGATCAAGGAGTGCGCCTTGTTCATCCCGATCATCTCCCAGCGGACCGAGGAGCGCGCCGAGGGCTACTTTCGCCGCGAGTGGAAGCTCGCCATCGACCGCACGCAGGACATGGGCGGCAGCCGGGTTTTCGTCGTGCCGGTCGTGATCGACGGCACGGTGGAGAAAGGGGCCGAGGTGCCGGAGGAATTCATGCGCTACCAGTGGACGCGCCTCGCCGGCGGCACACCCACGCCCGAATTCGTCGCGCAGGTGAAGAAGCTGCTCGAGTCGCCGCGCAAGGCGTCGGCTCCGGCGCCACAGGCACCCGTCGCCGGGGGACAGTCCGCCGCGTCGCGCAAGCCGGGTTGGCCGCTCGCGCTCATCGGTGCCGTCGCCGTCGTCGCGATCGGGGTGGCCATCTATTTTGCCGTGAAACCAGCCGCGCCGGTTTCCACCGAGGCCAAGCCGGTGGCTTCCGGCGCCACGGCCCGGCCGCCGGCCGAGGTGAAGCCCGCCACCGTTTTCGAGAAGTCCATCGCCGTGCTGCCCTTCACCAACATGAGCGAGGACAAGGACACCGGCTTTTTCGCCGACGGCGTGCATGAGGACTTGCTCACCAACCTCGCCGTCGTGCCCGAGCTGAAGGTCGTCTCCCGCACCTCCGTGCTCCAGTATCGCGGCACGACCAAGACGATGCGCCAGATCGGCCAGGAGCTCGGGGTCGCTTACCTCCTCGAGGGCAGCGTGCGCCGCTCCGGCAACAAGGTGCGCGTCACCGGCCAGCTCATTAAGACCGGCAACGACGAGCATGTCTGGGCCAAGAGCTACGACCGCGACCTCACGGACATCTTCGCCATCCAGTCCGCCATCGCGCAGGAGATCGCGAAGGCGCTCTCGGCCGCCCTTTCCCCCGAGGTGCGTAAGCATCTCGACCGCCGGCCCACCGAAAATCCCGTGGCCTACGACCGGTTTCTCCAGGGCCGCATCCTCCGCAATGATTCCAACCCCGGCACGCTCGAGCCGCTGCAAGAGGCGGAGCGTCTCTTCCAAGCGGCGGTTGATCTCGATCCGGGGTTTGCCGCCGCGTGGGGCGAACTGGCGGTGGTGCACGCGCTCCATGGGTTCTGGGGCTTCGATCACACACCCGAGCGGATCGCCAAAGGCGAAGCCGCCCTGCGGCAGGCCGAACGTCTCGCACCCAACGCGCCCGACGTCATCCGGGTGCGGGGCACCTACGCCTACTATGCGTTCCGGGACTACGACACGGCCATTGCGTCGTATGAGAAGCTGGCCCGGCTGCAGCCCAATGACCCGACGGTTTACAGTTCCCTCGCCCTGATCTCGCGCCGGCAGGGCCGCATGGGCGAGTCGGTCAACCATTTCCGCCGGGCGGTGGAACTCGACCCCGCCAATTTCAACAATCATCGCAACCTGGCGATTTCGCTCTTTCGCAGCCGCCGCTGGGACGAACAGCGCGCAGCGCTCCGACAGGCCCTCGTCTTGCGACCGGATAATCTGGATGAGCAATTCAACCTGGCGGTGGTGGACTTCGATCAAAAGGGGTCGACGCAGGCCATGGAGCAATGGATCGCCGGTCTGGATCCTTCCGTCCGCGAATCACCGGTGGGAATCTACTTCCGCAAGCAGCTCGCGTGGGTTCAGGGCAACGTCGCCGAGTATCGCCGGCTCGACCGCCTCCAGCCTTTTTTCGCCGGCCGGCAAAGCCCGGAACCGGTGGCGATGGAGGCCGCGAGTGTTTTTGCCGCCGACGGGGATCTGCCTGCGGCGCGGGAGCGGATCAGCGAGCTGATGCCCAGACTCCGCGACCGTTTGCGCGGGGAGCCGGCCAACATCCAGCTCTGGTTGCTGCTCGGCAGCGGGGAATCCATCCTCGGCAACCATGCCGAGGCCTTCCGACATTTCCGCCAGGTGGAGGAGCTCCTGCCGGAATCGCGCGATGCCATGGACAGCCCCTGGCACCGCTTTGAATTTGCCATGGCCTGCGCCCGGAGCGGCGACAAGGACCAGGCACTCGCGGAATTGGCGCGCCTCCTGAAGAAATCATCGGATCGGTCCGTCCATTACATCCGGGCCGACCCGGGTTTCGCCAGCCTGCGCGACGACCCGCGCTTCGAGGCCCTGCTCAACGATCCGCAGAACAACGCCCCGTTGTTCTGACCGTGCGGACCTCCATGCAAGTGTCATCTATTAGATGACACTTGTGCAGCAGCCCTCAGGTCGACGTCGGCTGCTCCCTGCGAAGGAGATACATCGGGGTGGTCTCGAAATTCTTCGCGGTGGTGAGGTGGCCGACGTATTCGCCGGTCACGCCGCAGCCGGGTTCGAGGCGGAGCAGGGCGGCGAAGCCGGTCGTCACGTAGACCTCGCCGGCCGGCGTGCGCGGCTCGATGCGCGCCGCCCGCGTGAGGCCGCGCCCCATCACCATCGGCATCCGGAGGACGGGATCGTAGACCGGCACCAGCGGGGCCACGTGCCCGCCGAGCCGCAGGCCCATGTCGGCCGGCAGGCCGGCGGCCACGAGGTCAAGGCCATGCAGCCGCTCCTGCAGGTCGAGCGCGCAGCGCGCGCCGTTCACGGCGTCGTCCATCACGAGGAAGAGGCCGTCGCCCCAGGTGTTGCGCACAATCACGTGCTCGCCGTAGCGGTCGAGCACCTCGGCGATGGGCTGCATGACCGTCGAGAGGAACAGCGGGATGTGCTCGTCGTGCAGGCGGCTGAAGCCCTTGAAGTCCCCGAAGAACACGGCGCGGATGACGCGCTTGCCGGATGCGCCGAGGAATGGGGCCACCGTGCCCGCACGGGTGGATTGCACCCGGATGATGTCGCTGTCGCCGCCCGCGTGCCGCCACTGCTGGATGTCGTGCGCCGTGCCCGCGTGCTGGTAGGCCTCGTCGCCGTCGAAGACCGCGAGCTGCCAGGCGCGGGTGTCGATGCTGGCGGCGCGGTTCATGGCCTGGCCCATGGCGATGCGCGCGGCATAGGCGAAGAGCGTGTCGTCGCCCTTGTAGGCGCTGTCGCTGGCGACGGTGACCGAGGTGGCGGCGCCGAGACAGCGGCGGAAGCGGTCGGTCCAGCCCGGGCCTGCCGGCGCCACGCTGATCGCGATGAACTCCTCGATCTGGAAGGGCAGGACGAGGTGGAGCTGCGCGCCAAACTCCAGGGCGACCTCGGCGATGATGATGTCGGCGCCGCTGGCCAGCGAGCCGTGCGCGAAGCCGATCTGGCGGGCCTGGAGCCGGGTCCGCACCTGCGCCGCGACGTCGGCCAGCTGCTCGTGCGGGAACCGCGCGGGCGTGCCGGGCGGGGCCGACATGTGCCCGCAGAAATGGATCACCTCGGGCTGGGGCAGGGCGGCGATGATCGGTTCCGGGTCGAAGTCCATCGCCCGGCAGAGGAAGCGCAGCTGCCTACGCGTGGTGGCCTGGGCGCCGTGGTCGTCGTGGCCGACATCGGCGGCTTTTTTCAACGCTGACACGGCACCGTCCTGGTCCCCGAGGATAAGCAGTGCCTCCGCCTGCGTGGCCCACGCCCAGTAGTTGGCGACATCGGCGGGATCCTTGATGGCCGCCAGCTCGCGGTCGACGAGACGGAGCACCTCGTGGGCGAGGGCCCGGGCATGGTCCGGGCGGCCGGCCACCTGCCACTCGGTTGCGGCGTTGATGCCCGCATAGGACCGGCCGAGGCGGCGGTAGACGCCCTCGTAGGCCTCGGCGGCGGCGGCGGACAGGAAGGGCCGGTCGGCCGGCGAGGCGTGCTGCGCGATGTCCTTGGCGATGCGCGCCGAGAGGGCGGCAATGTCCTCGGTCAGCGCCGGGGAGAGGCCCTCGGGCAGGGAGGCGGTCAGGCTCTCCGCCTCGACCGCCGCGCGTTTCGAGCCGCCGGAGCGGGCGAGGGCCAGCACGCGCAGGTAGCGGATTTCCGTGCGGGCGACGGCGTTGAAGGGCGGCTGGAAGTCGCGCGTCTCCGCATCCTCGGCGATATCGTAGGCCGCGAGATAATCGCCGCGCCGGATCAGCCCGCGGATCACGCCGATCACCTCGGGGCTCGTCATCGTCGGCGTGAGGACCGGCTTGGGGAACGGGGTGGGGTTGTGCATGCGGTCGGGGCGGGGCGGACGGACCGGGGCGGGGTGGGGGAAGGACGCGCGGCGCGCGCGGGACTGTCAACCGCGAAGCCCGGACCGCTAGGGACATATGGCGGGTTCAGCACCGCTGCTTTCCACTGGCCATAACTTGCTGGGCCCGACATGCATGGAGGCGCTTTCTGCCGGCACCCCCCCTGCCGTCGGCATCACACCCTACACAATAGATGAACACGGACCCCGCCACGGTCTCGGCACCGCCATTCAACGAGGACGTCTGGGACGACCTCCTCAATTTCATCGAGGAAAAACGCGTCATCCCGATCATCGGGCCGGAGCTGCTCAAGGTGGACACCGAAAACGGTCCGCGCCTCCTGCTCGAGTGGCTCGCGGAGAAGCTCGCCGCGCGCCTCGGCGTCGACCCCGCCCCGCTCACCAAGCCGCTCGTGCTGAACGACGTCGTCTGCGCCTACCTCGCGCGCAACGGCCGGCGCGAGGAAGCCTACACCCGCCTCCGCACCATCATGCGCGAGGCGGCCTTCGCGCCGCCCCTGCCGCTGCGCCAACTCGCCGAAATCACCGACTTCAACCTCTACGTGACGATGACCTTCGACCCGCTGCTCGAGCAGGCGGTCAACGCCGTGCGCTTCGGCGGCGCGGCCAACACCGAGGTCCTCGCCTACGCCCCCAACCGCGTCGCCGACCTGCCGGTCGAGCGCGACGACCTCCAGCGTCCCGTCGTTTACCACCTGCTTGGCCGCCTCTCCGCGTCGCCCACCTACGTCATCTCCGACGAGGACATGCTCGAGTTCGTCTGCGCCCTGCAGAGCGAGCATCTCACCCCCGAGAAGCTCTTCCACGCCCTCGAGCACAACCACCTCCTCGTCATCGGCAGCGATTTCTCGAACTGGCTCGCCCGGCTTTTCCTGCGCATGACCAAGCGCCGCCGCCTCTCCGACCCGCGCGACGTGGGCGAGATCATCGCCGACAACCACAGCCTGCGCGACGTGCGCCTCGTGTCGTTCCTCCAGCAGGTCAGCGTCCGCACCCGCATGTTCGCCGGCGCGGAGGAGTTTGTGGCCGAGCTGCACCGGCGCTGGACGGCCCGCCGCGGGGCGGCCCAGCCCGCGACCGACGCGGCCGCGCCGGTCCGCCTCCCGCCCCCGGCCCGCGAGATGCCCGAGAACGCCGTCTTCATCAGCTACGCCCGCGAGGACCTGCCCGCCGTGCATAAGCTCCGCGCCGCCCTCGCCGCGGCCGGACTCACCACCTGGTTCGACATGGACCGCCTCGAGGGTGGCGACGACTACGACCGCAAGATCCGCGGCAACATCGCCCGCTGCTCGTTCTTCCTCCCCGTGGTCTCCGCCACCACGCAGCGCCGCCACGAGGGCTATTTCCGCCGCGAGTGGAACTACGCCGTCGACCGCACCTACGGCATGGCCGACGGCGCGGTGTTCATGCTGCCCGTCTGCATCGATGACACGGCCGAGGCCGCCGCCGTCGTGCCGGAGAAATTCAAGGCCGTGCACTTCACGCGCGCCCCCGGCGGCGACCCGCCGCCGGAATTCATCCGCCGCCTCCAGGAACTCTTCAACGCGCGCCGCCCATGAAAAACTCCACCCCCGCGGCGCCCGCCGCCAGCGTCGACGCGCAGAACCCCTGGCTCGGTCTCGTCTCCTTCACCGAGGACACGCGCGGCTATTTCCACGGCCGCGAGGAGGAAGCCGCCGAGCTGGGCCGCCGCGTGCAGCGCAAGCTCCTCACCGTGCTCTTCGGCCAGTCCGGCCTCGGCAAGACCTCCATCCTGCAGGCCGGCCTCGTCCCGCGGCTCCGGCCCGAGGGCTTCTGCCCCGTCTACGTGCGGCTCGACTACAACCCGCATTCGCCGCCGCCCTCGGAGCAGATCAAGCGCGCCGTCTTCCGCGCCACCGAGGCCGCCGGGAGGTGGACGCAGAGCGGCACCGCCGTGGCCGGCGAGACCCTGTGGGAATTCCTCCACCACCGCGACGACGTCCTGCAGGACGCCGCCGGCCGCACCCTCACGCCCATCCTCATCTTCGACCAGTTCGAGGAGATTTTCACCCTGGCCCAGACTGACGAGGCCGGCCGCAGGCGCGCCCAGGAATTCCTCGCCGACCTGGCCGACCTCGTCGAGAACCGCCCGCCCGCCGCCCTCGAGGCCCGCATCGACCGCGATGAGGCCGATGCGGCCAAGTTCGACTTCGCGCGCGCCGACTACCGCATCCTCATCTCGCTGCGCGAGGATTACCTCGCGCACCTCGAGGGGCTGAAGGACCGCATGCCCTCCGTCACGCAGAACCGCATGCGCCTCGCGCGCATGACCGGGGTGCAGGCGCTCTCCGCCGTGCGGCGGCCGGCGCCGGACCTCGTCAGCGAGGCCGTGGCGGAGTCCATCGTGCGTTTCGTCGCCGGCGGCGCGGCGCTCGCCGTGGCCGAGGTCGAGCCCTCGCTGCTCAGCCTCATCTGCCGCGAGCTGAACAACACCCGCCTCGCGCGCGGCCAGGCGGAGATCTCCGCCGACTTGCTGGCCGGCTCGCGCGACACCATCCTTTCCGAATTCTATGAGCGCACGCTCGCCGATCAGCCGGTCGGCGTCCGGGTGTTCGTGGAGGACGTGATGCTCACCGACTCCGGCTTCCGCGAGAGCGTGGCCGAGGAGCGCGTGCGCAAAGGCTTCGCCGCGGCCGGCGCGGCCGAGGGTGCCCTGGCCCAACTCGTTGACCGCCGCCTGCTCCGCGTCGAGGACCGTTTGGACCAGCGCCGCGTCGAGATCACGCACGACGTGCTCTGCAGTGTCATCGTCGCGAGCCGCAACGTGCGGCGCGAGCGCGAGTCGCTCGAGGAATCGCGCCGGCAGCTCGCCGCGCAGCGCGAGCGGGAGGCTGCCACGCGGCGCTCGCTCACGCGCGCCCGTTGGGTGGCGGCCGTTGCGTCGGTGCTGATGCTCGTCTCGGCCGGCAGCGCCGTCTTCGGCTGGATGAATTACCGCCGCGCCCAGGCCGCCGAGCAGGCTGCGCTCCGCGCCGAACAGGCCGCCGCGCATACCGGGAAACTGGCCGACACGGCCCGCGCCGAGGCGGAGAAGATCGTCGGTTACCTCGTCGATGATTTCTACCGGCAACTGGAGCCGACCGGCCGCGTGGAGATCGTGGCCTCCCTCGCCGCCCGCGCCGCCGAATATTACCGCAACCTGCCGGCCGAACTGCGCACGCGAGACACGGCCCGCAACCACGGCCTGACGCTCGCCCGCTACGGCGCGGCCCTGAACTCGCTCAACCGCACCGATGATGCCACCCCGGTCCTCGCCGAGGCCGTGCAGATTCTGTCCGGCCTCGCCCAGGACGGCGACGCGGCGCCGGAGACTGCGCAGGGCCTCTCCCTCGCTTTGCGAAACCAGTCCACGCTGCTCAACAACCAGCAGCTCATCGCCGAATCCCTTGAGGTCGTCCGCAAGGCGGAGGAGGTGCTGCGCCCGGTGGCGACCCGCCCGGGTGCTTCCCGGACTATCCGCAACGATTTCGGGGTCACCCTGACGGCACTCGGATTCCAGCACTTCCGCACCGCCGACGAAGGACCTGAGCGGGCCCTGCCTCTCTACGCCGAAGCGCGGCGGCTGTTCGACGCGTTGCTGGTCGAGTATCCGGATGACGAGGAAGTGTTGGCGAGCAGCGCCTTTCTCGACGTTCGGGCCGCCAGTGCGCAGAATGCCCTGGGGCGGCCCGAGGACGCCATCCGGTTGACCCAGGCGAGTGCTGACGCGTTCGAGCGGGTGTTGAACCGCAACCCGGGCTACCTGGCCGCCATCAACGGGCGTGGCATCGCCTTGGGCGTGCGTTCCAACGTCCTCAACGTCCTCGGGCGGTTGAGTGAGTCGCTCTTCGTCGCGCGGGAAAGCGAATCGACCTACGAGAATTATGTGCAGCTCAATCGGAACGCGGGGCTGGCTTGGAACAATCTTGTGCTCGCCCGGGAACGCGTGGCCAATCGCCTCTACGCATTGGGCCGTCTCCGCGAAGCCATCGAGGCCAGGAAGTCCTCCTTGGAGGTTGAGTCCAAGCTGCCGATGTCGAGTTCGTTGGCCGGCGGCCTGTCCCGGCAGGCGGCCGTCCTCGCCATCTGGCAGGCCGAAGCGGGGGATTTTCCCGCGGCGGAGAGAAACGCGGCCGAGTCCAAGCGTCTTTTTCTCCGGTCCGCCCAAGACGAAAAACAGGAGGGCATCACGCGTTTGATCACGAACGATCTCAATGAAATCCTGCGCGGAATCGTGCAGTCGCAGCAGCCGGGACAAGAGAGCCAGTTGATCCAGATGGCCCAGCCGCTGGCGGCCCGCTACGATGCCCTGCCCGTGAAGAACGACTTCGAGAAGTCGTGGAAGACCAGCATGTCGCGATGGTCCCACTACACGGTGCTGTCCGCCGCCATCCAGGCGGAACGCTGGCCGGAGGCCGAGAAAGCGGCCCGCGCCAATCTGGCGTCACTTTTTTCCGCCGGCATCCGCAACGATGGCGACCGGGCGGACGTGGCCTTCCTCCAGACGGAACTGGCCCTCGCCCTCGCGCGGCAGGGACGACGCGACGAAGCCCGGGCGGCGTTGGAGCCCGCCCAGGCCTTCTACGCGGAAATGCTGCCCCGGCACCGCGAGAACCAGAATTGGATTGCCGCTGCGGCCCGCGCCCAGCGCGCGGTCTACTACACGCTCGCCGATGAGCCGGCGACGCTCCCCGCCCGCCGCGCCGCCGTGGCCGAGGCAAAACGGTTGCTCGGTCGCATCAGCGCCGAACTCAGGGCGGTGCGTGATCAGCAGGATATTCTCACTTGGATCGCCGTAGCCGAATCGACGCTGCCCTCGCCATCCTGAATCGGCTTGGGCCCGTCTGCTTCTTTCTCCACCAACATGAAATCCCGTTATTGCATCACCCCGGTCGTCCTGCTCCTGCTGGCAGCGCCGCTTGTCTCAATTGCCGCTGCGCCTGAATGGGCGCCGGTCGTCAAGGCCCGGGCCGAGGCCGAATACGCCTCGCTCTTCGAGATCCAGAAGGACCTCCACGCCAAC